>CAWICW010000031.1:0-18623 GCA_963834685.1 uncultured Actinomycetes bacterium | reverse complement strand
GGCCGCCCCCTCCCTCCGCCTGCCGGTCACGGCCGACGGAGGTTCAGCTCTGTCTATCCCGCGAAGCGGGCCAGCGCCGGAACGAACAAGGCAGCGTTCACGGTGCCCCACCCGGTCGCGTTGTTGTAGGTGCCGTTGGCGGAGAAGCCAGGGACGGACACGAGGTCGGAGCTCGAGGCGCAGGCACCGTTGCTCCCGATGTCAGCGGCCTTGCAGAACGTGTAGTTGTTGGTGCCCTGGGAGATCGGCACGATGCCGTCGCGCACTCCGCTGCGGGCCATGGCGTACAGGGCCGGGTTCAGGTAGCCGAGGCTGTGCCCCGCCACCTCGTCGGCCAGGGCGACGATCCCGGAGAAGAGCGGGGAGGCTTCGCTGGTCCCGCCCACGATGCTCCAGCCGGCGACTCCCGGGTCGGTGGTGTCGTAGAAGTCGACCGCCCCGTTGACCGCGGCGCTCATCGCGATGTCAGGCGTGCCCCGGCTGTCGCCGACGGTGCCTGCGACCCCGTTCTGGAACTGCGGGCGCGAGAAGACCGTGGAGTGGCCTCCGCCGCCCGATCCCCAGGTGTAGACGGGCCCTGGCACCCCGACGGTGGAGCTGAGGTCGTTCCAGACGCTGTCCGGAGCGGTCCGGTTGCCATTAGCGTCGAGCTGTAGCTGGGTGCCGCCCACCGCGGTGACCAGCGGGTCCGACGAGGGCCAGTCGATCGCCCTGGTCGAGCTACAGCAGATCGCGTCGTTCGGGTTGGCGCAACCCGAGCTCGGTTCGCAGATGTAGTCGGTCGAGCCCTGGTCGCCGCTCGCCGCCAGGACGGTCACCCCGTGCAGGGCCGCGTTGATGTACGCGGAGCGCAGCGAGTAGATCTGGCTCGGGCTGGTGAAGGTCGACTCGTTGGCGCCGAAGCTCTGGGTGATCACGTCACCGAGGTGGTGGTCAACGACGTAGTTCTCAGCCGCCACGATCTGCGGGAACCCGTAGATGCCCTCGGTCTCCGTCACCGGGGTCTCGACCAGAAGAATGTTGGCCTCCGGGGCCATCGCGTGCGACCACTCGACGTCGAGGCTCGTCTCGTCGGTCCAGCCGTAGTAGTCGGAGCACAGATCAGGGCCGGTCGGTCTGAACTTGGACGTGCAGTTCGAGGGGTTGGTCGTGATCGGGCCCTCCGGGGTGATCACCCGGAAGGAGGGCGGGTTGGGCAGGCCCATCCCCGCGTCGAAGTTGACCAGGTCGTTGATTATGGACGGGGAGCCGAAGGCGTCGACGATGACGATCGTCTCGCCCTGTCCCTCGATTCCCTTGGAGAACACCTGGCCCAGGTTGTAGGCCCGCTGGAGCTGGAAGACCTGGTAGCAGGCGATGCCGAAGTTCGCCTCGCAGTACGCCGTGGTCGGCGGCTGCGCCATATGGCCCGCCGCCCTGATGACGTGCCCGGCCGCAAACGGTACCGGCTGGACCGCGGCCGCCGGAGCCACCGCGGCGGCGACCGGAGCCACTGCACCGCTGCCCGCCCCGAGCGCCCCGAGCGCCGCGATCGCTACCACGGCCGCGCCGCGAACCAGTGCGCGCGAACTTCTCATCTCAAGTCCTCCACTTCGCCGCTGTGGCCCGAACCGGGGACGCAGCCTGGGTCTGTTCACGTGCCTTCATCGGAGCAAGAACGGTAACAGACTCTAGTACTCACAACTCACCACGAAAAGGCTCAGATTTTGACGGGCCCGCGCCCGTTCCTTCACTGTGCGGCCAGGAGGAGGTGATCTGACCGCGCGCCGCCGCACTGCTCGCCAGGCAGGCGGCAACCGCAGCGCCCGTTCCCCAGGCATGATCGGCCGCATGACTGAGCAGGTCATCTTTGCCTGCGCCTTCCAGGTCGCGGGTAACCGGTGCGCCATCGTGGCGGCCGGGAAGGGCCTGGCTCGGACCGTAGAGCCAGTGCCCGTTCCGGATAATGATGCGGTGCCCTCGCAACCGAGAGCGCAGCACCAGATAGCACCGGGTGCTAACCTGAGGAGGTGACCGCTCATCCCGAGATCACCCAGCGCGACCTGCGGACCAGGTCCCGGGAGATCATGGACGCCGTCGAGCACGGGGAGTCCTTTACTGTCACCCGGGACGGCCGCCGTATCGGCGAGCTGATCCCGCTACGGAGCCGGCGCCGGTTCGTTTCCCGGCAGGAATTCACCGCCATGTCGCGCAACGCCCCGGCTATCGATCCCGGTGCATTCCGGGCTGACCAGGACGCCGCGCAGGATCACCTGGCGGCCGACCCCTATGAACGGTGACCGTCACCGGCAGGGCATGCTCGATACCAATATCTTGATCTTGCGTCCGTGGATCGATCCCGGCGAGTTGCCGGACGAGGTAGCGATCAGCGCCATCACGCTCGCGGAACTGTCCGCAGGGCCCCACCAGGTCCGCCGTAACGACGAGCAGGACCAGTACGACGAGCATGCCGAACGAGCCAGGCGCCTGGAAATTCTCCAGCGCGTCGAGAACGAGTTCGACCTGGGCGATCGCCTTACGGACAGACGGGTCAAGCTGCCGCAGCGAGCGGCGGGCACGCGGCCGGACATCAATGGTGTAGGCAGCCATGCCGGGCGCGCCCGCCTACAGATCCAGCTCGGCCTTGACCTGCTCCCAGGGAACCGGCTCGCCAGGCTCGTCCATGGCGGCGTCGGCGTCGGCGGCGTCCTCAGCGTCCTCGGCGGCGCGGAGAGCGTCGATGACAGATTCGGGCACGATGGCGGCCACCCGCTCGCCGTGAATGGTGAGATGGGTGATGACGCCGCGGCGAGCAAGGTCCACGGCCCGCTCGATGGCGGGACTGCTGACAGGAACATCCTGTGCCGGCTCGCTCATGGCTTCAGTGTATGCACGGCAGTGCCAGGCACCCAGGCATCTCCCCCGGACGAAGGCGCCCGGGGCCAGCTGCTAGCCGCCGCGCCCACCCGGCACCCACATAACGCCCGCACACCGGCCATGCAGCGCAGCGCCCGCGCGTACGGGCGCTGCACACCGCGGTTATGGTCCTGCCTGCACTAACGTGCTCGGCGTGTGCTGCCCGGTGGGACTCGCGGCACCCCGGTCCCGTAGACGGGGTCAGGGGCACACGCACCCCATAGGGCGGCAGGCGCCGGCCGCCGTGGGCTGGAGGATGAGCATCGACACCGAGATCGGCACCGAGCCTTCCGGGCCGTCGGCCGCCGGACCCGGGCCCTCGCTCTAGACCAGCCGGCTGGACATGCTGACCAGGGTTAGGCCGGTCACGGCGACGCAGATGCCGAAGACCTGCAGCGCGCTGAGCCGCTCCCGGAACAGCAGCAAGCCCGCGGCCAGCGGTATCACCGGGTAGGTGCTGGAGACGGCGGCGGTGACGGCGACCTGACCGGCCTGCCCGCCGCGGGCGAACGCGACCAGTGCCGCGGCCTCGGTGAGGCCGGCGGTGATGGCCCAGGCGGCCGCGGCCATGCCGCCTTCCGGGCGTTTGTGCTTGCAGATAAGGGCGGCCAGCAGGACGGTGACCGAGATGACGTAGACCGTCAGCGCGGACACCAGCCATCCGGCGGCCGCGGCGTACATGCCGAGCCAGAAGGCGCCGGTTCCGTAGGTAGCGGCGGAGGCCAGCGCCAGCGTGAGGCCCGGCCAGGGCCTACGGCGCGGCCGGGCACGGCCCGCCACGCCGGGCAGCAGCGGCGCGCGGCTGCCGTTCACCCCGGCCCACGGCCCGCCGAAGGCCTGCCGCCAGCCGGCGTCCGACGGCCCGGTGGTGACGCGCATGGCCGCCGTGGCGACACCCGCGACGGCGAGCGCGTCGCCCAGACCGCCGTACACGCCGAGCGGCTCGCCGAGGACCAGCATGGCGAGCAGCGCGGTGACTCCCCCGTAGGTCGCCGCGGTTCCGCTGACGATCCCGACCGGGCCGTATTCCAGGGCCCGGTAATAGGTCAGCCAGCCGACCAGGCTCAGGAACCCGGCCCCGGCCAGGCCCAGCACCGCGGCACCGGGCAGCGCCAGCAGGTGCGGGTGCATGGCGGCCAGGACCACGGTCAGGACGATCGTACCCGTAACCTGGCTGGCCAGCAGGGCGGCGAGGGTGCCCATCCGCCGGGCCGCATGCGTCGCCGCGACGGAGGATACGCCCCATCCGAGGGCGGCGATCAGCCCGTATTCCATGCCCCGGGCCCCTCATCTGCTGAGCAGTGCGGAATCCACTAAATGTGGTCATTTCACTACTGATAGTGACCTATTCGGGTAGGCGGGTCAAGACCTGAACGCCGAGGGCGTAGGCGAAGCCGAGGCCGCACGCGAACAGGACCGCTCCCGTGAGCGGCAGCGGCGGGGCGGAACGCGAGC
This sequence comes from uncultured Actinomycetes bacterium, assembly GCA_963834685.1. Taxonomy (GTDB): domain Bacteria; phylum Actinomycetota; class Actinomycetes; order Streptosporangiales; family Streptosporangiaceae; genus Palsa-504. Next base: position 14,273 of record CAWICW010000031.1, on the reverse strand, counting down.
ACGAGCAGCGGCACGCCGTGACCGCTGTCCGTCCTGCGGGCTCTCGGGTTCGGGCGGGCCCGCGTTCAGGCGTCGGCGGGCTGGCCTTCAGGCTTCCGCACTAAGCGGGTTTCGGCTTGCCGTCCGATCTCTCGCGATATATCGTGGAGGCACCTGGGATTCCCCGGTTCTTGCTACGGAGGGCACGATGGCATCGGAATTCAACGTGCGCATCGGGGACGCCGATCGCGATTCGATCGCAGCCCAGCTGCGCGAGCACTACGCGGATGGCCGACTGACGCTGGATGAGCTGAACGAACGCCTAGACCAGACGTTCGCGGCCAAGACCAAGACCGACCTCGACGTCGTGATGCGCGACCTGCCGCACGTCGCGCGCCCGCTCACCGACGCGCCGGCCGCGGGCTTCGGCAACACGGCGTGGCAGGGGCAGGCCTGGCCGGGACCGACGGGCCGGTCCGGCTGGGACTACGGCACCGGGAGCGGCCGCCGGTACGGGCGGGCGGCCTTCGCGCCGTTGCTGGTACTGATGTGGGTGGCGCTGGTATTCGGCGCGGTGACGCTGTTCGGCATCGGCGGCGGCCGGCCGCTGGCCATCGCCCTGCTCATCGCGGCGCTCGCGTTCCTCAAGCGGCTGTTCGGGTTCGGCGGGCGCCGGGGTCCGGGCGGCCCGCGGGGTCCGCGGGGCCCGCGGCGGGGACCGAGGGGTCCGCGCTTCTGACCGGCCGCGGCTGACCGTCCCGGCGGCCGAGGTGACGGGTTGCCGCCGATTCTCTGCTCAGCCGGGTTCCGCGCCGGGCTCCGCCGACTTATCGTGGAACACAGGTAGTCGGCTTGGCGAACCCGGAAACCCGATGACGAGGCGATACGACGTCCGAAGCGGAATGCTAGAACACGATCCCGACGCGGGGCAGCCGCGTGAGCAGCTCGTACCGGGATGGCGCGTGCCTGGGGCCACCCGCTATGACTACGACCTCCGGATCGGCGACGCTGAACGCGACGCCACGATGGCCCAGCTACGGGAGCACTTCGTGGCGGGCCTGGCTGCACCTTCGACGAGCTGACCGAGCGCATCGATCTGGCGCTGGCCGCGAAGACCCAGGGCCAGATCGACGGCCTGATGGCCGATCTGCCGCACCCGCCCCGGGCCGCGCGCGGCGAACCGCCCCAGCCGGTCCCCGACCAGGATGCCGGCCGGTTCATGGTGTTCGCGCTGCTGCTGTTCGCACTGGCCACCTGGATCCTGATCATGGCCTGGATGTCCCGGCACGCTTACCCGGGGCCGTATCCGTTCCCGGGCCCCGGGAGAGGCTAGCCGGTCACTGCACGCGCAGCAGGCCGGTGACTCCGTGGCGGCGCGACCGGCTGGCCTCAGCGACCAGGGCCGCCCCTAGGAGCAGCAGGATCACCGCGCACGGCACGCCGAGCGCGGCCAGGTCGGGACGGTAGATGACCGACGCGCCCGGCCCGGTGAAGACCGACAGGTCAAGCGCCGGGCCGACCAGGATCGGCAGGAGCAGGGCGCACCCGGCCGCGGCGGCGAAGGCCGCGAGCACGGCGGGCAGCGCCATCAGCAACACGAGGCTGGCGCTGCGCGCATAGCCCATGACGCTGAGCCTGGCCAGGGTCAGCTCCCGGTCCCCGGCCCCCAGGGCCAGGCCGAAGACCAGGTTGAGCAGGGCCAGTCCGGCGGCGGCCACCGCCGTGAGCGTCATCAGCAGGGCCGCGGCGTGCTGGAGCGGCGCGCTGCCGAGGCCGTTCAGGACATCGGCCCGGTACTCGAGGGTGGCGGCGGGCAGCGCGTTGCCGATCAGCCGGGAGAGCTTGGCCCGGTCCATGTCAGGCCCGGTGACCAGGACCAGGTTGGGCACTGGCTGGCCGAGGACGCCGGGCAGGGTGCGCAATGGCATGAGCACGAACATGCCGCCGCCCGGCTGGGCCGGGGTCCTGGCCACCAGGCCGGCGACCCGGATCCGGATCGGTCCCATCGGCTCCTGTGACGTCAGCTGGTTGATCCCCGGGCCCAGCGCCGCGGCGGCCGACGGCGAGGCAAGCACGGGGATGACGGTGGCCGCGGTGACCGGCGTGCTATCCGCGGGACCGAAGGCGCTGACCGGGACGCCGGGAAACGGGGTATCCGTGGTCATCGCCGCGTACCCGGCCGGGTCGATCGCGGCCACGGTGAGCTGCTGCCCGAGCGGCATCTGCCAGGTGGTGGTCCACGCCGCGGTGGCGTGCCGCACGCCGGGAACCGCCATGATCGACTTCACCAGGCCGGGCGTGGCCGGGGCCGCGGCGCTGTTGGTGGCGATGACGGCGTTGGCGCCGGTGGCCTGCCAGGAGTAGGAGATCTGGCCGCCGACGATCGTGCCGTTGACCATGCCCGCGAAGGCGGCCAGGGTCAGGGCGAGAACCAGGGTGAAGGCGGGCAGAGCGGTGGCTGTCCGGCGCTCGACGGCACCGGCCAGACCGACGTAGCCGGCCACACCGCCCCGGCGTCGCCAGACGGGCAGCAGCGCGCGGATGGCCAGGGGGTACAGTCGCATGGCGATCAGGGCGGCCGGGATGGCGACCAGGACCGGGGCGGCGGCGAGATACCAGTTGGTGACTCCGGCCGGCGACAGTCCCTGATCGCGCAGGATAACCAGGCCCGCGACCGCGGCGGCGCAGATGGTCAGGCCCGCCACCAGGCGGCGCTGGGCGGCCACCGAGGCCCGGGCGGTCCTGGTCTCGGCGGTCAGGATGAGCGCGGGGTTGACCGCGGGCGCAGGCCTGCGGCGCCGCCAGATCGCGATCAGCGGCGGTCCGGCCAGCGCGATCAAGACCACGACGGCGGCTTGCTTCCAGCCCGTGGTGATGCTGGTGCCGGGGACGGTGAGCACCGCCAGGAGGGCGCCGACCACCGCGGCCGGGAGGACTGCGGGCGCGACGCCGGCCAGGATCAGCGTCGCCACCTGACGGCTGGAGGCACCGCGCGCGCGGAGCATGATCAGTTCGTCGTCCCGGCGGGCCACCACGATCCAGGCCGCCAGCAAGATGACCGCCAGCACGATCACGGTCAGGCTCACGAACAGCAAGAGCAGCACGGCCAGCACCGCGGACTGGGCGGCGATGAAGCTGGTCAGCGTGCTGGTCATCGGCGCGGCGACCGCTAGCTCAGCCGCCGCCGACCCGATGGTCGAAAAAGGCGAGTCGGCGGCGGTGGCGAGGTCGTTCGCGAACGCCTGGGCCTGGTCCGCCGTCACCCTGCCGAAGACCACGGGATATTCCCAGTCCAGCTGCATGCTGTCACAGGAAGCGCCGAGCACCGGGCAGAAGGCGGTCTGGATGGCGGCCAGCTGGCCCGGGCCGGCCAGGACGGCGCCTTGCAAGCTGTACTGGCCCGTGGTCGGGTCGTTGGCCAGTTCGGGTGCGGCGGCGAGCGGATCCGCGGTCCAGAACGTGCCGGCCGGATCGCGCTCGCGTACCACGGCGGTAACCAGGACAAGGACCGGTCCGGAGGGGCCTTTTAGCTTGAGCAGGGAACCGGGGTGCAGCCCGAATCGCGCCGCCGTCTGTTCGGTGACCGTCACCTCTATGGCACCGTGCGGGTTGGCTGCGCCCGTGACCCGCCCGGCGCCGGCCTGGACGTAGCTGGTCAGCTGGTCACGGTAGATGACCTCGAGCTCAGGCTGGTACCCGGCCGGAGGGCGGGCCGCCCCGGAGGCGACCAGGTGCAGCCTGGTCGTCAGCCCGCTCCAGCTGCCCGCGGCGATCGGCACTGAGTACGCCAGGCCGCCAGCGATCTCGGTGGTCGCGGCCGACAGGTTGTCCTCGGTGAGGACCGGGTGGCCGGTATAGGCCTCGGTAAACATATTCCAGCTCGCGCTGACCTGGATGGCTGTACCCAGCGGCCCGAGTTGGCTCAGCGCTTGCTGCAAGGCCTCGGTCCGCAGGCGCAGGCTCACCGCCGGCCCGGCCAGGGCGGCGAACACGCATCCGCACACCAGCAGGGCCAGCCCGAGCGTGCTGCCGGCCGCGGCGCCCACGGCCCGGCCCCGCCACCGGCGCCCTGTTCCTCTCCCGATAATTCGACTATCCAGCCGGGACGAAGCGGACGGAAGCGTGACCAGGGAATCTGTTGCCTTACTGTGTCCTGCCGCGGTCAGGCGTTGGCCAGCGCGCGGAGCGGGACGACCAGGTAGCGGTAGTCCGGGGCGGACTCCCCACCCACCTCCCCTGCCCCCTTCATGCCCGGGCTGCCGGTGATCAGAGCCGGTTTGGTCGGGCTGGTGAACTGCAGGCGGATGCGCCCCTCGGCGGGAGCCGCGGTCCCGTCCCGCTCGGGCTGGCCCGGGCCGTGAGCCTCCGGGGCGCCCGAGGTTCCGGGGGCGCCTGGGGTTCCCGGTGCGGAGGGCGGGGCGCCAGCTGCCGCGGTCAGGGCCGCGGCGAGACCGTCGAGCAGGTACTGCGGGCTGAACGCGATCGCGGACTCCTCGCCGGAGAAATCGGCGGCCACCGTCTCCCGGGCCCGCGCCTGGCCCTTGGTCCCGGCCTCGATGGTGACCTTCCCCGGCTCGAACGACAGCCGGACCGAGCTGCCCCGCTCGGCGACCAGCGCGACCCGCTTGACCGCCTCGGCCAGCGGGACGGCCGGCATGTCGCCATGGCTGCCGAAGTCCGCCGGAAATTTGGAGCTGTACTTGATGTACTCCCCCGCGATCAGCCGTGTGGTCAGCCGACGCCCGCCCGACTCGAATCCGATCATCGCGTCGGCCGCCCGCAGCGAGCCAGCCAGATCGGTCCCGCCGTTCCGGCTGGTCCCGGTCCCGTCTGTGCCGCGCGTCATGATCCGGACCGGAACGCCCGGCACCATCATGCGGGCCGCGTCGGCCAGCGTCTTGGCCAGGACCAGGAGCGTGCTGCTGGTCCCGGGGCGGGCGGGATTCCAGCCCAGCTCCCGGATGGCCAGCCGGTACCGGTCGGTCGCCACCAGCGTGATCGTGTCGCCCTCGATCTCGACGTTCACCCCGGTGATGACGGGCAGCGTGTCGTCCCGGCTGGCCGCCGGGGTGACCTGACCGATCGCCGTGGCGAACACGCCGCCGTCGACGGTGCCGGCCAGCCGCGGCAGCTCGGGCAGCCGCGGGTACTCCCCGATGGGCAGCGTGACCAGGCTGAACGACGCGGGCCCGCAGGTCAGGGTCACGTCGTCCTTGTCGTCCACCTCGACCGGGTGCCCCGGCAGGCTGCGGGTGATCTCGGCCAGCAGGCGCCCGGGCACCAGTGCCGTCCCCGGCTCGGTCACGTCCGCGTCGATGCTGATCCGGGCCGATACCTCGTAATCGAAGCAGGACAGGGTCAGCCCGTCGGCCGCCGCCTGGAGCAGCAGCCCGGACAGCACCGGGAGCACGGGCCGGGACGGCAGTGAGCGCGCTATCCAGGCGACCGCCTCAGCGAGCGCGTCGCGCTCCACCACGAACCGCATCCCTGCCGCCTCCATCCCGGGTAAGCCATCGGCCTTCATACGCATATTCGCATGAGGTACTGACATTCCCTGGCGTTCGGCGGGGTCAGGTGACCGGAGCCCTGACGGGCCGCGGCGGGCTAGGTAGCCAGGCCGGGGGGCGCGGCGTCCAGGGTGGCCTGGATCGCCTTGACCAAGGCCCGCGCCGAGTCCGCGGTGAGCTCCACCGCGACCCGCGCCGAAGGCCCGGCGCCCGGGTCGAGGAAGTCGATGTTGAGGGTGTGCTCGGCCGGCGCGTGCACCGGGTGGTCGAAGTACACGCTCGCGTCGGTCACCGTGAACCAGCCGGCTGGCCCCTTCCCGCTGCCGGTGATCGAGACCTTCTCCGTCAGGTACGTGCACATCGTGGCTCCTCTCCCCCAGTCTCCCCCCAGGACGATAACAGGTACGCGACGGCAGCCGCCCGCCGTCTGCCGTCCGGGAGGGGATGGAAGACTTTCTGGCATGACCTACGTAGCCGCCGATGACCGTTACAGCAAGATCCCCTACCGTCGCTGCGGGCGCAGCGGCGTGCTGCTGCCCGAGATTTCACTCGGGTTGTGGCAGAACTTCGGGGACGGCAAGCCGATCGAGGACCAGCGCGCGATCATCCGCCGGGCGTTCGACCTGGGCGTCACGCACTTCGACCTGGCCAACAACTATGGCCCGCCCTACGGCAGCGCGGAGATCAACTTCGGCCGGATCATGCGGGAGGACCTGCGGCCCTACCGCGACGAGCTGATCATCTCGACCAAGGCCGGCTACGACATGTGGCCCGGCCCGTACGGCGATCACGGCTCCCGCAAGTACCTGCTAGCCAGCCTGGACCAGTCGCTGCGCCGCATGGGCCTGGAGTACGTGGATATCTTCTACTCCCACCGCTTCGACCCGGATACCCCGCTTGAGGAGACGATGAGCGCGCTGGATACCGCGGTCCGGTCCGGCAAGGCCCTGTACGTGGGCATTTCCTCGTATTCGGCCGAACGGACCACGGAGGCAGTGGCCCTGCTCCGTCAGATGGGCATCCGGTTGCTGATCCATCAGCCGTCGTACTCGATGCTGAACCGCTGGATCGAGGGCGGGCTGCTGGAGGTGCTCGACCGCGAGGGCGTGGGCTGCATAGCGTTCTCGCCGCTGGCCCAGGGCGTGCTCACCGGCAAGTACCTGAACGGCGTGCCGGCCGGCTCGCGGGCCAGCCTGAACGGCTCGCTGTCATCCGACCAGATCGCGCCCCGGACGCTGGCGCACGTCCGCGCGCTGAACGAGATCGCCAGGTCCCGCGGCCAGACGCTGGCCCAGATGGCGCTGTCCTGGGTCCTGCGGGACCCGCGGGTGACCTCGGCCCTCATCGGCGCCAGCAGCGTGGCCCAGCTAGAGGAAAACCTCGCCGCCGCCGCTCACACCGACTTCACCGACGCCGAGCTGACCGCCATCGACCAAGACGCCGTGGAAGCGGGCATCAACATCTGGGCCGCCTCCAGCGCTCACTGAGCGTCCTTGTTTCCGGGTCGATGGCGCAACGTACCAGCTAGAACTGGTGCAACGGGCCATCGACCGGTATCAGGAGCGGCGCGCGCGCAGGACGCACCGGGGCGAGGGCTAGGACAGGTAGCGGCTGAACCAGCTGAAGATGCGCTGCCAGCCGTCCATCGCGGCCTCGGGGCGGTAGGCGGGGCGGTTCACCGAGAAGAACGCGTGCCCGGCGCCCTGGTAGGAGTGGAACTCGTACGTCTTGCCCTGGGCTTTCAGTTCCTGCTCGAGCTCGTCCACCTGCTCCGGCGACGGGTACTGGTCATCCGCGCCGAACAGGCCGAGCAGCGGGCAGGACAGGTCCTTGATGAGGTGCTTGATGGGGCCGACCTTCAGCGGCATGCCCTCCGGCGGGTTCCCGACCACGAACGCGCCGTAGCAGTCCACGGCGGCGTCCAGCGGCAGGCTGACCGCGGCCAGGACCGACTGGCGCCCGCCCGAGCAGTAGCCGATCACGCCGACCTTGCCGTTGGCGGAGGTCAGCCCGCGCAGATAGGCGGCAGCGGCGGCCACGTCGCCGATCAGCCGGGCGTCCGGCACGCCGCCCTGGGCACGGGCCGCCGCAGCGGCGTCGTCCGGGCTGGCTCCGGGAGCGTCGCGGTGGTAAAGGTTCGGCATGATCGCGTTGTAGCCGTTCACGGCGAACGTCCGTGCGATCTCCTTGGTGGGCGCGTCGTAGCCGGGCATGTGATGGATCACCACCACGCCGCCGTAGGGTCCCTGGCTCATCGGCCGGGCCAGGTAGGCCTCGATCTCGTCTCCGCCGTCGCCGCGGATGGTGACGGTCTCGGCCAGCATCGCGTCGTACATCAGGCTCCCCTCATACTTCATATCCTTAGCGGCGCTGAGATCGTACTCCCGGTCAGCCAGGCAGGCAGACCAGGGTCAGGAAGAAGTTGTCGATCTGGCGAATCGCGTCGATGAAGTGCTCGAAGTCGACCGGCTTGCTCACGAATGCGTTGGCGTGCAGCGAGTAGCTGCGGACGATGTCCTCCTCGGCGCTCGAGGTGGTCAGCATGATCACCGGGATGACGAGCAGGTCGGGATCTTGCTTCAGCTCGGCGAGCACCTCCAGGCCGCTGCGGCGGGGCAGGTTGACGTCGAGCAGGATCAGCCCCGGACGCGGGGCGTCGGCGTACGGGCCGGCCTTGCGCAGGAACTGCAGGGCCTGCTCGCCGTCGGAGACGACATGCAGGCGGTTGCTTAGCTTGTAGTACTCGAAGGCTTCCCTGGTCATGAGGACGTCGCCCTCGTCGTCCTCCACCAGGAGCACATCTATCACGTTGGAATCACCGTAATCGGTCATCGGTTTCCTCGTCCTGTCGGTCTTCGGGCGCCTCGGCCGGGTCGGGGGCCGGGAGGAGCGCGGCGGCGTCCTGATTGTCCGGGGCCTCGAGCGGGTCCGCGAGCTCGGGGGTCATGGTTTCCTGCGGCATCGGCAGGGTGAAGCAGAACCGCGTGCCGCCGGTGAAGGTGGTGTCGAGCCAGATCCGGCCGCCAAAGTACTCGATGATCTTGCGGGTCATGGACAGGCCGATGCCGGTGCCCGCGTAGGCGCTGCGCTCGTGCAGCCGCTGGAAGATCACGAAGATGCGCTCGGAGTATTCCGGCTCGATCCCGATCCCGTTGTCGCTGAACGAGAACAGCCAGAACGGCTCGTCACGGCGGACCGTGACCACGATCCGCGGCGGCTTTCCGCCGCTAAACTTCAGCGCATTGCTGAGCAGGTTCTGGAACACCGCGATGAGCAGCGGCACCTCGGCCAGCACCAGCGGCAGGTGACCGGTCTCGATGGTCGCGCCGGTTTCCTCGATCTGTTCGGCCAGGTTGGCTCGGGCCTGGGCGAGCGCGGCGTCGCTGGAGACCAGGGCCGGCTCGCGCTCGGACCGGCCGACCCTGCTGTAGGCGAGCAGGTCGTTGATCAGCGCCTGCATGCGCTTGGCCCCGTCCACCGCGAACTCGATGTACTGGTCGGCCCGGGCATCCAGCTTCCCGGCGTACCGCCGCTGCAGCAGCTGGGTGAAGCTCGCCACCTTGCGCAGCGGCTCCTGGAGGTCGTGCGACGCGACGTAGGCGAACTGCTCGAGCTCGGAATTAGAGCGCTGGAGTTCGGTCGCGTGGGCCTGCAGGATCGCGTTGGCCTCCTGGGTGGCGGACAGTTCTTGCAGGATGCGCTCCCGCATGGTGTTCACGTCGGCGGCCAGCCCGGCCACCTCCCGCGAGCCGCGCACGGTGACTTCGTGCTCGAAGTCACCGCCGGCCACCAGGCGGACCTGGGCCGCCAGCCGGTGCAGCGGCCTGATCGCGGTCGCCCGCAGGCCCAGCGCGAGCAGCGCGACGATGAGCGCCAGCCCGATCGCGACCGCGATGAACACCGCGTCCAGGCTGGTCCCGGCGTCGTTCAAGGTGGCCACCGCGCTGCTCCGGACGCTGGTCACGTCGGCCTGGAGCACGCCGACCTTGGCCCGCAGCGCGTCGAAGTCCGCCTTGCCGGTGATGATGTCCGGGCTGACCACGGGCTTCCCGGTGCGGGCGACCTGGGTGATGGTGGGTTGCGCGTAGTGGGTGCGCCAGAAGTGCGCCTGGTTGGTCACGCTGTTGAGGTCGCTGATCGTCTTGGCCGGCAGCTGGCTGGCGAGCTGGCGCAGGCTGTTGATCGCGGTCTCCTCCATGGCCGCGCCGTCGGTGTAGGGCGTCAGGAAGCTCTGCTGGGCGCTGAGCGCGTAACCGCGGACGCCGGTCTCCTGGTTGACCAGCGCGTTGTCCAGCTGCTGGGTCGCCAGAGTGGCGGGGTCGATGACGTTGATTACCCGGTTGCGGGCGTCGTGCAGGCTGACCAGGGCGATCCCGCCCGCGACCACGGACCCGACCGAGAAGAGCAGCAGGGCCAGCACGGCGATGCCCACGATGCGGCTGAGCGGCCAGCGCCGCCCCGCATCTTCCCGTGTCGCCCCGCTCATCGGCCCGGTGAATAACCGAGCGCGAGGATGGCCAGGTCATCGTCCAGGTCCCCGCCGTTGAGCTCGCGGACATGCTCGATGACCCGGTCCAGCAGCACGTCGTCGGCGGACATGCCAGCCGCGCCCGTCTCGCCGTCCCCTGCCGCCGGGGGCGCGGTACGTAGCGCCGCCCTGATCAGGTCCATCAGGCCCTCGCTGCCGAGCCGCTCGGAGCCCTTCCCGATCCGGCCCTCGATCAGCCCGTCGGTGTACAGCAGCACAGACCAGCTGCCGTCGAGCCCGACCTGGGTACCCGGCCAGTGCTGGACCTGGCCTAGGCCCAGCGGCGGCGACGTCGGGGTCTGCAGCTCCAGCACGCCGCCGCGGGTGACCAGCAGCGGCGGCAGGTGGCCCGCCATGCGCACCCAGCCGGCGCCCCGGTCGGGGGTCACCGACATCATGCACATGGTGGCGAACATCGTGTCATCCTGCCGCTCGTGCTCGAGCAGCTGGTTGAGGGTGGCCAGGATCTCGTCGGCGGGCCGGCCGGCCAGCACCAGCGTGCGCCAGGCCACCCGCAGGCAGACGCCGAGGGCGGCCTCGGCCGGGCCGCGCCCGCAGACGTCGCCGATGAGGGCGTGCACCCAGCCGTCGGCCGCCTCGACGACGTCGTAGAAGTCCCCGCCGAGCAGGTGCTGCTGCCCGCCGGCCAGACAGCGCGCCGACACGCTCAGGCGCGCGTCGGCCAGCAGCGGCGAGGGCAGCAGGCCGCGCTCCAGCCGCGCGTTCTCCTGAGCCTGGACCTGGGCCACGCGCAGTTCCCGCTGGGCCTCCTCGGCCCGGCGCCGCTCGACGGCGTAGCGGATCACGCGGTGCAGCATGTGCCCGGCGACCTCGCCCTTGACCAGGTAATCCTGAGCTCCCGCCCGGACTGCCTGCTCGCCCAGGTGCTCATTCGCCTCTCCGGTCAGCACGACGATGGCCGCCTCTGGCTCAAGCCGCAGCAACTGCCTCAGTCCCTGCAGGCCCTGCGAGTCCGGCAAGCCGAGGTCGAGCAGCACGCACGCGGCCCCGGAGACCATGGTGGTGGCCTGGCCGAGTGACCGCGCGCGCAGCACGACGACCGGAGCGCCCACCTCTCGCAGCAGTTCCTCCACGAGCAGGGCGTCACCGTCGTCGTCCTCGACCAGCAGGACGGGCGCCTGGTCCCGGCCGGTTGCGGCGGCCGCGGTGTCAAGCTCAGCGTTACTTGTCATCGGAACCTACTCGGGGGTAGCTGCCAGTCACGCACGTCGGATACCCAATATTCGCGGACATATCATCATGCACGCCTGCCGTCTGCCCGGGAGACGCCCTGACCCTTCGCTGGCCGGGCCCAAGGTACCTGTTGCCGGTACATATAAGCCCGCTGGGCCCGTGACGTGCACATTGTGCTAGTTCAGTGCTTATCACCGGGTTAGGTGCACATATCTCCGATCGAATGAACATTGCCGTCTTTAACAGCACAACTTGGTCAAGCCAGTGCGGTGCGCCGTCAGACCGCTTGGGGGAAGTTGAACAGGCGGTGCGGGTCGTAGGCCGCCTTGACCTGGGTGAGCCGGGTGTAGTTGGCGCCGTAGTAGGCCTGCCGCCAGTTGGTCAGGCTGGGGTCGATGTAGTTCTGGTAGGCCTGGCCGCTGGCGTAGGGGCGCATGGACTGCCAGAAGGACTGCTGCCACGCGTGCTGGCGCGCCACCTCGGCGGACGGCGAGCCGACCGGCCAGGTCGTGGTGTACTGGGCGTCGAAGAGCGCGTTGCGGTGCACGAACGCGGTCGCGCCCGGCGCGACCCGGTTGATCGCGCCGCCGAGCGCGTCGAACGCGATCCCGCCCGAGGCACCGGGCGCGCCGGCCACCTTCTGGAAGTTCTCCACGCCGGCCAGCAGGGTGCCGATCCCGCGGCTGCTCAGCGGCTTGGTGAAGAAGTCGGACTTGGCGTATTCCGAGGCCCGGGAGAGCCGGCCCCCGGAGGTCTGGGTCGGCAGGTGGCACTCGTTCACGGTCAGGCTCGCGCAGCCCGCCTCGACCAGCATCGCGTGCAGCCAGGTGGTGCTCTCCAGGAACGGCGAGGACGGGTGGGAGCCGACCGCGGCGTACAGCTTCTCCAGCTGAGCCGCTGCCCCGCTCACCGAGCCCAGGTAGGTCCCGCCCACCTGGATGGACGGGATCGAGCCACCCGGCGCCGCGGCCAGGTGCAGGTTCGACCAGAGCTGGTCGGGGGCGTGCGGCGCCCAGGACTGCCAGCCCGAGATGACCCGGGCCGCCTGCGACCACGGCCAGGACAGGAAGAACAGGCAGATGCTCCCGGCCGGGTGGGTGGTGAAGGTGAACGAGGTCACCACGCCGAAGTTGCCGCCGCCACCACCGCGGCAGGCCCAGAACAGATCGGAGTTGGTTTTGGCGTTAGCGGTGCGGACCTGGCCGTCAGCGGTGACGATCTGCATCGACGTCACGTTGTCGCAGGTCAGCCCGTAGGCCCGGCCCACCACGCCGATGCCGCCGCCCAGGGTCAGGCCGGAGATGCCCACCGTCGGGCAAGAGCCGCCGGGCACCGCGCGGCCGTGCGCCGCGAGCCCGTTGTAGAAGTCGATCAGCCGGGTGCCCGCGCCCACGGTCGCGGTGCCGCCGCTGACGTTCACCCCGGCCATTCGGGTCACGTCGATGATCAGGCCGCTGGTCGACGACCAGCCCGCGTAGCTATGCCCGCCGCACCGGGCGGCGACCGGGATCCCGTATTTGCGGACGAAGGCCAGGCTAGTCGCCACGTCGTGCGGGTTGCGGCAGTAGGCGATCCCGGCCGGGTGCAGCGAGTCAAAACGCGGGTCAAAGAGTTCCTTGGCCGTGGTGTAGCCGGACTCCCCAGGCCGGATCAGCGGCCCGGACAGGTCGCGAGCCAGCGCGGTCCAGTCGGCGGAGGTCGGCGGACCTGAGGCCGCACTGGCCCGCGTGGACATGACCGAGCCGCCGGTCGAGTCCAGGCTGGCCGCGGCCGTGCTACCGCTCGCCGCGGGCGCGCTGCCGTTCCCGCCGCACGCCGAGAGCAGCGAGGCGCCGCCGGCCGCGGCGGCGAACCGGAGGAACGTGCGCCGTCCCGTCGACCCGGTGGCCGTGTGGCTACCTGGGTCTCCGCCTTCGTGCCCGGCCTCGGCCATCGCGACCCGCCTTCCGTTCGCCGTCCTGAATCGTGACCCTCCCAGTGTGCGCGTTCGCCGGTAAAGACGCCGCAAGCTGGCCGGCAGTTGGGCCGCCGGCGCGTCGGCCAGCCCCGCTACGCCGTGGGGGAATCCAGAAAACGCCGATATTGGCTTGCCTGGTCCGGTACGCGGCCATATAGTTGAGCTACTCAACTGTTGAGGAGCTCAGGCAATGGATGGAGGTGAGCATGGATGGATGAGCCGCTCGGCACCGCGACGGCCCTGGACGCCGAACCGGTCCCGCACGCGACGCCACTGGTCACGGAGACGGACCGTGACGTCGACGACAACGAGCTGAACCAGCAGATCACGGACACCTTCAGCGAGCTCTTCAGGCATGCTCACGACCTGGGCCAGGGCATCGCGGCCGAATTCGGGCTGACGGTAAGCGACACCAAGGCCCTGGTCATGCTCCAAGCGCCCATGACGATGAAGGATCTCGGGCTGCGGATGGGCTGCGATCCCTCCTTCGTCACCTCGGTCGCGGACGCGCTGGAGAAGCACGGCCTGGCCCGCCGGGAACCCTCCCTCCGGGACCGGCGGAGCAAGAACATCGTGCTCACCCCGGAAGGCGTGAGCCTGCGAGACCGGCTCTGTACCGAACTCTCGGCCCGGGCGCCCTGGTGCACCACGCTGGACACCAGCGAGCGCCGGTGCCTGCTCGGGCTGATGCGGAAGATGCTCAGATCACGGTGCGGGAGGTGATGGTGTCACAACCGCGGCGGCTGCCTCGTCATGACCGATGACACCTTAGCCGCACGGTCGTCTAACGGGCGACGACCACACGGGACGGAAGACACGTACGGGGGCTGATACCACGGCCCGTTCGGCCGAAAAATCTTTAAACAAGCACTGCGCGTGACCACGACACCTGACCGGTCACGGCGAGAGTTCAGTGCGCTCTCAAGCTAGGGAGATTTAACCTTGTCCGCCACATCACCAGACACCGGGCGGCAGGCCGCGTTCAACGGTGCCGCCGCCCGGGAGGTCAGTACCGCGGCGGCGCCGGTCGCCGCCTCGCCAAACTCGGGGGCCGCCGCGCCGCGGCGACTTGGCCTGGCGCTCGCCGTCATCGCGACCGCCCAGTTGA
>CAWICW010000030.1:0-215362 GCA_963834685.1 uncultured Actinomycetes bacterium | reverse complement strand
GCGCAGTGGCTTGGCCAGCACGAACGCGGTCTCGGGTTCTACCCGCGGCTGCAGGAACCCGGACAGGGGGATCGGCTCTTGCTCCGGCCAGAACATGCGGTCCAGCAGGTGGCCGTAGTCCGGCCGGTCCACGTTCATCTGACGCTGCATGGCCGGGGAGGTCAGGCCGACCTTGTGCCCCTTGACCCGGGCGCCCGCCGCGATCCACCGCGCCACCTGCAGCAGCTGGATCTCGTACGCGTCCTGCACGGTCAGCTCGTCGTACTGACCGCTCAGCGGCTCGACCGGCTTGCGGCTCGAGTACGCCCCGAGCAGCATCTCGGCGATGTCCTCCCGCGTCTGCTGATCCATGGCCGCCCGTCCTCTAGACGCAAAACTGTATGCAGTTTAGCCGGGAATCCCTCCCGGGCGGAAGTGTTAAGTTCACCACTATCGTGCACCAGACGACGGTCCGCCCCGCAGACCCTGACGCCGCGTCGTACCGGGGGTTGTTCGCCCAGCCGGTGCTGCGCAGGCTCGCGGTCGCGGACGTCTGCGCCCGGCTGCCCCAGGGCATGGTCAGCATCACCTTGCTCCTGGTGGCGGCCCAGCACGCCTCGATGACGGTGGCCGGGCTGGTGGTGGCCGGCTACACGCTGGGCCAGGCCGCGACCGGGCCGGTGCGGGGCCGGCTGGCGGACCGGCGCGGGCTGGTCCCGGTCGCCGCTGCGTGCACCGCCGGTTACGCCGCGGCCATGCTGGGCCTGCTGGCCAGCGCGGTGGCCGCGGCCCCAGCCGGGGTGCTCGTCGGCATCGTGACGGTGGCCGGCCTGCTCAACCCGCCGCTCAGCCCGGGCATGCGCAGCCTATGGTCTCGCTACGCCGGCGCCGGGCTCACGCAGACCGCCTTCGCGCTGGACGCGGCCGTGTTCGACCTGGCCTACATCACCGGCCCGGTGCTGGCCAGCGGGCTGGCGACCGGCCTGGCCCCGGCGGCGGCCGTCGCCGTCCTGCTGGCGCTGACCGGCGCGGCGGTGCTCACCATCGTCACGCCGTCCCGGCGACCCGAGCCCGGCAAGCCGGAACCCGCGCCCGCCCGGCGGTCCCGGCTCAGCCCGCTGCGGTCCGCCGCGCTGCGCCGGCTACTCATCACCGCGGCGCTCACCAACGTCGCGCTCACCGCGACCGAGGTCGCGCTCACCGCCTACGTCCGGCACCACCATGCCCTGTGGGCGTCGGGTCCGCTGCTGGCCGGAGTTTCGATCGGCAGCATCCTCGGCAGCTTGTTCCTCGGACCGCGCGCCTACCGGTTGCGCCGGCTGCTGGCCGGGTACGCATGCGGGCTCGTCCTGCTCACCGCGGCCGGGCTGTACGCCCCGCTGCTCGCCGTGGCCGCGCCGCTGGCCGGCTTGTGCCTCGGCCCGACCCTGGCCAAGCTGTTCGGCGCGGCGGCCGCCGCGGCGCCACCGGGCAGCGGCACCGAGACCCAGGCCTGGGTCAACTCGATCATGAACGGCGGCGCGGCCGGCGGCGCCGCCCTGGCCGGGCTGGCTTCCGGCCGGCCCACGGTCGCGATGGGGCTGGCCGCCGCGGCCGCGGTCGCCGCTGCCCTCAGCGTGCACCACGATCCGTTCGGCCCAAGATAGTGACGGAACCGCATCGGAGCGGTACCTTGGCTGCCCGCTGGTGCAGCTTCCGGGTGGTGGCCCTGGTCGACGACGTGCCCGTGTCCACCGACGGCTGTACGCTGGCCGGCGAGGTGGCGCAGCTGTGGGGCGCGATGACGCTGCCCGCGTCCCGGGGACGCGGCAGCTACCGGGCCGTGCTAGCCGAGCGGCTTCGCCTGGCCCGCGAGCACGGCGCGACCCTGGCCCTGGTCAAGGGGTGCATCCTGACCTCCGGCCCGATCCTGCTCCGGGCCGGTTTCGCCGACTACGGCGAGGAACGCTGCTACTGGCTCCCGATCAGCTGACTCCAGGTCCTCGCCGCTGATCCACACCGAGACATGGGCGGGTTCCAGCGTCTGCTGGACCACCCCGGCCAGGTCGTTGCGGACCGAGTCCAGGTCGACCGCGTCCTTCAGCCGCGCCGCGAACACGGCCACGGTCCGGTCCGCGTCGTACCGGGCCCGGTTGAACCGCCGGGCTACCATGCGCTGCACCCGCCGCCGCACCGGGTTGAACAAGGCCACCGCCGCCAGCGTGGACGCCGCGACCGAGGCCGAGGAGGAGAACTCGAGCAGGTGCGTGGTCAGCAATACCAGTCCGGTGTACACGCCGATGAGCAGCCCGGTGACGATGGCGTAGGCCAGGGTGCGGCTGATGATCCGGTCGATGTCGTACAGCCGGTAGCGCAGGATTCCCACCCCGATGCTGACCGGTAGCGCGAACAGGGCGAAGCCGAGGATGGTGGACAAGATGCCCGGGGCGGCGGAGCTGGCCTCGACGCCTAGTCCCAGGGCAACCGCGGCGCCGCAGGCCAGCCACTTCAGCTGCTGACGCCGCTCCCCGGCCGACCTGCGCCAGCCGAGGAACTGATGGCCCACCAACGACAGCCAGGTTCCCGCGAGCAGCACCCAGACGGCGACCGTCAGCCATCCAGGCGGGTGGACCCCCCATCCTCTCAGGCGGCTCGTATCGATGACATCGGCCGTGCTGTCGAGGTGGACGTCGTGGGCGGCCACCGCGGCGATCGCCGGTGCGAAGGCGTTGGCGATCACGAGGACGGAGACCACCGCATATGCCCATAGCACCCACCGCCAGCGCCGTGACGCCAGGCGGCCGTCCGGGAACAAGAAGATGGCCAGCGGGAGCAGCAAGAACGCGGGCGTCGCCACGGGCTTGACGAGCACCGCCGTCGTGGCGAGGGGGAGCCGGTGGCCGAGCAGATAGCAGAAGACGGCGTATTCCTGGGCGTCGATACCAAGGGCGAAGAAGAGAGTGAAGAAGATCAGCAGCCAGCCCACCGGATTGCGCGGCTGGTGATACGCGACCACGATGCCCACCCCGGCGAAGACCAGGAATCCGGCGCCCGTCACAACGCTGCTCGCCGTCAGCTGGTGATCGAGGCCCGACAGGACAACGGCGATGATCCACTCCGCGAGCATCACGACGCCAAGCACTCCCGCGGCCCGCGACCACTGTGCCTCGCTCACGAAGGCCACCGTACGTACCGAACGTTCCGGAATCGTTACCGCGCAGCGTCCGATATCGATAGTTGTGTCCCGGGGCGGGTCATGCTCTCATGCACCCATGACCGACATCACGCAGTCCCCGCCGCAGGCCGAAGCCTTCCAAGCGCTGGGCGAGATCGAGCGCCAGGTGCTGTGGCTGTCCACGGCGATCATCGACCACGCGAACCGGGTCCGGCCCAATCCCGCCGGGATGAAGGTCGGCGGGCACCAGGCGTCGTCCGCGTCGATGGTCTCGATCATGATCTCGCTGTGGTTCGGGCACCTGCGGGCGCAGGACCGGGTGTCGGTCAAGCCGCACGCCTCGCCCGTACTGCACGCGATCAACTACCTGCTGGGCGAGCTGGACGAGTCGTACCTGCCGACGCTGCGGGCGTTCGCCGGCTTGCAGAGCTATCCCAGCCGGGTCAAGGACCCCGACCCGGTCGACTACTCGACCGGCTCGGTCGGCATCGGCGCGACCGCGCCGATCTGGGGCGCGGTCGCCCGCCGCTACCTGGGCAGCCGCTTCCCGGAGACCGAAAGCCCCGGCCGTCAGTACTCGCTGCTGGGCGACGCCGAGCTCGACGAGGGTGCGGTATGGGAGGCCATCGTCGATCCCGCCGTGGCCGAGCTGGGCGAGGTCGTCTGGGTCGTGGACGTGAACCGGCAGTCGCTGGACCGCGTGGTGCCCCTGATTACCGCCGACCGGCTGCGCGGCATGTTCACCGCGGCCGGCTGGCAGGTCATCACGCTGAAGTACGGCCGACTGCTGGAGGAGCTGTTCGCGCGGCCCGGCGGCGACGCGCTGCGGCACCGGATCGACGCCATGCCCAATCCCGAGTACCAGCGGCTGCTCCGCTGTGACGCCCCGGAGCTGCGCCGGCGGCTGCCGGGCGGCGACGAGTCGATCGCCAGGCTCATCGCCGGGCTGGACGATCCGGCGCTGGCCGCGGCCATAAGGAACCTGGGCGGTCACGATCTCAGGTCACTCGACGAGGCCTACCACGCCATCGACGACGACCGGCCCACCCTGATCCTGGCCTATACGATCAAGGGCTACGGCCTGCCCATCGAGGGACATCCGCAGAACCACTCCGCGCTGCTGACCGCCGAGCAGATCAAGGAGCTCGCCGCGCACCTGGGCGCGGATGCCGACCAGCCGTGGCGCCGCCCCGCCGAGGACAACCTAGCGGCCCGGCTGGCCGCCGAGACAGCGCAGCGGCTTAAGCGGCCCTCGATCGCCCAGCACGCTCCGCCGCATGTTCCCGCGGACCTCGGCCGTACGCCGGCCGGGGTGGCCACCACCCAGGCGGCGCTGGGCCGGGCGCTGCTCGACCTGACCCGGGAGGCGCCGCAGGCGGCCGGACGGGTGGTGACGGTCAGCCCGGACGTCAGCTCCAGTACCAACCTCGGCGGCTGGGTGAACAAGGTCGGCGTGTGGTCGGCCCGCGAGCGGACCGACTGGTTCGCCGACGACGCCGAGACGATCCTGCACTGGCGGGAGAAGCCGACCGGGCAGCACATCGAGCTCGGCATCGCCGAGACCAACCTGGTCGGGCTGATCGGGGAACTCGGCGCGACCTGGAGCCGGTGGGGCCAGCCGCTGCTGCCGATCGGGGTGCTCTACGACCCGTTCGTGGAGCGGGCGCTCGAGCCGTGGTCGTTCGGGATCTACGCGGGCGGCCAGTCGATCCTGGTCGGCACGCCGTCGGGTGTCACTTTGGCCCCAGAGGGCGGCGCGCACCAGTCGATCACCACGCCGTCGATCGGGATCGAGCAGCCGGGGTGCGTCACCTACGAGCCGGCCTTCGCCGTCGACACCGAGTGGTGCCTGCTGGCCAGCCTGGCCGGGCTCGGCAAACCCGGCGGCAGCTCGGCCTACCTGCGCCTGTCCACCCGCCCGGTCAGCCAGAAGCTGGCCAGCGTGCCCGCCGATCCCGCGGCCAGGGAACGGCGCCGCCGCCAGGTCGTGGCGGGCGCCTATCCGCTGCGGCGGGCCCCCGAGCCGAAGGTCACCATCGCGGCCATGGGCGCGGTCGTGCCGGAGGCGCTGGCCGCCGCGGAGCGGCTGGCCGCGGCCGGTGCGCCTGCCGACGTCGTCTGCGTCACCAGCCCGGGCCTGATCTTCCAGGCCCTGCGCGTCCGGCAGGGGCTCCAGGCCGGGAGGGAGACGTGGATCCTGGAGCAGGCCTTTCCCGCCGCTAGGGCCACGCCGCTGGTAACCGTCCTGGACGGGCACCCGCACACGCTGGCCTTCCTGGCCACCATCAACCGCGTCCCGCACGCCGCGCTCGGCGTGGCCCAGTTCGGGCAGTCCGGGTCGATCGAGGACCTGTACCGGTACAACGGGCTCGACACTGACAGCATCATCCGCGCCGCCCTCGATCTCATCCCCTAGCGAGCTAGGCTGGCGGTGAGCCGTCCGGATCGGGGAGGCGAGATGGTGACACCGCCACCAGGCCACGGCCGCCTGCGGGCCTCGCACGCCGACCGCGAGCAGGTGGTCGACGCGCTCAAGGCCGCATATAGCCAGGGCCGACTGACCGGCGACGAGCTAGCCGAGCGGGCGGGCCAGGCGCTCGCGGCGCGGACCTATGCTGACCTGGCCGCACTCACCGCCGACCTGCCCGCCGGGCCGGACCGAATCCAGGTGCCCGCCACGTCCCCGACGGCCGCCCGGCCGGTACCCGCACGGCCGCGGAACCGGGCGGCGAACCGGGCGGTCACGGCAGGCGCGGGCGCGATCGCGGCCACCATGGTGGCCGCCGCCGCCGCGGCGGTCATCGCCGGCCAGCCGGTGGCGGCCCTGATCCTGGCCGTGGTCATCGTGGTCCTGGCCACCATGGCCACCGCCTTCGTGGCCTCGCTCATCGCCATAGCCGTGGGGCTCGAATCACATCACCGGAACCGCTCCCGCGGCCCGCTCCCGCCGCCGCAGGCCCCGGGTGTGCGGTAACGGACTGGTGCGTTACCGCGCCGCGGCCGAACAGACCGGGAACTGGCTGCTGGCCACGGCCGAGCGCAGCCCCCAGGGCTGGTCCTGGCCGGTTCAGCCTGGTGTCTCCGCCGCGGCCCAGCCGCCGACCCCGGTGAACAGCCCGCATCCTGCACCGGCTCGGACCGCTGGCGCACCTGGCTGCGCCGTGCTGCCCGGGCCGACCTGACCAGCGGGATCCCCGTCCGGCGCGAGCCCGGGTTCTGGGACAACGTCGCCCGCTGCTGCGGCTCGGCGGGAGTCGCGGAGTTCTTCCTCGACCTGCACCGCCTCGAAGGCAGGCCCGAGGACCTGGCCTTCGCGGTCACCCTGGTCGACGACATCCTCGACCGGGCCATCGTCGATGGCCAGGGGATGCGCTGGTCCAACTACGAGTTCCGGTCGCCGGAGCCGGATCTCCCGCCCGAGACGACCTACCTGCAAGGCGCGCCCGGCATCGGCTCCACGCTGCTGCGCCTGCACCGCCACCTGGCCGGGGACCCGTGGACGGTGGGCTGGCCGCACGCCCCGGCCTGGACGGGGCTAGCCTAGGCTAACCCGGCCGTACGGGCTGTCTGGACGAACCGCCGTCAATAGGATGTACCCCACCAAACCAGGTCAGAGCAGGTGTGCTCCCGTCGAAGATCAGGAGAAGATCGTGCGGACGCAGGGTCATGGTCGCGATGTCCAGCGAACCGTGCCCGCGCTCGGCACCGACGTCCGCGGGGTCCACGTCCTGCCCACGCTGCGGATCAGCCTGCAGCGGATCCGCCCGATGACGCCGGATATCGTCTGGGCCGTGTTCGTCGGCCTCAACCTGGTCGCCATGCGCCTGCTGTCGAACTGGCAGACGGTGCCGTTCCTGGCCATCTGGATCAGCTTGACGGTGATCTACGGGTTCCGGCTGTGGCGCCTGCAGCCCACCATCGTGACCTGGGCCGCCGTGACGCTGGCCACCGGCGGCATCATCTTCGTGCAGGTCCTCAAGGGTCAGCAAGACGCCGACTACCTGGCCGAAGTCCCGCTGATCGCGCTGATGTTCCTGGTCATGGTGTGGCACGGCCGACGGCGGCTGGCCGCCACCCAGGAACGGCTGACGGCCATGGAACAGGTGCAGCGGATCTCCCAGGAGAACCTGCGGCTCCTGGAGCAGCAGCGCCAGTTCCTGCAGGACGCCTCGCACGAGCTGGGTACCCCGATCACCGTGGCCCTCGGCCACGCCGAGCTGATCGAGCGGGCCGCTACCGATCAGGCGGTGGCCGCGGACGCCAGGGTGGTGACCGGCGAACTGGCCCGGCTGCGCCGGCTGACCAACCGGCTGCTCCTGCTGGCCTCGGCCGGGACCCCGGACTTCCTGTACGTGACCCCGGTTCCGGCCGATTCGCTGGTCCTGGACGCCCTGGAACGCTGGGGCAACATCCCGCGCCGCTGGCGGCTGGGTGAGGTGGCCGAGGCGACCGTACGCGGCGACAGCGACCGGCTCGTCGCCGCGCTGGACGCGCTCCTGGAGAACGCCGTCGCCCACACCGAGCCGGGCGACCTGATCGAGGTCAGCGTCCGTCTCGAGGGCGGGGACGTGGTCCTGGCCGTGACCGACTCGGGCTGCGGGATTCCGCCCACCGAACTCGACCGCATCTTCCGCCGGTTCAGCCGCGCCCAGCCGTACCGCAACCGCGAGGCCGGCGGGTTCGGGCTCGGCCTGCCCATCGTGCAGGCCATCGCCGAAGCCCATCACGGCTCGGTCCGCGTGCGCAGCGCCCGCGGCGAGGGCTCCACCTTCGAGATGGTCATCCCCGCCGTCCCCGACGCCCTGGCCAGCTAATCTACGGGGCACGTCCGCGGCGCCGAACACCTCGCGGTACACGTCCTCGCCGAAGCTGGTCGGCAACGGCTCGCGCACGAGCAGTCGGAACGTCCGGTGCCCGTCGGGTTGCCGCTCCGCGCGCAGGAAGAGCGTGCCCGGATCATGCCCCGCGTAGTAGCCGCCCGCCAGGTCGTACATATGGGTGACGAAGACGACCCGGATGCCTGCCTCGGTCATCGCACGGATGATCTGGCGGGCGATCTCAGAACCCTCGCGCTCGTTGGTGGACGCGAAGGACTCATTGCACAGCAGAAGGGCCCCGTCCGGGATGTGGCTGGCTATCGTACTCATCCGGGCCAGTTCCTCATCCAGCTTCCCCTTCTCCATCGCGGCGTCTTCCTCGCGCTTGAAGTGCGTGAAGATCCCCGTGCTGGTGCTGGCGGTGAACGACTCCGCCGCCACGAACATCCCCGCCTGCGTCATCAGCTGGGCCAGGCCCAGGCTGCGCAGGAAGGTCGACTTTCCTCCCTGGTTAGCGCCGGTGATCATGATCAGCCGCTTGCCGTCCGCGTCCAGGTCGTTGCCGACGGCCCGGGACTCGATGCTCAGCGCCAGGCAGACGTCATACAGACCGCGGGCGGACAGGCTGGCCTGATCGGCGCGCCCCGTGGCCGGGCTGGCCGGGACGGGAAAGCAGACCGGCTCGCCCTTGGCGGAAAGCCGCTCCCGCAGGTTCAGGCAGCCGATGTAGAACCCCAGCTCGGCGCGGAGCATCTGGAAAAAGCTCCGGATATGGTCGACGGACTGAGCCAGCGCGTTCGCGGCGCCGTTGAGGCCGCGGCTTTCCAGCTCCGACAGCATCCTCATGCCGGCCTCGTCCTGCGCGGCCAGCACGAAGGTATATCCAGGCCCTTTCCTGCCCGGCAGGCGATCGCGCCAGCTCTGCTCCGGCTGCCTCTGCAGCGTGTAGCGGACGCCCTTGCTGCCCTTTCCCAGCCCGGCGCTGATCAGCATGCCGCGTCGGAACGCCAGCTCGCCGAGCTGGTCCGCCATCTCGGCGAAGTAATCATCGCCCAGCTCCTTGGCGAGCATGGCGAAGAACCGCGCGAAGCCTTCGGAGCGGAACCCGGCGGATTCTGCGTCGCTGATCTCCCGCAGGCTATGCAGCTGGCCGACGAACAGCTCCATCGCTTTCCGGGAGCGGTGCAGGATGGTGTCCGGCGAGTCCCGGAAAAACCCGCCGAAGATATGCTTCTCCCCGACGAGTGCCGCCACGGCGACCTCGTAGAGGCCGCGCACCGCGCTGGGCTTGTCTATGCAATCGGCTAGGACGTGCTGCCGGTAAACGACGTCGGCCGGGTTGATCAGGTTCGAGTGAATGCCCTGCCTGGCCACGTGGAGCAGGAATTCGTCGCCGTCGGCCATCGCATTGAGCAGGACATCCAGCTCCAGGTCACGACTCAGGTCTACTTCGTTGGCCGGACGGTCCTGGACAATGTCGAAGTCACGGTCCGGGTACATCAAGAACGCCTTCATGGTGCCAGCCGTTCCTTTAGCTGCTGGTAGGTGAGGCCGTACTTGCCGGCGATGGCGGCCGCGTAGGCCAGACCATCGGCGGGCTTCCTGATGACCTTGAACGTGCGTTCCGCGAGGTCGTCAGGGCTCACCACGGCCGCCATGCTGACGCAGCTCTCGTTCAGCGACGCCAGTTCGTCGACGAAGGTCACGTATACGCCGAGCAAGCCAAGGCCGGTCAGCCGTTCGAGCACGCGCTCGCCCACGAACAAGGCATCCCGCAGCGTCGTGGAAGCGAAGCTTTCGTTCATCACGACGACGCTGCCCCCGGTCGCCTTCTCGAGCACGTCGTGGATCCTGACCAGCTCGTCTTCGAACTTCCCGCGCAGCGTGGCCAGCTCTTCCTCCTTCTCGAAATGGGTGAAGACCCGGTCGGGCAGCAAAAGGACCGCCTCCCGGGCCGGGACCGGATAGCCGAGGCTGGCCAGATAGTGGAGCTGCCCGAACGCCCGCGCGAACGTCGTCTTGCCGCCCTGGTTCGGACCGGTCACCACCAGGATTCGTTCCGGGCCGGTGAGGAAAAAGTCGTTGCGCACCAAGGCCGCGACCTTGGGCATGAGCTTGGCCGCCAGCGCCAGGTCGAATGAGTCGCTGACGCTGATCTCCTTGGCGTCGGCGGAGATGCCGGGGTAGCAGAATTCCAGCCCCGCCTTCCTCATCGGCGCGATGAACGCCAGGTACGCGGCGTAGAACTGCACCTCCCGGTCGAACACGCGGATCGTGTCATCGAGATAGGCAGCATGGCCGACGCAGAATTCGTCAAGCGCGCCGAACACGTCGGGATAGAGCCGGGCGACCCGATCCAGGATCCGCTCCTCAACGTGATTCATCTCTGGCGAGTTGCGGAACCCTACCCGGTAGCTCTTGACTTCGTGTTCGGCGAACTTGGCGAAGGTCCGCTGGACTTCCGCGCCGTAGTCGGCCTCGTCCTCGTACCTGGTGACCTTGACCCGGGCGCCCTTGACGTTGATGCAGTACCGCACCGAGGCCAGAGCGCTCGTCACCTTCCCGATATCGGCGGCCAGGTCCGTGAACGCGGCCGACCGGGTGTAGCCGGTGATGTACTCGCGGAAGGCACAAAAGCCGCGCGAGCTTGGGTTGATCGCGGTAAGCGCCTCGGCCAGCGCGCTGACCGCCTGGCGGTAGATGCCCGCCGCGTCAAGGAACCAGCTTTCCTTCTGGTACTGGTGGCGGAGCCCGGCCGATTGCGTAAGGTGCTTGCGCATGTCGCGCATCTGGTCTGCGAATTCGGCCAGCACTCCGGAGAGCGCCTCATCCTCCATGTCCCGCAAGATCTGATGCCGGTATTCCACCGCCTCGACGTCATGCAGCGGGACGCTGAAGAGGGGCATCAGGTCGTATTCGTCGCGCCCGGCCGCCACCTTGGCGAAGACCTGATCGAGGTTCAGGTCGCTGAACATCGACGGGTCGGCGCGCTTGCTAGTGCCGGTCTTTCCACCGAACAGGATGCTGCCGAACGGCACGGTGGTAGTGGTCACGCCTGCCTCCATCAGCACGTAGTGCTGGAGAAGCCATCAGCCAAGTCGGCAGTTGAGGCGAGCTTCATCACCTGACACGATTTTAACGCACGATCATGCGGTGGCTGACGGCCGAGTCAGCCGGGCCCGATGTGGCGCAGTTCCGGGGACAGCAGGTCGGCGAGGCGGCTGCACGGCCACGCGGCCCGCCTGCGTTCGGTCTGCTCCGGTGTTTCCTCCATGACGGCCAGGTAGTCATCCGGTCCGCGCCAGCGCGGGCACTCGCCGTGGAGCGGACATCGGCTGCGCGGTGGCTTGCCGGTCGCCCGGCAGGTTGGCCGCGGTCCCGAACGGAACGCCACCAGGGCCCGCCACAGCAGGAGCACCTCGTCCTCGCTCACCTTGGCCATCTGGACCTCCTGCCGCCGGCGCTACCCTGGCCGGGACCATTGGAGCGGCTCATCTGGCTCCCGGCGCGCCCTGTG
Source organism: uncultured Actinomycetes bacterium (assembly GCA_963834685.1). Classification (GTDB taxonomy): domain Bacteria; phylum Actinomycetota; class Actinomycetes; order Streptosporangiales; family Streptosporangiaceae; genus Palsa-504. The sequence continues at coordinate 203,895 of CAWICW010000030.1, read as the reverse complement.
ACGCGTCAGCGTTCTCGCTTGCCTGCCCGGTCTGGATGCGCAGGTCCGTTTCGCCGTCCGGGGCTGTTGCGGCGGCGGCCTGGGCGACGTCTTTATCTTCCTCCAGCCAGCCGCCGAGCCGGTAGTACAGGTCTTCCCCGTAGCTGGTGGGGAGGGGGTCTTTTTCTGCGAGCTTGTAGTTGCGGTGCCCGTCGGACTGGCGTTCGGCTCGCAGGAAGAGGGCGGGGTATTCGTGCTCGCGGCGGAAGCGGTCGGCGAAGCCGAACCGGTGGGTTACGAAGAACACCTTGATGTCCGCGTCGAGCAGGGCGCGGACGATCTGGTAGCCGATCTCGGATCCCTCGCGTTCGTTGGTCCCGGCGAAGGACTCGTTGAACAGCATGAGGCTATTCGGCCCGAGCTGGCCTGTGATGACGCTCATGCGCTTGAGCTCGTCGTCCAGCCGCCCGCTGGTCATGCCGGCATCTTCCTCCCGGCTGAAGTGGGTGAAGATCGCGCTGGTCACGTTTGCTCGGTAGGACTCAGCGGTGACGAACAGCCCGCATTGCATCATGAGCTGCGCCACGCCGGTGCTGCGCAGGAATGTCGATTTGCCTCCGGAGTTGGCGCCGGTGATGATGACCAGCGGCTTCCCGTCGGCCTGCACGTCATTGCCGACCACGGGGCCCGGTGACTGCAGCTCCAGGCAGGCATCGCGGAGGTCGGTGCACGAGAATACGGGCGGCGAAAGCGGTGCCGGATCGGGGACCGTGGTGGGAACCCCTTTGGCCGCCAGCCGGTCCGCGAGGTTGAGGCAACTGACGTAGAAGCCCAGTTCGGCCCGCAGCATGGTGAAGTAGCTGCCGATGTGGTCGGCGGACTGGGCAGCCGCGTTGGCGACCAGGTTGATGCCCCGGCTGGTGAGATCATCCAGGATCTGGCCCCCGGCGTCATCGCGGGGCGGGATCGTGAAGGAGTAGGTGGAGCGCGGTCCGATCCCCAGCCGCTCGGCCCACCGCCGTCGGCCCTCCCAGGGGGCACGCAGCACGAAGCCGATCCCGCTGTTGTCCCGGTCAAGCTGGGCGCTGATCAGCGTGCCAGCGCGGAATCGCAGCTGCCGGAGATGGTCGCTGATCTCCTCGAAGTACTCGTCTTCCAGCTCGCGGTGCAGCGTGCTGAACAGCGCCCGCATCCCGTCGGAGCGGAATTTCCCGGCATGGTCGTCGGCGATATGCCGCAGCTGCCGCAGGCGGGCCACGTAGGCTTCCAGATGACCGACCGCGCCCGACAGGTTGGACGACGCATTCTGGTAGGTGCCGCCGTAACCTCCCCACAGATGCCGCTTATCCTCCAAGGCGCCGGCCGCGACGGCATACATTTCCCGGATGACCCCGGGGTGGGCGAGGCAGTCGGCCAGGACCCGTTGCCTGTAACGGATGGCTTGCGGATCCTGCAGGCAGGTCAGCAGCACTTTCACGGATACCTCGGCCAGGAACTTGTCACCGGCGGCCATGGCCTGTAGCAGTATGACCAGTTCCAGGTCCTGGACCAGGTCCTGGTGGCCGGGAGGCAGGCTGGCCCCGAAGTCGAAGTCCTGGTCCTGGTAGAGGAGATAGGCCTTCATGGCGCGAGCCTGCCGCGGAGCCGCTGGTAGGTGAGGTCGTGTTTCTCGGCGATGGCCATCGCGTAGGCCAGGCCGTCGGCGGGCTTCCTGATCACCTTGTAGGTGCGCTCGGCCGGGTTGTCCGGGACGATCGTGCTCATCAGGCTGACCACTTGCTCGCCGAGCGAGGCCAGCTCGTCGACGAAGGTGACGTAGACGCACAAGGCGTCGAGCTGCATGACCTTCGTCAGCAGCTTCGTTCCCAGGAAGCGGGCATCGTGCAAGGTGGTGGAGGTGAAGATCTCGTTCAGGATCACGATGCTGCCTGGGGTAGCCGCCCGCAGGATTTCCCCGATCCTGATCAGGTCGTCCTCCAGCTTCCCGCTCATCTTGGCCAGGTCCTCCTCCCGTTCGAAATGGGTGAACAGGCAGTCGGGCAGGAACAGGCGGGCGGTGCTGCCGGGGACCGGGCAGCCGGTGCTGGCCAGGTGGTGCAGCTGCCCGAAGGTCCGGGCGAAGGTGGTCTTCCCGCCCTGGTTCGGGCCCGTCACGACGAAGATGCGCTCGCGGCCCTCCAGGCGGAAGTCGTTGGTGACCACCGGTGCGCGCTGCGAGACGAGCTTGTTCGCTAGGGCTAGGTCGAAGGTGTCGGCCGCGAGGATCTCCTTGGAGGTGGCGGAGACCTCGGGATAACAGAAGCGCAGCCCGGCGGCCCGTATCGGCCTGATGTAGTCCAGGTAGGCCAGATAGAACTGGAGCTCGGCGTCGGCGCGTCGGATGCCCTCATCGAGGAACCCTGCGTGCCGGCCGCAATACTCATCCAGGGCGGTGAACTCCTCGGGGAAGAGCCTGGCCACCAGCTTGACGATCTCAGCGGCGATGTGGTTCATCCCCGGCCACGTCCGGTACCGGATCCGGTAGTCCTTGACCTCCCCCTGCTTGAACCGCTCGAAGGTCTTCAGCACCGCGGCACTGTAGTCGGCCTCATCCTGGTAACGGCTCACTTCGACCCGCCCGCCCCGGATGCGGGTGCAGTAGCGGATCTGCCCAAGGGCCTCCTTACGGTCGCGTGTATCGCTAACCAGGGCGGTGAACCCGGCCGATGCCACATACGAAGCCAGGTACTGCCGGAAGGCCAGCAGAGCGCGGGAGCTGATCTGCGCCGAGGCGAGGTACCCGGCCAGCGACTGTACCGCGTCGCAGTAGATGGCCGCCGCGTCCAGCAACCAGCCCTCCTGCTGGTAGCGGTACCGCATCTGGTCCAGCTGACGCAGGTGGGCGCGTACCTCGCCTATCCGGTCGGTGAAGCGCTGCACCTCACCCGAGGTGGCAGGCTCCTCCAGGTCCCGGAATACTTCCTGCCGGTAGCGCACCGCGCCGGCCTCACGCAGACGGGTGTACAGGACCCTCGTGACGAGGTTGCGTTCCTCGCGATCACCCGCGACCGCCGCCACGATCTGGTCTAGGTTCAGATCCCGCGCGCACGAGTAGTCACCGTCCTGCCCCCCGGTACCCTGCGGCCCCGGGGCATCCTCGGAGAGCAAGCTGGGATAGCGGCCGCCGCTTTCTGCCGTTGAGGCACCCGGCTGCGGGCGGGCCGCGCCATCTTCCCGGCCGTCAGGCCGGGCGGCCTCCCGGCCGGCCGACGGTTCCCCGGCTACCGGCGGCTGGTCCTGCCGTCCGGCTGAATGGTCATGGGGCAGGCTGGTCACGTCCGGACCTCAGGGCAGGCCCTGGGCTGTTCCCGAGAGACCTTCAACCTGGTAGCTCCGGGAGAACCGGATGTCTTCGGACCCCGGGTCCGGCTGGTGGATGCTCGCCGTGTCATGGCATTGCCCTCCTGTGTTCCTGCCGCTAGGCGGTCAGCAGGAGCCATCAGCCACTAGGGGCAACTCGGCGAGCTCCATCGCCGTCGTTCCCGATTCTACGGCCACGTTGGCCACGGTAGGCCGTCAGCTCGCTCACGTCGCCGTCCGCCTGCGGACCATCAGGATCAGCGGGATCCCGGCGAACTCGGCAGCCATCGAGAACACGACGATGGCGGTGAGGGACACGTTGAACAACGCGCCGATGACGATGCTGCCGACCACCCACGCGATGCCGTAGACGCCGGTGAACAGCCCGTAGGCGGACGCGCGCCGGTCCGGGGAAACCATCGGGGCGACCGCCGCCGGGATGATCGACTCCTGCACTCCCATCCCCAGCCCCCACAGCGACGCGCCGACCAGGCCGGCCCAGAACCCGCCGAGGAACACCAGCGGCGCGTATGCCGCCGCGACGACGGTAAGCGGGATGAGCACGCCGATCCCGGCCCGGTCGAAGATCCGTCCGAGTACCAGCGACCCGGCGCCGCTGACGGCCATCGCCGCCGCGTAGAAGATCGGGATGAGCGGCGCGGACACGATGTCGGCCTGGGCGAAATGGTAGGAGATAAGCGGGAAATCGGCGAAGCCGGCGCCGGCCAGCGCCGCGGCCGCGAGGTAGAGCCAGAACACGCGCGGCAGTCCCGTAGTGGTCACCTGGGCGGGGCCGGCCGCCAGGTCCTGGGGCCGCGGGTAGATGACGCGCGCGACCGCCAGCAGCGACAGCATGATCACGGCCGGGACCGCGAGCGATGCGAAGGCGATCTTGTAGTCATGGTGGGTCACTGCAAGCACCAGGGCCACGAGCAGAGGCCCGAACATGGCGCCGAACTGGTCGAGTGCTTCGTGCACCCCGAACGCACGCCCGTACCCGATGTCCCTGGCGGCGTGCGAGAGCATGGCGTCCCGCGGCGGGTTGCGGGTTGCTTTGCCGACCCGTTCCAGGATGATCAACAGGGCGGCCACCTGCCAGTTCCCGGCCAGGGCGAGCAGCGGCACGACCGACATCTGCAGCACGTAGCCGCCGATCGTGATCGGCCAGTACCGTCCGGTGCGGTCGGCGCCACGCCCGGAGAACAGCCGCAGGCCATATCCGAGGAATTCGCCGGCCCCGCTGATGACGCTGATCGCGAATGCTCCGGCGCCGAGCAAGCCGAGGTACTGGCCGGTGATGCTTCGTGAGCCTTCGTAGGTGAAGTCGGCGAAAAAGCTCATGATCCCGACCGTCACCACGAACTTCATCGCCGGCGACGCCTCGGCGACCCGCTGCCTGATAGTCACCGCCACGTCCAGGCCACGGCGCTGACCCCCACACCCGGCATGTTCGGCGCCATACGACCTCCTGGCTCCTGGCCAGGGACCGTTAGCGGGCCGCTTCCGGGCCCGCGATTCCAGGGTGAGCCCCATCACCCCTGCCCCCATTGTGCCATCAGCCGGCGGCCGGCGGCCGGCGGAACGCGCGCAGATCGCGTTTCCTGACGCCCCCTGCACGCCGTGGCATTAGCCTGGACGGCGTGTTCCGCCTCCGGGATGGCCGTACTGGCTCATATGTCGAACTCGCTGCGGACCCCTCAATCCCGCTGCGGGTGTGCATTCACGGGCCTTCCGCCGGTCCCGGGTTCGGTCTCGCCGACCTCCGGGTGCTCCTGGTGGCCGACGTGCTGACCCGGAGCGCTGAGCTGCGCGGTCTCCAAGTGATCGCCGTCCTGACCACCGCGGGCCTGCCTCCCGGGCCGCTGGCGGCGCTCGAAGGGAACGCCAGCGCGCTTGGCATTCACCCGGCCGCCGCGCGCGGCAGCCCCGGGGAAGCGGAAGCATTGCTGGGCGGATCAGCCGATGTGCACGTGGCCGGGCACGCGGCCGGATCCGGCGACTGCGGGGATGGAGTGCTCATCTACGTCGGTTCGGCGGATGACGTGACGCAGCAGGCGGCCGGCGGGCCTGCGGCAGAGCCGGCGGTGGCTGCCGGGAATGGACCTGACCTGCTTGCGCTGCGGCTGGTGTTGTTGTCCCGCGGGCACGGCCAGCCCGTGGAGCTCACCCGGACCGCGCTAGCCGGTGCCGAACAGACGCTCAGTCGATGGCGGCGCAGGGTTGCCGAGTGGGCCGACGGGCCGTCAAGGCCCATACCGCCTGAAGTCGCCAGGGAGATCGGCATCGCGTTCGATGATGACCTCAATACGGTCGCAGCGCTGACTTTGCTGCACGAGGTAGAGACCGGCCAGGACATGCACACGGGTGCGAAGTTCGAGACGTTCGCCTTTACGGATCGTGTCCTCGGCCTGGAGCTTGTCCGTGAGATCGGCCGCTCAGGGGATGGTCCAGTGATCTGAGCGGGCTGGCATGATCATCGGGCTGATCGGGGTAACCTGAAAAGTGGCGGAGGGGCTCGCCGCGAAACGCGCCAGTGCCAACGGTCCCTGCTCAGCAGGGAAGGCATGCGTGCGGCATGAAGCAGATCCTGGCTCTCAGCCATGCCCGGAAGTCTTATGACGGCAAGGTCGTTCTCGACGACGTCACGCTGGCCTTCCTGCCCGGCGCGAAGATCGGCGTGGTCGGGCCGAACGGGATGGGCAAGTCCACGCTGCTGCGGCTGATGGCCGGGCTGGAGCAGCCCTCCAACGGAGAGGTCCGGCTCATGCCCGGCTACCGCGCGGGCATCTTGCTGCAGGAGCCCGCACTGGACGAGGGACAGACGGTGCTCGGCAACGTTGAGGGAGGCGTCGCCGGAACTAGGGCTCTCATCGAGCGGTACAACGAGGTCGCGGAGAAGATGGCCGCGGAATATTCCAACGACCTGCTGGAGGTGATGGGTCATCTGCAGGAGGAGCTGGACCACCGAGACGCCTGGGACTTGGACAGCCGGGTCGAGCAGGCGATGGACGCGCTGCGCTGCCCGCCGCCGGACACGGACGTCAGCGTGCTATCGGGCGGGGAGCGGCGCCGGGTGGCGCTGTGTCGGCTGCTGCTGTCCCAGCCGGACCTGCTGCTGCTTGATGAGCCGACCAACCACCTGGACGCCGAGAGCGTCGCCTGGCTGGAACAGCACCTGGACGAGTACCCGGGCACGGTGGTGGCCGTCACCCACGACCGGTACTTCCTAGACAACGTCGCCGGCTGGATCCTCGAACTCGACCGCGGCCACGCCTACCCGTACGAGGGGAACTACTCGACCTACTTGGAGACCAAGGCCGCCCGGCTCAAAGTCGAGGGGCAGCGGGACGTCAAGCTGCGCCGGCGGCTGGAAGACGAGCTGGAGTGGGTACGCTCCAGCCCGCGCGCCCGGCAGGCCAAAAGCCGTGCCCGGCTGGACCGGTACGAGCAGATGGCCGCCGAGGCTGCCTCCCGGCAGAAGCTGGACTTCGAGCAGATCCAGATCCCGCCCGGCCCGAGGCTGGGCAGCCTGGTGGTCGAAGCCGATCACCTGGCCAAGGGATTCGAGGACCAGATGCTGATCGACGGGCTCACCTTCAGCCTCCCGCCGAACGGCATCGTCGGGGTGATCGGCCCGAACGGGGTGGGCAAGACCACCCTGCTGAAGATGATCCTCGGGGAGGAGCAGCCGGACGCCGGGACGATCAGCGTCGGGGAGACGGTGCGGATCTCCTATGTCGACCAGATGCGCGCCGGGATCGACCCGGCCAAGACCGTGTGGGACGTCATCTCCGGCGGCGAGTCCTACATCCGCGCCGGACGGATCGAGATCCCCAGCCGCGCGTATGTGGCAGCGTTCGGGTTCAAGGGATCCGACCAGCAAAAACTGACCGGGCTCATGTCGGGCGGTGAGCGCGGCCGGGTGAACCTGGCCCTCACCCTCAAGCAGGAGGGCAACCTGCTGCTGCTGGACGAGCCCGCCAACGACCTTGACGTGGAGACCCTGGCCTCGCTGGAGGACGCGCTGTTCGAATTCCCCGGCTGCGCGGTCATCACCAGCCACGACCGCTGGTTCCTGGATCGGGTCGTCACCCACATCCTGGCCTGGGAGGGAGGGGCGAACTGGTTCTGGTTCGAGGGCAACTTCGAGGCCTACGAGAAGAACAAGATCGACCGGCTCGGCGCCGAGGCAGCCCGCCCGCATCGGGTCACCTACCGCAAGCTGACCCGCTGAACGGCGCGGGAGCGGTCATGGCCGACGATAAGGCCCTTGAGGTGATCCGCCAGGCCGAGCGGATCGTGTGGGCGGCAGGCTGGCACATTCAGGAGCAGGACGCACTGCGGCAGCTGGTCGGCACGCGGGGCCTGGCCCGCGCCCGCCTGGAACCGCGCTCCGACGTCATCCAGCTCGTCACCTACGACGGCGAGCACCTCGGGCACGTGAGGCGCGATGGCCCACCCGGGCTCGACGAGCGCTGGGTGGCGGTGCTGAGGCGCCAGGCGCGGCAGGTCGGCACCTACGGCAGCGCGGCAGCCGCCGCAGCCGCGCTCGCCCAAGCCTGTGGCATAACAACCAGGAACACCGGCTGAAACGCCCTTCGCCAGCACGGTGCCCTGGTCCGGCACTGATGAGGAGGAAGCATGGCCGATACGGGCAAGGGCCAGGTCCCGAGCCGCGGTCAGCCGCCCGCCGTATCACGGCGCTGACCATGCGCCAGCCCTGGGCCTGGGCGTCCCTGGGTGATCATGCCGTATCACTATCCGGCTTGGCCGGTGCTGTCAGGCCGCGGGGGGTCACGAACCGGGTCAGCCGCGCCGACCCCGGGGCTAGCTGATCCCAGTTCCCGGTGAACTCGAGGATCGCGACAGCGGCGGTGGGGAACTTGGCTCGCATGCGGTCGAGCACGGCAACTGGTGCGCTCCCGCTCTCGGTGCCCGCGGGGGCAGGCGGGGTGGTTGCCGCCAGCATGAGCGCGAGTTCTGGAACGGCGGGATCGTGGCCCACGATCAGGAGCGTCCTCGCGGCCGGAGGCGCGCGGCGGATCAGGTCCAGAAGCTGAGTTGCCGACGCCTCGTATACCCGGCCGTCGAAGCTGGCCGGCGGAGTGGCTCCGAGCTCGGCCTGCGCGAGCTGCCATGTCTCGCGGGCCCGGCGAGCGGTGGAGCACAGGACCAGGTCAGGCAGGTATCCGGCCGCCCGCAGCCAGCGCCCCATGGCGGGCGCATCCCGTCGGCCACGGCGGGCCAGCGGACGCTCGTGGTCCGGCACATCAGGCCAGGCCGACTTGGCGTGCCGCAGCAACACCAGCTTCCGGGCCGCGTTGGCTACCATGACCCGGCCTCCTGCCTATCCGCAAGCTAGCGCGGCAGGACCCATCGGCCAGACGGCGGGCGAGCGCACCCAAATTTGCGCACGATCCCAGGTGGGATCCATCACCGAGCGGCACACGCCACTAGCCTAAAGATACCGCGTCCGGCCCTGGCCGCGGTCACGGCGCCCGACCGCTTCCCCTGAGCCTGCGGAGGCGCCGGGAGGGAACCCCGGCATGTGCGGGCTGCTTGCGCGGGCGGGGTCTGGCGCGGTGTCGTAGAATGATCTCGGTGACCTGGTTCACCCGGCGGTGGATCCCGCCGCATCTGCGCGAAGGCACTGAGCCGTGCAGGTTTGCCCGATGGCCGATGGGTCCTGCTCTCCGCACATAGGAGGGAGGACGCCATGGCTGCATCGGTGTCCAGACCCGCCGAACAAACCGGACGGTCGAGACGCCTGTGGTGGCTGCCGTCCGGCGGCTACGGGAACGGGCTCGCCGATGACGCGTGGGCACCGGTCCTCGAGGTCAGCGAGCAGGTCGTCCCGGCGCTACTCCGCGCGCTCGGTGAGGTCGGCGTTCCGGCGTACGCGGCGCCGGCGCGCTCTGGTGCCAGCCGGCTTAAGGACCGCAGGCGGCGACCGGAGGGGTACCAGTTGTGGGTGGGTGCCAGCGTCTACGGCCGGGCCGAGCTGACCCTGGTGAGAGTGATGCCTTACCTGGCGCGCGAGGCGGCGCGGCACGCTGACAGCGCGTGGCGGTGACGGCGGATCAGGCCGCAGGCGCCGACGTGCGTTGCTCGGCCGTCGTCTTCCGCGGTCAGGAGGTCCTCTTGGCCGCCGCGATGACTCGCTGCCGCTGATACTTGAGTTCGCTGACGAGCCATAAGGAGGCCGGAGTGGACGTTGAGGTCGTGGTCGAGATCCCGCAGGAGTCCCGGAACAAGTACGAGATGGATCGCCGCCAGCACGCCCGGCTTGCACTACGGCATGCCACACAGCTGAGCAGGCATAGGTCCAGTGTTCTCGTGCTTCCATTGCTACTCCCGGCGGGCTCTGGAAGGAACGGCTGGCGATGACCTATGAGCGTCACGTTCCGCCTGGGGGGCCTCCGAAGAACACGCCGCCGTCAAGGAACGCGGCCGCCCGCCGCCACGCGGTCATTTCCGGTCCCCTGGCTTCGTGGCGGCGCGCCCAGGTGTTCTTGCTGAACGCCTCGTTCAGCTCGGCGATCAGCGTTTGCGCACGCTCCACCGCACCAGGCGCCGTCACGTGACCAGCCCATGGATCAGCTGCCTTCAGGCCGAGCAGATGCCGGGCGCACAGGGCGACCTGGCGGTCGGCAGTCGGATACGAGGCTCGCAGCGATGCGCGGAGGTCGTCGAGCGCTCGTCGCATCGAGTTCTCACGGGTCAGGCATACCGGGCAGCCGTCTGCGCCGGCGTCGCGGCGCCGGGGGTGTAGCCAGCTGGCCGGGCCGCCGCCCAGGTTCCGGCCCGGCGATGACCCGGCGTGCCGGGTCAGGCCGGTGGCGAGGCAGCCGGCCTGCCAGGCCAGCAGCGCCGCCGCCTCCCGCTGACCGGCGTACGCAACAAGGTCCGCGAGATGGCCGGCGCACAGCAGCGTCCGGTCCGGCCCGCCACGCTCGCTGGTACGAAGGAACTGCGCCAGGTGATCGTTCTCCGACCGAGCCGCGGCCAGGCACGTGAGGCACGCATCAGAACCGGGTCGTTCGATGGCCATCGCCGCGTGCCGCAGCGCGGCGCGTCTAGCTGCGTCATGGTCTGTCCCGGTCAGCCAGCTCAGGCTGGCCTGGCCGGCCGGTGACGGTTTCCGTCATCGTCTGCGTCAGCCAGGCCATGGCCCGATGACCTGCCCGTGCCGAAGCCGTGCGGAAATGAGGGAGGCACAGGCCGCCCAGCTCGCGGTAATGCGCCTGGACCGAGTCGTCGATCAGGCCCTCGAGCAGGGTGTCCAGGGCCCGGTCGACGGCGTGGTCGTCATGTTCGCACGCCGGGCAGACGTCAAGGCGTACCACACGGCCGCCCAGCCGGTCCCGGGCTGCCTCCATGACGTACCGGTAGACCGCGGTGAGCCTGCGCTCGGCTCCGGGCTGGCTCATGAGCCCGCGCGTGTGCCGGGGGCACATCCCCAGCGATGAGCACAGCCGGGTGATGGTCCCGGCGCCGGCGTGCGCCTCGAGCGCGAACCAGGCCAGGTAGCGGTCACCGGCCTCGTCGGCGTAGCGGCACACCGGGCAACCCGGTCCCGTCAGCAGGTCGGCAGCGGTGTAGAGCGTCAGCACCGTAGGGCCGCGGGGGATCGGCGTGGCGGATGGCACCCAGGCCTACCTCGCCTGCGCCGCGGCCTGGTCGAGCAAGCTGAGGACGCGAAGCAACGCCGCCTCCCGTTTGGCCAGTTCTGCTCGCTTCTCCTCCGCCTGGGCGGCGGACGCTTCGCGAAGTTCCGCCGCGGCCTGCAGTCCGGACCGTATCCGGTGCGTGCCGTCGGCGTAGCGCTGCTCCACCACCCGCGCTAGCGCCCGGGTCGCCTCGGCGAGCCGATACTGCAGGTCGCCCCGGCCCCGGCCGACGTGACTCTCCACCAGGCCGGGGGCTTCCCGGCGCAGATGGTCCCTGGCCGTCCGCCTGCCCAGCTCACCTGGCAGCCGACGGCGGACGGCGCCGGCCAGCAGCTCGGTCTGGCCCACGTCCTGACCGGCGGCGTAAAAGAAACTGCGGCTCTCGGCCAGCCGGCCTTCAGGCTCGGGAACGGCGAGATCCAGGCCTAGTAGTTCGGCGGCCGAGTCGCGGAGCACGGCGAGCTCGCCCTTCAGGGCCGCGGCGAGCCGGGCATCCACTGCCGCCAGCCCCTGCTCGATGGCCTCCTTGCGCTGCTGGCGCCAGGTTTCCGCGGCCGCCACGGCGAGCGCGGCGAGCCTCTCGCGGCCCAGCCGTTCGATCTCTCCCGCAGTGGCCGCGCGAAGCTCGCCGTCGAACAGCACGGCCAGCTCCCGGCCGATCTCTCGGCCTAGCCGCGGACTATCCTGTTCGGCAGCGTCATTGAGCGCGAAAAGCAGTCGGCCGGACTCCGCATGGACGACGGTCACGGCGTCGCGGCCGTGCACGGCTACGTCGGCCAGCCGCTCGCTGAACCGCCGGACCCGGTCGGCCGCGTCACCGGCCCGCATCTCGGCCGCCCGGCGGGTCACCGCCACCTCATCCAGCAACGATCCGGCGATCCGGCGAGCCTGTGCGATCGCCGACGCCTTAAGGTCGGCCCGGCCCCGGGCTGACAGGTACGCGGTGAAGTCCGCCTTGAACGCGGTAAAGCCGGCGTCGCCGCCGCTGAGGGCGCCGCGCCCGGACATCGGGTACACCGGGCCCGGATGGCCGGCTTCCCCGAGCACCCGCCGGGTGAACTCCACCGCCTCGGCCAGCCCGTTTTCATCGAGGTGATCGGCCTTGTTCAGTACCGCGAACGTCGTCACCGACAGCCCGGCGACCTTGTCCAGCAGGTCCCGCTCGCTCGCTGACACCGGGGGATCGGCGGTGAGCACGAAGACCGCGGCGTCCATCGACCGCAGCGCCTCATGGGCCGTCCGCGTGTCCCACTCGAACACCGATCCGGTACCTGGCGTGTCGGCGAGCTCGACCCCGCTCTCGAGGATCGGCGCGGTCACGTACGCGGTCACGTCCGCGATCTGGCGGCGGTTACCGGGGTTGCCTCGCTCGGTCACCAGATCACCGAGCGCGGCCAGGGGGTACTTCTCGTCGTGTCCGTCCAGAAACCGCGCTTCCGCCCGCTCGTCGTCGCCGTACCGCACTGTCGTGGTGACGGCCGTCAGCGGAGTGACCCCGGACGGCAGCACCTCGCGACCCAGCAGCGCGTTGACCAGAGTGCTCTTGCCCCGCTTGGCCTCACCGACGACCAGGACGCGCAGCCGCGCCGCATCAAGCCGGTCCAGCAGCGCCGTCACCTGCTCCTGGTCCCGTTCCGTCCCTAGCGTAGCCAGGTCGTTCAGCGCTGCGACCAGAGTGCTCTCACCATCCGCCATCGGCGCTCCTCCTACCCGCGTCTGTTGATACGCCTGGCAGGGACCGTTGGCGGCGGCGCCGCGTTCGTGTGACCCGCAGATGCTGCGAGTGCCAGCGCGGCGAGCCCCTCCGCCGCACTCACGCTAGGATAACCGGTCGCCGCGCTTCACCGGTCGGTAAGCATCTGGCCGGGTCAGGCCACCGCGGTGACTACCGCGATGGATGGCGATCAGGGGCGATGAGCATGTAGAGCAGGTAGGCGTCCAGGCGCCGCCGGATCGTGATGATGGCCGCGGCGCCCAGGCGGCATGGGCACGCGAATATCGCCCGTCCACCCAAACCAGGGTCTTAAGCCCCTGCCGTCGCGGCGCCGGACCGCGAGACGATCCAGATCAAGCACAGGCTGAATACACCAGGGGTCGGCCATGCGGGCGGCCCGGATAGGAGGAGACGATGGCGGCATTTGAGGTAGTGGACTTGTCGGCGCTGGAGATCCTGGATTCGCGGGGCCGGCCGACGCTGGCGGTGTCGGTGCGGCTGGCGGACGGGACGACGGCCCGGGCGGGGGTGCCGTCCGGGGCGTCGACGGGGTCGCGGGAGGCGGTGGAGCGACGGGACGGCGACCCGGCCCGGTATGAGGGCAGGGGAGTGCTGGGGGCGGTCGCGTCGGTCAACGGCGAGCTGGCCGACCTCCTGCGCGGGCGGCCGTGGGCCTCGCTGGCCGAGGTGGATCAGGCGATGATCGACCTGGACGGGACCGAGAACAAGAGCAGGCTGGGCGCCAACGCCACGGTGGGTACCTCGATGGCGCTGGCCCGGGCGCTGGCCGCCTCGGCCGGGATTCCGCTGTGGCGGTGGCTGACCCCCGAGGGGGTCATCGCGTCCCTGCCAGTGCCGCATTTCAACGTGCTCAACGGCGGCGTGCACGCGCCCAACGAGCTGGATTTCCAGGAGTTCATGGTCGCCCCGGTGGGCGCCCCGTCGATGGCCGAGGCCGTCCGCGCCGGCGCGGAGGTCTACGGCGCGCTGCGCCGCGAGCTGACCGCCCGTAAGCTGTCGACCGGCCTGGGTGACGAAGGCGGCTTCGCGCCCGAGGTCGCCGAGCCAGAGGAGGTGCTGACCCTGCTGGTACAGGCCATCTCTGACGCCGGGTACAAGCCCGGCGCCGACGGGGTCTCGATCGCGCTCGACCCGGCCTCCTCGGAGTTCCGCCAGCCCGACGGGCGCTACCGGGTGGCCGGCCAGCTGCTGTCCAGCGGCGACATGATCGACCGCTATGCGCTCATGACCACGCAGTTCCCGGTGCACCTGATCGAGGACGGGCTCGGCGAGGACGACGACGAGGGCTGGATCGCGCTGACCGCCCGCCTGGGCGGCACCACGGAGCTGGTCGGCGACGACATCTTCTGCACCAACCCGGCCATCATCACCCGCGCCATCGCCCGCGGCATCGGCAATTCCGCGCTGATCAAGCTCAACCAGATCGGCACAGTCACCGAGACGCTGCAGGCCATGGCCATCTGCCGGGATGCGGGATACCGCCAGTTCGTTTCGCATCGCTCCGGGGAAACCGAGGACCACTTCATCGCCGACCTGGCCGTCGGCACCGGCTGCGGCCATCTCAAGACCGGCGCTCCGGCCCGTGGTGAACGCGTGGCCAAGTACAACCGGCTAATGGAGATCGCCGTCTCCGAGCCCGCCCTCCGCTACGGCATGTTCTGACGGCGGCGGCAGGTCATGCTAGGGCGGTGACCACGGCGATGACGGCGATCAGCGCGATGAGCATGTACAGCAGGTAGGCGTCCAGCCGGCCCGACTGCAGGCGCTTGGCGGCGGTCACGACCGCCATGAAGAACCCGAACATCGGCTGGTAGACGTAGGTCTCGACCACCTCCATGACGTCGGAGGCGTACCGCAGATGCGCGGCGGCCTCTTCCCAGCCGGGATCGGCGCGGTCAGGAGGGCCGGACCCGTCGTCGCTGACGTTGTCCTCCATCATGACCTCGCGTACCTCGGCGCGGGTGTGCAGGACGCCGGCTAGCACCCGCCGAGTGGGGTTGGCGTAGCCGAACGCGGTGTAGGAGTCGGCGCCCTCGACGCCGATCGTCGCCGAGCGCCAGGCCGGGACCCGGCGTACCCGCAACAGCCGCCGCCCGGACACGGCCCAGGCGAACAGCATGGTCAGCAGCAGCATCAGCGGCATCTCGACCCATAGCCAGGACGGCGACAGGATGGAGAACCCGGCGAAGGTCGGCTGCAGGATCCAGGGCGACTTCAGCGCGCCCATCGTCAGTGACGCCGGGACGACGGGCGACAGCCCGGCCGCGATCACCCGGATCTCCAGCGGCGTGATCGCGGCGATGGCCAGGCAGGCCAGGGCCAGCGCCACCACTGCGGCCCGCCCGGCCCAGCCGTACTCGCCCCGGCCCGGCTCGGAGTCGGTGCCGCGGCCCAGGACGATCAGGCCGACGAGGCGGACGAAGGTGACGCCGGCGAAGCCGACGGTGAGGGCGACCGCGGCGCCGGCCAGGGCGAGCACCAGACGGTAGCCGAGGCCGGGCACCCGGAACTGCTGCATCAGCGACTCCAGCAGGAACCACTCGGACACGAACCCGACGGTGGGCGGCAGCCCAGCCAGGGTCACCGAGCCCACGGCCAGCCCGAACCCGCTCCACCGGGTCCGTCGGGCCCGCCCGCGCAGCTCCTCGAGGTCGTCGGCGCCGGTGGCGGCCTCGATCCCGGCGGACGAGGTGAACAGCAGCGACTTGGCCGCGGTATGCGTGACCACCTGCAGCGTGGCGGCCAGCAGGCCGGCCGCGGCCAGGCGCCGGTCACCGACCGCCGCGCCGGTCAGCGCGACGCCGAAGCCGGTGACGATGAGCCCGGTATTCTCGATGCTGGAATAGGCGATTACCCGGGTCAGCCGATTCTGCACCGCCGCGTGGGCGATGCCGAGCAGGGCGCTCAGCGCGCCGAGCACCAGCAGCGCCCCGGTCAGCCAGCCGGGCGCCCTGCCCACCAGCTCGAGCGTGCGCCACATGCCGTAGAAGGCCACGTTGACGCAGACGCCGGCCATGATCGCGCGGGCCGGGCCAGGCGCGGCAGCGTAACCGCGCGGTAGCCAGACCTGGAACGGCACCAGGCCGGCCTTGACCGCGAACCCGGCGAGGAGCAGCACCTCGGCGGTGGTGCGGGCCGCGCCGCCCGGGACGTGGGTGAACGAGGCCAGCATGATCGAGTGCGACCTGGTCGCCAGGAGCAGCAGGCCGGCCAGCAGCGCGGCCCCGCTGACCTTGCCGAACGCGAACGTGACCTGCGCCGCGGCGGCCCGGCCCGGCTTGTTGCGCTCGAAGCCCGCGAGCAGGTAGAAGGCGAGGGTCAGCGTCTCCCAGCCGAACAGCGCGGTAAACGCGTCGGTCGCCGTCATGACCACCGCGACCGCGCCGAGCGCCAGCGCGTAGCTCCCGCCCAACCCCCGCCGGGTGGCCGACTTTGACCGGCGTGCCCAGCTGGCGAACGCCACAGAGACCGGGACCGCCGCGCCGAAGGTCAGCGCCAGAAACATCCCGGACAGCTTGTCGGCGACCAGGGCGCCGGCCTGCTGGCCGGGCACCGGGTCCCCGAGCCAGCCGGCCACGTCGAGCTGCACGGCCCGGCCGGCCAGGGCGAATCCGCCCAGCACGGCCAGGCACGCCGAGCCCGCCGCGCCGACCAGGTACAGCGGTCCGGACCGCATGAACCGGCCGCCGAGGAAGTCGGCCGCGGCGGCCAGGGCCAGCAGGATCAGCCCGGCGGCGAACAGGCCGCTCATCGTGCCCCTCCGCTGGCCAGGGGGCCGGCCCCCCGCGACCCCCCGGGGGCCCGCCGTCGGCCAGCTGGCCGACCGCGATCAGCAGGGCACCCAGGATGCCGAACGGACTCGGCGGGGAGCCCGGCAGCCAGACATCGACCGGGACCGTGGCGTCGACTCCGGCGGTGACAGCCTCGCTCTGGCTCAGGAGCCCGCCGCTGACCGCGTCGGTGCCGACCGCGATGACGACCTTCGGGTCGGGCATCCCGTCGTAGGTGACGCGCAGCGGGCCGGACATGCCGCGGGCGCCGGCGCCGGTGACCAGCAGCACGTCGGCGTGCCGCGGGCTGGCGGTGAAGAACACGCCGAGGCGGTGGATGTCGTAGACCGGGCCGAGCAGGGCCTGGATCTCCCACTCTTCGCTCCCGTCGGACCCGGCGTCCACGTGCCGGACGTGCACGCTGCGGCGCAGCGCGGTGGTCCGCTCCCGCAAAGCGGCCCGGGCCGCCGCCACCGCCTCGTCGGTCTCGGGAACCTCAGGGACGACGAGTGCTTGCCGCCTGAGCGCGGCCGCGGCCGGACCGGCGGCACCCTGGGACCAGGCGAACAGGTCGGGCCGCTCGGCCACGCACCTGCCGCACAGGATGCACCGGCCCTGGTCGACGCCCTCCGCGGAGATGGCTCCGGCCGGGCAGAGCGCCGGGTCGACGGAGCCGGTGGGACCGAGGGCGCGGACCGGGCCGCGCCAGCCGTCGGCGTAGGGATCGGACCGGGCCGGCCAGCGGGTGGTGACCACGCCGTCGCGCAGGCCGCGCAGCACCCAGATGCTCACTGTTCCGCCTCCCCGGGAATCACAAGACCACCCCCGCGACGGACAGGCCGAAGCTGGCCTCGATGAACGGGAAGTCGGTCAGGATGTCCCCGGTGAAGACCTCGTGCATCAGCACCAGGTTGTGAAACGACGCCGACCGGGGATGGCAACCGGCGATCCGGCCCTCATGTAGCAAGACGTCATACAGGACCTCGCCCTGCGGGGCCTCGGCCCAGCCGACCGCGCGACCACTGGTCGGCTCGCAGGAGACCCGGGGCAGATCGGCGGCCCGTTCGGCCAGATCTTCGGCGGCCTGCCGGATCAGGCCGAACGCCTGATCCACCTCCTCCCACCGGACCCGCAGCCGGGCCAGCGCGTCACCGGCGGAGTGCGCCGGAGCGGGTGGCACGGCCAGCGACGGGTACCCGTCGTAGGAGCGGATGAGCCGCGCGTCGTCGGCGAACCCGGCCGCCTTGCCGATCGGGCCGAGCGCCCCGTGCTGGCGAGCGCGCGCCGACGTCAGCGGACCGGTGCCGCGGAGCCGGTCCAGGAAGGAGGAGGTGGCCATCAGCGCGGCGGCGTCGGCGGTGACCACCTTGTGGAGCTGGGCGGCCTCGGCGAGGATCCGCGCGGACGGCAGCTGTGGCAGCGCGCTGACCCCGCCGGGCACCACGACGCCGCGGCCGAACCGGCTGCCGCACAGTGAGCTGACCAGCCGTAGCACCCGCTCCTTGTGCAGCGCGAGCCGGGCGGTGGCCACCGCGAGCCCGGCCGCGTCGGCCAGCCGGACGGCGACGTCGAGGTGGTTGGCGATCCGCTCGAGTTCGGCGTACAGCACCCGGACCAGGCCTGCGGCTGGGGGCGGCTGGCAGCCCGCGACTTTTTCGACCGCGTGGCAGAAGGCCAGAGCGTGGGCGACCGAGGCGATGCCCTCGGTGCGTTCGGCCAGCAGCACGCCGTCGGCCACCGTCATCCCGGCGAACCGGTCCTCCACGCCGCGGTGCTTGTAGAACACCCGCATGTTCAGGTGCGGGATCGCCTCGCCCGGCGTCTCGACCAGGTACTCGATCGATTCCACCACCCCGGAGCGGACCGGGCCGTGCGGGATCGTGAAGATCCCGTAGCCCTCGACGTGCCGGGGCAGCGCGTGCTCCTCCGGTGAGCCGGGCCGGATGAGCGGCGCCAGCCGCGGGTGCCCCTCCGGGACTACGCCGAAGCGGTCGTGGATCACGCGCTCATACCAGAACGCGGCGCCCAGTCGCGGGGTGAGCGCCGGATAGCTCACCGCGCCGGGCGCCAGCGGCGCGTCGAGCGTGTCGATGCCCCCGCCCGCCTCCCCTTCCCCCTTCACTGCGAGGTGCGCGGACAAGACCAGGGTGCCGCCCTCGAGTTCGGTGGCGAACAGACCGGCGAACCGGTCCCCTCTACTGACCCGTGAGCAGAGTTCGTCCCACGGCGCGGTGACGTCGGACTCGGTTATCGTCATCGCGTCGTCCCCAGCTGGATGACAGCGCGGGAGATCAGGCTGGTGAGCTCCCCCGGAGGATGCAGGCCGAGGATGAACAGCACCGCGACTCCGGCGACGACCGGGATGACCATCCAGGCGGAGGGCTCGCCGCGGCTGAGGGTCGGCCGGGCCCGCAGCGGAGCCGGGGTGAGCAGCATCCGCGTAGCTGACGCGGTCAGCCCGAAGAACGCCACGGTGACCAGCACGATCAAGGCGGCTGCGGCGGCAAAGTTATCCGAGCTGAAGCCACCGTAGACGATCTGGAACTCGCTGCGGAAGATCCCCGACGGCGGCATCGCCGCCAGCGCGAATACCGTCAGCAGGAGCAGCGGCCCGCTCCATGGCAGCAGGTCAAGGCCGCCGCGGATGGCGGAGATCTGTTTGCTGCCGAACTTCGCCACCAGCACCCCCGCGCCCATGAACGCGTTCCCCTTGGCGGCCGCGTGCGCCAGCACGTGCAGCATGACGCCGGCCAGCGCCACCGGGGCGCCGAAGCTGACCCCGATGGCCAGGATGCCCATGTGCTCCACGCTGGAGTAGGCCAGCAGCCGCTTGATGTCGCGCTGGCCGAACACGTACAACGCGGCGAGCAGCAGCGAGGCCACCCCGAAAGCCAGTAGCGCGTCCCGCGGGAAGCCCCTGCCGAGCGTCGCCGCGGCGACCTGGTAGAAGCGCAGGATCGCGTAGAAGCTGACCGCGAGCAGCGACCCGGACAGCAGCGCGGACACCGGCGTCGGGGCCTCGGAGTGCGCGTCCGGAAGCCAGGTGTGCACCGGGAACAGGCCGACCTTGGTGCCGTAGCCCAGCAGCGCGAGCAGGAACGCCAGCCGGACCGGGGTGGCCGGCAGGTGCGGGCCCGCCAGGATGAGCGGCTCGAGGGCCAGGTTGTAGTGCTCGCCGAGCACCTGGGATCCGGCGTAGTAGGCGAACACCGTGCCGAGCAGGGCCAGGCTCAGGCCCGAGCTGGCGATCAGCACATACTTCCAGGCGGCTTCCGCCGCTCCGTCAGTGTCCTCGATGGCGACCAGCAGGGCCGAGATGATCGTGGTCACCTCCACCGCGATCCACAGCAGGGCCAGGCTGCTCATCAGCGGCGCGGCCAGCATGGACCACGCGAACACGTTCAGCCCGGCGTAGAACCGGCGGGCGTACAGTTCTTCGTGCCGCTTGAGGTAGCCGACCGAGTAGACCGCCACGGCCGCATACAGGAAGCCGGTCGCCAGCAGGAAGATCGCGCTCACCGCATCGACCCGCAGGTATGACAGGTAACTGAGATCATGGTGCGCGGCCGCCGGGACCAGCGCAAGGACCAGGGCGAAGCACCCGATACCGGATGCCACGGTGACCGCGGCAGCCACCTGGACGGTCCGGGTTGGCAGGATCGCGCAGGTAATTCCCGCGGCCAACGGGACGATCAGCAAGGCCAAGACGACTCCGATCACCGGCTCACCCCTGCAGTCGGGTCAGGTCGGCGGTCGACAGCGACTCGGCCCTCGTGTGGTGCGCCCGGATCAGCATGCCGAACACCACCACCGCCACCAGCAAGTCGAACAGGAACGCGATCTCCAGGATCAGCGGCAGCCCGGCCGCCACGACCAGCGCGGCCAGCGAGATCGCGTTCTCCAGCGAGAAGAACCCGATCGCCTGCGACGCGACGTCCCGGCGCACGATCATCAGGCCGAACGCGACCAGCATCATCGCGGCCGCGATCGCCAGCGCGGTCGCCGGGGCGGCCGGGCCGTGGATCTTCAGCGCGCCGAAGCAGAAGAAGCCGAACGCGGCCAGCACGATCCCGGCCAGCACGGCGGTAGCCGGGCTCAGTGTCTGGCTGCCCGCCACCCCGGCCGGCTCGTCCTCATCCGGCACGGCCCGGCCGAGCAGGCGGCGCAGTACCAGCGGGACCGCCACCACCTTCAGCGCCGCGGACAGCGCGGCCAGCGCGTACAGGTCGGGCAGGTCCCGGTCCGCGGCGATGACGACGGCCAGTACCGAGATCAGCGCGGACTGCGCCATGTACAGCCGGACCTGGTCCCGGGCCAGCGCCTGGCGCAGCATGCCGAACTCGATCAGCAGCATCGCCGCCGCGATCACGTTGGCTGCGCCCACGTAGACGCCTGGCGCGGCCTGGACCGCGCTGGCCAGGCTCATCAGCCACCCCCTAGGTACAGGGTGAATACGCCGAGCACGGCCAGCAGGAACGCGGCCGACACGAACTCGGTGATCTTGAACAGGCGCAGCTTGGCGAAGGAATTGTCGATGACGGCCACCACGCAGCCGACCGCGACGGCCTTGGCCAGCAGCGCCACAACGGCCAGCAGCACCACGCCGAGCTGATTCGTGGGCGCCAGGCCCCACGGCGCGAGGAACACGTTGGCCAGAATCGTGTACAGGATTAGCTGCTTCAGCTCAGAACCCCACTTCAGCAGCGCGAAGTAGGGGCCGGAGTGCTCGAAGGCCCGGGCTTCCTCGATCATCCCGAATTCGTTGGTCCCGGTGTGCGTCTCCACCGGGATCCGGCCCGTCTCGTGCAGGATCACCATGAACAGCGCGGCCGAGGCCAGCAGGTGCGCCGGCCGGATCACCTGCCCGGCGCTCGAGCGGACCGTGGCCGCCAGCGCGTAGGGCAGGTCGGTGCCGGTCAGCAGGGCCACCGTGAACACCACGAACAGCACCACCGGCTCGGTGATGGCCGAGAACGTCTTGGCCCGGCTCGACCCAAGCTGCGCATAAGGGCTGCCGGTCTCCAGCGCCGCGGTCGCCACCACGAAGCTGGCCAGCGACAGCAGGAACCCGCCGCCCAGGATGTCGCCCATGTAACCCAGCGGCAGCGGGAAGCTGGTCAGCACCGGGATCAGCAGTGGCACGGTCAGGTACGCCGCCACCGCGATGACCGGAGCGGCCAGGAAGAACCAGCTCGCGCCCTCCGGCGCCAGCGCCTCCTTGCGGAACAGCTTGGCCAGGTCGTAGTAGGGCTGCAGCACCCGAGGCCCTCGTCGGCCCTGCAGCCGCGCCTCCACCTTCGCGATCACGCCCGTCACCGCGGGCGCGCCGATCGCGACCGTCAGGACCTGCAGCAGCTGGATCAGGGGAATCGGCAGGGCCACGCTCACCGCGCGGCCCAGCTATCGTGGCCTGGCGGCCCCAGCGCATCGGTCATGACCATGGCCTCCTACCCATCGCTACCTCCGGGCAGAGGCCATCAGCGCGGCCGCGCGGTTGTGGCGAGCCTCATCGCCAAACAGTTGTCCAGGCTAGCAGGCGGGCAGGCATGATGACCCTTCCCCGTATCCTCGCTGCCTATGAGGGTTCCCGCATCGGTGTGGGTGGTGGCCGGCCCGCCCGGGCCGGCAAGAGCACCGTCGCCGCGCTCCTGCTCGCCGCGCTCGCGCCGACCCCGGCGCTGCTCGACAAGGACACCGTGTACGGACCGTTCGTGGCGGCGATCCTGGCGGCCAGCGGACGCCCGCATGGGGAGCGGGAAGGCGCCTGGTACGACGAGCACATCAAGGTGCACGAGTACGCCGGCCTGACGGCCACCGCCCGCGAGATCCGCTCGCACGGCTGCCCGGTCCTGCTGTCCGGCCCGTTCACCGGGCAGATCCACGACGCGGACCGGTGGCGCTCCTGGGTGGCTGAACTGGGCGGCGGGACCGTACACCTGGTCTGGATCAGGTCGGACCCGGCCACCGTCCGCCACCGGCTGACCGCCCGCGCGCTGGAACGCGACGCGGCCAAGCTGGCCAGCTTCGCGGAGTTCACCGACCGGATCCGGCTCGGCGCCGAGCCGGCCGCCCCGCACTTCACCGTCGACAACCGCCTGGTCGCCGCCGCGCCGCTGGAAGCTCAGGTCGCCGGCCTGGTAGCCCAGGCCAAACACGACAGCTCAGGCGGGCTAACGTAGATCCGCACGACACCAACCAGCGACAAAGGAGTCCCAGTCATGCGGCTGAGCGCGCGGAACCAGATCCCGGCCCGGGTTACCAGCATCAACACCGGAGAAGCCATCGCCAACGTCGAGCTGGACGCCGGCGGAACCCGCCTGGTGGCCTCGATCACCGTCGAGGCCGTCAAGCAGCTCGGCCTGACCGAGGGCAGCCAGGTCACCGCCATCATCAAGGCCTCCGACGTCATCCTCGCGACCGATTGACGGCGGCGACGTGCAGCGCACCGCCCGAACCCCCGACGGCCGCACCCTGGCCATCGAAGAAGCCGGCGACCCGAACGGCCACCCGGTCCTGGTCCACGGGGGTACGCCGAACTCCCGGCACCTGTACCCGCCGACCTCGATCGACGCCGCCGCCCGCGGCCTGCGCCTGATCAGCTACGACCGGCCCGGTTATGGCGGCTCCACCCCGGAGCCGGGGCGCAGCGTCGCCGACTGCGCGGCCGACGTGCGGGCCATCTGCGCCGAACTCGGCATCGGCCGGCTGGCCATGTGGGGCATTTCCGGCGGTGGGCCGCACGTCCTGGCCTGTGCTGCGCTGCTGCCCGATCTGGTCAGCGCGGTCGCGTCGCTGGCCTCACTGGCCCCCCTGGACGCCGACGGGCTCGACTGGTTCGCCGGTATGGGCGAGCTCAACGCCGATGACGCCCGGCTGTTCCTGCGAGACCGGGAGGCCGCCCGGGCCAAGCTGGACGCTGATCGTGAGCAGGTCCTGGGCGCGTCGGCGGCCGATCTGGTCGGCGGACTGCGAACCCTGCTGTCGCCGACCGACGCGGCGGCCCTCAATGACGGGCTGGCTGACTTCCTCGTCTACTGCGATCACGATGGCCTGGCGCCCGGCGGCCAGGGCTGGTGGGACGACAGCGTGGCGCACGCTTCCCCGTGGGGCTTTGAGCTGTCCGCCATCTCGGTCCCGGTCCTGCTGATGCACGGCCGCCAGGACCAGTTCGTGCCGTTCGGCCACGGCCAGTGGCTCGCCGCGCACATCCCCGGCGTCGAAGCCCGGCTGTTCGACCACGACGGCCACCTGACCCTGCTGACCAACCGCATCCCCGAGGTGCACGCCTGGCTGAAGGACCGGCTGTAAAGACGGCACTGGAGGCCGACCACCTCGCCGCCGCTCGGCCGCAACGAGGGCGACATGTCCTGGTTCCACCGCCACGACCAATACCGATAACGGCCACGGACTGCGATGATTGACCGGGACCCAGTGTGTGCAAGGGAGGGCAGCACGCATCGACGAGGAGACCGTTATCCGCCTGCGGCGGGTCGTCCTGCGGCTCGCGCGACAGCTGAACGCGGCCTCGCTGGGGGAGGGGCTGACCCCGACCCAGGCGTCCGTGCTCGGCATCGTCACGCACCGCGGCCCGCTCGGTCTCACCGAGCTCACCGAGATCGAGGGCCTCAACCCGACCATGCTGTCCCGGGTGGTCGGCAAGCTCGACTCGTTCGGCCTGATCCGCCGGCTGCGTGACCCGGAAGACTTCCGCGCCGCCCGGGTCGAGGTCACCCCCGAGGGCAAGCAGGCCAATCAGCGCATCGCCGCGCAACGAGCCGCGATCCTGTCCGAGCGCGTGGCGGGCCTGCCCCCCGAGCAGGAGGCCGCCCTGGTCGAGGCGCTGCCCGCGCTGGAGAACCTGGCCGAGGACCTGCGCGCGGCGGTCCGCCGGGGGCGCAGCGAGCGGGCGTTATCCGGCGTCAGCTCGGCCGGGACGCCAGCTCGCTCCCTTCCGGCCGCGGCGGTCCCGGTTCCGACCTGCGGTCTGACAGCTCACGGCCGGGCCGTCGGCATTCCTCCAGGCGGGGTGCCCGGGCGCCGCGCGGCGTACGGCCGGTACCAGACGCCGGGTAACAGGCCACGCTCGTCCGTGTCTTCGTTCAGTCTTACGTGTGTCGTGCTGGCAAACACGCCCCCCCTGTGCAGGTACTACCATCGCCGCAACAGGCTCAGGGCTGGCGCCTAGAGCAACCCCAACCCGGCGTCCTGGTCTGGCACACCCCATCCGGCCGCACTTACGCCACCGCGCCTGCCGTCTACCCGGCCTGACCGCCAGCGAGAATGGCCGTCGCGAGACAATCGAAATACGCTGGTGTGCATCGCACCGAAGGACGTGCTGGTGATGCCACAACCGGGAGACGAGAGGGCGGCACGCCGCGCAGGTCGCAGCCGCCTGCGGGCCTCGCATGCCGATCGCGACCATGTGGTCGACACCCTGAAGCACGCGTTCGTCCAGGGTCGGTTGACCAAGGATGAGTTCGATTCGCGGGTGGGCCACGCTCTTGCCGCGCGGACGTGCGCCGACCTGGCCATGCTTACCGCCGATCTCCCCGCCATGCCGCCCGTTGCCCGGCCGCCACGCAAACCCGTCCCGGCACGCTCAGCGAACACCGCGGTCAAGAACGGCGCTCGCGTGATCGCTGCGACAACCGTGCTCACCGGGGGCGTATGGGCGGGCGCGTTGTCCAGCCAGATCGATAGCCAGCTCATGGGCACGCTGGTGTGGGCCTTCACCTTCCTCTGGCTGGGGATCGTGGTCCTGGTCGGGGCGGTGATACTTGAATCACGGCTTCAAAAGCGTTCCGGCGGGCAGCTACCGCCAGCCCCCGGCGACCGCGGCCGGGCCTCCCGGGGCGGGGTATCCGCTGACCCGCCCGGACAGCTCCGACCAGGTCACCATGGTCGCCAACAGGCTGCCGAAGCTTCCAGAGCCCTATTGCCCGCCCTTGGCTTCTTCTAGAGCCGCGCTTCAACCCGTCCTAGGTGGCATCCGGGTCACGGACGCCGACCGTTTAGTAAGTGTCTCCTGCATGGCGTCCTCGGCGTCGTCGAACAAGCCGAGTATCCGGTAGCGAGCTACCCGTCGCGCAGCGCGGACTTCAAGATCTTGCCCGAAGGCCCCTTTGGGAGCTCGCCCACGAACCGGATCTCGCGCGGGTACTTGTACGCCGCCAGCCGCTCCCGGCAGTAGGTGATCACGTCCTCCGCGCGAAGCTCGCAACCGGGGCGGGCGACCACGACCGCCACGACCTCCTCGCCGAGCCGCTCGTCCGGCTTGCCGATCACGGCCGCCTCGACGATCTCCGGGTGGGCGTACAGCACCTCCTCGATCTCGCGCGGGTAGACGTTGTACCCGCCCCGGATCACCAGGTCCTTGGCCCGGTCGACGATGAAGTAGAAACCATCCTCGTCCATGTAGCCGAGATCACCGCTGTGCAGCCAGCCGCCGCGCATCGTCTCCGCGGTGGCCTCAGGCCGCCCGAGATAGCCCTTCATGACGTTGTGGCCCCGGATCAAGATCTCGCCCACGTTCTCGCGGCCCGGCGGCAGCGGCCGGTCCGAGGCATCGCCCACCCGCATCGTGACCCCCCACAGCGGCTTGCCGATGGACAGCAGCCGCCGGTCGCCGGGCCGGTTGAACGAGCACGAGCTGGCCGTCTCGGACATGCCGTAGCCCTCGAGCACCTCGATGCCGTACATGCCCTCGAACGTGCGCATGATGTCTTCTGGCAGCGACGCGCCGCCGGACACGGCCACCCGCAGCGCCGACAGGTCGCGACCGGTGATGTCCTGCTGGGCCAGGGCGTGCAGCATGGTCGGCACGCCGCCGATCACGGTGCACCGGTCACGCTCGATCACGTCCAGCACGTCGGCAGGCTGGAACCGCGGCACGATCGACAGGCAGCCGCCGTACCGCACGCTCACGTTGATCACCGACGACAGCCCGAACACGTGGAAGAACGGCAGGACGGCGAGGGTGACGTCATCGTTGCGGGCCCCGAACAACTGGCCCGCGATCGTGCAGTTCATGTACAGCTGGAAGTGGGTGAGTTCCGCTCCCTTCGGCTTGCCCGTGGTGCCGCTGGTGTAGATGAGCACGGCGGTGTCTTCCGGGCCGCGCGGAACGACGTCCGCGTCGGGGGCGCCGAGCAGCTGGCTGACCGGCCGGGCGTCCCCGGGCAGCGGGCCGCCGCCCATGCTGACCAGGTACAGGGGGATGCCGAGTCGCTCGCAAGCCTTGCTCGCCTCGGCGTGTAGGCTCTCGAACCCGATCAGCAGCACGGCCGAGGAGTCGCCCAGGTGGTATTCGATCTCGGGCGCCATCAGCAGCGGGTTGAGCGGCAGCACGACCATCCCGGCCTTGAGCGCCCCGAAGTAGGCGATCAGGAAGTGCGGCAGGTTCGGCAGCTGCAACGCCATCACGTCGCCGGGCTTCAGGCCGGCCTCGCGCAGCCCCGCCGCGAACCGGCCCGATTGCTCGTCGAGCTCACGGTAGGTCGTCGCGGTCCCGCCGAACAGGTGGACCGGGGCGTCCGGCGTGGCCAGGGCGGTCTCGGTCAGGATGGTCGCCAGGTTGAAGGTCATGCCCACCCCTTTGTCGGTGAGACATATATTAGTTGTGTATCACCACCATGCCTAGGTCGTGGCCGAGCGAGCGGAGCGGGCAGTGATCTACTTCGTCCGGAGAACGACACCGGGACCGGCTGACGGAACGGCCGGGCCGGATGCGCCTGGATCACCTGATGCGCCGGGACCATCGGCCGGGCTGTTCCTGACTGAGCCCGTCCGCGGGCTGGTCGACCTGGCCGCGCTGCTGGTGGCCGCGCCCTGGCTGGCCACCGCTCCGCGCGGCGACGGTCACGGCGTGCTGGTGCTGCCCGGGCTGCTCGCCTCCGACATCAGCACGCTGCCGCTGCGGTGCTACCTCGGCTGGCTCGGCTACCACGTGCGCGGCTGGGACCTCGGGCCCAACCGCGGGCCCACCGAGGAGGTGCTGGCCGGGCTGCCCGGCGCGCTGCTGGCCCACGCCAGGCAGACCGGGCGCCCGGTCTCGCTGGTGGGCTGGAGCCTGGGCGGCGTCTACGCCCGGGAACTGGCCCGCCGCCAGCCCCGCCACGTCCGGCGGGTCATCACCCTCGGCAGCCCCTTCGCCCTGACGAACCCGCGGCGGCAAAGCCGCGTCAACGGTCCCTACCAGCGCCTCAGTCACCTGCACGCGGACGGCGCCCGGCTGCCCACTTCCGAGCAGCGCGCCCGGCCCATCGGCGTGCCGTCGACCTCGGTCTACTCTCGCAAGGACGGCATCGTGTCCTGGCATTCCTGCATGGAACCGGAGACCGGACGGCACCAGAACGTCGAGGTGCGCTGCAGTCACGTCGGTTTCGGCGTCGACCCGGCCACGCTGTGGCTGATCGCCGACCGGCTGGCCGTCCCGCCCGACCAGCACCGCCCATTCCGCTCGCCGCCACTTGTACGGCCGCTCTACCCGGACCGCCGATGATCGACTCCGACCCGCCCGGCACCCGCCCGGCACCCTGGGATTACGCCGCCCCCTGGGGCGCGCGCGGCTACATCACCGACCTGGACGGCCCCGTCCACTGGATCGAGTTCATCCCAGAGGCCGCCAGCCAGGACCGAGACCAGGACCGCAGCGCCGGCCAGGACCGGGGCGCCAGCCGGCAGCCGCCGATCGTGTTCGTGCACGGCCTGGGCGGCTCGCACCTGAACTGGTGCCTGCTCGGACCCCACCTGGCCGCGGGCCGCCGCGCGGTCGCGCTGGACCTGCACGGGTTCGGCCTGACCCCGGGCCTGCGGGTCAACTCCACCGTGCAGGCCAACGCCCGCCTCGTGGACCGCTTCATCAGGGAGGTCGTCGGCGAGCCGGTGATCCTGGTCGGGAACTCCATGGGCGGGCTGATCTCCGTCCTGGAGACCGCCGCCAACCCGGACATCGTCAAAGCAGTGGTTCTCCTCGACCCCGCCCTCCCGCTCCCGCCGCAGAAACCCGACCGGCAGGTCAGCGGCCAGTTCCTGCTCTACGCGCTGCCCGGCCTGGGTGAGCTGGCCGTCGCCCGGCTCATGTCCCGGGTCGCGCCGGAAACCGCCGTCCACCAGCTCGTTCAGCTCTGCTTCGCCGACCCGTCGCGAGCCGACCCCGAGATGATCCGGGCCGAGGTCGCGCTCAGCACCAAGCGCCACCCGGCCACGTCCGCCCAGGCGACGGCCCGGGCCCGGGTGTTTCTGGCCGCGGCCCGGTCTCTGCTGCGGGTCCTCAGCCGCCGGCAGCGCTACCAGGCCATGATGGCCGGGATCGACGTCCCGGTCCTGCTCATCGGCGGCGAGGACGACCGGCTGGTGCCGGTGGCGGCCATGCGCCAGGCCGCGGCCCGCAATCCCCGATGGGAGTCCGTTATCCTCGCCGGAGTCGGGCATACGCCGATGCTCGAGGTCCCCGTCGCCGTCACCACTGCGATAAAGGACTGGCTTGACCGCCACTTCGAAGGCTGAGTCCAAGGCAAGAACGAGGCAAAAGGAGAACCCGGGAAATGCAGCAACTGACCGGACTTGATGCCTCCTTCCTCGCGCTCGAGACGGCCAACACCACCGGCCACGTCGGCGGACTGGCCGTGCTGGACCCCAGCGGCGCGCCCAAGCCGCTGACCCTGGCCCGGCTGACCGAAGTCCTGGCCCAGCGCATCCCGCTCGTGCCGGTGCTGCGCCGCAAGCTGCTCAACGTCCCGCTCGGCCTGGACCAGCCGTACTGGATCGACGACCCGGGCTTCGACATCGAGTACCACGTCCGCGAACTCGCCCTGCCCCGCCCCGGATCGGACGCCCAGCTGACCGAACAGGTCAGCCGGCTTCACGCCCGGCCTCTGGACCGCAGCCGCCCGCTGTGGGAGATCTACCTGATCACCGGGCTGGCCCATCGGCGCGCCGCGGTCTACACCAAGATCCACCACGCGGCGATCGACGGCGCGTCCGGCGCCGAGCTCCTCACCGTCCTGCTCGACCTGACCCCGGCCGGCCGCGAGCTGCCGCCCGTCCAGCCGTTCCGCCCGGAAAGGCCCCCGCACTGGCCGGAGCTGGCCGCCAAGGCGGCCGCCCGGCTGGCCTGGCGGCCGGTCCAGACCGTCCGCCTGACCAACGAGCTGGTCAAGGTGCTGCCCACCCTGGCTCCGGTGGTGAGCGCGGTGGTCGGCGGCATGCTCGGGCTGAACCGCGGTGACGGCGCGGTCATCGCCACCGTGCCGGGGCGCCCCCCCGCGACGCCGTTCAACAAGCCGATCACCCCGCATCGCAGGTTCGCGTTCCGCAGCGTCGACCTGGCCACGGTCAAGATGGTCAAGAACGCCTTCGGGGTCTCGGTCAACGACGTCGTGATGGCCATGTGCGCGGGCGCCCTGCGGCGCTGGCTGGCCGAGCGCGAGGCGCTGCCGTCCCAGCCGCTCATCGCGATGATCCCGGTCTCGGTGCGCGACCCGGCCAGCAAGGGGGCGCTGGGCAACAAGGTGTCGGCCATGCTGGCCGCGCTGCCCACCAGCGTCAGCGAGCCCGGCCTGCGGCTGGAGATCGTGCATCAGACGACCAGGATGGCCAAGGCCCAGCAGGCGGCGATCCCGCAGGGCCTGGTCGACCAGATCAGCGACTTCGCCCCGCCGGCGCTGACCGCGCGGGCCGCCCGCGTCGTGTTCGCCACCGGCGTGCTGCACCGGCTGCCGCCGTTCAACCTGACGATCTCCAACGTCCCCGGCCCGAACGTCCCGGTCTACCTGTGCGGGGCCAAGCTGATCGCGCACTATCCGGTATCGGTGGTCACCGACGGCCAGGGCCTGAATATCACCCTGGTCGGCTACCTGGGCCAGCTGCACTTCGGCCTGGTAGCCTGCCGCGAGCTGGTCCCGGACATCGACGTGCTGGCCGGCTACCTGGTCGACGAGCTCGACTTGCTCACCGTGGCGGCCGAGAAGCGCGCTGCCGAGCAGACAGAGCAATGACCGAGGACGTTCGCGCCGTCCTGCCAGAAGGAACCGGGGCGCCGGCCATGGTCCCCGGCCCGATCTTCGCGGCGGCCGTCGACACCTTCGTGGCCGGGCAGCGGCTGGACATGCGATCGCTCGCCCGGCGCATCGGGGTGGCCCGCGCCACCTTGTACCGCCGGGTCGGCAACCGCGAGCAGCTGCTGGACCATGTGCTGTGGTGGCGGGCCCGCCGCCTGCTCGCCGACCAGGTGCGGGCCAGCGCCGACCTGACCGGGACCGACCGGCTCACCGCGGTGATCGGCGGCGTGCTGCGCGCGATCGGCGCCGACCGCCCGGTCCGGATGTTCCTGGAGTCCGACCCAGAGACCGCGCTGCGCATCCTCACCGGCACCAGCAGCACGGTGCACCAGGGCATGGTCGCCGCGCTGGAGAATCTCATCGACCTCGAGCGGGGCCGCGGCGCGTTCGACGCCCGCCTGGACACCTCCACGCTGGCCTTCGCCATCGTCCGGGTCAGCGAGGGGTTCCTGTACTCCGACGTGATCGCCGACCGCGCCCCCGACATCGGCCGCGCCGTCACCGTCATCGAGGCCCTGATCCGCGGGCTCGACCTGGTGGACCGCACGCCGGTATCGTCCTAACGCCCGTCGAGGGCCAGGATCAGCTTGCCCGTGTTCACCCCCTCGAACAGCTTCAGCAGCGTCTCCGGGAAGTCCTCGACGCTGCCCTGCACGATGGTCTCCTGCGCGACCAGGCGCCCGGCGCCGTACCAGCCGGCCAACTCGGCCATGGCCTCGGGGTAGCGGTCGGCGTAGTCGAACACCAGCATGCCGGTCATGGACGCCCGCGCCACCAGCAGCATCATGTAGTTGGCCGGGCCGCGCACCTGGGTCTCGTTGTACTGCGAGATCGCGCCGCAGATGACGATCCTGGCCCCGCGCGCGAGGCAGGTCAGGACGTCATCCAGGATCTCGCCGCCCACGTTGTCGAAGTAGACGTCGACCCCGCGCGGCGCGTACTCCCGCAGCGTCCTGCGCAGGTGCGGTATCCGGTAGTCGATCGCCGCGTCGAACCCGAACTCCTCGACCACCGCGCGGCACTTGGCCGGCCCGCCCGCGATGCCGATGACCTGGCAGCCCTTGATCTTGGCGATCTGCCCGGCCACGCTGCCCACCGCGCCCGCCGCGCCGGACACGACCACCGTGTCGCCTTCTTTGAGCCGCCCGGTGTCCAGCAGGCCGAAGTAGGCGGTCAGCCCGGTCATCCCCAGCACGCCCAGGTACGCCGTGGGCTCGGCCAGCGACAGGTCGAGCTTGAGCACGCCCCGGCCGTCGGACACGGCGTACTCCTGCACGCCGAACGTGCCGTAGACGTAGTCGCCGACCGCGAATCCGGGGTGCTCGGAGGCGGTGACCCGGCCGATCCCGCCGGCCCGCATGACGGCGCCGATGTCGACCGGCGGGATGTAGGAGGCGCCCGCGTTCATCCAGCCCCGCA
Source organism: uncultured Actinomycetes bacterium (assembly GCA_963834685.1). Taxonomy (GTDB): domain Bacteria; phylum Actinomycetota; class Actinomycetes; order Streptosporangiales; family Streptosporangiaceae; genus Palsa-504. The sequence continues at coordinate 171,923 of CAWICW010000030.1, read as the reverse complement.
TGGCCGGGTCGATGGACAGGTGCGAGATCGACACCACGAATTCCCCGGGATTCGGGGTCGGCACCGGCTCGCTCGTGAACTGCCAGTCGGCGGGCCGGGGGAGCCCGGACGGGCGGTCGGCCAGGCGGACCTGACGGTTGGTCTGTGGCATAAAGACAAATTATGCCGAACGGACCCCGGTTTCACCCCAACGCCACCTGTCACGTATCTCGTGGCCAACGCGATGTCCGAAACCCGCCAGCTAGAGCCCTGGCCCGTTCCTAGGCTGACCGGTATGACCAGCTACATGATGACCCAGAGCCCGGTCGGTGAACTGCTCCTGGTCGGCGAGGAGACCACCGACGGCGTGGGCCCCGTCACCCTGACGTCAGTGTCGATGACCGGCCAGCGGTACGTACCTAGAATCCAGGACGACTGGAAGTCGCTACCACGGGCGTTCGCCGATGCCGTCGGCCAGCTCGAGGCGTACTTCGCGGGCGAGCTGACCGTCTTCGACCTCGACCTCGCCCCCCGCGGCACCCCGTTCCAGCAGCGGATCTGGCGCTCCCTGGACTCCGTCCGGTACGGGACCACGATCACCTACGGCGAGCTCGCCGCGCAGCTCGGCGTACCGCGGGACCGGATCGTGGCCCTGGGCGCCGCGGTCGGTGCCAACCCGCTGCTGATCGTGCGCCCGTGCCACCGGGTCATCGGCGCGGACGCACGCCTGCGCGGCTACGCCGGGGGAGTGGAGCGCAAGCAGTGGCTGCTCAGCCACGAAGGCGCCCTGCAGCCGATGCTCACCGCAGACCTGTCATGACCACCGCGACCATCGCCGGCCAGCCGCAGCAACTGCTTGCCGCAGCGGACTGGCCGGCGATCAGCGCCGACCTCGACGCCAGCGGCTGCGCCGTCACGCCCGGGCTCCTGACCCCGGCGGAGCACGGCACCGGCTACCGCGGCGGTGAGTTCCTGTTCGTAGAGCAGCGGCCCCGGGCCCAGTCGGCCGCCCGGCTGCGCCGGATCGAGCGCGACCTGCACGACGGGGCCCAGGTCCGGCTGGCCGCGCTGGCCATGACGCTGGGTGAGATCAAGGAGAACCTGGAGCGGTCGGCCGGTGATGACCACACCCTCGACCTAGTCGGCGCCGCCCACCAGAACGCCAAGGACACGCTGGCCGAGCTGCGGGATCTCGCTCGCGGCATCCACCCGCCGGTACTTGACCGCGGCCTCTGCCCGGCCGTCGGCATCCTCGCCGGGACCAGCGCGATCCCGGTCGCCCTGACCGTCGCCGTCACCGAACGGCCCTCGCCGGCCATCGAGGCCATCGAGCTTTTCGCCGCGGCCCCCGCCGGGGTCGGCTACCTGCTCAAGGACCGGGTCGCCGACGTCAGCGACTTCATCGACGCCATCACCCGCGTCGCCCACGGCGGCACCGTGCTTGATCCCGAGGTCGTCCGCCAGCTGCTGACCGCCAGCCGGCGCGGGGACACCCTGGCCGCGCTGACTCCGCGGGAGCGGGAGGTGCTCTCCCTCGTCGCCCAGGGCCGCTCCAACGCGGCCATCGCGGCCGCCCTGTTCATCTCCCCGAAGGTCGTGGAGAAGCACGTCGCGAACATCTTCGACAAGCTCGACCTGGCCCCTGACAACAACGACAACCGCCGCGTCATCGCCACCCTGCGGTACCTGGAGTCCTAGGTTGGGCCCCGAGATCGAGCGCAACGCGCGGGACCGGCTGGGCGTCGCCGAGGCCGACGCGTTCCTGACCCGGCTGGACCAGCTGTCCTTCGACATCCTCGAGCCGCTCGGCCAGGTGTACGGTGCCGTCACCGACGCCGGGAAGTTCGCCACCGAGCTGGTGCTGGATGCCCTCAACGCCGCCGCCGAGCGCCCGGCGGCGCTGCGGCTGCTCGACCGGCGCCGCGAGATCGATCCGGCCTGGTTCCAGCGCTCCCGGATGATCGGCTACGTCTGCTACGCGGACCGGTTCGCCGGCACGCTGGCCGGGGTCCGCCAGCACCTGGACTACCTGGCCGAGCTCGGCGTCACCTACCTGCACCTGATGCCGTTGCTGCGGCCGCGCGACGGGGAAAACGACGGCGGCTACGCGGTGGCCGACTACGACGAGACCGATCCGCGCATCGGCACCATGGCCGACCTGCAGGCTCTGGCCGGCGACCTGCACGAGCGCGGCATGACGCTGTGCATCGACCTGGTGCTCAACCACACCGCGGCCGAACACCAGTGGGCCCGTAAGGCGCTGGCCGGCGAGCCCGGCTACCGCGAGATGTACCTGATCTACCCGGACCGGACCGAACCCGACCGCTACGAGCGCACGCTGCCCGAGGTGTTCCCCGACCTGGCCCCGGGTAGCTTCACCGAGGTCAGCGGCCTGGGCTGGGTGTGGACCACGTTCCACGACTATCAGTGGGACCTGAACTACGCCAACCCGGCCGTGTTCCGGGCCATGCTGGGCACGATGTTCGCCCTGGCCAACCGCGGCATCGACGTGCTCCGGGTGGACGCGGCGCCGTTCCTGTGGAAGCGGATCGGCACCGACTGCCAGAACCAGCCCGAGGCGCATGCGCTCCTGCGCGCCTTCCGCGCGCTGACCCGGCTCGCCGCGCCGGGCCTGATCCTCAAGGCCGAGGCCATCGTCGGCCCGGAGATGCTGGTCCCGTACCTCGGCGCTCACGACCGGTTCCGTCCCGAGTGCGACCTGGCCTACGACAACCAGCTCATGGTGATGCTCTGGTCGACCCTGGCCACCCGCGATGTCCGGCTGGCCGAGATCGCGCTGTCCCGGCGCCAGCCCGCGCCCGGGCCGACCTCCTGGGTCACGTACGTGCGCTGCCACGACGACATCGGCTGGGCGGTGTCCGACGCCGACGCCGCCGCCGCCGGCCTGGACGGTTCCGCCCACCGGCGCTTCTTGTCCGGCTTCTACGGCTCGGGTTTCCCCGGCTCGTTCGCCCGCGGCACGCTGTTCCAGGACAACCCGGCGACCGGCGACTCCCGCATCTGCGGCATGGCCGCGTCGCTGTGCGGCATCGAGGCCGCGCTGGAGGGCGGCGACCCGGGCGCGCTCGCCGCCGCCATCCGCCGGCTGGAGTCGATGTACGCCGTTGCCTTCTCCTTCGGCGGCATCCCGCTCATCTACATGGGCGACGAACTGGCCCTGCGCAGCGACGCCGGCTGGGCCCGAGACCCGGCGCACGAGCACGACAACCGGTGGATGCACCGGCCGCTGATGGACTGGGACGCGGCCGCGCGGCGCGACGATCCCGGCTCGCTGGAGGGCAGGGTGTTCGCCGCCATCCGCGGCCTGTCCGAGGCCCGGCGCTCGCTGCTCGCGCTGCGCTCGGGCGGCCCCACGGAGCTTGTACCGACAGAAAACCGCAGCGTACTGGCCTACCGCCGGGCGCACCCGCGCAGCGCGCCGTTCCTGGCGCTGACCAACTTCAGCGACGTCACCCAGGCGGTCGACGCCGGGATCATCGCCCGGGCCGGCCTGTACGAACCCGCGCATGTGCACTCGAGCACCGGGCAGCTGAGCATCGGCGCCGGCCGGATCGAACTGGCGCCATGGAGCTTCCTCTGGCTCACCGGCACCTGAAACGCCGGTGAGTGTTTACCGCGGCAAAGGGCTGCAATTGGCCAATCACTCACCGTGGATGTCCGGCCCAGGCCCTTCTGATTTCCACAAACAGCCAGGTCCCCGGCGTGTCGTCTCGACCGGGAAGGAAACCACACGGTAAAACTGGACCAGCCGCCAGGCACGAGAGAATAACCTGCCCAGTTCATCAGAATTACCTGACCGTCAGCAGCGGCGTAATCATCACAGTGCCCCATTCACCCGATAAGAAACCGGACCGCCTACCGATGAGCCTCTTACCGCTGCCCGCGGCACCGCGCCTGTTGGCCGGCCCGCGGCCGGCCGCCCGCCAGCTTCACGAATCTGCCGGAGGTACTCCGACCATGGCCCCAAGCACGCTCAGGGCACCCGCGGTTCTGCGGGCGATTACGGCTGCCGTGGCCCTCGTGGTCCTTACCGCGGGCCCGGCCTGGGCCCGGTCGGCCACCTTTAGGAGCGCCTCCGCCCCGGCCGCCCCGGCCCCATGCCAGGGTGCTGACCTGGGCATCAGCGTGCCCGACGCCATCGCGGGCGACCCCGACGAGGGAATGGGGAAACGGGCCTGGAATATCGTTTTCCGCAATATCTCCAAGACCACGTGCTCGCTGCACGGCTGGCCGCAGATCGTGGTCCGCACGACCGCGGGAAAGACCGTCGCCACCACGGTCAGCAAGGTGAATTACAGCAATCTCGCCCTAGTCCCGGACACCGAGATCGTCCTGCCGGCCGGGCAGAGCGCCATTGTCACGGCCACCTCCGCGACCGCCCCGGGGCGCTGCGTCATCCGGTGGACGCTCGGACTGACCCTGCCGGGAGCGGCCAGCCCGGTCACGGTCCCCGGGCCGGCCGGCTCCTTCGCTCCGTGCGTGGGCGGGCAGGTGCGGCTGTCTCCCTTTTACGCCGGGCAGACCCTGACCCGCGACATCAAGGCCCTGGGCACCTCGGCCGCCCCGCCGCCCTTCGCCGCCGCCACCGACGCGGAGCCCGCGACCTGCGCCGCCGCGGCCCTGCGGGCCAGCGTGACCTCTGTCGCTGACGAACATGACGGGTCCATCATCGAACTGCGGCTCAGCAATGCCGGCCAGGCGTGCGTGCTGCCCGAGGGCTGGCCGACGGTGCGGCTGGACGAGGCCGGCGGCGCCAGCCAGGTGGCCAAGATCTTCCCCGATGCCGCGGCCGTCCAGGCCGGGCGGAAGCTGCTCACCACCTACGAGCACGGCAGCACGCAGAGCACGGCGCTGACCTTGCCGCCGGGCGGGTCGGTCTCCGTCGCGCTGTTCGCCGCGGCCACCGGGCCGCAGGCCTGCCAGCGGGTCACCTCGCTGGTCGTCTACCCGACCGCGGCGGCCCGCGGCGCGGGCCGCCGCGCCCGGCTGGCTACGCCGGTGCGGATCTGCGGCGCGCCCCGGGTCCTGTCGTTCGTGCCGAGCGGCCCCGGCGACCGGGTCATGGCCATCGCCCGCGACGCCCTGGCCACCGCCAAGTCCGATCCCGCCCAGGCCCAGGGCAGCACCGGCTTCTACCACGGGACCGACAGCGCCGCGCCGCAGGCGTGCGGCAACGGCAACGGTCCCTACACCGAGCCGGCCGGCAGCTGCAGCCGGGGCAGCGCCGGCCCGTACGGCGAGTACATAGGCGAGGTGGGCTCGTTCATGAACTGGCAGGGCTGCACGACCGCCGGGCTCGCCTGGGAGCAGGCCGACTACAACATGGCCACCGACAACGTCGTCGACTTCAGCACCGGCCTCGGCGCCGCCGCCTACTGGTTCGCGGCCGGCCCCGGACGTGACCCGCACTACAACGGCAGCGCCGCGGAGGCCGCGACCTGGGGCCGGGAGCAGGCGCAACAGACCCTCTCAGACCTGGGCGGCAAGGTCTTCGACTTCCGCTACATCTTCATGGACATCGAGAACAACGGCGTACCACCGGACGAGGACGGCTGGAACACGGTCTGGAACGGCCCGTGCGGCAACACCGTCAAGGCCGAATACGTCCCCGCGAATGTCGACTTCGCCACCTGGGTAGGATTCGCCGACTACATCGCTAATCACTCGTCGTACCTGGCGGGCGTCTATTCCGCGGGCGGTGACTGGTACGGCTCGTGGACCGGGATCTTCGGCAACCAGAAGCTCAGCAACACCGCCGAATGGACCTACACCAACGAGCAGGCGCAGCTGGACTTCCCGTCCGGGTTCTCCGGCTCCCACGCCAGCGCGCAGTGGTTCTCCAGTGAGCCGGCCGCCTGCGACCTGCTGTGGCAGTGGTCGGGCGGGAATGGCGTGCTCAACGGCTACGGCGACTTTGATCTGGCCGAAGCGGCCAACGACGCCAGCCCCTCGTGCGCGCCGACGCCCCCGCCTGCGGTGATCATTCATCACCATTAACTTTGACCTTGACCCTGGGGCAGGCCCCAGCATGGGGCCAGCCGGGCACGGTGCCCGGCGTGAGGAGGTCAGGATCATGGCGATCCGCGCGGTCGTGTTCGATATCGGCGGCGTGCTGGAGATCACTCCCGATCTCGGGGTCACCCGGCAGTGGGAGACCCGGCTCGGCCTGGCCGCCGGGGAGCTGGACGAGCGCATGCACGAGGCCTGGGCCGGCGGCAGCGTCGGCACCATCACCCTGGACGACGTGCACCAGGCCCTCCGGGACCGCCTCGGCCTAGACGAACGGCAGCTCACGGAGTTCATGGCCGACCTGTGGCGCGAGTACCTGGGCACCCCGAACACCGAGCTGATCGGGTACGCCCGCCAACTGCGCCCGCGCTACCGCACCGGGATCCTGAGCAACAGCTTCGTCGCGCAGGCCATCGCGGACCTCGAAGAGCTGTTCGGCCCCGGAGGTATGATGGCGGCGGAGCTCAGCTATGACCGAACGCAAGCCACCGGAACTCAGCTTCACCTCGTGGATCGACCAGCAGATCAACGAGGCGGCCGAGCGGGGAGCCTTCGATAATCTGCCGGGCGCGGGTAAGCCGCTGCCCAGGCGGACCGGAGCGGATGCCGCCCAGGCCTGGCTGCGGGACTACCTGAGCCGCGAGGGCGTGTCCGCCGACGAGCTCCTGCCCATCTCGCTCAGGCTGCGCAAAGAGACCGAACGGCTGGCCCAGACGGTCCAGGACCTGCGCAGCGAGCAGGAGGTCCGCGCCGTCGTCGCAGACCTCAACCGCCGCATCATCGAGTGGCGCCGGATCCCGAGCGGCCCGCCCGTATTCCTCCCGCTTCTGGACGCGGAAAGCCTGGTCGCCCGATGGCGCGACGCGCACCCGGCTCCTCCGCCGTCATCCCCGGCACCCGCGCCAGCCCCACCGACCCGACGGTGGCGTAGCCGCCGCACCCGCCGCGGGAGACGGTAGCGCGACGGATTCGCTTGACCGGCGGCCGGAACACCGTCAGCAACACGATCGTCCTATCATCAGTACGTCAGTGCGTAACCGTCAGCTCGGGAATCCTCTTCTTTCGCCGGAATTCTTTCCGATAGCTAATTGCTGGGGTGCTGCACGGTGCAATTGATGTGCGGGTCCACTCCCGTGTAATTGAGCGGGCCGGCAAGGATCGTCATCGCAGCGGTAGCTGCCCTGCTGCAGTTGACGGGTTCTTTGTAATCGCCGCGCTGTGCGGCGGCGAAGCCGCCGATGACCAGCCAGATTACAAGAATCGCCGATCCGATGTGCATCTGGACCTCCTCAGCGTCAGCTGCGTAAATATGAACGGACAGCCAATCGCGCTGCCGCCTTTATTTTCCTGGAGTCTAGAGGGAAGCATACCCGTACATGGCGATACCGGGTTTCAGCGCGCGTGAATCCCATGCATTTTCCAGAAATCTGGAACTTGAGCCACAACGATGATCGGGCATAGTGGTTCCTTCATCGGCAAGGGCGCGCGGGGGCATGACATCCGCGCGGGACACGGGCCCAGGGGCATAGCGCTGGAGCCCGTCGGACGCCATGTCTGATCCCTCCGGCAGCTTCCAGATATCTGGAAGCTGCCGGTGATTTGTTGACTGACGGCCGCGCTGGCCCGCATCCTCGGTCTCGAGGACTGCCTGATCAGGCGATCAGATCACGTGAGAACAGGTCAAGGACGGTGCTGGATGACGGGAGGCAGGGAAGCGGCGCGTCGGCCGACGCGCCCTCCGCTGCGGCGGCGGAGCCGTCAGCGCTGGGCAGTCGCGGGCGGCGTCGCGGCCTGCTGGGTGGCCCTGGAGGTCGTGACAGGTTCCGTCGTCTCCGCCACCGTGGTGCTGATGGTGATCGCGGCCCTCGCCGCCGCGGGCGTGGGCGGCCTGCGGACCCTGGGCATCACCAGGGATCATCCGTGGATACGGCGGATGGCGTCCCGGCCGTGGCGCGACGGACAGGATGTGCTGAACGTCGCCATGCGGCATCTGCCTGACGTGTTCGTGGTCACGCCCAGCAGAGCACTGATCGCACCGAACCTCGTTGAGCTGCAGCTGAACCCCGATGATCTCGACTTCTTGTGCGAGCGGATGGAACTCGGCGTGATCAGCGCGAGCCTGACCGAGGTCTACGAAGAGCAGGTAACCGCGTGCGGGGCCCGCCTCGCCGGGGCGGGCCGGGCCGAGGTGTACGTCATCGCTGCCGGATCGGTCCCGCCGGGCCGCTACCGCCTGCGGCAGGGAGATCCCGTGAGCATCAACGCTCAGCCTGACCATTACGCGAACGGCGCGCCAGAGTGGGCCTACTCCGCCCCGCAGCACGGCTACGCCGAGTCTGGCCGGAAACCGGACCCCGACCTGACGGTCGGCGGGGGCCTGGTCACGATCATGGAACCGACCCCCGTGCCCGTCCCCGTGCTGCGGTTGGTCACCGGCTCCTCGGTGGCTGAAACCCGGATTTCCGGCGCCCGCGCCGGGCGCGGATCCGTTGAGCTGGTGCTCCCTGACGTGCTCACGGTGTCAAGGGAGCACGCGACGTTCACGTTCTCCGACGGTCGTTGGTGGATCACGAACCAGGGCAGGAACGGGCTCACTCTCAACGGTGTCCCGGTCGTGGGGGAGCAACCGCTCAGCGACGGCGATACGATCCGCTGGGGGGCGAGCCTCGACGCGCCGCAGTCCCGCGTCGAAACCGGCTGATGCCCAGGAATGCGACAATTGTCATCCCAGACATGGCAAGACTGGACGGCCGCGCCAGGGGCGGGCCGTCGTTCGGGAGTGGCGACGCAGTGGCGACGGGCCGGCTTTTCCTGTGGTCAGCGGAGCTCGGCGAGTGGGTGAGCTGTCGGCCTGATGAGATCACCTGGCTGGACCGGCGCCTGCTCAGCGGCGACAAGGATCTCACCTTGCACCGTGCCCCGCGTTGTGCGGGTCTCCGCTACGTCCATCACCGCTGGGAACTGTTCAGCCGCGACACGACGTACCGGGTTTACCTAGCGCCGCAATCACCCGGGACACCGGTGCGCGCCGAAGCCGTGCGGCGGACGGCATGCCACGTCCTGCCGGCCGCCCCGTCGCGCTACGAGGCGCTGCCGGTAACCCTCGCCGAGGGCTCGTGGCTGGTCAGCGTCGGCGCCTGGGTGCTGCAACTGCGGCTCGACACCTCGGCGCACACCCGCGCCGATCCGGCCGTCCCGGGCGGTGACAAGAGCCCGACCACCCAAGCCGGGACGATCGTACGGCGCATCAGCGAGCCGGGGGAGGGCGCGGTCACCCGGGTACGCGGTTACTTCGAGCGCAACGCGACCGCGCGTCTGGCCATGGCTTACTACTATCAGGAGTTCATCCTCGGTCTGGCCGCCCCGCAGACGGTGCCGATGATGAATGTGGTCATCGCCCTGGACCTGAGCGGGGAGGGCGCGGTATCCGATTATAAGAAGCTGCTTCAGGGCTTCATCTGGAAGGAACGAGGTCACGCCCGTGATCTCGCCGATTTCCTGCTAGCCAACGGCCTGCTGACCCCAGCCGATCTTGATGATGCCAGGCACACCGCAGCGGAAAACGAACGTAACGGCGTCTGCGAAATGGCGCGGCAGCGGCTTCAGTATCGCCCGAAAGACAGTTAGGCCTGCGGGGTTCCGGCACCTAGGCGAACTCATCCGGGGGGACACTGGGGTCCGCGAGCCGGCGGCTCAGGTCGTCCAACCAGATCGAGACGCCCGGCTGCGCGGATCGGTCCGCAGCGTGCCCAGCAGGGCCGACGTGACGGTCTTCGCGCCGTGGGCCCGCACGCCGCGCAGCGTCATGCAGGAGTGCTCGGCCTCCAGTACTCCAGGTCGACGCCGGCGCCGTCCCGCGCGATGTGCAGCGCTCGCGTCACGACTGACCAGCGCCGATCGCCACGCAGCAGTGTCCGGGCCGCGGATCCAGCACCGGGCGCAGGCCGTCCGCTCCCAGGCCCGCCAGGATCCCTTCGATCAGCCCCAGGTTCATGCCGCAGACCACATCGCGGTGATGCTCGGCCAGCTGATGGAACGGGCAGTTCCGCAGCCGGATCACGCCGTCCTCGCCGCGCCTGGGCTCATATCCGTGCCCGGCCAGCGCTCCGGCCAGGTCCGCGACCCCGTCCCGGTCCGTCGCGACCCCGTCCCGGTCTGCGACCCCGTCCCGGTCTGCGATTCCAGCACGGTCCGCGACCCCGAGCCGGAACCCGCGGCCGAGCTCCGCGCCGAGCCGGCGCGCGGCGCCCAGCAGGGCGGTCCGGCTCTGGCCACTCGGATCTGACTCGACGGCCTGGACCAGCAGCCGCGCCGCCAGCTCGTACTCCCGCGGCGGCACGGTGACCGCGAACTCGCGGTCAGACCGCGTGTAAAGCTTGGCGGGCCGTCCCGCCCCGGGCCCGCTGCGCCCAGGCGGCCGCTGATAGGACGCCGTCAGCAACCCGGCCTCGACCAGCTTGTCCAGATGGTAGACGGCCAGCGCCCGGCCCACCCCGGCCGCAGCCGCCGCCTCGTCCCGCCCGACCGGTTCGGCCCGCTCGCGCACCACCTCGTACAGCCGGCGCCGCACCGGATCGTCCAGGCTGCTCAACGAGGACAGGTCCGTCATGCCCCGAACTCTATCACTAAAATTTGCTAATTAAAGAAGTTCGAAGGGTCGTCTTTCTCGCTGGGCGCGGCCGTCAGATCGGCTCGATCGTCGGGTAGGCGGGCTCCCACATGGCCCGGCGCACCTGCCCGACGGGATCATCGAGCGGTACGCCCGCCAGTCCCTCGTCCCGGGCAGCCCGCGCCACCGCGGCCGCCACCGCGGCCGAGACCATGCGCAGGCTGGTCACCGGGGGCAGCACGGAGGCGCCCGGAGTCCCAGCTTCGGACAGGTCAGCCAGGGCCTGGGCCGCGGCGGCCAGCATCCCGTCGCTGACCCGGCGGGCCCGGCAGGCGGTCACCCCGAGCCCGAGCCCAGGGAAGATGAGCGCGTTGTTGGCCTGGGCGACGTGGTAGCTCACGCCGCGGTACGGGACGGGCTCGAACGGGCTGCCGGTCGCGATGAGCGCCCGGCCCTGCGTCCAGGCGATGAGATCGGCGGGCCGGGCCTCCGAATGCGAGGTCGGGTTGGACAGCGGCATGATGATCGGCCGCTCCACGTGCTCCGCCATCTCGGTCACGATCGCCTCGGTGAAGGCGTCCGGCTGGGTCGAGGTCCCGATCAGCATCGTGGGGCGGCCGCGGGCCACCACCTCGGCCAGCCTGATCCGGCCTTCGCCGTCCCGCGGCCAGCCGCTGACCTCCGCGGCCGGGCGGGCGTAGGGGACCTGGAAGTCCCGCAGCGTCCCCGGGTAGTCGGTGGTGAGCAGGCCCTTGCTGCCCAGCGCGTAGAAACACCGGGTGGCTTCGGCCGGGCTGAGGCCCTCGGCGATCATCACCTGCCGCAAGACGTCCGCGATCCCGATCCCGGCCGTGCCGGCGCCGTGGATCACCACCCGCTGGTCGCGCATCCGCGACCCCGCGGCCCGGACCGCGCCGAGCGCGGCGGCCAGCACCACCGCGGCCGTGCCCTGGATGTCGTCGTTGAACGTGAGGCGGCTGCCGGCGTACTTGGTCAGGACGCGGTGCGCGTTGCCCGCGCCGAAGTCCTCCCAGTGCAGCAGCGCGTTCGGGAACAGCCGGGTGGCCACGCCGACGTAGGTGTCGATCAGCTCGTCGTAGCGTTCGCCCCGGACGCGCGGGTGCCGGTTGCCGGGGTACATCTCCTCGGCCAGCAGGGCCGGGTTGTCGGTGCCCGTATCCAGGACGACCGGGATGATCCGGCGCGGGTGCAGGCCGGCCGCGGCGACGTAGACGGCGAGCTTGCCCATGGCGATCTGGATGCCGCCGACCCCCCAGTCGCCGATGCCCAGGATGCCCTCGGAGTCGGTGGCGATGATCAGGTCCACGTCCTCGGGCCCCAGCCCGTAGTTGCGGAACGCGGTCTCGACCTGGCCGGGGTGATCCACCGACAGGAACACGCCGCGGGGCCGGCCGAACTCATAGCTGTACCGCTCGATCGCCGTCCCGATCGTCGGGGTGTAGACGATCGGCAGCATCTCCTCGATGTGCTCGGTCAGCAGCCGGTAGAACAGCACTTCGTTGCGGTCCCGCAGGCTGGCCAGGTGCAGGTTCTTGGCCAGGTCATCGGGCTGGCGCTGATACTGCCCGTAGACCCGGCGCAGCTGTCCCTCGATGCCCGATACGCCCTCGGGCAGCAGGCCGGTCAGCCCGAGCGCCTCCCGCTCCGCGAGGGTGAACGCGGTGCCCCGGTTCAGCAGGGGCGACGCCAGCACCGACGTGCCGCGCAGCCGGACCCGCGCCACCACGCCCTCCGGGGTCAAGACGAGATCGTACGGACGTTCCGCCATCACATCACCCACCCAGCTCGAGGCCTGCTACCGCCCTGCGACAGGTTGCCGTCAGGAGCCTACGGTGGCCGCCTGCCGCGTGCTATAGGAAGGGGGAATGAACAACCGGATGCGGGGCGGACCGGGTCAGTCTCCGGCCTTGCGCAGCTCGTCTCGCAGCCAGGACATGGCCCGGGCGGCGTGAGCCTTGACCGCGCTTTCGCTGATACCGGTCGCCGAGGCGACCTGGGTCTCGGGCAGGTCGGCGAAGTACCGCAGCACCACGACCTCCCGCTGCCGGGCCGGCAGGGTCCATAGCGCCGAGATGAAGGCGGACTGCTGGACCTCGATGCTCGCCTCGCCGCGACCGCTGGGCAGCTCAGGCGCGAGCCGGGGGGCGAGCTTGTCCACCACCACGTGCTGCCGCAGCGCGGCCCGGGACCGGTCGACGACCGACCGGCGCAGGTAGGACAGCGCGTGGTCGGCGTCGGGCAGCCTCCGCCAGGCGGCGTGCACGGCCACGAACGAGTCCTGCACGATCTCCTCCGCCGTGGCCAGATCCCGCACCAGCAGCGCGGCTATCCTGACCAGCGGCCGGTAGTGGGTCAGGTAGAGCGCGGTCACCGCGCGGTCGGCGTCGCGGCCCGCGTCGGCGCCCCGGGTCTCGGCGCGGCTGTCTTTGGACTCGCGGATCGTCATGCCCGCGAGCACGTCCTCGCCAGGACTCGGGCGCCGTCTCGCCCGGGCCCGGGTCACCGGCACCGGCCCGCAGCTCCACGTCCCCGCCAGTCCTCCTGACCTGGACAGCTCCCAGCCTGGCCTCGTCCTTGGCGCCCGCATGGTGGTTCCTCGCCTCTGGCCGGTTGCGTCCGCGGGTCGGCCCGCCCGCTCGCTCACCGGTAAGAGTCGGCCGCCGCCGAAACGCCAACAACTATCCCGCGCCGGATCAGAGCGGGCGTTCCGGGACTAGACCGTCAGCTGGCCAGCTTGGCCGCGATACGCTGCGGATCCGGCCAGCGCACGTCGTAGACCAGGTGCAGCTTCTCGAGCAGCCAGATGACGCGGGCACTCGGGTCGATCTGCCCGGGCAACGTCCCGTGCCGGGCCGCGGTCGGGTCGGCGTGATGAGAGTTATGCCAGCTCTCGCCCAGGGACAAGATGGCCAGCGGCCAGAAGTTCGTCGCCCGGTCCCGGCAGGAGAACGGGCGCCTGCCCACCACGTGGCAGACGGAGTTCACCGACCAGGTGACGTGGTGCAAGAGCGCCACGCGGATCAGCCCGGCCCAGAAGAATCCGGCCACGGCACCGGACCAGGTGCCCGTGACCAGGCCGCCGACGGCCGCGGGCACGAGCAGCGACACGGCGACCAGCACCCCGGAGAGCCGCCCGACGGCGCGCAGGTCGCGGTCGGCCAGGATGTCGGGGGCGAACCGGGCCCGGTTGCTCAACTCACGCTTCAGCATCCAGCCGACGTGGGCGTAGATCATGCCCTTCAGCAAGGCCCGGGTGTCGGTCCCGTATCGCCAGGGCGAGTGCGGATCGCCCTCCCGGTCGGAGAACGCGTGGTGACGCCGGTGGTTGGCTACCCACTGGACCGGTGAACCCTCGACCGCGAGCAAGCCGCCGACGGCCAGCGCGATGCGCAGCCCGCGCCGGGCCTTGAACGCGCGGTGGGTGAAGCCGCGGTGATAGCCGACCGTGACGGCCAGCCCCGTCAGCACGTAGGCGACCGCGGCCATGGACAGATCCAGGACGGACAGGCCCCAGCCCCAGCCGACCGGGATGGCGACCGCCAGCCCGGCCAGGGGAAGCAGCACGGCGACCCACATCGCGATGCCCGCGGCCCGTGACTGCGGGGAATCCAGGAGCGGCTTGGCCGCGTCGGGCTGGGCAGCCCCGCTGGCCATGTCGTCGACGACGCTAGTGCGGTGTGACGCCTCCACCTGAAGCCCGACCCCATTCGGCTAGAACCAGTGCGGCAAAAACAGTATGAATGGCGCGAGATGGTGCAGCTACTTCCGCCGCCCGAGAATCAGGCAAACTTTGCGCGATGCTTTCCGCCGCATGAGTAACCGTTGCGCTAAGCAGCGGCGCGTACGGCCGGCAACCGCCGCCCGCTGGTTGCCTTTCATCAGATACCCCTGCCGCCCAGCGGCCATTCAGACAGGGCTTCATGGTCAGGCGTTCTGCTCGTAGGCCACCCGGAGCAAGCGCACGATCTCGGCGTCGACCTCGCCCATATCCCGAAACGATACCTTGTGCATGGCCTGCCCGGGCCCGCCGCCCGGCTGCAACCGGGCCGTCTGCGGCGGGTCGGTGAAGCGCAGGCCCAGATCCAGCGAGTCGCTAGCGCGGGCGCCGCTGCGTGCTTATCGGCCGCGGTCGGTCCGTATGACCTGAGTGCGACCGGCGCCCCCAGCACGTCTTCGACGAGGCCCGGCCAGTCCGGGCCGGGCTGTTCGTATACCGGGCGCGCGCGCAGCAGCATCCGGGTGACCTGTTCCTGATATCGCAGGTCCCGCGACGGGCCCGGGGTGATCCGCGTCCGCCGAGGATGTCAAGGGCGACGGGTCAGGTTCACCGGCCGGGCCCGCGTCCGCCATCATGGCGTGGGTGACCGATGGGGAAGGCATGGAGGGAGACAGGGAGATGGGCACGGACGGCGCGGCGCGCAAGGCCCGGCGGCTGATCGAGGACACCCCGTACCTGACCCTGGCCACGGCCGATGCCTCGGGCCAGCCGTGGAGCAGCCCGGTGTACTTCGCTTATGACGAAGCGTTCACGCTCTACTGGGTGTCGTTCTCCGAAACCGTTCACTCCGCCAACATCCGGATCCGCCCGCAGGTCGGCATCTCCATCCTCGGCCAGCCGCCCGATCATGAAGGTGACGGCGTGTATTTCGACGCCCTCGCGGCCGAACTCCACGAGGTCGCCGAGGTGGAGCGCGCCATCCAGGTCCGGCGCACGCGGCCGCAGGACCGGAAGTTCGCCGTGACCTCGCCCGGCGATGTCCTCGGCGACGCCGCGTGGCGGATGTACCAGGCCGTCCCGGTAGCCGTCTACCTGTACCGCGATGCCGCCGAGATCATCCACGGCCAGCACGTGGACGTCAGGGTCAAGGTGACCCTGACGTCGGGCGGCTAGTCGAACTCGGTGGGGAGCGAGGGATCCCGGTGGTGCGCCAGCGCGCGCTCGAGCTGGCGATGGTTAACCCGGCCGAGGGATAGCGGGGGCAGCTCGTCCAGGCCGAACCAGCCGACCTCCAGCGTCTCCAGCGTGGACGGCGGCTGCACGGCGCCGTCGCGGCGGCACAGGAAGAACAGCTTGTAGACGTGCACCGGCAGCGGCGGCAGGTTGCCCTGCAGGTCGCGGTCCCAGCAGGCGATGAGCTTGACCGCCGAGCTGTGGTAGCCGGTCTCCTCCAGGATCTCCCGGGTGGCCGCGACCGAGGGGGCGTCCCCGGGATCAGCCCAGCCGCCCGGCAGCGACCACCGGCCGTCGGTCTTCTCCCGCATGAGCAGCACGCGCTCGCGCTCGTCGAAGATCGCCCCGCGCACGTCGATCTTCGGCGTGGCGTAGCCGGTATCGCGACCTAGCTCGATCGCGAGCTCGGCCGCCGGGCGGCCGCTGATCACCGCGAGCAGCCCGGCCGCCAGCTGGCTCACCTGCCGGTACCGGTCCAGGTCGTAGTCGCCGGTGGCGAAGGTCAGCCCGTCTTGGGCCAGCGCGGCAAGCCTGACCCCGATCCGGCGCACCGCGTCGGCAGCTGTGTCGGCCACCTCGGCACACTATCGGGTCCGGCCCGGTACCCGGGACGGCTAGCGCGGCGCGTACCTGACCGCCGCGAACGGCCAGGCCGAACGCAGCCACGCGGACACGGCCTCGTACAAGGCCACGTCGAGCGAGGCCCGGTCCGCGCTGACCCAGGACCGGACGTCGGCTCCGGAACCCTCAGCCGGCGGATAGATATACACGCATCCGATAATCTCGTCGCTGCCCGAGGCCCGCACCGTGTACGTGAACCCCGAACGCCTGGCGAAGTCCGCGGCGTGCCGCTCCAAGTCGCCCAGGTTCTCCGCCGGCGTCATGTCGGGCGTCGGCCACCGCCACCCCTCGAATCCCGGGGTGGCACGGATGTGCGAAATGCTCGACGTCCAGGCCCGGTAGTCGCCCTCGTTGTGCTCCGGCCCGAGCGGCTCCAGCCGGAACGCCTCGGTGACCAGCACGCGCGGCACCACGAAGTCCTCAGGAACGAAGCCCATAACCTCTCACGCTAACCCTCCGTGGCCGCCGTCCGCGTCGCCTTCGAGCTCCTGGCCCTGATGCCGCTGGGCCGTTCCGCGGGCCGGTAACACCACGTTCCGTTCGGTCAAATTCTATTTTCAGGCCGAACGGAGCGTGGTGCGTGCCCCCGGATCCACCGGATCAGCCAGGTCCAGGCCCCGCCGAGCCGGGATCGTACTGGCGGCATCGGCATCTCGGATGGACAGCGAGCAGGCCACACCGCACAGGCAGATCGCGGCGGCGAGCAGGAAGGCCACGCGGTACGCGGTCAGGTTGGCCACCTGGTGCCCGGCGACCAGGTGCACCGGGCCGACGAGCACGATGGCGGTGGTCAGCACGGCCACGCCGATCGCCCCGCCCAGCTGGCGCACCGCGTTGAACATGGTGGAGGCCCGGCCGGTCGCCGCGGGCGTGATGGTGGCGAACGACGCCGCCTGGACCGGCACGAACACCTGGGCCATGAACAGCCCCAGCGTAAACATGAGCAGCCGCGCCCACCACAGGCTGCTCTGCGGTCCCAGCAGCGCGAGCAGCCCGATCGAGGCCGCGGTCCCGGTCAGCCCGATGGTGATATGGCGGCGGGGGCCCAGCCGCGGGTACAGCACCCGGCTGGCCAGCTGCGCGCCGGCCATGACGCCGATCGCCTCGGGGAAGGTGCTCAGCCCGGAACCGAGCGCGCTCAGGCCGCGGCCGTCCTGGTAGTACAGCGAGATCGCGTACAACGTGCCCAGGAACGCGATCGACGCCAGCACCATCACCCCGTTGCCCGACCGGAACAGGCGGTTCTTCAGCAGCCGCAGGTCCACCATGGGCGCGGGCGACCTCAGCTCGACGACCACCATCGCGGCCAGCAGCACGAGCCCGGCCGCGATGGTGGCGAGCACGCTCGGTTTCTGCCAGCCCAGGTTCGGTCCCTCCGAGACGCCGTACATCAGCAGCCCCAGACCTAGCCCGGACAGCAGGAAGCCGGCCAGGTCGAACCGGCCCGGCCGATCCTGCTTTTGCTGTTGCAGGAACAGCAGGCCGAAGACGAACGCCGCCGCGCCGAGCGGCAGGTTGACGTAGAACACCCACCGCCAGGACAGTTCGGTGACCAGCAGCCCGCCCAGCACCGGGCCGAGGGCCGGGGCGAACGTGGTCGGCACGGTGAGGATGCCCGCCGCCTTGATCCGCTCCTCGGGCGGGAACGCGCGGAACAGCATCGCCATCCCGACCGGCGCGAGCATGCCGCCGCCCGCGCCCTGCAAGATCCGGAACGCGACCAGCTCACCCAGGCTGGAGGCCAGCCCGCACAGCGCCGAGGCGGCGGTGAACACCACGATGGCGGCGAGCATTACTCGCTTGCCGCCGAAGCGGTCACCGAGCCAGCCGGACGCCGGGATGAACACGGCCAGGCTGACCAGGAAGGCGATCGAGACGCTGTCCACCGCCGTGGCGCTCACCCCGAAGTCGCGGCCGATGGTGGGCAGCGCGACGTTGACGATGGTCGCGTCCATGATGCTCATGAACATGGCCGCCACGAAGACGACCCCGACCACGACCTTCTGGCTCATGTGCGCTCCCACCGCTTGGTCCAGCGCCGCCCGGACACCGGAAATTCCGGCGCGCGTAGCATGCCCATGACACGACCTTTGCTGTTAGGGAGATCACTGATGCGCGTCGCGGTGCTGGGAACCGGCATCATGGGTACCGGCATGGCCCACAGCCTGCTGCGTTCCGGTCTGGACGTCACCGTGTGGAATCGGTCCTCCGGCCGGGCCGCGCCCCTGGCGGCGGACGGCGCGGACGTGGCGGGCTCGCCCCCCGAGGCGGTCGCCGACGCGGACGCGGTGATCTCGATCCTGTGGGACGGCAATTCGGTGGCCAACGTGATGGCCGACGCGTTGCCGGCCGCGCCCGACGGGGTGTTGTGGGTCCAGGCGAGCACGGTGAGCGTGCACGACGCCGACGACATGCTGGCCGCCTTGGCCGCCGGGTGCGGCGCCCGCTACGTCGATGCTCCGGTGCTGGGCACCCGGCAGCCGGCCGAGGAAGGCAAGCTCACCGTGCTGGCCGCCGGCCCCGAAGTGCTGCGTGACCCGCTGGCGCCGGTGTTCGGCGCCATCGCCGCCCGCACCGTCTGGGTCAGCGAACGGCCCGGCGACGGTACCCGGCTCAAGCTGGTGGCCAACTCATGGGTGGCCACCATGGTGGCCGCCACCGCCCAGTCGATCGCGCTCGCCGAGGGCCTCGGCCTGGATCCGCGGGCGTTCCTGGACATGATGCACGGCAGCGCCGTGGACGCCCCGTACCTGCACGTCAAGGGCCAGGCCATCATCGCGGGCCAGTTCGCGCCCTCGTTCGCGGTGGACGGCGCGGTCAAGGACACCGGGCTGATCGCCGCCGCGATGCGCGAGTCCGGCACCGACCCCACGCTCATGGAGGCGGTCGGGAGCCAGTACCGCAAGGCCTCCGACGCCGGGTACGGCGCGGAAGACATGGCCGCCGTATTCCGGGCCTTCCGCCCCCAAGAGCCCTGAGCATGCGGCGCAACGCCAGCACCGTGGTCGTCCTGCCCGGCCCGGCCCCGGCCAAGGTGCTGGCCGCCGGTCCTGCCGGTCCTGCCGGTCCCGCGGTCGGCGATCAGGGGCCGGACTTCTACCTCGGCCCGTTGCGGACGGCCCGGCCGCAACGGGTGGCGCTGGTCGCCGCGACCGAGCCCGCCCAGCAGGCCGCTGGCGTCCTGCAGGCCCTCGGCTCCCTGCCGTACGGTCCGTGGTGGCCGGGCCTGGACGAGGTGATCGAGGCGGCCCGCACCTTCTACCCGGGCCAGCTGGCCGAGTCGACGCCCGCCCCGGCGAGCCACGAATGAGCCCCTGACCCCGGAGTGGTGGCCGCCAGTAGCCTGCCCCGCCGCCGCGCGAAGATCGTGGTTGATCCGGGCTTCATGGTTGATTGGTTGTGCTGGGGCACCAGTGATCCACCGCCGAACCTGAATCCACCACGGAAAGGTGACGTATGAGTCTGGTGCGGCTGGCGAGCTTGGCGGCTAGGAGTGTGTAGGGCGGGTTGTGCTCTCCGCGAGGTGCCGGAGGAGGAGGGTTGTGGCCGCCGCCGATGCGACGGGCTACCGGCCGCATGTAGTCCAGTACCGAGGGTTTCCGAGCACCCACAGGAGGATCACGATGTCGTACCACGCCGACGTGATCGGCTCGCTGCTGCGTCCGCGTTACCTGTCGGAGGCGCGTGCCGCGCTGGCTGACGGCCGGATCAGCAACGAGGAATCGGCGCCAACCTCATCAGCGAGGACACCCACCAACGCAAGCTCGAACTGGTTGCCGAGGTCGCCCATCAGGTCTGGTAACGCCCGAGGGTTAAGGCAGACCCTCGTAGGCGGCCAGCACGATCCCGAGCGCGCCTATCCCGTCCGGGCCACCGCCGCCCGGGGTGCCGACGGAACCGGGAGGTTGCGTGCGGCCAGGCCAGCCTCGATGCCTCCCACGACCGATTCGGCCACCTTGACCCTGGCCCATCGCTTGTCCTCGGCCTCGACCAGCACCCACGGTGCGGCCGGGTGGTCCGTTCGGTGCAGCATCTCTTCGACGGCCGCCCCGTACTGCGGCCGCTTCTCGCGGTTCCGCCAGTCTTCGGCCGTCAGCTTCCAGGCCTTCAGCGGATCACGCTCCCGGGCCTTGAACCGTTTGAGCTGCTCTGCGGACGACAGGTGCATCCAGAACTTGACGATGATCATGCCCTCGTCGGCCAGGGTCCGCTCGAAGTCGACGATCTCCTGGTAGGCGCGCCGCCATTGCTCCTCGGTGGCGAACCCTTCGACCCGTTCCACCAGGACCCGGCCGTACCAGGACCGGTCCAGTACCGCCATGCCGCCCCAGCCGGGCAGCACCGGCCAGAACCGCCACAGGAAGTGGTGGCGTTTCTCGTCATAGGTAGGCGCGGCGAACTGGGCGACGCGGACGTGCCGCGGGTCCAGCGGCGCGACGAGCCGCTTGATCGCCCCGCCCTTACCGGATGCGTCCCACCCCTCGAAGACCACGCAGACCGGCGGCCCGAGCTGGGGTTCGTCCCCGATCTGGCCACCCAGGATCAGCCGCAACTGCAGCAACCGGTCCTGGGCCGCAGCCAGCCGGATTTCCTCCTGCCTCGGGGTGAGCTTCAGGCTGAGATCCAGACCGGCGAGTGCGCCGCCCTTGGCCACCATGCGCCGCGCCTCCCTCGTGCATCGACGAAGCGTCCTGGCTGGACGTCGGCGGCATCCCGGCCGGTCCAGGTAGAATCCTTCACCGATTTACCCGGATTCGAGTCGCCTGTAACAGCAAGCGGGGGCGGTCAGCCGGCCGAGGCAGGCCCGTCTGGAGGGTGGGCCTGGGGGAACCCGCGCAGGGCTTCGTTGAACTGCCGGCCGGGCTCGAGGGTTGGGCAGGTGACCGGCGCCGTCAGCTTCACCCCGGTGAGCCTGACCGCACCGCCCGCCCATTGCCGCCCGCCCGGCCATAGGTGAGACTGGGCGCGTGTCACGCCCATCAGGCACCCGGTGGCGCGACCATGCCACGAAGCTGATGGTGACCGGGGTGGTCCTGGCGTGGGCGGCGGCCGGATGCTCCAGCCCGTCCGCGGTACCCGGAGGGTCGCAAACCTCGTGTTACCAGTTCGCGGCCCGGGCGATCCAGCGTCACGTCACGGTGACCGCGGTGCCGGCCGCCTGCCAGGGGATGAGCCAGGTTGAGGTGAACGTGGCGGTCAGGCAGGCGCTTCGCGCCGCGGCGACCGGGGTGCGCGGGAAGGTCCGCCAGCGTCAGATCATCGCCCGCGACAGCCCGTACGTGGCCTGGCTCATCCGGGCCATCCCCGCGTCCGGCCAGCCTACGGCGGTGGCCCCGCCGTCACGATCGCCGGTCGCGGCCTCGCCGTCACACCTGCCCAGCCGGGAGGCGCTCAGCCTCGCGGCGCTAGTTGCCTGGCTGGTCACCGTCGGCTTGGGCGTGTCGATGATGGCCCGGTGGATCACCCGTAACCGGCGGCGCGGGACGCAGCCGCGTCGCGGGCAGGGGCCGGTGCTGAACTTCGCCCACTTCGGGCTGGCCCTCACCGGCCTGCTGGTGTGGATCAGCTACCTGGCTACCGGCATCACCGGCCTGGCCTGGGCCGCCTGCGGAATCCTGCTCGCCGCGGCCAGCCTGGGCGTGACCCTGGTGTTCCTCGGCCCGGCCAGCACGGCGACCGCCATCCGGCCCGGGGACGACCCGCCGCCCGCCGGTCATCCACCCGTCTTCGTCGTCGCCGCGCACATCACCGCCGCCAGCATCACCATCCTGCTCGCCACGCTCGCGGCCATCGGCGCTGGTTAGGCTCGGCCCGTACCACCGCTGACTGCCCTTGGGCAGCCGGGTTACGCTGGATCTTGATCCTCCTCGTGGGCAGGGATGGTAATGGCAAGGCCGGGAGACGAGAAGACGGTAGCCGTGGCGGGTCGCGGCCACCTGCGAGCCTCGCACGCCGACCGCGAGCAGGTGATCGACACGCTCAAGGCCGCGTTCGTGCACGGCCGGCTGACCAAGGACGAGTTCGACGCGCGAGTCGGCCACACGCTCGCCTCACGCACCTACGCGGAACTGGCCACGGTGACCGTCGGCCTCCCCGCCGGACCAGCCGGAGCCCAGCCGCCGCACAAACCGCCCCGGCGGCGGCCGGGCAACGCAGTTAGGTGGGGCGTATCCGGGTCCGTTACGCCCGCCGTTCTTGCCGCCGCTTATGCGTTGGGTTCCCTGCGCGGCGGTGGTGGATATGAGGTTGTAGCCCTCCTGATCGCGTGCGTGTACTTCATATGCTGGCTGTCTGCCGGAGCGGACATGCTCTGGCAATGGCACTCCATGTCGGTGCCGGAGGCGGGAATGTGCGTCCGGTGCGCGCACACCGCAGCATCTCACCAGGCCCCAGCGTCCTGCGCAGTCCGGCTGGGCTCGCTGAAATCGAGACGCTGCCCGTGTTCGGGCTATGTTCCGCCGGGTCTATCACCAAAGACCGCCGACCTGCGCCTGCTATCGGCTCGCTAACCATGAACGGGGGACCGTGCAGCATATCCTGGCTCTGTCGCGCTCGGCCGTCACCATCCGACACTGGTTTGAGATCAACCTTGACGACGCTTCCACCGAGCACGGTGCCCGAGTCGAGATCCGTGAGCTGCCTCACCAACCGCATCGAGGCAGCGAGTCAGCGTCCCAGCTCATGACCGTCGATCGCCCGCTGTGGCGGGCCGATCTGTTCGACCGGCTCGCCGACCCCCCGGGCAGCTTCGCCGCTGCGCACTACCATCCGCGGTTCACGGGCAACGAGCCGTCCGCCCGGTTCTGGGATGCCGCGCTGAGTGCCGACCCCTGGACCTGGCTGGGTGATCAGATCACCAGCCTGGGAACTGCGGCCGGGGGTGCGGGCTGGCCGCTCGATCCCGGGGACGCCGCGGAACTACCCGGCTTGGCTAGCGCTGTGGTGGCTACGGCGCAGCAATTCGGACCGGCCAGGTGCCGGTCGGCGGGGGAGTGCTTCCAGCTGACCAGGGACGTCCAGGACTCTGTCCGGCTCATGATCGCTACGTTGCGTGCACCGGAGCGCCTAGACCGGGACCGGGCCGCGCCTTGGCTGGAACACTCCTGACGGCGCCTGGCCCGACCCCTCTTGCCTGACACCAACACCCGGCCCACCTCCCACCTTGGACGGTAGCGGACCCATGGACATCGCCGACTTCAGCCTGGACCTGTTCTCTCTCGCCGGGCGCAACGCCCTCGTCACCGGCGGCAACACCGGGCTGGGCCGGGCCTTCTCCGTCGCCCTGGCCAAGGCCGGCGCTGACGTGTTCGCCGTCGGCCTGGCCGAGGATGACGGGACGACCCGCCGGCTGATCCAGGACGCCGGAGGCCGGATGGAGTTCGTGGCGGCCGACATTACGCAGCCGGGCGTTCCGGCTGCCATTGTCCGCCGCTGCGCCGAGGCGCTGGGCTCGGTCGACATCCTGGTCAACTGCGCCGGCATCGCCCTGCTGGCCGAGGTGGAGGAGTTCGGCCGTGACCAGTGGGATTCCATGGTGTCGGTTAACCTGACCGCCGCCTTTGAACTCGCCCACGAGGCCAGCAAGTCCATGATCGAGCAGCGATCCGGCAAGATCATCAATATCGCCTCGCTGTTCTCCTTCCTCGGCGGTAAGGGGTCACCTGCCTATGCCGCGACCAAAGCTGGAATCGTGGGCTTCACCAAGGCCTACTGCGACGAGCTGGCGGCCCACAACATCCAGGTCAATGCCATCGCGCCCGGATACTTCAAGACCGCGATCACCGAAGCGACCCGCGCCGATCCCGCCGCCGAACGCCGTATCGTCGAGCACGTTCCCGCGGCCCGCTGGGGCGACACCGCCGACCTGATGGGCGCCGTCGTCTTTCTGGCCAGCCGGGCCGCAGACTACGTTAACGGCCATGTCCTAGTCGTTGACGGCGGCTATCTCGTCCGCTGACCCCGGGGCTCCCGTAACGTCCGGCACCTCGCAAGAGAGAGGGCAGTACCGAGCATGACCTCATCCCGATCTCCGCTGAACCGCCAGTCGATCGTCGCGGCGATGACTGAGCTGCTCGGGCCCGACGCAGTCGAGACCGGCGACGAGCAGCTGAAGGCGGCCAGCGTCGACCGGTTCAAGAAGTACACCTCCGTCCACGGCATCTACGACGGGCCCATCCCGGCCGCGATCGTCTACCCCGAGTCGACCGCGGACGTGGCGGCCATCCTGCGATTCGCTGAGGAGAACCTGGTCAACGTGGTACCCCGCACCGGTCAGACCGCCACCGAGGGCGGCCTGGAGACCGTGGTCGAGGACAGCCTCGTGGTAGACGGGTCGCGGATGAACGCGATCCTGTCGATCAACCCAGTCGACATGATGGCCACCGTGCAGGGCGGCGTCGGCCTGCAGGAGCTGGAGGACATCGTGCGAGCCCAGGGCCTGACCACCGGACACTCACCCCAGTCCAAGCCGCTCGCCCAGATGGGCGGCCTGGTCGCGACCCGATCGATCGGCCAGTTCTCCACCCTGTACGGCGGCATCGAGGACTTGGTCGTCGGCCTGGAAAGCGTCTTCCCGGGCGGACAGGTCGTCCGTATCAAGAACGTGCCCCGCCGGGCCGCAGGCCCGGACATCCGGCACATCATCATCGGCAGCGAGGGGGCGCTGTGCTTTATCACCGAAGTGACGGTCAAGCTCTTCCGCTACCGGCCGGAGAACAACCGCTACTTCGGCTTCCTCGTCGACGACTTCGCGGACGGCGTCGCCGCTCTCCGCGAGGTGATCACGGCCGGGTACCGGCCCTCGGTGTGCCGGGTCTACTCGCCCGAGGACGCCCGGCAGCACTTCGCTGATTTCTACCAGGGGAAGAATGTCGTCGTGTTCGTCGCCGAGGGCCCGAAGGGCATTGCCGACGCGACAGCGCAGGCGATCGAGGAACTGTTCGACAGCCGCCCCCACGAGCGTGTCGAGTCTGGCCTGATCCAGCAATGGTTCGAGAACCTCAACTGGGGCCAGGACAAGATCGATGCTGAGAAGGCCGCCATGCTCGAGCACGCCCATCTCGGATACACCACGGAGGTGTCCGTCAACTGGTCACGGGTCAGCGACCTGTTCAACGCCGTCATGGCCCGGATCCGCGGCGAATTCCCGCGAGCCGGTGATCTGACCATGCTCGGCGCGCACTCCTCGCACAGCTACCAGACCGGGACCAACCTCTACTTTGTCTACGACTACACGATCAACTGCAGCCCCCGCGAAGAGATCGAGGTCTACCACAAGCCGCTGAACGCGATCATCGTCGAGGAAGCCCTGCGGCTGGGCGGGTCGATGGTGCATCACCACGGGATCGGCAAGTACCGCACGCCCTGGGTGCGAGAGGAGCACGGCAGCGCCTACTACCTGCTGTCGACCCTCAAGTACGCGTTCGACCCCCGGGGCGTGATGAACGCGGGCACGATCTTCCCGCTGGAGCCGGGCGCCGGCACGCACGAATCCGCGAGCTGACTATGACGCCGTACTTGCTGGCCATCGACAACGGGTCACAGAGCACCAAGGTCACGATCTTCGACTCCCGCGGCCACGCTGTCGCCTCGGCCCGCAGACGGCTCAAGCCCTACGACACGGCGGTGCCGGGGCAGGCGATCCATCCCGGTGACGACATCTGGGACTCGATCCGGGACGCCTGCCGCGCCGCTATGGACCAGTTCGACGGCAGTCGCGCCGACATCGCAGCCGTCGGCCTGTGCACTATCCGGTTCTGCCGGGCCCTGCTGGCCGCGGACGGCAGCCTCGCCGAGCCGGTGCTGAGCTGGATGGACCAGCGGGTCTCCCGCGCCTACGTACCGAGCAACCCCAAGACCCGCTACGTCACCACCTCCTCCGGTTACATCACGCACCGCCTGACCGGCCAGTTCACCGACGCCGCGGCCAACTACCAAGGTGTCTGGCCCATCGACCAGGACACGGCGACCTGGTCGAGGGATCCCGCCGCTTATGCCTCCACCGGCATGGCGCGCGACATGCTCTTCAACCTGGTCCCCCCGGGCGGGCGGCTCGGCGAGGTGACCTCTGCGGCGGCCGAGGCCACGGGTATCCCAGCCGGGCTTCCGGTATACGCCACGGCCAACGACAAGGCCGTCGAGGCGCTAGGGTGTGGCCTGGAAGAAGACGGCACCGTGCTGCTGTCGCTGGGCACCTACATCGCGGCGATGACCATCGGCTCCTCCTCAAGCAGCGCAGCTGACAGCTACTGGGCCAACTTCGCGGCGCGGCCCGGGAAGTACCTGTACGAGAGCACCGGGATCCGCCGCGGCATGTGGATGGTCAGCTGGTACCGCACCGTGCTCGAGGGCTCGCATGGCGAGGAGCCGACAGCCGGAATGGCGCGTCTGGAGGACACCCTCAACACGGAAGCCAGCGAGCTAGCGCCCGGCAGCAACGGATTGTTGACGCTGCCGGACTGGCTCGCACCTGGCCACGCGGTCTGGCGCCGAGGCGCGCTCCTGGGCTTCGACGGCAGCCAGGGCCGCGCCCACATCTATCGCTCGATCCTCGAGGGCATCGCCCTGACGATGGCGAATAACACCGCCGCGATGGAGCAAACGCTGGGGCGTCGGCTCTCGCCGGTCCTGGTGTCCGGGGGCGGCTCGCGCTCAGACCTGATGATGCAGATCGTCGCCGATGTCTTCGACCGCCCCACCCGCCGCACCACGGTCACCGACGCCGCCGGTCTCGGCGCGGCCATCTGCGCCGCCGTCGGCCATGGCATCTACCCGGACTGGGACCAAGCCACAGCGGCGATGGTCACCGTCGGCGACGAGTTCGCCCCAGACGCACGGGCTGCCCGCGCCTACGAGAAGATCAACAAGATATATGCGGGCTTGACCACTTTCACCGACCCGCTGTTCCGCTCGATGGCCGATGGCCTCCAAGGCCTGGAACGCGCCTGACTGGCGACCGGCGGCTACCCGGGGCGCCGCCAGCATTCTTCGGTGTCATGACCACGCACGTCCCGCGCTCTGGGCCTGAGGTGGCCGACCGGGCAGCCGGCGGGGCCGCTCGATTTACACCCGCCGCGTGTGGTGTGAAAGGCTGACCAAAAGCAAGTGGCGTGCGCGCCTCCGCGGCCGTGACTGGGGCCGCATCCACATCCGAGAGGTCAAGATGGCGCAAGGCAATGTGAAGTGGTTTAACGGCGACAAGGGCTACGGTTTCATCGCGGTGGAAGGCGGCGGCCCGGACGTGTTCGTGCACTTCAGCGCGATCACCGGTGGCGGCTATCGCAGCCTGGAGGAAGGGCAGAAGGTCGAGTTCGACATCACCCAAGGCCAGAAGGGACCCCAGGCGGAGAACGTCAGGGTCATCAGCTGACACGTCGGCAGGGACGATTCCGGCGCCGAGCGAGATCGCCTCTGCGTGAAGAGCGAGCGGCTGCACGCAGCTAGGGACCGCTGACCGTCATGTCACTCCGCCTCCGGCCAGGCAATGACCTCCAAGGGGTCTTGCCTGGCCTGCCGTGGCGGTTGTCGAGCACGGTGGATTTGGCGTAGCCTCAGGCCAGGAAAATAGCGCTCGGCGTGCCCGCACGTGCGCAAGTTTGCGGCTTCGCTGCTCTGGACCCCGGCAGACCTGACGACCGCAGGTAAGTCCAGGCGAGGAGCCATGACCGCACCTATCGGCGAGCAGAGTCCGCCAGCCGTACCAGGCCCGCTCGCGGTGGACGCCTTGTACGACGCCCGGCGCGGTGTCTACTACGAAAAGCCGGTCCTGCGCGGCTGGCTGCACCTGGTCTGGTTCGGGATATCGGTGGTGATCGGTACGCTGCTGCTGGTCCGCGTGCACGGTGCTACGCAGGTCACGGCTGCGGCCATCTACGTGGCCAGCGTCAGCGCTTTGTTCGGGGTCAGCGCGCTGTATCACCGCGGCAACTGGACTGATGCCTGGCGTCGGCGACTTCAGCGCCTGGATCACGCGATGATCTTCTTCCTCATCGCCGGCACGGCGACACCGGCTTTCCTGCTGGCGAACCGTGGCGCCTTCGGGCTGGTCTGCCTGATCGTGATGTGGGCCCTGACGCTCGCCGCCGCGGGAGTCCACATGGCCTGGATGGGCGCACCAGAGGTACTGGTGGGCGCGACGTTCTTGGGGCTCGGCTGGATCGCCGGCCTTGGGCTGCCGGGGGTGTGGATCCATGCCGGGGTCGCGCCAGCAGCGCTAGTGCTTGGTGGCGGCCTGCTCTACACGGCCGGCGCGATCTCCTACCATCGCCGCCGGCCCGACCCGTACCCGTCGGTGTTCGGCTACCACGAGGTCTTTCACGTGTTCGTCTGCGCCGCCGCGGCATGCCAGTTTGCGGCGATAGCGCTGTTTATCATCTGAATCCGGGCCGGAGGGGGCCGGATCGATCGGCCACGCTGGCGGCGGGAAGCGCCATGCCGCGGCCGCGGTGCTTCTCCTGCTGGTGCCGGTGTCACCTGCGCCGGGCCGCTCGGGGACCGGTCTTGCCCGTGGTACCTTGAAGGGAGTCTCTCCTTGGGAGCGACGCCTTGTTTGGGCAGGACGACCACTTCGGGTTGTCGCCCCACGCAGACCCGACGCCTCTTCTGAGCAGTTCCGCGCGCCAGGAGGTACCGGGATGGGTATTGCGCTGATTTGCGTGGTCGTGGTCGTGGTGCTCTTCGCGGTCTGGAACAAGATGCGCAGGGGCTCCTTTTTCTGGTGGAGTAAAGGCAGGCGCTGAAAGCCTCGTGTCAGCGGCAGGGTCTGCGGGCCCTGTGCAGGTGGCCCGGCACGACGCGGAGCCTGCGGCGCTGCCCGGGCGCCGGGACGGTACCGTCTGGCCGCCTGCCGTCGACCTGCGGGGCGTGCACAAGCATTTCGGCTCGGTGCAGGCCGTGCGGGGAGTCACGCTGACCATCGGCTCCGGAGAGATCATGGCTTTCCTGGGCCCGAACGGCGCGGGGAAGACCTCGACGATCGACATGATCTTGGGCCTGTCCCGCCCGGATGCCGGCGGGGTCGAGGTCTACGGCATGGCGCCGCGGCAGGCGGTCCGCCGCGGCCTGGTCTCCGCGGTCATGCAGGCGGGGGGTTTGCTCAAGGACCTCACGGTGGCCGAGACGGTTCAGTACACCGCCGGGCTTTTCGCCGTCAGCCGCCCCGTCGGGGAGGTGCTGGAGCGGGCGGGCATCACCGCGATCGCCGACCGCACGGTCGGGAAGTGCTCCGGGGGAGAACAACAGCGGCTTCGCTTCGCCATGGCGCTGATCCCTGACCCCCAGCTGCTCATCCTCGACGAGCCGACCCAGGGAATGGACGTGGAAGGCCGCCGCGATTTCTGGAAAGCCATCCGCGATGACGCAGCCCGGGGTCGGACGATCGTCTTTGCGACGCACTACCTGGAGGAGGCGGACGCCTACGCTGACCGGATCGTGCTGATCAGCCAGGGACAGATCGTGGCGGACGGAACCGCCGCCGAGGTCAAGGGCCTGGCCTCCGGCCGGACCATCCGGGCGACGCTGCCCGGCGCGGACCAGGCGGCATTGCGGGCCATGCCGGGCGTGGACGGCGTCGAGGTGCGCGGAGACACCGTCCTGATCTATTCCGGCGACTCCGACTCCGACGCCGTGGCGCGGCGGCTGCTGACCCAGACCCCGGCCCGCGACCTGGAGATCACCTCACGCGGGCTCGAAGAGGCCTTCATCGCCTTGACCGGCGCGGCCGGCGCGGCCGGCCGGCGCGACCGGCGACAGCGCGGCCGTCCCGGCCGGTGAGACCGGCGACAGCGCGCCCGTCCCGGCCGGCGAGAGCCGAGCGGCGACATGACCGCTCAGTCCGCCCTGGCCGCCGCCCTGGAGCGCAAGCCGCCCCCGCTGGGCGGCTTCAGCCCGGCGATCTTGCGGCTGGAGGTCCGCCGTCTGCTGCGCAACCGGCGGACCATGATCTTGGCGCTGGTCTTGCCGGTGCTCTTCTTCTGGGGCTTCGGCCTGAACAACAGTTACGTGCACGAAACAGCCGGGCATGGCAACGTATCGGCCGCCGAGATGATCAGCATCGCCCTGTACGGCGCGGTGGCCGCCACCGCGACCTGTGGTGCGATGGTCTCCATCGAACGAGCAGCAGGCTGGAGCCGGCAGCTGCGCGTGACGCCGTTGTCGCCGGCGGCCTACGTCGTGATCAAGATGCTGACCTCGCTGGTCCTGGCGGCCGGCGCGGTCTGCGCCGTCTACCTGGTGGGCGCCGTCACGAACAAGGTGTCGATGCCGGCGGATCTGTGGGTCATCACCGGGCTCTGCGTGTGGATCGGATCGCTGCTGTTCGCCGCCTTCGGGCTCTTCACCGGCTACCTGCTGCCGTCGGAGAACGTCACCCAGGTCATCGCGCTCGCGCTGACCCTGTGCAGCTTCGCCGGCGGCCTGTTCATCCCGGTCAGCCAGTTCTCGCCGGATTTGCAGACCTTTGCCAAGTTCACGCCCCTGTACGGGCTCAGCCAGCTCGTCCACTACCCGCTGGTCGGCGGCACCCTGCAATGGGGCTGGATCGTGAACCTGGTCGTGTGGCTCGCGATTTTCGTGGCCGGCGCCGCCTGGAGCCTGCGCCGCGACACGGCCAGAGTGTGATCCGGCGGTGTCTGGTTATTCAGGTACGCGCGCGACCGCGAATACGGACTGGCCGAAGGGCGGGCGTACGTGGCGTCATGACTAACCCGGACCCACGAGGGTGGATCAGCGGGAGCCCTGTGAGCAGGTTCTTCTTGTAGACCAATATCAGCTGGCCCCCCACGTGGCCGATCGCGGCCGGCCGGCCGAAGATCCGCTCGGCGATGGCGGGCGTGACATCGCTGGTGCGGTAGCTGAGCACGAACATCGCATCATGCTGGGAAGGGCTATACCAGGACGAGTTCGTCTCCCAGCCATAAGGGATGATCTCGCCGTCCGGCCGCCACTGGACCGCGCGAACTTGAACCCGGTTGCCCGACTGCACAGTGACGGACGAGGCGTCCCAGTAGCCGGCGATTCCGTACGTCAGGCCGTGCGCCTCCAGCCACGCGGCAACGGGTGCGGCGCTCGTTGCCGCCGTGGGCACGCTGGCCGCCGCGGTCAACGGCAGCAGTGCGGCAAGGGCGGCCACCGCGATCGCCAGGCGGCCACGCGATGCGTCCGTGATGCGCGCAGGCACGCAGGCCCGAGACGCGAGCACTGCCCCGAAGGGAAGCACGGCCACGAGCTCGTACGGGTTTCCGGGAAACGGCAGCGTTGAGATCACGTACACGGCCCAGACAACGGCGATCGCGACGCACAGCAGCTGCTCGGATCGGCTCGCGGTGCGCCAGGTCCAGATGACCTTCCCGAAGCCGAACAGGGCGGCCAACAAGCAGATCAGCGCAAAGGCGGACCCGAACAGGCCCAGGACGGCGTGCGGGACGACGACCGCCCCGAACAGCGTGTAGATGGCCCTCACGGCCACCACCGCGTGATGTGGCCATTGCGCCACAGGCGAGATCGCCGTCACCGGCGGGACCATCGCGTACGCGCCGAGCCGCACCATCACGGCGCGGATCAAGGACGCCAGCAGAAGCGACGCGGCGGCTGACAGCATGATCGCAGTTTCGGCCGTCCGGATCTTCCGCGAGGCCAGGATGCGATAGGCGCACACCAGCAGGATCGCCGGTACGGCAACGTAGCGCACACTTGCGTCACCGATCTGGCCGGCGCACAAGATCGCGCAGAGCAGCGGCGGCGTGAAGCGCCGGCCCGGGGCCCGATCGATCAGCAGGAACGAGATCATGATGATGGCCGAGGTCCCGGTGTGGTCTGGTGACGACAGCAGGAACGACACGCCTTGACGGCTGAGGAGCGGCGCTGCCAGCACCGCGATCACGGCCGCGCCGCGGGCCGCCCTGGACAGCCCCTTGCTGTCTGCCATGGCCAGCACCACAGCACATACCGCGACGATCAGGTACGTGAGCGCGGAGACCACATGACAGGTCAGGGAGCTCAGCCCGAGCACGGCTTCGGTGATCGCGTACAGCGGCAGTTCCAGGGTGTAATACGTCGCGTCCCCGAGGATCCAGTCATGCAGCAGGACATGGCCGTGGAGGATGTCCCACCCCTGCAACGCGTTGTTTGCCCCGTCGGAATTCATCCCGTAGCTGAGCGAGATCCGCAGCAGGAAGGCAAACAGAGCGATACCGCAGCAGATCCACGCCGCCGCCAGCCACCAGCAGCGCACCGCCCGGCGCCTGGTGGGATCTTCCCGACCAGCCGACACCGGGATATGGCGCGAGCGCGAGGCCGTTCCCCGCCCGCCCGGCACGTCAGGCCAACCTGGACGCAGCTGCATACCCGAACCCTACTAGGGGCTCGGCGCCATAAACCCAGGCCTGGACGCATATGCTAAGTACCCCTCGCGGCGGCGCGCGGCAACAAGGCTGCGCCAAACCGCACCATGACCAGCTGCGGTACGTCCTCAATCAGCTGACCGGGCGCATGGCGCGGCGGACCCTCTCCGGCGTAGGGGCTTAAGTGGCGCGGTCCCGCCCGGCGACCGGGGGAGGAGCGGGAACCCCGGCCCGTTCGGATGTAAAAGACTTTCTTTCCGAACGGACCGAACTGCGAGCCTCGTGCCACGTTCGTTACCAAAGTGACCAGAGCGATCCAGGTTTAATGCTGACCGAGGCGATTTTGCCCGGGCGGACACACATAATCAACGGATTTCGGGTACGGCAGCAGGTACGGTGCCAGGGCCCGGCCCGGCCCGGAACCGTGCCGCGCCGCCAGCACCGGCGGCCGGCGGATGAGGTCGTTCGCCCAGGAGGTCGCACGTGAAACCCTTCGTGATCAATAAGCACGGTCGGCTGGTGTTTCCGGCTAACTTCCTCGGCGAGCTGGATTTCTCGGTGCTGGAGTCGCTTGACCAGTTCACCGCGGTGATCGGGCGGGACTTCGAGGCCAAGGCGCCGACCGGTACCGACATCCTGGCCCGGGTCGAGGCCGGAAGCTATCCGGGGCGCTTCGAGCTGCTGCGTGACCTGGGGCAGAACCTGTTCTGGGTCAACCGGTACGCGATCACCATGTTCGACAAGCGGCCGACGCGGTGGCGTGACCTGCCCAAGGGCCGCGACGACGTCTTCCTGCCGGTGCTGACCCCGTGGGAGGACAGCGAGCGGAAGGTGGCCGCGGTGGAACGCGCCTTCCGTGAACTGCCCGCGGCATGGGACGCCGACACTGAGAACAGGGTGTTCGCCCTGCTGTTCGCCGTGTTCAGCACCAAGCTGCACCACGCCACCGAACTGCCCGCGATCAAGCCGACCGTGCCGGAGTTCCTCAGCCAGCCGGAGGCGCTGACGTTCGTGATGCCGGACCATGACCCCGACTACCCGGTGTTTACGTTCGAGCAGATCCTCGACGCCCGCGAGGACGTGCCGGAACTCGAGGCGCTGATGCGCTGGGCGATGGTGCTGCACAACCAGTACCCGTGGGATCGCGCGCGCACCGAGCTACGCGGGCCCGGCGAGATCGGCGACGACGACTTCGTGGTCGCGCTCCATCCGCGCAACCGCGACGTCTTGGCCTTCGTCGAGCGGGTCAGGCGTTCGGCGGCCGGCGGGCGCGAGCTGGCCACCTTGGCGAGCCAGAACGGCCAGGTCGAGGCGGTGGCTCCGGTGACGCCCTATCCGCCGGTCCGGGTGCGGGAGGCGTTCAGGATCCAGCCGAAGCTCGAGGCCCTTGCGGTCGTGCGCGGCGAGCATGTCTGCAGGAACGACGACGTGATCAGGAACGCGAGCTTCTCGTGGTCGCCGATGAGCGCCGCGGAGATCAGCGCGAAAACCGGGATCAAGCAGCGTCGCTACACCAGCCGGGAGCCCGAGCAGCTGGCCCTGCCCGCGGTCCGGGCGGCGCTGGCCAAATCCGGCCGCGCTCCGGAGGAAATCGGCGCCGTGCTCGTCAGCACGTGCACGAGCAACCGGCTGATCCCGTCCATAGCGTGCTGGATATCCGGCGAGCTCGGCCTGCTGCAGACCCATGCCTCCGCCGACCTGGTCGCCGCCTGCGCGGGGCTGCCCTACGGGATGGCGGAGGCCATCCGGCAGCTTCAGGAGGTCGGCCGGCCGGTGCTGCTGGTCTGCGTGGAGAAGTTCTCCGACAAGATCGGCAGCGTCCGCACCTCCCGGATGATCTTCGGGGACGGAGCTGCGGCCATGGTCATCGGCCCGGCTGCGGACGGCGACCCGGGCGACGTGGAGGTCGTGCAGACCTACGCCAGCGGGCCGCACACCGAGGTCAACTCGATCATCTGGCCGAACGCGGACTTCGACAACGACATCACCGTCTACGGACCCGAGGTCAAGTCGCTGGTGCAGCGCTACCTGATGCAGATGCTGGATGAGCTGGGCCAGCTTCCCGATCCCGACGACTCCGGGCGGACGCTGCTCGAGCGCATCGAGCTGATCGTGCCGCACCAGGCCAACAAGACGATGATCCTCGACCTGGCCCGCAAGGCCGGGCTGTCCGCCGACCAGCTGTACTTCAACGTGGACCAGATGGGGAACGTGTCGGCGGCGAGCATCCCGATCGCGCTCTTCGACGCCGTGCGCGACGGCGCGATAACCAGCCGGACCCGGGTCTTCGCGCCCGGCTTCGGGGCCGGCGCGGTCGGCGGCTACGCCGTGCTGCAGGTCGATCCGGCCATCATGGCCGACGAGGTGATACTGGACGTCATCCAGGAGAACGCGACGCCGCCGCCGGTAGCCGGCGGCACCAGCGACGACATGCGCGCGGCCTTCGGTGGATGAGCCGATGAGCAACGACAGCCAGCGCGCATTCAGCCGGGTCGCGGTCGTCAACCGGGGCGAGCCGGCCATGCGCCTGATCAACGCCGTCCGGGAGTGGAATGCCGAGGGGCGGCCGCCGCTGCGCGCCATCGCCGTCTACACCGTCGCTGACCGGCGCGCGACGTTCGTCCGGGAGGCGGACGAGGCGGTGCTCATCGGCCCGGCGGACCCCGGCGAGGCGTTCGCCGCCAGCCCCTACCTGGACTACGCCGAGCTGGAGCGCGCGCTGCGGGCGTGCCGGGCCGACGCGGTCTGGCCCGGCTGGGGATTCGTCTCGGAAAAGGCCGAGTTCGCCGAGCTGTGCAAGCGGCTGGGGATCACCTTCATCGGCCCGTCGGCGGACGTCATGCGCAGGCTCGGCGACAAGATCGAGTCCAAGCGGCTGGCCGAGGAGGTCGGCGTGCCGCTCGCGGCCTGGAGCGGCGGCCCGGTGGCCAACCTGAAGGAAGCACAGGCCGCCGCCGAGTCGATCGGCTACCCGCTGATGGTCAAGGCGACGGCCTGCGGCGGCGGGCGCGGCATCCGGCTGGTTCGGTCGGCCGAGCAGCTTGACGAGGCGTTCGAGCGGGCCAGCTCGGAGGCGTCGAAGACGGCCGGCGACGCGACGGTGTTCCTCGAGCGGGCCATCCGCGGCGGCCACCACGTCGAGGTGCAGGTCGTTGCCGACGCCCAAGGCACGGTGTGGACGCTGGGCGTCCGGGACTGCAGCGTGCAGCGGCGCAACCAGAAGGTGATCGAGGAGTCCGCCTCCACGGCGCTGCAAGCCGAGCAGGAGAAGATGGTACGCGCTCACGCCGCCGAGCTGATCCGGGCCGCCGGGTACGTCAATGCAGGGACCGTGGAATTCCTCTACGAGCCGAGCGAACGGCTGCTGTCGTTCCTCGGGGTCAACACCCGGCTGCAGGTCGAGCACCCGGTCACCGAGGCGACCACCGGCGTGGACATCGTCAAGCTGCAGCTGCACATCGCGGCCGGCGGCACGCTGGCCGAGATCGGGCCCGCTGAGCCGCCGGTATACGGGCACGCCATCGAGGCCCGGCTGACCGCCGAGGACCCAGAACGTGACTTCGCGCCCGCGCCGGGCCTGATCGAGCACCTGGCGCTGCCCGCGGGCCCCGGCATCAGGGTCGACACCGGCGTCTCGGCGGGCGACGTCATCCCGCCGCAGTTCGACTCGATGATTGCCAAGGTAATCGCCTGGGGCCGGGACCGTCCCGAGGCCCGCGCCAGGCTGTCCCGCGCGCTCCGGCAGACCGCCACGGTGATCAAGGGCGGGACCACGAACAAGGGCTTCCTGCTGGACCTGCTGAGCCGGCCGGAGTTCGTCCGCGGTGAGGTCGACACGACCTGGCTGGACACGATGATGGCCGACGGCTACATTCCGCCGCGACGGATCGACGTCGCGCTGCTGGCCACCGCCTTCGAGGCCTACGAGGCGCACGCCCGGCGCCAGCAGGGCTGGCTGTTCATCTCCGCCGAGCGCGGGCGCCCGGAGGTGGGGCACGAGACGTGGCATCAGGCCGACGTCCGCGTCGGCTCCGAGGCCTATAAGCTTCGGGTGTCCCGGCCCCGGCCGACCCGGTACCGGGTGGAGCTGGCCGGAGATGAACAGAGCCGCGCGGTGGAGGTCGACGTCGAGCGGTCTGGCCGGTTCGAGCTCACCCTCGGCGCCGGCGACCAGCACTTCGACGTGCTCTCGGTCGCGCAGGGCCCGGATTACCTCGTCGAGGTCGATGGCGCGGTGCACCGGATCTCCGGCGGCGAGGCCGGGCTGGTCCGCGCCCCGGCCCCGGCCATGGTGGTGGCCATCACGGTCGGCGTCGGCGACGAGGTTGCGGAGGGCGACGTCGTGGCCATCGTGGAGAGCATGAAGCTGGAGACTGCGTTGCGCGCCCCGGTAGCCGGCCGGGTCGCCGAGGTGCTCGTCGATGTCAACACCCAGGTCGAGACGGGTGCCAAGCTGGTCAGGATCGAGCAGGATCCCGAGCTCGAGGCCGGCGGGGGCCGCGAATCGGACGCCCGGGTTGACCTGAGCGCGCTGGCTGGGGCGGGCGGGGACGAGCGCGACCCGGCGGCGGTCGCCGCCGACGCGCTGGCGGCCCTGCGCTCGATGGTGCTCGGCTTCGACATCGATGGGGACGAGGCCGCGGGGCAGCTGAAGAGGCTGGCCGCCGCGCGAGCCGAGCTACCGGCCGGCGACCCGCGGCTGCTGGCCGGCGAGACCGAGATCCTGCGGATCTTCGCTGACCTTTCCGCGCTGTGGCGCAGCCGCCGGGTGCGCAGCGAGACCGAGGCCGACGATGAGGCCGCCGTGGACGCCCACAACCAGCAGGAGTACCTGCATGCCTACCTGCGCTCCATGGACGCCGACGCGGAAGGCCTGCCCGAGTCGTTCCGGATCAAGCTGCGCCGGACCCTCGCTCATTACGGCGTCACCGGACTGGAGCCCTCGCCCGAGCTCGGACCGGCGCTGTACCGGATCTTCCTGGCCCACCGCCGCGCGGCCACTCACGTGCCGGTCGTGGCCGGCCTGCTGCGCTGGCGGCTGCGCGACCCGGAATCACTGTCGGCGGAGCCTCGGGGGGGATCGGGGGGGTCGTCCCCCCCGGAGCTAGCACTGCCGGCGGAGCCTCGGGGGGGATCGGGCCCGCCGCCGCAGGCGGCAAGGCCAGCAGGGTCGTCCCCCCCGGAGCTAGCACTGCCGGACGACGCCCGCGAGGACTACCGGCGGGTCATCGACCAGCTGGTGTCGGCCACCCAGTTGCGCCACCCCGCGGTTGGTGACCTGGCCCGGCAGGTCCGGTACCGGTGTTTCGACGCCCCGGCCATCGCCGCCGAGCGGGTCCGGGCCCAGCAGCAGGTACGCGCGGAACTCGACCACCTGTCGCCGGACCCCAACGCCCGGGAGGCCCAGATCGACGCGATCGTCGCCTCAGGCGCGCCGATCCTCGGCATCTTCACCGAGCGGGATCACGCGGTCATGCTCGAGGTGATGACCAGGCGCCATTACCGGATCAGGGCCCTGGAGAACGTGCAGGTCACCGAGCGCCGCGGTCGCCCTCTGCTGACCGCCGAGTACACCCACGACGGGCAGGACTACCTGGTCGTCGCGACCGTGGCCGAGGGCACGGAAAGCGCGGCGGAATCTGACCTGCCCGAGTTGGCCGGCGCCTTCCCGGCCGGCCGGACCGTGCTCGTCGACCTCTACGTGACCTCCCAGACCCCCGAGGACGAAGCCGACGGCGACCACGACGCCCGCGCCGGGCGCATCCGCGACAAGCTCGGCCTGATCCCGGCCGCCGTCGAGCGGGTTACGGTGGCGGTGCTGACTTCCCTCTCCGGGGGGACCCATCCCCCCGGACCCCCCGAGGCTCCGCCGGCCGTGCGCGGGCCGGGCGGCGGCTGGCCGGCCTGGTTCACGTTCCGCGCGGGACCGGACGGTAGGGCAGAGGAGGACCGCACGCAGCGGGACCTGCACCCGATGATCGCCGAACGCCTGGGCCTGTGGCGCTTCTCCCGGTTCGAGCTGACCCGCCTGCCCGCGGCGCCCGACGTGCACCTGTTCCGCATCCGGGGTCGCGAAGTGCCCGACGATCAGCGGCTCATGGCCCTGGCCGACGTCCGCGACCTGACCATCCTGCGCGACCAGGACGGGCGGGTCCGCGGCCTGCCCCAGCTCGAGCGCGCCCTGGACGACTGCCTGGACAGCCTGCGCGCGGCCCGTTCGGCCGACCGCGAGCTGGCCAGGCTGGACTGGAACCGCGTCAAGCTCTACGTCTGGCCGGTCGTGGACGCTGGGCTCGGTGAGGTCGACCAGGTGATCAGGTCGCTTGCCCCGCGCACCGAAGGTCTCGGCCTGGAGCTGGTGATGGTGCAGTTCAAGGTGGCTTCCCCGGACGGCGGAGTCCACGAGCAGATGCTGCGGATGTCCCGCCCGC
This sequence comes from uncultured Actinomycetes bacterium, assembly GCA_963834685.1. Lineage (GTDB taxonomy): Bacteria > Actinomycetota > Actinomycetes > Streptosporangiales > Streptosporangiaceae > Palsa-504. The sequence continues at coordinate 132,944 of CAWICW010000030.1, read as the reverse complement.
CGGGCGCCGGGCTGACGCTGCGGGTCACCGACCCGCCGCTCGAGCCGCTGCGCGAGCTGAACTCCTACACGCAGAAGGTGATCCGGGCCCGCCGCCGCGGCACCGTCTACCCGTACGAGCTCATTCCGCTGATCACCCGGTCGCCGGACCCTGGCGGCGCCCCGGGCACGTTCACCGAGTACGACCTTGACGAGTCCGGCTCCCCGGTGCCGGTGGACCGGGAACCGGGGCTGAATACCGCGAACCTGGTGCTTGGCGTGGTCAGCACGCCGACCACGCGCTATCCCGAGGGGATGCGCCGGGTCGTGCTGATGGGGGACCCGACGCGCGCGCTGGGCGCGCTGGCCGAGGCGGAGTGCCGCCGTGTGCTCGCCGCCCTGGACCTGGCGCGGCGGCTGCACGCGCCGGTCGAGTGGTTCGCCATCTCGGCAGGAGCGAAGATCTCCATGGATTCTGGCACCGAGACGATGGACTGGATCTCCCGGGCGCTGCGCGGGATCGTCGAATTCACCCAGGACGGCGGCGAGATCAACGTTGTGGTCACCGGCATCAACGTCGGTGCCCAGCCGTACTGGAACGCCGAGGCCACGATGCTGATGCACACCAAGGGCATCTTGATCATGACCCCGGACTCGGCCATGGTCCTGACCGGGAAGCAGTCGCTGGATTACTCCGGCGGGGTCTCGGCCGAGGATAACTTCGGCATCGGCGGTTACGACCGGATCATGGGGCCCAACGGCGAGGCCCAGTACTGGGCTCCGGACGTGTCCGCGGCGATCGACGTGCTGCTGGCGCACTACCGGCACGCGTATGTGGCCGAGGGCGAGCGCTTCCCCCGGCCGGCCCCGACCACCGACCCGGACGACCGGGACATCTCGGCGTCGCCGCACTCCGGCCCGGGCACCGACTTCGGCGCGCTCGGCGAGATCTTCGGCGCCGCGACCAACTCCGACCGCAAGAAGGCCTTCGACATGCGCTCGTTGCTGCGCGGCGTGGCCGACGCCGACCACCCGACGCTGGAGCGCTGGGCCGACATGGCCGACGCCGAGTCGGCTGTGGTGCTCGACGCGCACCTGGGCGGCCAGCCGGTCGTGGTGATCGGCTTCGAGTCCCGGCCGCTGCCGCGGCACGGGCTCTCCCCGGTGGACGGCCCGTCGCAGTGGACGGCCGGCACGCTGTTCCCCCTGTCGTCGAAAAAGACGGCGCGGGCGATCAACGCGGCCAGCGGGAACCGCCCGCTGGTGATCCTGGCCAACCTGTCCGGGTTCGACGGCTCGCCCGAGTCGCTGCGTCGCCTTCAGCTGGAGTACGGCGCGGAGATCGGCCGCGCGGTGGTCAACTTCGACGGCCCGATCGTGTTCTGCGTGGTCTCGCGCTATCACGGCGGGGCGTTCGTGGTGTTCTCCGGGACGCTCAACGACACCATGGAGGTCGCCGCCGTGGAGGGCTCCTACGCCTCGGTGATCGGCGGGGCGCCCGCCGCCGCCGTTGTGTTCGCCGCGGAGGTCAACAAGCGTACGTCGGCCGATCCCCAGGTGGCCGACCTGCAGGCGAGGATCGCGGAGGCCACCTCCGGCGGTGACGAGGACGAGGAGTCCCGGCTGCGCGACGAGCTGGCCTCGGTATGGCCCGCGGTGCATGCCGAGAAGCTTGGGCAGGTCGCCGACGAGTTCGACCGCGTCCACAGCATCGAGCGGGCCCACCAGGTGGGTTCGGTCCAGGCCATCGTGCCCCCGGCCCGGCTGCGGTCCTACCTGATCGACGCGGTCCGGCGAGGGATGCGGCGCACGCTGGCCGCAGGCGCGAGCCCGGATCCCGGGTGATGCGCCCCGGCGGTTTGCGCAGCGTGGCCTCGCTGGGCAGGTGAGCGCCTCGGCCGGTCGAAAACGCCGGTCGCGGCGTCTGGCTCAGAAGAGAGTCGGCGGTCCGGAGGGGATCGGCTCTGAGAGCGGCTCGACCTCGGGCCCCGAGGGTATCGGAGCTCAGCGCCATGAGTGCGCACGCCAAGGAACGCCGGTGGACCGTGGGTTAGGGTGGAAAAGTGAGCACTGGCGATTTCCCCGCTCCCCTCCGTCATTTCCTGGCTCAGCTGGATGAGCTGCGTTCCGTCGGCATCCTCGACATGGACCAGGTGGGGCGGCTCCTGGTGGAACTGGCCGCCGACGAGGAGTACCTCGGTCCGCTGATCGCCGCGATGCCCGCCGCGTCGGCCGGGGGGAAGTGGCTGGTCAAGCCCGACCGGGGTCCCCGCCTCGTGCTATTCCACCGGCCCGAGGGGGTGATGGCCTACACCCACTCCCACCAGTGCTGGGTTGCCGTCGCCCCGGTCCGCGGAGTGGAGACCCACCAGCGCTGGGACGCAGTCCGCCATGAAGACGGCCGGGCCGAACTGCGCCTGGCCGAGGACCGCGCCATGCGCCGCGGTGACGTCGCGACCCTGACCCCGCCCCGGGACATCCACAACCATGGCCACGTCCTCGGCACCGGACCCAGCCCGTACTCACTGATCCTGCTGGGTGACGACATGTACCTCTACCAACGGCAAGAGTATGACCCGCAGCAGGGGACGTGGCGGACGCTTGCACCCGGTGATCCAGGCCGGTCGCACCGCTAACCTCTGTCGGCAGCGCTGCGTTCCAGTTGTCATGCTGCCGGAGCCATCCCGGCTGCAACTGAATTCGAACCAGTCGAGGCGGGGCAAACGAGTCATTTGACCGGTGCTAGGGACGGTCATCTCGCGGCAAGCTCGTGGCTACGCCGCGCGGTACCTCCGTCCGGAGGCAGCCCACGAAAGCCCGCGTCGCATCGCCTCCCTCCCCGGCGCCGCAAAGAAGGGAATCCCATGTCTCACCATCTCGACACGCCGCTCGCGGCTCAGACCGGCCAGTTGTTCCTCGACGACCTGTACGTCTTCCCCGGCCAGGACAGCACGGTGTTGATCATGGACGTTAACTCCAACGTCAACGGCCTGCACTCCGAGCCGGGCTTCCACCCCGAGGCTCGCTATGAGTTCAAGGTGCACGTCGACGGGGCCGACTTCGAGACCCTCACCTACCGGGTGTCCTTCGCCGAACCGGGCACGGACGGGCAGCAGGCCCTGCGGCTGCACGCCCTGACCGGCGACCAGGCGCGCGAGGACTCCGCGGCTGGCGACCTGGTGCTGGAAGGCCGGACCGGCCAGGCGGCCGCCGCGGGCGGTACCCGGCTGTGGGCCGGACGGATCAACGACTCGTTCTACATCGACCTGTCGCTGCTGGCCCGTGTCAACGAGGCGGTGGCCAAGGGGATCGCGCCGGACCTGTCCGGATGGCGGCCGGAGGGCGCGCAGAACAGCTTCGCCGGCTCCCTCGTCCAGTCGATCGTGCTGGAGGTCGCCCACACCGACCCGCAGTTGCGGCCCGGCGTCCGCACCGGCGTGTGGGCCGCCACCAAGCTGGCCACCGACGCCGGCGGCTGGCGGCAGATCAACCGGGCCGGGCACCCGATGATGTGGCCGATCTTCTGGCCGAACGACACCGACTTCACCAACCCGGCCAACACCCGGCACCCCTCGGAGGACGTCACCGCCGCAGCCAAGTACATCGGCGATCAGATCGCCGCGGTGGTCGCCGCGGCCGGCACCAGCGACGACCCGGCCGGTTACGGGCAGGCCGTGGCTCGGGACCTGTTCCCCGACGTGCTGCCCTATGTGGTCGGCACGCCCGCGGTCTACGGGTTCGCCGGCTTCAACGGTCGGACCAGGGCCGACAACGCCCCCGAGGCCATGCTGTCCCTGGTCACCAACGCCGCCGTGCCCTCCGGGCTCAAGCCCTCAGTGACCAAGGACCAGCGGACAAGCACCTTCCCGTACGTCGTTCCCGCCTGACCACGACAGCGGCCATGACAGGCCCGTTCGGCCGTGATGATCCGGCCAAACCCAAGGTGGGTCGTGGTCTTCAGTGGCCCGCTGGACTTTCGCCCGGGTGCTCGGATGTCTGGGCATGCAGCGAGCTTGTCGTCCTAGCCGCTCCGCCCGTCGTGTTCGCGCGCCTGGTCACAGTGTCCCGCTGGGAGCGGGATTTCTCCGGCATCCGGGATGTTCGTATTACGGTTCCTGGCTGCGGATACCTGGAGCCGGACAGTGAGTTTGAATTCGAGCTGGACGGCCTGCGCCTCTGCGCATGGGTCAGTGAATTCGTGCCCGGCAGGCGGCTGGCGTGGTCCGGTCAGGGAATCGACATCAGCACATACCATGCGTGGGCGGTCTCCGGCCATCCCGACAGGTCACGGGTCCTGGCCGGCTTCGCGGCGAGAGGAGCCGCGGCCATCGCGATGAGGGAAACGGACCCCGGCGCCGCGCGGCGGACGCTCGATAGGTGGGTCGCCGATCTGAAAAAAACGGCGGAGAGCGAGGTGCCGCCCTAAGGAGGAGCTGTCGGCCGCGTCAAGGGCGTCGCGAAGGGCAGCTCGGGTCGTGATGCCCAGCTTGGGGAAGATCTGGTAGAGGTGGCCGCTTACTGTCCGGGGAGACAGGAACAGCCGTTCCGCGATCTGCTTGTTGGTCATGCCCGAGGCCGCGAGGCGTGCGATCTGGAGTTCCTGGGGGGTCAGGGCACCGCCGTCCGGCGCGCGGGATGGCATCCGGGTGCGCCCAGTCGCCCGCAGCTCCAGCTCGGCCCGGGAAACCCAGGGCGCCGCGCTCAGTTTCTGGAAGGCGGCCAGGGCCGCTTCGAGGTGGATCCTGGACTCGCTGGTGGCCCGGAGTCGGCGAAGCCGTTCGCCGTAGGCGAGCCGGACCCGCGCCACGTCGAACGGCCACTGATCGGTGGTGGGCAGGCTCAGAGCCTCCTCGAACAGAGCGGGAGCCTGATCATCGCCGGCGACGAGGGCTGCCGACCCCGCGACCAGGATGGCCAGCCGGGGAGAAAGCGCTGCGATGCCTGTCTCCCGCATGGCGTGCACATGCCGCTCGGCCTCGGCATGCCGGTGCGTGCGGACGGCCGATTCCACCAGGTCCATGACGGCCCACAGGCAATGCGGGGCGTAGGGCGCCAGCGTGCCCGCCGGGCTCATCGCCGTGGCGTGGCGGTAAGCGCCCTCGAAGTCGCCCGCGCCGAGATCTGCCAGCTCCAGCGCATAATGTGCCCAGACCTGCGCCAGGCCGACCCCGCGCGGCCCGGCCCAGCCGATGACCTGATTGGCGAGCGCTCGGCTCGTGTCGAACCTGCCCTGGACGGCGGCCAGCAGGGCCTGTACGTAGCGGAAGTACCAGCCGAAGAACCGTCCGGCCCGTTCCTCGGCGACCTTGAGCCCTTCTGCCGCAAGACCCTGGGCTTCTCCCCAATCGCCCCGCACGAAGTCGTCGAAGCACAGGTTCGCTAGGGCTGTCAGCTGCTTCCTCGCCGGGCCGCCCGCGCGTCCGCGCTGCACCATCCGCCACAGCGGCTCGCGGAGCTCCTCTAGGCGGTCGGCGTAGGTCGCGCACGTCGCAACGTTCTCGATGACGTGCAGGTCCGTCTCGCGCTGCACGGCCCGCAGCGCGGCATCGAGCCGTGCCAGCGCGGCTACCCCGGTGCGGACCGGGTGGATGAACGTGTCCATCTGCAGCGCGAGCACGGCGGGCGGCTCAGGGGTAAGCCGCTGCATCATCACCAGGAAGGGTTCCCATAGTTCAGCGCGCCCGCCCAGCCAGCAGACCATGGCGAGGCCCCACATCGCGTTGACGAGCTCCGCGTCGGTGGCGTCGTAGCCATGGTTCCCGCCTTCGATGGCGCCGACAAGGAGCTTATGGATGGTATCGATGTGGGCGTCGGCGTTGAGCATCACGAAGGCGGCCGCCGGCGCGTAGTGCATCGGATCGCTCGCCTGCGGGCCCGCTTGCCTCATCGCCTCGAGCAGTTGCGCGGTGCCGCTCACCTCGCCGATGATCTCCGCTCCGATATACGCCGCCAGCGCCAGCCGGCGGCCGCGCCCGGCGGCCGTGGGGCTCAGCTCAGCGGCCCGGGTGAGCCTGGCCACGGCACCGGAGGCGTCTCCGCGCCGCCCGATGCGGTGCGCGGCATCCTCAAGGAGGCTGGCCACCCGTTCGTTCGGCCCCGAACACGCCTCACCCAGGTGCCAGGCCATGCGCTCGGGCTGATCGGTGAGGACCGCGGCCAGCGCCCGGTGGACGTGCCTGCGTTCGGCGAGGGTCGACGCTTCGACCGCGGCGGAGCGGACAAGCGGGTGGCGGAAGGTGATGCGGCGCGAGCCTTCTTCGGCCCGTACCAGCTGGTCGCGCTCGGCCGGAGCGAGATCGTCGAGACGGTACTCGCTGCCGGCCGCTTCCAGGACCCGGATATCCCCGGTGCCCTCCAGGGCCGCGGTCAGGAGGATCGCCCGGGTCGCGGGCGGAAGTCGCGCGATCCGGACGGTGAACAGTTCCTGCAGGCGCTGACCAAGCGGCAGCACCGAAGGAAGCGGCTCCCTCGCGGAGCGTTGTGCCTCGCTCAGCGCTTGCGGCAACTCCAGCAGGGCGAGCGGGTTGCCCTGCGCCGTGGCCAGCACCCGGCTCCTCACCCGGGGATCGAGGCCGGGAAACCTTGTCCTCATGAGCTGAGCCGCCGCCTGGTCATCCAGGGGCTTCAGCTGATATTCCGGCAGGCCGCCCCGGTCAAAGTAGCTTTCCGCGCCGGTCCGGCAGGCGGCCAGCAGCCCTGCCCTGCTGCCAGAGAGCCTTCTGGCTACGAAGCTCAGCACGCCGGCGCTGGCCCGGTCGATCCACGGCAGGTCGTCCACGATCAGGAGAAGCGGCACGCGGGCGGCTGCGTGCCGCAGCAGGGCGAGCGCGGCGTTGGACACCAGCAGCCGGTCCGGCGCAGGCCCGGCTCCGAGGCCCAGGGCCACCCGCAGGGCGTCCCGGTGGGTGGGGTCGAGCATGTCGAAGTGGCCTAGCAGCGGGAGCAGCGCCTGGTTGAGCCCGGTGAAACTGATCTCTCCCTCGAACTCCGCGCCGACCACGCGCAGGATCATCGTCCCCGACGCGGATGCGGAGTCCGCCAGGACATTCAGCACCGCCGTCTTGCCCACACCGGGATCTCCCGACAGGAACAGCCCTCCGCCGCTGACCGCGGCCTGCCGGAAGAACTCCTGCAGGAAACCCAGTTCCCGGTCCCGCCCGACCAACGCTCCCGGAACGATGGCAGGCTGACTCATCGAAGAAGTCCCGCACTCGGGGAGCGTGCCGCAGTAAGCCACCTGCCGCGCCCGCACGTCTCGCCGACGCTCACACCGGCAACCCGTCGCCTCATTTACCAAGCCTTGCTCATCTGTCCCGTAGCCGTTCTCCCCTGGCCCTGGGAAGGCGGATTCCGAGTTTTCGAGTTGGCATAACCAGCTTAAGGTAACGCGGCTCAGCCAGCCGATCAGCGCGCGTTATCCGCGACCGTGCCCGTCGCTCAGCGTCACACATCGCCGCCCTCCTTTAAGGGCGATCTGTCCACGCTACGGGGGGAAACCCAGTCGGTGTCGGTGTCGAGGTGGCCGGTGCGGAGCTTGGCTATGTCCATCTAGGCCGGTACGGCGGTTACGGCGTAGCGGTCGCGGGCATCGTCGAAGTCGGTATCAACTTCCCTCAAGCCCGCCGCCTTGAGCCGTTCGCGCAGTTCGCCGAGCGTGAAGGGATGGAAGCCGATCCGGTACTCGCGTGGTTCGATCCGGTTGCCGTTCTCGAAGATGAGCACGATATGGGCTACGTGCTCTTGGTCCAGCCGGTCCGGTATCTCCCAGGCGTACAAGACGATGCACCGACGGCCGTGCCGGGTCACCGCGCTGTCGGCGAGCTGTACGATCCGGCGCTCGTCATGGAGCTTCTCCCAGTTACGGGAATCGACCACCACGTGCCCGCCGGAGCGGACCATCTCCCGGAGTCCGGTAAGCGCACCGATCATGGCATCGCGGTCAGCTGCGTGCACGAGTGAGTTCCCGATGCAGAGCACGACGTCGAACCGTTCGTCGACGACCGCCGGAAGATCCGCCCACATGCAGTGCACCAGCGGGATCTCCAGCTGCTCGCTCCGGAACCGAGCCGCCGCCACCGCTATCATCGCCTCGCTCCCGTCGGCTGCCCACACGCGATAGCCGCGGCGGGCGAGCGCCGCCGCGTTGATGCCCGTGCCGCAGGCCGCGTCCAGCACGACGCTGGCGTGACTGGTCCGCTCCAGCAGGCGCGCCGTTGCGGGATGGTTGATGGCCGGGCCGCGAGCCAGCGCGTCGTCATCGAAGATCCAGTCGTAGTCGGCCGCGAGGGTCTCGTAGTAATCAGCCATGACCGTAGCCTGCCAGAAGGGACTTCGCAGGAATCTGATCCGGGGAGGCCCTGCGCGGTTACCGCTGGATCGGCGTTCGTGCATGTTGCGCACGGTCGCGGTGCGACCCTCGATCTTCTGCGTTTTAGGCGCGGCACCATCCGCCGCGCAGGCGGCTAGGGTCCATCCGGCCGTTGACATGCGAGGATGGCGTTGCTGGTTTCGCTGTCACGGGTTAGGAGGCTTCGAAGTCGGGTGGGGTACCCGGTCCGGTCCCAGCCGCGCGGATGACCGGGGACTACGTGGGGTGAGCCCACATGAGAATCTGGGCACGCCCACCCTTTCTAGCGACGCAACCGTCCGCGGCTCCCGCCCGGCGTTGAAGCTGGCGAAACCCGCCCCGACGATCACCACCCGGTGCTTTTTCTGCAGCTCTGTCACCTTGGGGGTCCTCCCACCGGTCAAAGTGGCACCTGTCACTACCATGGGGCTTAGTCCTGTTATCCAAGGTGGCGCGCCCAGCCGCGTGGTGGCGCCAGTAGAGGCCCTGGCAACAATCCTGGCCCCATGACCCAGGGCCAGGGCAGTCACTGGTGCGGCGCGCCCGCGCGATCGGCGATCGTGAGGCAGTACAGAATCCAAGGAGGTGGGACTTATGTCCAGCGAAACTGAAATCCTTCCTTTCCAGGTCGACATGCCCGACGAAGCGATCGCCGATCTCCGGCGGGGCATCGCAGCGACGCACTGGCCCTCCAAGGAGCTGGTCACAGACCGGTCGCAGGGCGTGCAGCTGGCGACGATCCAGGAGCTGACGCGCTACTGGTCGACCGATTACAACTGGCGCGCGTGCGAGGCGAGTCTGAACGCGCTGCCGCAGTTCACGACCGAGATCGACGGGCAGAACATCCACTTCATCCACGTGAAGTCGCCGCACGAGAACGCGTTGCCGCTGATCATCACGCACGGCTGGCCCGGCTCGATCATCGAGATGCTCGGGGCCATCGGCCCGCTCACCGATCCGGCTGCGCACGGCGGACGCGCCGAGGATGCGTTCGACCTGGTGGTACCGTCCCTGCCCGGCTACGGCTTCTCCGCCGAGCCGGCTGAGGTCGGCTGGAACGTCGGCCGGATCGCCGGAGCCTGGGCCGAGCTGATGCACCGCCTCGGCTACACCCGCTACGTCGCCCAGGGCGGCGACGTGGGCGCTGCCGTCACCGACGCGCTGGGCCGCCAGGCGCCCGAGGGGCTGCTCGGCATCCACATGAACCTGCTGCTGGCGGGGCTGGGCGGCGGCTATCCGTCGCCGGACCCCTCGCCGGAGGAACGCGCGGCGCTCGACGCGATCGCCACCTTCAGGACCAGCGGCAACGGCTACCTCATCGAGCAGAACACGCGGCCGCAGACGATCGGCTACGCCCTGCTGGATTCACCTGTCGCCCTGGCGGCCTGGATGCTCGACCACGACACCGACAGCTATTACAAGATCTCCCGCGCCTTCGTCAACGGGCAGCCGTCCGGGGGTCTCACCCGGGACCACATCCTCGACAACATCACCGTGTACTGGCTGACGGGCACCGGGGCCTCGGCGGCCCGGTCGTACTGGGAGAACACACAAGCCGCAATTCACGCGGCCGGGCAGGCCCGTCCGCAGGTCAAGCTCCCGGTCGGCTTCACCACGTTCCCCGGCGAGATCTGGCGTACCCCGCGCAGCTGGGTCGAGAAGACGTACCCGAACGTCACCTACTTCCACGAGGCCGCCAGGGGCGGTCACTTCGCCGCCTGGGAAGAGCCCGAGCTGTTCGCCACCGAGATCCGGGCCGCGTTCAGACCGCTGCGCTAACGACAGCCCGTACCCGGGTTTGACGGCGACCATCTGCTCCGGCCAGTCCTCGAGAGCGTGGCAGGCGGCCAGCACCGGCCGGGCCGAGTCGATGCCCTCCAACTCGAGCGGATCGAGCGGTCGGGAAAGGAACTGGCGGATCCCGGGGAAGACGGCGACCAGCCCTTCATGGAACGGATCCACGGCACGCGACAGTACGGATAGATGACTTCCCGCTGTCCGTTCGTGCCGTAGGACCAGCGTGCGCAATTGGCGGGCCTTGGTCCTCGGACACGGTCTCGCCTGGGGAATCCTGACGGTCAGGAACCCGGGGCGTCGCCGTTTCCGAAAGACGCCCGCAGCGCATCCGTCAGCAATGCGACCAGCGCCTCGAGCTGCACGCCGCCCGGCGAGGAGGCCTCCTGGTCCGCCCCGTCCAGTGCCTGGGCGGCAAGCCCCGCCTTGCCGTCGATCAGCCCGGCGATCCGGGCGTCGATGGTCTGCGCGGCGATGATGCGCCACGCGGTGACCGGTTCGGCCTGCCCGATGCGGTGGCTGCGGTCGATGGCCTGGGTCTGCTCCGCGTCGGTCCAGGACAGCTCGGCCAGCACGATGTTCGAGGCGACCTGCAGATTCAGGCCCACGCCAGCCGCGGTCAGCGAGCATACCGCGATCGTGACGTCCGGGTCGTTTACGAAGGCGTCGACGTTCGCCTGCCGCGCCGTGGGCGTCTGGCCGCCACGGACCGACGAGAAGCGCACCCCCTGCCGGGCGAAGGTCTCTTCGGCGGCGTCCATCACGTCGACGTGCTTGGCGAAGAATACGACCTTGCCGGCGCTGCGGGCCAGCTGCGTCGCGTAGTCCGCGGCCAGTTCGGCTTTCGCCTGGCCGATGCGTCGCATCATGGTGAACACGTTCTCGCCGGACTGCGCGGTCGTCGCCTCCTTCAGCTCCCAACGGGCCACCCAGCGGACGAGGTCGTGGTCGATGCCCTCGACGCCGACGTCGGAGGATCGGTTCGCGAGCGCGGTCTCGTACCGCGCCACCATCCGGTCGGCGAGGTCCCGTTCTGCCGCCCGGATCGACCGGCCGGCCCGTTCGTCCAGCTCAACGGGGAGGTCGGCGATACGGCGGGCGGGGATGTCGGCGGCCACATCGAGCTTGCGGCGGCGCACGATGCCGCGGTCGATCACGCACTGGCGCGCCGCGGCGTAGAAGCCCCGGTCGGCGGGCGTCAGGCCGGTGTCCTCAAGCGCGTCCATTAGCTCGTCGAGGGGCTTGCTGTCGTCGATCCAGCCGAGGAACTGCCAGATCGCCCCGAAGTCCTCGATGTCGTTGATCAGCGGGGTGCCGGTCAGCGCCATCAGCAGGGGCTGGTCCGTACGGGACCGGATGCGGTCGGAGAGCGCGAGGATGTGCTGCGAGCGCTGCGAGGTCTTGTTCTTGATGAAGTGGGCCTCGTCCACGACCATGCCGCGGAAGCCGAAGTCGCTGAGCCAGCCCCTGTGACGGTCGAGAACCTCGTAGTTGAGCACGACGATATCGGCGAAGCCGTCGACAGCCTCGCCGTCGCCCTGCACCACGGTGGCCGGGCGGTGGGGAGTCCAGCGGGCCGCCTCACGGGCCCAGTTGGTCTTGACGACGTTCGGCACGACGACGAGCAGCGGGTAGGCGTTCGCTGCTTCCGCGGCGAGCAGCGCCTGGGCCGTCTTGCCCAGACCCGGCTCATCGGCGAGCAGGAACGTCCGGTGACCGGCAGCGGCCGCGGCGACCAGCTGCCCCTGGTGCGGCATCAGTTCCAGGCCCGCCGGGGTGAACCGTGCTGTCGGCGCCGGGAGCGCCATGCACGCCGGGGTTCCTCCGCCGGCACGCTGGAAGGAACTCAGCAGCGGGCCGAGCAGTTCCCAGCTGGCCAGGCGGCGCGGACGGGAGGTGAGCTGCGGAACGGCGGAGAAGTCGGGGGCGAGAAAGGGGTTCGCCAGTTGCCGGGAGATCACCGACTGCGGCACGACCCGCCGCTCCGAGCCGGCGGAAGCTGTAGCGGTCTCCGCCGGAGCGATCTCTTCGGGCGCCGGCGCGATGCCGAGGTCCCGCAGCATCTCCCGCTTGAGCGACCGGGCCGCGTCGGAGACGCCGGAGCCCTCGGCGAGCAGCGCCAGTAGCCCAGCGTCCTGGACGGCGGTCGTCGCGAGGATGGTCGCGATGCCGTCCAGGCGCTTGAGCTGCTCAGCCCGGTGACTGTCGCTTCCGGCCGCCGCCCGGACGCGGGCGCGCTCGTCCCGCAGCAGCAGTGCGACGGCCTCGAACTTCGTACGCACGGCCGGCGTCACGCGGCCGCGCCGAGCAGCCGCCTCGACCTCACGGACAGTTCGGGCGAGCACCGAGACGACGTCGCCGCGGTGGTGGACGCGTCGCTGCTTGCGCGGGGCGGTACGGCGAGCGCCCGTCTGGCGCTGGCCTGGTCGAGCCACAGACTTCTCCTCTGGAATGCCGGGGCACGGTGGCCACGGCAGCATGCCGCACAGTCCCGCGGCCGGGGCGAGGAACGTCCCGAGCGCAGGGCCTGGCGCTTCGAACGCCGAGCCGGCTTGCGGAACTCCAAGGATCAACGCAGCGGGCTCCGGTAAGTGTCTCACGCGGACCCGGAGCCGCCGGTGGGTGGGCTGGTGACCACGTCACGGGAAAGTGGTCGGACGACCGGCTCGGTTCTTCGGTACCGCTCATGTTAACGCATGCGAGGGCGCATAATTCCCGGCCGCACTGTGGGTGAAGGTCGCCGCCGGACAGGAGGCCGGAGGGTCGTGAGGCTTATTGGGTATGCGCTCCCGCAACGGAGCAGATGGAGCGAATCTCCAGGGCTTCGTCCTCCGCGCCGATCAGGGTTCGTCCGCTGTCCCGCAGCAGGCTTGCTCAGCCGATCTGTTCGGCCAGGGCGACGATGATGCCCGCGGGGCCGCGGAGGTAACAGAGCAGGAAGATGTTCTCGTACTGTGCCACCTCGCCGAGGAGTTCGGCGCCGTGGGCGCGACTCGGTTGACCTCAAGGTGATGCCTCTCGACAGTGTGACGCTGAGTGACGGATACGATCCGAGAGAACGCGCGCCGACCCGCCTATGGACAGTCTCTCCTCGGGCTCCGGCTCTCCTCGGGCTCCGGCTCTCCTCGGGCTCCGGCTCTCCTCGGGCTCCGGTCACCCGGGTTCTGCGGGAGATGACCTGGCCGTGCGGGAAATAGCCCCGGCTGCCTACGGACCAGGGTAACCGGCCGGGCGGCCGGCGGTCAGGCGCGCCGCCGGCCCTGCTCGTCTGTGTCGGCGTCGCCTTGCCGCCAGTTCCGGGCGAGGGCAACGAGGCCGCGAACCACGTCGGGGGGCAGTCCGGGGGTGCTCGCGATGTGCCACAGTGTCGGGTCTTCATACTCGGCATGCCCAAGGTCTGGCGACCCCACGCTAGGTTCTCCGCCTGCCAGTATCCGCCGGCACGAACCCGGGGCCCAGCCGAGCCGGTTCTCGACCATCCCGAGAGTGCTGGGGGAGACGCGCTGGCCGTTCTCGAGCTTTCCCAGCGTTCGCTCGGTTACCCCGGTCGCTTCGGCAAAGGCCCGCCTGTCCCGCATGCCTAGCTCGACCCGGCGCGCGACGACGTAATCAGCGAGCCGCCGCCAGTCCTCACCGGTCATATGACCGTCCTTCCCACCAGAGCCGCCACCAGTCCCGCCAGCGGCTACGTGACCATCCTCACCCGAAGAAGATAGAAGCGTCTAGCTCTCCTGCGGGTGGCTAACGATACGGATCTGCCCCTCTCTTCTCAGTTCATCTTATTCATACTCTTTACTTCCTGTCTGTGCTCCTCTAGAGTGCCTAAGTCAGCAGAGAATTTCTTATTTCTTCCTAGACATACCAGGATCTACCAGTTTCTGGGATCCAGCGGAGTCAGAGCGGTGACCCAGGCCTGGAGTCTCGATGGGCAGCACCGGTGACCCGAGGCGGTGAGCCCTGCCCGGCACGCTGCGGGCCGGTGACGTCCTCGCGCTGACGAGGAGGGGAGCGCGAGGACGCCCCGGCCACGCAGCCGGACAGGCATCTGGCCTTACCGCGACCGGCAGCGTTTACCGGTCGGCCAGACCAGCCGCGTCGGCCGCGGACGCGCTGTTCCTGCCCGGCCATCAGCCAGTACCAGGGCCGGATCTCGACTAGCTAAGCGGGCTCGGCGCGCCGTACCCGATCCTCAGCACGGGCTGGCCCGTACGGAGCGTGACCTGTTGGACCCAGACAGGACGGTACTCGGCTCGTTGCGTGCCGATGAACGACCGCATCCAGCTGAGATATGCCGAACGCGTGAGGTGCGCCGCCTTCACGGTCGTCGCCAAGTCCACCCACCGCAGGAGGCTGGCAGGTCCGCCGCCAGGCGACTGGCTGGCGAAGTCCACGATGTACAACGGATGGCTATGGGCCATGATGGCGAGGAGCAGCGGCAGCCAAGGGTCAATCTGGCCGCTGAGGAGCTGTTCCTTGGCTGTGGTGGAGAGCTGGATATTGCCGTTGCTCAGCAACTGGGCATCGGCACCCTTCCTGGCGCGCAGCGCCGCGGGTAGGGCGGCGCGATACGCCGCGGCGCCGTCGGGATAGATCCACCAGATGTCAATCCTGGCTTTTCCCGTGCCGAAGCTCGCGATGAGGGCCGGAGCGTAGAGGCCCAGACGGCCGCCGAACTGGTTCCGGACTGTGGCAGTGGCCACCAGCAGGGTGGAGCCGAGGGGGTCGTTCGACCCAGGCCCGAGCGGCGACACCTCCGAGGGCGGGAGGCCGTTGGTGACCAGATCCGCGCATACCTGGGAATCGCATGACACGATCGCGGCGGGACTGACCTGGTGCAGTATCCAGGTGATCGCCTGCTTTCTCGCCGCAGCCTCGGCGGCGAGTTGGCTGACTTGGACGCGGTCACCCGTTAGCCGCTCCGACGATACGCCGCGCTGGGAAAGAATGAACGCAAGCCCGCCAGCGCCGGCCACCAGCAGGATCAAGGTCGACAGCACAGCCGCCCGCCGGCGCCGCGATGCGCGGCCGTTTTTGCGCCGCCTCCGCCGTGGCCTGGATGCCGGGTCACCGGCGATCAGGCCATCGCCGCTGCCGACCCGCGGCTCGGGCAGCGCAAGCACCTGCTCTGAGCTAGCTGTCTTCTCGTCCGTGTCGAGAGCGAATGCTATCGGCGGCATCGGGCCCATGAGCCGCGCTCCGGCGGCCACCAGCTCGCTGAGCGCGCCGCGGGCCGACGGCCTGCTGGCTGGGTCCTTGTTGAGGCAGCGATGGACGAGGGAGCCCAGTGGTTCGGGAAGCCTGCCCACATCTGGTGCGGAATGAAGAATGGCGAACGCCGTAGCGGTCAACGACTCGCCCTTGAAGGGCAGCTCACCGGTACCCGCGAACGCCATCGTCGCAGCCCACGACCACATGTCGGCCGCTGCGGTCACCCGCTCCGCGGCCAGCTGCTCAGGAGCCATGAACGCTGGAGTTCCGATGGCGACCTGACCAGAAGGGCCCATGGTGGTCATGCCGGGAACGGCCGCCAGCCCGAAGTCGATCAGCACCGGCCCGTCGGGCCCGAGCAGGACATTGGCAGGCTTGAAGTCGCGGTGCACCATCCCGGCGGCATGTACCGCGCCTAGCGCGGTCAGCGTCGCGACGGCGATGCGCTCGAGCGTTGCGCCACCGCGAGGCCCGAGCTGCTCGACGACCTCTACCAGCGATGGCCCGTTGACGTATTCGCTGACGATGAACGGCCGCCGTTCGAAGATTCCCGCATCCAGAACTTGCGCGGTGCAGAACCGGGCGACCCGCTGCGCTGCGGCGACCTCCTTAAGGAAGCGGCTGCGGACCTGTGGGTCCGTGGTTGGCGGCAGAAGCTTGACCGCCGCCTGGCTTCCAGCAGGACCGACAGCCAGGAACACCACGCCCTGCCCGCCTTCCCCGAGGCGGCCGAGCAACCGGTATTCACCCACCGTGCGCGGATCGGTGTCGCGCAGGGGGAGCACTTCCGACATTGCGGACTGACCGGATGTCACCCGGCCATTTTGCCCCGGCGGCTCAGCGCACGCCACAATTCCGTGTCGCCAGTTGCCTACCGCAGCTTTCGGCCAGCCCGGCGGCTTTGTCTCGGCTGAGCCGTGCAGGAGGCCTGATGACCCATGGCGCAGTGATCGCACGGGAGTACGGCTTGCCGGCCGTCGTCGGTGTGGTAGATGCCACCCGGCTGATCCCCAATGGGCAGCGGATCCGCGTGCACGGAACCGACGGGTACGTCGAGATTCTGCCTTGACTGATCACACCGAGAAGGCTCATCCGTAGCGTCGGCCAAAACAATGCTAAGCAGTTGATCTTTCTGGGTCAGCGGTCGAGCAGCCCCCTCCGGAAGGTGTGCCGTGGACGTCTCTCCATCATCACGGGCGCCCGGCCGGACCGGAAGGCACCGGTGCTGGCGCCGGGATGACATACAGACGCCTGGGGCCCGGGTGGCGTCGATGCCATCCGGGCCCCAGGCTGGCCGCTCCGGGCTTCAGGCCCCGGGCTGGCCGCTCCGGGCGGCCTCGGCGCTGCGCGGCTCGAGGGCCCGTGCCGGCAGCCGGGACGCGCGCACGCCGAGGGTGACCGTGCGCACCAGGATCATGGCGATGGCCATGAAGATCAGCGCGTCGGCGAGGGCCGCGACGCTGACCTGGTGTGCGATGCCCCAGCTCACCAGCGGGGCGGTGAACCAGTGCACGGAGCCGTAGGAGAAGGCCCCGCGGGCGCCGATGAAAGCGGTCCAGAAGATCGCGTACGGCAGCCCGGCCCGGCTGACCGGCTTGCCGGTCGTCGGGCTCCGGTAGACGCCCATCAGGGCGCTGGCGGCCAGCCCGCACAGCAGGCCGGCGGCGATGCCCGCGATCTCAACCGCCAGGGCCGTCCCGTGGGTGGCCGGCCGGTCGACAAAGAACGGGATGATCACCGCGGCGGCGATCACGGGACGCAGCAGCCGTATCTTGCTGATCTTGCGCGCGGGTCCGAGGTCGGTGGCCAGCACGGTGGCGAGCACCACGCCGTTGACGATCATTGCTTCGGTCAGTTCGGAAAGCATCTCGCGCTCCTTCGGGTGGGTTTCGTTAGCGACTCCATATTCACCAATTGCGCTGGTGAGCGCGTCAGAGCACGGGCTGGTCCCTGGCATGAGAATGACGGGCGCGGCCTGGTACCGGGCGGTACCAGGCCGCGCCCCGGCGGGTCAGCCCGGGCGTCAGCCCGGGGGCTGACGTGCCGCTGCCGCGCCCCGGCCGATACTGGAGGCATGCTGCGCACGGTCAACGCGCTGGCACGCGCCCTCGGCTTCGTGTGGCTCGGCCTGCTGGCGTTCCTCATCGCTCCGCCGAGCGCGCCGTACGCCGTGCCGGTTCAGATCGCGTGCTACGCCGTGCTTGGCCTGGCACTGCTGGTCTGGACCGTGCTGGAGGCGTCCCCCGCCACGGCGCGATATCCCGCCTGGACGCTGCCCGTGGCCCGCGGGGTGATCGCCTTCGCCTCGGGGTTCGCGGCCGGCGCTGGCGGCGGCGGTTCGGCCATGGTGGTCTTCGCGTTCGTGGCGGCGATGGCCGCGGGCGTTAACAGCGACCTCGCGGCAGCGGTGGCCGTGACCGCAGCGGGCATACTCGCGATCGAGGTCAGCGGGCTGGCTTTCGGCCAGAGCTACGGCACGCTGCTCGGGCTCCCGGCGATCGTGCTCGCTGGCCTGGTGATCGGGCGCAACTGGGGCGCGTACCGGGTCCAGGCGGAGCAGGCGGCGGCGCTGCTGGCCCAGCGCGAGCAACTGCAGGCCGAGCAGCGCCGGGCCGACCTCCTCGACGAGCGCGCCCGCATCGCCCGGGAGATCCACGACGTGCTCGCCCACTCGCTCGGCGCGCTCGGTATCCAGATCCAGGCGGCGCGGTCGGTGCTGCACAAGGATGCTGACCAGGCCAGTGACCTGCTGGCCGCGGCCCAGCAGATGGCCGCCGAGGGCCTAGTGGAGACCCGCCGGGCGGTTCAGGCCCTGCGCACCGACACCCTGCCGCTCGATGAGGAACTCGCGCTGATCACCGACACCCACGCGCAGCGGTATCACGTCCCCGTCAGCTACGACACCGGCGGCGTCCTCGCGGCCCTGCCCCCGGACGCCACGCTCGCGCTGCTACGCATCGCCCAGGAGGCCCTGGTCAACGCGGCCAAGCACGCCGCGGGACAGCCCGTGGCGGTCCGTCTCGACTACGGCGACGCCGACGTCCGGCTCACCGTCCGCAACGACCTGCCCCCGGGCGCGGACACCCGCCAGCCGGCGGACGTGAGCACCGTCAACGGCGGCTACGGGCTGACCGGCATGCACGAACGGCTCCGGCTGCTGAACGGAACCCTCGAGGCGGGGCGCCGCGACGGCCAGTGGATCGTGACCGCCGAACTACCGCGCCGCCAGCCTGAGACCATGGCTTCATGACCACCCCGCCGGCGGGGGCGCCGCTGCGCCTCGTCATCGCCGATGATCAGGCCAGCGTGCGCCAGGGCCTCGTCCTGCTGCTCGACGCGGTACCCGACATCGAGGTGGTCGGCGCCGCCGCGGACGGGGAGCAGGCCCTGGACCTCGTGGCCGAGCACCACCCCGACGCGATCCTGCTCGACCTGCGCATGCCCGTCCTGGACGGCATCGGCGCCATCCGCCGGCTGACCGCCGAGCACCCCGAGGTCGCGATCGTCGTGCTCACCACATACGCGGACGACAGCTCGGTCCTGGACGCGCTCCGGGCCGGCGCGCGCAGCTACCTTACCAAGGACGCCGACTACACCGAGATCGCCCGGGCGCTGCGCGCGGCGGTAGGCGGGCTGACGGTCTTCGACCCCCGCGTGCACGCGACGCTGCTCGCCGCCACGGAAGCCCCCCCGAAGCCCGAGCCCGCCCGGAGCGCGCCGCCCCCCGACGGCCTGACGCAGCGCGAGGCGGAGATCCTGGGCATGATCGCCCACGGGATGACCAACCCGGAGATCGCCGCGCAGCTGTTCCTGAGCAACCACACGGTCAAGACCCACATCAGCCGGATCTTCGCCAAGACCGGCTCGCGGGACCGCGCCGCCGCGATCGGCTACGCGCACCGCCACAACATCGGCTGACCGCGCGGACCAGATTCAGTGAGACAAATCAGTGGATCGGACCAGGTTCAGCGAGATTGGACCAGATTCGATGAGACAGGACACGTTCGCAGGCATCGCAAGCGGCCGCTAAAACGCGGAACAGTTGGCCCCCGGAACGGCCTTCACGGCCTGTTCAAGGTGTTCGATTTTTTCCGTCTAACTGGTGACAACGCCAGGCGACGCCTCGCTGCCGTTGATAACGTGTTGCGTTAATAACGTGTCGCGTTATCATAAGTGTGTGCTGCGCTCATTCCGGGACAAGGACACCGAGGCCATCTGGCACCGGCAGCGATCACGCAGGCTGGACGGGCCAGTGCAGCGTGTCGCCTGGCGCAAGCTCGCGATGCTCGATGCGGCGGAGACCTTAACCGATCTGCTCGTCCCACCGGGCAACCGGCTGGAAAAGCTCACCGGGGACCGCGCCGCGCAGCACAGCATCCGGATCAACCAGCAGTGGCGGATCTGCTTCGTCTGGTCAGACGCAGGCCCGGAAGATGTGGAGATCGTTGACTATCACTAAGGAGAAGCCAATGGCAGAGGACACGGTCATGCCGCCGGTGCATCCGGGAGAAATCCTGCTGGAGGAGTTCCTCACGCCGCTGGGCGTGAGCCAGTACCGGCTGGCCAAGGCGGTGGATGTCCCGGCCCGGCGGATAAACGAGATCGTCCACGGTCAGCGCCGCGTCACCGCGGACACCGCGCTGCGGCTGTCCCGGTACTTCGGCACCTCCGAGCGGTTCTGGCTGAACCTGCAGGCCCGCTACGACCTGGAGGTCGAGAAGGACCGGCTGGGTGCCGAGCTCGACGGCATCCGCCCACTCAGCGCAGCGAGCTAACCAGAGTCAGCAGTTGACTCCGAGCCGACGCACAAACGAGGCTCTTGCGGCCATAAGACCCGCCCTGATCGTACAGGCGTCATGACCAGCATAAAGAAGTAACGAATCGTCACTGACCATCGGTAACGTGCGCGCAAGTATCCGGCGTATTGAACAATCGCCGACTACTCGACTGTTGACGGCCTAACTATCTGAGTGTCCTGGGCGGGTGCCCGGCCGTGTTCTTTGACGATGTCGCTTCCCGGCCTGCTGCGGGCGGGTCAGGATCGTGGTGTCCCGTTGAACGTGAGGGATCCCCTCCTCGCCTTCGGCCCGGCGATCACGCCGTGGAACCGGTCGCACCGGGGGAGGCCGGAAGGGCGGCCTGACCCTTCAAGCTAGCGTTTTGTCCCGGGCCGGGAGCGACACCCCGGCGGCGATAACGACCTGCTGGTGAGCGCCACGACGGCGACGCCGGCTCAATCGCGAACGAGCTTCAGTGCCAGCCTGGGCACGACAAAGGATGCGAGAAAGATCGGCAAGAACCTCTTTCCGGTGCACCGGAAGGCGACGATCTCTTCCTCGGCGGCGTCGAAGGTCTGAGTGCTGCTCGAGTTTCGTCCATTGCGAACTTGCAGGGTGTGACGTCCAGGCTCGACTGGTATCTCGATCGTGTGGTTCATTTCGACCGACCCGGCCCGCTCACCGTCGACCACGACATCGTACGGGCCACGACGGACCTCCGCTCCGATTGCCTTATGCGTCAGCTTCAGCGTCGCTGGCATTTGCTGATCTCCTGTTGTTTCTGAACAGCGCTTTCCTGGCTGCTCGGCGACTTACGCAACGTGCCGTCGGCCGGGGGCAGCAGGCCGGCGTGGTGCCGGCCGTCGCAACCGCTGGCGGGCCATCCTCGGGGCCGGGAACGCCCGTGTTACACCGACCGCGAGAAGGGATCCGGGGCGGTGTCGCCCGTGGCCATCGTATGGCCGTGCCCGCTTGCGGTCGATGCGTACGCGGCGGTCGGCCGCGATCTGGGGTTCCCGCGCCCGGACTGCCCGTCGTGTGCCGGGCCACTGGTGTTCTGGTCGGGGGCCCGGCGCGTGCCGGGACCGCTTGCTCGCATCGCGTGCGCGCATTGGAGGGCGATACGCCGTCCGTCCGCGCTCCCCACA
The DNA here is from genome assembly GCA_963834685.1 of uncultured Actinomycetes bacterium. Taxonomy (GTDB): domain Bacteria; phylum Actinomycetota; class Actinomycetes; order Streptosporangiales; family Streptosporangiaceae; genus Palsa-504. Next base: position 111,691 of record CAWICW010000030.1, on the reverse strand, counting down.
TCTTCAGTGCAGGTGGATCAGAACCAGGTCCTTAAGCGCAATCATCACTAGCCCCAGCGCGGCTGCAGTGGAAGTGGCGACGAAGAGCTGCCAGCTGCGCAGCTGGGCGGCTCGACCGGCCAGCCATCCGTGGACTGTCAGCAAGACGATCGCTGCGGCTAGCCCGACGTTGGCGGCCGTGAGGTCAGAGGCCCCAGCCAGCTTGGCCAGTACCAGTGCGAGCAGCGGCGCGTAGGACGCGGTGACCATCGGCCAAGTCGCGGTCAGTGCTTCCCAGATAGATGCCCTGCTGGGCAGGCGACCCCCTTCAATTTGCTCGCCAAGAACCTCGGCGTACTCCTCGGCGAGCCAGTACACCAGCAACGTGACCACGACCGAGATCACCAGCACGGTGGTGGACACGTGGCCCCCGGCGGTGTCGAGGATCGCCGCGGTAACGATGGCGCCGTATATTCCTGCGGCGCGACGCCGTCCCAGGTTCTTCGTGGTCGGCCCCCGCCGGATTTCGCCACCCGCCGCGATGCCTGCCATGGTCATCCCTTCCGGCTAGGTCACCAGGACTGAGCGAGCCAATCATCGCACGGGCTGACCCGCTGCTTGGAAGGTCGGTTTGCGCAGCGGGTCAGCCTGCCTGTACGCAGGTGAGCCGGTGTATAGGGCTGTCCGGGAGTGACCGTGAGTCCCTCGGTTTGCCGCCCGATCGGGCACGCAGCGGGCATGAGGGGTTTGGGCATGACCAGGACGTGCGCGTGGTGCGGGAATCCCATCCCGGCCCGCGCAGCCACATCCGCGTCCTGCACCTTTCAGGCCCGGCTGTGGTCCTTGTGCGCCGCCCCTTCCCTCCATCGGACTGACTGCTGCCGGTCTATTCGCCGGAGCGGGAGTGTCAAGGGCTGATCCGCGTGATGCGATAACCAGGCACTTTCACCTGCGCTCGTTGCCCGGCGGTCAGATCGGCCGTTGATGCCGTACCGGAGGCGTATCACCATCCGGCGGCGGTCTGGTGGGGGGCCATTGCAGCTTCCGCGGTCATCCCGGACCCGGTTGTCATGGAGCCTGTCACCGGGCGCTGATGGCCGCGCTGTGATGACCGGCTCCGGCGCGGTCACTTGGCCGCATCGACGGCGGCTTTAGCCTGGCGTTGGTCAGGTGACTTGTCAGGTTGCTGGAGTGTACCGCCTGGCCAGATTCCGGTTTTCTTGCGCGTCCACTCGGCGGCGCCGCGGTCGACAGCCGTCTTGACCAGCGCGTATATCGCGCCATGCAGGCCTGCGGCGAGCAGGATCTCCCCCCAGCCGCGGTCCGAGTCCATCGGCGCAGGCGCGTCAGATCCCCGGCCGACGATCTTCCAGACCCTTTTGAAGATCAGCCCGCTGAGCAAGCCGCCAACGATCCCGGCCACGATGGCCACCGGCTTGTACAACAGCTTGAGCATCGCCGCCTCCCTCCACCTGGTAACCGCCCGGCTGGCCATGAGCGCGCCGACAGCGAATGCCTCGCTGGCCCCTGGCCGCCGCTAGCCCCTGATCGTCAGGTCTCGTGACCTGATCCGGCCAGGCCCCTGGGCGACCCCGACCGTGCCATCTGCGCGGAGCCCTTGACCGTGCGGGCCTGGCGCTGAGCCTCGCGCTCCAGGCGCTGCATCTCCCGCTTGTTCCAGGCCGACAGCCGCGCCGTCATGCTGGCCCGGTTCTGCTGACCGATCTGCCGCAGCGACCCTACCGCGATCGCGGCCACGGCCACCGTCCTATAGAAGCGGCGGCTGCGTAGCATATGACCCACCAGCCCCAGCCCGACCACCCCCCATGCCATCTTGGTGTCAAGACCCGAAGGCCCCGGCCGCGGCGCCGGGTTGCTGCTGCCCTCCGCAACGATGGCCTGCGGCGGTTCCCCGGCACCCTGCCCTGATCGCGCCATCTTGCCTCCCGCCCTGAAACGCCCGCACACTTCCAGTGTGCCGCACAATGAGGTTCCGGTATCACCCCCCAGGGGGTGACTTTTGGGTTTGCGGGCGCAACAGGTTCATGCCTGACCTGACGCCGTACTGGATTGAACCAGTGACCTCTTCCGTAGTCAGGGAAATCCAGAGCGGCTACGGATGTCTGTCACCGTCGGACTGAGTCGAACGGGGAGCCCTCGGCCTGCGTGAACATTCTGAGCGGGTCGCGCTGAGTCTGGGGACGGCTGAACACGTTTGCTCCCATTTCTGGCTCCCCTCCGGCAGAGGCGAGTGGCGGCCGCTCCGCTCAGCGAGTGCTCGGCGTCGCCATGTCCGCCCAGCGACGCTTGGCCTCTGCGATGTCGATGCCCGCCGCGTCGGCCACCTGCTTCCAGCTAGCCCCGTACTCGAAGGCTCCGCCAACGATTGCCTTGCACTCCCGCGGGTACTCGGCGAAGCCTTCGGGCAGGGCATACTGCAGGAACGCACGGCACGCCTCCACCTTCTGGAAGCCATCGTATAGCGGCATGGCGAGTATCTCGAATACTCTTTCCGCCACGTTTAGCGCCTCGGCATGGGTCATGTCACGTTGCCTCAGCCAGCTACTGCTGCGCGGGACCGGCGGGCGTGTCATAGCTCAGCGGCTTACGCCCGAAACGTACGTGCTCGGCCGTGGCGCCGACCCGGACCGCCGCCGACAGTCCGCCGCCCGCCGGAGTCCGCGCGACCAGACGCATCCGTTGCAGGCCCCGGATAGCGGCTGCTCGTCTTGAAGTACCGCCAAGTTGGCTGTTGAGGCGCAGCTGTATCTTAGGGAAGATTGGGCGGGAATGGCCGCCACCGGCAGCTCGGGTGGGCACGGCGTTGGCTAAGCGTAAAAAGCTCAAGACACCCATCACCCGGACGTTGACGCCGCCGATAATATATGCCTGAGCTGAGTTAGTCGTCCTCGCTCTGGTCACTCAGCTATCACTAATGCTCGCTGTCGGCTGTGCTTCTGTCTTCAGACTATTCGAATATCGTGCCTTTCGATGAAGAGCGGAGCCCGCTCGGCCGCCTCTATCAACTGATCCACGACAAATGCGGAGATATCAGAGGTGATCTGTTCGCCGCCCGCCGCCACGAATTTCTCGGCGAAGCTCTGCGCTCCCTTTGGCTTCGAGTTGATCCGCCATGGCCTTCTTCCGCTCCTTGTCGAGGATGTAATTCTCGGTGCCGACCTTGCGTATCCAGACCGGAATCTTCTTATCCATTCCCTTCCGCAGCCTGACCTTCTTGCCGCGCCATATGAAGCCCACGACGACGCCTCCCGCGATTATCGGCATAACCGGGCCTTCGAAGTTAGTAACCGGGATGTTGTTGCTGCCCGATGACTTTGAGTGACCTCGGGTGTTAGTCACTCAAGGCCGAAACGTGGCCCGGAGTCACGACCCGGCCGCGCTGGTTCACCGTCGTCCACCACGCTCGGCCTCGGTAACTACGAGGGCTACTGGGACATACCTGAATCCATGAGGCCGGTTCCTGTCCCGCCTCAGGCGTGGGTGAGGATAGCTCCGCCCACTACGAGCGCAGCGATCGTCCCAGCCAGCCACAGCCAGCACCACACCGACCGCCAGAGGAAAGTCATCCCAGCGAGGATCCCCGCATCAGCCACGTCCTCCGGCTTGCTGGCAGCTCTAAACGCGCGCTTGGTACCGAAAATGAGCAAAAACCAAGTCACGCCGTAAGCGGCGGCGGTCTGGACCCCTGCCGTCGCGAAACGCAGGACGAGGTAGAGCAGCACGCCGCAGATGAGTGTGACGATTCCGCCGAAGAAGTTGCGGACCAACAGCAGCATGACCGCAAATAGCAGCAGGCCCAGCCACAGCACGGCCACCATGCGGCCAGTGGAGATCAGCTTCGCCGCAATGAGCCCAGCGCCACTCGCGCCGATATATCCGACGAATACAGCAACGCCGTACCCGGCACCGCTTTTCGGGTCCATATCGGTGCCGCCGCCACCGTTCGTATCTACATTCACGCCGCGGATGGTGCGCCCGGCAAGGATCCCGACCAGCGCATGCGCGCTCTCGTGCACCACGGTCTCGGCATGGGCCAATATCTTCCAGAGTGTCGTGCCAGTCGCCACGATCGCCACCACTAGCCCGATAACCACCGCTTCCGGTGCGGGCAGCGGCGTATGGATCTCGCCGATCTTGCTCAGCATAGTGTCCTCGGCAGAGGATGCGGCATCGCGGCTCCGGTCATCGCTGTGATCCTCGATTAGATTAGACCGCGCGTATCCGCCCGACGCAATAATGCGGCTCTTCGAAGTTAACCGGGATGGGGTTTCGGGCCGGTTACCTGGCGTGTTCTGCTGCCTGTTGCGTGCGTGATGAGTGTCTTGTGCCGCGGGTGCCTGCAGTGCGGATGGCTGGGTTACGGAATCCGTAGGCCAGGCGGGCTTCGAGTTTGGCGAGCCGGTTCAGGCTTTCGGAGGTCGGGTTCGTGATCCCGGTCAGGACGGCGCAGATGATCCGGTCCTGCCACCGGGAGATCGTCCGGGCGGGGCTGACCAGCTCGGGGATGTCGTCGTTCTGGGCGCACCAGTCGTAGAAGGCGAAGAGCCTGTCCCGGACGTTGCGCTCGCACGCCGCCGAGCCGGCGGGGCGGGCGCGCAGGTTCAGCGTGTGGCGGAGTTTCTCCTTGGCGATCCAGGCGGCGGCGATCTGCTGCCCGGCCGGGTCGCTGCCCAGGATGCCGGTGACCTTGGCGGACTGGGCGGGTGACAGGTGCTCCAGGTTGCGTACCAGCAGGTTCTTGATGCCGTACTCGGGGTCGCCGTCCGTCCGCGCCGGCCGTACTTGCCGCGGACCACGCGGCGGCGCACGTCGCCGGGCATCTTCACGGCCAGGTGGACGACGTGGAACAAGTCGACGGCGATCTGCGCGCCGGGCAGCATCCGGCGCATCGCGGACGCATAGATGGAGCACATGCCGTGGGATTACGGCTTGATGCGGGTTGCTCACTGTGGCTGTTTCGCTGGCGGACGGCTGTGACATGCCGGGCCGGGTGAGGAGGTGACCCGCTACGGTGACATCGTGAAGCTGGAGATCGACTACGCCGAGCCCGGCCCGTTGACCGGGCTGGAGGGACTGGCACCGGAAGTCCTGGAGGGTATCGGGGACGATCCGGTACAGGTGTGCGCGCCCGTGCACCTGCTGGTCGTCCAGCCTGACGCGGCCAGGGACCTCGGCCTGGGGGAAGCCCGCCTGGGCGAGAGGAACCTGCGTCCTGCGGCCCGGATCCTCGGCGCGCTGCTGGCGCTGAATCCGGCTCCTGTTGGCGCGGGCCGGCCGCCCGGGCAGCGCGTGGTCGGCACCTGCCGCCACTTCGCGCTGCTGAGCTGCGCCTTGTTGCGCTACCGGGGGATCGCGGCCCGGGTTCGCTGCGGGTTCGCCACCTACTTCCAGTCCGGCCAGGGCCTGGACCACTGGATCACCGAGTACCAGAACGGGGACGGCCGCTGGGTCAGGATCGATTCGGAGATCCTCGGCGGCACCGTCCTGGACCATCCCGAAGACCTTCACCCCGGGGAGTTCCTGAGCGGCGGGGAAGCCTGGGCGGCATTCCGGCGCGGCAAGATCGACGCCGCGCGCTTCGGCGTCTACGGGACCGGGAACTGGGGTCCGGCGGAGATCCGCGGCAACGCCGTCAAGGACCTGGCCGCGCTGAACAAGGTCGAGATGCTCCCGTGGGATGAGTGGGGACGGATGACCGCCGCCTACCAGGGTGAAACCGGCGAGGACTATGACGAGATGCTCGACGAGATCGCCACAGTATGCGCCTCTGACGACCCTGCCGCGGTGGCGAGCCTCTATGCCCACGACGACCTGCGGGTACCAGCCGAGATCATCGGCTGAGGGCACGGGCCCTGCCTGGGCTGCCTCTTCAGCGGCCACGCCTGACTCCCGCCCGCTGAGGAACCCGGCCCACGCCTGCTCTCATCGAGCGAGGCGATGCCGGTCAAGGGCCCGGCGGGCCAACCTGCTCACCGGGTTCGAGGTCATCTTGCACTACGGCGCGGACGGGAACCGGTCCCTGATGGGCCTCGGCGACCGCCCGCTCGTCACCCCTACGAGATCCGCAACGGCCGACGCGTCGAGACCACCCTGCTCGGCGAACGCATGGCCGTCGCGCTGTTCTCCGTCGACGGCCGCACCCTGGGCGCCAGAGACGACGAAGCCGGATACGTCAACTACGAGCATTCACGACGGGCTGACCTGTCGAAACCCAGTCAGATCATGCGCGTCGACCGGTTGGGACGGCGCGGGGAGCGCCGGACCCGGCGCCGCGCCGCAGGCGCCGCCTTGATCAAGTACGGCTAAATTCGGCAACGCAGTGGTCCGGCAAGACCCGCGAAGCCGGACGCGGGCTCGGATTCCGGGTCTAGGACCAACGCCGGGGACCAAGGTCCGCGCCGTTGCTGACTACCAGCCCTATTGGCACCGCCCAGCCACCGCGCACCCTGGATGCATGGCACAAAGGAACAACCCGCTCCTGTTGACCACCGGACTGGCCCGGGTGGAGGGCGAGAACGCCATGTACACCCGGGCCAGCGACAATCGCCCGCCGCGCCGGTGACCCCGAACGAGACGGTGTCGACGTAGGACAAGATCGCGACCGAGAGCCGGACCGCGTTGCCGATCAGCACGCAGGGGTCCGGTCCATCGTTGATGGCATGGCTGACCTCCTAAGGCCGGTTCCGGCCGAGCCGCTCGTGGGCCGTGACCCATTCGTCGGCGACCACGGCCGCGCCCAGCGAGATCTCGCCGCACAGCACGGTGGCCGCGACGATCTCGGCGAACTTGCGGACCTGGCCGGACCCGTAGCAGCCGAGCAGTTCCAGGCATTCGCGCTGGGTGGGCAGCCCGGTGCCGCCGCCGCAGGTGGCTACGATGAGCGCCGGGATGGTGATGGAGTAGTAGTAGCTCCCGTCGGCGAGCAGTTCGGTGTGCACCAGCGCCGCCGACGACTCGGCCACGTTGGCGATGTCCTGCCCGGTCGCCGTGAACAGCGCCGCGATCGCGTTGGCCGAGTGGCTCCCGTTGTTGTTGACCCCGGCCAGCAGGCCGCCGAGGTTGCTGACCTGGCGGGCCCGGAACATCTGGCCGGGCGTGGTGTGTAGGACCCGGCGCACCAGGTCCGCCGGTATCGTGGCTTCGGCCACGACCCGCTTCCCGCGGGTCCGCAGGATGTTGATGTGCGAGCTTTTCTTGTCCGTGGCCAGGTTGCCTTCCAGGTAGAAGTCCCGGATCCCGGGGTAGTGCGACCTGATCCAGGTGCAGGCGCGCAGGGTGGCCTTGCCGGTCAGGTTCTGCCCGGCCGCGTCGCCGGTGGTGTAGTTGAACCGCAGGAACATGAACCTGCTCGCGGGGAACTGCTCGATGTCGTGCAGGCGGCCCGCCCGGGTGGTGGCCTCGGCCTCGGCCTTGATCGCCGCGAAGCTGGCCGTCACCCAGTCCCCGAAGGCGCGGGCCTCCCGTGCGCTGTCGAAGCCGAAGGCCGGCGCCCGCTGCATGACGTCCGCCACCACCGTGGCCCGCACCCCGCCGGCCGCGTAGACCAGTTTCATGCCGCGGTTGTAGCTGGCCACCAGGGCGCCCTCGGTCGTGGCCAGCGGTACGTAGAACGTCCCGCGGGCATGCTCGCCGTCGACCAGCAGCGGTCCCGCGACCCCGATCGGCACCTGGGCCACGCCGATGAAGTTCTCGATGTTCCCGGCCAGCACCGCCGGGTCGAACGAGTAGCGGCCGACGTGATCCGAAACCACCCCGGTGGCCTCGGCTAGGAACGCCATCCGCCGCCGCGCCGCCGTTGTGCTGTAATCGTCGTCCAGCCGGGGCACCTTGCGGCGTAGCGGCGCCCGAGTCGGCGTCGTGGCAGCCGATGTGGTCATGAAAGCGCTCCGTAGCTGCGGGCCAGCTCATCCTTCAGGACCTTGCCCAGCGTGTTCTTCGGCAGCTCGGAGCGGAACTGGAAGATCCGCGGGCACTTGTAGGCAGCCAGCCGCTCCCGGCAGTAGCCGACGAGCTCGCGCTCGAGCAGGTCCATCGATGGCCGCACGATGACCACCGCCATGACCTCCTCGCCGAGCCGCTCGTCGGGGATGCCGACCACGGCGGCCTCGGCGACGGCGGGGTGCGCGTGCAGCACGTTCTCGATTTCGCTCGGGTAGACGTTGTACCCGCCGCGGATGATGAGCTCCTTCTTGCGGCTGACGATGAACAAGAACCCGTCTTCATCGAAATAGCCCAGGTCACCGGTATGCAGCCAGTCGCCGGTAAAGGCGCTGGCGGTCGCCTCGGGGTTGTGCCAGTACCCCTTCATCACGTGCATGCCGCGGGTGACGACCTCGCCCACGTACTCGGGCCCGGGGGGCAGCGGCCGGCCGTCGGGGCCCCAGACCTGGGTCTGCGTCCCCCAGATGGGCTTGCCGACGCTGTACGCGCGGCGCTCGGCCGCGCTGATGTTGAAGGTCGTCGTCGACGCGGTCTCGGTCAGCCCGTAGCCTTCCAAGATCAGCAGGCCGAACCGCTCCTCGAACGCGTCCAGCACGGGCGCGGGGATGGACGCCCCGCCGGAGATGGCGATCCGCAGCGAGGACAGGTCGTAGTCGTCCAGGTCCGGGCAGGACAGCAGGTCGGTGAACATGGTGGGCACGCCCTCGAAGATGGTGGCCCGGTCCCGCTGGATCGCGGTCAGCACCGCGTCCGGAGTGAACCTCGGGATCAGCGACATCGTGCAGCCGAACCGCACGCAGACGTCCAGGATGCTGGACAGGCCGAACACGTGGAACAGCGGCAGCACCGTGGTCACGATGTCATCGGACTGGACGTCGAACAGGCGGCCCGGGATGTCCGCGTTCATGTACAGCTGCATGTGGGTGAGCTCGGCGCCCTTGGGCCGCCCGGTCGTCCCGGAGGTGTAGACGATAACGGCGGTATCCGTCGGCTGCCGGGTGACCATCTCGAAGTTCGGCACCGCAGCATCCAGGAGCCGTTCGAACGGGATGGCGACCCCCGAATCACCGGCGTGGCCCACGGCGTAGATCTGGTCCAGGCCGGCGGCTTCGGCTCCCTTCGCGGCCTCGGCGAGGATCCCTTCCCAGGTGATCAGCACGCGGGCCCCGCTGTCACCCAGGTGGAAGGCCACTTCCGGGGCTTTGAGCATGACGTTGAGCGGCACCACGATGCCGCCCGCCTTGAGGATGCCGAAGTACGAGATGAGGAACTGCGGGATGTTGGGCAGTTGCAGCGCGACCCGGTCGCCGGGCGCGATCCCGATGGCGGCCAGCGAACCGGCCAGCCGGTCAGAGGCCTGGTCCAGCTGCCGGTACGTGAACTGGTCCCCGGTGAACAACGCCGCGGGCCGGTCCGGTGATGATTGCGCAGTTTCGCTGAGGATGACAGCAAGGTTGAAGCTCACGGCCCCTCCCTACGGGACGTCGAACTGGCGGGCCATTTCTTCTAGCTTCCGCCTTATCCCTGTGCTTCCTAAGGGCGTTAAGCCCCGGGCGGGGAGGACCTTCGCACCTAATGCCCGGTCAGAGCCGGCCGGTGGGCCCGGGCGATGTGGGCGGCCATCCCGGTGGGAAGTGACCAAGGTCCCGGTTCCTGGGCTCGGCCGGCCCTGGGACGCCCGGCCCGCCTGCTGGTGAGCTAGGTGACGCTGCGACCTGCTGGGAGGTTTCCCGATGACCTGTACCCTGCACGTGGCCTGGGATGACCGGCTGGCCGGTTACGCGTGCTGGACGACCTGGCCGGCGGTCGAGCCCGTCAGCATCCGGGTGAAGCCGCCCACGCCGCGGGAGCGTGGTCGCCGTCCGGGACCGATTCACCTATCCGCTTGCCGCGCCGGCCAGCGGACGATCATGATGTCGGTGGCGCACAACGGCAAGGAGGCCAGCATGTCAGCAAAGCCCATCGTGGCCGCTACGGACGGTTCGGAGGAATCGCTGCGGGCGGTCGGCTGGGCCGCCCGCGAGGCGGTGCTGCGCGGTGCCCCGCTGCGGGTCGTCTCCGCCGCGGCGCTGCTGCCCCGGATGATCGGCGGTCACGCCATGTCCGGCTATGACACCGTGGCCGACACCATCCGCCAGCACCGGGACCAGGCCCTGGCCGCCGCGACCGAGCGGGCCGCCCGGACGGCCCCGGGGCTGCTCATCGACGCCGGCCACCTGGACGGGTCGCCCGCCGAGGCGGTCACCGAGGCCGGCTCGGGGGCGCTGATGCTGGTCGTCGGCTCCCGCGGCAACGGCGCGTTCGCGGCGCTGATCCTCGGGTCGGTCAGCCGTTACGCGGCCACCCACGCGGCCTGCCCGGTCGTGGTGGTCCGCGAGGAGACCGGGGCCGCCCGCCGGCAGGTCGGCATCGGCGTCGGCGACCTGGAGAACAGCGCCTCCCTGACCTTCGCGTTCGAGGAGGCGGCGCTGCGCAAGGCCAGCCTGATCGCCGTCCACTCCTGGCACCTGCCGGATTCCGATGTATCCCGCGCCGGGCCTGCGTTCGACGAACCCAGCCGCTACGTCGCCGAGACGGAAACGGCCAAGCGCCTGGAGCAGGTGCTGGACGAATGGCGGGCCAAGTACCCCGACGTGCCGGTCAGCCAGGACTTGGTGCACGGCCATCCGGGCCGGGCGCTGGTCGGCCTGTCCGCCCGCGCCGACCTGGTGGTACTCGGCAGGCGCTCGGCGCACCACGGTCCGGCCTCGGTCATGCACGCCGTGCTCAGCCACGCGCACGGCCCGGTCGTCATCGTTCCCTCCGCGCCGTCCTCGGACTGAGGAGCCCGCGGTACTCAGCAGGTGACGAGAGTTCCCGCCTCGCCGTCCAGCAGAGCCTCGGCGTCGGCGAGTCGGCCGATCGCGGCGGGCTTCCCGGTCGCCTCGACGAACCGGCAGACGGCCTCGATCTTCGGGCCATTGATCCGGCCGGGAACGAGCGGGCCCGGAGTTCGAGCTTCGCGGCGATCTCCTGCACCTGGGCCGAGGGCTGCAGCGGGGCGGGGGCGCAGATCCGCACGTCCATGCCCAGCATGGCCCCGGTCACCAGCAGGGGCCGACAAGTTCAGACATGGAAATCCTCCTCCCGAGTGAACCGAAGGGCACACCTCGCCTGCCGGGCCGGAACGAAGGTCCAGACTTTGCTCCGGCCTCTGGCGTTCCGCATGAGGCGGGAGTAAAAAGGCCGTGTGGGAAAGGAAAAATAGTTTCCCATTCAGGAGATGCCTGTCGTTTGAAGGGACAGGACCCACGGCAGCACCGCGCACAAGGTTATTCATCTCAGCGACCGGCCGGTCCTGGTCGTCCGCTGAGCCTTTACTGGAGGAACGATGAGCAAGAACATCCTGCTGGCTGTCGATGCGGCCTCCCGCGATCCCGCCCGCCATGTGCTGGCCGCTGCGGCCATGACGCGCGACCTGGCCCGTGACAGCGGCGATCATGTCATCGTCCTGCATGTGCACGAGTTCGCCACCGGCCGGTTCGGCCGGATCCGGGTGGACTGCGGGGAGGGAGAAGGCGAAGCCGTGGTCGCCAGGATCGTGGCCGGCCTGCAGGCCGCGGGCGTCAGCGCGGAGGGCGAGATCTGCGAGGCCAACCTCGGGCACATCGCCCGGGCCATCCTGCATGCGGCTCAGGACCACGACTCGCGCCTGGTGGTGCTCGGCTCGAGCAGCCGTACCGACCTGCCCCGTATTCTGCTGGGCAGCGTGGCCAGCCGGCTGCTGCACATGGCCGCCCGGCCGGTGCTGATCGTGCCCAGGACCGACGCGCCCGCCGAGCCGGCCGGATCCCCGGCGGTGGCGGCCACCGCGGGCTCGGAACACGGCTAGGGTGCGGCCGGCGGGTGAACGACGGCGACCGGGCAGGGTGAATGGTGTACCAGCGCCCCGGCGACCGAGCCCAGGCTCATGCCCTCCACGCCGCCCAGGCCGCGTGAGCCCACCACGAGCAGCTGGGCCTCGGCCGCGGCCGTCAGCAGCGCCGGCCGCGGGGTCCCGAACGTCACCTGCCGCAGCACCGTGATCTCGGGGTGCTCCTTCTCGTGGAGGGTCATCTGGCGGCTGAAGTCGTCTTCCATTCGCTGCATGCCGCCGAGCCGGCCGGGCGTGTCCGCCAGGGCGCACACCGCGACCAGGGGCACGTCGCGGAGCGCTGCCTCCTCGAAGGCGAACGTCAGCGCGTCCTGCGAAGCCGGTGATCCGTCGACGCCGGCCACCACCGGGCCGGGGGACTGGTTGACCGGCCGCCAGTGCCCGCGGACGACCACGACCCGGCCCTGCCCGTGGCAGGCGACCTGCCAGGAAACCGATCCCAGCCGCGAGCCGGCCAGCCCGCCGTGGCCGCGGGAACCGACCACGACCATCTCGGCGGTACTGCTGCGCTCGCACAGCACGTGAGCCGGCGGCCCTTCGGCCAGCACGATACGGACGTCGGCGAAGTCCGCGACCGATTTGGCGTATCCCGCCCCGCAGGCGAGGATCTCATCGCCCCGCTGCCGGACGCGATCGCGGACTGCCGCGTCGTCGGCCAGCGCGGGGGCATTCGCCGACCAGGCGAGGCAGACGGTCAGCACCGTCCCCCGGACCCAGGCTTCCCTGGCCGCCCAGCGCAACGCCTCATGGCTGCCTGCCGACCCGTCGTATCCGGCCATGATCCCGTCAGACATCCCAGTCATGGCGACCTCCTTGCTTACTGGCTGCGACCTCAGCAGCGCCCAGGGGAACCGGGTAGACGAGGCGGTCGCGGACAGCCACCACGCCTCGGACATGACGGATCCGGCGGAGAACCTCGTGGCCGATCGGGATGGTCTCCGGGGTGCCTGCGACGGTCACGACGCCGTCCTTGACGATCACGGAGTACCAGCTCGGCTCGGAAAGGCGCGGAATCACCTGGCTGACGATCTCATCGCGGATCTCCTCGTCCAGGCGGTCGGCGCTCATCGTAGCCTCGCTTTGCTCGCTACGTTCCACTTACGAGTCTGGTGCCCGGCACGCGAAACGAGCAGGGCCGTTGGTCTCGAGCGGGTGGGACGAACGGCGGCCGACGAGCGCGCGGCGGATCTCATCGGCGCCCCACACGACGAACGGGTAGCGGGCGACGGTGGCAAGCTTGCCGGGAGAAAGGGCTGCGGTGCCGAAGACGCCGTGCAGGGCGGGGAGATGGACCAGCGCTAAGGCCAGGGCGACGGCGATCCCGGCCAGCAGGAGCTTGTTGGTGAACAGGCCGACCTGGCGCAAGGATGCCCGGTCCGTGCGGACCGCGAACGCGGTGCCGACCTGGCAGGCGACAATGCCCAGCCAGGCGACGGTGGTGGCCTGGCGATAGCCGTGATTCAGCGCGGTGCCCGGTCCGGTGGCGGCACCGGGCTCCCAGCCGACGTGCCGCAGCGTAAGGGAAGAACCCGGCCATGACCAAGGTGGCTGAGATGAGGCCGAGGAACCTCCACGCGCGGGCCAGCATTCCGCCGCTGATCACCCCCTGCTTAGACCGGGCGCGGCGGGCGGTCCATCAGGCCGGGTTCGGTCGGCTCCTGGCTGAGGGCCAGGGCAGGGGGAAGTCATGATCGCGCCCGCGGGAGTGGCCTTGAACCCGGCTAGATGGCCCAAAGTCCTCGGATCCGGGCCTTACGGCCCTGCCGCTTCATTTAGGCCAGGCCAGAGCGTGGGACTGACATGAGCATCGATAGTGGAGGTCACCAATGAGCATCCGGCCATCTTTGGATCAGATCGGCGTCAGCGCCGGCAAGAAGGCCCGGCTGTACCGGATTCTCTACCGGCACGGCCTGGGAAACGGCACCGCGATCTTTCTGCCCTACGACCACGGGCTGGAGCACGGTCCGCGCGACTTCGCCGGCCATCCCGAGTCGGGTGACCCCAAGCACATCATGAAGCTCGCGCTGGAAGGCGGCTTTAACGGCATCGCCATCCAGATCGGCCTGGCCGGCAAGTTCTACTGGGAGTACGCCGGCGAGGTCCCGCTGGTGCTCAAGCTCAACGGCAAGACCGACGTCCCGGCGCCGCCCGACCCGCTCTCGCCGCTGAACGCCACAGTGGAGGACGCGGTCCGCCTCGGCGCGGACGCCGTTGGCTATACCCTCTACACCGGCTCCCCGGCCCAGGAGCGGGACTTCGCGCAGTACCTGCGGGTGCGGGAGGACGCCGAACGGTTCGGGATGCCGCTGATCGTCTGGTCTTACCCGCGCGGCGCCGCGATCGACGCCAAGGGTGGCCGGGACAGCTTCTACGCGGTCGACTACGCCGCCCGGACCGCCAGCGAGCTGGGCGCCGACCTGGTCAAGGTGAACTTCCCGCAGCCCGCCAAGCAGTCAGGCGTCCCCGAGCCCTACCGCCGCGAGATCTCCCCGCAGGAAGCCATCGACGCCGTGGTCCGGTCGGCCAGCCGGACGCTGCTGCTGGTCTCAGGCGGTGAGCACGCCGGCGACGAGGCCATGCTCGAGAAGGCGCGGCAGTCGATGGAAGCCGGCGCCACCGGCCTGATCTTCGGCCGTAACGTCTTCCAGCGCAGCCACGACGACTCGCTCCGGCTCATCACCCAGCTCAGGGAGATCCTGGCCAAGTACCCGTCCTGAGGGCTCGCTGCCGGTCATGGACACCAGGCGGCACCGAACCCGGATGAGGGGACCTTGGTCCCTAGGTCCACGGCCGGAGGCTGCCATGAAATGAGACCCGTCGTACTCGCGAAAGGTTCTCAGCTGCCATGTCGATCGCCGACCAGATACACGATCATCAGGCTCGTTGCATGGCGCCCCTGATCAGCTTGCAGATGCTGGCCCAGGGCGAGGCGGGCGCTCCCCTTCCGCGCTGGGTCGTCGTCGAGGTCGCCCAGGCGACCGGGATCGTGCTCGCCGAAGCCGAGGCCGCCGGCTGCGCCGCGCTGACCGCTGCGGGCGTCAGTAGCGATCATCCGGGGAACGGTACGTTCCTCCGGGTGCGGCTGGACCGGCTGGCGGCCGCGGCCGACGACGCGATCGGCGCGGCCCGAGCGGGGGACTGCGGCGAGATGCGCCGGTATCTGCGCCGGTTTGACACGCTGACCTCGGCCATCTGGACGGTGCAGGACGCCGTCTACGGATCGCATCGGGTCAGCGCCGCGCCGTAAGCGCGGATCGCACGGCCTCCGGCTCCAGGGACCTTTGGGCCAGGCTGTTCGTCCGCCTGCCACGGGAAGTGCGACCCTACCGAGCGTGTGCCGCGAATGATGGCCTGGACCTGACGGAGGGAGCTCGTGATGCGTCATTACGAGGTTCGGGAGGTCATGACGGCCGACCCGGCGACGGTCACCCCGGCCACACCGCTGAAGCACGTGGCTGACCTGCTGGTCAAGGCGGACGTCAGCGTCGTGCCGGTGCTCAGCTTCCGGGGCAAGGTCCTCGGCATCGTGGCCGAGACCGACCTGCTCAGGAAGGAAGAGCTTCAGCGCGACCCAGACGGCCGGCACTCGGTTCACCTGAACTACCGGGCGCGGCGGGACATCGCCACGGCCGAGACCGCCGGGGAGATCATGAGCACAGCCCCGCTGACGGTGCGGCCCGACGCCACCGTGGCCGAGGCGGCCCGGCTGATGGAGCGGCACGCCATCGCCTTCCTGCTGGTGGTCGACGAGAGCGGGCAGCTGCTCGGTGTCGTCGGTCCGCGGAACCTGCTGCGAGTCTTCCTCCGGCCCGACGAGGGAACATCACCTGCTGTGGTGGGTCAGTCCGGCTAGAGCGTCACGGTGGTCGGCCGCTGCGAGGAAGTGACCGATGCGGCGGACATCGCCCAGCTGGACAAGCTCGGCCTGGAGTCGTAGGCACCGGGCGCACGGGACCATTTCCTTCGCATCGTCCCCGGAATCGTGACCGGGCGGCGGCTGCGCGGGACCAAGGGCTGAAACACCACGGGTTCCTCAGGTCGCCGGTCACTGGCAGGCGGGACCATCGGCTCTGGCGGGCGCGGTACCGGCGCGATGGCATGGAAGCGGCGGGAAGGACCCGCAGTAAGGAGGCGGGGTTACGGGCCGGACCGGCGGTACGGCCTCCCGGCCGGGGCGGGCCGGGTCGGGGGTCTTCGGGTCCTGGCGGGTATCAGCCGGGCATGCTGGCCTGGATGGGATGATCGGGAACGGAGAGGATCAGCCGATGGCGACGTCGTATCAGGCCGAGCGCGGGCACGGCCGGGGGAAGCTTCGCATTTATCTCGGCGCGGCGCCGGGGGTGGGGAAGACCTACGCGATGCTCGCCGAGGGTCAGCGCCGCCGGGCGCGCGGCACGGACCTGGTCGGGGCCCTGATCGAGTGCCACGGCCGGCGGCTGACCGCGGCGATGGCCGAGGGTCTGGAGATCGTGCCGCGGCGCGCGGTGAACTACCGTGGCGTGACCTTGACCGAGATGGACCTGGACGCTGTGCTGGCCCGGCACCCGCAGGTCGCCCTGGTCGACGAACTCGCCCACACCAACGTGCCCGGCAGCCGGAACGCCAAGCGATGGCAGGATGTCGATGAGCTGCTCGAGGCCGGCATCGACGTCATCACCACGCTGAACATCCAGCACCTGGAATCGCTCAGCACCGTGGCCAGGCAGGTCACCGGCGTGGAGCAGCACGAGACCCTGCCCGACGACGTCGCGCGCCGCGCCGACCAGATCGAGCTGGTCGACATGACTCCCGAGGCGCTGCGGCGCCGGATGGTGCACGGCAACGTCTACCCGCCGAACCGGATCGAGGCCGCGCTGACCCACTACTTCCGGCCGGGGAACCTCACCGCACTGCGTGAGCTGGCCCTGTTGTGGGTGGCCGACCGGGTGGAGGAGGGCATGCAGCGGTACCGGGCCGAGCACGGCATCGCCGCGCCGTGGGAGACCCGGGAGCGGATCGTGGTCGGCATCGCCGGGGAGAAGGGCGATGAGGCCGTCATCAGGCGGGCCGCCCGGATCGCCGCTCGCACTCCGGGCAGCGACCTGCTCGCGGTGCACGTGGACCAGGACGACGGCCTGGCCGCCGGGCCGGACCGGGCGCTCGACACCCAGCGCGCGCTGTTGGCCTCGGTCGGCGGCAGCTTCCAGCTGATTCCGGGGGAGGACATTCCCGAGACGCTGCTGCGGTTCGCCCGAGCCGAGAACGCGACCCAGATCGTGCTTGGCGCGAGCCTGCGCGGCCGGGTGCTCACCTTGTTCTCGGGGAAGAGCATCCCCACCAGGCTGGCCCGTCGGGCCGGGCACATCGACGTGCACCTGGTCGGCCGCGACCGGACGGCCACGGGCGGGTGGTCGCTCGTCCGGTCGCTGGCCGGGCTGCGGTCCCGCCGGGCACAGGCCCGGCGGGCCAGCGCGGAGGCGACGGCCCTCACCCGGCTCGCCGCCGCCGCGCTGCGCGGGCACGGTGACCCGCCCGCCCTGCTCGAGGAGATCCGCCAGATGTTCGGCCTGGCCGCGATCAGCCTGCTGGAACAGCGGCCGGACGGGGTCGGCTGCGACGTCGTGGCCAGCGCGGGCGAGCGGCCGCCGGAGGGACCCGGAGCCGACCTAGAGGTGCCGGTCGACGGGACCATGACACTGGCCGCTCGTGGGCACGTCCCGAACCGGGAGGACCTGCGGGTGCTCCGCTCCTGCGCGGCCGAGATCGTGACCGGCGTCAGCTCCCGGCGGCTGGAAGAGCTGGAAGAGCAGGATACCGAGGCCGCCTGGCACGCGGCAGACCTGCGAAGCCGGACGGCCCTGCTCGCCGCGACCGGCGAGAACGCCCATGAGCAACTCGCCGTCGCCCGGACGGCGCTGACCACGCTGGCGGCATCCGGGGACCACCGAATCGTACTCACCCCGGGGGACCGGGTGCGGCTGCTTGCCGAGGCGGCCCGCGCGGTGGACCAGGTGAGCAGGCTGGTGGATGACCTGCGGGACCTCAGTCGGCTGCACGCGGGAGCGGTCGAAACCTATCTGCGGCCGGTCGACCTCGACGAGGTGCTGGCCGCCTGCATGGACGACCTGGGGCCGGGCCGCCAGGAGGTCACCCTCAGCCTGGCCGAGGACCTGCCCGACGTGATCGCCGACGCCACGCTCCTCACCAGGATCCTGACCAGCCTGCTGGCCGATGCCGCCCGCCGCAGCCCGGCGGGCCCGCCGCCAGTGCTCACTGCCTCCAGTTCGAAGGGCCAGGTGGAGATCTGCATCACCGATCAGGGCCCAGACGAACGCGGCGGCTCGGCCAGCCTGGCGCTCAGGCTGGCCACCGATCTAGCCGAGGCGATGGGTATCGCGCTCCGCTGCGAGCGCGCTCCTTCCGGCAGCCGCACCGTGATCATCATCCTGCCCGCCGCCGCGCGCCTGCCGTCGGGCGCGCCGGCGCGGGCGAACGATCCGGACGAAGAGATGCAGCCGACATGACACATACGAACGACCGGGTCCTATCGGTCAAGGAACTAGCCCGGCTCGATCTCGATGACGCCGAGCTCACCCGCCAGTGCGAGCAGGCCATCCGCAACCACGACCCCTGCATCTCCTGCCCGGCTCACTTCCCGGACCTGACCGCAGAAAGATCATTATTGACACCGAACGGAGCGTGGTACCCGTGTCAGGTCCCGGCCGCGAGCCGGCCGTGGTGATCGGCGTCGGCAACGAGTTCCGCCGCGACGACGGCGCCGGTCCCGCGGTAATCAGCCGGCTGCGTGACCTCGTGCCCGACGGCGTCGAACTCGTGATCACCGACGGCGAGCCCACGCGGCTGATCGAGGCCTGGACCGGGGCCGCGCTGGCCGTGGTCGTCGACGCGGTCCGCGCCCAGCCGCCGCACCCGGGCCGGATCCACCGTTTCGTCGTAGACCGCCCCGGAGCCGGCATCGCCCGCACGGCAAGCTCGCACGGCCTCGGCCTCGATGACGCGATCGCCCTGGCCCTGGCCCTGGACCAGATGCCCGGCCGCCTGATCGTGCACGCGATCGAAGCCGCTGACCTGACCCAGGGCACCGGCCTCACCCCCGCCGTCGCCGAGGCCATAGCCGTCGCGGCGGCCGCCATCCTCGACGACATCGGGTCCTTCTGATGGAGACCGAACGCCCGCGCCGGCGGAGACCCAGCCGTTCCTCGCAATCGACGGCTCTTGGACGCTACCGTTAGGAGAACCAGATGGCCCGGAGTTTGCTCGTGGCGCCTGCGGCTGAGGGCGTGGGCCTGGCCAGGACGTGCCTGGGGTTGCTGCGGGCCCTGGACCGGCGGGGTGTGAGGGTGGCTTTCGTCAAGCCGGTGGCCCAGCCCCGGCCTGACGGCGGCCCGGATCGTTCGGTCGCGCGGGTGACCGCGGCCACCGCGTTGCGTCCCCCGGAGCCGCTGAGTACCGCCGAGCTGGAATCGGAGCTGGGCGAGGGCGGGCTGGACGTGGTGATGGAGAAGATCGTCGCCGCCTGGGAGCCGATCTACGACGAGTCCGATGTGGTGGTGGTGGAGGGGCTCAGTCCGGGGCCCCGCAGGCTGTATGCCAGTTCGCTGAACCAGGCGCTGGCCCGGGCGCTGGATGCTGATGTCGTGCTGGCCGGCAGCTGGCCCGCCGATGGCGACGCGGACGCCCTCGCCGAGCAGTTCGCGATCGCGGCCAGCGGATACCGCTCCGGCGAGCAGGCGAGAGTGGTCGGTTGCGTGGTCCACGGCCTGCCCGGGGCTGATGCCGCCGCGGCCGCCGGGCTGCGGGGCGCGCTGGCTGAGCACGAGCTCCGCCTGATCGCGGCAGTGCCGCATCGCCCCGAGCTGACGTGGCTGCGGGTCCGTGACCTGGTCCGCGAGCTGCATCCGGAAGTCCTGCACGAAGGCGATCTGTCCCGGCGGATCAAGGACGTGGCGGTGATGGCGCGGGGCATCCCGGGCGGAATCCGCGTCCTGGACACCGGGCGGCTGGTCGTGGTCCCGGGCGACCGGCATGAGGTCATCATGGCCGCCTACCTGGCCGAGCTGAGCGGAACCCACCTGGCCGCCCTGCTGCTGAGCGCCGGGACCGCGCCCGATCCGCAGGTCAGCCTGCTCACCCGGGCCACCGCGGCGGCCGGCCTGCCGGTCCTGCTGGTGGAGTCCGACAGCTACCAGACCGCGACCCGGGTGCGGGACCTGGACCCGGGCGTACCCGTCGACGACCTGGACCGGATCGAGGGCGTGACGGACACCATCGCCGACGCGCTGGATCCGTCCTGGCTGGGGTCGCTGACCGGCACGTCCCGGCCGCGGCGGTTCAGCCCCGCCGCGTTCCGGTACCAGCTGGTCGAACGGGCCCGCGCCGCCGGGGCGCTCGTGGTCCTGCCCGAAGGCACCGAGCCGCGCACCATGCGGGCCGCGGTCGCGTGCGCCGAGCGCGGCATCGCCCGCTGCCTGCTGCTGGGCGCGCCCGGCGAGGTGGCCGCGCAGGCTAGGCACCTCGGGCTGCGACTGCCCGGCGGCGTCACCATCGTGGACCCGCGAGCCGTCGCCGAGCGCTACGTCGCCCCGCTGGCGGAGCTGCGGCGGTCCAAGGGCTGGACCGTGGAAGTGGCCCGCGAGCACCTGGCCGACCCGATTACGGTCGGCACCATGATGCTCCGCCAGGGCGAGGCCGACGGGCTGGTCTGCGGCGCGGCGCATACCACCGCGGCCACCGTCCGTCCCGCGCTGCAGATCCTGGGCACCAGCCCCGGCTGCCGGCTGGTGTCCTCGGTCTTCTTCATGTGCCTGCCCGACGAAGTGGTCGTGTACGGGGACTGCGCGATCAACCCCCAGCCCAGCGCCGATGACCTGGCCGACATCGCCATCCAGAGCGCTGCCTCCGCACGGGCCTTCGGCATCGAGCCCCGGGTCGCGATGATCAGCTTCAGCACCGGAATCTCCGGCGCCGGCACCGGCGTGGACAAGGTCGCCGATGCCACCCGGATCGTCCGCGAACGCGAACCCGGCCTGGCCGTCGACGGCCCGCTACAGTACGACGCCGCCGCCATCGCCTCGGTCGGCCAGGCCAAACGACCCGGCAGCCCAGTCGCCGGCCACGCCACCGTCTTCATCTTCCCCGACCTGGACACCGGCAACGCGACCTATAAGGCAGTCCAGCGCAGCGCTCAGGTGATCAGCATCGGCCCGATGCTGCAGGGCCTGGCCAAGCCGGTGAACGACCTCAGCCGCGGCGCCCTGGTCGACGACATCATCTACACCATCGCCCTGACCGCCATCCAGGCCCGCGAAGGGCAACCCGCGTAACCAGACAGACCGCCCAGCCGACGTTAGTCCCGGCTCCGCGGGACCCCCGCCTCTGGCCGGCCGGCGGCGGGTGGGCTGCGCTGGAAGCGACTGGTTCCAAGGACGTGATCAGCATGCGCGCACTGGTGGTTTACGAATCGATGTTCGGGAACACGCACGTCGTCGCCAGCAACATCGCGGACGGCCTGCGCGGTACCTACGAGGTGACCCTCGTCCCGGTGGCCGCGGCCGCCGCGGACCTCCTCGCCGAAGCCGATCTCCTCGTCGTGGGCGGGCCGACCCACATGCACGGTCTGTCGACCGCCCCGTCCCGGCAGCTCGCGGCCAAGGCGGCCGCCAAGCCGGACAGCGGACTGAGCCTGGACCAAGACGCCAGCGGCCCGGGGCTGCGGGACTGGCTCAGCGGCCTCGCCGACGGGCACGCGCTGGCCGCCGCCTTCGACACCCGGCTGGCTGGCATTCCCGTATTGACCGGCCGCGCCAGCCGCGGCATCAGCAGGCTGCTGAAGCGGCGCGGTTACCTGCTCATCGCGGCTCCGGAGAGCTTTGTCGTCAGCCAGCTGTCCACGCTGGTCGACGGGGAGTCCTCGCGGGCCCGCCGCTGGGGGACGGCGCTCGCGGCAGCGGCCGACCTGGTCATCCCGGCCAGGTAACCGTCGCGACGTTCGTGATCTGGTTGATCACTCGCGCAAGCGGTGGCCCGTGGTTCTTGTGGGTCGCGGTCCGGAAATCCAGGACATCATGTCCGCCGATGGCCCCGAGGGCTGTGGCCGGGGACGTTGGTCCCGGTATCCCCGGGCGTTCGGCTCTCACCTCCTCGCCGCGGTGCGAGTGAGCTAGAAGGGAGGCCATAAGGCACGGATCCGGGCCGCGCGCCGCGGGGCGGGAAGGACAGCCATCATCATGAGCGATCCCATGCCGGAGCCGACCGTCACCGTCTGTGCCATCGGGGAAACGGCGCCGGGCGAACAGCGTGTTGCGCTGGTGCCCGAGTCCGTCCCCGTGCTGGCCCGCAGCCAGGTACACGTACTCGTGGAGTCCGGCGCGGGTGCCGCGGCGTGCTTCCCCGACGGGGCGTACGAACGAGTCGGCGCGGAAGTCGTCAGCCGGGACGAGGCGATCAGCAGAGCCGACATCCTCGTCAGCGTCGGCACGCCCGGGCCGGACCTGATCGCCCGGTTGCGCGCCGGGCAGACGGTCATCGGCATGCTGCGGCCGCTCGTCCAGCCGGACCTGGTCCGTCAGCTGGCCGAGGCCGGGGTGACCGCGATCAGCCTGGACGGGCTGCCGCGCACGGTAAGCCGGGCGCAGTACATGGACGCACTCACCTCGCAGGCGAACGTGGCCGGCTACAAGGCGGTGCTGGCCGCCGCCGATAACTTCGGCCGGTTCTTCCCCATGCTGATCACCGCGGCCGGGACGAGCCGGCCCGCCAGCGTCCTCGTGCTCGGCGCGGGCGTAGCCGGCCTGCAAGCCATGGGCACCGCCCGTCGGCTTGGAGCCGTGGTAACCGGCTACGACATCCGGCCCGAGACCCAGGACCAGATCGAATCCGTCGGCGCCAGGTTCCTGAAGCTCGACTCGGTCACGTCGGGGGCAGGCGAGGGCGGGTACGCCCGGGCGCTCACGGCCGACGAGCAGTCCGCCCAGCAGGCCGAGCTCGCCGCGCAGATCGCCCGCTTCGACGTCGTCATCGCCACCGCTCAGGTGCCGGGCCGGCGGCCGCCGCTGCTGGTCACCGCCGAAGCCGTCAAGGGTATGCAGGTCGGCGCCGTCCTGGTCGACTTGGCCGCGAGCAGCCTGGGCGGGAACATCGAGGGCTCGGTGGCGGACCAGACCGTCATGACCGAGAACGGCGCCCGGATCATCGGGGCCGGCAACCTGCCCGCTCAGGTCCCCACGGCAGCCTCCACCGCGTATTCGCACAATATCGCCGCGTTGCTGGCCGAGCTGATCCGCGACGGCACGCTGACGATCGACCCCGCCGACGAGATCCAGGCCGGCGTGGTCGTCACCCACCAGGGCCAGGTGATTCACCCAGCGGTGGCCGCCTCGCTCGGACTGTCCGCCCAGGAAGGCGGTCGATGACCACAGGCCTGATGTCTGATATCTACCTGTTCGTACTGGCCATCCTGGTCGGCTACGAAGTCATCACCAAGGCGCCGTCCACCTTGCACACGCCGCTGATGCCGGCGTCCAACGCCATTCACGGCATCGTCATCATCGACGGCGACACGATGACGGTCCCGTCCGGCTTGAATTCGACGCCGGGAACCTGCCGCAGGAACGAGGTGTCGGCGTCCTGCCCCACCGCATGATGACCGTGTCGGCGGCCAGCTTCTCCAGCTTCCCGGTAGGATGCGGCCGCCCTGCCTCGTCCAGCTCCATGACCTCGACCGTCAGCTCTGGCCCGTCGAAGGCGGCGATGGTCCGCAGCCAGTTGATGCGCACGCCCTCCCGTTCTGCTTCCGTGGCTTCCTCCTCGTGCGCGGGCATCTGCGCACGGGTGCTCCAGATCAGGCCGCCTCAGCGGGCGCCTCGGTGAACTGGCTGGCGTACAGGGAGTAGTAGGTGCCACGGCGGCGGAGCAGCTCATCGTGGTCGCCCTGCTCCACGATCTGCCCGTCCTCCATCACCACGATCGTGTCCGCGTTGCGGATGGTGGACAGCCGGTGGGCGATGACGAAGCTGGTGCGGCCCTGCCGCAGCTTGGCCATCGCGTCCTGGATGAGGACCTCGGTGCGCGTGTCCACGTTGCTGGTCGCCTCGTCCAGGATGAGGATCGGCGGGTCGGCCAGGAAGGCGCGCGCGATGGTCAGCAGCTGCCGCTGACCCGAGGAGATGTTGGAGGCCTCCTCGTCCAGCACCGTGTCGTAGCCGTCGGGCAGGGTCCGGATGAAGTAGTCGGCGCGGGCCGCGCGGGCCGCGGCTACAACCTCCTCGTCGGTGGCGTCCAGCCTGCCGTACCGGATGTTCTCCCTGACCGTGCCGGCGAACAGCCAGGTATCTTGCAGCACCATGCCGAAGCAGCGGCGTACCTGGTCGCGGGTCAGGTCGCGGTAATCGGTGCCGTCCAAGGCGATCCGGCCGGAGCCGGCCTCGTAGAAGCGCATGAGCAGGTTGACCACCGTGGTCTTGCCCGCCCCGGTCCGCCCGACGATCGCGACGGTCTGCCCGGGCAGCGCGTCGAGGCTGAAGTCTTCGATCAGCGGCTTGTCCGGCTCGTACCGGAAGGACACGTGCTCGAGCGTCACCCGCCCCGTCACCGGCGCCCGTCCGGTCGCTGCCACGCCCCGCTCGGTCGGCTCTTCCGCCGCGTCCAGGAACTCGAACACGCGCTCAGCCGAAGCCAGGCCGGACTGCAGCATGTTCATCTGGGCGGCGATCTGGGTGATGGGCATCGTGAACTGGCGCGAGTACTGCATGAACGCGATCACGTCGCCCAGGGAGATCCGGCCCGAGGCCACCCAGTAGCCGCCCATGACCGCGATCACCACGTAGTTCAGGTTGGACAGCACCTGGATGGACGGCTGGATGATCCCGGAGAGGAACTGCGCGCGGAAGCTCGCCTCGTACATCCGGCGATTCTGTCGGCCGAACTGGTCGATCACCGCCTGCCGCCGGCCGAAGACCTGCACCAGGGTATGCCCGGTATGCGTCTCCTCCACCAGCCCGTTCAGCGTGCCGGTCTCGTCCCACTGGGCGGCGAACTGGACCTGGGAGCGCCGCGCGATGACAAAGGTGATGACCAGGGCCAGCGGGACGATGATCACGCACACCGCGGCCAGCAGCGGTGAGATCCAGAACATCATGCCGAGCACCCCGGCGATGGTCAGCACCGAGGTGAGCAGCTGGCTCAGGCCCTGCTGGATCGTGGTGGTGAGGTTGTCGATGTCGTTGCTGACGCGGCTGAGGATGTCGCCGTGCGGGTGGCTGTCGAAGTACCGCAGCGGCAGCCGGCCCAGCTTGTCCTCCACCTCCCGGCGCAGCCCGTACATGGCGCGCTGGGTGACGCCGGCCATGAGGTATCCCTGGCCGAAGTTGAAGGCCGCCCCGAGCAGGTACACCAGCGCGGCCAGCCCCAGCACCTGGCCGAGCCGCGTGATGTCGACGCCCGCACCCGGGGTGACGGTCATCCCGCCCAGCATGCTGGCCAGCTGCCCCTCGCCGTGCGCGCGCAGCATCACGATCACTTGGGCTTCGGTCAGACCAGCAGGCAGCCGCTTGCCGACGATCCCGTCGAACAGGACGTTGGTCGCGTTGCCCAAGATCTTGGGCCCGGCCACCATGAACCCGACCGAGATGACGCCGAGGAGGCTCGCAACCGCCAGCCAGGCGCGCTCGGGGCGCAGCCGGGCCAGCAGCCGCCGCAGCGTCCCGCCCAGGTCCTTGGTCCGCTCGGCCGGCGGCGCCTGGCCCGGCCGTCCCATGGCCGCCGCACGGGCCATGCCACCCCCGGGCCGCCCGATCATGCCGCGGCCTCCTCACCGAGCTGGGACATGACGATCTCCCGGTACGGAGTGCAGCTGGCCAGCAGCTCCTGGTGGCGGCCCAAGCCGGCCACGTGGCCGTCGTCCAGCACGATGATCTGGTCGGCGTGCATGATCGTGCTGACCCGCTGCGCGACGATGACCACCGCCGCGTCACGTGTCGCTGGCTTCAGGGCCGCCCGCAGCCGGGCATCGGTGCCGGCGTCCAGCGCGGAGAAGCAGTCGTCGAACAGGTACAGCCGGGGCCGTTTCACCAGCACCCGTGCGATCGACAGCCGCTGGCGCTGCCCGCCGGAGACGTTGGTGCCACCCTGGTCGATGACCGCCTCCAGCTGCCCCGGCATGGCGGCGACGAAATCGGCCGCCTGGGCGATCTCCAGCGCGTGCCACAGCTCCGTCTCGGTCGCCTCGGGCCGGCCCAGCCGCAGGTTGCTCGCCACGGTCCCGCTGAACAGGAACGCCGCCTGCGGCACCAACCCGATATCGCGCCAGAGCCGTTCCAGCTCCTGCTCGCGCACGTCGACGCCGTTGACCAGGACGCTGCCCCCGCTGGGGTCGAAGAACCGGGGGATGAGGTTGAGCAGCGTGGTCTTGCCGCTGCCCGTCCCGCCGATGATCGCGCTGGTCTGCCCGGGACGGAGGGTGAACGACAGGCCGTTCAGCACCGGCTGCTCGCTGCCCGGGTAGCCGAAGCTGACGTCGCGGAACTCCACCCGGCCGGTCACCGCCGCGGGCCGGACCGGGTTCCGCGGCTCGGTCACCGACGAGACTGTGTTCAGCACCTGCTGGACGCGTTCCGCGCTGGCCACGGCGCGCGGTACCAGGATCACCACCATTACCGCCATCATCACGGACAGCAGGATCTGCAGGATATAGGTGAGGAAGGCGGTGAGGTTGCCGATCGGCATCGAGCCCTCGCTCACCAGCCGGCCGCCAAACCACAGCACCGCCACGCTGGACAGGTTCAAGATCGCCATCAGCGTCGGGAGGGCCAGGGCAAAGATCCGGTTGACCCGCAGCGCCGTGGCGGTGAGGCTGGCGTTCGCGTCGGCGAAGCGCCGGCTCTCCGACTCGCCGCGGACGAACGCGCGGATCACCCGCACGCCGGTGATCTGTTCCCGGAGTACCTGGTTGATCCGGTCGATCTTGACCTGCATGGACCGGAACTGCGGCACCACCAGGACCAGCATGGCGCCGATGACCACGGCCATGACCGGGACCGCGACGCCCAGCAGGAGGGAGAGGGCCGGGCCCTCCCTGAGGGCCATGATCACGCCGCCCACGCACATGATCGGGGCCATGACCATGAGCATCAGCGCCATCTGCAGGAACAGCTGGATTTGCTGGATGTCGTTGGTATTGCGAGTGACCAGCGACGGCGTGCCGAAGCCGTTCACCTCGCGGGCGGAGAATCTCTGGACCCGGGTGAACACCGCGGCCCGCAGGTCCGCGCCGACGCCCATGGCCACCCGTGATGCCCAGTACACGGCGACGACGGCGACCGCGCCGACCCCCAGCGTGACGGCCAGCATCACGGCGCCGGTCGTCCAGATGTAGTGGACGTCGCCCTTGACCACCCCGTTGTTGATGATGTCACCGTTGAGGTTCGGCAGGTACAGGTTCCCGACGGTCTGCGCCACCAGCAGCGTCACCACGATGGCGACCTGGCGGGCGTACGGCCGCAGGTAGGCGCGCAACAACCGGGTCAGCATGGCTGGCTGCCGGCGTCGGCGGGAATGCCCATACCAGCACGATGCCGCGGTCCAAGCCGGTCCGGGCAGAGTCGGCAGGTCCGCATGCACGGGACTTTGGCCACTGGGACGCCTGGTCCCCCGCCTACCGTAGTGACTGCGCGGAACGTACCGTGGTGGGCATGGTCTCGTCGGCCATGGCCCCGCTGCTCCTCGTCGGCGGGCGGACGGTGGCCACCCGGCTACAGCCGCCGTCGTTCGACCCGGTGGCCGATACGGTCAGCGCGCTCGCCGCGGTGGGCGCCGCCGACCGCTGGGTGATAACGCTGACGTTCCTGCTCGTGGCCGTCTAAGACATCGTCTCCGCGGCAGCGAAACCCGGACCGAAACACCACGGCCCGTTCGGGGTATTAACAATATGAACCGAACGGGCCGTGGCTCGCGCGCCGGAAGAAAGGAGCCGGCCCGGCGCCGCCGCCAGTCCCGGTCTTCCCCGAAGTCCGGCGGGCTACGTTGTCGCCTGGAGCTAAAGTTTCGCGACAGGCTCCAAGCTTAGGTTTTAACCTTTTCCCTGGTCAGCGTGGTGTTCGTGGTGCGTGGCATGTCGGCTTCGCCTGGGAGAAGGTAGCGGGTCGCGGGTCCTTTGCTGCTGCCTTTGGGTCTTCCGGGCCCGGGGCGGGAGGGTTTCGCGACACGGGCGGGTGTCCCCAGCTCGCGGCGGATGTTGCGAAACCCGCGGCGGACCCGGTCTGGTGTCAGCGGCCGGGCGGGATCGGGGTGCTTCTGCCAGGGGCGGCGCGGGTCGGCGGCTAGCGGCCGGGCGAGCAGGAGCTGGGCGTGCGCGGCCATGATGAGCCTGGCCCAGCGGTCTGCCTGCCCGGGATCGCGGACTTTCGCGGCGGTGAGGCCGAGGGTGCTCTTGAGGAGCTTGAAGGCGTGCTCAATATCGAATCTGGCGAGGTAGGCGTGCCAGAGCTCGTCCAGGGACAAGGGGCCGGGCCGGCGTGCCACAGCCACATGGCCCGGTGCGGGTCGCGGCCGTCGGGCAGGCGCTCCACGGTGACGTGGACCAGAGTGCCGGGCAGGACCGGCAGGTGCGTGCGTCCGGCGAACCAGCCGCGGTCACCGTGGATCAGGGGGTGCACGCCGTGCCAGGCCCCGGCCCGGACAGTTCCGTAGAGCGGGGTATCGGGGAGGGTGAGTTCCTCGTCAGGTTCCGGGTTCGGGGGCAGGGGCTTCTTGCGGCCCCGCGGCCCGCTGCCGTCGGCGGCAGCGGCGAAGTCCGCAGGCTCCAGGCAGTGCACCGCAGCGCCGCGCCGGGAAGGGCGGCCGTACTTGCCCTGCCAGGTGACGGGCTCGGCGTAGAACACGCTGCCGGCCGCGAGCCGGACCAGGATGTGAGCCGGGCAGCCCAGGAGGCCGTCAGCGAGGGCGGCGGCGCTGTAGCCGGCATCGAAGACGAACAGCGGCGCGGCCTTGTGGCCGTGCCCGGCGGCGCGCAGCCGGCGCAGCACGTTCTTCACCTGGGCGATCGTCTGGGCCGTGCGGGTCGCGGGCGTGGTCCGCGCCACGTCGACGAACGCGGCCCACGCGGTGCGCAGGTGCCCGATCGCCGCGGTGAACTGGTACTCCCAGCCGGGCGCGGTCTTGGACGAGCCCTTGCAGCGGCAGGCGCCGTTGTGCACGTGCTCCCGGCCCGGGGAGCACCACGCGTCCGGCCTGGGGTAGGCGGTCGCGTCGACGGCGAACCGCAGCCGGGACCACCGGGCGCACGCGTCCCGGACCCGGGCGGCGTCGTCCGGGGCCAGCCCGGCCAGCGCCTCCTCCAGCAGCCCGCGATCGATGACATCATGCTCCGCGATCCGCGCGAGGGCCTCCGCGCCATCGACGAGCGGCGGCAGCACCTCCGCGAGCAGGCAGAACAGCCGCTCGTCATCGATCCTCCCGGCGGACAGGGAATCGTAGAGCGCGCCGTGGCCGCGACGGAACTCAGGCTCCAGTGACAGCTGGACCAGCGAGGTCACCGCGTGATCGGCGCACAAGATCGCATCGATCAGCTCGAAGGAGGCATCCGCGCGGGAGGTCAGGCACTCATACAGCCGGGCGCGGAACTCCCGCAGCGCCAGGTAGCCGGCGACCGTACCGGCCACCTGGCCCGGATCGGGGGCAGCCGGCGCCAGCAGCGGGAGCAGCTGCCCGCCAGGCAGCGCTGTGAGAACATGGTGATCCAACGGCTCCTCCCTTGACCGGTGTCTTCGCAGAAACCAGGGATAGGGCAGGAGCCGTTGCTTGTCCAGCAATTCCGGGTAATTCACGGCTGTGAATAGATTGTGTGTATACATTGCCGCCGGGGAACGCCGCGGCAGCCATTCCTGACTGCGGTCACGGCAAGCGGAAACCATGAAAAAGAAGGCCTCAGGTGAACCTTTGAATCACCCGTGGCAGCAGGTCAGGCAGCCAGGACAATCGGATTGCGCTGCATGTCCCTAGAAGCTTCCGGTAACCAGAAAACCCATAGGTTAAAACCTAAGCCAAGGCGGCCGTGGTGGCGGCCGCTGCTGACTGGTCGTTAGCGAGCGTTGCGACGCCGGCACAGCGCAGGCGCCGGGAAGCCGCCTCAGCCGCCTCGCGCAGCCACTGCGCATGGTCCGGATCCAGGTGCTCCCGGCGGGAGAGCAGTTCCCTGGTCTCCGCCTCGAGCAGACGTATCGTGGCCAGAGTGCGTTCGGCATGACCGTATGCCATGGCTGTCTCCCTTGTCGCGGTCGCGTTCACATCCGGGCCCAGCGGGAAGCGCAGGCGCCACCATGGTGCCGCGTCGGCAGGCCATCCGGCAGAGCCATAGGTCCCGGGACATGACGGTAGGAGGTCCCGAGGCCGCAGGCGACGGTCTCCGTACTCGCCACTCCGCTCCCGGCACGGACGGGACCAAAGGCCCTACGCCTCATGGCGGCAGCCTCTACCGGTGACCTCAGCCGCGTTGTTGCCTCAGTTGGCAGGCCAGAAGCAGACCTGGGATGAGGTGATCAGCTCATGAACGCCGTTCAGGCGGTACACGTGCAGGTTGAGACCCATGGCCGGATGCCGGACGGGATGCGCGAGCTAGCGGACGCCAAGGTAGGCTCGTTGCTGCGGTTCGCCTCCGAGCCCGTTCTTTCGGCCCGGGTCACGCTGGCGGTAGCGCCCGATCCGGCCGTGACGCGGCCCGCACTCGCGCAGGCGACCATCGACCTCAACGGGCAGATCGTCCGAGCGCAGGCGTCGGGCCAGGACATGCGCGCGGCGATCGAGCGGATGGCCGCGCGGCTGCGGGTCCGGCTGGACCGGTCGGCCCGGGATTGGGCGGCGCGGCGCGGCACGCTTCCGGATCCCCGGCCCGGCGAGTGGCGGCATCAGAGCGTGCCCGCGCACCGGTCGGCCAGGTTTCCCCGGTCGGCTGACGCGCGGGCGGTGATCCGCCGACCCGGCTACGCATCGCGCCCCCTCACCCCGGACGAGGCAGTCGCCGAGCTTGACCTGCTCGACTACGACTTCCACCTGTTCACCGAGCGGTCGACCGGCGAAGACAGCGTGATTTACCGCCTAGGCGACCGGTACCGGCTCGCTCAGGCGCGGCCGAAGCCGGCCCGGCTGGGCCCGCTGCCAGCTGCGGTCACGCTCAGCGAGCACGCGGCGCCTATACTCACCCTCGCCGAGGCCATCGCCCGGCTCGACTGGCTGGGACAGCCCTTCGTATTCTTCGTGAACACCGAAACCGGCCGCGCGAGCCTGCTGTATCACCGTTACGACGGCCACTACGGCCTGGTCAGCTCCGAGCGGTGAGGTCCTAAAGGGAGATCGGGACCTGTCCCGCCTGGCGCAGCGCCCGGGCGAGGTCAGCTGTCGTGGCGCCGGCGTCCACGATTGAGCCGGGTGAAGTGGCAGCCGCTGCGCCAGGTGCCGGCCGGCGTCGGTGCGGTCAACGAACAGCATCTCGCCACCTCCAAAGGTCCCCGTACTGATCAGACCCGGCTGCCGCTGGCAGCGCTAGGGCTGATGGTCACCAGAACCGGCCGGCCAGGGACCTCACGCTGGCGATATCGGGACGAACGTCTCTGGTGGCAGGCACCGGCAGTCGCCAGCCTGGTCATATGGAAACGGCAGAGATCACGAGCATGCGGCCGGGGGCTGACCAGGCTCCCGCGCCGGTGGAGCGCTTTGTCGTCATCGTCGGCGAACCCGGCGACGCCGGCTCTGCCTCCCGGATCGAAGACCCGGCCCGGCTGCTGCGCGTCTGGTCGCTCCTGCAGGCGACGCTGGAGCAGCTGGAAGGCACCACCCTGCCACCTGAGGGGATGCCCGGGCTGCAGCGGCAGCTCCAGGCGATCCGCCGCGAGCTCGACCGGGCGGTGTCTGCGCCGCTGGCCGCGGAGCTCCGGCGGATTCTGCCGCCGTGCGATATGGCACCGAGCGCCGGCGCGCTGCACATCGAGTGCGCGGCTCTGGCGAGCTGGATCGCCAGCCTGGTCCTGCAGATGCTCGCCGTGTTCGTGGCCGCACGCGAGCGGTCACAGCAGGTCGGCGCTGACGCCGACGCGGCGGCCGGGAACCGGATATGAGCTGGCAAGCCAGGGCCGTCTGCGCGGGCATGCACGCGCAGCTGTTCTTCGCCCCGGACGGTGAGAGACCGCAGGAGCGGGAGATCCGGGAAGCAAAGGCCAAGGCGGTCTGCGCGCTGTGCCCGGTGCGCGCTCAGTGCCTGGACTACGCCCTCAGGAACTCGATCAGGTACGGGATCTGGGGCGGGCTCAACAAGGAGGAGCGAGCACGGGAGCGCCGCCGCCGGGCTCACGGACGTCGCGCTGCGTAACAGCCGATAGCATCGCGCCCGCGCGGCAAGAACAGGCGGTCGGCCTCCAGGCGGCCTGCCATGGCTGATCCGGCACCTCCTGATGGAGTGTGCGGGGTTCGGCCGCTTCCGGCCGGGCGCTGGCTATTGCCTCGGTCATCGTGAACCTCCTCGCGCTGCGGGCGCGCTGATCTGGGACCGTCCACCCACCACAATCGTCACGGCCTCATCGGCCAGGGCCGAAAGACCCCTCTTGATCCCGTTCGCCGGCGGCATCGTCCGGTCCGCCGGCGCGGGCTGGCGGACGCAGCGTGACCGCCGCCAGGATCCCGGCGGCGATGACCAGCCCTGCCGAGAGGTAGAGGGCGGCGTGCAGGCCGGTCCCGAAGGCGTGGTACGCCGCGTTGATCACCTGCTGGACGATCGCGGCGTTGCCGGCTCCTCCCGCCGACGAGGTTGTGCCGCTGGGCGGGACCCCGCCGGTCTCGACCGCGTTCACCACGATGGACTGGAAGTTGGGCGGGATCCCCAGGTGAGTCAGCTTGCTGACCAGATCGGCGTGCAGCTGCGCGTTGACCAGCGCGCCGAGCACGGCCACCCCGGTCACGGCGCCGATCTCGCGGCTGGTGTTGGCTGCCGACGCGGCCATGCCGGAACGTTGCGGCGGCACCGCGCCGAGGACTGACGACGTAATCGGCACCACCGTCCAGCCGATGCCGGCCCGGTCAGGGCCAGCGCGCCGGCCAGCAGGGCGAACGGCGGATGCGGGCTCAGCGCGGCGTTGGTCAGCAGCAGCCCGGTCGCGAACGCCAGGCAGCCGCCGCTGATCGACCAGCGCAGCCCGGCCGGGTCCAGCCGGATGCCCGCCAGCACCGACGACGTGATCATCAGCGCCGCCATCGGCAAGAACGCGAGCGCGATCCGGAATCCGGAGTAGCCGGCCACCTCGTCGAGGTACAGCGCGGTGAAGAAAAAGATCGCGAACGTCGCGAAGTAGGAACAGAACGCGACCACATTCGCCGTGGCGAACTGCGGCACGCGCAGGAACCGCAGATCCAGCAGCGGATGGGGAGCGCGGTACTCCCGCCACAAGAAGGCGCAGCCCGCTATCACGCTGACGCAGAACAGCGCGAGCACCGCCGGAGCGGTGAACCCGGTGCTCTCACCGGTCATGACCCCGAAGATGAGCGCCGCCAGCGCCGACCCGCCGAGCAGCGCGCCGGTGATGTCGACCCGATGTGCCTCGGGATCGGCGTTCTCCGGCAGGACGATCGCGGCCGCGACCAGCGTGACCGCCCCGAACACCAGGTTGAACCAGAAGATGGCGCGCCAGTTCCAGATGCCGACGAGCGCCCCGCCCAGGACCGGGCCGGCCGCGAGCGCGAGCCCCGACACGGCGGCCCATACGCCGATGGCCCGGTTCCGGGTCCGCTCGTCGGTGTACAGATGCCGGAGCATGGACAAGGTGCCCGGCTCGCTGGCGGCCGCGCCCAGTCCCATCACGGCCCGGCCGGCGATCAGCACCCCGGCGTCGGGCGCCAGCGCGCACAGGACCGAGCCGGCGCAGAACACTCCGACGCCCGCGAGCATGACCTTCTTGCGGCCGAACTCGTCGCCCACCATCCCGAAGGCCAGCATCGCGCTGGCGAACGTCAGCGCGTACGCGCCGACTATCCACTGCAGGGCCAGCACGCCCGCGTGCAGGTCCGCCTGAACGCTGCCGAGCCCGACGCTCACGATCGTGTTGTCCAGGAACGTCAGGAAGAGCACCGTGCAGAGGATGGCCAGCGCGACCGGCCGACCGCGGCCCCGGGGGGCGGCGACACCGGCGCTACGGTATTTGATGACGGTCATCACATGACTTCGGCATGATCACGGTGCACGCTTCCCAGCAGTGCCGCCTCCGCGGCGTCGGCCTTGCCCGGCAGGTACTCAATCCGGGCGCCCGCCGCCGCCAGCGCCTGGCGGGAGACGCGGTAATGATGGCCGCACAGCAGCAGGTCCACTGAGTGCTCCCGCCGCGGGGCCGGCGGCATGATCGCCCGTACCACGGGCTGCGCGGGGCAGCAGCACGCCCGGTCCTCAGGCCAGGCTGGCGAGCCCGGCAGCATGTCGTCCTGCGGCAGCCTGCCGGATCCCGGCGCGCTCGTGTCGGCGTCCGTACGCGGAAATCTCGGCTCCATGGTTCAAGCATCCGCGCGGGGGGTCCCGGCCTGTAGAGACGTACTTCCCCGGCATTCGGGCCGAAGGGCCCTTACCGCCCGGCGGGACCTCGGGGCGGACCCCGGGAGACCTTCGGCCCTATTCTCAGGCCCGCCCAGGGTGCTTGCGTTGAAGCATGCCTCCGCTGCGTGACTTCCTGACGCGCTTCCGCCCGGCGGGCTCCCCGGGAGCCGCGCGCGCCGGGGTGCCCGCGGATCGTTCCGGTGAACTGAACGCGGAGGTAGGTCCGGTACTGGCCCGCCTGGACGACACCGAGGCGGAACGCGAGCGCCTCATCGCGCAAGCCCGGCGCGATGCCGAGCAGATCGTGGCCGACGCGCGGTCAGCGGCCGACCTGATCACCGCCGATGCTGCCCAGGTCGCCAACATGGTTCGCGAACAGGCGGCGCAGCAGATGCTGACCGACGCCCGGGAGCAGGCCGCCAGGACCACGCAGGCCGCGGCGCGGCAAGCGGCGCAGATCCGCGAGCTGGGCCGCCAGCGCATGCCCGCCCTGGTGAGCCGCGTCGTCGGCACGATCAGGGAGCTGGAGGCCGAGGAACCATGAGCGCCGGATGGGTCGCGGGCAGCGTGCGGGCCAGAGCCCTGGCCCGTCGTCGGCTGGGTGCTGAGGAGACCAGGCGGCTGGCCTCCTGCGGTTCGCTGAGTGACGCGCTGCGGATACTGGCCGCTACCGCTTACGGTGCCGGCCTTCGGCCAGGGCAGCCTCTCGCCGTCGCCCAGCGCGAGATCGCCAGCAGCGTCCTGTGGGACCTGCGGGTACTGGCGGGCTGGCTGCCCAGCGAGGGCGTGCGACTGCTCCGCGTCCTGGGCGCCTGGTTCGAGGTGGCCAACGTCGATGAACTGCTGCAGTCCATCGCCGGCCGACCGGCCGATGCCGAGTTCGGGCTCGGCGCGCTCGCCACGGCCTGGCCGCGGCTCCGCCAGGCGACCAGCAACGATGAGCTGCGCGCCGCGCTGGCCGCCTCGGCCTGGCGGGATCCGGGCGGAGACAGCGCGTACGCGGTGCGGATGGGAATGCGCGCGCGATGGGCCGCGCGAGCCGCGGCGCTCGACGATCCGGCCAGGACCTGGGCGGCCGGCGCCGTCGCGCTGCTGGTGGCCGGAGAGCGGTTCGCGGCGGGCCGTGCGGTAGACCCGGCCGTCATGGGCAGCGCGCTCGGCCTGATCGGACCGCGGGCGTCCAGCGCGGCCACGCTGGACGACCTGGCCGCAGGCCTGCCGCCCCGAGCCAAATGGGTACTCGCCCAGATCACCTCACCCGACGGCCTGTGGCGGGCGGAGGAGACCTGGCTGGCCCGGGTCGAGCAGGACGGCCTGCGGCTGCTGCGGACGTCCAGCCTGGACAGCGGCACAGTCCTCGGCGCGGTGGCCGTCATAGCCTGTGACGCCTGGCGGGTCCGGGCCGCGCTGGAGATCGCCGCCCGCGGCGGCGAACCGCTGGAGGCCTACGATGAGCTGGCTTGACGCGGTGGGGCCGGCCCGGATGAAGCGCGTCGCGCTGGTCGCAGCCGACGAGTCGGTGCGTGACGTGCTGGTCCGGATCGCGGACACGGCGGCGGTGGAGATCGGGCTCGTCGGCGGTGAGCCAGCCGCGCCGGGCCCCGCAGGCGGGGAGACCGGAACGGTCGGCGAGGCGGCCGCCAGGCTGCGGCACGCCGGTCATCCGGTGACCGGTGCCGCGCTGTCCGCCTCGCCGCTCGATTTCGATGCGGTGGAGAAAGCGGGCCGGTACGACCTGTTGGCTGGCGAGGCCCAGCTCGAGGGCTATGCCGCCAGCGCGGTCAGGCGGTCGGGTACCGCGGCGCTGGCCGGCTGGATTCCGGCCGACCGGCTGGCCGCCGTGACGGCCAGCGTGGCGGAGGTCGGCGGCGCCGTGGTCCCGCTCCCGTATCCGCCCGGAGCCCAGCCGCCCACGCTGGTGGGCGGCCGGCCGCTGAAGCGCTCACTGTCTCCGCTGGTCCAGACGTACGGCACGGTGCCGTACGCCGACATCGACCCGACCTGGCTGGCCTGGACGAGCTACGTGCTGATGTTCGGCATGATGTTCGGCGACGCCGGCGAGGGCGTCGTGCTGCTCGGGGTCGCGGCGGCGCTCCGGGCGGGCTGGCCGCGCTGGGCACGCCGGTTCCGGCAGGCGTGGCCGTTCGTCGGGGGCGCCGGGGCGGCGGCCACCGTGTTCGGCCTGCTTTACGGGGAATGCTTCGGCCCTACCGGCCTGGTACCAGTGCTGTGGCTCAGCCCGCTGGATCATGCGCTCACCCTGCTCGCTGTGGCCGCGGGCATCGGGGTGGTCATGCTCGCGGGCGCCTACGCGCTCGGCACGGTCAACCGGTGGCGGGAGGGTGGCTGGCCGTCTGCGCTGTACGCGCCGTCGGGCGTGGCCGGGGTCGCTGTGTTCCTCGGCGCGGGCGTCATGGCCGGCGGATGGTACTTCCACCTGGGCCCGCTGCTCGCCGGGGGCGGATTCCTCGTGCTGGCCGGGCTGGCCCTGGCCGCGATCGGCTTCCTGGCCGAGGCGGGCGGCGGCGCCGCCGGCCGGCTCCAGACCTCGGTGGAGCTCTTCGATGTGGTCGTCCGGCTGGTCTCCAACGTGGTCTCGTTCACCCGGCTCGCGGCCTTCGGCCTCACCCACGCGGCGCTCGGCCTGATCGTGTGGGAAGGCACCCGCGCGCTGTGGCGGCATGGCGGGGTCCTAACGGTGGCGGCGGTGATCGTGTTCGCCGTCGGCACCGCGCTGGCCTTCAGCCTGGAGGCGCTCATCGCGGCCATCCAGGCCCTTCGCCTGGAGTACTACGAACTGTTCTCGCGCGTCTTCGTGACGCAGGGCCGGCTGTTCCGGCCGTGGCACGTGCCGACGGCGATCAGCACGAAAGAGGAAAGCACATGACATCCGCATGGGTAATCGGGTTGCCGCTCATCGCCATAGCCGTCGTGCTGGTGCGGGTCGCCATGCGACACGGGCGGTCGGGGATGTTCATCCTGGCCGGGATGGGCGGTCTGCTGATGGTCGGGGCCGTGGTGTTGCTCGCCGCCGCGCTCACCGCCGGGCCGGCCGCCGCCGCCGGGACCGCCGCCGCGGCCGGAGTCAAGATCGCCGCCAGCGCGGCCGCGCCCGCGGCTTCGTCCAGCACGGGTGCCCTGCTCGGGGCGGCGATCGCGGTCGCGGGATCGACCATCGGCGCGGGCATCGCCGTGGCGTACGCCGGTGCCGCCGCCCTGGCGGTCATGAGCGAACGCCCGGAGCTGTTCGGGCGCGCCATGGTCATCGTGGGCCTGGCCGAGGGGATCGCGATCTACGGCCTGATCATCGGGATCATCTTGATCGGGAAGGCGTGAACCCCGATGGCCCGGGCCGCCGTCATCGGCGAAGCGGTACGCACCGAGGGATTCGCCCTGGCCGGCGCCTTCGTACTGCCGGCCGAGAACCCGGCCGAAGCACGGGCGGCGTGGGACGCGCTGCCTGCTGACATCGCGGTCCTCGTGCTGACCCCCCGCGCGGCGGGCTGGCTGGGTGAGGCGCCGCGATCCCGCCGCGACGTCCTGCTGGCGGTGATGCCGGAATGACCGGCGCGGCGCAGACCGCGGCGCTCGCTCCCGTCCGCACCCAGTTGCTGCGCCAGGCCAGGGCGGAGGCCGACCGCATCGCCGAAGAGGCCCGCCGCGCGGCGGCGGCGATCCTGCGGCAGGCCCGGCACGCCGCGGACGCGGCCGTCGCCAGCGCCGCGGCGCAGGGCCGGGCGGATACCGCCCCGGCCGCCACGGCCGAACAGGCCCTGGCCCGCGACCAGGCCAGGTCCATCGTGCTCGGCGCCCAGCGCGAGGCGTACCAGGACCTGCGGGCCCAGGTCCTCGCCGCGGCGGGCGGCCTGCAGGCCGAGCCCGGCTACCAGGAGCTGCTCAGCCGGCTCGTCACCATGGCCGCGCGGGCGGCGGGCCCGGGCGCGGCGGTCACGGTCCAGCCGGAGGGCGGCGTGGTGGCACGGTCCGGCGACGTCGTGGTCGACTGCACCCTGCCCAGGCTGGCGAGCCGGGCGGTGGACGAACTCGGAGACCAGGTGAGAGAGCTATGGACGCCGTGAGCCCAGGCCCGGCGCGAGTCGTCCGGGTGAACGGGCCTCTGGTGGAGGTGACCGGCCTCACCGGGGTCGCGATGAACGACATCGTCGAGCTCGGCGAGCACCTGCTGCCCGGCGAGGCCGTCGCCATCAGGGGCGACGTGACAACCGTCCAGGCCTACGAGTACACCGGCGGCCTCGCGCCCGGCCACCCCGTCCGCTCGCGTGGCGAGCCGCTGTCGGCGCGGCTGGGCCCGCACCTGCTCGGCGGCATCTTCGACGGGCTGCTCCGGCCGCTGGCCGGCGCACCCGCCTGGCTCGAGCCCGGCTATCCCTTCCGCACCGCGGACGGCCAGGAGTGGGAGTTCACGCCGCGGGCAGAAGTGGGCACGGCCGTCGGCGAGGGCGTCAGCCTGGGCTCGGTGACGGTCTCCGGCGAGATCGGCTACCAGGTCCTCGTGCCGCCCGGCGCGCACGGAACGGTGGACAAGGTGCGCGAGGCCGGCCCGGCGACCGGCGACGCGGTGATCGCCACCGTCTCGGGCACAGACGTATACCTGACCTCCAGCTGGCCGGTGCGGCGCCCGCGGCCGTACCGCCGACGGCTCGACGCGACATCGCCGCTGGTCACCGGGCAGCGGGTGATCGACGTGCTGTTCCCGGTGACCAAGGGCGGCAGCTGCGCCGTGCCCGGCGGGTTCGGCACCGGCAAGACCATGCTGCTGCAGCAGATCACGAAGTGGTGCGACGCGGACGTGATCGTCTATGTGGGCTGCGGGGAACGCGGCAACGAGCTCGCCGACATGCTGGGCGAACTCTCCGAGCTCAGCGATCCGCGCACCGGAGGCACGCTGGCCGCCAGGACCGTGGTCATCGCGAACACGTCGAACATGCCGATGATGGCGCGGGAGGCCAGTATCTACAGCGGCGCCGCGGTCGCCGAGCACTTCAGGGACATGGGCCTGGACGTGGTCGTGGTGGCGGATTCCACCTCCCGCTGGGCCGAGGCGCTACGCGAGTTCGCGTCCCGCAACGGCGACCTCCCGGCCGAGGAGGGCTATCCGGCCAGCCTGTCATCCGCCCTGGCCGCGTTCTACGAGCGGGCGGGCCGCGTGGTCACCAGCGGCGGACGCGAGGGCTCGGTGACGATCATCGGCGCGATCTCCCCGGCGGGCGGCGACATGACCGAACCGGTCACCGCCTACACCCAGCGTTTCGTCCGCAGCCTGTGGTCCCTGGACCGCGACCTGGCTTACGCGCGGCACTACCCGGCCCTGTCCTGGTCCGGATCGTTCTCCCGCGACGTCGACGCCGTCGCGGCCGGGCAGGCCGGCGCGGGGGATCCCGGCTGGGCCGACCGCAGGACCCGGCTCGCCGGGCTGCTCGCCGAGGCGGACCGGCTCGGCTCGCTGGCCGAGCTGATGGGCGCCGCCGCCCTGCCGCCCAGGGAACGCGTCACGATCCTGGCGGGGCGCCTGATCAGGGAAGGACTGCTGCAGCAAAGTGCGCTCAGCCCGGTCGACGCCTCCTGTGATTCCGTCCGGGCCGCCGCCCTGGGCGACGCGATCCTGGCCGTGGCCGAGCGCTGCCTGCAGCTGGCTGACTCGTCCGTGCCGCCGGCGGCGCTTGAGGAACTGGACTTCTCCCCGATCCTGCGGGCCCGGGAGGAGGCCGTGACCCCGGACGCGATCGCGGCCCGGAAGCAGGCCATGCTGGCCCGCCTGGACGACCTGCTGCAGCACAGCCGCGAAGGCAGTCAGGATGGAGGTGCGGGATGACCGCGTGGGCGCAGCGCGAGTACACCGGCATAGCGGAGCTTCGCGGCCCGCTGATGGTCGTGCGCGGCGTGGACGGCGTGGGCTGGGACGAGTTCGCGGCGATCCAGATGGAGACCGGGGACACCCGGCACGGGCTGGTCCTGGAGGCCGATCGCGACCTGGCCGTGGTGCAGGTGCTCGAGGGAACCGACGGTATGCGCCTGGCGGGGACCAGGGTCACGTTCAGCGGCGCCCCCTTGCGGATCCCCGTCGGGGCGGACTGGCTCGGCCGGGTCTGCAACGGCCGCGGCGAGCCGGTCGACGGCGGGCCGCCGGTCACCGGTGAGGTCACCATGCCCGTGGCCGGCTCCCCGATCAATCCCGTCCTGCGCGAGCCGCCCGCCGAGCCGGTCCTGACCGGGATCTCGGTCATCGACTCACTGACCACACTGGTCCGCGGCCAGAAGCTCCCCGTGTTCTCGGTGGCAGGCCTGCCGCATCTCGAACTGGCCGCGCAGCTGGCCGCCCAGGCCTCGGTCGGCGGCGACCCCTTCAGCGTCGTGTTCGCGGCGATGGGCCTCACCCACGCCGATGCCGCGGCGGTCCGCGTCGTGCTCGAGGAACGCTCGGCAGCCGGCGAGCTCGTGCTGCTGCTCAACCTGGCCGACGCCCCGGTCATCGAGCGCATCCTGACGCCGCGGCTGGCCCTCACCGTGGCCGAGCGCCTGGCGTTCACCCTCGGCCGGCATGTGCTGGTCGTCATGGCCGACATGACCAGCTACTGCGAGGCGCTGCGTGAGGTCTCCGCCGCCCGCGGCGAGATCCCGGCCCGGCGCGCCTACCCCGGGTACCTGTATAGCGATCTCGCCTCGCTGTACGAACGGTGCGGGCGTATCCGCGGCCTGCCGGGCTCGGTCACGGTGGTGCCGGTGCTGACCATGCCGGCCGGCGACATCACCCACCCGGTCCCGGACCTCACCGGGTACATCACCGAAGGGCAGATCGTACTGTCGCCCGACATCCACGCCCGGGGCGTCTACCCGCCGGTCGACGCGCTTTCTTCGCTCTCGCGGCTCATGCGGCACGGTGCTGGTCCCGACCGGACCAGGGATGATCACCTGGACGTGGCCGCGCAGACCCTGGCCGCGCTCGCCGCCGCGCGGCATGCCAGCGAGCTGGCCGAGCTGCTCGGAACCACGGCCCTCAGCCCGCTCGACCGGCAGTACCTCGATCTCGCGACCGCGTTCGAGCGCGGGTTCATGAATCAGGGCCGAACCGAGAACCGCGGTCTCGAGCAGAGCCTGAGCCGCGCCTGGAAAGTGCTGGCGACCTTGCCGCGAGACCAGCTGACCATGCTGCCGGCCCGGTTCCTCGACGCCTATTATCCCGGTGGCGGCCAGCCGTGAGCGGGCGGGGGTTCACCGTGCCGGCAGGCCGAGCCGGAAGGCTCTGGCTGACCAGGCGCCTCCAGGTCGCGCGGCGCGGTGCCGACCTGCTCGACCGTAAGCTCCGGATCCTCCAGGCCGAGCTCGACCGGTTCCACGAGGCCGAGGCGCGGACCGCCGCGGAATGGGACCGCTGCTGCGCCGACGCTGAGCGGTGGCTGCTGCGGGCCGCCATGATCGGCGGCGAGCGGGCCGTCAGGCTGGCCGCCGATGGCCGGCCCGCGACGGTGACGATCCCCTACACCGTCACCATGGGAGTCCGGCACCCGGCCGCTCCCGCCTGCCAGATCCCTGCCCCCGTCACCTGGGATGGCCCGGTACTGACCCGGACGCGTCAGGCTCATGCCGCCGCACTGGCCGCCGCGGTGCGGCACGCCGCCGCCGCCGAGGCGCTCCGCGTCGTAAAGGCCGAGGTACTGGCCACGCGGTACCGGCTCCGCGCGATCGAGAACCGGTGGATTCCCCGCCTCGAGCAGGCCCTATCCGAAGTGACGCTGGCCCTGGAGGAGCAGGAGCTGGCGGACGCCGCGCGGCTGCGCTTGGCCGTCAGCCCGGACCGGCGGCCGGACTCGCGGTGAGCTCCGGGGCGCCACCTGCCTGCTCATCGAGCCGGTTGGAGACGTCGATCACCCCGTCCACCGACCAGATCAGCCGGATCGCCGCGGGGATGAGCTCCCGGTCCTCCGGCGCTTCGGGGTGGCCGGTCAGGATGACGACGCCGTCGTGGACGGTTGCCGTGACGCTGGCCGGATCCACGCGCAGCAGGTTATCGAGCAACCCGCGGACCTGCTCGGCAATCTCGTCGTCCGGCCGCAGAAACACGCTCAGCATATCGCGTCGGGTGACGATGCCGATCAGCTGGCCGTCCTCGCCGACGACCGGCAGGCGGCGGATGCGATGGCTGGCCATGATCTGGGCTGCATGCGGGATCGTCGCTTCCGGGTAGATGGTCACCGCCGGGGCGCTCATCAGCGCACCCGCGGTGAGCCCCCAGTGCACCCGGCGCAGCGGTCGGCGCCACCGGCCGGTGGCGTTCGCGTCCATCCGGGCCCGGCGGACCTCTTCGTCCTCCAGTGCC
Source organism: uncultured Actinomycetes bacterium (assembly GCA_963834685.1). Classification (GTDB taxonomy): domain Bacteria; phylum Actinomycetota; class Actinomycetes; order Streptosporangiales; family Streptosporangiaceae; genus Palsa-504. The sequence goes on along the minus strand of CAWICW010000030.1, from coordinate 68,944 downwards.
AGCAGGTCCGCCTCGGACACCACGCCCGCGACGCGGCGCCCCATCATCAGCACCGGCACGCCGCTGATCCGGCGCTCGGAGAGCAGGCGGACGATATCGCTGAACGGTGTGAGACGATCCACCGTCACGACCTTCCTCGTCATCACATCCCTGACCCGGGGGATATGCGGCAGCGCAGGCGGCTGGCCGCCGTCCTGCCGCAACCGGCGGATCCCCACCGAGGCCGTCGCCCCGCCAGGAGCCTGCCGGCGCTGGGCCTTGAGGTACTCATCGATCGCATCGAGCGCCTGCAGCACATCGGAACGGGCCGCCTTGCCCTGCAGGGAGTCGTAATACGCGGCACCCAGGTGCCGGAGCTTGGCGTCAAGATGAATATCAGTTCGATTCATGATAGGTAGCTCCCGTCAACGAGCCGATAACTCGAGCATTCCTCCGGACGCCCGGTCGCGTTAGCGCCGGACGTCCTGGCTGTGAGGACCTTTGTCACCTGCCGGGAAAGGAGGCGGCTGGTCAACCTGCTGGTCAGCAACCCCCCGGGCCAGCGACGCCGCGGTCCCGGGCGCATCGTGAACCAGTAGGACCTGCCACTCCGCGGGAGTCCGCGGGACGTCCAGGTACACGGACAGCACGATCGGTTCCACCGTGTGGATGCGGCCGAGCTTCTCGACTTCCGCGAAGGTGATCATGGCCGGCCTCCTTGTCTCCGTTGAGCCGCTACAGCAGCGCCCGCTCGGTCACCCGCCCGGCGAGATCGCCGTGCATGACCCGGGCTACGGCGCCGACGGCGGCCAGGGTCCACTGCGAGATGCGGAAGTGATGACCGCACAGGAGCAGCTCGACGCGGTAAGCCCGGTCCGTGGTGGGCGGCATGATGACCCGCACCACGGGATGGGAGGGGCAGCAGCAAGCCCTATCGTCCATGCTTCAGCTTTGCCCCTGGCGTGTCTCCCCGGCAGAGCCTTAATTCCCGGACTTCACGGGCCGTTCGTCCCTACCGCCAGCCTGCCGGAAGCGCTGTTGTGGAAGTCGGCAGTCCGTGGAGGTACCGTGATGCGCCGCCCCAAATCCCGCCAGCCGGGACCGCGCCTGGCGCGCTGCGCCCGCCGGCTCGGCTTCGACCGTAATCCGCTGCGCCGCCGGACGGACCGGGTCGAAGCCGTGATACGGCTGGCCACGACGATCCTGTTCCTGGTGGCCGTGCCCATCGCCGCCATCGTCGCCGGCCGGCAGGCCGATCACGTGGCGCTGCGTCAGGCTCAGGCCCAGCAGGCGCGCGAGCGCGAGGTCACCGCCGTCCTGCTCCAGCGGGCAGCGGCGACCGGGATCTCGGATCCGTATACCTCCATCCAGCTGACCTACGTGCTGGCCCGCTGGCAGCCCCCCGGTCGGCCCCCGCGGTCCGGGCAGGTCCTGGCCACGGCGGGAGCGCCCGCGGGAAGCACGGTGCCGGTCTGGATCGACGCCTCCGGTGCGGTCACCAGCCCGCCGCCTGATCACCGCGCGATCGCCGGCGACGTGTGCATCGCCGCCGTCGTGACCTGCCTGGTCGCGATCCTGCTTTTGCTGGAATCGAACGCGCTGGTCCGGCGGGCACTTGACCGCCGGCGCCTGAACGCGTGGGACGCCGACTGGCGGGCGACCGGGCCGCTGTGGAGCGGCCACCGCGGCTGAGGCCCGCTCTTCTGATATTTCCGAACGGGCCGTCGTACCAGCTCCCGCTGCGGCACGACCACGAGTTGATTGCTCATCGCGGTCGCTCCTTTCCCCGCTGCTGCCCGCGACGATGAAGCTGCTCGGCCGGTACAACTGGTAACTGCCGCGGTGGCCGCCCAGGCAGCCGGTCACCGGTGGCCTGAACCGGCCAGGACCATCGACGGGACCAACGGCCCTTGGCGCGCAATCCCCCCAGTTGCAGGGTCAACGTAAGGGATGGTGCAGATGAATGACGACGACACCACGCTGATTCCGGCCAATGACACCCCGTCGCTCGCCCGCCGTGACGAACGGGGGAAGATGCTGGCCTCTGACTCGGACCGTGACCGCGTGGCGGAAGTCCTCAACGTGGCCTACAGCGAGGGTCGGCTGTCCAAGGACGAGTACGACGACCGCCTGGAGCACGCCTTTTCCGCGCGCACGTACGCCGACCTGGACCAGATCGTGGCCGACCTGCCTGCCGCGCGGGGGACCGCGGTGACCCAGGTGGCCAAGATCAACGGACTTGCCATAGCCAGCCTCGCCTGCGGGCTCGCGCAGTTCATGTTCGGTCCGCTGGCGACCATCCCAGCGATCGTGTTCGGCCACGTGGCCCGGCAACAGATCAAGCGGACCGGAGAACAGGGGGCTGACCTGGCGCTGGCGGGCCTGATACTCGGCTGGGCAATGGTCATCCTGGCCATCCTTCTCATCCTCGGCGTGGCCATGGGCGCCGGGATGCATGGCACCATGCACTGAGCAGCTGGGTGACTGTCTGATTGATGGTGCGATCAGCTTTCACCACGGCACGGCTGCCGTCATGTCCAGTTATGCCTTAACTTCAAATTGAGACGTTCCGGGCATGAGTCATGATCATGGGTCGTTTTGGCCAAATACCGGCCCTTTTGACCACAATCATGAAGAAGCCCATCCGAGGGGGCCGCCGCATCGGTCAGCCGGCGTCATCGTCGTCGTCATCGTCGGCCTCCGGGCGATCTGCCGCTGCCGTCCGGGAGGGCAGCGCGAGCAGGGCGATGAGACACCCGGCCGCGGCCACGCACGCCCCGGTGGCCAGGCCTAGGTCCATGCCGCTGATGAAGGCGGACCGGGCCAGGTGACCGAGTCCCATTCCAAGGACGCCGCCGACTCGGCCAGCCACGCCGAGCGCTCCGCCCAGCGAGCCGAGGATCGTCTGCAGGACCGCGTGCGGCACGTGGTACGGCATCAGGGCGGTGGTCATCCGGTCCTGGTACCGGGTGTTCAGCAGGCTGCCGATCACGGCCACCCCCAACGCGCCGCCGACCTGCAGGAACGCACCGTTGGTTGCGGATCCGACGCCGGTGTGCCCGCCGGGCAGGGAACCCATGACCGACTCGGTGGCCGACGGGATGGTCAGCCCGGCGCCCACGCCCAGCAGGATCATGCCGGGCAGGATCCCGCCGTAGGTCGTCGCGGCCGAGGCGAGGGATATCTGCCACAGGCCCCCCGCGATGACCAGCAACCCGGCCGCCACCGTTAGCTTGGTCCCGATGGTCCGGACGAGAACGGTGGAGAACGGCGCGACGAGCGCGATGGCGCCAGCCGCGGGCAACACCCGGACCCCGGCCTGCAGCGCCGAGTAGCCGAGGCTGAACTGGAGGTACTGGGTCAGCACGAACAACGCGCCGGACAGCCCGAACATGACCATGCCCACCGAGCTGACGGCCGCCGAGAACCTCCTGCGGCGGAAGAACCGGACGTTCAGCATCGGGTGCGAACTGGCCCGCTCCCAGGCGGCGAAGGCCGCCAGCACCGCCAGGCCGCCGACGCCGACGCCGATCACCAGGGGTGATGACCAGCCCCAAGTCGGCGCCTCGATCAGCGACCACAGCACCAGGCCGAGGCCGGCGATGGACATAATCGCGCCCAGCACGTCCGGCGGCCGCGCGGCCGGGTTCTTCGAGTCGGGGACCAGCGGCAGCGCGAACGCCACGCCCAGTACCGCGATCGGCACGTTGATCAGGAACACCGACCCCCACCAGAACCTGCTCAGCAGCAGGCCGCCCACGATCGGGCCGAGCGCGATGCCCAGCCCGGTGGTCGCGGCCCAGACGCCGATCGCGCGCTGGCGTTCTGCCGGTTCGAAGAACATGCTGGTGATGATCGCCAGCGTCGAGGGCATCATCATGGCCCCGCCGATGCCCATGCTGGCCCGCGCGGCGATCAGCATGCCGACCGAGCCCGAGAACGCCGCCCAGGTCGAGCCCGCGGCGAAAGCCATCAGGCCCGCCAGGAACACGCGCTTACGGCCGATCCGGTCCGCCAGGCTGCCCGCGACGAGCAGCAGGCCGGCGAAGACCATGACGTAGGAATCGACGATCCACTGAAGCTCGGTGGTGGTGGCGTGCAGGTCGCGCACCAGGGTGGGCAGCGCGACGTTGAGCACCGTGTTGTCGAGCGTGACGATCAGCAGCGAGACGCACAGCACGGCCAGCGCGAGCCACCGCGCGGGTGTCGGCCCTCCTGCCTGCGGTCGCGCCGCGGGAATGTCGCGGATTTGTGTAGTCATAGCATCACCTGATTCGGCAACGGCCGCGGCGACCAGGGTCGAAAGGCCGGGCTAAGGTCTCCCTCGGGGCTCAGGCCGCCGCGCGATGAGGTTGGTCGCGCATGATCAGTACCGGGCAATGCGCGTGATGCACGCAGTACTGGCCGACCGAGCCGAGCAGCGCGTCGGCGAAGCTCCCGTGGCCGCGGCTGCCGACCACGAGCAGGTCCGCGTCGGCCGCGGCGGCCAGCAGAACGTCCGCCGGGTGGCCGTTGACGACATGGGCGGTGACCCGGTTACTATCGGCTGGCTCGACTTCCTCGCTGATCACCGCGTCCAGAGCCTTCCGTGCATCCTCGGCGAGGTTGTCCGTCTCATCCACAGAGATCGGTGCCCAGGCGTAGCCCGAAAGGGCCATCGGAACCTGCCAGGCCATGATGGCGTCCACCACGCCGCCGGTGAGCGCCGCCTGCCTGACCGCCCAGCGAAGGGCCGCCCGCGATGACGCAGAACCGTCGACTCCGACCACGATCCGGGGTACGTTCTCCGTGCTGTCCGCTGACATCAGAACCAGATCCTTCTGCACTACCCGCAGTGCTCCTAATGCCAGCCTGTGCCGGCGGACCCGGCTTACGTAGGGTCCTTCTTCCTCTCCTGGCGCAGACCTTCGGCTCTATCGAGTTCCCGTGGTGGAGGTAATTCTGGCCTTAATCCGGGACCGTATGTCCCGGTCCGGACGCAGAAGGCTACGCCCGGAACAGGAGAAAGGCTCGAACAATGAAGCACATCGCGGGAACGGCGCTGGCCGCCGGATGCCTCGCCCTGATAGGCGCGGCTCTGCTAGCGGGCAAGGATGACATCCGCAAGTTCCACCGTATGCGCAGCATGTAATGCGCGATGCTCAGGCGGATATATCTCGCCGGGCGCAGAATTCTACAACTCCCCAGCGGAAGGCGGAACTACCATGAAATTGATCACCGCCATCATCAGGCCGGAGAAGCTCGATGAGCTGATTCCGGCTTTGATTGACCAAGGGGTTCGCGGGCTGACCGTGACCGACGTCCGGGGTTTCGGGCAGCAGTATGGCCGGCTCGCCGGCGCGGCCACGAGGGTTACCGGCCGGCCTGGTGAGCATATGGCCGTGCTCCTGGCGAAGGTCCGGCTGGATCTCGTCGTGCTCGACGACGACGCCGAGGTGGTCGTCCAGGCCATCGCCAAGCATGCCCATACCGAAACGATCGGCGATGGAAAGATCTGGGTGACACCGGTCGACGGCGCTCTGCGGGTCCGGACCGGCGAACGAGATCGCGCCGCGGTGTGACCCGGGGGAGCGCGGCCTGGATCGGGCCGCGCTGATCGTGCCGTGTGTCCGGGACCTAAGTCCCGGCTGGCCATGACCCCTATTCCTAACGCGTCCCGGTCGCCGCGGCCGATGGTCATAGAGGCGGCAAGGTGCCGCGTTAGCGCTGAAGGGAAGGCCCATGAGAGCAGCAGTAGTGCCTGGCTTCGGCCAGCCTCTAGTCATCGACGCCCACGCGGAGGATCCGGCCGAGGTGCTCCAGCGCCACGGCGGCGCCGACGCCGCGATCGGCCTGGCCGTCGATGGCCGCTCGTTCGCCGCCGCCTTGCGGGCCGGGACCATGGGCTCGGGCGGGCTGCGGCGGGGCGCGGGGGGGTGGCTGGCGGACTAACGTCCTGGCCGGATGTGGCCGAGGCCCCTCGCCGCCGGGCTGGGCGGTGCTGAGGGTGGCGGTAGGAGGGCGGTGAGCCCTGGGTGACGGTGAACAGAGCTGAGGAGGTGAAGCGGCGTCCGCGGCCGCGGGCCTGGCCGGCGGCGCCGTGATCTCGATGAGCGTGAGCTATGTGGCCGGGCGGGAACCGGGGGGCAGGACCGGGCGGGAACGCGGGAGTCCCGGGGGGCTGGCGGGGGCCGGGGGGCCGCGGCGGGGCGGGTCGTGGCCGTCGCCGCCGGATCCGGGTGACCTGAGCAAGCGGGTGGCGCGGCGGCGCGCGGAGCTGCGCCTGAGCACGGCGCAGGTGGCGGCCCGGGCGGGGATGAGCGTGCGGTACCTGCAGTACGTGGAGCGGTACCCGGCCCGGCCCGGCGGTACGGCGCTGCGCCGGCTGGCTGCCGCGCTGCAGACCACGCCGGCCGTCTTGCTGGGCGCGGGGTCTGAGGTGCCGCCGGCCTGCGGCCGCACGGCCAGCCCGCCGGCGGTGGTCGAGCTGGCGCCGGCCGAGTGCGGCCGGCTGATCGCGGCGGGCGGCATCGGGCGGATCGCGTTCTGCGCGGCCTCGGGCCCGGTCGTGCTGCCGGTGAACTTCGCCGTGGTGGCGGGCACCATCGTGGTCAGGACCGGCGAGGCCACGATGATCGCCGGGCGGGACGGCGAGCGGGTCGCGTTCGAGGTCGATCACGTCGATGAGGCGCTCAGCCAGGGCTGGAGCGTGCTGGCGCGCGGCCGGGCGCACCGCGTCACCCATCCGGCCGAGCTCGGGCACCTGCGGCGCGACGCCGCGATCTGGCCGTGGCCCGGCGGTGACCGCGACGTGTACCTGCGGATCATCGCGGACACCGTTACCGGCCGCCGGATCCAGAGCCGCTGACCCGGCCGCGCGACGCCCGGCGGGGCCGCCCCGGCCCGGGGCGGCCCCGCCGGTTACCGGCCTACAGCTGGCTGCCGACCAGGGCGGCCAGGTCGGCCAGCCGGCAGGTGTAGCCCCACTCGTTGTCGTACCAGCCGAACACCTTGACCAGCCGCCCGGAGGCCTGGGTCAGCGGCGCGTCGAACACGCAGGACGCGGGGTCGCCGATGATGTCGCGGGAGACCAGGGGATCGGTGCTGTACCGCAGGACGGCGCCCAGCGGGCTCTGCGGGTCGAACGCGGCGGCGGCGAACGCCCGGTTCACCTCCTCGGCGGTGACGTCGCGGCTGAGCACCACCGCCAGGTCGGTCAGCGACCCGTCCGCCACCGGGACCCGGACGGCCACGCCGTCCAGCTTCCCGGCCAGCGCCGGGATGACCTCCCCGGTGGCCCGGGCCGCGCCGGTCGTGGTCGGCACGATATTGACCGCGGCCGACCGGGCCCGGCGCAGGTCCTTGTGCGGCCCGTCGATCAGCATCTGGTCCCCGGTGTAGGCGTGGATCGTGGTCATGAATCCCTGCACCACGCCGAACGCGTCGTGCAGCACCTTGACCATCGGGGCCACGCAGTTGGTGGTGCAGGACGCATTGGAGATCACGTCATGCCGGGCCGGGTCATACGCGCCCTGGTTGACCCCGATCACCACGGTCAGGTCCGCGCCCTTGCCCGGGGCCGAGATCAGCACCTTGCGCGCGCCGCCCTTCAGGTGCAGCGCCGCGCCGTCCCGGCTGCGGAACTTGCCGGTCGACTCGATCACCACGTCCGCGCCGAGCCTGGCCCAGTCGATCCCGGCCGGATCGCGCTCGGACAGCACCGGGACCGGATCCCCGGCGATGATCAGCGCGTCGTCGGTGTGCTCCACCGGACGGCCGAGCCGGCCGTAGGTGGAGTCGAAGGCCAGCAGGTCCGCCATCGTCGCGGCGTCGGTGATGTCGTTGACCGCGACCACCTGCAGGTCGGTGCGCTCCAGCGCCAGGCGCGTGAACACGCGCCCGATCCGGCCGAAGCCGTTGATTCCCACTCTGACAGTCATCTGAGCTTCCTCCATACGGGTGTTCTCACCGCCACCCTGGACGGCCCGCACGGACCACAGGTAGCGCCAATAGGCACCTCATGCCGGGACCATCGGCCCTTCGGCCGGCGCCGGCCGGGCCGGGCGCTGGACCGGCGCAGGCTGGCCGCCTGGGACGCGGAGCGGCTGATGACCGGGCCCCGGCGGAGCACCCGGCGTTAAGGCCCCGGAACCAGGGACTGAGGTCCTGGCCCAATGGTGACATCTGGCCGTGCCGCCGGGCACGGGCGCAGCAGGACACTACTGGTTGAAAGGTCAATAACGGCGGGCCGGAGAATCCCGGGCCCGCACTGGCAAGGAGGCATTACGATGCGCCGCAACTCTCATTTCACCCTCGCCATCGCGGGCTTCGCCGCCGCGGTGCTGCTGGCCGTGGCCGGCGGGCTGCTGCTGTGGGGATCGACCTACGTGCACAACACCGTGCACAACCAGCTCGCCGCCCAGCAGATCTACTTCCCGCCGCAGGCCGCGTTCGCGCACGCCAAGGCCGGCACCGAGATCACCCCGAACATGATCCCGTCGGTATCGCAGTACGCCGGGCAGCAGCTGGTCACCGGGCAGCAGGCCGAGGCCTACGCCGACCACTTCATCGCCCAGCACATCACCAACATGGCCGGCGGCAAGACCTACTCCCAGCTCTCCGCCGAGTCGATCGCCCAGCCGAACAACACCCAGCTGGCCGGGCTGGTGAACACCGTGTTCAAGGGCGAGACGCTGCGCTCCATGCTGCTGAACGCCTACGGCTGGTGGAAGGTCTCCCAGATCACCTACATCGCCTCCCTGGCCGCCTTCGGCCTCGCCTTCCTGGCCTTCCTCGGCTCGCTGTTCGCCCTGGCCCTGGGCCGCAAGCCCGAGATCACCCACGAAGCGATCACCCCCACCGGAGACTCCGTCAAGACCGCATGACCCCGGCCACGCCAGCCTGGCGACCGACGACTGCAAACCGACAACTGCAAACCGACAACAGCAAACCGACAACACCCTCGCCGGTCACCACCTCCGGCCGCGCTCTCAAAGCGCGGCCGCAGGTGGCCCGGCCGCCGCGGTGAAAAGATGACGTAAGGAAGTGAGCACGATGGCGCGCACCGACATCCACCTTGATGCCATGCTCCGCCACCTCGGTGCCGCGTACTACGAGTCCCTGCACGGCAGGGCTACTCGCTTGGATGTGAACCGGGCGGTGGACACGGTGGCAGAACACCTGAACGAGGAGGCAATGCATCGCCCGCCCGCCCGCACGCACCGGGCCCCCCAGGGCAACGAGCCGTGGCGCCGCCGGTGGGCCCGGCGGGTCAGCGACGTGATGACGACCTCTGTGGTGACCGTAGACCGGATTACCCCGTACCAGGAAATCGACCGCCTGCTGACCCAGCACAAGATCAGCGGCATGCCGGTGCTGAAGATGGGCCGGGAGGTCGCGGGCGTGGTGTCCGAGGCGGACCTGCTCGCGGCCGAGGACGAGACGAGCAGGCAGGCCCGGATGGCCAGCTCGGCCGGCCGGCGTCGGCTGCTCCGCAAGCAGCAGCCGCACGTGAACCTGACCGCCGGGACGCTGATGACCGTGCCGGCCATCACCATCGGCCCTGACGCGACCATCCCGGCCGCGGCGCGGCTGATGAACACGCACCACGTCAGGAGGCTGCCGGTGGTCGACGAGGACGGGAAGCTGGTCGGCATCGTCAGCCGCCGCGACCTGCTCAGCGTCTTCCTGCGCCCGGATGACGACCTCATCCACGACGTCCGGCAGATCCTCGAGGAGATCCCGGTCGCGGACCCCCAGCAGGTCATGGTCGCGGTACACCACGGAGTGGTGACCCTCACCGGAACGATGCGGCCAGAGCCGGGCGACCGCCAGGACCTCATCCCGCTCGCGCTCCGCCTGATCTGGGACATCGACGGCGTGGTCGACGTCGTGAACCGGCTCACGGACGACCGGGGAGCCACGTCACGGCGACCCGCCTGACCAGGCATTGCGAACATCAGGGCCGCGTGTGTGCGCGGCCCGGTCTTGCTGTGCCGGACAACACCCAGCTGGCCGGGCTGGTGAACACCGTGTTCAAGGGCGAGACGCGAGAGTCACGCCGGGATGAGCCTCCCTGCTCACGCATCTCCGGACCGGGACACTAGGTTAGGAAGCGCTGTCGCCATAAAGGGCGGAGATCTGATTCGCGTACTGCTCTAGGACGATGTTGCGGCGCACCTTGAGCGTCGGTGTCAGCTGTCCGCCCGCCTCGGTGAAGTCCTCCTCGAGGATCGCGAATTTCTTGATCGCCTCTGCCTGCGACACCGCCTCGTTGGCGTAGGCGACAGCCGCTTGGATCTCCGCCCGCAGCACGGGGTCGTCGTGAAGGTCTGCCATGGTCGCCGTCTCCGGCTTGCCGTTCTCCGCCTTCCATTGGGCGAATGCCTCAGGGTCGCAGGTCACAAGCGCTGTGATGTAGGGCTTCGCGTCGCCTACGACCAGGCACTGGCTGACCAGCTGATGTGCGCGCAGCCGGTCTTCGAGCACAGCGGGCGCGACGTTCTTTCCAGCCGACGTAATGATGATGTCCTTCTTGCGCCCAGTGATCGTGAGGAACCCTTCGTCGTCGAGGACGCCGATGTCGCCGGTGTGCAGCCAGCCGTCCTCGTCGATCATCTCCTTGGTGGCAGCCTCGTTGTTCCAGTACCCCTGGAACACCATGTGGCCTTTGACGAGGACCTCACCGTCCGGCGCGATCCGGATCGTGCAGCCCGGGATCGGCTGGCCCACGGTGCCGATCTTCTGGGCCTCGGGTGTGTTGGAGTTGGTCGCAGGGCTGGTCTCGGTCAGACCGTAGCCCTCGAGGATGGTGATGCCGCACCCGCGGAAGAAGTGCCCGAGATGCGTGCCAAGCGGGGCAGCCGCGCTCCAGGAGTACTGCACATTACCGCCGAGCGCCGCGCGCAGCTTGCCATAGACGAGCCGGTTGAACAGGGCATGCTCAAGCCGGAGCACTAGGCCCGGACCGCCGGTGTCCAGCGCCTGGCTGTAGGCGATGGCAGCGCTCTCTGCTCTGGCGAAGATCTTGCCGTGCCCGTCGGCGGCGGCCTTGTGCCTAGCGCTGTTGTAAGCCTTTTGCCACACCCGCGGCACCGACAGGACCGCCGTGGGCCTGTACGCCGGCAACTCGGCGACGGCGTCGGCCATGTCAACCAGCCCCAGGACGGTGCGCGAGTAGACGGCCCCGTGCTGGATGACCTGGGCGTAGCTGTGCGAGAGCGGTAGGAACAGCAGCGTCGAATGGTGCTCGTTGAACACCCTCTTGAAGCCGTCGTTCTGCATGCAGTTGCGGGCATTGGCGACGATGTTGCCGTGGCTCAGCATGCAGCCTTTCGGACGGCCGGTCGTGCCGGAGGTGTAGACGATCTCGGCAAGATCGTCGGCGCCGCGAGTCCGGCGCCGTTCCTCCACCTGCTCCGGCGTCACCTGCGCGCTGCGCGCCTTGATGTCGGAGAGGCCGCCGAACCGGCTACCGTCGATCTCCCACACATGAGTGAGCGCGGAGAGCCCGGCTCGCACGGCACTGATCTTCTCGGCGTGATCGTCGGTCTCGACTACGACGGCAACCGCACCCGAGTCACCGAGGATCCACTCGACCTGCTCGAGCGAGGAGGTGGGGTAAATCGGAACGGTGACGCCGCCGGCGGTCAGGATCGCGTATTCGAGGAGTGTCCACTCAAACCGCGTGCGTGACATCAGCCCCACGCGGTCACCCGGCTGGATGCCCACGGCAATCAAGCCCGCGGCGATTTCGCGCACCTGCCCGGCGAACTCTCCCCAGGTCACCGGCATCCAGATACCGTTCACCCTTCGCTTCAAACCGACCGTATGGGGCAGGTTCTCCGCATGCTTAAAGACATCATCGGTGATGTTGTCATCCGGCTTCACGACGTATGCCACGGGAACGGAGAATTCCTGCATCGCGGCCCCCTTAGGAACAAGGCCTTACCTTGCTCCCCGACCTAATCGCAACGGAGCTCACCGGACCAGGGCAGAAGGTCCCAAGCCGGGTGGTCTCTATCCGTCTGCTGCGCAGCCCCCGGCGAGGCCATGACCCGCTGCGGTTTCCACCCTGCCGTAGCCAGCGAGTGACCTTCGGCCCTGCTGCCATGGCCCGGGAACGCGCACGATGAAGTTTGACCTTGCTCATGCAAGAGGTGAGAGGGACGGCTATGAACCGGTCTACTGCTCCGCATGATTACGACGTGCTCGTGATCGGCTCGGGCTTCGGAGGCTCCGTGAGTGCTTTGCGGCTCACCGAGAAGGGTTACCGGGTGGGCGTGCTGGAGGCGGGCCGCCGGTTCGAGGACGCTGATTATCCCCGCACCTCCTGGAACGCCCGCAAGTTCTTGTGGGCACCCAAGCTCGGCTGCAAGGGGATCCAGCGGATCCACATGTTGCGGAATGTGATCATCCTGGCCGGCGCCGGGGTCGGCGGAGGCTCGCTTGTGTACGCGAACACGTTGTACAGGCCAAAATCGGATGCCTTCTACCATGACCGGCAGTGGGCGCACATCACCGACTGGCGTGCTGAGCTCACGCCGTATTACGACCAGGCGGAGCGGATGCTTGGCGTGGTGCAGAATCCGACGATGACGCCGTCAGATGAGGTCATGAAGAGGGTGGCCGAGGAGATGGGCGTGGGGGGTACGTTCGGCATGGCCCGAGTCGGGGTGTTCTTTGGCCGCGATGGCCGCAAGGAGCCGGGGGTCGAGGTCGGTGACCCGTTCTTCGGCGGCGCGGGCCCGCGCCGCCGCGGCTGCCTGGAGGTCGGGGAATGTATGACGGGCTGTCGGCACAATGCGAAGAACACGCTGGTCAAAAACTACCTGTACCTGGCTGAGAAGGCCGGCGCGACCGTGCATCCGGAGACCACAGCGGCTGCGGTACGGCCGCTGCCCCGGGGCGGCTATGCGGTGGACATGGTGCGCACCGGTGCGTGGCGGGCCGCGCGGACGGCGCGCTCGTTCACCGCCGAACAGGTGGTGTTCGCGGCTGGAACGTGGGGCACGCAGCAACTACTGCACAGGATGAAGGCTGCGGGCTCGCTGCCGAAAGTCTCTGCGAGGCTAGGTGTCTTGACCCGCACGAACTCGGAGGCGCTCGGCGGCGCGCTGGCCACGATGCGCAACAGGAAGAAGCATGACTTCACCCGCGGGGTGGCCATTACCTCATCGATCCACCCGGACGAGTACACCCACATCGAACCCGTCCGCTACGGCAAGGGATCGAATGCAATGGGGTTGCTCAGCACCGTGATGACCGACGGTGGAGGGCAGGTGCCACGCTGGGTGAAGTGGCTCGCGCAGGTCGCGCGCCATCCGGGCCGGTTCGGGTCCCTCTACTTCGGCATCAACCACTGGTCCGAGCGGGCCGTGATCGGTCTTACGATGCAGGCGCTGGACAACTCGATCACGGTTCATCCCAAGCGCACCCGGCTTGGCCGGATCAAGCTGACCTCCGAGCAGGGACATGGCGTTCCGAGCCCGACCTGGATTCCCGCTGCCAACGAGGCAATGCGCCGCGCCGCGTCCGCCATTGCCGGCTTCCCGCTGAACAGCGCCGGTGAGATGGTCGATATACCAATGACCGCGCATTTCCTCGGCGGTTGCGTCATCGGTGACTCCCCAGAAAGCGGCGTCGTGGACCCATACCACCGCATATACGGGCATCCCGGGCTGCACGTCGTGGATGGCTCGGCCATCTCGGCGAATCTGGGTGTCAATCCGGCACTGACGATCACTGCCCAGGCAGAGCGGGCGATGGCGCTGTGGCCGAACAACGGCGACAGTGACCCTCGCCCCCCGCTCGGCACCGCTTACCGGCGTGTCGCGCCCGCGGCACCGCGGAACCCGATCGTGCCATCATCTGCGCCCGCAGCGCTGCGGCTGCCGATTGTTGAGGTCCGCTAGACCGCAATCCCTCACAGTTTCAAGTCCCCGCGGGCGTCGCTCAGGGCGGTGTCTGGCGGTACAGGGCCAGGGCGACGGTGATACCCGCCCCGGCCGCGAGCATCAGGGTGTTCCGGGCCTCACCAAGCCGCCCAGATCTCATGGCTGCCTGCAGTGCGGCGATGGGCCCGGTGGTGTAGGCACCTTCAAGGTCTTCTGGTATATAGGCGACTCGGTCGCTCGGAACGCCGAGCCTTACCCGCAAGGCGTCAAGGAAGTCCGGGGAGGAGGGAGCAGGCACGAGCAGGTCGACTTCGCCCATGCCCATCCCCACGCGGCGCAGGAAGCGGCGGGTCGCCTCCTCGGCGCATTCGACAAGGCGGGCTTGGTAACCGGAGTTCTCTTCAACGACCATCTGGTGCTGGCCGGTTGCCCGCCGCGAGACGCGGAGCCCGTGTCGCTCCTGCCACACCAGCCCGCTAACGAACAGACCTTCATACTCGGGGAACGTCTCCGCGTAGAAGTCGGTGAACCCGGCCAGGTTGTCATCCCAGCCGAGGAGCATCGCGCCGCCGGTAGGCCGCAGCAGGGGAGCTCCGGGGTTCTTGAGATTCGGATTGACGTCGCTGGTCACGATCGCGCCGAGCCGGATGACGCCGGAACGAAGCAGGCCCGACTCAAGCTGGATAGCGCTGATCGCGCCGCAGGTGCCGTTGATAAGGTCGAATGAGAAGGTACCGCGCCCCCCGAGTGGCGGCTGGCCCAGGTTGGCCCCGATGTCCTCCTGTATGAGAGCAGCGAGCGCGGGCTCGCCCATGTTGTCTTCCCGGTAGATGCCGGCGTTGATCAGCATGTCGACATCGCCGGGCTCTTTCCCTGCGTGCGCGAGGCAGGCTCGGACGGCGGCATCAGCAAGGCGTCGCGCGGTTGGCTTGCGCAATCCGTGGCTAGTCAGTGCGCTAGCGGCTTCAATGCGTGTGCCCATAGTGATCCACCTGGCTGTCGATGGTGAATATGGCGATGCCGATCTCGATGCCGGAGGCGAGTGCCAGCAGCATCACGCGGTCTCCCTTGTGGATCCGCTGCTCCTCGAGGTATTTGTGGAGTGCCACGAACAACGTTGTCGACGACGTGTTGCCGTATTCCTCCAGGTTGACGACCACGTGCTTCGGCCTGGCGCCAAGGCGCCGGGCGAATTCTTGGGCCCCTGCGCGGATGGCCCGGGCCGAGGTCTGATGCGGGATCATGTAGTCGATGTCGGCCAGGTTGATTCCGGCTTCGCCGATCACCTCGGCGACCAGCGGCGCCATGTCCTCGATGGCCACCCTTTGCAGCTTCCTGGATTTGGTGTACATCTGACCGCCCGCGCCTACGGTGCTGGGGAAGGCGAGACACAGCCGACTGTGCTCGGCGAGGGTGGTGAAGCCGATGACGTCGATCCCAGAACCGCTGGGTGCGCGTTCCACGATCACGGCGGCACCCGCGTCACCGAGCGTAAGTGACGCGAGCTGCTTGCTGAACAGGGAGCGGATCTGTTGCGCCGCGTTCCAGCTCAGGTGGGAGATGTACTCACCAGAAACCACCATGCCGCAGCTGATCTCACCTCGGGCGACGAGGTCCTGGAGGATGAACACCCCGGTCAGCATGCCGGCGCACGCGTTTGAGAGATCGAAGTTCGCCGCCTGCGTGGCGCCGATCGCCTGCTTGACATACAGGCTGAGCGGGGGCTCGAAGGACTGCGAGTACCGGCCCTTGGACCGGGTGATGCTGGTGCTGATCAGCATCTGTATGTCTGACGCCTGATGTTGCGAATGAGCCAGGCAGTCGCGGGCAGCCCCGGCGGCCAGGGTGAAGGAGTTCTCGCCCGGCCCGACGACGTGACGTTCGTGGATGCCCGTCAGACGCTCCAGTTGGATGCGGGTACTGTGATGGGTCCGGTTCATCAGGTCTTTGGTCGTCAGCCGTCCGGCGGGGAGCTTCACCCCCACGCTCTCTATCCGGCACCCCCAGGAACCTCCGGAACTGGTCGCCTCGAGTGCCAGCCAATGGTCTGGCTGCTTGCTACGGGTTTCGGCCATCGGACCTCCACGAGCTCACATCGCTTCACACGGAGCGCTAAGCTCGTACACATGCAGAATGTCTGCTTCCGGTAACCCGGCGGTAGGGACGAACGTCATCAAGAAGGGACCCATCGGCCCGATGATTAGCGGCTTTCGAATCTGCCTGCGAAACGCCGGCAGGCTGACCGCGAGAGCATGAACAGGCTCACCCGCCCTGGTCTGGGCGCAGCAGCCCGGCGCGATCCCGGCGTCGGCGTGACTACGGAGGACGACTCGAAGCCAAGCACCGAAGGCGTGCGGCACACACTGGCCTACGGTCGGTACCGCCTGTCGTACGAGGTCTACGGTTCTGGCGACAGGGTGCTCGTGTGGTTGCACGGCTTGCTGCTCGACGCCAACCTCAGCCGCAGCCTGGCCCGAAGACTGGCCGCCAAGGGCAACCGTGTCGTGCTGCTCGACCTGCTTGGTCATGGCCGGAGCGAGAAGCCTCGCCACGCTGGCGCCCATCGGATGGATCTTTACGCCGAGCAGGTGCTGTGCCTTCTGGACCAGCTCGCCGTGGATCAGGTGGTGCTGGGAGGGGTCTCGCTGGGTACCAATGTGAGCCTGCTCGCCGCGGTTCACGCGCCCGATAGGGTCCGCGGGCTAGTACTGGAAATGCCGGTGCTCGAGTGGGCTGCCCCGGCGGCGGCGCTGTTGTTTGCGCCACTCCTGCTAGAGGTGCATTACGCCCGAGTCCCGCTGCGATTGGTCTCCCGGGTCGCCTCACGCCTCCCGCCTTCGGGGCTCGGCGCGCTCGACTCATTTATCAGTGCTGCCGCGTCGGACCCTGACGAAATCGCCGCCGTCCTGCACGGTGTCCTGCTAGGGCCCATCGCTCCGACCATCGACCAGCGCCGGGCTATTACCGCGCCGGCGCTGGTCCTGGGACATGGGATCGACCTGATCCACTCATTCAGTGACGCCAAGAGGCTCGCGCGGCAGCTCCCTGAGGCCAGGCTGATCCGGACCCGCACCTTCGCTGAGCTGTGGGTGCGGCCTGCCCGGCTGACCGCCGAGATCAGCGAGTTCCTGGACCGCGTCTGGGTGCGCGGCGGACTGTATGTTCGCGACGAAGCCTCGTGAGGTGAGATGCCCATCTGGTGGATCACGGCTCTGGTGATCACCCGGTTCGTCAGCGAATTACGTAATCGGCGCGGCGCGCGCGCCTGGTGCGGGCCCAGTACTCGAAGCTGAATCCGGGCCACAGGGCCCGGTTGACGCCGTCGGCGTCCAGGTACCAGCTCGTGCAGCCGCCCTCACTCCACACGGCCCGGGCCAGGCGCCGCTGGATCTGGTCGTTGAAGCGGCGCAGTGCGGACGCCCTGACCTCGATCGTCTTCGCCTTCTGCCGGGCCAGTAGCCGCAAGCAGCTCATCACGTGCTGGACCTGGGTTTCGATCATGAAGATGACCGAGTTGTGTCCTAGGCCCGTGTTCGGGCCTAGGAGCAGGAAGAAGTTCGGGAACCCGGCGACGGTGACGCCGTGATAGGCCTCCATGCCGCCACGCCATACATCCTGGAGCTTGACGCCATCACGTCCGGCAACGTTGAGTTCTGCGAGCGCTTCGACGGTCCTGAACCCGGTGCCGTAGATGATCACATCCACGTCGCATGCGCTGCCGTCCGTGCAGACCAGCCCGGACTTCGTGATCCGGCTGATCGGGTCGGTGACAAGCTCGACGTTGGGCCTGGTCAGGGCCGGATAGTAATCGGACGACAGCAGGATCCGCTTGCAGCCGATCGTGTAGTCCGGCGTCACCTTCGCGCGCAACGCCGGGTCGCTGATCTGCCGCCTGATGCAAAGTTCGGCCATCCGCTGCAACGGGACCAGCAGCCGGGGATGTAGGGCAAACCCGGCCGCGCGAATCTCGAGCAGCCAGTAGATCCCGTTACGGAACGTCCGCATCACTGGCGGGGCGGCGGCGAAAGTAGCGCGGACCGCGGATGGGATCTCAAAATCGGGCCTCGGATGGATCCACGGGGGCGTTCGCTGGAAAACGTAAACCTGATCGGCTTGCTTGGCGATCTGGGGAATGAACTGAACCGCTGAGGCCCCGGTCCCGACGACCGCGACCCGCTGGCCGGAAAGGCTGCAGGACCGGTCCCATTGCGCCGAGTGGAAGGTCGCGCCGGCGAACTGGTCGGCACCGGGAATCTCAGGGACCGAGGGCAGGTGCAGCGCCCCAATGCCGGACACGATCGCGCGGGCCGTGTACACCTCGCCCGCCGCGGTCGCGATACGCCAGCGCCCGATCGTGTCATCCCATTCCATGTCCTCCACCGAGCAGCCGAATCGGATGTGTGCGTCGATTCCGTACTTGCGTGCACACTGGCGCATGTACTCCCATATTTCGGGTTGCGGCGCGAACATCCGAGACCAGCCCGGATTGAGCTCGAACGAGAACGAATACATGTGGGACGGCACGTCGCACGCACACCCGGGATACGTGTTGTCCCGCCATGTCCCGCCGAGGTCGTCGTTCTTCTCCAGAATGACGAAGTGGTGGTCAGCCGGCCCGCTTCAGCGCGATCGCCATAGCCAGGCCGGCAAATCCGGATCCGATGATGGCAATTGCCGGATCGTTGCTCGCCGGGCTCATCCTCGTCTCTCCTCGTTCGCCGCCAGTGCATCCGCGGCACCGCCCGCTCCCAGAGGGCAGGTCCCGGCGCGTGTGGCCAGCCAGGACAACTCGATCTCTGGCATGGTGCGGGCGGCGAACCTCGCGACGACCGGCGGTATGGCTCCCCTTACTAGCTGCATCGGTGGCAGCCAGCGCTGCCCGTACACGCGCGGTGCGCGCTTGGAGATCCCGCGGATGAGGGCGTCGACCGCGGGCTCGGCAGGGTTGGTGCGGCCAAGGGGGAACGGCAGAGTCGCGCGCATCTCCCTCAGCGCGGCGTTCTCATCCGCTCCCCGCACCATGTCGGTGTCGGTCCAGCTCAGGTACGCTACGCCGACTCTTACCCCATGATGTGCCACCTCTGCGCGGAGGGCGTCGGCGAAGGCTTCCACGCCCGACTTGCTCGCGCAGTAGGCCGCCATCATCGGGGCGGGGGTGAGCGCAGCCAGCGAGGCCACCTGGAGCAGGTAGCCCCCGCTTTCGAGCAGGGCGGGCAGGAATGCGCGGGCGGTGGCCACGCTGCCGAGCAGGTTGACCTCGATGACCCGCGCGAACGTGCGGGCATCGCAGTGGATGAACGGGCCGCCGATGGCGATTCCGGCGTTGGCGACGACGACGTCGATCCGGTCGTAGGCGTCGCAGACCGCCGCGGCGACGTCCGTAAGCGCCCGCTCGTCGGTCACGTCGACCTCCCACCAGCGGGAGCATGGCCCGCAACAGGCGGACACGCGGGCTAGCTCGCCCGGTTCGAGGCCGAGCAGGACTACCCGCGCGTTACGAGCGGCCAGGCGCCTCGCGGCGAGGGCGCCGATGCCCCGCGCCGCTCCGGTGACCACCACAACCTGACCGGCCAGATCCTTGGCTCGCCTCATCGCGGCGCCCCTCTCAGCACTGGATCATCCGATTATGCCAGTAATTACTGGCATAATCGGATGATAGCTTGGCCTATCCCCGTCCGGATCCGGGTTGTCTGCCGGACAGCCTGGGCTACTCCGCGGTGACTTCGCCACCTGATGAACCTGGTTCCCTTACTGCCCTTGATGCGGTGGACGGCGGGCCTGCGGAACCGCGGTCTCGAGCCGCGAGCAGCCCGATGAATTCGCCGTATGTGACATGGGCGCGCCTGTCCATGGCCCGGCTGAACTCTGCATCGAGCGCAGTGCGCGCAATTGGCCGCAGCCGCTCGATCATCTCGGTTAGCCGCGTGGCCTCATCCGGTGGTGGTAGCGCGCCGCCGCGGCGGTCGAGAACGTGGGTGATGACAAGATCCACGAACAATGACGCGATCTTGTCCATGCCTGCCTGCAGTTCACGGCCTGTGGACAGGATCGCGGGCAGCGGGATGCCCTCGCGCACCAAGGCGGCGGCGAGGTCGAGCAGTCGGCGACTGACGTGGAGGACGCGATCTGCGTCGACATCGATGTAGCCGAGGAGGATCGCTTCTGCAACTACCTCGGGCGTGAGCTGGCCCTCGAGCAGCGCTGATATATCGGCGACGGTCACCGGTGCCGGGACTTCATCCGACCACGGGGCGGTCACCGCACGCTCGAAGCCGAGCAGATCGGATAGGTCATAGCCCTTCTCCCAGGCCGAGAGCAGCTCGCCGATCCCGCCCAGGGTGTGGCCTCGGTCCAGCAACTGGCCTATGACCCGCAGACGGTCTAGGTGAGCCTGCGAGTACCAGCCGATCCGTCCCTCACGCCGCGGTGGCGGAAGGAGCTTCCGCTCCTGGTAGAAGCGCAATGTGCGGACTGTGATCCCGGCCTCGCGGGCAAGTTCGCCGATGCGGTACTCGCGCGCGGGCGAGGCGTTGTCCGCGGTACGGTCCGCATTGCTGGGCGCCGTGCCATCCGCAGGATCCACCAGCGCAAGCATAAGCGGACCACAAAGGGGCGCGGATGATGGCGGTCGGTGCTGGGGTTGAGGTAAGGCCGAAGCCTTACGGATGGGTCACAGCCGGCCGTCGTTTGGTCGCGGCGCGGTGGTGGCGCTCCGCGGCCACCAGGAGCTCGGAAACGCCGTGCTCGATGCCGTCGGCGAGCACGTGGAGGTCGGGGTTGGCCTCGAAGTCGCCAGTGATCCCGAAGGTGACGTTGCCGCAGTAGGTGAAGATCGAGATCCCGGTGCGGACCGTGGTGGCGATCGGCACGTAGGGGATGATTTCCAGGAGCCGGCGGCCCATCCCGTAGAGCTGTTGGCCGGGGCCGGGCACATTCGTGGTGACGGTGACAATCTCTCGCTGGGGCAGCCCGAACGCCAGCCTCACCCACCAGGACGCGAGCGGGAACGGGGTGTAACGGCCCAGGTTGACCAGGTCCTCGCCCACCACCGCTTCCTTAGCCGTCTTCAGGGCCTGCAGTTCGGCCTGGACGGCCGCGAGTCGTTGCAAAGGATCGGCAATGTGGACGGGGAGATCCGCCAGCACAGCTGAAACCCGGTTTTCGTAGATACTCTCCTCACCAACGGCCCGCAGAGAAACCGGGACCAGCGAGCGGACCATGTGTGGTTCAGGCTGCTCGCCACGGGTGAGCAAGAGCTCCCGGAAGCCGCCGCTGATCGCGGCCAAGGCGACATCGTTCACGGTGCCGCCCAGCTCCCGCTTGATCTTCTTCACATCATCGAGCGACGCCCGGGCCCAGGTGTAACGCCGCTGCTTGCCGATCGGTCCGTTCAACGACGACCCCGTGGTCGGCCACAAAGCGGGCGCCAGCTTCGCGAAGGCTCGCGCCGTTTCTGCTGCCTGACGGATGGCAGCGCCTGGATCGTGGGCCACGGTACCGGTCAGCGCGAGGGCTTCGCGGACCGGCAGCACAACCGAGTCCAGAGTGGCCTGAGCAGCCAGCGAGAGGGGGGAGGGCTCCGCGCCCACGGGCCGGTCGTCGACTGCGGGCGGCGAAGGTTCGGGCGAGAAGTCGAAGATCACCCGGTACAGGTCAGTGCCGGAGACCCCGTCGACCATGCAGTGGTGCACTTTGGAAATCAGCGCCCAGCGATCCCGGGCGAGTCCTTCGATGACCCAGTACTCCCACAACGGGTGATCGCGGTCCAGCCGCTGGGACATCACCCGCGCCATCAACTCGGCGAGTTGCTGATCCTCTCCGGGCTCCGGCAGGGCGGTCCGCCGGACGTGATAACCAAGATCGAAGTGCGGGTCGTCAACCCAGACCGGTCGCCCGAGGCGGAACGGCACCGTGCGAAGCTTCCGGCGGTAGCCGGGAACGAGCGACAAACGCCCGGCCAGGTACGCCAGAAACTCCTCATGAGATGGTGTCGGACCCTCGAACACCGCAATCGACGCGATCGCCATCGACGTGTGCGGGTCCTTGTCCTCCGCGTCGACGAACAGGGCATCCAGTGGCTTCAGCCTGTCCATGACGCCCCCTTTCCAAGTTGCGCCAGCCCGCTGTCCGAACGCTGCCAGGCAACGGGGGAAATACCCACTCCCATTTGGATCGTAAGCCGCGCGGGCTTTGGCTGACCCCGGGTCAATGGTCCTGCATGCTCGGACTTTCGGCCCGAGGACCCGGGTAGCGGTGAGCCACTAGCCAGGCACGTTCGGCCCTTCTGGGCTGGCGTCGTATGCTATCTGCGACCTTCTGCGCAGTCGTGCTGGTCGCAGCCGGGTCAAACAGGTGCGGCATCGGCCTGGGATAACTGCGGCCACGGATCCGTGACAGAAGGTAACGCGGCGACTCGGAAAGGGATGACCTGTGGCGCCGGAGACGGGAACTAGAACTAACTTTGATCGCGAGGCAAGGATCGCGGTGAGCCCCGGTCCCCCCTGGAATCGGCTGAGCATGTTCTCGGACCTATCCCACGCTAGCCGATTGTGATGCCCGGCGGGGAAAAGGATCTGACGGTCGCGGTGACCGGCCCGACAGGTACTTTCGGGTTCGGCCTGATGCCCCTGCTCCAAGCCGACAAACGGGTGGCGCGGGTCGTGGGAATCGCGCGGCGCCCGTTCGACCCGGCCGCCTACGGCTGGACGAAGATGGAGTATCGTCGCGGCGATGTCCGCGATCCTGAGGTCTTGCAGGATGCGTTCGGCCACGCTGACGTGGTTGTACACCTGGCATTCCTGGTTACCGGTGCCGCGTCAGGTGAGGCGATCCGGTCGATCAACGTCGAAGGCACGCTGAACACTTTCGGTGCCGCTGCCGCGGTCGGTGCCCGCCGTTTTGTTTATAGTTCATCGGTGGCGGCTTATGGCTTCCACCCCGACAACCCCATCGGGATGACCGAGGACTGGCCCGTGCGGCCCGCCGCCCGATTGTTCTACGCCCAGGAGAAAGCCGAGCTGGAGCGTCTTTTGCGGGCCCGGGCTGCGCAGTCTCCCGGGCCCGTCCTGTACCTGCTGCGCCCGTCCATCGTGCTGGGCCCGCATGCCGTGGGCGGAAAGGACCTGCTCCCTGGCCCGCTGGCACCGCTGGCCCGTATTCTGGTCGGCCGGGCTGGCCGGCTCCCGGTGCCGGTACCGGTGGTGGTGCCGACGCTGCCAGTCCAGTTGGTGCATGAACAGGACGTGGGCCAGGCACTCCTGCAGTGTGTCGTGGCCGCCGGGCCGCCAGGTCCCTACAACATCGCCGGTGACGGGATCGTTACCGGCGCCGACATTGCCCGCGAACTCGGCATGCTCCCGCTGCCCGTTCCGGCCGGGCCTGCGCAGCTCGCGGCTCGAGCCTTCGCAGCTCTGCCTTTCCTGCCGCCCATCGCGCAATGGGTGGAGGCGGCCAGCCATCCGGCGATCATGGACACGACCCGCGCGAAACAGGAACTGGGCTGGGCCCCCCGTTTCACCGCGCTCGAGACACTGCGGGACACCCTACGGCGGAGATCGCAGCCAGACCCCACCGGCTCGTGAACCGCGCTGCTGCGCCCGAGCGCATCGGTACCCCGCCGCACTCCCCACCTCTTCAGCCGCTCGGCGCTGGGGTCAGCCGTGACCTCCCTAGGAGGTGAGTGGGATCAGATCGATTACGACGGCGTTCCCTGGCCCAGCCACCAACAGGTTAACAAGCGGCGTGATCCACCCGCACCCGGCGAAGGGCGGCCGGTGGTACCTACCGACCAGGCGCCCGCCCTGCTCTAGGTCGAAGCCAGGCTTGGAGCGTAGTGGCACGATGGCC
Source organism: uncultured Actinomycetes bacterium (assembly GCA_963834685.1). Lineage (GTDB taxonomy): Bacteria > Actinomycetota > Actinomycetes > Streptosporangiales > Streptosporangiaceae > Palsa-504. The sequence continues at coordinate 45,245 of CAWICW010000030.1, read as the reverse complement.
TGAGTGGCGGTACGGCATGAACCACCGCTGATCCACGTCCGCCCAGCAGCGTGGACCGCAGCTATGACCGCGTCGACCGTGACAGTCGCCAACAGCCGGCCATCGTGGTCGACTCCGCCGATGACCGGGGGCTCAGCCTCGATCTGGACGGTAGCGTCGAAGAGGCTAGTACCAAGGACCGTCCGGCTGATGGTGGACTGGCGGAGCACAAGGTCCCCAGTGAAGAGACCTGAGTCCGGATCCGCGTGGACCGTTAGCGACCCGCTCAAGGGCACGCGCAACGAGTCCTTGCGGACTGTGAGAAATCCCCGTACCGCGTACGCGATCTCGCGCATGAACATCCTCTCCGTTGCGTCCGCTGCGCAGGCGATCGTGGGACGCCTACGCGAAGAGAACCGATCTCTATTCATCACGGTGAGCCCGCGCAGAAGGCGTCGAGCCACGCTACTGCTGCTACTGGTACGCGCGCTACCGCTCGAAGTAAAGGCCGGCACCGCGTGAGGTTACAGCCAGCTAACGACGCCCACGGGCAGAACGGACTGTGGTTTTCGTCATCCGGCACGCAGCCCGGACCCGGCGGCGCCGCGCCCGCCGGGTAGACGTCAGCGGTCCGCATCTGATGCGGTCGGCAGGCTGTACCCGGCGATGAGCCTACGGGTCTGGTCGGCGACCCCGCGCGATGGCCTCGACGGGGTTGGCGTGGACCTGGTGCCGGCGGCTCATCTCCTGCGCGGCGAAGGTGTTCGCGGCCGGGAGGACCACGAAGGCCTCCGCATCAGGGACCTTCGGCTCTGGGCAGCCGGCATCGGTGGCGGCAGCCTGGCCTTGTGAAGGATCTCGGGGGCCCGGGCGCTCATCCCCCGGCCGTGCGCCCGAGGCGGCAGACCGCGGATCTGCCACCTGGCTACCCGCAGGAGTACCGGCGGCTGGTCACGCTGCGCGATGGGCGCAGCGTCCTCATCCGCCCCATCCTGCCCAGCGACGCGCCCGCGCTGGCCGAAGCGATCGAGTCCGCCGACGCCGACACCATCCGCCGCCGGTACCTCGGCCGCCACCCGCAGGTCACGCCCGAACTCCTCGATTACCTCACGACCGTCGACTACACGAGCCGGTTCGCGCTCATCGCCGTCGAACCCGCCAGCCAGCGCGGTGTCGCGATCGCCCGCTACGAGCCCGCCGACCAGGACGGCACCGCGGAAGTGGCCATCGCGGTCACCCCGGGCTGGCGCGACGCCGGCCTGGCCACCGAACTCCTCCGCCTGCTCGCCCAGGCCGCCAGCGAACGGGGCCTACATACGTTCACCGGGACGTATCTGGCCGACAACCGCCCGGTCACGGCCCTGATCAACGCGGCGGACGAGCCCACGAACCAGGTAACCTCGGGCGGCATCGCCAAGTTCTCCGTGCCGCTTCCCCCGGATCGAGAGCCCTAGGGCCGATCACGAGGGGCCACCGGTGAATGACGGGCCAGGCTGACCGGGACCGAACCTCCGATCCGGTGCGTGGCGTGCGACGAAACTCCCGACCACGATCACCGCGGTCTGGCCGGCGTGGCGTACTGCCCGGTGTCTCGCTCACATGCATGCCGATGTCCGGACGCCAGGTCCTCAGGCAAGTGATGGCGCTAACGGCCCTCCACCGGCGGCCACCGTGCCGACCAGGTCGGTGCCGCGGATCTGCTTGAGCACATAACCGGCCGCGCCGAATGCGTTGTTGCCGATCTCCCGGATCGTATCGTCCAGCTGCCCGAGAGCTTCGGCGATGGCCTGGCTGGCCAGGTCGCGGGCAGGTCCGAGGCAGCTTGCAGGCTGAGGCCGACGTTGTACAAGCTGGTGATCGAGTGAAGAAGTTCCGGGCCGAGGCATGCCTGCTTGTCGGTGACCGCCCCCGCTCGGCAGCCATAAGGCCAGCCAACAGCCAACCCGCATGCCCCGTATCCACCCGGTGGCACCGTGATCGGGCCTTTGGTCCCTGCACGGGCGTGCCGGGCGTGCGTATCGTGCGTTCATGACGGCAAACAGCGAATGCCGGCTGACCGACGGGCGGGCGGTCGCGTTGGCCTCGCTGGCGTCCCCGGGCCTACGGACATGCCGGAACCTGCTGCCGAATGAAGGGACGTGGATCGGATGAGTCTCATGCGCCGCATCGCCTTGCTGTTCCGGGCCAAGGCGAACAAGGCGCTGGACCGCGCCGAGGACCCCCGGGAGGTGCTCGACTACTCCTACGAGCGGCAGCTGGAGCTGCTGCAGCAGGTGCGCCGCGGGGTGGCGGACGTGGCGACCAGCCGCCGGCGCGTCGAGCTTCAGCTCACCCAGCTGCAGCAGTCGGCGGCCAAGCTGCAGGGCCAGGCGCAGCAGGCGCTCGCCGCCGGGCGCGAGGATCTGGCCCGCGAGGCGCTGACCCGCCGCGCGGCCGTCACGTCGCAGATCGGCGACCTGCAGGGCCAGCAGGCCTCGCTGCAGGCCGAGGAGGACAAGCTCACCGCCGCCTCCCAACGCCTGCAGGCGAAGGTGGAGGCGTTCCGGACCCGCAAGGAGACCATCAAGGCCGCCTACACCGCCGCCGAGGCCGAGACCAGCATCCGGGAGGCCGTCACCGGGATCTCCGAGGAGATGGGCGACGTGGGCCTGGCCGTCCAGCGCGCGCAGGACAAGACCGAGCAGCTGCAGGCCCGGGCCGGCGCGCTGGATGAGCTGCTGGCCTCCGGCGCGCTGCAGGACGCCACCGTGCCCGGCGGCCGCGATGAGATCCAGTCCCAGCTGGACGCCCTCACCGCGGGCCACGACGTGGACGACGAGCTGGCCCGGATGAAAGCACAGCTGCCGGTATCGGCTCCCCCCGCAGCCATCGAGGGCACCGAGGCGGAAGCAGCCAGTCAGCCCGCCCCGCCGGCCACATCGTGAGCGTACGCTCGGCGCGCTAGCTTGAGGCGTTCACGGCGGTGGCCACCGAACTCTGTTTCGGCTGGGCAGCCGGGAAGCTGTCCCGATCCGGAAGGGATCGTCAGCGAGGTGTTCCCGCGTGAGCGACCGCTGTACTACCAGGTCCGCAACGACCGGCAGTCAAGAGCCCGGCCGGTCCGTGAAACCACCGGCCGTTCGGGAGATAGATCTTGATTCTTCCGAACGGCAGTGGTGTTACGACCTCAGCCAGTTTCACGAGCTGGTCGCCTCCACCCCCGGCGGTCCTCACGACTGCGCACAGCCGTCCTGTCTTGCAGGCTTCCCGCCAACGGCGGAACCGAGAAGGGCCGCACGTCCCTCGTGGCGGGACATCAGTCCTTCCCGGGAGTTCCTCCCGCGGCACGCATCTCGGCTAGCCCGGCGGGGACCTAAGCCCCTCAGCACGACGCGGCGCGCTCGATGAACACCTGCTGAGCGCTCCGCCGGGCCTCGCCGGCGGCCGGGCGCCGACGGACGTACTCGGCGTCGGGCTGCATATCCCACGCCGAGCAGTTGTCCTCCTCGTACGTGCGCAGGATGGTCTCCAGCTCGGCCTTGATGGCCGGATCGCAGACGGGGGCGACGGTCTCCACCCGCCGGGAGAGGTTGCGTGTCATCCAGTCGGCCGAGCCGATGAAGAACTCCGGCGCGCCGCCGTTCTCGAAGCGGTAGATCCTGCTGTGCTCAAGGAACCTGCCGACGACGCTGAAGACCTGGATCGTCGGTGACAGCCCCGGGACCCCTGCCCGCAGGCAGCACAGGCCACGGACGTTGAGGACGACGGGGACGCCGGCCAGGCTGGCCTGGTAGAGCTCCCGGATCATCTGCGTGTCCTGGAGTTGGTTCATCTTGGCCCGGATGCCGCAGGGCCGTCCGGCGCGGGCGTGCCCGGCCTCGCGCCGGATCAGCGCGGTGAACCGCTCGCGCAGGTCGTGCGGTGCTACCAGGAGCTTGCCCGGGGTCGGGACCGAGATGCCGGCGGTCAGCTCGTTGAAGACCGCCGCGGCGTGGGCGGCCAGCTCGGGATCCGCGCTGAGCAGCCCCAGGTCCTCATACAGCCGGGCCGTCCCCTCGTGGTAGTTTCCCGTGCCGACGTGGACGTACCGGCGGATGCCGTCCGGCTCCTCACGCACCACCAGCGCCAGCTTGACGTGCGTCTTGACCCGCTCCACCCCGTAGGCGACGTGAGCTCCCGCCTGTTCGAGTTCCTTGCCCCAGCTGATGTTGGGCGCCTCGTCGAAGCGGGCGGTGATCTCGACCAGGACCGCCACCTGCTTGCCGCGGCGGGCCGCCTCCTTGAGCGCCTGGATGATCGGGGAGCGGCGGCCCGTGCGGTAGATCGTGAGCTTGATCGCGAGAACGGCGGGATCCACGGCGGCACTCTGCAAGAACCGCAGGATCGAGGTGTCGAAGCTGTGGTACGGCAGGTGCACCAGGATATCCCCGCGACCGATCTCGCCGAATATCGCGGACGGGTCGGTGCGGTCCAGATCCCGCAGCCGCGGATGGGTCACCGGCTCGTGCGGAGGGTCGCGCTGCTCGGCATGGCCAGTCACGTGCAGGTCGTTGAGGTCCGCGAGGCTCAGCAGCCCGGCAGTCGCGATGACGTCGGAATGCCCGGCGCCGAGCTGAGCCGCGAGCCAGTCCCGCAGGCCCGCGGGCGTGCCGGCGCTGACCTCCACGCGTACCACGCCCGCGTACTTCCGGGCGGTCAGCTCCGCCGTGACCATCCCGATGAGCGCACCGGGCGAAAGGTCCGTGTCCTGGTCTCCGGCCTGGTCGGCCCACGGGTCATCCTTCGCCCCCCTGGTGACCCGGAAGAAGTAGCAGGCCAGCTCCGGTGCCCGCGGGAAGAGCACGCTCAGATTGCCGGCGATCACCTGCTCAAGCGGCACCCAGCCCGCGTAGTCCGGCAGCGGCACCCAGCGCGGCCGGCTGGCCGGCACCTTGATCCGCACGAAACGGCGGTTCCGGCGACCCGGTTCGGTGACCAGTACCGCCAGGTTGAGGCCCAGGTTGCTGATGAACGGGAACGGATGGGCGGCGTCCGCGGCCAGCGGGATGAGGATCGGCTCGACGGAGTCCGCGAAGTACCGCGCGAGGAAGTCCCGCTGGGACGGGTCGAGCTCCCCGGCATCCAGGATCGGGATCCCCACGTCGCGCAGCGCCGGGCGCAGCTGCTCCTCCACGAGGCTGGCCACCAGCTCCTGCTGGGACTGCAGCTCCGCAAAGCACGCCTCGAGCACCTCGGCCGGGGTCAGGCCGTCCGGGCCGCGGCTGCCCTTACCCCTCCGGACCTGCCGGAACAGGCCGCTGATCCGCTTCATCGCGAACTCGTCGTAGATCATGCCCATGATCCCGGCGAACTTGACCCGCTCCAGAACAGGCTGCTCCGGATCCTCGGCCAGGGCCAGCACCCGGCGGGCGAAGCTGAGCCAGCTCAGCTCCCGGTTGATCAGAGCCGCCGGAGAGTCCGGCGTGACCGGAACAGGCTCTGACATTTATCCGCACCTCCATAATCGCCCCAGCCCAGGCCCGGTGATCCACGACGCCAAGCCAGCAACCCGCGGCGCGGACGGCGCGCCGTAATCCGTGTTCGGCCTCCCATCCACAGCACCTTGTATGGTCACCGCCTGTCCTATCCGGCCGCGCCGTTACCGGGCTGGACGGTTTGCACGGACAGGATCTGCACCGAGGTACTGGCGCAGGCCGTGGCGTTCAGGGTGAGGTACAGGGAACTGATCTGGCCGGGCGGGAAGACCCTGAGCCGGTGCACGGTCACGGGCTGGCAGGCAGACGACGGGTAGTTCACCGCGTCGGTGACCCTCAGTTCGGCGTGCGCGGCGGCGCCTGACGCCAGCGTGACCAGCCGTCGCGGGTAGGTCGGGTCTTCCGTGGCCGCCGCGCCGACCTGGCCGCCGGAGGCGGCGACGAACGAGACGCCCGGGTAGCCGTACAGCGTGCAGGTCACGCCGGAGGTGTTGGTGAACTCAATCGGGTAGTAGGTGCTGCCCGCCGCTCCGCTGCCAGGACCAAGCGACACCGCCAGGGCTGAGGTCACGCAGGCCGGCGGACCCGTCGGGGGCGGGGACGGCGCGATCGGGCTGGCGGTCGCCGAGGGCGGTGCGGTAACGGTCACCGTAATGGTCACGGCCGGGCGGACGGACGGGGCCGACGCGGATCCGCACCCGGCGAGGAAGCCGGCGGCCAGCAGAACGACCACGGCGCCTGCATGCCGGACGGCGATGCGTGCGGACTTCATTTCCCGGGCTCCTAATTGCGGGGGAGCGGCTACTGGTCATCCATGGTCGGTGCCGATGGGGCTGGACGGCAGGGCCCTTGGGCCCGGTATACCGGGCCCAAGGGCCATCGTGCGCACGGCGGAAAGGCTGAGAGGCCCGACGGCTAAGAGGCCGTGCTGAAGACGTTGGTCAGGATCGACAGCGTGCAGGGCATGAGCGCCGCCGCGCCGACTCCCATCACGACCCGGCCGACCATCAGCCACCCGACGCTGCCGGAGAAGGCTGAGAAGGCCGACCCCGCGGTCTGCAGCTGCGGCAGGCTCGGCTCCCTTGGCTTCGCTGAGCTCGTCGGAGCTTGCGGAGCGGCCCGGTGAAGGCGGGTGGGCCTCTCGGCATCACCGCTTGTGACCTAAGACCCTGCCCGCCTCCCTCGGCGCGGGGCAGCATCTCTAGTCATGAACACACCAGCGGAAACAGGCGGTTCGCCCGGCACGGCCACGATAGAGGAGCGCGTGCACCGGCTCGAGGTACAAGCAGATGCGCTCGCCGAGGCCATCGAGGTGCTGGCGCGAGGCCTGGAGGGCGGGCCGATGGCAGAGCCACAGAACAGGCATGCCGAAGAGGCGGCCAGGCGCGCCCATGAACTGCTGCTCCTCGCCAGATCGGTCCCGCCGGACCGTCCCTGAGCCTGACATTCCGGCTTGCAGACGCGCGGCCGGACTGCATTTGCCTGGCCGACGCGAGCGCACTGTCGTCAATTCCAGGACATGCGAAATCAGCGAGCCCGCTGGCGGAAGTCTCTGGCATTGGTGACAGAGGACTCTGACAAAGACCACTGCGAGCGGGCGACGCTGGTAACGGCCTTCTCCGGGGACAGTTTCATCACCGGCCTGCCCGCGTAGGTGACCAGCTTGTGGGCACTGTCCAGGAACGGCGCGTCAGCCGACCTACGGGCCCTGCACGCCATAGTCAGGCCGCATGAGGCTGGCGGCGACGGGAAGATCACCGGCATCGTCACGGCCTCCCCGCCTGCGCCAGATAGTCCGCCGGGAAGCACTACGCGCCCCCCGGCCCCGGTAACCAGCACGGCGGGCCAGGACCTACCCGCTCGGGGCGGGGCCATGCGGGAGGTGACTGATGAACCAGTCCCTGGCCAGCGCGGCGGCGGCTTCGAGGGTGCCTGGTTCCTCGAACAGGTGGGTGGCGCCGGGCACCACGGCGAGGTCGTTCTCGCAGCGTAGCTCCGCCTGGGCCCGGCGGTTGAGGTCCAGCACCACCTCGTCACGCCCGCCGACGATGAGCAGCGTCGGCGCGGTTACGGCGGCAAGCCGGGGGCGGGCAAGATCGGGGCGGCCGCCGCGGGAGACCACGGCCGCGATGCCAGCGCCGGGTTCGGCCGCTGCCCGCAGCGCCGCCGCGGCGCCGGTGCTGGCACCGAAGTAGCCGACCGCAGCTTGTGCTGCACGCGGCTGGGCGCGCAGCCATCCGGTGACCTCAGCCAGGCGCCGGGCGAGCAGGCCTATGTCGAACACGTTGGCCCGGTCGAGTTCCTCTTCGGGGGTGAGCAGGTCGAACAAGAGCGTGCCCAGGCCGGCGTCGTTCAGGACGCCGGCGACATACCGGTTGCGGGGACTGTGCCTGCTGCTGCCGCTGCCATGGACGAAGACCACGATCCCCCGGGCGCCTTTCGGCACGGCCAGGTAGCCAGCCAGGCGGACGACGCCGGCGCGGGGCTCCACTTCCTCGCTGCGGGCCGGCGGGTCAGCGCCGCCAGCGGCGCGCGCGGTGCTGGCTTGCGCCGGGTCCCGCAGCGCGGCGGCGCGCTCCAGGCAGGCGATGACCTCGTCGTCAGACACTTGGGGGAACCTGGCGTAGAACTCCCCGATGGCGAAGAACCCTCTCGGCGTGTCCACGCAGACCAGCTCGTCGGCCTCCGCGCCGATCCGTGCCTGCCACCCGGGCGGCGCGACGGGCACGGCGAGCACCACCCGCGCCGCCCCGTGCGCCCGGGCGATCTGGCAGGCGGCCCGGGCCGTGGACCCGGTGGCGATGCCGTCGTCGACCACCACCGCGACCCGCCCATTCAGCGGCTCGCGCGGCCGCCGGACCCGGTACCGCGCGGCGCGGGCTTCCACCGCAGCCTGTTCCCGAGCCTGGACGGCCGCGAGCTCGTCCTCCGACACCCCGGACGCATGCACGACCTCGGGGTTGAGGACCCGCACCCCGTCCTCCCCGACCGCGCCCATGCCCAGCTCGGGCTGGAACGGCACGCCGAGCTTACGCACGACGATGACATCCAGCGGCGCTCCCAGCGCCTGCGCCACATGAAACGCGACCGGGACGCCGCCGCGCGGCAGGCCCAGGACAACGACCGGCTCGCCCCGCAGGTACCCCAGCCGGGCGGCAAGCCGCCGCCCCGCATCATCACGGTCGGCGAAAACCATCACGACTCCTCATAGCTAGCCTCCCCGCAGCCAGGCCGGCACCGCCAGGGACCATGGTCACCTGTGTCTGGATGCCCCCGGGGTGCCGGGACCGGTCCCGGAGTCGGGACCAAAGGCCCGACCCGGACTCCGATGTCGAGCTGACCGTCTCGCACGGGATACTGCACATCGAAGCTGAACGCCGTGAGGAAGAGAAGCGGGAGGAGAAGGGCTACGTGCGCCGGGAACTGCGCTACGGGTCGCTATCCCGGTCGCTGCCGCTGCCGGAGGGCGCGACCGAGGCTGATATTGCCGCGACCTACAAGGACGGGGTCCTGGAGATCCGCATCCCGGAGCCGAAGCACGAACCAGCCAGGAAAATAGCCGTCAGCAAAGCCTGACGGAGGCCGCCGCGCTGCGCTTGAGCTGAGCCGATGGGCACCCCGCAACCGTGAGCAAGCACGGGACGTCATCTGCTCGGCTCACCCGGACCTGGTCACGGCGATGTCAGCCAAGGCGGTGTCATGAGCGGCGACGACCGGGGAGCTGGGCCTAGATACCGGGGACGTCTCCACGCTCGGCGGCGCGCGATGAGCCGGGCCGCCGGGGAAGCCTTCCCGAACATCACGCCTGCGGCTGACTGGGCGTGGCCGCTGACCTTCGCCGAGCGCGCGTGCTGCAGGAGCAAGCACCCATCGCGGAGGTTTGGCCCGCGATAGAGGGGACTTTCGGCCTTATCCCGCCGATGCCGGTCAGCCGAGCATGTGGCGTAAGGGAGGCTCAGACGATTGGCCCGCCTAGTACGGCCCGACGTGCTGAAAGCCGCTGCAGGGAGGATGTCATGAGCACTTACAAGGTAATCGAAGTGATCGGCACGAGCACCACGTCGTGGGAAGACGCGGCAGCGCAGGCGCTCAAGACCGCGGGCGAAACCCTCCACGACCTTCGGGTGGCTGAGGTGGTCAAGCAGGACATCCACCTGGATGAAGGCGGTGGGATCACCTTCCGGACCAAGCTGGAGCTGTCGTTCAAGTACGAACACGAGCACACGCGCTGATCCTGATCCAGCCGGCAGGAGCCAGCCGATCGCCGGGGCATCCAGGACTGGTGCGCCGGCCGTCGGTTGGCCTTCGGGTAGTGGCGGGCGGTAAGTGCCAGCGTGGCTGATGACGTCCTTGACTGGGCGGCCCGCGACCCGTGCCGGGCCGTGCTCAGCCCGGAGGCTGACGTCACCTGGTTGCCGACGACCGCCGGGGAGTTCGCCGGCCGGGATCTGGGCTGGTAACCGGGTCAGGCTGATGTCCTCGGCCAGCCTGGACTGGGCGGTGTGCGACGTCGCCATCTGGACGGCCCACGCGGGTGACGGTGCCGACCTATGGGACCTCCTCGGCGGAGCAGGTCCGCTGGGTGCTGTCCGGCTCCGGCGCAGTCGCCGTATTCGCCGACAACGCGTTCACCGTTGGAACCTGCGTGCCGGGGGCGGACGCCGGCCGACCGCGCCGGGCTGGCGGCGGCGGAGACAGCCCGGTGGCGGGAGCTGGCCGGGCGGCTCGTCGACGGGTACGACCCAGCATCCGGGCAGTATGAGCAGCTCGCCAAGCTGTTTCGCCCCGGAGCCGCTGCTGACCTCAGCCCAGGGCGTGCCCTCAGAGGGGTGATCCGGGCGCTGCACCAGCCCGGCACGGTGGCCGGTGTCCTGGCCGGCGATGAGATGTCCCGGCCGCTGCGGCAGCCGGTGGCGCTGCGATCGGTGAAGCCGGTCGTACTCGTGCCCGCCGGGCACAGCAGCTACCGAGCGGATCCGGCTCCGCAGGTAACCCCGCGGCCATCAGCGCACAATCGTCAGGTAACGCCTGGTGACCAGGAGCCGTCTCTACCGGCTTATCGGCCTTCTGTCCCGTCGTACCCGCAACCCCGTCCCCGGACATGATCAGCAGGCCGGTGTCGTGGTACGCGGCAGCACCGGCGGCCTGCAGCATGGCCATGGGCCCTCCTCGGGGCGCAGCTGGCCGCATTCCCGGGACGTTGGCCCCTGGCCGGGGTCACTCCGGGCATGCACGGTAAAGGGAGGCAGCCACTGGAAGGACCAAGAACGTGGAGATCACCACAGACCCGGTCAGCGATTTCTTCCGCGGATTGGATGAGCGCGGTCGTGAGCCGCTCCTCCAGAACGTCTCCGGCACGCTGCGGTTCGACCTGGTCGATGGGCAGCGCGTCGAGCACTGGTATCTGACGATCAAGAACGGCGACGTCGCCGTCTCGCGCAGCGATGCGGCGGCAGACGCCGTGGTCCGGACCGTGAAGGTTCTGTTCGAGGGCATGGCTGCAGGCAGGGTGAATGCCATGGCCGCTGCGCTGCGCGGCGCGCTGGTGCCTCGCGGGAACCTCGCTCTCGTCGTCTCGTTCCAGCGGCTTTTTCCCGGACCGGCCACCTCGCGCGCGAAAGCCGGGCCGGGCAGCGGCGGGAGGAGCACGAGATGACCGATGGCCTCGTCCGGGTCCTGGAAGGGAACACGTTTGTAGTGAGCGACAAGCGTGGCGACATCGAGGCCTCGGCGGCCGACCCGACCGGTCTGTTCTCTTTTGACACGCGCTTTCTCTCCAGGTGGGTACTGACCGTCAACGGCCAGCGTCTGAACTCGCTGTCGGTCGACGACCTCCACTACTTCGAGGCGCGCTTCTTTCTGGTCCCAGGAACCGGCACGGTCTACGTCGACGCCAAGCTCTCGGTGATCCGCGTTCGTGCGGTCGGCGATGGCTTCCACGAGGAGCTGAGCATCCTGAACCACGAGGACAAGCCGGTTGAGCTGCGGGTCCGCATCGACGCAAGCAGCGATTTCGCCGACCTCTTCGAAGTAAAGGACGCGCTTAAGAAGAAGGGAACGTACCGGAACCGGATCGAACGCGGTCGCCTCGTCCTCGGCTACCAACGGGAAACCTACGAGCGCGCGACGCTCATCTCCGCAACGAGTCCGGCCGAGATCGATGAAGGCGGCCTGACGTTCCAAGTGCGCATCGAACCGCATGGGCGATGGACGACAGAACTTCAGGTTGCCACCGACATGGGCGCCCTGGAAGCGGCGCTACCAGATATTCGAGGGCGCCCCAGCATGGCGCGCGGCCTGCAGAAGTGGACAGGGAAAGCACCGCAGCTTGAAAGCAGCGCCGAATCCTTGAAGACGACCTACCAGCGCAGCATTGTCGACCTGGCAGCCTTGCGTTTCTCGCCCGCCCTCGCAGCGGGCGACAGCCTGCCGGCCGCCGGCCTGCCGTGGTTCATGACGATGTTCGGCCGTGACAGTATCTTCACCAGCCTCCAGGCGCTGCCCTTCATGCCTGAACTCGCCGCCACGACGCTGCGCGTCCTGGGAACATGGCAAGGCTCTCGCGTCGACGACTTCCGCGACGAGGATCCGGGTCGGATCCTGCACGAGATGCGTTACGGCGAGATGACAGCATTCGAGGAGCGCCCGCATTCGCCGTACTACGGCAGCGCCGATGCCACGCCCCTGTACGTCGTCCTCATGGACGAGTACGAGCGCTGGACCGGCGACTCCAAACTGGTCCGTGACTTCGAACCCCAGGCGCGGGCGGCACTGAACTGGATCGATGAGTATGCCGACTTGCAGGGCAACGGCTACCTCTCCTACCAGCGCCGGAACGAGGAGACCGGTCTGGAAAACCAGTGCTGGAAGGACTCCTGGGACTCGGTCTCCTACCATGACGGAACGCTGCCGGGTTTCCCCCGGGCCACCTGCGAGCTGCAGGGTTATGCCTACGATGCCAAAGTTCGCGGCGCCCGGCTCGCCCGCCTTTTCTGGCGCGACCCGGAGTTCGCCGGCAAGCTCGAGAAGGAGGCCGCCGACCTCAAGCGGCGTTTCAACCGCGAATTCTGGGTCAAGGACCGTGGGTACTTTGCCATAGCCCTCGACGCCGATGGCCGGCGGGTCGACTCCCTGACGTCGAACATCGGTCACCTACTGTGGAGCGGCATCATCGAGAAGTCCAAGGCGAGGAGCGTCGTCTGGCACCTCATGAGCGCGCAGCTATTCTCCGGCTGGGGGGTGCGGACCTTGGCCGAAGGCGAAGGCCGCTACAACCCGATCGGTTACCACGTGGGCACGGTCTGGCCGTTCGACAACTCCATCATCGCCTGGGGCCTGCGGAAATACGGCTTCAAGGAAGAAGCTGCGCGCGTCGCCGAGGGCATCCTCGCCGCAGCGCAGTACTTCGACGGGTGCCTGCCCGAAGCCTTCGGCGGGTACCCGCGGCAGATGACCAAGTATCCCGTCCAGTACCCGACGGCCTGCAGCCCGCAGGCGTGGTCAACCGGGGCACCGCTCCTCCTGCTTCGCGCCCTCCTCGGCCTGGAGCCGGCCGGGGACAACCTCGTGGTGGATCCGGCACTGCCCATCAGTGTGGGCTGGCTGGAACTCCTCGACATCCCCGGACGGTGGGGCCGGATCGACGCGTTCGGACGCGGCCGCATCGACACGTCGTGCCGGCATCACGGCCAGAAGGCTGGTCGCCATCGAACCTGAGCTCGCCCCGCTCGCCCCGGCGCTCATCGCTGCGGCCCGGCGAGCCGCTGATCGCGGCCGGCCGCCGCACTGGCGTGAGGGAGCATGTCCGCGCTAGACCAGGCGTCCTCCGGACCACCACGGCGGTCCTGCCCGCCAGCGGCTCGCGCCGCCGGCGGGCGCGGTAACGCGCGGCGCGGGCGTCCACCTGTGCCTGCCCGTGCGCCTGGACCGCGGCCAGCTCGCTCGCGGGCACCCTAGCCAGGCGCACGACCTCGCGGTTGATCACTTGCCCGCGTCTTCCCCGACCGCGCCCATCCCGAGTCCGGGCTGGAACGGCACCGAGCTTGCAGACCACGATCACATCCAGAGGCGCGCCCAGTGCCCTGGCCAAGACCGTCATGGAAGAGGCCGAACGGCCTGGCGTGGAGCTGGTGCTGCCGGTCAACCTGGTCGCGGCGACGCGCTCCACACGCCGCTCTGCGCCTGCCTGCGGCAGACGGGGATCGGCGTACTTGGCGAACAGCCCCATGTTCTCAGAAATCGGTTCCGCCGACTCGGGCTACCGGCTGGCCGAGTCCGACCCTCTGGCTGCGAGGTATACGCCGCAAGCGGCGCAGCGCAGCCTCATCCGGTCCAGACCGGCAGCGCCACGTCGTGACCGCTGTCGCCCGCGAAGCGAGCCCTGAAACCGGCGGGCTCAGCTCAGACCAGCGGCCTGCAGGAAAGTGCGGGCGATGACCCCGTACCCCGCCTCGTTCGCGTGCTGGTTCGGCCCGCGCGGCGGTGCCACGCACTCCCAGGTCCACTGGCAGACCAGGGCTACATTGCGCGGGACCTGGCCGATCCCGGGCACCGTCACCTGATCGCCGAAGTTAGCGGTATCAAAGGCACCGGATACATCCGCGACCCGGGCGCCGGACGCGGTGTAGACCTGCTCCAGCACGTCGTTATAGCCGGCGGCCAGCCGCTCGCTGAGCCGGGCGATGGCCTGCCCGGGCGTGCCGTCGAGCCATTCGGCCAGCGCGGGCAGGTAGTAGGTCATCCCGACGATGCGGACGCCCGGGCCGGCCGCGGCCCGCAGGCGCGTCATGATCGTGGCCAGGTTGGCAGCGGCGCGCGGGACGCCCGTTCCGAAGCAGGAGGCGATTTTGCTGAGGCTTGCCCAGCTGCCGCAGTCTTCGGGGTCGTTGGCGCCGATGTCGATGGTGATCAGGAATACGTGGCCCCGATGGGCGCGCAGGAAGGCTGCGGCGGCGGCCAGCTGCGATCCGCCCGGGTAGCGGCAGATCCCGCCCTTGATCATCGTGCTGGTCGTCTCGCCCGGGCAGCCGGACTTGACCAGCTGCAGCCCGGGATGACCACTGCGCAGCGCCGCGTACAGCTGATCGGGATAGCCCTGCCGGGTCTCGACGTTTGCGCCCGCCCTATCAGGCTGGACCCCCTGGGACAGCGAGTCGCCCAGGGCCAGGTAGTAACTGGCCGGGACCGCCTTCACCGGCCCGGAACACGCCGTGATCGCCGCCAGGGCGGCGACGGCCAGCGCGATGCGGACGAGACCCATACCCACTCTTCCCCAGATCGACTATAGGTCCCATGCCCCTCCAACCTGGTTCAGCTCGCCCTAGTCAGCCCCCTCAGCTCGCCCCGCCAGCGCCTAGCTCGCTCCGGTCAGGCGCAACCCCGCGGGCGGATGGAGGTCGATGAGAACCACCGCGTGCGGCACGGCCAGCGACTCATCCTAGATAGCGAGTCGCGGGGCACGCGGCCGCATCATCGGGCGACGTCAGCATGGCTGGTGCGGCGCGCCGGTGGGGCCGGGATCCTGCCGCGACATGACGGTGGCCGCGCCCCGGCGGGCGCGGCCACCGTCATGTCGCGCTGACCCCGGTTTCGCCGCGAGAGACCTACTTGGCCGCCGTCTTGACCTCGATCTTCTTGACCGGCTCCTTCTTCTCGGTGTGCAGGGCAATAGAGACCGCGAGGATGCCATCGTGGTAGGTCGCCTTGACGTCGTCCTCGTTGACGTTGGGCGGCAGCGCCAGGCTCCGGGTGAACGCGCCGTACCGGAACTCCGACCGGTGCTTGCCCTCTGTCTTGTCGTGCCGCTCGGCGTGGATCGTCAGGTAGCCGGCGCCGACCGTCACTTCGACATCCTTCTCCGGGTCGATCCCGGCCAGTTCCGCCCGGACGATGTAGTGGTCATCTTCGAGGTAGTCCTCGACCCTGATCGGCTGAGCCAGGTAGGGCCGAAGCGTCATGAACGGCTCCTCGAACCACTCAACCAGGTCCGGGAACATGGTCCTCGGGTCCCTGCGCAGCAGAGTGCTCATCTCGTCTGCCTTCCTTTCTGGATACGGATACTTCTACGTCAAATCGCATGACAGCCAGACCTGGAACGGCAGGGCCAGACGGCACAGTCCGGCGCGACCTTGGTCACGACCACGGGACCAGGGTCCCGGCGGCCGGCGGCCCGGTGACCTCCGGTCTGCCTGAACCGGACCAACGGCCCTACCACCCTGGTCAGCCCGGGACGAAACTAGGAGTGCAGGAGACTGAGCTCATGGCGCCCGGCTCATTGTCCGCAGGCGAGGAGACAACAATGACTGCCGTCGTCAAGGACGTCATGTCCACACATCCGATTTCGGTAAGCACGACCTCGTCGTTCAAAGAGATAGCCGCCAGGCTCCGTGAGTTCCAGGTGAGCGCGTTCCCCGTGCTCGACACGGACGGGACGGTTGTCGGCGTCGTCTCCGAGGCGGACCTGCTGTCCAAAGAGGCCCTGGATGACCGGCATGGCATGCGGGGAACGATCACCGGCCTCTTGCATCGCACGGAGCAGGCGAAGGCGGAAGGCGTCACGGCGGCCGAGCTGATGACGAGCCCCGCGGTGACGACCACTCCGGAGGACACGGTTGGGCACGCCGCGCGGCTGATGCTTAGCCGTAAGGTCAAGCGCCTTCCCGTGGTCGACGAGGGCGGCCGCCTGGTCGGGATCGTCAGCCGGACCGACATCCTGGCCGTCTTTGACCGAACGGATGCGGAGATCCGCGCGGAGATCATGACCCAGGTTATCTCCGGCCACTCGGAGCCGAGCTGGTATTCGATCTTGGTGAAGGACGGCGTGGTGACCCTGGAGGGCACCCCCGAGACCGTCCCGATCGGTCACGACATCGTCCGCCGGGCCCGCCACGTCCAGGGCGTCGTGGCGGTGCGCGACCGGCTCGTCTACCCGGTTCCCCCGGTCCCCAGCAGGCCAGGCCCCTACTTCTGAGGCCCTATTTCGGGGCTGGGCCTCGGCGGGCGCGGCCGCTCCAGAGCGGGCCGCTCGGTCCGGTCATCCGGCTACGTGCTCGGGGACCTCCGCCCCTATTATCCGGCAGCGGCCTGCCGTGAGCTGATGGCATGAAGAGCTGGTTCATGCACCATGGTGGTCCGGTCAGGCCTGAGCTGGCCTTCTCCGGTGGCCGCGGGGGGTTCTCCCGGCGTGGAACGCAATCGTTACCTTGACCTGCTGCGGGTGGCGGCCATCGGCGGCGTGGTCTGCGGACGGCCGTCCTGGCGGACGGTGCCGACGTTCGCCGCGGGGGTGCTGGCCACGGCGGCCGGTGCCGTGCTGGTGTGGTGCCGCGGCGCGGCCCGCGCCGACTCAGCCGTCACCGACCGGATCATGCGGTGGTGGGCGGTGGTATGGCTGCGCTCCGCGGGGGCGCAGGTGACCTGCGGTGGCCTGGAGCAACTCAGCGCGGCCGGCCCCTGCATGATCGTGTCCAACCACCAGTCCCTCCTCGACCCGATCGTGCACCTGCATGCGCTGCCGGTGTCGCTGCGCGTCCTGGCCATGCGCGAGCTGTTCCGGATCCCGCTGTTCGGCGCGGCGCTGCGCAGGATCGGGATGATCGAGGTGGACCGGCAGTCTCCCAACTTCGGCCAGATCGACACCGAGGCCGCGCGGGACCTGGCGGCCGGGCACTGGCTGCTGGCCTACCCGGAGGGCAGGATCTCCCCGGACGGCACCATCGGGGAGTTCAAGGACGGCGCCTTCATCATCGCGGTCACCGCCCAGGTGCCGATCGTGCCGGTCGCCATCCACGGCACCGGCCGGATCTGGCCGCCGGGACGGCACGCGATCCACGCCGGCCCGGTGCGCGTGGTGGCCGGACACCCGCTACCCACCAGCGGCCTGACCCATCGCGACGTGGCCGGGCTGCGGGATCAGGCCCGGGATATCATCTGCTCAGCCCACCGTGACCTGGTCGCGGTGATGGAGGCGCCAGGGGCGACCAGCAGGGGGCTGGCGGCCTGATAGGTATTGCGCAGCCAGGCGGTGAATGCATCCAGCCAGCGCAGCTTCAGCTCGTACTCGGGGGTGCCGACCTCCCGGCCGTTCACCACATAGACGTTGACGACCCTCATCCCGCCGCCGGTAACGGACAGGACCCGGGCCTGCTCCGGGGCCGGATCGTCGGCGAACCCGCAGGCCACATCCGTGAGCTGCATGCGGGACAGCACGGCAACCCCGTTGCGTCCGGCCTGGCCGTGCACGGCGGCCTGGTAGCCGACCGCGGCGAAATCACCGGCCGGGAACTCCCCGGTGCTGGTCTTGATCTCCTGCAGGCACGCCAGGTCGGGCCGGTGGCGGGCCAGCAGCGCGGCGACCCGCGGCAACCGTGCATGGATTGAGTTGACGTTCCAGCTGATGATCTTCATCGCCGGCCTCTGAGACCACCTCCTCCACTTCAAGCTCGCACGGGCGGCTACTCCTGTACTCGGAATAGGGCCTCGATACGAACCATATCTTCGACGGGCCGAGCAAAAGCAGAGCTCTAGTCACGCGTACAGGGCGTCGATATCGCTCGCGTACTTGGCCAGCACGTAGTCTCTGCGGACCTTTCCGGTGGGGGTAAGCTCGGCGCCGACCTGGAACGGGCCGGGCAGGATGCGGAACCGCTTGATGGTTTCGGGCCTGGACACAACCGCGTTCGCCCGGTCCAGGGCCTGCTGGACGACCGCGCGCAGATCCGGATCGTTGCGCAGCTCACCGATGGTCGCGCCGGCCGGCTTGCCGCGCCGCTGCTTCCACCGCGCGAAGGCTGCCTCATCCAGGGTGATCAGCGCGGTGACGTACGGCCGTCGCTCGCCGGCCACGACGCACTCGGCGATCAGCCAGTGCTCGCGCACGGTGTCTTCCAGGACCGACGGCACCACATGCTGGCCGCCGGCGGTGATGAGCATGTCCTTCTTCCTGCCGGTGACGTAGAGGAATCCGTCGTCATCGACCCGGCCGAGGTCCCCGGTGCGCAGCCACCGGCCGTCGAACGCCGCGCCGGTGGCCTGCGGGTCCTGCCAGTACCCCTGGAACACGTCCGGGCCCTGGACCTCGATCTCGCCGTCGGCCGCGATCCGCACCGCGCAGCCGGGCAGCGGCAGGCCGACCGAGCCGATCCGCTGCACCGCCGGGCGGTTCATGGTGAGCGGGCCGGCGGTCTCGGTCATCCCCCAGCCCTCCATGACGGTCAGCCCTGCGCCGTGGAAGAAGTACCCCAGGTCTTCGCCCAGCGGCGCGCCGCCGCTGATCACCCAGGCCACCCGCCCGCCCAGCGCCTGGCGCAGCCGAGCGTAGACCGGGCGGCCGAACAACGCGTGCCGCAGCCGCAGCCACGGGCCCGGCCGCCGGCCGGCCCGGCTCCAGGCCACCGCCGTCGCCTCGGCGGCCGCGAACAGCCGCTGGCGGCCCTCGGCTTCGGCCTGGTGGCGGGCCGCGGCGGCGACCTTCTCCAGCACGCGGGGCACCGCAAGCAGGATCGTCGGCCGGAAGGTGACCAGCGCCCCGGGCAGCTGGTCAGGGTCGGGAAGGAAACCGGATCGTTTGCCGGCGTGCACCAGGCACAACATCACCGCGCGCGCCAGGACGTGCGACAGCGGCAGGAAGAACAGGCTGGAGGCGTCCCCGGCCAGCACCTGTTCCTGCACACCCGGCACGGCGACGATCGCGCGGACGGCCTCGGTCAGGTTGCCGTGGCTGATCATGCAGCCTTTCGACCGGCCCGTCGTGCCCGAGGTGTACACGATGGTCGCCAGTGTCTCCGCGGTCACCGCGGCACGCCTGCGGGCCACCTCCCCGGCCTCGACGCTCTGCCCGGCGCGGGCCAGCGCGTCCAGGCCGTCGGCGTCCAGCCGCCATATCTCCTCGACCTTCGAGGGCTGGGCGCCACGGATGGCCTCGGCGAGCCGTGCGTTCCCGGCGAACACCGCGACCGCGCCGGAGTCGCTCAGCTGCCAGTCGATCTGCTCCGCCGACAAGGTTTCGTAGATGGGTACCGTCACCGCTCCCGCCGCCCAGATGGCGAAATCGCAGATCGCCCACTCCAGGCTGGTCGGTGCCATCAGGCCGACCCGGTCACCGGGCCTGATCCCGGTGGCGATCAGGCCAGCGGCCACCGCGCCGACCCGCTCCGCGAACTGAGCCGCCGTCACCGGCTGCCACCCGCCGTCGGCCTGAGCGGCGAACAGGGCACGGCCGGGGTCCCGGTCGGCCCAGCCGAACACGTCGTTACAAGCGTTCGCGCCCATGAATCACCACCCGTCTCGGTTGACAATGGCCGGCCAGGGTCGAGCCAAGGGTGCTCTTTTGACTCTGTGCCACGCAGCAACTCTGGTCCAAGAGGGCGAAGGTCCTGACTGTCACCGCCGAACGCCAACTATCGTGCGTGGGAATGGCGAGAGCTACGGCACCTTGGTCAGCTTTCCCCTGCCCGGTGCCGTGGCGCCGGGCCCTTGAAGAAACGGACCTTGGTCCCTTGCCGTGCCCTCCATCGGACCGAAAGGTGGTGTTGACACGACAGGAATGGTGATAACGATGGCAGAAGATCGCATCCGAGAGCTCGAAACCCAGATCGTCAAGCTCCAGGCCCGGCAGGCGGACCTCAGCAAGCAGCTGATCAAGGCCCGGATCGAGAACTGGCAAGGCCGCATCGACGATCTGGAAGTCCAGATACACACCGGTGCGGTGGAGACCAGCGAGAAGCTCACCGCGAAGCTGGACCAGCTCCGCAGCACGTGGGCTGACACCAAGAAGCAGTGGGAAGCCACGATCTCGACGGCAGCCAGCGCAGGGGATACGGTGCACACCGGACTGCAGAGCGCCTATCGTGAGCTGCGCAACGCCCTGCTCGAGGCGAAGAACAAGCTGGCCTCCTCTCACTCCTAGCTGCAGCCACGGGACCGCGGGCCCGCCTTGTCCGGGGCGGGCCCGTGGTCCGGGGGCCTCGCGGAGACGGTGCTGGTATCCCCCGACCCGGGTTCGTAGCCCGCACATGCCCCCTCGGCAAGCTGAACCTGGCGGGTTTGACGGTGTCGCTGCGGGACGACGCGGCTCCCGGCCAGCCTCAGGTGCCTCCGGCCCCGAGTGCCGTCATGAACGACGCGAAAGCCTAGATGCCCTGGCCTCATCTTCGGCTATGAACTCTAGCGAGTCTCGGGGATGACCACGACGGCGCAGGCCGCATGGTGCGTGACCTTGCTGCTCACCGAACCTAGCAGGAGCTTAGCGAACCCGCCGCTGCCGCGGGACCCCACGACGAGCATGTCGGCGTCACGCGAGGCCTTGATGAGTTCTTCCGCCGCATCTCCTGTGACCACGTTCACGGTGACCTCGGGCGCCGTCTCGCCGATTTCGTTCGCGACCTTGTCCACGAATTCCCGGACCGCCGTCCGCGCGTGCTCTAGGTCACCGCTATCCTCGGGGAGGACAGGCATAGGCCAGTAAATATGGGTGGCCGGGCGGACCGCAGCCGGGCGGACCGCCACGACCGTCAGCGGGACATCGTGTTGCGCGGCCTCGCGTATCGCCCAGCCAAGGGCACGGCGAGAATGGTTCGAGCCGTCCACCCCGACGAGGATTCCGGGCATCTCTGCTCCTCAGGTTCCCGATCCAAACGGATACATCCTCAATGCATCATGGCCTGAGACGGGGACGAAGGACAGGGCCGAGGGTCCCGGCCGGGCAGGACGCAAGACCTGTCATGGCGAACGGCCAGGTGCCTAAGCGCGTCGACCACCTCCGGGTACCTCGGCGGCCTGCCGCTGCGGCTGCTGGTCGGCTACCGGCCGGAGCTGATCGCCGCCCGGATCGGGCTGCAGCCGGTGCCTGAGCAGCAGGTGCTTCTCGCGCGCGCGACCTCGACCCGCCCGAGGCCAGCCAGTGCACCGCGCCAGCCGCGCGCCCCTCCCTGCTGTTCGGCGCGGAAGAATGCGGCCGCGAGCCCGCCTGGTTGCCCGCGCATCGGCTGGCCATCTTGAGGAGCTGGCGGAGCCGCCCCGGCGGACGCGGGTGCGCCTTCCGGTGCCACCGCTTGGGACCTAAGACCCTGCCCGCCTCGGCCGGCGCGGGGCAGCATCTCTGCTCATGAACACACCAGCGGAAACACATGGCTCACCCGGCGCGGCCACGATGGAGGAGCGCATGCACCGGCTCGAGGCACAAGCAGATGTACTCGCCGAGGCCATCGAGGTGCTGGCCGAGGCCTGGAGGGCGGGCCGATGACAGAGCCACGGAACAGGCATGCCGAAGAGGCGGCCAGGCGCGCCCATGAGCTGTTGCTCCTCGCCAGATCAGCCCCGCCGGACCGTCCCTGAGCCTGACATTCCAGCTTGCAGGCACGCGGCCGGACGGCATCGGCCCGGCCTCGTCAGCGCCAGAGCATAGATCGGAAAGGGGCACTGTCTCCTGCGCGCATACGCGTCATCTAGCCCTCGTCGGCGGCGGACCGGAACCGGGCGCGCCATTGTCTGGCGTCGAACTGCGCCGGCTCGGTCTCCTCGAGGAATCGCTCGAGCGCTGCGACGAAGCGTCCCGGCGCTTCGAGCTGGGGCAGGTGGCCGACCCGGTCGAAGATCTCCAGGCGGCTGCCGGGGATGGCCTGGTGGGCGTGCTGGCCATGGCGGACGGGGATGATCGGGTCGCGCGCGCCCCAGATGATGAGGACGGGTATGCCCTCGGCGAGGTAGAGCCGGTCGCCGGCATAGACGCGCTGACCGCCTACGCCGATGACCGAGCGCAGCGTAGCCAGGAAGGCGGCCCGGCGGCCGGGGTCGGCGAGCGAGGCGTAGCCGCGAGCGACCTCGGCGATGTCTGTAGTGGGCCGCAGCCCGGCAGCCGCCAGGCTGCGGGCGAGCGCGGCTCCCGCAGAGCGCCCCGCCGCGGCGGTGGCGGCGATGAACAGATCCGCCCCCGGGAGCGCCGCGGCGCGCAGGACCGGGCTGACCTCCGGACCCAGGCCGCCGCTGGAGACCAGCACCAGCCGCTCGGTGATCTCGGGGAACTGGTAGGCGAACTGCATGGCGATCCCGCCGCCGAGCGAATGCCCCACCAGCGTCGCGCGTTCGCGGCCGAGCACGACGAGCAGGTCGCGCAGGCCAGCGGCGAGCGCCCCGAGCGAGTAATCGCCGGCACCGGGCGCCGAGGCGCCGTGGCCCGGAAGATCAGGCGCGATGACGGTGTGATGCCGCGCCAGCGGCCCGATCACCTCCCGCCAGTTCCCGAAGTTGCCCGCCATCCCATGGATCAGCAGCAGCACGGGGCCGCTGCCCGCTTCCACGCAGTTCACCGCCCGGCCATGGACCAGTACGCTCCTGGGCTTCACCGCGTTCATGCCGGCGCCCCGCCGGTGATCCGCGCCAGTGCGAGCGCGTCCTGTCCGCACGCTTCACGTACCCGCCCGGTGGCGTCCGATGGCAACGCTTCGACCGGCGCGACGTCGGCAGGGTCATCAGTAGCACACATCGGCTGCTCCTCACTGCCCGCTCGAATCCAGCGTTCGGCGTGGCCGCCTCCTGCTGAATGCCTCCTCTTCCATGGCAACAGCGCCTGCCCGATCCGACGAGAGGCGAACGTCCGCGCTCATGAGGTCTCTTGTCCCGTCTCTGGCTGGCGTGGCGTGCGCCACTGCCCAGGTCACCTGGCCGCGTCACGGCCTGCGGACGAGAGCCGGCGGGGGCCGGAGAAGCGGGCGGTGTTGCGGTACCGCCACCGGTCCCGCTTCCGCCCGTGCTGCTATAGGATGCCGCGCTCGAGACCATCAGGGTGATTCCCGCACCCGCCGACTGCGAAGCTCGGCGGCCCGGCATGTGCCGCCCGGCCGCCGCGTTGCGCAGCCTTTCGGGCTTCCTGACCCGCAGCCACCGTCCGGCTTGTAGACGCGCCCTTCTGGCTGCCTGCCGACGGGGACGCCCGCAGAGCCAATGGTCCCGGCATGCCGGTGCGTTCGCCCCTTTCGCCGCCCGGCCGCGCAAGCGATGCTAGGAGGCGAGGTGGTGGTGACCATGGCCGATAAGCGGATCGTGGTGGGCGTGGACGGGTCACCGTCCTCGATGAAGGCGCTGCGCTGGGCCATCCGCCAGGCGGAGCTGGCCGGCGCGGAGGTCGAGGCGGTGACCGCCTGGTCGTACCCCTCCGGCTACGGATGGGCGTCGTTCGGCGACGGAGCGGTCGACTTCGAAGGTGACGCGGGCAAGCTCCTGTTCGAGGCGCTCGCCGAGGTCAGCGGCATCGCGCCTGACGTGGTGGTCGAGCCGTTGGTGGTCCAGGGGCACGCCGCGGACGTGCTGGTGCGCGCGGCCGAGGGTGCCGACCTGCTGGTGGTCGGCAGCCGGGGACACGGCGGGTTCGCGGGAATGCTGCTCGGCTCGGTCAGTCAGCACTGCGTGCACCACGCTTCCTGTCCGGTTCTGATCCTGCGGGACGGACGGTGAGCGGCACCGCTGTCTGCCAGGGACCGCGGCCGGGCTGAAATTCCTGATCATTTCCTGTCCTCGCCTGATGCGGCGAACCTGGTGCCGGCATTCGGGATTCTCGGGATGGTGGCGGTTCATCCGGGGAGCATGTACGGCCGGGTGGGGCGCCAGACGTGCTCAGGGCCGTGCGGACGGATCGCCGCCAGCACCTGCCCCAGGCATTCGCCGGGCAGCCCGGCGGTGCCGCCGCGTTCGGTGTCGATCACCATCGCATCCGGCCATGGTTCCGCGATTGCCCGCATCTCCTCCGCGACCGCCTGATCCGCGTCCGACAACCCGCAGGTGCGGGCGCTCATCCGTCGGGCGGCCAGCTCACGGGAGGCGGTGCAGCGCAGCTGCAGCAGGTCGGCGCTCGCCTCGGTGGCGGTTACCGCCGCGGCGATCCGCTGGGCTGCGGAGATGAATGAGGCGTCGGCGATCACGGACTCGCCGCGAGCGAGCAGGGCGGCGGCGCGGCGCAGCAGCTCGCGGTAGGTGCGCTCGGTCCATTCCGCGGTGTAGATGCCCCGCTCGTACGGGGCGCGGGCGCTAGCCTCGGCGGGCAGCCCGGCCAGCTCTTTGCGGATCCGGTCGCTATTCAGCACGATGAAGCCGAGCCGACCGGCCACCGCGTCGGCCAGCGCGGACTTGCCGGTCCCGGGCAGCCCGCCCACCAGGACCAGGGTGACCGCTCCCGCGCGCAGGTGCCGCAGCGTCACCTCGGCCAGATGGCGCGCCTCGAAGCCGGCCGCCAGGTCGTCCTGGGTGACCCGCAGACAGGCGACCTTGACACGGACGAAGGCCCGGTAGGCGACGTAGTGATGCCGCAGGGACGCGGGGGCCGGGTCCCCCGAGTAGTCGGCGTAGGCGGCCATGAACTGTTCGGCCAGCTCTGGGGCGCCGAGGTGTTCCAGGTCCATGGCCAAGAACGCGGCGTCGTCGAGCCCGTCCAGCCAGCGGAGCCGGTCGTCGAAGTCCAGGCAGTCCAGGATCCGCGGGCCGTCGTCGAGGCAGAAGATGTCGTCGGCGAGCAGGTCACCATGCCCGTCGACGATGCGGTCGTCGCGGATGCGGGCGTCCAGAAGCGGCGCGCGCCCGGCCAGGAACCGCGAGGTCAGCCGTTCGGTCTCGTCGATGACTGCTGGGTCGAGCGGCTCCCGCGGCGCCAGCCGCGCCTGGATCTCCCGGGTCTGGTCGATGTTGTCCGCCCAGCGGCGGCGCAGCGCGTCGCGGCTGCCCTGTTCGCTGATGTGCGGACTGCGGGCGGCCTTGGCGTGCTGGGCGGCGATGATCCGCGCGACCTGGCGCAGCGGCTCGGCCACCGGTGCCCGCGAGCGGACCAGCGTGGACAGACGACGCGCTGCGGGCATGCGGTGCATCACCACCAGGTGGTCGCAGACCTGCCCGTCTGGGCCGCGGATCTCGGCCACGCCCAGGTACACGTCGGACGCGAACTTGCGGTTGAGCTCGACCTCGCGGGCGCACGCCGCCGCGCGCGCCTCCGCCGTACTGAAGTCCAGGAAGCCGAGATTGACCGGCTTTTTGAGCTTGTAGGCACGGTCGCCGGCCAGGAACACCACGGCGGCGTGGGTCTCAGCCACCTGAGCCCATGGCTCGTCCCGCAGCCAGTCCGCCACCGGCCGTTCCGGCTCGGTCATCCCGCATCACCCCTCGGCAGCAGTTTTCGTACGGCGGCGGGCAGTGAGACAGAGTCCCTCTCCTGCCTGATGATCTGTTGCATCGGGCGGGCCGCCCGGCCTGCCTTGCGGGGTCACCATGCCGGCCCGGTCCTTCCTGGTGCGTCAGCCCGTGGGGAAACGGGGGCGAGACATGAACGGGATGTCGTCCCGGTCGGGCGGCGGGCAGGCCAGGCGGTCACGCACGGCGACCACTCCCTGGACGTGCCAGATCCGCTGGATAAGGTCGCGGCCGAGTTCGGCGGTCTCGGGCACGCCGGCAAGCGTTACCACGCCGTTCTTGACGGTCAGCTTGTATTCCTTCGGGTCGACGAGGAACTCGTTTTGCATCACCTCGGTGATGATCTCCTTGCGGATGTCCTGGCCGGAGCGGTCGAAGATGCCCAGCACGTCGGTCTGGCTGATGATCCCGACCAGGTGGCCGTTCGCGTCGACCACCGGAAGCCGCTTCACCCTGTGCTGGGACATCTGCCTGGCGGCGTGCTCAACCGTGTCGTGGGGGGCAGCGGTCACCGGGGAGCAGGTCATCAGGTCGCCCGCCGTGACCCCGCGTGCCTTCTCCTGCTCCCGGTGATGCCGGATGCCGGTGAGCACTCCGGGCTCGCTGTCGAGGGCGGCGACCTTGGCCAGCAAATCGGCTTCGGAGACGACGCCGATGACCTTGTCGTGCTCATCAAGGACCGGGAAGGCGCTGACCCGGTGCTCGCGGAGGGCGGCGGCCATTTCCTTGAACGACGCGTTCTTCCTGACCCAGATCACGCGGGTGGTCATGACGTCCTTGACCGCAGCTTTCATCGTTCTGTCTCCTTAGTGCGGCTGAGGTCGGCCTTCTGCCGCTTGAATCGACGACCACCCTGGGCGGCCAGATCAGCCGCAGGCGACGGCGGGCCGCGCAGCGCCCAGGCCAGAGCGACCGCGAGCAGGGCACCAGCCAGCGGCCCGGCCAGGTAGATCCAGGCCTGGCCGAGATCACCGCTGACCAGGGCCGGGCCGAGGCTGCGGGCGGGATTCATCGACGCGCCGCTCACCGGGCTGGCCCACAGCCCGGCCAGGATCACGTAACCGCCGACCGCGATCGCCGCGTTATGGCCCACGTTGCGGGCCCCGGATGCGGTCCCCAGGATCACCGTCACCAGGCCGAAGGTCAGTATCGCCTCGACGGCGACGGCGGCGGCGGCAGAGAAACCCCTTCCGGGCACTGTCCCGCCGAGATCTCCGGCAGTGCCGAACAGGCTGCGCAACAACCCGCAGGCAATCACGGCCCCGGCGAGTTGGGCGCATACGTAGCCGGGCACCCGTCGCCAGGGGAAGTGGCCACGTGCGGCGAACGCGATCGTGACCGCGGGGTTAACGTGCGCCCCGGATGTCTCGCCGATCGTATAGATCAGCGCGAGAACCATCAGTCCGGGCGCGGTTACCGCCGCGGCCCGCCCCACCTGGCCATGGCTCAGTGCGTTGACCACGCCGCCCCCGGCGGCGACAAGGACGAGGAAGAACGTGCCGCCGCACTCGGCCACCAGCCGCCGCCATTCCAGCCGGTTGTTGGCGAAGGCGGCCGCGCTCCTCGGACCGGAGGCTGGCATTGCGATCACCGGTCTAGGTGTGTGTTCGTGCTGAGGTGGCATGCTGGGCGCGCTCCTGGTATGGCGGTCGTGGACTTCGTGGCTCCGCCGAGCCTGTTCACCACGTCGACCACTCCGTCGACATCCCAGACCAGCCGGGGCACGACCGCGATGAGATCCTGCTGCCGCAGCGAGGACGACTCGGCGGGGCCGCTGAGGTTCACCACCCCCGTGGCGCACCCGCACGACGATGCCCTCGGGGTCGATGAGCGGGAGTCCTTCCAGGAGCTGGCCGACATCGCGGGCGATGTCGGCATCCGGACGCAGGAAGACGTTCGCCAGATCGCGGCGGCTCACGATGCCGGCCGGTGTGCCCTTCGAGTCAACGACCGGCAGCCTCCCGATGCCGCGCGTATTCATCATCCGCGCCACGCCCGCGATGGTCGCGCCCGGGCGGATGGTGACGGCCGGCTTGCTCATCAGCGTGCCCGCGATCCGTGATGAGCAGGCTGCGGGCTCGCCTCCAGCGGCGCGGCCTGGGAGCGCTCGCCGTGCTCGTCCAGGTGCTCCTCCACCGTCTCCAGCGCGCGGGCCACGTCGGAGCGGGCGGCCCGGCCGTGCAGGGACTCGTAGTACGCGGCACCAAGGTGCCGGAGCATGGCATCGAGGTAATCATCCCGGCGTGACATGGCCAGCCTCCCTGCGACCGCCGAACGAGTGCGGCTTCAACGGTCATAAATTTCGCCGCCCGCCACCACGCGCGGTAGGGGCGTTGGTCCCGTTACCGCGGGAAACGGCTGGCCAGCTCGGGCGCCCGCAGCTGATCCAAAGGCAGGGCCTTTGTCCCGGCGGGACGGGTATTCCGTCTCTATAGGGACCAGAGCTGCGCGGGCATCCTCAGGTCATGAAGCCGAGATTTCCGCGCCGGGGCGTCGGCGCAAGCGCACCGGAAACCGGGAGCCCGCCGCCAGAGCCGAGCCAGCTGACCATGCGGGCCGACCGGGAGGACCGGGCGTGCTGTTGCCCGGCCCGCCCCGTGGTGCGAGCCATCATGCCGCCGACACCGGAACGGGCGTACCCCGTGGACCTGCTGTTGTGCGGCCATCACTACCGGGTCTCCCGCCAGGCTCTGATCGCCGCGGGCGTATCCATATACGACATGCCAGGCCAGGCCGATGCCGCCGCGGCGGCACTCCTCGACGTTGACCGGGCTCCTGCCGCAGTCACGTGATCGCGCGGTGGGCGGGCGGGAAATCTGAGGTGGCCATGACCTTGGCCTACGGCGGCTAACTCCTTGGCGAGGGCCGCAAGGTGCGATGCCGTTCGATCCGGGCTGCCGGGCCGGGCTGGATCAGCGAGTCATAGTCGCCGGCCAGCCAGTGGACGACATACGGCGGTGAGCCGTCTGCGTTCTGGAGGGCCACGATCGTGCCTATTCTGCCGGACGTGCCCGGTTCCGGGCCCTCGATGATCAGTTCGTCGCCTACCTGTGCCTTCATGACACCTCCATTAGCTCGCCGGGCGGCCAACGGGGATTTCCTGACTTCCCGGCCGGGTACTTGATCGGCAGCCTGGCCCGTTGAACATCGTTCATCGTGGTTGCGCTCGCATCTGCCGGGATAGAGACGTTCGGCCTGATCTTCGGTGAATTCAGGCCGGGACCACGGTCGGCGCCTCTCATGGCTGGGCCGGATCACCGGCCGTTCCCGGCCGGCCCGGCGAGTTTCAGCTCACTGGCCGCCGGTGCGGAGCGCGTTCCTCTCCCGTTACAGCGAGCCCGGCAGCACCTTACGGCGGGCGTCGTAGCGGCCGAGCGCGCGTCCCGCGGCGGCGAGTTCAGGTGCTAGCCCGCGGCGGAACTCAGCGATGAGCCATGACCGGATGGCCTCGAGTCCGGGCTGCTCCTCGGTTGCCTGGCGAAGGACGCGTTCAATGATGTCGGTGCGGTACCCAGCCGTAGCCCCAGCACTAGCGCTGAGAGCAGGTGCCAGGCCATCCGCTCGTGAGCCGCGTCGCGCCACTCGAGCGCCGTAGCCTGCATGACCAGCGTCATCACCCGGCCTGGATGCCGCCGGGGCGAGCAGCACCCACGAGCAGCGTCAGCGAGCTGGCCAGCCGACGCGATCGCAGCGGCTGCCGCGGACCGGCGGCCATTACAAGGCCGTGGGGGAGCACGGCCACGGCGGTCTCGCCGCCAAGCCGACGGCGCGCGAGCGTGATGCCGCGACACCGCCGCGCCGCTCAGCCAGCGGCCCGAGGGGAAGGGTGGTGTTCCACCAGGCTGTCCGAGGAGGGCGTGAACACGCTCTCGTGACCGTTCTCCCACCGGACCAGGTACGGCGGCGCTCCGCCCTCCCCGTGAACCTCGGTGATCACCCCCTTGCGGTCTTCATCGCCAACGTGGCGGCCCCTGACCACGATCTCGTCGCCCACTTCAGCGTGCATCTGGATCTCCTGTTCCTGACTGGCGGTTACGCGGCGTCCGGCCTGCGTGCCCGGCGGCGGCGCTCACGCGCCCGTTCCTCTTCGTTAAGCCCGCCCCAGATCCCGTGCCTGATCGGGTTCCTCAGCGCGTAGAGCCGGGCGCGCCCTGTTAATTCTTCGCTTCCAGAACCTGAGAATCAGGGCGGCGGTTTGCCTGCCGCCAGGGGCGAAGGTCCCGCCAGCCCGTGACGTTTCTCCGGTCCCGCCCGGACGCGTGACCAATGCCTTCACAATCGGGTCGTCCAGCTCCCGGGATCGCCTGCCGCGCCGGCCAGGGTGACAGTGCCTGCGAGACGAGCGCAGGGGCGAAGGTCCCGCGTTCGGCCCCTGTCCTGTTCACTAGGCATGAACGAGATGGCCACCCAGCATGGCCGGGCAGACCGCGGGTCGCGCTGGCCTGAGACCGGGGACTGCCCGGCCCGGCATCCGGGCCTTTGGGCCCTGGCCGGTGCCGAGGGCCGAGCGCGATCATCGCCTTCGGCGATGTCAAGGGGTGACTGGAATGCGCGCGATCACCGATGATGAAGTGCCGGTCAGCGGCCGGTCGTCGTGACTCCGGGGACGGCGAGCAGGTCATGACGGTACCCGGGACCATGCGCGATGCCCACCGCGGTTCTACCGGGCTGGCAGGAAACCCGGCTGCCTCCGGTTCCCGGTCAGCTGCACTGGCCGGGCCGCCGCCTGGCGTCGTGGCAGCCGGTGATGTGCTGACCGGCCGTACCTTCGCGGCTGTGGCCATTGCCTGGAGGGCGGCGGCGCCGTGCCGGCGTCGGCTGGTGGCGGCTGTGGGCCGCCGGGTTGCGGTGTTGCGCGGGTGGGGCGTGGACGTCACCGTGATCAGCCGCGGCGGCAGCGTTCCGGCTGAGTTGTCGGCGAGATGCCGGGTGGCGCGGGGAGATGCCGGGCCTGAGGTGATGCGCGGCATCCTGGCGGTGCTGGCCCGGCGGGGCGTGGGCCCGGGGCTGCTGCTGGTGGTGGGCAGCGAGTTCGGCGCGCCCGGCGGGAATCCGGGCCCTGACGCGCTGTTGCTGGTGCCGGAGGCCGCGCGGGTGACCGCCGTGTCGGTAGGGCCGGAACCAGACGGGGTGCCGGCCGGGGTGATGCATGCTGGCGGCGGGTCCCGGGGGCTGCTGGCGCTGCTGGATGAGCAGGTACGGCGGCATGCCCGTCAGCGGGTGCCGGCGGTCGATGAGGATCCGGAGTGGATCTTGTGCGAGACCGGGGCCGGGCCGCTGCGCCGCCGGGTGACCGAGTCGCTGTTCACGCTCGGCGCCGGGGGCGTGGCCACGCGCGGGTCAGTGGAGGAGGCGGCTGCGGGTGGCCTGCCGATGGTCCTGGCCGCCGGGGTATATGACGGGACGGGACCTGGCCAGCACCTGCTGCCGGGCCCGGTGTGGACCGGCCTGGCGGTGGAGCCCGCCCCGGTCCGTGACCGCCGGGTGCTGGACCTGCGGACCGGCGTCTTGGAGCGCACCGAGCTGACGGACGGCCCCTGCCCGTTGCGGACCGCCCGGCTGGCCAGCATCACCATCCCCGGGGTGGTCGCCATGCGCGCCGAGGCGCCGGCCGACCGGCTGGCCCGGCCGGGCCGTCCGCTGCGGCGCCCCCCGGGTGCCACGATGGCCGCAGGCCGCCAGGACGGCATGCACTGGGCGCGGACCGGCGTCGGCACGGGGGCGGGCATCGCCGCCGTCGCCGTCCAGCGGACCCGCCGCGACGGGCCAGTGCGCACCGCGCAGCGGATCGCCGCCTACGCTGGCGACGGGCGGTACCGGCCCGGCCTGCGGGCGGCGGCGGATGCGCTGCGGGCGGCCGACAGAGCGGGTTTCGGCCGGCTGCTCGCCGATCACCGCGCGGCCTGGGCGCGCCGGTGGGATGCCGTCGACGTTCAGGTCCGCGGCGACCCTCAGGCGCAGCTGGCGCTGCGGTTCGTGCTATTCCAGCTGTGGTGCGCGATCAAGGACCGCGGCGAGCTGGCCGTCGGCGCGCGGGGGCTGTCCGGCATCGGATACTCCGGTCACGTGTTCTGGGACGCGGATGTGTTCATGCTTCCCGCGGTGGCGGCGATGGACCCGGGAGCCGCGGGCGCGATGGTCCGCTACCGGCTGCGGCGGCTGGACGCCGCCCGGGCCCGGACCCGCAGCGCCGGGCTGCGCGGCGCCCGCTTCCCGTGGGAGTCCGCCGCCACCGGCGAGGACGTCACGCCAGGCAGCGGCCGGCTCGGCGGGCGGAGGGTACCCATCCTCACCGGCCAGCTCGAGGAGCACATCACCGCCGACGTGGCCTGGGCGGCCGCGCACTATGCCAGCTGGACAGGGCTGGACAGGCCGGCGGTCGGGCCGCTGCTGGCCGAGACGGCCAGGTACTGGGCCTCACGCTGCCGCCTGGACGCCGCCGGCAACGCGCACATCGACGGCGTGATCGGCCCGGATGAGTATCACGAGCGGGTTGACGATAACGCGTTCACCAACGTGATGGCCCGCTGGAATCTGCGGGCCGGCGCCGATGCCGCTGGCCGGGCCGGGATCGCGCCGGCAGAAACACGCTGGTGGCGCGAGCTGGCTGACCGGCTGGTCGACGGGTACGATCCCGCGACCGGCCGGTATGAGCAGTTTGCTGGTTTTTTCGGGCTGCAGCCGCTGCTGATCACCGACGTTGCGGCCCCGCCAGTGGCGGTGGACCTGCTGCTGGGCCGGGACCGGGTGGCCAGATCGCAGCTGATCAAGCAGCCGGACGTTCTCATGGCACATCACCTGGTCCCCGATCAGGTCGAGCCGGGTTCGCTGGGGCCGAATCTGGACTACTACGGTCCGCGGACTGCGCACGGATCGTCGCTGTCGCCGGCGATTACCGCGTCGCTGCTGGCCCGGGCGGGCCAGCCCGACGAGGCACTGGCGATGCTCCGGATGGCGCTGGCGCTGGACCTGGAGGACCTGACCGGGATGACCGCCGCGGGCCTGCACATGGCCAACCTGGGCGGCATCTGGCAGGCCGTGGCGGCCGGCATGGCCGGGGTTCGTGTCCGGGCGGGCGTGCTGACCGTCGATCCGCGGCTTCCGGGCGCGTGGGACGGCCTGCAGCTGCGGTTCCGCTGCCTGGGCCGCAAGGTGCGCCTGGACATCACCCATGACCGGACGGGGATATGGGCCGACGCCCCGCTCGCGGTAGCGCTGGCCGGGCAGGCGCCACGCATGGTGACGGGCACCGCCACCTTCCGCGCGGCTGGTTGAGGAGGCGGGCATGACCGCGATACAGGCAGCAGGCACGGCCGAGGTCCTGGCCGTGCTGGGCCGCGGCGACGAGGTGGCGGTGACCCAGACGGCGGAGGTCATCGCCCGGCTGGTCGGCGGCCAGGTCCGGCCGTTGCGCCTGGCGGCTGATCTCAGCCCGGGGCGTGCGGCCAGGCAAGTGATCCGGGCGCTGCACCAGCCCGGCACGATCACCGGTGTCCTGCCCGGCGATGAGATGTGGCAGCACGTGGCGCAGCGGTCGGCCAAGCCGGTCGTGCTCGTGCCCGCTCGGGCCCGGCTACCGCGGCGGATCCGGCGTGTCATGCTGCCGCTGGACGGGACGGCCCGGTCGGCGGCCGCCGTGGCCGAGGCCGCGGAGCGGTTCGCCCGCGGCGGCGCCGAACTGGTGGTACTGCACGTCTTCGACGCCGAGACCGTCCCGAAGTTCTGGGACCAGCACGCCCACGCCGGGCAGGCATGGGAGCAGGAGTTCCTGGCCCGCTACTGCGCGCTGCCCGGGGCGCGGCTGGAACTGCGCAGCGGCGCCGCGGCCGAGCACGTGGCCAAGGTGGCCGGGGCCGAGCAGGCGGACATGATCGCGCTGGCCTGGTCGCAGCGGCTCGAACCGGGCCGCGCCGCCGCCGTGCGGCGGACCATCCTGGAGGCGGAGGTCCCAGTGATGCTGGTCCCGATGCTCGAGGACTGAGAGACCTTCGGCCCTGCCGCCCGCCGCGGCGCCCTGATCGCCTCGAGTTATGACCAGGTACGTCGTCTTGGTTGACCTCGCAGCAGCGCTCGCGCCTGCGCGGCAGTGCCCCGGCTGCGGTCCCGGTCACCTGGTGCACGACCCGGGCGGGGAACCTGCCGCGTTCAGGTGCTCGTCATGCGGCCAGTGCTGGCGGATCGAACTCGGCTGGGCCCGCCGGATCTGCCTCCCGGCCCCGCATCAGACGGCAGGAGAGCGGCCATGCGAATCGGGCTGATCGCCCCGCCGTGGATCCCGGTGCCGCCGCCCGCTTACGGCGGGACCGAGGAAGTTATCGACAATCTCGCCCGCGGCCTGACGGCACTTGGCCACGACGTGCGGCTGTTCACCGTCGGCGAGTCCACCTGCCCGGTGCCGCGGCGGTGGCTGTACCGGTCGCCGGCTGAGCCGATGGGTGATCACTTCCGGGAGGCCGCGCACGTGCTGGCCGCCTACCAGGCGCTAGCCGACGACGTTGACATCATCCACGACCACACCGAACTGGGCCCGCTGCTGGCCGGGCGGCGCGGGATATCTCATCCGCCGATCGTGACCACGATTCACGGGCCGGTCACCTCCCGCAACCGCCGCACACTGGCCGAGGCCGCCCGGCACACGTCGATCGTGGCGATCTCGCACGCGCACGCCCGCTCCTTCGGCGGCATCCCGGTGGCGGCAGTCATCCACCACGGCATCGACCTGGACGCCTGCAAGCCCGGACCCGGGACCGGCGGTTACCTGCTGTTCACCGGCCGGATGTCCCCTGACAAGGGCGTGCATCACGCGGTGCGGGTCGCCCGCCGCGCGGGCTGGCCGCTGGTCATCACGGCGAAGATCCGCGAGCCCGCCGAGCAGGCCTACTTCGACCAGCAGGTCCGGCCGCTGCTCGGGCCCGATGACGACATGCGAGCCGAGCAGCCGCTAGCCGCCCGGGCGGCACTGATGGGCCACGCCGCCGCCCTGCTCAACCCGATCACCTGGCCCGAACCCTTCGGCCTGGTCATGGCCCAGGCGCTGGCGGCGGCTACCCCGGTCCTGGCGTTCCCCAACGGCGCGGCACCTGAGATCATCGACCATGGCCGCACCGGGTACCTGTGCCGGGACGAGGACGACATGACCGCCGCCGCCGCTCATATAGGCGAGATCGACCGTGGGCAGTGCCGGGCCGCCGCCGAGCAACGGTTCTCCCTGGCCCGGATGGCTGCCGACTACGAGCGGCTGTACCGGGCCATCCTGGACCATGCCGGCCGGGTGGGGTCAAGCCGGACCGGAACCGGCACACCGTGACCGCACCCTGGTCAGCGGGCGAGGCACCGGCGATCCCAGGGCTGCCCGGAACGGTGACCCTGGTGGAGGGCTCGACCTTCTGCATCAGCCAATCCAGCGGCGACATCCTGCCCGGCGAGCCGCAGGGGCTGTTCGTCCAGGACACCCGTGTCCTGTCCGGCTGGTCCCTCACTGTCGACGGCCGGCCTGCCGAGCCGCTGACCGTGCAGCGGGCCGATCCGTACGCCGCGGCGTTCCTCGGCCGCCTGCCGCCGCCGCCCGGCGCCCCCGCCGACGCCGCCATGCTGATCGTCCGGCGCCGCTACATCGGCGACGGCATGCGCGAGGACATCGCCATCTGCAACACCGCGCGACGGCCGGCGGCGGTGGTGGTCACCCTCACCGCGGATGCTGACTTCGCCGACCTGTTCGAGGTCAAGGCCGGGCTCGCGCAGCCAGCTGCCGCGGTCCAGGTCGCCGCTGCGGACTCGGCGCTGACCTTCGACGCCCGCCGGGAGCAACGCAGCCACGGGCTCCTGATCTCCGGTGATCGCCATCCCGTGGTCGCCCCCGGCGCCTTGTCATGGCGTGCGGTGGTCCCTGCGCGCGGCGAATGGCTGGCCACCGTGGAAGTGGTGCCGGTCCGCGACGGAATCCCGATGAGGTTGCACCACCCGCGCGGCCAGCCGGTGGAGCACGCCGTGCCAGCACGCAGGCTCCGGGACTGGCGGCGCGCCGCCCCCCGGGTGACCACGCCCGACCCAGACCTAGCCTCAGTGCTGCACCGCAGCGTCGAAGACATCGGGGCGTTGCACATCTTCGACCCCGCCCACCCGGACCGGCCCGTGGTGGCCGCGGGGGCTCCCTGGTTCATGGCCCTGTTCGGGCGCGACTCGCTGCTCACCTCCTGGATGCTGCTGCCCTGGGACGACAGCCTGGCCGCAGGCACGCTGCAGACCCTCGCCGGCCGCCAGGGCCACGCCGTCGACCCGGCAACAGAAGAAGAACCGGGCCGGATCTTGCACGAGGTCCGGTTCGGCCCGGCCGCCGCCCTGACCCTCGGCGGGCAGAGTACCTACTACGGCACCGCCGACGCCACTCCCCTGTTCGTCATGCTGCTCGGCGAGCTGCGGCGGTGGGGCCGCCGCGGCCAGCTCGCGCGGGACCTGCTGCCCCATGCCGACCGTGCCCTGGAGTGGATGCAGCGGTACGGCGACGCCGACGGCGACGGGTTCATCGAATACTCCCGCAAGACCCCGGCCGGCCTGGTCAACCAGGGCTGGAAGGACTCCTGGGACGGCATCAACTTCGCCGACGGCGCGATCGCCGAGCCCCCCATCGCGCTGGCCGAGGTGCAGGGCTACGCCTACGCCGCCTACCGGGCCCGCGCCGCGTTCGCCCGCGAGGCGGGCGACGCCCCCGCGGCCCGACACTGGACCGCCGCGGCCGCCCGGCTCAAGCGCGCGTTCAACCAGGCCTTCTGGCTACCGGACAAGGGCTGGTACGCCGCCGCGCTCGATGGCGGCAAGCGGCCCGTCGACGCGCTCACCTCCAACATCGGGCACTGCCTGTGGACCGGCATCGCCGACGCAGACAAGGCCGCCGCAGTCGCGGACCACCTGCTGTCTGCTGACATGTTCAGCGGCTGGGGAATCCGCACCCTGGCTACGTCGATGGCCGCCTACAACCCGATGAGCTACCACAACGGCTCGGTATGGCCGCACGACAACGCCCTGTGCGCGGCCGGGCTGATGCGGTACGGCTTCACCGCCCACGCCCAGCGGGTCGCCGAGGGCGTCCTCGGCGCCGCCGCGCACTTCGGCTACCGCCTGCCCGAGCTGTTCTGCGGTTTCCCGCG
Source organism: uncultured Actinomycetes bacterium (assembly GCA_963834685.1). GTDB lineage: Bacteria > Actinomycetota > Actinomycetes > Streptosporangiales > Streptosporangiaceae > Palsa-504. Next base: position 8,503 of record CAWICW010000030.1, on the reverse strand, counting down.
CGATCGGCACCCTGACCCCATCCCGTACCCGGCGTCCTGCTCACCTCAGGCCTGGGCGGCCGCAGCCCCCTTGCAGCTGCTCACCACCCTGCTGCGGGTCACCCCCCAGCCCCGCGCCGCGCGCCTGTGGTGCGCCCCGGCCATCCCCGGCCGTTATCTTCCGCTCCAGGTAGCCGGCCTGCGGATCGGAAGCTCCCGACTGACCATCGACGTCCGCGACGGCGACTGGCACCTGACCGGCCTCGAAGAGGCCGGAATCGAGGTCATCCGCCAGCCGCGCTACCGCAATCCGCCCACTCAGACGTGACTCCTCGCTCTGCCGCGTGCTTGTTCGCTCTGATCTTCGGGTGTCGCCGAGGCGCCGGGCCCGGCGGCACGGCGGCCGCGCTGGCAGGCGGGCCGGCGGCCAGTCCTGCCAGCAGGCTCCCACCCGCCAGCATCGCGAGCAGCAGCATCATCGCCCGGTGCTTCCATGGGTGCCAGGGGCTTGCAGGCGGGCCAGATCTCACGCTGCTCGGCCTGCCACTCGGCGGCCGACGCCGCCGACATCTGGTCGGACCGTCCGGGCATGACCTGAGCGGGCCTGCTGGAACTCGATCGGCACTTCGGTGATCCGGATCGATCGGTTTACGAGACGGCCAAGACCGCTGATCACTCCTCCGCAGTATCAACCCGGAGTCATCATTCGATGACAATCAGCTCCAGTCAATCATGTCGATCGGCCGTCCTGCAGGCTCGTCGAGAACAACGTCTTCGACGAGCCTGCGCAGGTCAGAGCTCCGCACAAACGAACGACTCCAGATAACGTTCGTTCCTAAGCCCCAGCTCCGCCTGAGGCGTTTCCTGACCCGCGGGGTTTTGATTACCAACGACCTGGCAGGAACGGACCAGTGCCTCTAGCCAGGCTCCGCGGCACGGCCTGGGCTGAAGGTACAGGTGAGGAAGGAGACTGACATGAAGTACATGCCACCAGGTGACCGCGACAGCATCGTCACGGTGCAGCCGCGGTACGAGAACTTCATCGGCGGTAAGTGGCTGGCTCCGGTGGAGGGCAGGTTCCGGGTGAACCTCAGCCCGGCCACCGCCCGGCCGATCTGCGAGGTGGCGGACTCGACGCCAGCGGATATCGAGCTCGCCCTGGATGCGGCGCACGCCGCCAAGGACGCGTGGGGCGAGACATCAACCGCCCAGCGCGCCAAGGTGCTCAACGCCATCGCCGACGCCATCGACGCGCACGCCGAGATGCTCGCCGTCACCGAAAGCTGGGAGAACGGCAAGCCGGTCCGCGAGACGCTGGCCGCGGACATCCCGCTGGCCGCCGACCACTTCCGGTACTTCGCCGCGGCCATCCGGGCCGAGGAAGGCACCATCACCGAGATCGACAAGGATCTGGTGGCCTATCACTTCCGTGAGCCGCTCGGCGTCGTGGGGCAGATCATCCCGTTCAACTTCCCGCTGCTGATGGCCGCGTGGAAGCTGGCCCCGGCGCTGGCCGCCGGGAACTGCAGCGTGCTCAAGCCGGCGTCGCCGACCCCGTGGTCGATCCTCAAGCTCGCCGAGGTGATCGGCGACCTGCTGCCGCCCGGCGTGCTGAACATCGTCAACGGCGCCGGCGGCGAGATCGGCAAGGCGCTGGCGGCCAACCCGCGGATCGCCAAGGTGGCCTTCACCGGCGAGACCGTCACCGGCCGGCTGATCATGCAGTACGCGGCGCAGAACCTCATCCCGGTCACGCTGGAGCTGGGCGGCAAGTCGCCGAACATCTTCTTCAGCGACGTCATGGCCGCCGACGACGAGTTCCTGGACAAGGCCGTCGAGGGCCTGGTCCTGTACGCGTTCAACAAGGGCGAGGTCTGCACCTGCCCGTCGCGGGCGCTGATCGCCGAGGACATCTACGAGGAGTTCATGCCGCTCGCGCTGGCCCGGATCGCCAAGATCAAGCAGGGTGACCCGCTGGACACCGAGACCATGCTCGGCCCGCAGGTGTCGGCACAGCAGCTGGAGAAGGTCGGCTCCTACGTCGACATCGGCCGGGCCGAAGGCGCCGAGGTGCTGATCGGCGGCCGGCGGGCCGAGATCGGCGGCGAGTTCGCCGACGGGTACTTCTACCAGCCGACCGTGCTGAAGGGCCACAACCAGATGCGGGTCTTCCAGGAGGAGATCTTCGGCCCGGTGCTCGCGGTGACCACCTTCCGGGACGAGGCGGAGGCCATCCAGATCGCGAACGACACGCTGTACGGGCTCGGCGCGGGCGTGTGGACCCGTGACGGCGACCGGGCCTTCCGCGCGGGCCGCGCGATCAAGGCGGGCCGGGTGTGGACCAACTGCTACCACCAGTACCCGGCGGGCGCCGCGTTCGGCGGGTACAAGATCTCCGGCATCGGCCGCGAGACCCACAAGATGATGCTGGAGCACTACAGCCAGACCAAGAACCTGCTGGTCAGCTACGACACCAAGCCGCTCGGGCTGTTCTGATGCCCGAGCGGGAGCAGGCTCCTTCGCGGGGCCCGGCATCGGCATCGGCTGGGACCCGGGAGAAGGCGCCGGCCGGGCATCCTGACGGGAAGCCTCCCGCCAGGATCTCGGCCACCCCGGCGGCGCGCGAGGCGATCAGGCGCCTGCGCGCCGCCCGCGGGGAGGCCCTGATGTTCGTCCAGTCCGCAGGGTGCTGCGCCGGGAGCGTGCCGATGTGCTTCCCGGCCGGGGAATTCGCCGTCGGCCACGGGGACCTGCTGCTTGGCGTGATCGAAGGCTGCCCGTTCTACATGGATGCCAGGATCTACCGGTCGTGGAACGATGCACGGCTGATTCTCGACGTCGCGGCGGGCGAGCCCGAGGGCTTCTCCCTCGGCCCCGGCGGCGGACTGCACTTCGTTATCCGGACCGGCGTGTGCGCGCCTGTTCACTAATCGTGAGCTCTCCCGCCTGATGATCTGTTGCATCGGGCGGGCCGCCCGGCCTGCCTTGCGGGGTCACCACGCCGGCCTGGCCCTTCCTGGTGCGTCAGCCTGGCATGGCCGTGCACTACCTGGATGGGCCCGGGCAACCTGCGGTGCGTGGCGGTGGCCCGGCCGGGCGTCTGCGCTGTGGCCAGCGATCACGTGCTGGACTTCGGGCAGCGAGGGCTGCGGGAGATCCCCGGCTCGCTGGCCGATGCCGGGCTGGCCGCGGCCGGAGTCGGGTTCGGCAAGGCCCGGGCCAGGCATCCGGTGGCCGTCCGGCTGCCTGGCGGCGGTCGCGGCGCGGAGTTCGGCCATCGCGCCGGTCTCCTGGTCTTCGCCCAGCTCGCGCCGCTTCGCGTGGTACCCGGGGTGATCGGAGAGGACGTTCGCCTCTTGACATCTCGAAGGGAGACAAGGGAGCGTACGGCGGTGACCGTGACCAAACCGCCTGCCGCGGGGACCGGGCCGGGGCCGCCCCGGGTCGTCCTGGAGGCCAGGCATCCGGGCTGGCAGCGGCTGGGCAGCATGGTGCGCAAGGAGTTCATCGAGATCCGCCGTGACCGGCGCACGCTGGCGCTGATCGTCGCCGTGCCGGTCATCCTCCTGGTCATCTTCGGCTATGCCGCCAACTTCGAGGTCCGGCACATCTCAGCCGAGCTCGCCGGCCATGACTCGCCGCTGCTGCGCTCGGCGCTCGGGACGAACGGCGACTTCGCCGTGCGCCCCGGCGTGGCGGCGGACCAGGCGGCCGCCGAGTCCGACATCCAGCACGGCCGGGTCGGCGTCGCCGTCGTCGTCGGCGCTGACGGGCGGCCGGCGCGGGTGCTGATCGACGGGTCCAACCTGCTGACGGCGATGACGGCCGAGCGGGAGCTGGCGACCCTGCAGGGCGCGTCCGCCGGCGCCGTCCCGCCGGTCAGCGTTGACGTCCTGTACAACCCGTCATTCAGCTCGACGACATTCATGATCCCCGGGCTGATCGGGATCATCATGACCCAGGTCGCCCTCGTGCTGACGGCGCTGGGCGTGGTACGCGAGCGTGAGCGCGGCACGATCGAGCAGCTGATGATCACCCCGGTCCGCAAGCTGGAGCTGATGCTCGGCAAGACCATCCCGTACCTTCTGATCGGCCTGTGCGACCTCGTCATGGTCCTGCTGGTCAGCTGGACGCTGTTCCACGTTCCGGTGCGCGGCAGCATCCCGCTGTTGTTCGGCGAGGCCCTGTTGTTCCTGACCGCCACGCTCGGGATGGGCCTGCTCATCTCGACCGTGGCCCGCACCCAGCTCCAGGCGATGCAGATGTCGGTGTTCGTCCAGTTGCCCCAGATGCTGCTGTCCGGGCTGATCTTCCCGCTGGCTGCCATGCCCTGGGGGGTGCGCTGGATCAGCTACCTGCTGCCCCTGACGTACTTCGTCTCGGTCGCCCGCGGGGTACTGCTGAAGGGCATCGGGCTTGCCGACCTGTGGCCAGAGACCATTGGACTGGCCATCCTCGCCGTCACCTACGTCAGCGTCGCTGCTCTCCGCTTCCGGAAGACCCTTGACTGAGATGATTGAGATCCTCGCCGAGGGCGTCGTGAAGACGTTCGGTCACAACCGGGTGCTGGACCGTGTCGATTTGGCGGTGCCGTCGGGTGCGCTGTGGGGCGTGGTCGGAGCCGACGGCGCCGGCAAGACCACCCTGTTCCGCTGCATCGCCGGCCTGCTGCGGGTCGACTCGGGACGCGTCCTGCCCGGCCGGGCGGGCCAGGCGCGCCTGGGATTCGCCCAGCAGGGCTTCCACCTCTACCCGGACCTGACCGTCGAGGAGAACGTCGGCTTCATCGGCAGCCTCTACGGGCTCAGCCGGGCTGCCGCCACGCGAAGCGGCGACGAGCTGCTCGCCTTTGCCGGACTGAGCGACCGGCGCTCGTCGCTGGCCGGCGAGCTGTCCGGCGGGATGAAGCAGAAGCTGACCCTGGTCTGCTCGTTGCTGCACCGACCGCCGGTATTGCTCCTGGACGAGCCGACCACCGGCGTGGACCCACTGTCGCGGCTGGAGTTCTGGGACCTCGTCGAGCACCTGCGCGTCGGCGGCTCGACCGTGCTGCTCGCCAGCGCCTACTTCGACGAGGTCGAGCGGTGCGACCGCGTCGTCTACCTCGCCCAGGGCCGGGTCGTGGCGACCGGCACGCCAAGCGAGCTGCGGGGCGGCCACGCCAGCCTCGAGGAGGCGTTCCTGGAGATGACGCCATGATCCCGGCCGTGATCACCGTGGGCTTGACCCGGCGCTTCGGCCGCCGCACCGCAGTCGACCACCTCGATCTCGACATCGCCGGGGGCGAGGTCTTCGGCCTCGTCGGCCCGAACGGCGCCGGCAAGACGACCCTCATCCGGATCCTGTGCGCCATCCTGCGGCCCAGCGCGGGGTCAGCGCGCGTCCTCGGCCTCGACGTAGCCGCCGACGCCGCGCGCCTCCGCCCGCTGATCGGCTACATGTCGCAGGCCTTCTCCCTGTACCAGGCGCTCACCGTCACGGAGAACCTCCGCTTCTACGGCACCCTGTACGGCGGTGTCCCAGCACGACGGGAGCAGGATGTGTGCCGCCTGGTCGGCCTGACGCCAGACGAGGCGGCACGCAAGGTCGCCGAGCTGCCGACCGGCGTGCGCCAGCGCGCCGCGCTCGCCGCCGCCGTCCTGCACGGCCCGCGGCTGATCTTCCTCGACGAGCCGACCAGCGGCGTCGACCCGGCCGGCCGACGCGACTTCTGGGCGCTCATCCGCGAGCTGTCCGCCGACGGCACCACGGTGATCGTGACGACCCACGTGATGACCGAAGCCGAGCGCTGCGACCGGGTCGCCCTGATGGCCGAGGGGCGAGTGCTCGCCTGCGGTCCCCCCGCCAGCCTGCGAGCCGCGACCGGCACGATCGTCGCCGTCATCGAAGCCGACCCGTGGCAGCGCGCCTACGCCGAGCTTGCCGCCCGGTGGCCGGGGACGACGTTGCGGGGAACCACGATCCGCGTCTCACTGCCGGCGGGCGCCGATCCGCGCTCGCTGCTCGCCGAGTCGCTGTCCACAGTCCGCGTCGAGCGCATCCACGCCACTGACCCGTCCTTCGAAGACGCCTTCATCTGGTTCATCAGGAACAGCCACCCCGTCATGGAGCCGCCGTGACTAATCCGGCCCGGCTGAGCGCGGTCGCAGGCTCACAGTGGATCAAGCCGTCGTTTGACGGCGCCAGGAGGAATGTGTGATGGCCGTGCGAGCCGTTCCAGGCGCTGGACGGAGGCGGGGTCCGTCGAGGTGCGGTCTTTCGTCACGGCGAGCTCGTCCGTAGCGAACTGCGCGAATCCGCCGAACAGGCTGCAGCCCTTGACCGAGTCCGGGGTGCTGAGTGCGAGGTGCTATAGCCCTGATCGCGCTGCCGTCCGGAATCGGTCAGCCGGCGTCCCGGCGGCCGAAGACGCGCTTGGCGATGGACACCGTGCCGATGACGGCGAACAGCCCCAGGAGCACCGCTGATGGGATGATCGTCGGGCCGCCCCCCGCGTTGTCGCCGAAGACCATGTTGCCGCCGAAGATGCCGTCGAACATCACGGCGAGCCACATCGCGATGATGCTGACCGCGCCCCAGAAACCGGGGACGAGGAGCCGCGCCGCCACACCCTGGCGGTCGGGCTTGTCAGTGGAGGGCTCGTGCGTCATTACCGTAGTCATGATTCCCCCTTTCTCCATTTCAGCCCTACCCCCGGCGGGCTCGCGCGGCCAGGGGCGTTGGTCATGACCTGGCCGGAATAGGTCCGGGCTTGCCGGGACCTGGGTAAGAAAGGGGCATGATCTCGGGACTGGCTGAGCTGCGCGGCTATCGCCGTGCCTGGCTGGCCGGGGACCTGCTGGCCGGCGTCACCGTCGCGGCCTACCTGGTGCCGCAGGTGATGGCCTACGCGACGATCGCGGGCCTGCCCCCGGTCACCGGCCTGTGGGCCGCCGTCCCGGCCCTCATCGCCTATGTGCTGTTCGGCTCGTCGAAGTCGCTGTCCATGGGCCCCGAGGCGACGACCGCGCTGATGACCCTCGTGGCCATCAAGCCGCTGGCCGCCGGGGACCCGGCCCGGTACGCGGAACTCGCGAGCACGCTGGCCCTGCTCACCGCGGTGATGGCGGTGGCGGCCTGGCTGCTGCGGCTGGGCTTCGTCGCGGACCTACTTTCCCGGCCCGTCCTGGTCGGCTACATGGCGGGCGTGGCCCTGATCATGATCGCCGACCAGCTCCAGCACGTGACCGGAGTCCCGGTCACCGGCCAGGCCTTCTTCGCCCAGGTCGGCTCGTTCGCCCGCGGGCTTGGCCACATCCAGCCGACCGTCCTCGCGGTCTCCCTGTCGGTCCTGGGGTTTCTCCTTCTCCTGCGATGGCGCTGGCCGCGGCTGCCGGGCCCGCTGCTGGCGGTGCTGCTCGCCACCGTCGCCGTGGCGGCCTTCCGCCCAGGCGGGGTCGGCGTCGTCGGGCCGGTCCCGGCCCGGCTGCCCACGGTGCAGCTGCCCGCCCTTCATCCGCAATCGCTGCGCGAGCTGCTGCTGCCCGCGTTCACCGTGCTGATCGTGGGCTTCAGCGACGACGTGGTGACCGCCCGTTCGTTCGCGCGCCGAGGCGAGGAGATCGTGGCAAACCGGGAGCTGCTGGCGCTCGGCGTGGCCAACGCCGGCTCGGCGCTGGTGCACGGCTTCCCGGTCAGCAGCAGCGGGACCAGGACGGCCATCGCGGTCACCGTCGGCAACAAGACCAAGGCGTACTCGCTGGCCGTGGCGGCCGCCGTGCTGGTGGTCCTGCTGTTCGCGCACTCCCTCCTGTCTCGCATCCCGACGGCGGCGCTCGGCGGGATCGTGATCTTCGCCGCGATCCAGCTGATCGACGTGCCAGCCTTCCGGCGGCTGCTCGCCTTCCGCCGCACCGAGCTCTTGATCGCCGTGGCCACCTTCCTCGGTGTGCTCGCCTTCGACATCCTGTACGGGGTGCTGATCGCGATCGGCCTGTCCGTGGCCGACCTGCTGGTCCGGGTGGCCCGCCCGCACGACGCGGTCCAGGGGTTCGTACCCGGCCTGGCGGGCATGCACGACGTGGACGACTACCCCGACGCGCGGACTATTCCCGGCCTGGTGGTATACCGCTACGACGCGCCGCTGTTCTTCGCCAACGCCGAGGACTTCCGGCGGCGCGCCCTGGCCGCCGCGGACCTGCCGCCCGGCCCCCTGCGCTGGTTCGTGCTCAACGTCGAGGCCAACATCGAAGTGGACTTCACCGCGCTCGAGGCCATGGACGCGATCCGCGTGGAGATCACCGGCCGGGGCGCCGTGTTCGCCCTGGCTCGCGTCAAGCAGGACCTGCTGGCCCGACTGCAGGCCTTCGGCCTGGCCGACAAGATCGGGACGGAGCTGTTGTTCCCGACCCTGCCCACGGCGGTGCAGGCCTTCCGAGACCGGGACGGGCCGGCGGAAGGGACGAAAGGCCCGGGAACCGGCAACCATCGCCCATGACCCAGGGTGCCGACGCCGGCCGAAGGTGGAGGGAAAGACCACGAGATC
>CAWICW010000029.1:0-61168 GCA_963834685.1 uncultured Actinomycetes bacterium | reverse complement strand
CGATGCCCGGCGCCTTGTCTTATTCGCCGGGCTGCCGGTAGTTGGTGACCGTCTGGTCCCGGCCCGCCGCGTAGGCATCTCGCCCCGCCCGGATGTGCTGGGTAACGCCGCCCGCCTCGGCCTGGGCCGCCCAGGCGGCCAGCTCCTCGGCGAACGCCTGGTCCTGCCGCGCGTACCAGGCCAGCGCCGACGCCAGCTGGCCCACCGCCCCCGGCTCATCGCGCTGCGCCCGCTCCAGCGCGTCCACCGACCGCCGATCGGATCCGAACACTTTCCTGACCCGCTCGATGATCCCGGCTACCAGGCCGCCGCCCGCAGCCTCGCCCAGCTCCTTGACCCCGCCAGCAGCCAGCAGCCCGGCCACCGCCTCCGACACCACGGCTACATCCATCACAACCCCCACCCGAAGAACCCGTCCCGAAATCGCTATCACCGTGACACACCGAGGGTTATTCAGGGGTCAAGGATGTTATGTGGAGTTTATCTTCCCGGCGGCGTGTCGCCATAAAAGGATGACCTGCTCGCGAAAGGATTGAGTTACCACACTTAATCCCGAGAACAGGCCATCACGTGTATCATACCACCGGGTTCGACCGCGAAGAGATCATTGACCTCTGCGTCCGCATTAATTCCGCGGAACGCGGCACAGGCACTCCAGACTGGCCGCCATGCCTCGGGCTTTTCAAGTCGGTGGCAGCCACCCTGACCTACATGCGGCACAACCGCACCCAGGCGGAAATCGGCGAGTCGCTTGGCGTATCCCAGCCGACGATCAGCCGTGCGATATCGGCGATAACCCCGCTCATCCCAGAAGCGGTACGCGAATTCGTGCCGACTGCCGACGACCTGGACCCGGATACCCAGTACATCCTGGACGGCACGCTGCTCCCGTGCTGGTCATGGGCCGGACGCAAGGAACTGTACTCGGGAAAGCACAAGACCACCGGAATGAACGTCCAGGTCGCCTGCACAATTTACGGAAAGCTCGCCTGGATCTCCGATCCCGTCGACGGAAGCCGTCACGACAACTACTGCCAGGAAGAATCCGGCGTACTGCTAACGATGGACCCAAAGAACTGGATCGGCGACAAAGGATACATCGGAAACAACATGATCACGCCCTACAGGAAACCCGCAGGTGGCGAGCTACTCGACTGGCAGAAAGAATATAACACCCAGGTCAACAGAATTCGTTGGATGATCGAGCAGGTGATCTCGCACTTCAAGAACTGGACCATCATGCACACCGACTACCGGCGCCCGCTCGACACATTTACGACAACCATCTCAGCGGTAATTGGCCTTCACTTCTACAGGACGCCTGAATAACCCTCTATCTCTGGATCTGATGGCTTACTCCGGCTCGAAAGAGCGCTCGGGAGGAAAATAGCATGCCAGGAAACCGGCAGTTATGCCCAGGCATACGGGGTGACGTGCCGGGAGATCCGCACGACAAGGCGAAAGTCGGATTACCTGAAACCTAGTCTCCAGAAGGTGCAATTTGACGCCCGCCGGAAAGATGCCTGATACCGGTGCCGGCCCTCTGCGGCGTGATAGCGAGTGGCGCGCCGTAATCCGCCGGGGCGCATGAGCGATGCCCGTCAGGGAATGCACTGAAATGGAAGGGGCGCCTAAATCGTGCTGGCACGTATAGCAGTGTGAACATGGGTTCTCCTTGTCCGCCCGGGCTACGGAGACGGTGTGCCCGTAGTAGTCGGCGGCGTAACGCCCGCCCAATCTGGAGACCGCATTCCTGCCGGACCTGCCTCTGAGAGCAGAAATATTCCTCGCCTCGGCAGATTCACGATTGGGCTCTTGGCCTTGCGGCGTTCAGCCATGATTTCCCCTCGCGCTTGAGCCAGCTGAGAACCGCTGCCAATGCGGTACACCTCGATTAGCCAAGCTACATCAGGCAATACGTCGAGTCGACGCCGTGACGCAAGCCAGGCTGCTGTGCAGGCACCGACCGTCAGCTACGACCGTAACCTCCGCAGTTAAAAATCCTTAGCTGCACAGACGACAAGCCGATCCGGCGCTTGGTCCACGTCTGGTCCGTGCAGATACGGGGCCTCGCCCTCGTTGACCGTTAACCGGTTCGCACCACCTGATACAGCGCCGGATGGAACGGCCAGCGCAGCTCAGATGCCGCCTCCCGGAATCCCTGGCTGCCGACGGCAGCATTGAATTCATCCTCTGACGTCCAGTGCGCGATGTTCACGAAACGGAACTGCGTGTCGTGCAGCGACTGGTGCAGTGCAGTTTCGATGTGCGCGGGAAACGTCTTGAGGTAGTCGCGGGTCTTTTCCCAGGCAGCGATGAACTCGTCTTCGTCGCCTGTGGGCACTTCAAAGAGGTTGATCAAGGTGACGCTCATGGCCCTTGCGGTCCTTCCACCATTGGTATCTGTCTGAGACAGGGTCCGTCATGACCTCGACGGTCATCCTCTCGTCACGAAAGATGCTGCCAGACAGGGTGCGTGGCTGTCATGCCCCGACCTTGGCGGCGCTTCCGGGCAGACGCCAGGTCTACTCACGGAGGTTCGCCGCGCGCTTCTCGGGCCTGACCTGTGGCCTGGCCCTCGCCGTCAGGCCCGCTGGGTCGGCAGAGGTCTCCGGCGCTCAAGGGTGGGTCCTGAAGATCGTTTCTGCGAAGCGGTTAGAAACGGTCTTCGGGTGCCCTTGACGCTGGAGGGGCCAGCCCGGACAATGCGCGGCGTTCCGGCCCCGTGGCTGTGACCTTTCGTCCGGCGATCGGCGCACCTGGCGCGTGACGACCGGCCCCGGCCAGCTCGCGGAGCGCATGACTTACGGTGTTACGGCGGGGTGCGTGCTGCGGCCAGGTGCGGGGCATCGGCGTGGCGGGCAGCGGCCCGCGACGATGCGCTATCGCGCAAGAGGATGCGGGCCAGGCTGCCCCGCCACCTGCGGCGAGAGTCCCCACCACCCCTGGCCGCCTCGGCGCAGAACTCCCCGCTCGTTCACACTCTCCGTGCTGGTCCTGCGCATCCTTCGCGAGTCTCGGCCTGGGCCGGTCGGTCTGGCGCGCCGAAGGTGCGCCCTTGAAGCCGTGGAGAAAGTTGTAACAGTTCGCGGGCCGATATCGAAATAGCTAGCTGCGCTGCGGTTCATCAGTAGCCGACTTGGCCCGGCGACGTGTCAGCGCTATCCCGGCTAGCACCAAGGCGATGCCGCCGAGCACGATCCCGGTCACGCTCTCGCCCAGGACCAAGACGCCGAGCACGATCGCGACGACCGGCAGCAGGTAGGTCACGGTCGAGGCGACGGTCGCTCCCTCGCTGGTGATGATCTGGTAGTTCAGCACGTACGCGAATCCGGTGCCGACGATCCCCAGCACGGCGACCGCCGCGACGCTGACCGCGGTGATATGCGGGGTCCGTACGCCGGTGACGGCCAGGACCATGGCGAGCATGACCGACGCGGCTCCGAGCTGGCACGCCGACAGCACGACCGGGCCGATGCCCCGGCGGGCCAGGAACTTGTCCATGTAGATGTAGCTGACCGCGTAGCTGATCGATGCGGCCAGGCATTCCAGGGCGCCGGCTGAGGTCAGCTCGCCCGCGGTGTTCCAGGGCGTGAAGATCAGCACGGCACCGCAGAATCCGATGATCAGCCCGGCGGCCTGCCAGCTCGTCACCGTCTTCTGGTGCCGGACGGCCAGCGCCAGCACCGCGGTCCACAGCGGCGTGGTCGCGTTGATGATCCCGGCCGTGGAGGAGTCCACGCTCTGCTCGGCTACCGCGAACAGCAGGTACGGCACGGCGTTGGCGAACAGCGCCGCCGCCGCGATATGCGCCCATACCCGTCCCCAGCGCGGCACCTGCTCCCGGCGGGCCGCCACGATCGCGAACAGCACTCCCGCGCCCAGCGCCAGCCGCGCCAAGGTGACCTCGACCGGGGAAAACCCCCGGTCGGCCAGCTTGATCCACAAGAACGACGATCCCCAGATCAGCGCGAGCAGGGCGATGCGGGGCAGGGCCGAGCGGGTCACCGCTACTCGACGGGCACGTCGTACAGCAGCCCGGTCATGTCGCCGCGCATCACGAACCGGGTCACCTCGTACGGCTGGCCGTCCTGGTCGATGCTGGTATGCCACACATCGAGCACCGGCACACCGGGCCGCAGGTCCAGCGCCACCGTCTCATCGGGCCGGGGCATCCGCGCGCTGACCTCCTCCCTGATACGGGTCATGACGTGGTGCTGCTGCTCCAGGACGCCGTGGATGCCGGACCGGTGCGGCACCTCGGCCTGGAGCAGCCCGGTGCCTTTCGCGATCGTCCACGGGACGTAGGTGGTCACCCGGTTCACCGGATCGTCGTCGGCGTAGAAGACGTTCTCCCGCCGGAGGACCGACTTGGTTTTGGGTGACACGCCGAGCCGCTCGGCCACATCGGGCGGCGGCTGCACGCGGTCGATGCTCAGCACCTCGAACCGGCCCGTCTTGCCCTGCTTGGCGCACTCCAGCAGGAACGGCGACAACCCGGTGTCCCGGTGCCGGGGCGAGTACGGGTCGTTGCCCAGGCGGATCAGCGACGTGAGCGGGCGGACGTAGCTGCCCTTGCCGTGGTCGGTGATCACGAGCCCGGCGTCGGCCAGGATGCGGACTGCTTCCCTGGCGGTGTTCCGCGCGGTCCCGTAGGTGCTGGCGAGGTCTCGTTCTGACGGGAGATGCGCGCCGGGCGCCAGTTCCCCCGATTCGATCTGCCTTCTGATCGTCTCTGCGATCACCTTGCTTGCTGGCTGGCGCTCTGCGCCCTGGTCGTGGCTCATCGGCCCGTTTTCTCCTGTCTCGGCCGCCCGTGTCTGCGGCCGCTGGCCAGCTTACCCGCTGGCTCAAGCCAGTATAGACATCTGGCTCAAGCCAGTTCAAGCTGACCCCTTGACAACAACTGGCATTTCTTGACCAAATCACGCCGCTACTCCGTCACCTTCGGCCAGCTCCGCGCCGCACGCGCCGACCACCGCCGCGCCACCCGGCCCCCCGCCTCCGGCCGCGACGCCTGGGACCGGCCGCTCGATGCCACCGTCGTCCTAGTCCTCGGCACGATCTGGATCTACGCCGGCATCGGCTACACCACCGCCACGGCCGGCGCTGAGCTGGCGGCAGCATCCGCCGCACGCGCCCGCGAGCACTCGGGCCCGCCGACTCCGATTGACATTTCAGTGTCAACCGGGCCTTGACATTAAACCGAGTCAATCGAGGGGAGTGGTAGTCCAAGGTGGACCACTACAGCAACGCTGCTCCGTCGTCCGACAAGCGGCTTTACCGGGTACGCGACGCCATGGTTGTACTCTCCATGAGCCGCAGCGTCATCTACGAACAGATTCGTTCCGGTCGTCTCCGATCGGTCACTCAAGGCCGTTCGCGATTGATCCCCGCGTCGGCAATCGCAGAGTACATAGCGCTGCTTGAGCGGGAAGCCAAGGCGGCGTGATGCCAGCTCGCAGAAGCCGCGGTGAGGGGGGCCTGTCCTGGGATAGTGCCCGCAATCGATGGGTTGCGTCGGTCACTGACGGCTACACCGCCAGCGGAAGGCGGATCTTCAAGCGTGCGCGAGGCCGGACCAAGAGTGAGGCGAAGAACAAGCTCAGGGAGATCATCCGCGATTACGAGGACGGGCTCGTGATCGGAGCCTACGGGTACACCGTCGCTGACGCCGTACGTGACTGGCTTGCCTTCGGCCTCAGCGGTCGCGACGCCAGCACCATTACGAAATGCACCATACTGGCGAACACGCATATCATCCCCGCCTTGGGCGCCCGCAAGCTCCGTGATCTGTCGGCAGACGACGTAGACAAATGGCTTGCCGACAGGGCGCAGATCGTCAGCACTCGGACGCTGCGGGAAGTCAGGTCCGTTCTGAAACGCGCGATCACCCGCTCTCAGGCCAGAGATAAGGTCAAGCGCAACGTCGTGCTGCTGTGCGACATCCCGCAGGGCCGCACCGGACGACCGTCGAAGTCGCTGACCTTCGCGCAGGCCGAAGCGCTACTCGCCGCCGCGCAGAACACGAGCCTTCACGGGTATATCGTCGTGTCGCTGCTCACTGGCGCACGGACTGAAGAACTTCGGGCACTTACCTGGTCTTATGTTGACCTCGATAGCAACCCGCCGTTCATCATGGTCTGGCGCTCGGTCCGCGCTGGCGGCGATACCAAGACCAGGAAATCTCGCCGCACACTCAAACTGCCTCAACGCTGCGTTGACGTGCTGCGCGACCATCAGCAGCGCCAGACCCAGATCAGGCAGGCCGCTGGCGATCGATGGCAGGACAACGACCTGGTATTCCCGTCGCAAGTAGGCACGCCCGCCGATGCCTCGCACGTCCGGCGTTCGTTCCGCAAGGTAGTCGCGGCACCCGGACTCGACCCCCAGCAGTGGACCCCTCGCGAGCTGAGGCACAGCTTCGTCTTGCTGCTTTCAGACGCCGAGGTCCCCATTGAGCAGATCTCGCGCCTGGTCGGCCACAGCAGCACGACCACGACGGAGACGATCTACAGGAAGCAGATCCACCCCGTGATCGTGCACGGCGCTGACGTCATGGACCGGATCTTCTCAGGTGGGCCGGACCTGGATCCTTAGTTACTCACTTGGTTACTCAGCACCGGCTATCAGCCGGTCGCTTCTGGGTCTCATGCCCTCTGAACTGGTCGGGGTGGCCGGATTTGAACCGGCGGCCTCTTCGTCCCGAAGCCAGGTTGCGGTGGGCTGCCAGCGCCGCAGCGCACGTAGCCTGCGCAGACCGTCCATCCGGGTCCTCTGACATCCACTGCTGCGGTGGTGATTGTTAGGGTCCTGGGACAGGACCAATGGCCTCTCGACATGGTGGCCCAGGTGGCTATCGTCAATAGGTGGGGAGGGGACCAAGGAGGCGTCGGCATGAGCACTAACACATCACCACCGACGCAGCAGCCGCCACCGTACGGGCCGGGCTCGTACATGAGCATCTTGCGCGTCCGGGGACACAAGCCGCCGCCGAGGAAGAGGAACCGGGTCTTCCTGTGGGTCTTCCTGGCGATCCAGGTGATCTTCCTGGGCTGGGTCATCTACGCGGGCATGTCGCTCCCGCAGAGCGGTCCGTCGAACGGCCTCGCTATCCAGATAGGGCTGTGGGTCCTGACGGACTTGTTCCTCGGCGTCATCTACCTCATCTGCCAGCTGCGGCGCAGGCCGCGCTAGCCGTCACCATCGAGAAGGTCACGCAGCAGCCCGCCGACATGTCCCCGAGGTTCGCCGCGCGCGTTCCGGGCCTGGCCTCTGGCCTGGCCCTCGCCGTCAGGCCCGCTGGGCTGGTAGAGGTCTCCGGGGTCAACGGCGCGCCGAAGGCGCGTCCCGCGTTGCGGGATGCGAAGCACCGTTGAGGCTGGAGGAGCCAGCCCGGACAATGCGCGGCGTTCCGACCCCGTGGCTGTGACCTTTCACCCGGCGACGGTGCATCGGCGCGATGTTGACGGCCTGGTCGTGGTGCTGGCGGGCGCGGCAGCGGGATACGGCGGGGACCGCAGGCGGCCGGTCACCGGGGCCGCCGTCCGTGGCAGCCGCCGCGCCGTAGGACTATCGTCCGAAGGACGCGGCGAAAGCTGCCGCCCCCCAACGGCGAGACTCCCTTCAAGACACGCAAAGCCAAGCACGGCACGCTAGATGTCGCGCAGGTCCACGCAGGATGGGCGGACAAGCTCGCGCGGACTCTCGGCGTGAGCCTGGCCTCGGTCGCGCCGTCGGTATGGCACGGCGGGGGGCACGCGGGTACGCGCACGTCGGGCCCGGACGCACCCGGCCCGCTGCCCCACGCAGAGATGGCACGCGCGGCGCAGAAGGCAGTCGCGCTGGCCCAGCAGGAAAAGAGCACCTGGACCCGCGCCGACGTGATCAAGTACCTGGGCCGGGTGCTGCCCCGTTCCGGCATGGACCCGGCCGCAGCCGCCATCCTGCTCGAGGATCTCGCCGACCGGGCGCTGCGGTCGGAGTTCGAGCCCGTCATCTGCCTGGCGGCGCCCGAGCCGGCGCAGATCCCGGCCAGCTTGCTGCGCGCCGACGGGCGCAGTGTCTACCAGCGGCACGGTGGCGTGCGGTACGCCGCCCGCGCGCAGCTGACCCTGGAAGAGCGAATGATCGCGCAAGCCGCCGCAAGCGGCGCGCCGCGCATGGACCGCGCGCAGGCCGCGCACGCGCTCGGCGCCGACCCCGCCGAACTGGAACAGACACTGACCGGCCGTGCGCAGGACGCGGACGCGCCACGCGCTCAATCCGGGCTGCGCGCGGACCAGGCCGCCGCCGCGTGGTCGGCGCTGACCGACGGCCGGCTCGTATCGGTGATCAATGCTCCGGCGGGATCCGGGAAGACACGCGTGCTGGCCGAGGCCGCGCGGATCTGGGCCGCGGCCGGGCTGGGCCCGGTAATCGGCATCACCCCCTCCCAGTCCGCCCGCAACACCCTGGCCGCCGGCGTCCCGGTCAGTTACAACAGCGCCCAGTTCCTAGGCCACCTGCCCGGCCGGCGCGGCGCCCGCGGCCCGCTGCCCATCGGCCCCGGCACGCTGCTGGTCATCGACGAGGCCTCGATGCTGTCCGCCCCGGACCTGGCCGAACTGATCGCCTACGCCCAAGCACGCGGTGCCAAGATCGTCCTGGCCGGGGACACCAGCCAGCTCCAAGCCGTGGAAAACGGCGGCGGCATGTCCCTGCTCGCCAGCACCTTCGGCTACACACGGCTGGCCCAGCCAGCCCGATTCCGCGCTGCGTGGGAACAGCAAGCGAGCCTGCGGCTGCGCGACGGAGATACCGCCGTGCTCGCCGAATATGACCGCCATGGCCGGGTCATCGGCGGCGAGCCGGAGCCAATAATGGACGCCGCCGCGGCCGCCTACGTCGCGCTAGCCGCCGACGGCACCGACGTCCTGCTGATGGCCGCCGACCATGCGCTGCGCCGCGAGCTGTCCCGCCGCATCCGCGACGACCTCGTGCAACTGGGCATCGTCGCGGCCGGGCCCGCGGTCCCCATCGCCGACGGCGCCCAGGCCAGCCGCGGCGACCTGATCATCTGCACCCGCAACGACCATAGCGTCGAGGTCGGCGAGCCCGGCCGGACGCTGGCCAACGGGGACCTGCTCCGCATCGAGGCCGTCACCCGCCGCGGCCTGATCGTGCGCCGGGCGCTGGACGCCGACCCCCGCACGGGGCACCGGCGCTGGACCGACCGCACCTTCGTGTACGCGAACTACGGCGGATCCGAGCTGGGTTACGCGGTCACCGACCACACCGCCCAGGGCCGGACCGTGCACACCGGCCTGGCCGTGATCACCGGGACCGAGGACCGCCAGCACGGTGCCGTGCAATCCCGGCCACATCTCCAACCTGCGCAGCGGCAAGGCTCGGCCCTCCCCGGAGCTGGCCGAGGCCCTCGATGAGCGGCTGGAGGCCGGCGGGACACTGCGCGCTCTGGCCCCAGGGCGCCCGCCGAGCAGGCACGAGCTGGCCCCTGCCACGGACGACAGCGCCATCGCCGAGGAGATCGCCGCCCTGGACCTCGTCCGGCAGGCCGAAGCCAGCCAGGTGGGCAGCGGCACGGTCGAGCGGCTAGAGCTGGCCGTGGATGACCTGGCCACGGCCTATCCCGGCACTCCGTCCGCCGTCCTGCTGGACCGGGTGCGCGGATATCTCGGCTACGTCAGTCGACTGCTCGACGCCAAAACGACGCTGGCCGAGCACCGCCGCCTGCTGGTGGTGGGCAGCGGGCTGTCACTGCTGGCCGCCACGACCTTGATCGACCTGCACCGTGACCACGCCGCCGCAGCGCACCTGCGCGCCGCCGGGCAACTGGCCCGCGAGACCGGACACGCCGAGATCGCCGCCTGGTGCCTGGAGACTCAAGCCTGGCAGGTACTGACCGCCGGGGACTACCGGCGGGCGGTGGACATCTCCCAGGCCTCGCAACGGATCGCCCCGAAGTTCGGCAGCGCGTTCATCCAGGCGACTGCGCAGGAGGGTCGCGCCTGGGCCGGGCTCGGCGACGCCCGCCAGACCCGCGCCGCGCTTAATCGCGTCGAGGCGCTGGTCTCACCGCTGCCGGTGCTCGACCGGCCCGAGCACCACTACCGGTATGACCCGCCCAAGGCGCAGTTCTACGTCGCCACCACGCTGTCCTGGTTGGGGGACACGGCCGCCGAAGGCATCGCCCGCCAGGTGCTCGCCGCGATCGAAGCACCCGAGCTCCGGCCCCGGCCCCGGCGCGCGGCCCTGGCCCGGCTCGATCTGGCCCTGGCGCTGACCGCAGCGGATAAGCACGACGAGGCCGCCGGAGTGGCACTGGAAGCGGTCACGTCGGGTCGGCTGGCGCCCGTGGACGGCCGGCGAGCACGCGAGATCGTCCTCGCGGTAGCTGAGCGCGGCGTGCCCGAGGCCGCCGAGCTGGCCGAAGCGTACCGGGAGACCTGCGACGAACCAGGCCGTCCGGCCCTACCCTGACCTTCGCCCAGACCGACATACATTCCCGTGCAGGCGACTCATCCCTTCATGGCTCATCAACCTAGGCGCGGGTGATAAGGCGCCTATCTGCTGACTAGCCCGGTCGTCAGGCCGACCGCGGAAACGGCTTTATCAGGGATCCGCGCCGCGCGGCGTCTCGGGCGCTGATCTGGCGGAAATAGACGAACCCGCTCTCAACATCCTCGATAACAGCCCAGGACCAGGCATGCGGTGTGCCGGCCACGAGCACTGCGCCCTGAGTGACAGTGTCCGGGGTGACTGCATCGGCCAGCCGGGCGATGTTGCGGCCCTCGTCGTCTTCCAGGTTCAGGTCGGCCGGAAGATCGATGTAGATCATCTCAGTGCTGCTCCTCCCGGTCGACGCTGCCGGTCGCCTCGGACCCCGGTGTGACGCGGCAGCCAGCCTGGCGATCAAGCTTCCCTATAGGGTCAGCCGCGGCGTTTGAGGCACGCTGGTGATTAACCGACGGGTTACGCAGCGACGGTGACGATCGCGACGTGACTTGTGGCCCGTGGCACCGGTTCACCAGATAGCCGCAGACCCTCGATATGAAACTCGATGGCCTCACGCATCTCGGCTTCGCACTCTTCCAGGGTGTCTCCGGTCGCGACCACGCCTGGCAGGTCCGGCGCGTAAGCGCTGTAGTTGGTGGAACCATCGCCTTCGATCACGATCGCATACTGGCTCACGACTCACCCCTCCCTGGCATCAGCCTGGCTTCCATCTTCGTTCAACCCAGCTTGCCTCAGGATACTGTCTCGCGTCTTGGGGTGAAGATCGTCGCTTGGCTTGCCCGAGACCGTTACCAAACCCCGCTTGCTCGGGTGCTTGTACTGGCGATGGCTTCCCTTCTGGCGATCGAGATACCACCCGTCCCTGCCGATCAGCCTGAGGATTTCAGACACCTTCACAACGACCAGTGTGGCATCGGCGCTCATGCCGCGTGGCTAACGCAACCATCGGCCCGTGGCGGGTTAGCCGAAGATCTCGTCCATGACCTCCGCGCCCCGGGTCAGGGCGGGCACGATCTGGTGCCGGTAGACCAGTTCGGTCGTGGCGGTCTGATTGTGTCCCGCCAGCAGCGCGATCGCCTCCACCGGCACGCCATGAGCCGACAGCAGCGATACGAACGTATGCCGCAGCTCCCGCGGCACCCACGTCGTGCCCAGCCCGGCCGCCTCGGTGATCACCCGGAACTGCCGCCGCACATTGTGGTCATCCAGCGGCGTCCCGACGGTCGACGCGAACACCAGCCCATGGTCCTGCCACAGCGGCCCCGCCACAAGCCGGTCCTGCGCCTGCCGCATCCGATGCTCTCGCAGCGTCTCCACGCACCGCCGCGGCAGCGCCAGCGTCCGACGAGACTTCGGCGTCTTCGTGTCACCCCCGGCCCGATCAGCCCGCCACACGAACACCGCGAGCTGCTCATGATCGAACCCGGCCTCGCTCGCCGGCTCCCACTGACCGCCCACCCAGGCCACGACGTGATCCCACCGCAGCGCCCGGACCTCCTCGGTCCGCAGGCCCGTCAGCAGCGACAAGGTGATGTACGCCTCGAGCCGGGTACCGCGAGCCGCCGCCATCAGCGCGACCGCCTGCTCCAGCCTGAGCGACTTCGACGGCCGCCCGGCACCCTGTCCCTTGGGCGGCTTCACCAGCGCCGCGACGTTGCGCGCCACCAAGTCGTCGCGCTCAGCCTGCCGGACCGCCCGCACCAGCACGTTGTGCGCGATCTGCACCGTCCGAGAAGACAACCGCGCCGCCAGATCCGCCAGCGCCCGCTGCGCATCCCCGGCAGTCAGGTCGGTCAGCCTGACCGTGCCCAGCTCCTCACGCAGCGCCTTGCCGATGGTGTCCCGGTACAAGGTCACCGTCCGGACTGAAAGGCCATCCACGCCAACGGCGAGCCAGTCGTCGAGCGCATCGCCCACGGTGTACCGCCGCTTGGGCCGCAGGCCGCTCTCCACCTGCTTGTGCAGTTCCTTGAGCTTGTCGCGTACTTCGGTCTTGGTCCGGCCGACGACCTTCTTCCGGATACGCGTCCCGGACGGGCTGAACCCGAGGCTCACGGCGCCGACGTACCGGTTCTTGGACGCGTCCCAATAGATCGAGTCCTCGCCCTGCCCGCGACGGCTGCGCGCAGCTGTCCTGTCTCAAGACACCTGAGTCATCGACGCTCGATATACCAGCGCCGTTCATGTTGATGGGACGATTCGCCTGGACCGGATCGTCCCGCCGACCTGAGTCACGCGATGCTTCCGCGTGCTCGACGGTGATAGCGTCCGCCGCTGTCGTCGTGCCAGGGCCGCCCTCGCCAAGGGTGCGTTCACACGGGCACATGTCGCGCCGATGACTCAGGTCAGTGGGACCAACGAGCTAATGACTCAGCTCCACGACGCCTAACTCAGATTGGATGAGACAGGACAGCAGCGCTCAAAGCTTCCGTCATGGGAGCCACTCTACTCCGAGTGGCTCCCTTTTTGGCTCCCCCGCCGCGTCGGCGGCTGTCCCTATAAGGCTCTGACCAGCGCGCCCGGCAGGATTCGAACCCGCGACCCGCTGCTTAGAAGGCAGCTGCTCTGTCCGGCTGAGCTACGGGCGCTCGGAGATCATTGTGGCCGGCGAATATCACGCCTCGGCCACGTACGGGTCGCAGTGTGTTGCTCCTCCGACCCCGCAGACAGCCAGAGTCTACGAACAAGGCGCCGGCCGTGACCACTTCGCCGGTGGCGTCGGTAGCGGTAAAGAAGAAGCCGCAGAATGTATCGGCCACGGCGTCCGGCAGGTAGCTCTTGCCCTGTCGGCGACGGCCGCTGACGACCCGAGGCGCACATCGCTGCGGCCAGAGGTCGCGAACCGGATCAGGTCATCCCACTCAGCAACACGGCCCAGACTTGGAGAATTGCCCCTTCGTTAAGTCAAGCCGAGGAAGTCCGTCACCGAACGCCGGATTCCCGTCGCATCCAGCCCGTGCAGCGCCGCGTGGTAGGAAGGCGTGCCGTACCGCCGCAGCTCGGAACGCCCCACGCCCAGGCTGAGCAGCCGGTGCGCCCGCCCGTCCAGCGCCTGCGAAGCAACGAAAGCAGACGTCCCGGCCAGGTACGGCTCGACCAGTACCACCGCCGACCCCGACGACCAAGCCAGCGACCGCAGCCCCTCCCCGTCGAACGGCCGAACGGTCGTCGTGTAAGCCACGGTCACGTCCAGGTCGCCCACCGCGTCGAGCACCGGCGACAGCATCGGCCCCACCGCCACCACCACCGCCTGACCACCCCGGCGCACCACCTGCAGCCCCGGCCACAGCGGCAGCGCGGAACGGTTGCTCTCGGCCGACAGCCGCAGGTACACCGAACGCGAGTCCAGCACCCCCACCGCCTCGCGCAGCAGGTCCGGCACCTCGTCCGGATGCCCGGGCACCTGCACCGCGAACCCCGGAACGGTGTCCAGCAGCGCCACGTCCCCGGGCGCCTGGTGGGTCCGTCCGGCCCGGGCCGCGTCGTACGACGCGCCGATGCTGACCAGCACGGCCCGCGCCCCCTGGTGCGCGAGATCGAGCTTGACCTGCTCGAAGGCCCGCTCGACCAGGAACGGCGCGTAGCTGTGCACGATCGGCCGCAGCCCGGCCAGCGCCAGGCCGCCGCCCACGCTGACCATCAGCTGCTCCCTGATCCCCACGTTGAGCACCCGCTCCGGGTGCCGGGCCGCCGCCTTGGCGAACAGGTCGGCCGAGATCTCGGCCAGCACCACCGCGGCCAGCGGATCCTCATCCAGCAGCGCCGAGGCCGTCTCCGCGAAAACCGCCCGCATGTCGCTCATGACTTTCCCTCCACCGAAGCCACCACCAGCCGCGGGCAGCTAGCAGAACGCAGCGCCGACGCCAGCGCCGCGTGATCCCGCCCGGACACCCGGGCCACCGACCAGCCGCTCACCGCGAAGTGCGCCTCGATCCCGCCCGGCCCCCAGCCGTACGAGGAGGACTGGTTGTCCACCGCGATCACCACCAGGTTGGGCAGCCCGACCGCGCCCGCGTAGACGATCGCCTCGTTGTTGCTGCCCTCGTCCAGTTCCGCGTCGCCGACCAGCACGAATACCCGAGGCGTGACGAGCCCACGCGCGATCAGTCCGTGCGCCAGGCCGACCCCGAGCGGCAGGCCGTGCCCCAGCGACCCGCTGGCGATCTCCACCCCCGGCACCAGGTTGCGGTCCGGGTGGTAGCCCAGCCGCGACCCCGCCGAGCCGAACCCGGCCAGCCACGGCTCCGGGATGAACCCCTTGGCCGCCAGCACCGCGTAATACGCGGCCGGGCCGTGCCCCTTGGACAGCAGGAACCGGTCCCGCCCCGGATCGTCCAGACGATCCGGCGACACCCGCAGCACCTGGTCGTACAGCACCCACAGCACGTCGAGCGTCGAGGTCGCGCTCGGCCCGTGCTTCTCGTCCCCGGTCATCACCGTCATCAGCCCGGGCAGCTCGCCATACGTTCTCATACCCGCCAGCCTGCCCGCGGCACCGCACGCAGCGCATCGGCCGGCCGCCCCGGCCCCGCTCCGCCGATGGTCCTACGCCCCGGGCACAATAGCCTGATGTCCTGGTTCCGCCGTCCCCCGCGCTGGCCGCTCGCGGCCGGGCTCGCCGCCGGAGTGGCGCTCGATGCGCTGCTCGGCGACCCCCGCCGCTACCATCCGGTGGCCGCGTTCGGCCGGGCCGCGGCCGCGCTCGAGACCCGCGACTACGCCGATTCCCGGCTGCGCGGCGCCGCGCACGCCGCCGCCTGCGTGCTGGCCGTCGCCGCCCCCGCCGTGCTCCTGCACCGCCGTGCCCGGGGCCGGCCGCCGTCACAGGCGGCCGCGGCCGCGCTCGCGGTGTGGGCCGTCACCGGTGCCCGTTCGCTACATCATGAGGCCGAACGGGCCATGGTATCCCTGGCCCGCAACGACCTGCCCGCCGCGCGGCGGGTCCTGCCCAGCCTGTGTGGCCGCGACCCGGCCGCCCTCGACGCCACGCAGATCACGCGGGCCGTGATCGAGTCCGTGGCGGAGAACACCTGCGACGCGGTGGTGGCCCCGCTGCTGTGGGGCGCGGTGGCCGGGCTGCCGGGGCTGGCCGCCTACCGCGCGGTCAACACGCTCGACGCGATGGTGGGCTACCGCTCGCCCCGGTACCTGCGCTTCGGCTGGGCCTCGGCCCGCCTGGACGACGTGGCCAACTGGGTGCCCGCCCGGGTCACGGCCGCGCTCACCGTGGCCTGCGCGGCCGTGGTCCCTCTGCCGGGGACGTCCGCCCAGGGTCCGCCGGCAGAGGGACATCCGGTACCTAGGCCGGCCGCGGCGGCGGCGCGGGCCGTGCTCCGGGACGGCGCTCGCCACCCGAGCCCGAACGCCGGGCGGTGCGAGGCCGCCTTCGCCGGAGCGCTCGGCCTGCGCCTGGGCGGGACCAACGTCTACGGCGGCGTCGCCGAGGTCCGCCCGGAGCTGGGGGAGGGGCGGACCCCGGAGCCAGATGACATCCGCCGCGCGGTCCGGCTCTCCCGGGCCGTCACCGCGGCCGCGGCCGGCCTGGCCGCGGCGATCGCTGTGTTTTCCCCGCTCGCCTCCCTCACCGGCGGCGCATGAAGAACCCGATCACCCACAGGACCAGCGCGGCGATGGCCACCCACCACAGCACGTGCAGCGCGAATCCCGCGCCGAACAGGACGAGGACGACTAGCAGGAGCAGCAGCATGAGCAACATTTCGGGGCCTCCTTGTAAGCCTTAGTGCCATACAGCTACCCCCCTGGGCTCGCTCAAACATCCATGCCGGTACCGTTCCCTCGTGCACGGGGCGCTGCTGGTGGCCGGGACTTCACGCCCGCGCCCGGCACCGACTTCGCCGCGCTGCGCCAGGCGCGGCTGGACGTCCTGGGTGACCTGGTGGCCGATCACCTCGACACCGGTGCGCTGAACAGGCTGATCTCCGGCGGGCCGCCGCCGGGGATGCCATCTTTGCTGGTATCGCTCAACCACGATCGATAGGGTCTTGGTCATGCCCGATAAGGTCCTTTACACCGCGGAGGTCATATCCACGGGGGATGGCCGCAACGGCCACGTCCTGTCCTCGGACCACCGCCTCGATCTCGACCTCTCGGTGCCGCCCGAGCTGGACGGCCCCGGTGGCGACGGCACCAATCCCGAGCAGCTCTTCGCGGCCGGCTACGCCGCCTGCTTCCATAGCGCGCTGCGAGGCCTGGCCCGTCAGGCGGGCGTGGACGCCGCCCATTCCACCGTGACCGCCCAGGTGGGCGTGGGGCCGGATGGCGACATGTACGGGCTGGTGGTCACGCTGGTGATCTCCATCCCGAGCCTGGACCAGGCCGGGACGCGAGGACTCGCCGAGGCGGCGCACCAGCGGTGCCCGTACTCGCGGGCCACCCGCGGCAACATCAGCGTCGAGTTGCGCGTGCCATGAAGGGGGAATGGGGAGGTGGGTGGGCTCACTTCTGTCCGTTGACCGGCGACGGCCGAAGGTTCTAGGGTTTCGCGGTATGAACTGACGTTCGGGATGCGAACCCACTGGAGGTCGTCATGAACGACTGGGACGCGACCAGCTACGCCGCCAAGGACAACCTGCTCCGGGTACTCCGGCGGGAAGCCGACGCGCTGTTCGAGATGGCGGCGAACGGCCCCTGGACCGCCACCACCGCCTGCTCGCAATGGCAGGCCCGGGACATCGTGGGCCACCTGATCGACGTGACCGAGAGCTACTTCACCGGCTTCGACGCGGCACGTTCCGGCGCCGCGGTCGCCGAACCGCTCGGCGTCCGGGTCATGCAGGAGCGCCTCGACCAGGGCGCGAAGGAGCACCGCGGGCTGAGTCAGGCCGAGGCGGTCGACCGGCTCCGCGCCGATTTCGCCAAGATGATGGAGATCTGCGAGGCGCTCGGCCCCGAGGAATGGGGCGGGCTGATCGTCCCGCACAAGTACATGGGCCCGCTGCCGGCCTTCTTCTACCCGGTGTTCCAGCTCATGGACTACGGCGTGCACGGCTGGGACATCCGCCAGGGCTCCGGCCGAGCGCACAGCCTGGTGGGCGACACCGCGGACCTGCTCGCGCCGTTCATGTTCATCCTGTGGCAGGCCACTACGGATGTTCCGGAGGATATGGACGCCTACGCCGTCGGCATCCGCCTGTCCGGGCGTAACGCTCAGGACTACCTGGTGAACATCACCGTCGACAGCCTGAGTTACGCTCAGGAAGACGTGTCCGGCCTGCCCGCCGTGATCGAGTTCGATCCCGGGACCCTGGTCCTGACCGCGTTCGGACGCGTGAACGCGGGCACGATCAGGGGCGACCGGGCCGTGGCCGACCAGTTCCTCAACTCGTTCTTCCGGATCTGACCGTCGTTACCTGACAGGGGCATCTGGCCTATGAACCTCGCCGCTATCGAGGCGGAGCGTGCCCGGCTGCACGCCGAATACATCTCCGATGACCGGCCGCCGAGCAGCGCGCGCGGTATCCATCACACCGCGCTGCTCAGCTCGGACGTGGAGCGGACCATCCGGTTCTACCAGGGGATCCTGGAGTTCCCGCTGACCGAGATCATCGAGAACCGCGACTACGAGGGGTCCAACCACTTCTTCTTCGACGTCGGAAACGGCAACCTGCTGGCCTTCTTCGACTTCCCCGGCCTCGACCTCGGCCCGTACGCGGAAGTCCTCGGCGGCCTGCACCACCTGGCCATCTCGGTCACGCCGGAGAAGTGGGCCCACCTGCGCGCCAACCTGGACGCGGCCGAGGTCCCCTACCAGGAAGAAAGCGGGGCGTCCCTCTACTTCCGCGACCCCGACGGCGCCCGCCTGGAACTCCTCGCCGACCCCCTGGGCGAAATGTACGGCAGCCACGTGCTCTAGCCCTCCATGATCGCGAAGCCTTTTACCCCGGCGGAAAAGGGGCAGGCGGCCGCTCCCGGCCTACGCCTTGATGCTGAACACCACGGTGACGACCAGGTTCCCCGGGGTCACGGTGAGATGCACGTCGAGCGCGACCAGGCTCCGCACGGTCACGGTGACCGTGACCCAGGATCCGGCGACGCTCAGTGACCCGGATGGCGGTGACACGGTGACCTTGGCGTTCGGGCTGTGGATCACGAAGTGAACCGGGCCGCCCACCGCGGTCACGATGAACGTCCCGCTGGCCGCCTTGCCCTTGACCGCGGTCAGCACCAGCTTGTTCGGTACCACCCGCAGAGTGCCCGGGGTCGGCGACGGTGAGGGGGACGGCGACGGGGACGGGGACGGCGACGGGGATGGGGACGCCGGCGCTGAGGTCCGGGCCGGTGCGGATGACCGCGTCGTCGCCGGCGACGTGCTCTGGCCCGCCGTGCGCCCGGCCGCCGTGGATGTCGCCTTGCTCGGAGCCCCAGATGCGGGATCGGGCTTGCGGCTCGGCGAGGATCGCCCGCCCGCCAGGCTCGACGGCGCGCTCGACGTCCCGAAGTTGCCGTCGCCCAGTGCGACGGTCGAGGCGTGGGCCTGGTGCGTGCCGCCCGCGACCAGCAGCGCGGCGATCCCGGCCGCCACGACCGCGACGCCCACCGCGGCCACCCCGGCCGCCGCCCGCGGATGCCGCCGGACCTCGTGCCACCATCGCGGCCCGGGCGGGACGATCGGTTTCGGAAATCCCGTCCGGCCGAACGGGCCCGCGCGATGCGTCACGCTCACCCGGTGGGCGCGTCCGGTCGGCGTGTTGTCCGCGCCGGCCTTCAGCACCCGCTCGCGCAGGCCGTCGGGCGGACTGACCTCCGCCAGCGCGTCATCCGGCGCCGGCCGCGCGGCACCGGCCGCGAGCCCCGCCGGCCCGAGCTGGCGCAGGCATTCGTTCCGCGCGACCGCGTGCAGCCAGGAGCCGAGCTGGTCCGGATCGCGGAGCCCCTGGAGCTTGGCGGCGGCGATGATAAAGGTGTCCGCCACGATGTCGGCCGATTCACCCGGCGGGTGCGGGTCGGGCAGCATAAACCGGCAGCAGGCGTACAGCGGCGCCACGTAACGGTCGTACGCCTCGGCGAGCCCGTCCGGGTCACCGATGACGATGGCCGCGACCAGCTCACGGTCCTGCATGGGCCTAACCGTAGTTTGCCGCCGCATAGCGGCGAGTCGAAAAGACATAACCAGATAGCGGAGAAAAGGACAAAAGACAGTTACGGGATAAATGGCGCCCGGCCGGCTCCACGCGCCACCGCGGCCTTAAGTGCCAGGCGACGCGGACGGCGCGACGAAGGCTCAGTTGTACACGGCGTCCGGGCCGGACCGGCGCTCGGGATCGTCGGCGTCGGCGCCGGGCTGGCCCGGAGGACGGAACGGGATCCAGAACTGCACGCTGGTGCCCCCCCCGGCCGCGGACTTGAGCATGGCGTGGCCGCCGTGCGCGGTGGCGATCGCCTGCACGATGGACAGGCCCAGGCCGCTGCCATGACCGTTCCCGTTGTGTCCGCCGCGGTAGAAGCGGTCGAACGCGCGAGCCGCCGCCTCCTCGCTCATGCCCTGGCCCGCGTCGGTCACCTCGAGCAGCGCGCCCTGGCCGGCCTGGGCCAGCCGGACGGCCACCGGGGTTTCCGGTGTGGTGTGCTCGCGCACGTTGCCGAGCAGGTTCGCGAGCACCTGCCGGATCCGCGGCTCGTCCGCGACCACGATCAGCCGCGGCGGCGCGGTGGCGCTGACCGGCCGGGTCGGCTCGACGGCCTTGGCGTCGGCGACCGCGTCCCTGACCAGTTCGGCCATGTCGGTGTCGGTCAGGTCGAGGGAGGAGTTGCGGTCTAGCCGGGCCAGCTCGAGCAGCTCCGCGACCAGGCTGGACATCCGGTCCGCCTCCTGCTCGATGCGGCGCATCGCGTTCGGCAGCCGGTCGGGGCCCAGGGCGCCCTGCCGGTACAGCTCGGCGTACCCGCGGATGGTGGTCAGCGGCGTGCGCAGCTCGTGCGAGGCGTCCGCGGCGAACTGGCGGACCTTCTGCTCCGACGCCCACCGGGCGCCGAACGCCTGCTGGATGCGGTCCAGCATGGTGTTGATGGCCGCGGCCAGGCCGGCCTCCGCGTGGTCGCCGGGATCGGGCATCCGGGCGGTCAGGTCGCCCCGGCTGGTGATCATGTCGGCAGTACTCGCCATCCGGTCCAGCGGCGCCAGGCCGCGGCTGATCAGCCAGCGGCCGCCCAGCCCGAGCAGCGCGAGCAGGATCGCCCCGGTGATCAGCTCGGCCAGGATGAGGACTCCTTCATTGCCGGCCGCGCTGTCCGGGCGCGCCACCAGCAGGATGTTCTCGCCGGCCGGCAGCAGGCTCTTCTTGCTGGCGGGCCCGACGTAGATCCTCCGCCAGATCGCGGTCAGGGACGGCTCGCCCGGCTGGGAGATCGGGAACAGCGTCTGGGGCGGATTCTGCAGGAAATACGCTGTCGCCTGCCGGGTGGCGAGCAGGTTGTTCAGCAGGTTCTGCAGGTCGGTGGCGGTGTCCGACGGCCCGGACAAGATCCCGGTCGACCGCGAGGCCACGTTGATGTAGGCCGCCGCGTAGCCGTTCTGCAGGTTCGCGATCTCGGACAGGCTCTCCTTGACCGTAAGCCCGAGGTCGGTATTGAACTGATTCTGCTCGATGTTGCCCAGGACCACCGTGGTGACGACGCCCATGACGATGAGGAACAGGGCGGTGATCGTGATGAGCCCGGCCAGCAGCCGCGACCGTAGCGAGAGCCTGCCGCGCCCGGTCGGCTGCCGCCGGGTGTACCTCATCTGCTCGCGCGCTCGGCTTCTGGCGGCACTCGCAGGCTGTACCCGACGCCGCGCTGGGTGTGGATCAGCGGCGGGCCGAGCGGGTCGAGCTTGCGCCGCAGGTAGCTGACGTAGGTCTCCACCACCTGCGACTGGCCGGCGAACTCCCAGCCCCACACGTTCTCCAGCAGCTGCTGCCTGGTGAGCATCCGCCCCTGGTTCCGCATCAGGTAGGCCAGCAGCCGGAATTCCGTCGGCGACAGCTCCACCTGGGTTCCGGCGCGGCGCACGACCCAGTGCTCTTCGTCCAGCTCCAGGTCGCCGACCTGCAGCAGCGCGGCGGTACCGCCCGGCTGGTCCTCGCCACCGGGCACTCGTGTGGTCCGGCGCAGCACCGCCCTGACCCGGGCCACCAGCGCCTCGACCGAGAACGGCTTGGTGACGTAGTCGTCGCCGCCGAGCGTGAGCCCCCGGATGGTGTCAGACGTGGTGTCCCGCGCGGTCAGGAAGATGACCGGGACGTCGTTGCCGTCCGCGCGCAGCGCGCGGCAGACCTCGAAGCCGTCCATGTCGGGCAGCATGACGTCCAGGATCATCAGGTCCGGCTCGTAGGCCTCGGCCTGGTGCAGCGCGTCCTTGCCGCTGGCGCTGACCGCGACGGCGCAGCCGTGGAACTTCAGCGCCACCTCGACCAGCTCGCGGATGTTCGGCTCGTCGTCCACGACGAGCACCTTGGGGATACGGTCACCGTCTGCCATGGCATCTCACGTTTCATCGTCCAGCATAGAAGCAGGATAGAAGTGCGCAGCATGCCGCGGCGCGCCCGCCGCCCCGGGGCGCGCCACGGCATGTCCGGCCGCCTAGCTCACCGATGTACCTGATGGACCAGATACCGAACTGGAGGAGCTAGACCCTGAGCCGCCCGAGCCAGAGCTGCCCGGCCTGATCACGATCAGGCGGGCATCCTTGGCCCCGTTGACGACCGGACCCCCGGCGAACACGATCTGGCCCGCGGCCAGCGCGCTGGTCGTGGTCTTGCTGCCGTTCTGCCTAACCACCGTGTCGCTTACGATGAGCCAGGTCCAGGTCGTGCCGTCCGGCGCGCGGACGACCACGTTGCCGCCGCTCACCGACTGGATCGCGCCTCGCTCGAAGGCGAGCGTGTGGAAGCCCGTGCTGTTGTGGAAGGTGAATTCGCCATCCACGCCGCCGAGAGCACGCAGCCGCCCCAGCGCCCACCTGATGCGCGGCAGCGACGCAGTGGCCGAGGTACTGCTCGCGGTGTTGAGTTCGGAGTTCAGCGTCGCGCCCTGGCTGGACCCCGACACCGTGGAGACGGCCGCGGCCGGGTTCGAGCCGCCGGTGGCGGCCAGGGCGATCCCGCCGCCCGCGAGGAAGCCGGCCAGGGTGATGCCGGTACCCCAGCGGAGCATCCGCTTCTTGCGGTTTCGCGCGGGAGAGTGCTGTGCGTAAGGATCGGGCACGCCCGCCGCGCCGGGACCGCCCGAAGGCCCGGCCGGGGTGCCATAAATGTTGTTCATGCCAGTAAGAGTGGATCCCGCGTCTTGGACATCGCCCGGCCCAAGCTGTACGCACCCTGAGAGGGATCCCCGAGTTTGCTGTCGGCTGGCCGGGCGGTACCGGGGAGCGCTCAAGATTCTCCCGGTTTCCGGCCGGGCCCGCCGGCCCGGCCCCTCTGCACCCGGTGAGGGCGGTCAGCGCCCCATACCCGCGGCCACCCGCTGGTAGGTGCCGAGGGCCAGCTCCCAGAAGCCGTCCACCTCGATCGACATCGCGACCCCTGCGTTGCCCATGTCGGCCTGGACCCCTTGGCCCCCAAAGGCCCCAGAACCGGGCACCTCGAAGTCGGTCACCGTCATCCCCGAGGTCAGCTGCCCGGCCGTCTCCACCTGCACCCGCGCCGGGACCAGCCCGAACAGGCCGGGCTGCGCCACCCAGGCCACCGCGCACACGTCGTGCACCGGCGGGGCCGGTATTGCCGCCTGCGGCGGCGGGCCCGACGGCTCGCGGACCGACTTGTACTGGTCCAGGGCGGGCAGCAGCAACTCGGTGCCGAGCGGTCCCAGGTCGCGCATCCGCTGCAGCACCGCCGGGGAGACCCCGGTCCGCAGGGTTACGTCCAGCCCCAGCATGACTACGGTCCAGCCGGCCCGGAACACGGCCGCCGCGGCCTCCGGGTCGGCCCAGATGTTGTACTCCGCGGCCGGCGTGGTGTTGCCCCGGCCGGCGGACCCGCCCATGATCACGAACTCCCGCACCCAGTCCGCGAGCCGGGGCTCGCGCTTGACCGCCAGCGCGATGTTGGTCAGCGGCCCGGTCGCGACGAGCGTGATCTGCCCGGGAGCGGCCCGGACGGTGTCGATGATGTAGTCGATGGCGTGCCCGGCGGCCGGCCCGGCCGCCGCCGCCGGCAAGACCGCTCCGCCGAGCCCCGACTCGCCGTGCACCTGCCGTGCGTCCAGGGCCGGGCGCAGCAGCGGCCCGGCGCAGCCCGCCGTCACCGGGGTCCCGGCCGCGCCGATGTACTCACACACCGCCAGCGCGTTCGCCGTGGTCTTGGCCAGGCCGACGTTGCCCGCCACCGTGGTGATGCCGACCAGGTCGATGCCGGGGTGCCCGTGCGCGAACGCGATCGCGAGCGCGTCGTCGATCCCGGGGTCGCAGTCGAGGATGATGGGTGTGGCCATGTCCGCTTTCTCGTTGTCTTGTGGTGCCCCTGACGACGGTACCGAACGTCCTTGGTGCCCGCCCTCGTGACCTGCGTGCGCCGCGGTGTGTAGCCTGCATGCGAGGAGGTCCTGTCATGCACATCCCGCCCATCCAGGCCGTCGAGAGTTCCGACCCCGAGATCGCCGAGCTCATCAGTGACGAGGCTCGCCGGCAGTACGAGAAGGCCCGGCTGATCCCGTCGGAAAACTACGTCTCGGTGGCCGTGCTCGAGGCATCGGGCAGCGTGCTGACCAACAAGTACTCCGAGGGCTACCCCGGCCGGCGTTACTACGAGGGCCAGCAGTTCATCGACCCGATCGAGACGATCGCCAGGGACCGGGCCAAGGCGCTGTTCGGCGTGGACCACGCCAACGTGCAGCCGTACTCGGGCTCGCCCGCCAACCTCGCGGTCTACCTGGCCTTCGCCCAGCCGGGCGACACGATCATGGGCATGGCGCTGCCCATGGGCGGCCACCTCACCCACGGCTGGTCGGTCTCGGCGACCGGCAAGTGGTTCCGCGCCGTCCAGTACGGAGTGCGTCACGACACCGGCCGGGTCGACCTGGACGAGGTCCGCGACCTGGCTCTCAAGGAACGGCCCAAGATCATCTTCTGCGGCGGCACCGCGATCCCGCGGACGATCGACTTCCCGGCCTTCGCCGATATCGCCGCCGAGTCCGGCGCGCTGCTGGTGGCCGACATCGCGCACATCGCCGGGCTGATCGCCGGCGACGCGCACCCGTCGCCGGTCGGCTACGCCAGCGTGATCACCACCACCACGCACAAGACGCTCCGCGGCCCGCGCGGCGCGATGATCTTGTCGGACGCCGAGCACGCCAAGGACGTGGACCGGGCCGTGTTCCCCGGCCTGCAGGGCGGCCCGCATAACCACACGACGGCCGCGATCGCGGTCGCGCTGCACGAGGCGGCCCAGCCCGGGTTCCGTGACTACGCCCGCCAGATCGTAAAAAACGCCCAGGCCCTGGCCGACGCGCTGCTGGCCCGCGGCTACGACCTGGTCTCCGGCGGCACCGACAACCACCTGATCCTGATGGACCTGACCGCCAAGGGCATCGGCGGCAAGCCGGCCGCCAAGGCGCTGGACCGGGCCGGGATCGAGACGAACTACAACACGGTGCCATTCGACCAGCGCAAGCCGTTCGACCCGTCCGGCCTGCGGATCGGCACTCCCGCCATCACCACCCGCGGCCTGCGCGAGGAGCAGATGACCTCGATCGCCGCCTGGATGGACGAGGCGATCACCGCCGCCGCCAAGGACGACGAAGCGGTCCTGGACCGCATCGCCGCCGAGGTCCGCGACCTGCTGGTAGCCTTCCCGGCCCCCGGCTGGCAGCCCTGATACGGCTCCCGGCGGACAGCGCTAACGTGCAGCCCTAACGCGCCACGGCGCGGATGGCCGCCCCCGGCCGCTCGGGCACGGTCAGCGCGTCGACCGGCCCGAGGAACCAGTGGCCGCGCGGGCACCGGATCTTGGCGCCGTCCAGCATCCCCTCGGTGGACCTGATCGGGTAGCGGTACTCCACCACGGCCGGCAGCCCGCACCGGGCCGTGCCGTGCGGGTCCAGGTACGCCGGGCAGTCCAGGAACGTCACGTCGGTGTCCATCGCGTCCTCCTCTGAGATGCCTCGTGCCGGTGAGATGCCTCGTGCCGGTTCCCCCGGGACCGGCACGAGGCCCACCCCCAGGCACGAGCGTGCCAGCGCTGTCCTCAGGCTCGATTGAGGCCCGATTGAGCGCTAGCCGACTCGCTTGCGGCGCTCGGCCGGCTCCCGGCGGCCGAGGATCGGCTGCCCGCCCCGGACTCCCTGGTACTGCCGGTCCCAGGGCCAGTTCCCGCGCTTGTCGGCGTGCACGAGCTGCAGGCCGCGGATCCGGTTGCCGTACAGCTCGACCGCCAGGTTCAGGTGCGCCCAGGGCACGGCGACCCTGACCATCTCGACCAGCGGCCCGTCGCGCAGCGCCGCCTGCGTGCCCGGCTCGGGCTCGTCCGCGTGCAGCAGGTCCGCGGCCATGCCGTTGAGCACCGCGGTGGCCCGGGTCAGGCCCATGCCGGTGATGACGAGCTCGGGCCGCCGGTGCGAGGTGAGCCCGACGGTGTAGGCCCACGGCGGGTGGATGCCGTCTCGTTCCACGCCCTGCACGGCCCAGCCGTGGGCGGTGATCAGCCGCCGCATGTGCTCGGTGTAATCGTGCTCGGTGGCGCCCGGATGATCGCAGATCCAGCACATGTTTGCCTCCCTCGGGGTGGCCGGACTAACTCCCACTATGCCGAGGAGCACTGACATTTCTGAGTATTCGCAGCTCAGATGGCAAAGATTATTTGCATACTTGTTCGAGTGAACATATATTCGATCCACGGTGCCGGAACCGACCCGGCGCCGACCGCGGCCAGCACCGCTGGCCATGCCTGTCTTCCCCCGCGAGGCAGCGACGAGGCGGGTCACTCACCGGACCGCCCCGGCGACCCGGCGAGCATCCCACGGCGGACAGGGGAGGGCGGTAGCTTCATGAGCAGGGTGTACGGCGAGCCGGTCAACGTCCAGGCCCGCGACGACGGCCGACCCGCCCGGTTCGTGTGGCGAGGCCGGCTGTACACCGTCCGCGCCATCCTCGAGCACTGGGTCATCAACCGGGAGTGGTGGCACGATCCCGAGGCCGAGCCCGGCCAGCCCGAGCTGGAGTTCTGGCGGGTCGAGGCGTCACCGGGCCAGGGCCTGACCGCGGGGGTCTACGAACTGCGCCGCGACGCCGCCACCGACGCCTGGACCCTGCGCCTCGGCGCTTAACAGAGCCCGGCAGCGAACCGATGGAGATGGCGGGTCATCACGTAGGGCTAAGCGGTGCCATTCAGGTGCTCGATGTACCGTAGCGCGGATCGCCGGACCGTCTCCCACGCGCCGGACCGCAGCACCGGGGTCCACCAGCCGCTGTAGATCCGGTCGAACGCCAGCGGCCGCACCGCCTCGGCCACGCCCAGCACCGCCGCCTCGGACAGCGGCAGCCGGTTCGGCGCCGAGAAGACGAACGTCACCCGGTCCTCGCCCGGCGTCACGATGATCGTGTCCCCGGACAGCAGCACCCCGCGGCCCGCGGCCCCCGCAGCCCAGTGCAGTACCGCGCTGCCGGCAAAGTGCCCGCCGCACTGCACCAGCGTCACCCCGGGCATCACGGACAGCGTTCCCGACCACAGCCGCACCGGCAGCTCCGCGCCCGCCCGCAGCCAGGCCACGTCGTCCGCCGGGACCAGGATCTCGGCCCCGAACGCCCGGGCCCACTCCGCGATCGCGCCATAGAAGTGCGGATGGCTGGCGGTCACGAAGCGCAGGCCCCCCGCCGACCGTACCGCGGCCACCGCCACGTCGTCGATGAACCCGGACGGGTCCCACAGCAGGTTGCCCTCGGGCGCGGACACCAGCAGTGACCGCTGCCCGATCGCCACCGGCGGATCGGCGCCGATCCCGGTCAGCCCCGGCTCGACGGCCCGGACGTCGGACCGGTGCCCGGCCGCGGCCAACTCGGCCAGCGTGGTCCAGCGCTGCCCGCCCGGCGGCACCCACTGCCGCTCGTCCGCGCACACAGTGCATACCTCCGGCCGCGGGTCCGGGAAATGATTACCACAGGTCGCACAGATACAGGTCCCCATACACGCACCACGGCCCGTTCGGCATTTAAAAGATCATTTTACCGAACGGGCCGTGGTGCGCCTTGATGGGACCAGACCTCAGCCAGCCGTGGGCGACCGCCACTTCACGGTAGGCCGCAGCGCCTCCAGGCGGACCCGGTGCGCGTACCGCTTGGTGACGTCGAACAGCGACTCGATCAGGGTGTCCGACAGCAGATGCGGCTCCAGGCCGAGCTCGATCAGCGCGGTGTGCTTGACGTTGTAGTAGTGCTCCGGCGCCTCGACCCGCGGGTTCTCCACGTTCTCGATCGTGACGTCGCCGGGATAGGCCCGGGCCACGGTCTCGGCGATGTCCTTGACCGACATCCACTCGGTGATCTGGTTGAACACCCGGAACTCACCGCGGTTGGCCGGGTTCTCGCAGGCCAGCTGGATACAGCGGACCGTGTCCCGGATGTCGATCATGCCGCGGGTCTGGCCGCCGGAGCCGTAGACGGTCAGCGGATGGCCGATGACCGCCTGGATGGCGAAGCGGTTCAGCACCGTGCCGAACACCGCGTCGTAGTCGAACCGGGTGGCCAGCCGCTCGTCGATGGCCGTCTCGGCGGTCTGCTGGCCGTAGACCACGCCCTGGTTCAGGTCGGTGGCCCGCAGGTCCCAGATCCGGCACGCGAACTCGATGTTGTGGCTGTCGTGCACCTTGGACAGGTGGTAGAACGAGCCCGGACGCTTGGGGAACAGCACCCGGTCGGTCCGGCCGTTGTGCTCCAGGTCCAGCCAGCCCTCTTCGATGTCGATGTTCGGCGTGCCGTACTCGCCCATCGTGCCGAGCTTGACTAGGTGGATGTCCGGGTTGGTCTCGGCGATCGCGAACAGGATGTTCAGGTTGCCGACCACGTTGTTCTGCTGGGTGTACACCGCGTGCGCCCGGTCGATCATGGAGTACGGAGCGGCCCGCTGCTCGGCGAAGTGCACCACGGCTTCGGGCTCGAAGTCCCTGATGATGTGGTACGTGAAGATCGCGTCGGTCAGGTCGCCGACGTACAGCCCGATCTTCTTGCCGGTCAGCTCCTGCCACACCGCGATGCGGTTCTGCAGCGGCTCGATCGGTACCAGGGACTCGACTCCGAGCTCGTTGTCATAGTGCCTGCGGACGAAGTTGTCGGCGACGGCCACCTCGTGGCCCGCCTCCGACAGGTGCAGTGCAGTGGGCCAGCCGAGATACCCGTCCCCGCCCAACACCAAGATTTTCATGCTCCGGCTCCTAGAAGTTCCATCGGTCAGATTGGCTTGACTTTGCGTGCCGTTGTGCGGGAGGCCGCACGGGGGCGGTAACGTGCTACGAGTGCGGATGCTGAACACGCTCCTCTGAGGTCGCATCGTACGGCTCGGCCAGGGTAGCTTTTCCGGCCTGCGGTTTCCGTACTGTATACCTGCTCCTTGCGTTTTCGTCGGCTAGCTAACCTAGGACATCTATGGCTGTCACATCCAATCGGCTCAGCGCGACGCTCACCGCCAAGGCCCGCAGCACGCTTGGTATCCGCTTTGGTCGCTTCACGGTCGCGGCCATCTCGGCGTTCGCCACCACCGAGGTCGTCCTCACCATCTGCGCCGGTCCGCTGGCGCTGTCCGCCACCTGGGCCTCGCTGATCGCCTGGTTCTCCGGCGCTCTGGTGAGCTACGTACTCAGCCGCTGGGCGTGGAAGCGGAAGGGCCGCCCGAACCTGCTGAAGGAGACCCTGCCCTTCTGGGTGGTCTCGGCCATGGTCATCGCCATCCTCTGGGTGGCCACCAAGTTCGCCTACCACGCCGCGGACTGGCTGGGCCTGACCGGCGTGGAGCGCGTGCTCTTCGTGGACCTGGTCTACGGCGTGGCCAACCTCGGCACGTTCCTGCTGCGGTTCCTGTTCTTCCACTACGTCCTCTTCGCCGGATCGCCCGGCCGGCCCGGGCCCGCCGTCGCGGAAGAGGCGCTCGCCTCGACCGACCCCGGACCCGAGCCCTTCGCCCGGGCCGCCGAGTCCGAGGACCCGGACCGCGAGCGCTGACGCTCGCGGTACCAGGTCCCATAGATCACCCGGGCGAACCGCATCCCGTAGAAGAGGTTGTTCACGCCCGGCAGGTGCAGCCCGTAGAGCGGGTTCTGGCCCTTCTTGCTCTCTCCGATCCGGCGCCGGTGAATGGTGGCGGGCACCTCGGCCACCTTGTAGCCGTGGGTGATGACCCCGATCAGCAGCTCGGACGCCTGGTACTGCGGCTGCTCCAGCCGAACGGCGCCGGTCACCTCGGCCCGCATGGCCCGCAGCCCGAACGTCGTGTCGCTGATCTTCTGCCCGGTGAGCAGGCTGAGCGAGCCGGCGAAGAACAGGACGCCCGCCCGGCGGACGAAGTCCTTGGTCTCCTGGCTGCCCAGCCGCCGGGACCCGGTCGCGAAGTCCGCCTCGCCGGCCACCACGGGCGCCAGCACCCGCTCGATCTCGGCCGGGTTGTACTGGCCGTCGGCGTCGGTGGTCACGATATAGGTCGCGCCGCCGTCCCGGGCCAGCCGGTAGCCAAGCCGCAGCGCGGCGCCCTGGCCGCGGTTGACCGGCACGTCGCTGACGATCGCACCGGCCGTCATGGCCTCCTTCGCGGTGCCGTCGGCGCAGCCGTCGGCGACCACGATGACCGCCGTGGCCAGCCCGCACACCTGCGCGGGCAGCTCCTCGATCACCGGGCCGATCGCGCCCGCCTCGTTGTAGGCCGCGATCACGATCGCCACCGGCGGCAAACTGGTGGCGCGCTCGCCGTAGGCCTCGGTGAACGCGGCCGCCGCCGCGTCGTCGACGGCCTGATCTTGCGGATCGGAGTAGATCATCGCCGCTCTCCATCCGGCCGGAAATCCGGCCAGACCGTGGCCATGCCGGATTCCAGGTCGTGCGAGGGCGCGTACCCGATCGCCCGGGCCGCCGAGATGTCCACCACCACGGCCGGCATCTCGCCGTTGGGGACCGGCACGTACTCCACCGGGATGGCCGCGCCGGTGACCCGGCGCGCCGTGTCCACCATGTCGTTCACCGATACCGACTGGCCCGATCCGAGGATCAGCGGGCCGGTGCGGCGGGCCCGCCAGGCGGCCAGCACGCCCTGGACCACGTCGTCCACGTGCACCAGGTCGCGGATCATGGTGCCGTCGCCGCGAACCTGGACGCCCTCCCCGTCGCGCGCCGCGCGCATCAGCCGGGGCACGAAGCTGTCCTTCTCGGCCATCCCCGGACCGTACACGTTGGAGAACCGCAGCGCCGCGCCGGCGATGCCGTAGCAGTTGGCGTAGGCGCTCAGCAGCATCTCCGCCGCCGCCTTGGTCGCGCCGTACGGGGTGAGCGGGCGCAGCACGGTCTGCTCGGTGATCACCGCGCCGCCCACGTTGCCGGTCACCGCGTTGGTCGACGCGAGCAGGAAGGCCCCCACCTCGTTCTCCCGGGCCAGCTCGAGCAGCCGGGCGGTGGCGTCCACGTTGAGCCGGTAGGTGCTGACCGGATCGTTCACCGAGGCCAGCACGTAGGTGAAGGCGGCCAGGTGGATAATCACGTCGGTTCCCGGGCCGACGGCCCGCTCCGGTACCCCTGGGTCGCACAGGTCCCCGGTGACCGAGCGCACCTCGGGGTCCGGGAACGCCCGCAGGTCGGCCACGGTCACCTCGTGCCCCTCGGCCAGCAGAGCGCGGACCACTCTGCGGCCGATGAAGCCGGCGCCGCCGGTCACCACGACGCGGGAACGATCAGCCATGCGTGCTCCGTTCAGCATGTGATGAATAGATGTCATGTTGTCCTGCGCGCGCCAGGCCGCGCGCCGATACGCGTGCAGCCTGGGCGTTATGTCCGGCTGCCGCAGACGGCGTGAATCGCCATCCGGTTCTACCGGTTTCCGTTCGCTCACGCTACCCGGACCCGCTGAGAGTTTGCTGGTGAATGACTGGCAAACGTGCGGCTCCGGAGGAGACTCATCGGTCTAGGACCGCGTCAGTTTACCCGGCCCTGGATCCACTGTCGGCCCGCCCGACGCGATAGACATGGTGACGTGACCCCCGCCGACCCCGGTTCCGATCCCGCCCTGGCCGAGTCGTACCGCATCCTGCGGTCCCGGCTCGACCTGAGCGGGCTGCCCCCGCTCAGCCGGGCGGTCACCGAGCACGTCATCCACGCCACCGCCGACTTCGACTACGTGACCGACCTGGTCTGCGACGAGCTCGCGCTGGCGGCCGGGATCGGCGCGCTGCGGCGCGCCGCCGCGGTGGTGGCGGACACGCCCACGGTCGCGTCCGGCATCACCGGGTACCCGGTGATCTGCAAGGCGGGCGACTCGCTGGCCGCCCGGCTGGCCCGTACCGCGAACATCACCGTCAGCGCGGCCGCGGTCCGGCTGGCGTTCAGCGCCGCCGGTCCCGGCGCGGTCTGGCTGGTCGGCAGCGCGTCGGCCGCGTTGTTCGAGATCATGGCCCGGGAGGTGGAGCCCGCCCTGGTCATCGGCGTGCCGGTCGGGTTCGTCGGCGCGGCGGAGGCGAAGGACGCGCTGCGCCGCAGCGGCCTGCCGTCGCTGAGCAACCGCACGGAGAAGGGCGGCCCGGCGGTGGCGGTCGCCGCCTTCGAGGCGCTGCTCCGGCTGGCCCAGGACCCCGAGGAGGAAGCCCATGCCTGACGAGCACCGCTACCCCGACGAGCACCGCTACCCCGACGAGCACCGCTACCCCGACGAGCACCGCTACCCCGACGAGCAACGGGAGGCCGTGTACCGGGTGATCGCGGAGCGCCGGGACGTCCGGCAGGGCTTCCGGCCCGATCCGGTGCCCGCCGACGTGCTCCGGCGGGTGCTCGCGGCCGCCCACCAGGCGCCGTCGGTGGGTTTCTCCCAGCCCTGGGACTTCATCGTGATCACCGACCGGGCCCGGCGGGAGCAGATCGCCGCCCTGGCCCGCAGGTACCGCGACGAGTTCGCCGCCGGCCTGCCCGGCGCGCGGGCCCGCGCGTTCGACCGGCTGAAGATCGAGTCGATCCTGGACACCCCGGTCAACATCGTGGTCACCTGCGACCGCACCCGCGGCGGCCGGCACACGCTCGGCCGCCACGTCCAGCCCCAGACCGCGGATTTCTCCAGCGTGCTCGCGGTGGCCAACCTGTGGCTGGCCGCCCGGGCCGAAGGCCTCGGCGTCGGCTGGGTGAGCTTCTTCGACGAGCGCGAACTCGCCGCGCACCTCGGGCTGCCCGCGCACCTGGCGGTGATCGCCTATCTTTGCCTGGGCTACGTGACCGAGTTCGCGCCCGAACCGGAACTCGCCACGGCCGGGTGGGCGCGCCGCCGGCCGGTGTCGTGGGCGGTGCACGCCGAGGAGTTCGGCCGCCGCGGACTGCCAGGGGAGGAACCAGTGGACCCGCTCGGCGACGTGATCGCCGCGATCGCCCCGCCCGACGCGGCGGCGATGACCGCCGCGCGGGAACGGCAGGACCGGATGACCAAGCCGCGCGGCTCGCTCGGCGTGCTCGAAGAGGTGTCCGTGCGGCTGGCGGGCCTGGCCGGCAGTTGTCCCGCGCCGCTGCCCGAGCCGGCCTGCGTGGCGGTCTTCGCCGGCGATCACGGCGTGCACGCCCAGGGCGTGACCCCCTGGCCGCAGGAGGTGACGGCCCAGATGGTGGCCAACTTCCTGACCGGCGGGGCGGTGGTCAACGCGTTCGCGGCCCAGGTCGGCGCCGAGGTCACGGTGGTTGACGTCGGGGTGGCCGCCTCGCTGGAGCCAGTGCCGGGGTTGCTGCCCCGCAAGATCGCGCCGGGCACGGCGGACTTCACCGCCGGGCCCGCGATGACCCGCGAGCAGGCGGTGGCCGCGCTGACGGCCGGCCTGGAGATCGCCCGCGACCTGGTCGCCGCGGGCAACCGGTGCCTGGTCACCGGCGACATGGGGATCGCCAACACCACCGCGTCGGCCGCGCTGATCTGCGCCTTCACCGGCGCCGACCCGGCCGAGGCGACCGGCCGCGGCACCGGGATCGACGCCGCCACCTACGCCCGGAAGGTCGACGTCGTCTGCCGCGGCCTGGCCCTGCACCGGCCCGACCCGGCTGACCCGGCGGGCATCCTGGCCGCGTTCGGCGGCTTCGAGCACGCCGCCCTGGCCGGGTTCATCCTGGGCGCCGCCGCGCTGCGCGTCCCGGTCATCCTGGACGGGGTCATCTCGGGCGCCGCCGCGCTGGCCGCCGCGGCCCTGGCCCCCGACGTGACCGCGGCCTGCTTCGCGGGTCACCGCAGCGTGGAGCCCGGACACGCGCTGGCCTTGGATCGCCTCGGGCTGGGCCCGCTCGTAGACCTGGGCCTGCGCCTCGGCGAGGGCACCGGGGCGCTGCTCGCCCTGCCCCTGGTGCAAAGCGCCGCCCGCGCGCTGCGCGACGTGGCCACCTTCGATTCCGCGGGCGTGACCGAAAAACAGTAGTGCGGTGAACTAACAGCAGCCCCTCCAGCATCACAGCAATCGACGAGCCGATCGAGTACCCCTTGCCCCAATTTGGTGGTGGATTCAGGCTTGGCGGTGGATTACTAGTATCCCAGCACCACCAATCAACCGCGACGCCCGAAACCACCGCAATAGGCGGAGTAATCCTCCGCTTAGGTGGGTGTTTGGCCGCCGTGTTAAACAGGGGCTTGGGACTGGGCAAGGCTTGAGCGGACCGAGGAGCAATGGACCCGTACCTGCTGGGGCTGCGGCTGGGCGGCCGCCGCGTGGTGGTGGTCGGCGGGGGAGCGGTCGCCACCCGCCGGATCCCCGCGCTGCTCGACACGGGAGCCGACATCGTCCTGGTGTCGCCCGCGGTCACCGCGTCCCTGGAGGACCTGGCCGCGGCTGGCCGGATCCGCTGGGAGGAGCGCGGCTACGCCGACGGCGACTGCGCCGGCGCCTGGCTGGTCTGCGCCTGCACCGACGACCCCGCGGTGAACGCGGCCGTCGCGGCCGGTGCCGAACAGCAGCGGACCTGGTGCGTCCGGGCCGACGACGCGCAGGCCTCGGCCGCCTGGACGCCAGCCTCCGGCCGCGCGGACGACGTCCGGGTCGGCGTGCTCAGCGGCGACCCGCGGCACAGCGCCGCGATCAGGGACGCAATCCTGGCCGGGCTGCGAACCGGCCAGCTGAGCGCCCGGCACGGGCGCGGGCGCCGACGCGGAGTGGCGATCATCGGCGGCGGCCCCGGTGATCCCGGGCTGATCACCGTGCGCGGCCGGCAGCTGCTGGCCGAAGCCGACGTGGTGCTCACCGACCGGCTGGCCCCCCGCTCGCTGCTCGACGAACTGCCCGCGGACGTCGAGATCATCGACGTCAGCAAGATCCCCTACGGCCGGGCCATGCCCCAGGAGCAGATCAACGCGACCCTGATCGAACGGGCCCGGGCGGGCCGGTTCGTGGCTAGGCTCAAGGGCGGTGACCCGTTCGTCTTCGGCCGGGGCGCCG
Source organism: uncultured Actinomycetes bacterium (assembly GCA_963834685.1). GTDB lineage: Bacteria > Actinomycetota > Actinomycetes > Streptosporangiales > Streptosporangiaceae > Palsa-504. The sequence goes on along the minus strand of CAWICW010000029.1, from coordinate 26,086 downwards.
AGGAGGTCCTGGCCTGTCTGCGGGCTGGCGTCCCGGTCACCGTGGTGCCGGGGGTGACCAGCGCGGTGGGCGTACCCACCAGCGCCTGGCTGCCGGTGACCCACCGGGGGGTGGCGCAGGAGTTTCATGTTGTGTCGGTTCACGTCCCGCCGGGCGACGATCGGTCTACGGTGAACTGGGCACTGCTCGGCGGCAGTACAGGGACCCTGGTCCTGCTGATGGCCGTACAGCGGATCGGCGCGGTGGCCGCCGAGCTGCTCCGGCACGGACGCAGTCCGGATACACCCGTTTCCGTAATCGCAGACGGGACGATGCCGACGCAGCGCACAATTAGCTCATCACTGGAAGAAGTGGAAGGCATGGTGACACGAGAGGACATCCGGCCGCCCGCGGTCGTCGTGGTCGGTGACGTGGTGGATGTCGCGGCGGAGATAACAGAGCTAATGCGCGATGTAACCGCCTGGTGAAGGGATAAACTCCGCGTGCTAGGCGACTGCCGGATACCCCGGTAGAACCCAGTCCCCCAGGAGCGCGGGGGTATCCAGGGGTTGAGGAGGCCGTTGGAACGATGGAAGGTCAGGGCGTGGCGGCGTCCGCAGCGTCTGAAGCCGGCCGGCACGGCGAGCCCGGCGCGGGCGCTGTTGCGGCTGCCGACTTTGATGACCCTGGCGTCAGCCATGTGACCAGTGATACTTCGGGCGGTGGTGAGGGCCGGTGGCGGAACGGGGATGACACCCTGGTTATGCCTGCCCTCGGTAGACCGGAAGCATCCGGACCCGGCCCCGCGGGATCGCCCGCCGAGCACGCGGGATCGCCCGCCGGCCCTCTCGGGTCCGCAGGGTCGCCGCCGCCAGCGTCCCGGCCGCCAGCGTCCCCGGCGCCAGCGTCCAGGCCATCGTCCCCGGCGCCAGCGCCAGCATGTCCCCGCCACCTCTCAGCCGTCCGCGCCTCAAGAGCCTCAGCCTCACATCGAGGACCACCAGTCCCAGACCCCCCAAACCCTGGAGTCTCAGCCGTCTTCGGCAGATCAAGCGAATCAGCCGCCTAAAGCCGACAAACCGGATAACGTGGATGATCCGGATCAGACGGATGATGCTGCAGGGGATGACGATACGGTCCGCAACCAGACTCCGCCCGACGTAGCGGCCCCGGCTGATGCCCCGGCCTCGGCCGATGTCCCAGGCCCGGCTGATGTCGTGATCCCGGCTGCTGCGTCGACCCTGGCCGAGCCCCCCGCGAGCCCCGCCGAGCCCCCCGCAGCCGCCGCCGAGCCCCCCGCGAGCGCCGCCGAGCCCCCCGCAGCCGCGCCGCCGAGCCCGCCGCGAGCGCCGCCGAGCCCGCCGCGAGCGCCGCCGAGCCCGCCGCGAGCGCTGCCGAGCCCCCCGCAGCCGCCGCCGAGCCCGCCACCTCGTCCCCGGCACCTCCCGTCCCGCCCCGGGCGCGTCCGGTATCCCTGGCGGCCGCCGAGTCCCACGTGCGGGTGGACGCGCGCCTGCTCGAGGCCGCGCTGCTCAACCTGCGCAAGCGGGTCGCGGCCATCCCGCTGGTGTTCGAGATCGCCGGTTCGGCCGAGGTGAAGACCGAACGCGCCAAGCTTCTCAGCCAGATCGACGACTACCTGCTGCCCCGGGTGCGCCGGTCTGCCGCGCCCGTGCTGGTGGCCCTGGTCGGCTCCACCGGCGCCGGGAAGTCGACCCTGGTGAACAGCATCGTCGGTGCCCACGTGAGCGCGACCGGCGTGCGTCGGCCGACGACCAACAGCCCGGTCCTGGCCTGCCACCCCGATGACATCGAATGGTTCGCCGAGAACAACTTCCTGCCCACCCTGCCCCGGGTCCGCCAGGAGGGGCTGGCCCGGCCGGGCCGAGACGGCCTGCTGGTCCTGGCCGCCAGCGAGGGCATGCCGCGGGGCATCGCGCTGCTGGACACCCCCGACATCGACTCGGTGGTAAAGGCCCACCATGAGTTCGCCTACCAGTTCCTCGACGCCTCGGACCTGTGGCTGTTCATGACCAGCGCCAGCCGGTACGCCGACGGGCCGGTGTGGGAGATCCTCCAGCACGCCCGGGAGCGGAAGGCCTCGCTCGGCGTGGTCCTGTCCCGGATCCCGCAGGCCTACCGGACCGAGCTCACCGAGCACTTCAACGCCATGCTCGACGCGAACGGAATCGCGGCGGAGAACCGCTTCGTCATCCTGGAGACCCCGCTCATCGACGGCATGCTGCCGTCCGACGCCTACCAGCCGGTCCGCGACTGGCTCGCCGATACCGCCAACCGGAGCGACCGCCGGGTCGCGGTGCTCTCCCAGACCATGTCGGGCGTGCTCGACACGTTCAAGTCACGGGTTCCGGCCCTGGCCGCTCACGTCGAGGCCCAGGTCGTGCTGCGCGCGGAGCTGCGGCGGACCGCGGAGGCCTCCTACGAGCGGGCCTTCGCCGAAGCGAACGCGGGCATGAAGAACGGCACCCTGCTCACCGGTGAAGTGCTGGCACGCTGGCAGGATTGCGTGGTCGGGGGCGACCTGCGGCCGCGCCGCGGCGGAAAGCCCGCGAAGAGCGGCGGCCGGAAGGGCAAGCGCGCGCGACGAGGGGCGTCGCGGCCTGCGGCGCTGGATACGGCGCTGCGGGCGGCGATCGAGTCGTTCATCGTGTCCATCGCGGACCGTGCTGCCGAGCACGTGGATGGCAGCTGGCGCGGTAGCCCGGCCGGTACCGTGCTGCTCGAGGACGCAGCCGCCGACCGGGCCCGCGGCGAGTACGCCAAGCAGGTCTTCGAATCCGCCTTCGGGACGGGCACGGCCGAGCCGCCGGAGGCCGGCCAGGCCACCGCGTTCAGCCGGTCCTCGCCCGACCTGTCGCTGCGCGCGGCGCGCGCCGTCGGTGCCTGGCAGGACCACCTGACCCGGCTGGTCGAGGCCGAGGATCCCCGGCCCGGGGCCAAGCGGACCTCCTTCGACGACGAGTCGCTCGGCCTGGTGGTCCTGGTCGCCATGCTCGGCGAGGACGCGCCGGGCGCCGTGTCGATCACCGGCACGCTGGCCGCCGAGGACGAGGGTACCAACATCTACGCCGAACCGCGGCGGCTGCTGGCCTCGGTGTACGGTACCGGGATGCTGGCCGGGACCCTGGCCAAGGCCCGCGCAGACCTGATCCACCGGGTCCGGCTGCTGCTGGACGAGGAAATGGTCAGGTACGTCGAGGTGATCGAGTCGGCCGGGTCCTGCGAAGACGTTGCGGCGATCCGGCTGTACCAGGCGGAATACTCGCTTGAGGCGGTCAGGTGACAGCGAACACGATCGGGGTGACCGGGCTGGGCCACTCGCGCCTGCCCGCCAGGTTGGCCTCTCTTACCGAGCTGACCCGGATCGCGGCCGGACGAACCGGATCCGAAGGGTTCAGCCAGGAACTGCTAACCGATGCGGAGACGCTGCTCCGGCGGTCCGGTGAGCGGATGCGGATGTCCGCCTCGCACACCGTGGTGGCCCTGGCGGGCGGTACCGGGAGCGGCAAGTCCTCGCTGTTCAACGCCCTGGCCGGGGCGTCCTTCTCGCCCGCCGGGGTGATGCGGCCGACCACCAAGCACCTGCACGCGTGCGTATGGGGGATGGAGGGCGCCGCCCCGTTGCTGGACTGGCTCAGCGTGCAGCGGCGGCACCGCTACGCGCGGGCCAGCGCGCTCGACGAGGGCGAGGCGTCGCTGACCGGGCTGCTCCTGCTCGACCTGCCCGATCACGACTCGGTGGTCACCGGCTCGGCGGCGATGGTCGACCGCCTGGTCAAGCTGGCGGACATGCTGGTCTGGGTGCTCGACCCGCTGAAGTACGCGGACGCGTCCGTGCACCGGCGATACCTGGTCCCGCTGGCCGGGCACGCGGCCGTGACCACCGTGGTGCTCAACAAGTCTGACACGCTAACCCCCGACCAGGTCGCCGACTGCGCGGCCGACCTGCGTCGGCTGCTCGACGCCGAAGGACTGATAGAGACGCCCGTGCTGGTGACCTCCGCGGCCACCGGAGCCGGCCTTGATGAGCTGGGCCGCACGCTGGCCACCGTGGTCGCGGCCCGGCAAGCGGCCAGCGACCGGATCACGGCCGACATCGATGCCCTGCTGGAGCGGTTCGCGGTCTACGCCGGTGACTCCGTGCCCGGCTGGCTGCCGCCCGCGGCGCCCGCACCGCGGCTGGCGGCCGCGCCGACCGCTGATGCGACCGGGACGGCCGGCAGCGGATCCGGTCCGGCCATCACCCGGACACCGGAACGGCCGCCCTGGGAGCAGGACGACTGGGTCGATGCCGCGGAGGATCTCCGGGGCCCGGCGCAGCCGTCCAGCCCGCCCTGGCCCGACGGGACCGGGAACGATCCTGGCGCGGGGACGAGCCTGGACGGACCGGCGAACGGCCGCACGGGCAGTGCCGGTGACTGGCAGCCCTGGCAGACGACCGCCGCCCCCACCAAGCCGGCCTCCACGTCGCATCCGCCGTGGGAAGACGCCACGCGCGACGGCGGGGGCAGCAGCAGGACGTCCGCCCTCGATCCCGTGATGTACGTCCCTTCGGGTCCGGCCGCCGCGCTGACCACCGCGTTCGCCAAGGCGGCCGGCGTGGCCGCCGCGACGGAGACCCTGAACGGCGCCCGCGAGCGCCGGGCCGCGAGCTACATCGGCTGGCCGCCCGGGCGGCTAGCCGCGCGCCTGCGCGGCGCCGGGCCAACCTCGGCACGCATGCTGCTGGCCGCCGACTCTGCTGATGTCGCGGCGCAGCGTTCCGACATCGATATCGCGATCACGGTGTTCGCCGATGAGGTCGGTGGCTCGCTGCCGGAGCCCTGGTCGCGGACCGTGCGGGCGGCGGCCCGGTCGCGGGCCAACGAGGCCCAGTCGGCCCTGGGCGCGGCCGTGGCCCAGGGGCTGCCGCCGCGGGACAAGGTCACCGGATGGTGGCGGCTGATCGCACTCGTGCAGTGGCTGCTGATGCTGCTGACGCTGGCCGGACTGGTCTGGATCGCGCTGATCCTGTCCCTCCACGGGTCGCATAAGTCGTCGTCGCTGATCAGCGACACCTCGCTCGTGCCCTGGCTCGGGGTCATGGTGGTCGCGCTGCTGCTGCTGGGCTGGCTGGTCGAATCGTGGTGCCAGAACATGGTGGTGCTGGCAGCCGACCGCGAGCGAGAACAGGCCAACCAGGTCATCATGTCCCGGATCGCCGCCGTTACCAGCGAGCTGGTCCTGGCTCCCGCCGGGCGCGAACTCGCCGACTACGAGCGCTTCCGCGCCGAGCTGGCCGCCGCCCGCGACGGCGCTGACGCGGCCTGACCGTCGTCACCGTTGTGTGGATGGACGACGTGGCGGAGGTGGATATGGCGGGACTGCCCGCGGCTGAAGACGGCGTCAACCTCGACCAGATGCTCGACCTGGCTACGCCCTGGTGCCTGATGGTTGCCGCCACCTTGCGCATCCCCGACCTCATCTCCGAAGGCCACCACGACATCGCCGACCTGGCCGCGGCGGCCCGCTGTGACCGCGATGCGCTGCACGCCGTCCTGGGCCACCTGGTCTCCAAGGGCGTGTTCCGGCAGCCAGCACCGGGGCGCTTTGCCTGCAACCACGCCGCCGAGCAGCTCGCCGATCCGGGGCGCTTCCTCGATCTCGAGGGCATCGGCGGCCGGATGGCCCACACCTGGGGCACGCTGCTCGACTACGTCCGCACCGGCCAGCCCGCCTACCAGAAGGTGTTCGGTCGGCCGTTCTGGGAGGATCTCGCCGCGCACCCGAAGATCGCGGCGGACTTCGACGCGCTCATGGGACCGGCCGGGCACGGCGCGCCGGACTTCGACATCGAGCTCACCGCCGGGTGGGACGCGATCCGCACCATGGTGGATGTCGGGGGCGGCACCGGCGCCATGCTGGCCTCGCTGCTGCGGCGCCACCCCCACGTGCGGGGCATCCTGGTCGATTTCCCCGGCACGGTCGCCCGGGCCAGCGAGCTCCTGACCAGCGTCGGGGTCGCTGACCGGGTCACCCTCCAAGGACAGAGCTTCTTCGACCCGCTGCCCGCCGGGGCCGACCTGTACCTGCTCAAGAGCGTGCTGAACGACTGGCCGGACGAGGAGACCGTGGTCATCCTGCGCCGCTGCGCCCAAGCCGCCGCGACCGCCGGGACAGCGAGCCGGATCGCCGTCCTCGGCGGCGTCGCAGCCGACGACGCACCGCGGTCCCTGGGCATCGACATGCTGGTCGCAGGCGGGAAGACCAGTACGATCACCCAGTTCACCGAACTGGCCAAGCGAGCCGGGCTCGAAATCCTGGCCGCGGGCACACAGTCCTCCGGCCGCTTCGTAGTCGAGTGCCAGCCGGCCAGCGATCCCGCCGCCACAGCACAGGAAGGATCGCGCATGACCCAGGAAGACGCCGAGGCCGCCCGGGCCCGCGGCCTCGTGCACGGGCAGATCTGCTACCTGCAGATGCCAGCCGTCGACAGCGCCCGGGCGGCCGCGTTCTACCAGGCCGTCTTCGGCTGGCCGACCGAACACCCCTACCAGGACTTCGAATCCCCGGGCCTGATCGGCCAGTGGGTGCCGGGCCGCCCGGCGGCCCCGGACGCCGGCCCGATGATCTGGATCCACGTCGCCGACCTGGACGAGACCCTGGACCGCGTGGTACGGCACGGCGGCGAGATCATCGATCCGCCGTCATCCGACGGACCGAACCGCATCCTGGCCACCATCGTCGATCCGGAAGGCAATCCCATCGGCCTGGCCAGCCACGCCACCGCCGGCGACGCCACCGCCGGCGAGCCCCAGTAACGAACGATTTAGCTCCCGGCGGAACGCCCCCGGGTAAGCAGCCTTCCCAATTTTCGGTTGCACTGTAATGCTGTAATCAAGATACGGATGGCCCCGGGAGTTTCACATGGAGGCTAGTAAGCCGCTGGACGCGTACTCGCAGATCGTCACCGGCGTGGCCGAACGGCTCACGCCCAAGGTCGCGAGCCTGCGCGTGCCGCACAGGGGAAGCCGGGGAGCCACGGGGGAGAGCCTTGGCTCGGCGGTCGTGTTCACCGGCGACGGGTTCCTGCTCACCAACGCGCACGTGGTCGGCCAGGCGAACGGCGGCACCGCGGCGTTCTCCGACGGCACCTCGGTGCCGTTCCGGGTGGTGGGCGCCGACCCGCTGTCCGACCTGGCGGTGCTGCGCGCCAACGGCGAGACCCCGGCTCCGGCCGATCTCGGCGAGGCCGACCGGCTCGTCGTCGGCCAGCTCGTGGTGGCGGTCGGTAACCCGCTCGGCCTGGCCGGCTCGGTCACGGCCGGCGTGGTCAGCGCCGTGGGCCGCTCCCTGCCCGCCCGCGGCCGGGTGATCGAGGACGTCATCCAGACCGACGCCGCGCTCAACCCGGGCAACTCCGGCGGCGCGCTGGCCGACGCGGAGGCGCGCGTGGTCGGCATCAACACCGCGGTGGCGGGCGTGGGTCTCGGTTTGGCGGTCCCGGTCAACGGCACCACCCGGCGGATCATCTCCGCGCTGATGGCCGACGGCCGGGTCCGGCGTGCCTACCTGGGCCTGGCCATGATGCCCGGTCCGGTGCCCGCCGCCTGGCGGGAGCGCCTGGGCCGCAAGACCGGCCTGCTCGTCGCCCAGGTGGTGGCCGGCGGTCCCGCCGACCGGGCCGGCCTGCGCGCCGGGGACCTGCTGCTCACCGTGGCCGGCCAGCCGGTCGCGGTCTCCCAGGACCTGCAGCGGCAGATGTTCTCCGAGGCGATCGGCCAGCCGCTCGCGATCACCGTCATGCGCAACGGCGCCCTAGTCGACGTCATCGCCGAGCCCACCGAACTAGTCGCCGCCTGAGCAACCCGAATACCTTTCGTCCCATTTTCGTGGTTGATTCAGGCTTCGTGGTTGATTGGTTGCGTCCCAGCACCACCAATCAACCACGAAGCCCCTATCCACCGCGATAACCGGAGCTACCGGCCCGCGCGTGTGACGGAGGGGGACTGGGATGCCGGGGAGACTGTTGGTGACTCTGGCGCCCACCCGAGCCGGCAACAGGCGGCGCAGCGCCGCACAGCCGCCGGACCTAGCAACCGAAACGCCCGACCGTCCTGCCATGATGGGCACATGATCGCCAGCCACGAACCGATCCACGCGCCGCGCGGCTCCCAGCTAACTTGCAAGGGGTGGGCGCAAGAAGCGGCCATGCGCATGCTCATGAACAACCTCGACCCCGAGGTGGCCGAACACCCCGACCAGCTCATCGTCTACGGCGGCTCCGGCCGCGCCGCCCGCAGCTGGGACGCCTACGCGGCGATCATCAAGACCCTGCAGGACCTCGAGAACGACGAGACGCTCCTGGTCCAGTCCGGCAAGCCGGTCGGGGTCCTGAGAACCAACGAGTGGGCCCCGCGCGTGCTCATCGCCAACTCCAACCTGGTCCCGCAGTGGGCCTCCTGGGAGGAGTTCCGCCGCCTGGAGCAGCTCGGCCTGACCATGTACGGCCAGATGACGGCCGGCTCCTGGATCTACATCGGCACCCAGGGCATCCTGCAGGGCACCTACGAGACGTTCGCCGCGATCGCGGCCAAGCGGTTCGGCGGCACGCTCAAAGGCACGATCACCCTGACCGCCGGCCTGGGCGGGATGGGCGGCGCCCAGCCGCTGGCCGTGACCATGAACGGCGGCGTGGTCATCTGCGTCGAGTGCGACCAGTCCCGGATCACCCGCCGGATCGAGTTCGGCTACCTCGACGAGCAGGCCAAAGACGTCGACGACGCCGTCAAGAGGGCCACAAAAGCCCGCGACGAAAACCGAGCCCTGTCGATCGGCCTGCTCGGCAACGCCGCCGACATCTTCCCGCAGCTGCTCAAGCACCACGCGCCCATCGACATCGTCACCGACCAGACCTCGGCCCACGACCCGCTCACCTACCTCCCGCGCGGCGTCGCCTTCGAGGACATGGCCGCCCTGCGCGCCGAAGACCCCGCGGGCTTTACGCAAAGGGCCCGGAACTCGATGGCTGAGCAGGTCTCGGCCATGGTCGGCTTCCTCGACGCCGGGGCCGAGGTGTTCGACTACGGCAACTCGATCCGCGGCGAAGCCCAGCTGGCCGGGTACGACCGGGCCTTCGAGTTCCCCGGCTTCGTCCCCGCCTACATCCGGCCGCTGTTCTGCGAGGGCAAGGGCCCGTTCCGCTGGGCCGCCCTATCCGGCGACCCGAACGACATCGCCGCCACCGACCGGGCCATCCTCGACCTGTTCCCGCAGAACGAGGCCCTGGCCCGGTGGATCCGGCTGGCGGAGGAGAAGGTGCACTTCCAGGGCCTCCCGGCGCGGATCTGCTGGCTGGGCTACGGCGAGCGCCACCTGGCCGGCCTGCGCTTCAACGAGATGGTGAAAAGCGGCGAGCTCAAGGCTCCCATCGTCCTCGGCCGCGACCACCTGGACTGCGGCTCGGTCGCCTCGCCCTACCGGGAGACCGAGGCCATGGCCGACGGCTCCGACGCGATCGCCGACTGGCCCCTGCTGAACGCCCTGGTCAACACCGCCTCCGGTGCCTCGTGGGTGTCCATCCACCACGGCGGCGGGGTCGGCATCGGCCGTTCCATCCACGCCGGGCAGGTCTGCGTGGCCGACGGCAGCGAACTGGCCGGGCAGAAGCTGGAGCGCGTCCTGACCAACGACCCCGCAATGGGCGTGATCCGGCACGCCGACGCCGGCTACGAGCTGGCCTCGACCGTCGCCGTCCAGCGCGGCGTCCGCATCCCCATGGCCGACACGTGACCGGTGCCACCTCGAGGGAACAACCCCTGACCTTCGCCGACCTGTGGCGCGGGCTCGAACCGGTCGGCCGCGACCCGCAGACCGGCGGTTACCGCCGCTACTCCTGGACCCCGGCCGACGCCGCCTGCCGGGCCTGGTTCACCGGCCAGGCCGAGCGGCGCGGCCTGGCCGTGGAGACCGATAACAACGGCAACCTGTGGGCCTGGTGGGACCCCAAGGGTCCGCGGGGTCCGGGCGCCATCGTCACCGGCAGCCACCTGGATTCGGTCCCGGACGGCGGCGCCTTCGACGGCCCGCTCGGCGTCGTAACTGCCCTGGCCGCGGTGGACCTCCTGAAAGACAAGAACTTTCATCCCGAACGGAGCCTGGTGCTTGCCGCCTTCACCGAGGAAGAGGGCGCGCGGTTCGGCGTCCCGTGCCTGGGCAGCCGCCTGCTGACCGGTGCCGTCGACCCGGACGCCGCGCGAGTCCTCACCGACGACGCCGGCACCACGCTGGCCGAGGCCATGATCGCCGCGGGCCATGACCCCGGCTACCTCGGCCCCCGCGACGACCTGCTGGCTGGCATCGGCGCCTTCGTCGAACTGCACGTCGAGCAGGGCCGCGCGCTCGCCCCCCAGGGCGCCGCCCTGGGCCTGGGCGAAGGAATCTGGCCGCACGGCCGCTGGCGGTTCGATTTCCAGGGCCGCGCCGATCACGCCGGGACGGCCCGGCTCACCGACCGCCGCGACCCCATGCTGCCCTACGCGAGCACCGCGCTGGCCGCCCGCCAAGCGGCCGCGGAGAACGGGGCCGTGGCCACGTTCGGCAAGGTCATCGTCGAGCCGAACGGCACGAATGCGGTGCCCTCGGCGGTCCGGGCCTGGCTGGACGCCCGCGCCCCGGACGAGGCAACGGTCGTGGACACGATCACCACGATCCGTTCGGCCTCAGAAAGCTTTTGCGAGGAACACGGGGTCACGCTCAGCGTGCGCCAGGAGTCGTTCACCCCGCTCGTGCGTTTCGACCAGGCGCTGCGGGACCGGATCGCCGCGACTCTCGCGGCGGCCGGCGTGAAGGCGCCGGTGCTGCCCACCGGCGCCGGTCACGACGCCGGCGTCCTCGCCGCCCGCGTCCCGACCGCTATGCTCTTCGTCCGCAACCCCACCGGCGTCTCGCATTCTCCCGCCGAGCACGCCGACCTGGCCGACTGCGAAGCCGGCGTCCGCGCCCTGGCCGCCGTCCTGGCCGACCTCGCGGGCCCGACGTGACCCAGTCCCCGCAGGCCGTCCCTCGGCGCTGGCTCGCCGACCTGGCCTGGCTCCCCGGCCAGGGCGTCCGCCGCGACGTCCTCATCGAAGCCGACGGTGACCGCTTCACCTCCGTCACCCCCGCGGCGCAAACCCCACCGGACATCACACGACTCCACGGCCTCACGCTTCCCGGCTTGGCCAACGCGCACTCGCACGCCTTCCACCGCGCGCTGCGCTCCACCACCCAGGCCGACCGCGGGACGTTCTGGACCTGGCGCGAGCGCATGTACGACGTCGCGGCCCGCCTCGACCCGGACAGCTATCACCGGCTGGCCCGGGCCGTATTCGCCGAGATGGCGCTGGCCGGGGTCAGCTGCGTGGGGGAGTTCCACTACCTGCACCACCAGCCGGGCGGGCACCCGTACGCCGACCCCAACGCCATGGGCCGCGCCCTGGTCCAGGCCGCGGCCGAGGCGGGCCTGCGCATGACGCTGCTCGATACGTGCTACCTGACGGGCGGCCTGGCCGAAGAGGGCCTGCTGCCGCTGGCCGGACCCCAGCTGCGGTTCGGCGACGGCGACGCCGTGCGCTGGGCGGCGCGCGTTACCGAGCTGGGCTGTGACGCCCACGGCATGATCGCGCCGCACGCCCAGGCCGGCGCCGCCATCCATTCGGTCCGCGCGGTGCCGCGCGGCCAGATGCATCCCGTCGTGGCGTGGGCCCATCGGTTCGGCGCCCCGCTGCACGTCCACATGTCCGAGCAGCGGGCCGAGAACGAGGCGTGCCAGGCGGTGTACGGGATGTCGCCCGCCCAGCTGCTGTACGAGCAGGACGTACTCGGGCCGCGGACCACGGTCGTGCACGCCACCCACGTCGACGACGGTGACCTGGAACTGCTCGGCGGCGCCCAGGCATTCGCCTGCCTGTGCCCGACCACCGAACGCGACCTGGGCGACGGCCTGGCCCCGGCCCGGGCCCTGGCCGCGGCGGGCTGCCCGCTCACCCTGGGCAGCGACAGCCACGCGGTGGTGGACATCCTGGAGGAGGCGCGCGGGGTCGAGTACGCCGAACGCCTGGCCCAGCGCGCCCGCGGCCACTTCACCGCCGAGGCCCTGCTGCGCGCCGCGACCACGGACGGGCATACCAGCCTGGGCTGGCCCGACGCGGGCGAGATCGCCCCCGGCGCCCGGGCCGATCTGGTCACCGTGTCCCTGGACAGCGTGCGGACCGCGGGCGCCGCCGACGGCGTGGCCCTGGAGGCGGCGGTGTTCGCCGCCACCGCGGCGGATATCACCGACGTCGTGATCAGCGGCCGCGATGTCGTCCGCGACGGCGTCCACCTGCTCGTGTCCGACGTACCGGGCGAACTGTCCCGATCGATCCGCGCCCTCCTGGGTTGAGAATGGCCCCTATGACTGAGATCCCCGCGGTAGACCTCGGCGGCGGCGTCACCATGCCGATGGTGGGCTTCGGCACCTGGCAGCTCAGTGGCCGGCGTGCCTACGAGGCCATCCGGTACGCCCTGGAGGTGGGCTACCGGCACCTCGACACCGCCACCATGTACCGCAACGAGCAGCAGGTCGGCGACGCCATCCGCGACAGCGGCCTGGACCGCGGCGAGGTGTTCGTCACCACCAAGCTGCTGCCCGGCAGCGCCGACCGGGTCCGGGCTACCCTGGCCGAGAGCCTGCGCGCCCTCGGCACCGACTACGTGGACCTGTGGCTGATCCACTGGCCGCCCCGCCGGCAGGCATCGGTGCCGCTGTGGCGGGAGTTCCTCGCCCTGCGTGACGAGGGCCTGTGCCGCAGCGTGGGGGTGAGCAACTACGACATCGCCGAGATCGACGAGCTCATCGCCGCGACCGGCCAGCGCCCCGCCGTCAACCAGATCCCGTGGAGCCCGTCCCGGTACGACCCGGCCCTGCTCGCCGCCCACGCCGACCGCGGCGTAGCGGTCGAGGGCTACAGCCCGCTCAACGGCACCCGGCTGCGCGATCCCGTCCTAACCGAGATCGCCGCCCGGCATCGGGTGACCCCGGCCCAGGTGGTCCTGCGCTGGCACCTCGAACACGGCATCACGGTCATCCCCAAGTCCGCCAAGCCGGACCGCATCAAGTCGAACTTCGACCTGTTCGGCTTCTCGCTCACTCCCGAGGAAGTCGTCCGCATCGACCACCTCTAGCCAGGCGACGCGGCATTGTCCCGCAAGGCGTTGCGGATGGCAACTAGTTGTCCACAGGCGCGCACGCCGCCACTGAGTTTTCCACAGGGACGCGACGAGGCGCGGCGGGGGAGGCGTATGGCCGCCACGGTGGAGGGACCGGCAGCGTCGGGCTGCCGGGCATCCCAAGGAGGATCGTGATGAGCCAGGGCGGATACGTGACGCTCGTGGGCTTCGTGGCCCAGGACCCGATTCAGCGCGAGACCAAGAACGGCATCCTCGTCACCGACCTGCGCGTGGGCGCCACGCCCCGCGTGCAGGACCGGGTGACCAACGAGTGGCGCGACGGGGATACGTCGTACTACGACGTCAATTGCTGGCGCAGGCTCGGCGACAACGTCCGGGCCAGCCTGCGCAAGGGCGACCCGGTGATGATCAAGGGGAAGTTCCGGTCCCGCACGTTCACGGACAAGAACGGCGTGACCCGGACCGTGATCGACATCGTGGCCGACACCGTCGGGCATGACATGAACCGCGGCGTGGCCAACTACCTGCGGCAGCAGCGGCCGGTGGCCGCCGACGGCGATCCGGTCGCCGGAACGCCGCAGGACATGGCCGACGATCGAGAGATGCCCGAGGACCGGGACATGATCGATGAAGAGGCGATCGAGCAGTTCGGGCGCGAGCTAGACGGCATCGGCGGAGCCGAGGTCGCGACGCAAGCTCTCGAAAGGGACGAGGCGGCCGGCGCTACCGCGTCGGCACCGCCGGTGCCCTTCTGAGGGCTAGCCCAGATAACGCCTCGCACCGGTCCACTCTCCTCGAGTCGGGTGCCGCACGGAGCGGCTACGGATCGCGTCGTAGCGTAGCCGCTCCAGCGGCACCAACCCTACCGTCGCCAGGCCGGCGCAGGCCGGCCAGGACAGTGACGAGGCAACCGGCGCGTGCCCGTAGGCTGGAGTACATGCCGGAGTTCATCTACCAGATGCGAGCCGTGCGCAAGGCGCACGGCGACAAGGTCATCTTCGACAACGTCACGCTGGCATTCCTGCCCGGCGCGAAGATCGGCGTCGTGGGCCCGAACGGAACCGGCAAATCGACCCTGCTCCGGATGATGGCCGGCCTGGAGCAACCGTCCAACGGCGAGGCGCGCCTGATGCCCGGCTACACCGTGGGCCTGCTCGCCCAGGAGCCTCAGCTGGACGAGACCAAGACGGTGCTGGGCAACGTCGAGGACGGCGTGGCCGACACCAAGCGGCTGCTCGAGCAGTACAACGAGATCGCCGAGAAGATGGCGACCGACTACTCCGACGAGCTGCTCGAGGAGATGGGCCGGCTCCAGGAGCAGCTCGACCACAAGGACGCCTGGGACCTGGACAGCCAGGTCGAGCAGGCCATGGACGCGCTGCGCTGCCCGCCGCCGGACGCCGAGGTCGCCAGCCTGTCCGGCGGGGAGAAGCGCCGGGTGGCGCTGTGCCGGCTCTTGCTGTCCCAGCCGGACCTGTTGCTCCTCGACGAGCCCACCAACCACCTGGACGCGGAGAGCGTGCAATGGCTGGAGCAGCACCTGGAGAAGTACCCCGGCACCGTCGTCGCGGTCACCCACGACCGGTACTTCCTGGACGACGTGGCCCAGTGGATCCTCGAGCTCGACCGCGGCCACGCCTACCCGTACGAGGGCAACTACTCCACCTACCTGGAGACCAAGGCCGCCCGGCTGAAGGTCGAAGGCGCCAAGGACGCCAAGAAGCGCAAGCGCCTGGAGGACGAACTCGAGTGGGTCCGGTCCAGCCCGAGGGCGCGCCAGGCCAAGAGCAAGGCCCGGCTGGACCGCTACGAGGAGATGGCGGCCGAGGCCGACAAGAACCGCAAGCTGGACTTCGAGGAGATCCAGATCCCGCCGGGTCCGCGCCTGGGCAGCGTCGTGGTCGAGGTCAGCAACCTGGTCAAGGGCTTCGGCGACCGGTGCCTGTTCGAGAACCTCTCCTTCAGCCTGCCCCGCAACGGCATCGTCGGCGTCCTCGGCCCGAACGGCGTGGGCAAGACCACCCTGTTCAAGATGATCGTGGGCGAGGAGCAGCCGGACGAGGGCACGATCAGGATCGGCGAGACGGTCACGATCTCCTACGTCGACCAGGCCCGCGGCCGCATCGACGCGAACAAGAACGTCTGGGAGGTGATCTCGGACGGCGAGGCGCACATCCGCGTCGGCAACATCGAGATCCCGAGCCGCGCGTACGTGGCCGCGTTCGGATTCAGGGGGGCGGACCAGCAGAAACCGGCCGGGATCATGTCCGGCGGCGAGCGGAACCGGATGAACCTCGCCCTCACCCTCAAGCAAGGCGGCAACCTGCTCCTGCTCGACGAGCCGACCAACGACCTGGACGTGGAGACCCTGGCCTCGCTGGAGAACGCGCTGCTGGAGTTCCCCGGCTGCGCGGTCATCACCAGCCACGACCGCTGGTTCCTGGACCGGGTGGCCACGCACATCCTGGCCTGGGAGGGCGGAGCGAACTGGTTCTGGTTCGAGGGCAACTTCGAGGCCTACGAGAAGAACAAGATCGACCGCCTTGGCGCCGAAGCGGCCCGCCCGCACCGCGTCACCTACCGCAAACTCACCCGCGGCTAACGAGCGGTCAACGGCCATGCGCACGATCAGGCCGGCGTGAGGCCGAGGTCGCCGTGGCCGTGCGCCGGCTCGACGTTGACCAGGCTGTGCGCGGCCATGACCAGGTAGTCCCACAGCTGCGCGTCGTGCGCCTCGTCCAGGCCGAGCTCGTCCAGCGCCTCCCGCATGTGGCGCAGCCAGGCGTCCCGCTCGGCCTCGCCGATCGCGAACCGGACGTGCCGCATCCGCAGCCGGGGATGCCCGCGCAGCTCGTCGTAGGTGCGCGGCCCGCCCCAGTACTGGATGAGGAACAGCCGCAGGTGCTCCTCGGCCGGGCCGAGATCCCGGGCCGGGTACACCGGCCGCAGCACGGGATCCTCAGCGACACCCTGGTAGAACCGGTGAACCAGGCGGCGGAAGGTCTCCTCCCCGCCCACCGCCTCGTAGAAGCTGGTCGGCTGGCTCATGGCTGACAGCTTACGGGGGAGACCCGCCCGGATCGTCCGCCGCCGCGTGCCGTGCAACCGAAACTCCGCCGCCGTAAGCTTCGCGGGCCACCTACGGCACCACCAGCCCGGTGTAACGGGCGGCGAACGCCAGCGTGTCCCCGGCCAGCTCGGCCGTCCGGCTCACCGCGCGCGCCCCGTGCCCCACCTGGTCCTCCGCCCGGAGCAGCACCGGCCGCGAAGAACCGGACGACGTAGCGTGCTGCAGCGCCGCGCACATCTTGTACGCGTGCACCGGGTCGACCCGGGTGTCGTTGGTGAACACGGTGAACAGCACGGCCGGGTAAGCCGTCCCGGGCACCACGTGATGGTACGGCGAGTACGAAAGCAGCCACCCCAGCTGCGCAGCATCAGACGCGCTGCCATACTCGACGTTCCACGTCTGCCCCAGGCCGAACCTCTCGTACCGCACCATGTCGAGCAATGGCGCCGAGCAGATCACCGCCGCGAACAGCGACGGCCACTGGGTCAGCGCCGCGCCGACCAGCAGTCCGCCGTTCGACCCGCCCGAGATGGCCAGCTGCCCGGGCGTCGTCCACCCGTCCCGGATCAGGGTCTGCGCGGCAGCGCGGAAATCGTCGAAGACGTTCTGCTTGCGATCGAGCATCCCGGCCCGGTGCCACTCCTCGCCCTCCTCGCTGCCGCCGCGCAGGTTGGCCACCGCGTACACGCCGCCCGCGGCCACCCAGGCCAGGGCGTTCGGCGAATACGCGGGCGTGAGGCTGATGTCGAAGCCGCCGTACCCGGTCAGCAGGGTCGGCCGCGGGCCGCCCGGGCCGTCCGGGGCACCACCAGAAGCACCGCTGATGACCAGCATCCGCACCGGCGTGCCGTCCGCGGACCGGTAAGTCACCTGCCGCGCGGTCACGGAAGGCACCGGAGCGCTCCCCGGCGCGGCGGCCCAGGTCTGTACCGAGGAGTCGCGAGCGTCGAACCGCAGCACCAGCGGCGGCGTGGTGTAGTCCGTGTACCCGAACCACGCCTCATGCCCGCCCTCGGGCCGCTCGCTCAGCCCGCCCGCGGTGCCGAGGCCGGGGAGCGAGACGCCGGCCAGCCGGGAACCCGTGGCCAGGTCGTGCACGCTGATCTCGCTCAGCGCGTGCCTGGTCCAGCTGGCCACCAGGACCGGCCGCGCCAGCTCCGCCCCGTCCAGGATCGCGTAGCCGCGCAGCACCGCCTCGGGATCCTCACCGATCAGGTCCCGCCAGCTCGCGCGGTCAGCCACCGATCCGGGATCGGCCACCGCGATCCGTCCCCGGGGCGCGTCCAGGTCCGTGAACACGTACATCTGCCCGTCGCGCCCCGCCCGCACCGAGGTCTGCGCGTCCACCTCTTCCTGCACCGCCTGCAGGTCCGGTGATGAGGGGTCAGACGAAGACAGGTCGGCCAGCCATATGTCGTTGCGCGGCGCCGTGCCCCGGGACGCGGACAGGAAGAGCCAGCGGCCGTCCCGGCTGACCGAGGCGTAGTAGTAGTCGGTCTTGTCCCGGCCCGTACCGAAGATGAGCACGTCCTCCTCCGCCGGCGTGCCGACCTGGTGCAGGTAGACCCGACGGTGATACTGGCTCTCCCCGGAAGGCACCTCGGACGGCGGCAGCCGCCGCGTGTAGTAGAAGGCCTTGCCGCCCGGCAGCCAGGCCACGTTGGAGTACCGGCACCGGTCGATCGGCCCGTCCACCACCGAACCGGTGCCGACGTCAAGCACCCGCAGCAGGGATTCCTCGTCGCCGCCCGCGGACAGCTGGTAGGCCAGCAGCCGTCCCTCCTTGTCCGGCTGCCAGGCGTCCAGCGTGGTCAGCCCGGACGGGTCGATGGCCATCGGGTCGACGAGCACCTCGACCGGGCCGTCGGCCACCTGCGTGCACAGTACGGCATGCTCTTGCCCGGGTTCGCGCTTGGTGAAGAAGGACCGCTCCCCGCGCCAGACCGGCGTGCCGACGACGCCGACGTTGAGCAGCTCACGGACCCGCGCGGTCAGGTCGTCCCGTCCCGGCCAGCCCTCCCGCTGCGCCAGGAACAACCTGGATTGGTCCCGCAGCCAGTCCGCGCGTTCGGCGCGGCCGGCGTCCTCCATCCAGCGGTAGGGGTCGCTGACCTGATGCCCGAAGATCTCCTCGGTCAGGTCCAGCTGGCGTGCCTGCGGATATCCGGTCTCGTGTGTCGCGGTCATGCTGGCACTTTACGATCTCGCTGACCTTGTACGCTTATGTGGTGGCAGAAGCGTGTACCAGGCGACACACTGGGAGCATGAGCTTCTGTTAGACGGCGGGCGCCAGCGGGAGGTGCGGTGCGAAGAGTGCTGCTGCTCAACGTGACGTATGAGCCGCTGACCACCGTCGGCCTCCGCCGCGCCGTGTGCCTGGTGCTCGGCGGCAAGGCCGAGGTGGTGCACGACGACGCCGACGGAGCGGTCTTGCGCGCGGCGTCGGTAGCGCTAGCGACGCCGTCGGTGATCAGGCTCAGGCGCTACATCCGGGTGCCCTACCGCAATCGGGTGCCGCTGACCCGGGCTGCGCTGATGCGCCGGGACAACTACCGCTGCGCCTACTGCGGCCGCCGCGCCGAGACCATCGACCACGTGGTCCCCCGCAGCCGCGGCGGCCAGCACGCCTGGGAGAACTGCGTCGCGTCCTGCACCATCTGCAACCACCGCAAGGCCGACCGCCTGCTCGAGGAGCTCGGCTGGACGCTGCCGGTGCCACCAGCGGTACCACGCGGCGCCCACTGGAGACTGGTGGGCGCACAGCATGACGGCGACCCCCAGTGGGCCGCTTATTTGCGTGAGCCCAGCGCTGCCTTAGATCTCCTGCTCGCCGTACCGCACGTCCCCGCCGCACCCCGTTGCGGGTTTTTTCTTTACCGAACGGTCCGTGGTCTCACGCTCTATCTTCCCCGCTCGCCTCCGTGCGCTCTTGACGCACTGCCTTCCCTCCTTGCTCGTTCCTCGCTCGTCAGTCCAGGCCGTGCCGCGCCCTTTGGCTCGCGGGGCCCCCTTGGCTCCCGGGGCTTTGCCCCGAACTCACGGAACTCCCGCTGGGTCAGCCCGGCCAGGATGGCCACCGCCACCAGGCCACCCGCCACCGGGAAGAACAGCGACGGCCCGATGTGCCGGACCAGTACCCCGGAGATCGCCACCGACAGCGGGAAACTGCCGAACGCGCAGAACATCAGCGCGCTCATGACCCGGCCGAGCAGCGCCGGAGGCGCCCACTTCTGCAGCACGGTGAGGAAGGTGACGTTGCCCAGGCCGTTGGCAGCACCGCTGACGAACAGCATCGCAGCCGCCCCGGCCTCCCCGCCGAGGTACGGGGTGAGCGCGATCGCCACCGCCTCGACCAGGAAGACGACCGAGGCGAAGACGGCCGGCCTGCGCAGCCCGCCGGTGCGGGCCGCGGACAGCGTGCCGATCACCCCGCCGACCGCGAAGCAGGCCAGCAGCGCCCCGTATCCGGCCGCCCCGAACTTGGCGTGTGCCAGCGAAGGCAGCGCCACATCGCTCATCCCGCCCCCGGCCAGGTTCGCCGCGATCACCACCAGCAGGAGGACCTGCAGCACCCGCGACGTCTTCAGCAGCGTCAGCACCCCGCCGGACGCACTCGCCCCGGCCGCGTCGGCCCCATCGGCATCCGCCGGCTGCTCTGCTTTCGCTGCCTGGTCGGCGATCGTCCCGGCCGCGGCCCCCCGGGGGATCAGCGCCAGTGTCAGCGCCGAGACCGCGAACGACACGGCGTCGATGGCGAAGGCCCAGGTCGACGCCCGGGTGGCGGCGACCAGCGCGCCGCCCAGGGCCGGGCCCAGCAGCGACCCGGCCTGCACGGCCGCGGTGGATATCGCGTTGCCCGCCGCGAGCCGCTCCCCGTCCAGCAGCGACGGCATGATCGTGAACGACGCCGGGATGAACAGGCCCTCGCCGGCGCCGATGCCCGCGGCGATCGGCCCGAGGGCGGCCAGCGAGGTGGTATGCCGGGTCGCGAGCAGGGCCAGCACCGCGACCAGCACGCACCGGGCGGCGTCGGCCATGAGCATGACCGTGCGCGCCCCGATCTTGTCGGCCAGCACCCCGCCCACCGGGATCAGCACCATACGCGGCACGCCGTAGCAGGCCAGCACGATACCCAGCAGGATCGCCCCGCCCCGATTCGACAGCACGAGCCAGGGGAGGGCCACCGCGTAGCAGTAGTCGCCGATCGTCGACGTGAACTGCCCGCCGGCCAGCAGCCGGAAGCTCCGCACCCCCAGCGGCCCAGCCCTCAGGGACCCCAGGCGGCTCACTCCGCTTCCTCCGGCCGGAACCACGGGAACATGTCGAGCATGATCCGCACCGGCAGCGCTCCTGGCGACCGCTCGGCCTCGTCCAGTCGTATGTAGGAGGCCATGATCTCCAGCACCTTCGCGCGCAGTTCTTGCAGTTCATCTGCTGTCACGTGAGCCACGCTGAACATCTCGCCCGCCGCGGCCTGCCAGTCCGCCGGATATTCGGACTTGCGGTCCACGTAGCGGGCGCGGATCTCCTCCGCCGCGGCCCGGAAGTTCTCCACCAGCAGCCGGCTGGCCACCCGCCCGGCGGCCGGCTCGTCCGGCCGGTCCTCCATAGTGAAGGCCAGCAGTCGGGCCCGCCACGGCCGCTCGCGCCCGTCCGCGGCGGCAGCCCGGTCTTCCTCGACGAACCCGTACCGCGCCAGCGTCCGCAGGTGGTAGCTGCACGCCGAGGGGGAGAGCCCCGCCACCTCCGCGCACTCGGTCGCCGTAGCCGACCCGCGCATCGCGATGTGAGTCCAGATCGCGATCCGGGCCGGATGTGCCAGTGCCCGCATCATCTTCGGATCGGTGAGCCTGACCGGATTCCCCGGCATCCCCGGCTCGGCACTGCTTCCCGGGCGCCCTGCTTCCTCATCCATACGTGAAAGAGTACTTTCGAAGTAAGTGTTTCACAATATGCCCGGGGTACGATCTTCGTGGAGGTAAGAAGGGGGCGAAGCCGATGCAGCGCGAGATTTTCACCCCAGACCACGACGCGTTCCGTGACATGGTGCGGGCCTTCATCGCGAAGGAGATCACGCCGTACCACGAGCAGTGGGAACGGGACGGGATCGTGTCCCGCGACGTGTGGCTGGCGGCCGGCCGGGCCGGCTTGCTCGGCATCCACATCGACGAGAAGTACGGCGGCGGCGGCGACCCCGACTACCGGTACTACGTGATCTTGAACGAGGAACTAGCCCGGGCCGGCGCCAGCGGGCCGATGTTCGTCCTGCACAACGACATGATCGGCCCGTACCTGGACCGGTTGTGCACGCCGGAGCAGCGGGAGCGGTGGCTCCCCGGCTACTGCTCGGGGGAGCTCATCGCGGCGATCGCCATGACCGAGCCCGGTGCGGGCAGCGACTTGCAGGGGATCCGGAGCACCGCGGTCCGGGACGGCGACCACTACGTGCTGAACGGCCAGAAGACGTTCATCTCCAACGGCCAGCTCGGCGACATCGTGATCGTGGTTGCCCGCACCGACCCGGCCGCCGGGCACCGCGGCATCAGCCTGCTCGTGGTCGAGCGGGGCATGCCCGGCTTCACCCGCGGCCGGAACCTGGACAAGCTCGGCATGCACGCCCAGGACACCTCGGAGCTGTTCTTCACCGACGTCCGGGTGCCGGCCGCGAACCTGCTCGGCGAGGAGGGCGGCGGCTTCATCGCGCTGATGCAGAACCTGCCCCGGGAGCGCGTCACGATCGGCATCACCGCGCTGGCCATCGCCGAACAGGCCTTGGCCGACACGCTGGCCTACTGCAAGGAGCGGAACGCGTTCGGCCAGCCGATCGGCAGGTTCCAGCACAGCAAGTTCCTGCTGGCCGAGATGGCCACCGAGATCGCGGTGGCGCGCGAGTTCACCGACCGCGCCATCGTGGAGCACTGCGCGGACCGGCTGACCACCGAAGAGGCGTCCATGGTCAAGTGGTGGAACACCGAGCTGTGCAACCGCGTCACCGACCGGTGCGTGCAGTTGCACGGCGGCTACGGCTACATGCGCGAGTACCGGGTCGGCCGCTTCTGGGCCGACAGCCGCGTGCAGTCGATCTTCGGCGGCACCACCGAGATCCAGAAAGAGATCATCGCCCGCAGCCTCGGCCTGTAGCCTGACCAGGCACTTCGCTAGCGGACCGTGCTTCGCGCTGGCTCCGGCCTCAGGGCCGCCATGCTCCCGTCATGGACGCCGCCTGGTATCTGGTGGGAGAGCCGTAAGGTGACGCCCGCCGCCGCAGCCATCGGCGCCGCCGCGGGCGAGGGGCGGCTGCTGCTGGCTACGGCCGCCACGGCCCCCGCGCTGCTGGTACTTGAGGTGCGGTACATGCCGCTGCTGAGACTGCTGGATGGCCGCCGCTGGGCGGGCCGGTTCCACGACGACGAGTGGCCGCTCCGGCCGGGCGAGGCTGCGGCCGATGATCCGCATCGCGAGGCGGGTGATCACTGACGCGGGTTCGCAGGGACTGAGCCTGGCCGTCGTGTCAGTCCAGGTCTTCCCAGCCCCAGCGCTCGGCTGCGCTGCCGTCAGCCTCTCGGCCGAACCGGAATCGATCCTCCTCTTGCTCGCGGAGGAACTCGAACATGCCTGCCCCTGGCAGCCGTTCGGCCAGTGCGGTAGCCGGCTCCTGCTCGCCCATTGCCCGCAGCCTGTCCAGCAGCGCGGCCGCGGCTTCCTGGTCGTCGAGGGGGATGTGGCGGGCTGCGCGTTCGGCTAGCGTGGTGGCCTGCTTCCGCGCTCCCGCCACCTGCAGCCTGCTGAGCAGCCAAGCCACGGCGCCTGGGTCGTCGAGGGAGACGTGGGCGGCGGGATCACGGGCCAGCAGCGCGGTGACCTGTTCGGGTGCCCCCGCCGCCCGTAGCCTGTCCAGCAGCCAGGCTATGGCGCCCGGGTCCCCCAGGGGGACGTGGGCAGCGGGATCACGCGCCAAGAGCGCGGTGACCTGCTCCTGCGCTCCCGCCCATTGCAGCCTGTCCAGCAGGTCGGCTAGGGCGCCGGGGTCGTCGAGGGGGACGTGGGCGGCAGGATCACGGCGCAGCAGCGCGGTGACCTGCTGTTGGGTTCCCGCCTCCCGCAGGCTGTCTAGCAGCCTGGCCACGGCGCCCGGGTCGTCGAGGGGGGCGTGGGCGGCTGCGCGTCCGGCCAGCGCGGTGACCTGCTCCTGCGCTCCCGCCTCCCGCAGGCTGTCTAGCAGCCTGGCCACGGCGCCCGGGTCGTCGAGGGGGGCGTGAGCGGCTGCGCGTCCGGCCAGCGCCGTGACCTGCTCCTGCGCTCCCGCCGTCCGTAGGCTGGGCAGCAGCCAGGCCAGTGCGCCCGGGTCGCGGAGGGAGACGTGGGCGGCGGGATCACGGCGCAACAGCGCGCTGACCTGGTCCTGCGCTTCCGCCGCCCGCAGCGCGTATAGCAGGTCGGCCACGGCTTCCGGGTCGTCGAGCGGGGCGTGGGCGGCGGGATCACGCGCCAGAAGCGCGGTGACCTGCTCCTGGGCTCCCGCCTCCCGCAGCTTGTCCAGCAGCCAGGCCACCGCGTCCGGGTCGTCGAGGGGGACGTGGGCGGCGGGACCACGGCGCACTAGCACGGTGACCTGCTCTTGGGCTCCCGTGTCCAGCAGCCTGCTCAGCAGCCAGGCGACGGCATCTGGCTTATCGAGGGGGACGTGGGCGGCTGCGCGTCCGGCCAGCGCGGCAGCCTGCTCCTGCGCCCCGGCCTCCCGCAGTTCGTCCAGCAGGTGATCCACGGCGTACAGATCGTCGACCGGGACGTGGGCGACAGGATCACGGCGCAGCAGCGTGGTGATCTGCTCCTGGGCTTCCGCCTCCCGCAGGGCGCCTAGCAGGCTGGCCACGGCATCGGGGTCGTCGACGGGGATGTGGGCGGCGGGATCACGGGCCAGCAGCGCGGTGACCTGCTCGGACGCTCCCGCCTCCCGGAGCCTGTCCAGCAGGTCGGCCACGGCACCCGGGTCATCGAACAAGACATGGGTAACGGCCCAGCGCACCGGGCGGACGTCAGCACGCAGGCAGGGCGGCGGGCTGGCGAGGTAGGAAACAGCGCGGAGGTTGCCGCGGGCGGCGGCGTTCTTGTGTAGCTGGGCGGCATTCCGGTACAGCCCGCGGGCCTGGGCGGCATCACCGAGCGCGGCCTGTTCGCCGGGCAGCGCGTGGCCGGCCGCCGCGGCCCAGAAGCCTGCCGGGGGGATCTGGCTCTTGCGGTCAGCCCGGCCGTGCTGATCGAGGTAATCCGCGAGCCGGTATACCTCCGGGATGCCGACCCGGCCGCCGGCCAGTCGCTCATCGCTGTCTGAGGAGCGGGGCCCGGGTGCCCGGGATCGGGTCCGGTTGGGGCGGATGCGGGTGAGCGGCCCGCAGACGCCCTTGCACGGAACGGCCAGATAGGCCAGGGCCTGCTCCAGCCAGTCCCCGCCCATCGCGTCCCGTCCGGTGCCGGCCAGGTACCCGGGCGCGGCTGCTGCCAGGAAGGCCTGCGGCAGCGCCGGTCCCATGCCCAGGCGGCGGGCATCCATGGCCGCGTGGATCAGCGCCTTCGCGGCGGGCGGCGCATCGCGGTACCGGACCAGCAGCTCCGGTGCCCCGGCCAGGAACTGGATGACCTGCCCGTCCCGCGCCGCCGCGGCCTGGGCCAGCCGCGCGTCCCCGGCCTGGCTGAGACGCTGCAGCTGCGCTGTGGTGAATGCGGCAGGCACGATGATGTCGTGGCCGGCCAGCAGCTCCCGCGCCTCGGCACGCGGATCACTACTACCGGCCGGGCGGGCGGTCAGATCACCCCAGAACTGCGGCCACAGCGTGGCCAGCACCAGTACCGGAGCCCGGTCCGGGTCCCGCAGCAGCTCCTCAAGCCCGGCGGCGACCCGCTCGCCCAGCCCCAGGTCGGCGGGAGGATCGAGGTAGAACTGGGCGTCGTTCAGCCACACCACGGTCCGCGGCCCGACCGCCCGTAGCTCGCGCAGGGCTGCATCCGGGCGGGACGGGCCGATCGGATGCCACAGCCGCCACCCCGGCTTCTGGTCCCGCAGCAGGTGCAGCGCCTCCCAGCAGGCCCGGGTCTTGCCCGTCGAGGACCCGCCGACCAGCACCGCGATCCCGCTGCTGCCCTCCACCGCCGCCCGCACCACCGCGGCCAGCTCCGCATCGTGCTCTCGCGGCACATACGCCGGCAATTCCGGCAGCCCGGGCTGCGGGTACTCGGGTTGTACGGGGCGGTGTACCTCCAGGGCGAACGGGTCCCTCACCCTACCCACAGGCCGCCCTGACGCCGCCGCCTGGCTGTCCGGCCGGGCCGGCGCGTCCCCGCCCCCGCCGGCCCCCCCGGTCAGCATGCCCTCGAGAGCATGATCTCCCGCACCAGGTAAGCGGTCAGGCGTTCCGCCAGCATGGTGTCTGGCACCGCCGCGACCTCGGCCAGCCGTTGCTCCGTGCCAGTCAGGTCGGCATCATCCAGCACAGCCAGCAGGCCAAGATCGTCAGCGACAAATACCACGCAAGCAGTCTCCCAGCATTTCCGCCAGAACCCATGACCAGGTGTCCGTTAAGGCACATGGTGAAGGAGTACGCCCGCCAGCTCGGCCACGCCGATCTGCTCCGGGAGCGGACCGACGGCCGCGTCGGCCAGTAACCTCCGGACGAACCAGGCGCCTGCCCCGCGCACCGCCGGAGCCGGGCCGGGCTCCACCGCGAAACGGGTCATGTCCCCGACTGACCGCCCCGGAGGCTCGAGGCAAAGAACCCCTGAACCGGACTGGCGCCCTTGTCGCCGCTGCAGAATCTGCCCTGGGACGGG
>CAWICW010000028.1:0-54342 GCA_963834685.1 uncultured Actinomycetes bacterium | reverse complement strand
TCGGTACTGGCCAGGTACTGTCCCCGCGCCTCCAGGTAGCGGCGGGTATGCGGAGATGCCTCGTGCGCCTCGAACGCGGCCCGGTCCCGGTACAGCTCGTAGAAGATGCGCTGGAGAGGCTGGCCCTCCACGATGTGGGACGCGTATACCAGTGTTCCGGGCTCGTCTGTCTTGATGGCCTCGATGGTCTCAGCAACCAGTTTGTCGTATGCCTCGGCGGCGGCCTCGTCTTTGCACGTGAAGCGCACGCATAGACCGAACATCGCTCTCCTCCGGGTCGTGTGACGCCATGCTCGCACCTAATGTGCCAGTCCAGTACGTGAAGTAACACGTATTTATTGTACGGTACTGAGATTAAGAGTACGCTCATGGGTGCAGGGACGCGGACCAGCGCAGCGAGGATCCATGCACACGCCAGCACCCAGAACCATCGGACTACGCACCACCGAGGGCACCTATCCCGGCGGCACCGAGTACATCTGCGCTGTCCGCGCTGACCTGCGCGCATTCCTCGATGACTGCTCACGGGCGGATGACGTGATCTTGTGCGCCTCCGAACTCGCCACCAACGCCGCCCAGCACAGCCGCTCTCGCCTCCCCGGCGGCACCTTCACCGTCCGTGCCGTCATGAGCCCGGACCACTACGCGCGGATCGAAGTCCAAGACAACGGCGGTCCCTGGAACCAGGGAATGATCGATCCGACCCGGCACCACGGATTGGACATCGTCCGGGCTGTCGCCGACGAATGGGGGATCGACGGCGACAACACCGCCCGCACTATCTGGGCGCGATTCGACTGCCCCGAGTAGCCGTAGCAAGGCCTGCGCCGGGGCGATCCGACGGCCGCCATACCGAGCTGTGAGGATTTTCTTCACGATCATCAAGGGCGCACCTCCGGCGCGCCAGGCCGGTCGGCCCAGGCCGGGACTCGCGAAGATGCGCGGGACGCGCACGGGAGAAGCGTGAACGAGCTGGGGGAGTGCCGCGCCGGGGTGGCCGGGGGTGTTGGGGAGTCTCGCCGCAGGTGGCGGGGCAGCCTGGCCCGCGCCTGTAGCGCGGTAGCGCATCGGCGCGGGCCGCTGCCCGCCGCGCCGCAACCCCGTACGCCGCCGCAGCGCGCACCCGCCGTTACGCACCGTGGGTTAACCGCGCTGCGCGAGCTGGCCGGGTCGGTCGTCTCGCGCCAAGTGTGCCCGGTCGCCGTATGAAAGGTCACAGCCAGCGGTCCGGAACGCCGCGCATTATCCGGGTCGGCCCCTCCAGCGTCAAGGGCACCCGAAGTTCGTTTCTAACCGCTTCGCAGAAACGATCTTCAGGACCCGCCCTTGAGCGCCGGAGACCTCTGCCGACCCAGCGGGCCTGACGGCGAGGGCCAGGCCAGAGGCCAGGCCCTAAATGCGCGCGGCTCGGTCTGGTTCGCGCTGGTCATCGACGGCCAGGTGGGGGCGGAGGATGATCTGGGCCGTCACTCTCATCCAAGGGGGGGTCTCAGATGACACATCCGAACGAAGACCTGGTGCGGGAGGGATTCGCGGCCTTCGGGCGCGGCGACATGGACGCGCTGCGGAAGCAGTTCTTCGCCGACGACGTCCGCTGGCACGCCGCTGGCCGTGGCCTCATCTCGGGCGACTACGAGGGCACAGAGCAGGTGCTGCAGTTTTTTGCCCGGATCTTCGAGCTGACGGGCGGCACGTTCAGCTTGGAACTGCATGATGTGCTCGCCAACGACGAGCATGCGGTGGCGCTGATTACCGTCCGCGGCGAGCGAGCGGGCAAGCAGTTGACAGACAACGAGGTCCTGACCTATCACATTCGTGACGGCAAGGTGTCCGAGGTCTGGGGTCATACGTGGGACCTGTACGCGGTGGATGAGTTCTTTCGTAACCGCTCGGCTGGCTCTGTCGTCCCGAGAGTCCTGTCACGCATTACGGTCGACGGCGCGCTGACGCTGAGCTGCGCCAGGAGGGCGACGCCGACGATCCCGCATCGGGTCACGTGCGCTTGCTCCATGCCCATGTCCCATGCTCTGCCGAATTGCGCCGTATATAGATCAAGGCGGCGCCGCTGCGCGGCCCAACCTGGCTCATCCAGTCACGCAGCAGTGCTGCATGGTGCCGTCCACCTCGGCGATCGATTGTCCCGCTCCCGGCCGCCGCATCTAGGTCGTTCCCTGCGGTCGCATTGTTGCGCGATCGGCTTCGCCAAACCTGGACTCGACGTCCAGTCGCGAGGGTTCGGCGCTACGGGAAGACGGACAAGGCCAGTTGCCCGGTTCCATTCATCCGCAGATGGCGAGACCCTTGTCCTCGCCCGCACACGTAAGTGACTCTGAGTGCGGCTCAGAGCGCTGGCCCGTTTCCTTTTCCAGTTCAGTTAGGCATACGGCTAGCTGCGTTATATTTCTTGCAGCAGTTTCGCAGCTTTCAGTCTTTAGATCAGCTCGACGCTGCTCAAGTTGCGAGAAGGTAGATGCGGTTAATGCCCGTATATGGGTTGCCTCCGGGATTAGGCGGAGTAGCATCCACCTCCACGTTTTTCTTGTTGGTTATCGCGGCAATCGCTACATCTAGCGCCAGGTCTTGAATTGTGCTGGCAGCGTAGAACCAGGTGGCGGGGAAACTTCCTGCCGTATCTGTCAGGCTAATGTAAACGGCCGGTGGGGGGGCTTCCGAAGCGATGCTCGAAGGTCCCGCTTCGTTGACAGTACATTGGTAGAATGTCATATTCGCTTCCCCATCCTTGAGTGCCTCGTCGACGGACGTCGACTCCGCAATTCTGTGCTGCAAAGATATCACGGCGTTATATTGTCAACCAAACATGTCTATTGAATTAGCCGACGATATAATTAATCCTCTGGGCAAATAAACGGGCCCGCAGTTGCAGATGCGGTCTTGTGGCTTGTCAAACCCGTAGCACTTACACTGAAGTACTGACGCGGCTGAGGCTGACCATCGGCTACCGTGATGGGGCAAAGTCCATCTGGATCACTGCCCGAGAACCAAACCACAAAATATCCGAACGAGTTAGTTTGGGTGACTAGTGGGAAGGGAGTCGCCACTTCACCAGTTACCTGCCAATCGACAGTAACCTCAACCGTCTCACTAGCGCCGAAATCATTCCCTTCGATCCGGAGCCCGGAGTTCGACAGATTCTGGGGTAGTGGACCCACTCCCACCGTCAGCACAGCGGTGCCCCCGCCCGTCCCAAGCGGTGGTATCGTGACCGTGATTGTACCGGACCTTGCGTCGCCGAGGGAATTGACAGCAGTGACGTAGATATCGTATATATATCCGTCCTTAAGAGCAAGGTTAACACTTGTGATATTGCCCCCAACGCTAACTTCTCCATCGTTGTTGGGCTTTCCGGATTGGGTGCCATTATAGCTTACGACGAAAGAATCCACATTGTAGGAATTCGCCTTCCAGGCGACCTCCACCGAGGTCAGGTCATCGTCACCACCCAGCGGCGATTGGCTAACCTCATGAAAGTCGCTGGGCGCCGCCGGCGGCAGGGGGAATCCGTAAATGCGACTGATTTCGGTGTATGGCTGGTTTCCCGCAACAGGCGCGACGGCACCCACCTCTACTTCTCTATTGGCCTTTATCGCGCCAATCCCCACATCGAGAACCTGCTGCTGCACTCCGTTTGCCGCGTAGAACCAGGTGTCGCTGAAACTTCCTGCCTTATCGGTCAGGTTGATGTAGACGACCGGAGCCGGGGTCTCCGTGCCATCGCTCGCTGGCCCCACTTCATTGACAATACATGTGTACCACGTCACGGTTCGCCTCCCGCCATCCCCTGCGATCCTTCAAGGACCCAGGCTTATGCCTTAGACCCATCTATATGAGTCCTAAATCGTCCTGCCCGACGTGGGCCACCCCCTTGCTGGGCTACGACTCTCAGCGGTCGCTTGTTCTCCAGGTTTCTCCGCATCCCTCCTCGCCGCCATCCGACGTTCTACGGATGGCCAGACCCGCGCAGCCGGAGTAACGTTGCCGGGGGGTGCTTCGTGGTGGCTCCGGTGACGGTCCGCGACCGGGATCTGCGCGCCCTGGCGGCCATCGTCAGCGAGGACCGCCCCGACCTGCCGGACGGGGAAGGGCTGCCGCCGTCCCTGCTGGCTGACTTGATGGGCCAGATCCGCTGCGATCAAGTGGTTTTCGTCGGCTTCGACGGCAGTCGGATGGCGTACTGGTTCGCGCAGGAAGACCCGTTGAAAGTCCCGTTCACCGCCACGCCCGGGTGGCAGGACTTCGACCGGACGTACTGGAAGCACTACTGGGATAGTCGGCTGTGCAGCTACCCCAGCCGCACCGGTGACCTGCGCAGCATCATCAAAGCCACAGACTTTTACTCCACACGGCAACGGCATTCCACCGCTATGTACACCGATTATGACCGGCCGCTGGGGCTGGAGCACCATCTCATGCTGTGCCTGCCCGAAGCGCCACCGCGAACCGCCGGGCCTGAGCGGCACATCCGGCTGTACTTGAGCCGCGGACCCGGGCCGGATTTCTCCGAGCGGGACCGGGCGGTGCTCATGCTGCTGCGCCCGCACCTGCACCAGGCCTACCTGGACGCCGAGCGGCGCCGCAATCCCGTTCCTCGGCTTACGCCCCGGCAGTGGGAGTTGCTGCGTCTGCTGGCCGCCGGGTACACCAACTCCCAGATCGCCCGCCGCCTCGGCGTGACGGAGGGAACCGTGCGCACCCACCTGGAGAACATCTATGAGAGGCTGCATGTCTCTAGCCGCACCGCCGCCGTCACACGCGCCTTTCCCGACCGGGCTGCAAGCCACGCGAATCCCTCCTAGGCCCTTGGCGTGCCACATTCGTGCCATGCCAAGGAGACAACTACGGTTATGAGCAGTCACTCAAAGGCGCTTCAAATCACCTCTGAACTGGGTACATCGAGGTCAGCGCTGAGCGTGAAGTGTCCTCCTAAGCGGCCGCTCATCAGCAGCCTGGCAGTACTGTCAGGCTTGTTCTCGCGACTAGCCTGAGATGCGTGACGTTCTCATCTGCTGGGGCGATCCTCGGCCTAGCTGCCGCGATCGTCGCGATTGGCGGTGGCGTCCTCGGGGTGTACCGAGGGCTTGCAGCCTTGTACGGCCAGACCATTGGTAGCCGACACCGCTTGTCCAGTCGTCTTAACCAGCTCGCGGCGGGAGTGACTCTCCGATGGGTCGAAGACCGGCTCGGTGATCCGGCCTTCGTCCGGGAGTTCCGGCCACCGGACGCAACGGGCAAACTCGGCATGCGTGAGCTGGTGTATCGCGACAAACACGCGTGGGTCCAGGTCCTGGTCGACGAACATGAGGCCGTGGTCCGCTTCTCTGTCACTGTCACTGACCCGCGGTTCCGATTTGAGGTCAGCGATCTGACGTTCGGCAACCTGACAGCCAAGCTTGGGCGCACAACCTTTTCCGGTGCGCGTTCTCAAGTTGAACCGCAGGGGTATAGCCTCAGGATTGGAGCGCACAATTTCGAGTATGCCGAAGCGTACTGGTTCGGTAACCCAGGAAACTATCAATGGTATGTAGTATCGCACAATGACGCTGGGACGGGAAACTTCGATTTCACAGTTAGTAGTCGTGTTCCGCCCGGGTTTCAGGATGGCGTCTTCAACTCGGAAAACCTGGGCTATTCCGAGTTTGACTTTTATAAGGAGGAAGCCGCACAATTCCGAGCAAAGACCACAATCAACACCTTGACTGTACTAGGCCCGTGGCGTACTGACGCCCAGGCAGATGAAGCAGTTCGGATGAGCCTGGCCGAGCCAAGGGGACCAGACTCTAACCAAGTTCGTGTCCTTGTGCCCGATTCCCGTGAGCGACGCCACATGCGCCGACGGATACGCCAGTGGAACCGACGATCGCTACGCGAGGCAAAGCGCCAAGAGAAGAAAGCAGCAGTCAAAGCGAAAGACGACGCTGACGAGCGTCAGCAATCTGACCTGACCGGGGCGGCGGAGGAGCCATAGCGGCGCGGACAATTTTACTGATCGTCGCCCCCCCGCGGCGTGCTGACCTGGCGGCAGCTGCCCGACCCTGCGGGTCCGCGCCCAGCAGGTCAGACAGAGTAAGACTGGTGGTTCATCGCGTCCTGTGTTGGCTTCGGGACGAAGAGGCCAGCTGCTAACACCGTGCTAACAACGGCTGTGGATGCGTGGGGTCGACCGTGGACGCCAGGGAGCCCCAGCATCCCGTCTGACCTGTTCAGGCGGTCTGTGGTGGACCGATGTGGACTCGGCCATTCTCCTGAAAATAGGAAGGCGAGTGGCTGCGGTCACAAGGCTACCGGGGTGTCAATGAGATTTTCATCCGGCGCCGGAACAGGAGCGGTGCTCGGCGGAGCGGGCAATTCAGCGAAGGTCTCGGCTGGAAGCTCGGCTCGGAGAGCAGGGGGAAGATCAGCATCGGCGCCGAGTACGTCCCGGAGGTCGAGTGGGATAGCGTCGAGCGTGGCAGACAGCTCGCGTATGCGCCGCTCGGTTCGCTTCCACCGCTGCTCTAGTGCCCGCCTGTCCTGCTCCACGTCATGGAGCAGCTGGGCGGCGATCTTGCCGAGCGTCACGAACCGGACACCGAAGTCCCCGGTCATCACGTAGTTATAGACTCTGCCAGCCGAGTTTGCCCCGGCGCTGGCAAGCTCGTGCCGCCGGTCGGAGATCACTTTTTCACGCAATCCTGTGGCGAGTACCGCGGCAACCTCATATCCGCAGACCCATGCGCCGTCCCGCTCTCCGAATCCGTCGATTCCAGCGGGCAGGGCCGTGGAGACAATGATGCCGATACTTGCGCTGGCCAGCTTCATATCATCGGCAAGCTTGGCGGGCCAGGTGCCGCTCGTGCTCCAGGAGGTGCGGGTAGGGACGCATCTATGCGGATCTTGTGAAGCCCGACAGGTGCCAGTCCCCATGCTTCGCCCCGGCCCAACATCGGTAAGCGGGCGAGCAGGTAGATCCCAATCGTGACAGCAACACCATTGCGTATCGAGCCGACACGCCTGCGGCAGCGTGGAGAGTTGTGCAACCTACCCGACTGCTTACGACCACAGGTCGATGAGCGGATCGCTTGAACCTGCCTTCCGGGCGACCAGGCGACCGGTCAGTCTCATTCATCTAGGTCCGGAACCGTTCTGCACACACCACTAAGGACGGGCAGCCCAGGTCGCGGACTCTGATGACCTTCACCGGACCCGGGCCCGCAGACTTGGAAAGCGTGTTGGCGCACAACAGTCCCGCGCCACGTGGCGCGGTTGACCCGGCGTCAGCAGCAGGCTTGACCTTGGCGGTCCGCCCGCCGCACGCCCGGCCACAGGACAGGCGCAGATGCCCGATCGGCCCAAGAAGGCCGTTGATCTTGCTAACACAGTTGCTAACAACGCATCCAGACGAGCATGGACGAGGCTGGAACTGCCAAGTCACCAAGGGTCGCTCCAGCAGGCCAAATGGACAACGACGGCCGGATCTGGACGAACCTGATCTTGCTACGGATCAGAAGGTTGGGGGTTCGAGTCCCTCCGAGCGCGCCCAGCTCAGCGGCCCTTTTCAAAGCTGCCCAGGTGAGCAGGTCGCCAGCGTTACTCCGGGCCGGTTGTCGCCCACGCGCTGAGCAGCATAAAAGGAGCGCCTACCAGCGGTTGGATCCTTTCCCCTTCGTCCCTAACCCGTTGCTCAAACGTCTCCATGCCGATCTCCTCGGCGGTGGCCACTCCGGTGCCCACGATCAGCGGCTCGGCGACACGCATGGACTCCACGAGGAAGGCGAGGCCGACCTCATCGCCGGGTCCGAAGTGCGGCTGGACCCCGATCATCCCCAGCGGGCGCAGCCCGGCCTCTTCGACAACGGCCCACATCCGCGGGCCAAGAAAGGAGATCCCGGCCTTGGCGAACGCTTCGACCAACCAGGACTTCACCTGGGTGATACCCGGAGTCTCTGGCAGCGACCGCATCATGGAGAGATCTGCTTCTATCGGCACGACTAGGCCGCCAGGGCGCAGCACCGTGGCCTGCCGCCGCAGGACCGCGGCCGGGTCCGGAACCCACATCAGGACCAGCCGCTCGACCATCGCATCGAACGGCCCGCCCGGCGCCGGGTCGTTGATGTCGCCCTCTACGAACTGCACCTGCGCCAGGCCGCGTCGTTCGGCCCGCAGCCGAGCCCGGGCCAGCGCGTCC
This sequence comes from uncultured Actinomycetes bacterium, assembly GCA_963834685.1. Lineage (GTDB taxonomy): Bacteria > Actinomycetota > Actinomycetes > Streptosporangiales > Streptosporangiaceae > Palsa-504. Next base: position 46,160 of record CAWICW010000028.1, on the reverse strand, counting down.
GGGGAGCGGTCGACGCCGACCACGAAGCCATCGGGTCCCACCAGGTCGGCGGCCACGAACGTCACGTCCCCGGCCCCGCAGCCTAGATCCAGCACCCGCATCCCGGGCCGGATGCCCGCCTCGGCGAAGATCATCCGCGTCGCCGGGACTAGCGCTGCGCCCTGAGCCTCCAGGCGGGCCAGCTCCTCTTCACCGATGCCGGTGCCGAACTGATAGCCGGAGTCGCTGTCACCCATCGCATTTCCTCTCGCCAGGCCCGCCACGATGATCCCGCGCCCGGCCCCAAGCGGGCAAGACCGCAGACATGCAGCACGCCGGAGGAGGCGACGGCATCCAGATCCGGCTGCCCGGTGGACGGCGGGAACGCGTCATCAGCCGTTCTTTCGTGACTGCTGCCAATACTGCTGCCCTGACGGTGAACAACACCTGACACGCATGGACAACTGGGGAATATCGGCCCAGCACACGGACCACAAGGGACGGTCCTGGACGATGTGCCCACTACTACGGATCAGAAGGTTGGGGGTTCGAGTCCCTCCGAGCGCGCCAGCGCGTCGGGTCTCCGTTTTGGTTCATCATCCAGGCGGTTCAATGCCACTAGCTCAAGGCCAAGCGCCAGTATGCGGTTCAGCACGCCGTGGAGGGCCGCCTGGTCTAGCTCGCCAGTCAGGCTGGTGTTCGCGCCGTCGTATTCGACGCATAGATCTTCGAATACTTCGCGAGTGAGCTTACCCAGGCTGCCAGATACGATGATCCGATAGTGGTGAGGTCTCACGTTACTTCCCTATGGTCCAGGTGACCGGCATACCGGTCCTGATCAGGGAGATAGCTAGCGAGCGCGGACATGGGGCCTAAAGGTCCGGCCTAGCTGCGCGGTGGGACTGCCAGATCGACCCGGCGGCGTTCTCGCTGGTCGAAAGCCTTGGCGGCAAGTCGATGAGCCACAGGCCAGGATGCCCCTGAACCCCGGTCACCGGCTCGGCCAGCTGGTACGGGCTTGCCAGCATCCACCGCCACGCGCCGGGCCTCCCCTCGACGTCGGCGAGGGTGACGTGGCCGATGATCGCGGAGCTGGCCGGTTGCCTGGCGGGCGGCCACAGCTCGGCGGGTGCGGACAGGTCGCTGTCCTTGCTGGCGTGGATCCAGAGCACCCCGCGCCAGGAGGGTTTCCAGGGTCGTTCCTCGACGGCCTGGAGCCCCGCGACGATGCGCCACGCCCAGGGATTCCTGACACTGATCACGCGGGCAGGTTCGGCGGTCACCGGGTGCTCGATGGCGGGCTGGCTCCGGGCCATCGTTTCATCGTGCCGCCCCCTCTCTCAGGCTTGCGGAAACCATACAGTGTGTCTGGCAGTTGTCAACCTGTCTGAGTACTAGCCGAACCGGACACAGGAGGCCAATGTGTCGACCAGTGTGACCGCACAGATTTACTGGTCCCACCAGGCCCATGACTTCCCGGCGCAGGGAGATACCGATGCCACCCTCACGACCAGGCTCTCGCGTGCAGCGGCGCGTCGCCCGCACCAAGGCGGCGATCGAGGACGCGTTCGTGCAGCTGGTGCTCGAGCACGGCTATGAACGGGTCGCGGTGGAAGACATCTGCGACCGGGCCGACCTGGCCAGAGCCACCTTCTACGCCCACTATCCCAACAAGGAGGCTGTGCTCTTCGCGGTCTTCAACCGGCTCATCGAGGACCTCATGGAGCGCGTCGCCTACCGCAGCGGACCGTGGAACGAGGTCCGCCGGGATGCCATGCAGACCGGGTTCAAACACGCGGCCGAGAACCCCGACCTGTACCGGGCCTGCCTGAGCGACGCCCGGACCCGCCAGGCCTACCTGTCCATCCTGAACCGGTACGTCGAGCAGAACTTCCGGGACCGGCTCAAGGCCCTCAACCGGCAGCCGCGCATCCCCGTCCCCGTTATGGCGCGAGGCTTCGTGGGGACACACCTCGTCATCCTGGAAGCCTGGCTGGCCGGCGAGCTCAACGGTGACATCGAAGAGCTCGCCAGCATGGCCCTGGACCTTTTCGTCGCCGGCGGAGCCTGGGCGCAGGGAATCCGCCTCGACGAACTCGGATACGTAACCGGATCACCGGCCGATGCCGGTAACCAGGCGCCAGCAACAACAAAGGCAAGCTCACCTCGTCCTCAGCCTGCCAGTACTTCCACGCCCGAGGATGCTGCCGGAGAATCACGGTGACTGTGACCGCTGGGCAACGAGTTCGACTCCCCGCCCGGAGAAGCCGAAGGTCCGCTGGTATCTCCGACGGCAACCGTGTTAGAACTGGGCCTTGAGTTGGTCGATCTCGTGCACTCGCTCCTGGAGCTGGGCGTATGCCGGGTGCTCGCGGATGCGGCCCACGGCCCAGCGCAGGACCTCCGCGCGGCTGTTCGCGATGCCTGCGGTGATCAGGGTGTCCACGGTCGCCAGATCGGCAGGGCCGAGCCGGGTCATTACCGGGGTGAGTTCCTCCGATACCTCCTCCGGCGTCCTCGCCCGTCCGCCGCGGCCTGCGATGCTGAGGACGGGGAGGCTATGAGGCCTGGGCGCCCCGCTTGGTCGGTCAGGCAGGAACTCGATCCACCCGATGAAGCGGGGCAGCTCGTCCCGCAACTTCCTGATCACCGGGCGGTTGGCCTCCTCGAATGCGGTCACGGTCTCCTTGTCGGCCTCCTCGCCCTCCGGTCGGCCTGCCCGGGCGATAAAGGCCCGGACCGCGGTCTCCCCTGGCTCGACCTTCGGGTCGTCGCCGTACTCCAGCACCTGAACCCGCTCGATAGCGCCCGCGGGGAAGGCCGACTTCAGCCGTTCCTCGATGCGGTCGGTCGCTGTTTGATCCATGTCATACTCCGCGTGTTGCTCGCCATTCTCTTGTTGCTCGTATAAGAAGCGTAACATGCCTTAGCCTTAATGCCGACATACCAGCGGACCCGTGGGCGCGGGCTGATCGAGAAGCGGCTCAGGTCGAGCGCGCTGACGGTCCGGGTTGCAGTTCACCACTGTCCAGTACCATCCCCCAAGGACCGATGAAGGACGGCGGTTCAGCTTGAACTGATCCGGACGACGGCGACCTGAGCTGCCAATGTGGTTGGGGCTCGCCTACCGCCACCAAGGGCAGGAGTCTCTCACCGATTTCTCACGGACTGACCGGATGGTACCGGACTACGGCGTCTCCGCCGGACACCCGGTAGGACGCTGACCTGCCTATACGGATTCCGGCGCACTGATGCGCTTGACGTGCTCCGAGTTCTCAGCTGGAGTCGTAACGATACGAAGTCCGGCCGTCAGCTACCCGCTGCCAGCCGGACCCGACACGGTTGCGCGCCTGAGCCAGGCCACGCTCCCGAGCCGGACGCGTCCAACGCAGCCAGCGCAACGCAGCCAACGCCGTGCCGAATTGAACCGTAATTAGATCAAGGCGGCGCCTGCGACGCCGCTGGCCGGCGTCAGCGCCGGGGCTTAGCCTTGGAGAGGCCCGCCCCGGCGCACGCCGGGCCACACCGGCAGGACACAGACCAAGATGGCTCATACGCCGCAAAGACCGGTGCAGCGAACAGCGGTCTTCCTCGCTCCCGATTGTCCAGCATGCGGTCACCGCGTGATAGCGGCCCTCCGGGCGGTCGTGCGCGATTGGCTACGCCGATCATTGACCCGAACCCACTGACAAGGGACCTTGGCGCATGCGCGCAAAGCGGATGAGAATAAAGCCGGGCTCCGCAGGAATATGAATCCGGAGATTCAGCGATGCGCTGGCCGCCGGAGCTGGGGCAGCGTTCATTGATGAGTGCTGTGCCGCCGGACCAGCACCCGGGCGGCCTCCCGGAACGGCACCACCACGTACACCGCGATACCGAAGTACAGTGCCACCGCCGCCACCGGAAGAGCGAGCCCGATGAGGATCGCAATCACGTACCCGATGACAACGGGCAGGAATTTCCGCTGCGTGCTGTGCAGCTCCTCGCCCTCCTTTTCCGGTGAATAGAGGTGCTCGTACCGCGCGTAGGCGTCCAGGGCGGACCCCAGCAGGCGGATGGCCAGCAGGGTGAGCCCGTAGATGGTGACGTACACTCGTTCGTCGCCGGTTTTGTGCAGGTATTCGGCGACCAGCCCGGTCGGGAACGGCAGGAAGACCACCACGAGCAGGACGAGCAGGTTGAGGCGCAGGAAGAGCTGATCGGTCCGGGCGAGCTGATCGGTCAGGGCGGTGTGCAGGAGCCACGCACCGCCGATGGTCAGGAAGCTGGCGACGTAGGCCAGGTAGGCGGGCCAGGCATGAAGCACCCGCTGCAGCGGCGTAACCCCCGGACCGAGCGCGATGTCCAGTACCAGCAGCGTGGCGGCGAAGCCGAACACACCGTCGCTAAATCCTTCCATCCGGTCCTTGCTGAGGACCCGGCGTCCGCGCGGGGTGTCTTCGTCAGCTGGCACGGCACTGCCTCCTTCGCGTCGGCCGGGCAGCCGGCGGCCTGCTACGGATCCGGGGATGGCCCGCTGAGTGTACGTGTCCGCCCCTCCAGCCTCAAGCGTGACTGCGACCGCAGGCCAACGAGCACAGGCGGAAGGTGCCTGATGAACGTACATGCGAAGTCACGCTTGACCCCGGAGTCTCTACGGACACTCCGGCCAGAAGACAAGGGCCACGCGGAGCCTGACCGGACCGGACGCGGGCCATCCCCTGCACGGTGCAGGCAGTGACAAGGCGAAGTCCAAGGGCAGGGCAGACCATGATCCAGAAGATACGCGGAATGACTCTGACCAGGGAAGTTGACGGAAACACCTGTGCACAGTAAGACCAGGCAGTTCTTCATCGGCGGCCAGCTGGTCGAGACCCACCCGCGCAAGACACGCGGCAAGCAGACCGACTACGGCGACTACCCGCCGGAGAAGATCGCCTTCCACATGCGCACCCGGCCTGGTGCCGCCGCCAGGCCAAGGACATCGGCCCGGGCCTGCGGGCAGGTCATCGCCGAGCTGCTGGCTGACAATGCGCTGTACCGTCTGCGCGCCGCCCAGGGCGTGATCGGCCTGGCCGACCGGTGCGACCCGTCCCGGCTCGAGGCCGCCTGCGCCAAGGTGATCACCGCCGGGGACCCGTCCTACCGGACCTCCAAGGGCGCACCTTCGGCGCGCCAGCCCGACCGGCCCCGGCCATGCTCGACGTGTGCGTGAGTCATGCGCGGAGGAGCGTTGAACGAGACGAGGATTTGTCGCGCTGAGGCGGCCAGGGTGATGGGGAGTCTCGCCGCAGGTGGAGGCAGCCTGGCCCGCTTCCTCTTGCGCGAGAGCGCGCCGTCGCGGGCCGCTGCCCGCTGCCCGCCGCACGTTGCCGCCTTATTGGCCGTTTCGAAGGCTGCATCACTGCGCATCGTGGACGGTGTCCGTACCCCGACGGCCGAGCCGCGTGCCACGCGCCCCTGCCGCATCCGGATGGCCAGCCATACAACGATGAGGCCAGCGAGCACCTCGGCGTGGCGCCAATAGTTCGCATCGAGGGGTGGTCATGCCGATGGAGTCAGCCTCCAGCATGGCCGTGGAACATGCCGGTGGGCTGCTGTTCCTTCGGCAAGTGGCAAGACCCGGCGGTCGGCATCGCGATTGATCGTCGTGATGCCGTGGCTGATCGAGCCAGGTGTTGTGCACGGCTAACTCGCCGCAGTAGCCTGACAGCCTTGTGCGTCACGACCAAGGGTGGGGGTTTGAGTTGTCATGAGCGTGCTGATCGTCGGTAGGTTCCCGGGCGACACCGCCGTGTTCAAGAAGGTGCTGACTGACCGGGCGGACGAGCTCGTCGGCGTCTCCGAGCAGGCCCGCGCGGCCGGGGCGATCCACCACACCTTCGCCGTCGGTGACGGCTTCGTCATCCTCGTGGACGAGTGGGAATCGCCGCAGCAGTTCGAGCAATTTTTCGGTCGGCCAGATATCCAGGCCCTGGTCGGGGAGATGGGCGCATCCGGTCCGCCGGACATCACCATCGTCGAGGTAGCTGCCTCGCCAAGCAACTTCTGAGTGCCGTCCCTGCTTGGGACCTCCGTCGGCGTGCAGGCGGCTGGCAAGCGTTCAACAGTCGGCCAGCCGCCGCACACGCCGGTAGGTTTGCATCCAGCCGCTCTGCCCGTGCTGGCCGCTTTTCGGCCTCACAACGACGCTCAATGCTGCCGCCTACTGCGCACCAATGAGTAGCATCTCGGCAGGTCAGCAGTGAAATGGGCAGGTAGCAGGTGGACGTGACACAGTCTACAGATCAGAAGGTTGGGGGTTCGAGTCCCTCCGAGCGCGCCCAGCTCAACGGCCCCTTGCCCGCCCCAAAGGGGCCCTTTTTGTTGTTCTGGGAGCCACGCGAGCATTTCAGCCTCCGAATAGCGCCCGGCTCATATGTGCGTCTCGCTCTGCCTTCGGGACGAAGAGGTCGCGCCGGTCCAGGCGCCACCGAGACGTAGTGCCGAGTCGAGCCCTACTCTGGATCGAGCGGCTGCACGAGCGTGACGCCCGTACGGACGCGATCGGCGGCTGACGATCACTCAGTCAGACGACGGCCGGAGTCATTGGTTGATCTACCGTGTGGTCGGAGAGTCGAGCGAGTGGGTCTGGTCGGAAGAATCCGGCGCCATGGAGATCTCGCTGAGCCCAGGTCGGCTGATGGGTGCGTTCAACGCCGGAGTCGCGGATGGGGCATGGGGCGACTTGCCGATGCCCATGGTGTCCAACCCCCGGGTGCGTTTCTGGTTCACCGAGCGTGGATGGCGTTCCTACGGCCTGCGCGTGGCGGCCGAGGCTCGGGCCAGTGGTCGCGCCTTCCGTGTCATCCGGCGCAAGAATCCGTCCAAGTCAATGGTGGTATACCGAGACGACTGGCAAGTCGCGTTGCTACCTGACCGCGATTAGCCGATCATGAATGCTCCCCGCGTCGCACGGCCCACCAGCCGCGACGCCGCCGACTCCGCTCCTCGCCTCGGGAGCGGAAGGTCAGATCGTCCGCTGCACTGAGTGCCGAATAAAGCCGTATTAGATCAAGGCGCCTGCGGCGCCGCGCCGCGGGTCCGGCGTCAGCGCCGGCTCTGCCTTGACGGCCCGCCTGCGCACGCCGGGCCGCAGCCCGCGGGGGCAGGCAGATCGAGGCAGCTCACCCGTCACGCTGGCCAGAGCTGCACGTAGCGGTCACGCTCGCCGCCTATTGTCCGGTTCGTGGCTACGGCCTCACGGGTGCCGTTGCGGGCGTCGCTGGCGAGCGGCTATGCCGACGCCTGACCAGGCACACGGTCCTAGTCTCGGGCTTCCGATCATCTAGCCCGCAGGCACCGTGCCGATGGCGGCCAGCTGTCCGTCGCTGCCATCGGCGACGCCTGGCCGTTGAGTGGCCACGGCGCTCGGGCTCTGGCCAGGAGCGCAGCGGGAGAGCTCCAGCTGCGTCCGCTCCGCGAGATCCGGCTGGTCGAGTTCACCTTTCCCGATAATCCCGTCACCGGCGAGAGCGATGGTCCCTGTAACAGAATGGAATTCGGCCAGCGGGTAGTAGACCTACAGGCATGGGAATTCGGGGAAGCAACGCATGTGCCCGCCCACCTGGGACCGGCCGGACTGGAAACAGTCGACACGCTGATCAGGGCGGGTATCGCCGATGATCGCGCGGACGCGATTCGGTTGGTGCTGCCCCGTTTCCGCGAGCAACCCGAATATGAGCAGCTCCGCGAGCGGGTCCGGGAGATCTACCGGCTTAGAGCGGAGTTCTAGCTTCGGCAGGCTCCAGACGGGAAACGGCAGGTCGTAATTGCCCCGTCGGGCGCATCTAAGGAGGACACCCGCACCCTGTCCTTTGAGGGATAGTCAAGACCTGTGGATCACCCGCCTCTGTCGAGATGCAGCCAATCCTGCCGAAACGCGAAGCGTGGCCGGAGAAGCACTGCCGCGCCCGACATTCACGGTCAGCGTACTTGCCGAAGTATGCGGGGCTGTGGGTGGTACAGGCAGACCAGAGCGCCCCGGATGCTGGCATGACCCATACCGGCCATCAGTTCGCGTATGCGCCGCCTGCCCGGCCTCCACGGCCAGTTCCCGCTCCTTGCGGAGCCTTAGATGCGCCGCCTCGCACCCATGCGACCGTTAGCACCCGAAGGCTTGCGCTCCCTCATACCGGCGGCAGCGGCGGTGGCGGCTCAAGCGGGATCGGCGGCGGCTGCGGCTCCCCGAACGCTGCCTCGGCCGCTGACATGGCGCCGTAGTCGGTAGCAAGGTTGGCGTAGATCGAGTAGATCAGCGTGATGAAGATCCCGAGCTTGAGCCACAGCGTGGGCGTGAAGAAGAACAGGGCGCAGATCAGCGGGAAGTTGATCAGCCAGTAGATCGCGCCCCACATGTGGACCTTGTACTGGGTGTATGGGTTGGTGGACAGGTCTTTGAAGAGCAGCTTCATCCAGCCGTGCCGGATGTGCGTCGGCGCGTGCGCGGCGTGCAGCCGGGCGACGTCGGCGCGCAGCTGGCGGACCTCGGCGATCAGGGACTCAGTCTCAGTCATAGCACCAGTATCAGCGGGCTCACGCCGGTACGCACGACGCCCGGCGGCAGTACCTTGGGCAGGCCCCAGTCTGGCGCGCCAGACCCCAATCGACTTTGGGCAGCCGCCGACCAGGACGGCGCATTCGACATCCGCCCGTGACGCGCTGACACCGCAGACACGGCGGCCGCGATCACACTGTCGGCGAGTCGCGGCCTGGTCACTCCTGGGCCGACATCGCCGCCCGCCTCGGCGTCAGCCGCCAGGCCGCACAGCAGCGCTGGGGGCACCAGCCATGACCGGACGGCCGATCGTCCTCGACTGGCGACACGCCACGTTCAGTCACCCGTTTGCCCGTCGATCGACTCGCGCATCAGATCGGCGTGCCCGTTGTGTCGCGCGTACTCCTCGATCATGTGCACCAGGACCCACCGTAGTGAAACACGATCCGGGAGCTGCCAGTCGGCGTGCGTCTTGCTTAGCGCCGCCTCTTCACCCCTGGTGAGCTGTGCCTGCACGACGGCGCGGGACCGGTTGACCCCCTCCGTCCACAGAGCCCGCAGGTACTCGCCGGAATCGGACGCCGCGCTGTGCCAGGTCCACTCCGGGTCCGCCTGGAAGTCCGCACTGGCCCATGGTTCGAGAGGCGGTTCACCGGCCACCACCTCAGTGAACCAGGAGTCCTCGACACAGGCCAAGTGCTTGAGTAGCCCGCCTAGCGTGATCGACGAAGGCCGCAGCGCCACCCGCAACTGTTCATCGCTCAACCCCCGGCACTTCCACTCCAGCGTCGCCCGCTGATAGTCGAGAAAACCAAGCAGCGTCGCGACCTCGCCACCTTCACGGGGCGGTTCGGGCCGCCCATGCTCGTCAACCATCACCTTAGCCATGAGCCGAACCTACCGATGACGGCAATCCCGGTACATCTTGGCGAACGATCTTCTGACCGCGGCGGGGAGGACACATCGGAGGTCGGCAGGACACCCGGGCTCCGCCTGTTGACACGTGGTATACCGACGCGGAAACAAACCATCGGCCATGAACCTGGCCGATGGTTTCGCTCCTCATACTGGGGTGATCATCGCTGAAGTGGGGTTCTTGCTTATCCTGTTCGCCGGTATCTGGTTCGTCGCCGCCGAAATCCCGGCGTTGAAGGCTAGCGCCGCGAGAAGGATCGTCGCGGGCATCGCGCTCGCTCTCGGCGGTCTGCTCCTCATAATCGCCACGCACTTCGGCTAGTCATCTGTGCACCTCCGTAAAGGGCCCGTCCCAAGGTGATCTTGTACGCCGAAGAGATAGGGCGGGCAGTATGCGGGGAACTGGCCGACGCATTACGGGCGTGCCCCCGAGATGCCCCCGAACCGCCATCAACAGCGGGCCGCATACCAGCAGCACAGCTGTCAGACGGCTCTTACGTCAGCAGGTCCGGGGCCACGCAGGACCGTCTTCCCCGTTGTCCGGCTCGCGGGCACCGCGGACGGCCTTACGGCACCGGCGTCGGCTGGACGGTCAGGCCAGCGGGCGGTCGGCCTAGCCCGGCTGGCCGAGGCGAGCGGTGATCGCCGAGGCCGCCTCGCGCAGCCACGCCTCGGCGCGCGGCAGCTCTTCCTTGGCGCCGTCCTCCCATAGCTTGCGGAACACCGGGTCCAGCTCGGCCGAGGCGCGGGAATCCTGGTGATAGCGGCGCGCCATGTCGACGGCGAACGGCGCCAGCTCCGCGCGCTGCCGCGGCGTCATGCCGTAGGCGTCCGCGAACACCGCGACCCGGTGCGGGATGTCGGCGTCCGCGAACGCGGGCGCTCGGTCCCGCGGATCGCGCAGCGGCGCCCAGTACCACAGCGCGTTCGCGATGTCGTAGAGCCGGGTGGTCGGCATGGCCAGGTCGAAGTCGATCAGCGCGACGGGCAGCCCGTCGCGGAAGATGACGTTGCCCGGATAGTAGTCGCGGTGGCTGACCAGCTCGGTCCGTTCGGTGATCGGTCCCATGTTGGCCGGCGTTCCGCCCCACACCGCGTCGAGCGGCGGCGCCCACCCGGCCGATGCCTCGTGCAGCCTACGGATCAGCCGGGCCAGGGCGACGAGCACGTCGTCGCCCGCCGTCTCCGGCGGCAGTGGGTTGCGCGGTACGTCACCGGGGGCGAACGACAGCATCTCGCGCCCCTGCTCGTCGACGCCGAACGGAAGCGGCGCGCCGGTGAACCCGGCGTCGCGCAGGTGGGCCAGGTACGCCTGCACGGTCAGGCTGAACGGCCGCAGCGGCCGCCGCACCGTGTCCCCGATCCGCACGATCCCCGGGGTGACGCCATCCCCGGCCAGCAGCTCGCGATCGTTCACACCGCCGCAGCTTAGCTTCCGCCCCGGAGATGGCCAGCACTGAGCCTTTCATCCGGCTTGGCCTCCTGAATCAGCGACACGTGGATGGCCTTGGCGAGTTGTCCGGCGCGTAGGTGCTATGCAGCGTCGTCATCCGGTCCGAGGCCGTGCTCGCGCAAAATGGCCCGCAGCCTCTCCAGCTCGGCGTTCACTCGGCCGAATTCCCTGGCCATCGACATGCGGCCAGCAGCGGTCTCTGTCCACTCCTTCTCCCGGTCGGCTTGGGCGGCAAGCAGTTGCTTCTCCTTGTCGCGTAGCACCGCGGCGGCCTCGAAATCCTGCGTGCCGACCGCCGCTTCCTTCTCGCGGCGCACCTGTGCGATCTCTTGGTGGAGGTCGTCCAGATCAGGTCGCATGCCCACCCAGCGTTCGATTGCGGCCAGACGATGGTCCAGCGAGTCGACCCGCGCCAGAGCATCATCGACCAGCCGGGCGCGCGCTCGCCTACCCAGCCGGGAAACCTCACCGATCACGTCCTTGTCCTGGTACCCGTGTAGCAGCCGGATCACCTGCTGACGCACCCGGTTCAGGTCGGCCCCTAGCCTCACCAGCACCTGTGCGGCTACGCCGTCGCCCTCGCGGATGAGACCGAGAAGGATGTGCTCGGTGCCGATGTAGTGGTGGCCAAGAGCGCCGGATTCCCGTCTCGCCAGGTCTAGTACCTTTTTCGCCCGCGGGGTGAACGGGATGTGCCCAGACGGCGCCTGCTGTCCCTGGCCGATAATCTCCTCCACCTGCGCCCGCACCGCGTCCAGGCTGATCCCCAGCGACTCCAGCGCCCTGGCCGCCACGCCCTCACCCTCCCCGACCAGACCCAGCAGGATGTGCTCGGTGCCGATGTAGTTGTGGTTCAGCATCCTGGCTTCTTCCTGCGCCAGCACCACAACCCGGCGTGCCCGGTCGGTAAACCGCTCGAACATGCTCCTCGCCGCCCTTCTGACCCATCCCGGCTACACCCCGATGACAATACGATACATCGCGTTTTGCAGAGACAGGCGGACCTGCATTCCGGGAATCTTCGAGATCTCACGTGGTCCCTCATGAGCTGTAAACTCGCCGCGACCTGCTGGGGAGCTGCTGAAGGGAAGCTGCTCCATTTCCCTCACGCCGCGCCGCTAGGACTAAAGGAAACCTAGGCCCGGCCTCCGCTGATGGTGGCTGGGGCTCCCGCTCACTCCAGGCATCCGCGCCGCCACGAACCTGCCGCCCGGCACGCGATTTCCGTGCGGCACAGGTAAGCACGTATCATAATTTCGTGCTGAGGCGGGAGGCGTCGTGATGGCAGACACAGGCGGACCGGCGGCGTGCGAGGCGTGCGGCCGGGAGTTGCTGCCTCAGCAAGGTAAGGGCAGGACAAGGCGATATTGCAACGCTACTTGCCGGAGCGCGGCGCGGCGCAGGCGGGATGCCGGCCGCCGACCTGGCGTGAAGGGAAGGTTGACACCTGGTCATCGTCATGACAATCTTGACACGGTGCACCGGCTCGCCGACGCGGTCGCCCGTAGCGGCAGCGGCCTCCCGCTGGAGGCCCTGGTGGCGGCCCGGGACTTGTCCGTCGCAGCCGGCGAGGCGCTGCAACAGGCCGTCGACCGGGCGCGCGCGGCCGGTCATAGCTGGAGGGAGATCGGCGATGTTCTCGGCACCACCCGGCAGGCCGCGTTCCAGCGGTTCGGGCATCCGGTCGACCCGCGCACCGGCGCGCCGATGAGCGCGGAGGTCGCGCCCGGCGTGGCAGATCGGGCCGTCACGATCGTCGCCTGCCTGGCCGAAGGCCGCTGGGAGGAGGCGCGCCGGGACTTCAACGCCAAGATGAGCGAAGCCCTCGACGGCAGGCGGCTGGCGGATGCCTGGGCGCGGATGGCCAGCCTGGTCGGCGGCTACGAGGGCATGGGCGAGCCGTTCGCCCACCGGGTCGCCGATCATACCGTGGTCGAGATTCCGCTGCGGTTCGAGGCCGGCGAGGCGACCGGGCGGGTCGTCTTCGACGAGGACGGCAAGGTCGCGGGCCTGTGGCTGCGGCCATGATCGCGGCGCTCGTCACCGGCGGGGTGCTCCTGCTCGCGATGTTCGGCGTGGCCTGGTACGGCTGGGTCACGCTGCCGGCTGACGCGCTGGTGCCGATCCATTTCGGGACCGGCTATAACAACTTCGTGTCCAAGCGCCTCGGGCTGATCATGCACCCGGCGGCGGGCGTGCTGGTCTACGTCATCTCCGCGCTGGCGACCCACCACTCGTCCAAGTCGTCGCCTGCCTTCATCGTCCCGCTCATCATGTGCGTCCTGCTGGCCGTCCAGGTCGGCGCGATCAAGGTAGCCCGTACCAAGTCTGGGACGGCCGGGTAAGGCCGAACGAGCCCGGGTGCGCGGGCGGGCGGGGTTCGTTGCGGAATCATCCGTGGGAATGGCTTGCTTCGCTGATCCTGACCTATCGGGTGGTGGTGACGCCGGAGCGATTGAAGGCCGTTCCCTACGTGATTGAGTTCGGTCTGCGCCTGTCGGCGCTCCTGCCATCGGAGGAATGAAAGGAGCCCCATGGAGATCTTCCAATTCGACCGCGGAGAGCGAATCGTCCAGAGCTATGGCAGCCAGGGACTGCGCGCCACGCGTGTCGCGGCGGGCACCGGCCAGGTGCGACTGACCTGCCTGACCGTAGCGCCGGGCGGGATCATCGGAACCCACCCAGCCACGGACGCTCAGCTTTTCCTGGTCATCGCGGGCCAGGGCTGGGCGGCCGGGCCGGATGGCGAGCGCGTGCCGATCAGCGCCGGGTGGGGCGTTCGCTGGGACGCCGGAGAGACCCACACCAGCGGGACCGAAGCCGGCCTGATCGCGCTCGCCGTCGAAGGCAGCCCGCTCGATTTGTTCGAGCCAGAGTGAGCCGCGTCATTTGTGGCCGTGCCACGGCGCTCAACGCCGTGATGGCCTGCGGGCGTCGCGGCCACGCTGATCCTGACCACGATGAGGTTCCCTGCGGCGGGTCCACCAGATTGATGACCTGGGTCGTGACCGCCTGCGGCACGGAGCGGGTGCGCGTTGACTCGGCACCGCGATGCGGCGAGGATCGATCGCGTGCGGTTTCCGTGGCAGCGACAGGACCTCGCCGGGACGCCGTCGCGTGGTTCGCCGGGCTGCGCCGCGAGCAACTTCCGGCCAGCGTCTTGGCCTCATAACCGAGCTCACTAACAAGGCCGCCTAACCACGGGGCCACCGCGACCACGCAGAACTCGTTGCCCTCCGGGTCGGTCATGACGACGTAATCGTCGTCCGGGTCCTCCTGGTGGTGCCGGACGAACGTGGCGCCGAGCCCGGTCAGCCGCTCGACCTGGGCGGCCTGGTCGTCGCTGTACAGGTCAAGGTGCATCTGGTCCCGGGCGGTCACCGGCGTACGCGACCGCTGCAGCGAGAGGTTATCCCGGTCGCCCCGCAGCACGCGGAAGTCGTCGCCTGGCTCCGCGGGGGAAGGAACCAGGTCGAGGGCCTGCGACCAGAACATGGTCATGAGCTCCAGGTCGGCGCAGTTGATCACCGTGCTACCCAGCCGGATCGTCATGTCGGAAGCCTTCCCGGGACCAACGAACAGTAACGGTCCGGGTCGACCTGCTCGACGTGGTGTACCGCGCTCTGGAGCCCACCCACGCCCCGGTCTGGACCAGCCAGCACGAACCCAGGTAAAGGCCGGCTAAGACGGCCGAGCCCGCCCGCCCCCGGCCAGCCGGCCGCGGCGCCACCACGGACCGCGGCGCCACTACGGACCGCGGCGCCACCACGGACCGCGGGGCCTCCCCGGAGCGATAAGCCGGCCGATCCGGCCACCGCGGAGCAGCCGGCCCACCCGCCCCTCGGTGCACTGTGCTCACTATCAGCAACCGCCGCGGCTGATCGGTCATGGCGTGCTGGCACCGCAGCTGGCAGCTCACGCACCCGCCCGCTGCCGCCCGGCGCCGCTGTACCGACCGGAACACCGCGAACGCCACCGCCGCCGCCACCGCCGCGCCGCCCACGGCCACCGCGATCGCGACCATCAGCGCCGCCGCATCAAAGACGTGCGTGGCCGACCGGCCGAACACCAGGAATACCACCAGCAACAGGGCCGCCATCCTGCTGGCAGGCCGGGCGTAACAGACCATGGTCAGCCTCTCATCGCTAAGGTGCCGTCGAGGGTTGGCCGTGCGCCATTGCCGGTCCACTTCCTGGATCCCTCAGCGAGCGGAAAAAGTCAAGACCCCGTGTCGACCGGTTGTGGGCGTAGCGTAATCAAGGCGAGCATCCCGGCGGCCAGCACCAGCCCTGCCGACAGGTACAGCGCGTCGTGCAGCCCGCTGTGGAACGCCGTGTAGGCGGCGCCGATGACCTCCTTGACCAGCTTCTCGAACGGCCCGTAGTTGGTGTTCTGCGGGATCGCGCCGGTCTCGATCGCGGTGATGACCTGGCCCTGGAAGGAGGCCGGGATACCGAGATGATTCAGCTGCGTGATGAGGTTGGCGTGCAGCTGCGAATACACCAGCGAGCCGAGGATCGCCACCCCGGTGACCGCGCCGATCTCCCGGCTGGTGTTGGTCGCCGACGCGGCCATGCCGGACCGTTCGGCCGGCACGGCGGAGAGCACCGAGGACGTGATCGGCACCACGGTGGTCCCGATGCCGATCCCGGCCAGCGTGAGCGCGAGGATCAGCGGCCCGTAGGACGGGTGCGGGTTGAGGTAGGCCTCGGCCAGGAATAGCCCGACGGCCAGCAGCAGGCACCCGGTCGTGATCGACCAGCGCGGCCCGACCACCGCCGTCCACCGCCCCGCGAGCAACGAGGCCACGATCATCAGCACTGTCATCGGCAGGAATACCAGTGCCAGCCGGTACCCGGACGCCTGGACCACCTCGACCAGGTACAGCGCGGTGAAGAAGAAGATGGCGAACGTGGCGAAGTACGTGCAGAACGCGACGATGTTCGGCGTGGTGAACTGCGGCAGGCGCAGGTAACGCAGGTCGAGCAGCGGGTTCGCGGCCCGCCGTTCCCGCCACACGAACGCCACGGCCAGCACCGCGCTCACGCATAGCAGGCTGATCACCGCCGGCGAGCCGAAGCCCGCCGACTCCGAGTAGATGATCGCGAACACGAACGTGGCCAGCGTGCCCGCCCCCAGCAGCGTGCCCGCGGTGTCCACCCGCGCCGCCGTGGGATCGGCGCTCTCGGGCAGGATGACCGCCGCCACGATCAGCACGGCCAGCCCGAAGAACACGTTGAACCAGAAGATACCCCGCCAGCTCCACAGCCCGGTGAGCACGCCGCCCACCACCGGGCCCATGGCCAGCGCGAAGCCGGAGGTGCCGGCCCACACGCCGACGGCCCGGCTCCGGGCCCGGGCGTCGGGGTACAGGTGGCGGAGCATGGACAGGGTGCCCGGCTCGCTGGCTGCCGCGCCCGCGCCCATCACCGCCCGGCCGGCGATGAGCACCGCGGGGTTGGGGGCCAGCGCCGACAGCACCGAACCCGCGCAGAACACCCCCACGCCGGCCAGCATGACCTTCTTGCGGCCGAGCTCGTCCCCGATCATCCCGCAGGCCAGCATGAGGCTGGCGAACGTCAGGGCGTACGCGCCCACCACCCACTGCAGGTCGCTGACGTTCGCCTTCAGGCTCGTCTGCACGTCGCCCAGCGCGACGCTGACCACGGTGTTGTCCAGGAAGGTCAGGAAGAGCAGCGTGCACAGCGTGGCGAGGGCCAAGGACCGGCCCCCGCGCGCGACGATCCCGTCCCCGCCCTGACGGTCACCTGAGACGGCCTCAGCCTGGCTGGCCACCCGGACAGCCCTGCCTCAGCCGGCCGAGCTGCACGCGGCGGGCACCGAGCCGCCGGGAACCAGCTTGAACAGGTTGCACAGGCTGGCGTCGCCGACCTTCCAGACCCCGTCCTGGTACACCGCCGTACCGGTCTGGCCGCCCAGCAGCGTCGTGCTGCCGGACACGATGGCGTAGGTCACGGTGGCCGACGTCGCCGAGTTCACCGTCACGCCGGTGACCTTGGCGCCGATCCCGCCCGCCAGCGGCAGCTTGCTGAATGCGTTGATGGCCGAGGAGAACGAGCTCCCGTTCTGCAGCAGGGCGACCCGCTGCGCGAGCGGCGTGCTGGCGTTGAAGAACTTCTCCCAGTTCGCCGTGATCTGCGCCGCGGCGGAGCTGCCCGAGGAGGCCGGCGCCGACGAGGCCGGGGCCGAGGACGCGGGCGCGGATGACGCGGGAGCCGAGGACGCGGGCGCTGACGAGCTTGACGATGAGCTGGAACTGCTGCAGGCGGCAACCGCTAGTGCGAGCGCCAGGCCGAGCGCCGGAGCCAGGATGATCCGGCGAGCCACGAGTGGGAATCGCATTGCGCGTCCTTAGTCTCGGTCGGATGTGCTACTGAGGGCTGCCATATGCGGGGGTCGCAGATTCTCAGTCTTGACTGAGAGTCTGCCCTGAATGCTTCCCTACCTGCTGCTACCTACCCTCGGCAGCCCGACACGCGCGTCAGGGTAGCTGGGAAGGGGCCCGGTAAAGCAGGGTCTACCAGCGGAAATGCACGAACAGCCGACCGAAGTTCTTGGAGTCCTTCTCGATCCGGTGGTACTTGGCCTTGATGTCTTTGCGTTCCAGGAACCGCAGCACGTGCTTCTTGAGCTGTCCCGAGCCTTTGCCCGGGATGATCTCGATCAGCGGCGCCTTCTTTTCCGCCGCCTCGTCGAAAATCGCCTGCAGCGCGCGGTCGATGTCCTGCCCGCGGTTGTAAATGTCGTGCAGGTCAAGCTTCAGCTTCATGACCACCACCCTCGCCGGGCCGCACTACCGCGATGATAGCCGCCACCGTCTCCGCTGGATCGTGGCCGCTGGGCACGATGGTGACCCTGGCCTCGTCGGGCTGCGGCGGTTCGAGCGCGTCGAACTGGCTGCTGAGCAAGCCCGAGGGGAAGAAGTGACCGTGCCGGGCGGCCAGCCGCCGGGCCACCTCCTCGCGGTCCACGCTCAGGAAGATCATCCGGGCCTGCGGCCGCCCGCCGAGCAGCGCGTCGCGATAGGCTCGCTTGAGCGCCGAGCAGGTGACCACGGCCTGCTCGCCCCGGGCGATGCGCTCGTCCATCCAGGCCGTGATGGCCCGCAGCCACGGCCCGCGGTCCGCGTCGGTGAGCGGGATCCCGGCCCGCATCTTGGCGATGTTCGCGGCCGGGTGGAACGCGTCCGCGTCGGCGAACCGCCACCCCAGGCGCCCGGCCAGCAGCGCGCCCACGGTTGTCTTGCCGCTCCCCGACACGCCCGCCACGATCAGGATCATTTCGTTCGCGAGTCTAGAGGGTGCGCAGAGCCTGATGAGAGGCTCCGGCTGAATAATGGCCGCCATGTCGTTCACGAGACCCCGTCACTGGCTGCGCTGGCTGCTGGTCGCCGTCGCCGGGCTTGTCGTCCTGGCGGCCGCCGGGCCGTTCGTCTATATCCACTTCTTCAACAGCACCCCGGCCGCCCTGTCGCTTTCCCCGGGCAGCGGCCCGGCCAGCACCGCGACCAGCGCCGCGACAGCAAATACCGCAGCCAGCGGCTCGGTGGCCGGCACCTGGACCGTCGAGTCCGGCTCCATCGTCGGCTACCGCGTCGACGAGGTGCTGCTCGGCCAGAGCGCCACCGCGGTGGGCCGTACCAGCGACGTCACCGGCCACCTGACCATCGCGGGCACGACCGTGACCGCGGCCGCGTTCAGCGTGCCGATGGCCACCGTGCACAGCGACAAGAGCCAGCGCGACGCGCAGTTCGACGGCAGGATCATGGACGTGTCCCAGTACCCGACCGGGACCTTCACGCTGACCAGCCCGATCGACCTGGCGCCGCTGCCGGCCGGCGGGGTGATCAAGGGCTACACCGCGCACGGCCGCCTGACCTTGCACGGTACCACCCGCGCGGTCACGTTCAGGCTCACCGCCGAGCGCAAGGGCAGCCAGATCGAGGTCTCTGGCGACATCCCGGTGCTGTTCTCGGACTACGACATCTCGAACCCGAGCTTCGCCGGCTTCGTCACCACGCAGGACCACGGCCTGCTCGAGTTCCTGCTGGTGTTCGGCAAGAGCTAGGGGCTAGCAGATCTCCCAGCCGACCACGACCTCGTAGTTGGATACGTCAATGCCCTGGGCGAGTCCTGTCATCGGCCGGCACCCCGTCCCCTCTGCGTCGCAGCAATCGTGACGCGGGAGATAATGGTCACGACGACCGGACGTGAGGAGGCTGGCGGAGGTGGCGCGGACGGCATGAATCCCCGGAACTGGCCCGTCTACCGGCAGCTCACCGGCACCGACCGCCGCGGCCTGGGCGCCGCCGCCAAGAGCGGCCGCTCCCGCGTCGCGAGGACGAGCACGGCCGACGCGGTGGTCAAGTCGATCTGCCCGTACTGCGCGGTCGGCTGCGGCCAGAACGTCTACGTCAAGGACGGGAAGGTCATCCAGATCGAGGGTGACCCGGACTCCCCGGTCAGCCGCGGTCGGCTGTGCCCGAAGGGATCGGCCAGCCTCCAGCTCACCACGGAGGGCGCGCGGCAGTACAAGATCAAGTACCGCCGTCCGTTCGGCCAGGAATGGGAGGACCTGGACCTGGATACGGCGATGGACATGATCGCCGACCGGGTGATCGCGGCCCGCGCGCACGGCTGGCAGGACGAGGTGGACGGCCAGCGCACCCGGCGCACCCTGGGTTTCGCCAGCCTGGGCGGCGCGACGCTGGACAACGAAGAGAACTACCTGATCAAGAAGCTGTTCACGGCGCTGGGCGCGATCCAGATCGAGAACCAGGCCCGGATATGACACTCCTCCACCGTCCCCGGTCTGGGGACTAGCTTCGGCCGCGGCGGCGCCACCACGTTCCAGCAGGACCTGGCGAACGCCGACTGCATCCTCATCCAGGGTTCCAACATGGCCGAATGCCACCCGGTCGGCTTCCAGTGGGTGGTGGAGGCCAAGGCCCGCGGCGCGACGGTGATCCACGTCGACCCCCGGTTCACCCGCACCAGCGCGCTGGCCGACGTGCACGTGCCGATCCGGGCCGGGGCCGACATCGTGTTCCTGGGCGGGATCATCAACTACGTCCTGGCTAACGAGAAGTACTTCCGCGACTACGTGATCGCCTACACCAACGCGGCCGTCATTCTCTCCGAGGACTTCCAGGACACCGAGGACCTGGACGGCGTCTTCGCCGGCCTGGACGCCGAGGGTCACCGCTACGACAAGACCGCCTGGAGTTACCAGGGCGCCATGGTGCGGGCCGCAGCCGGTTCCCGGGGTGTTCCTTATGACCTAACGAAGCGTGGTACCAGCCCCGCGACCCCCGGTTCGCCGCAGGTGGCCGAGTCCCTCGAGCATCCGCGCTGCGTGTTCCAGGTCCTCAAGCGCCACTTCGCGCGGTACACCCCCGAGGTGGTCGAGCAGGCCTGCGGGGTGCCGCCGGACACCTTCGCACAGATCTGCGACCTGCTCACCACGAACTCCGGCCGGGACCGCACCACCGCCCTGGTCTACAGCGTCGGGTGGACCCAGCACACCGTCGGCGTGCAGTACGTCCGCACGGCGGCGATCCTGCAGGCCCTGCTGGGCAACATGGGCCGTCCGGGAGGCGGCATCCTGGCCCTGCGCGGCCACGCGTCCATCCAGGGCTCGACCGACATCCCCACCCTGTTCGACCTGCTGCCCGGCTATCTGCCGATGCCGCAGGCCGGGACGCACCAGGACCTGGACGCCTACGTCGGCGACATCGCCATGACCAAGGGCTTCTGGGCCAACTCCCGGGCCTATACGGTCAGCCTGCTCAAGGCGTACTGGGGCGAGGCCGCGACGGCGCAGAACGGGTTCTGCTTCGACTACCTGCCCCGGCTGACCGGTGACCACAGCACGTACGTGACCGTGGTGGAGCAGCTGAACGGCCGGTGTAAGGGCTACTTCCTGTACGGCCAGAACCCGGCGGTCGGCTCGGCCAACACGCGCATGCAGCGGCTGGGTATGGCCAACCTGGACTGGCTAGTCGTGCGGGACATGACGATGATCGAGAGCGCGACCTGGTGGCAGGACGGCCCGGAGATCGAGACCGGCGAGCTGCGCACGCAGGACATCAGGACCGAGGTGTTCTTCCTGCCGGCCGCGGCGCACACCGAGAAGTCGGGCAGCTTCACCAACACCCAGCGCATGCTGCAGTGGCACCACGAGGCGGTGCCCCCGGCCGGCGACGCGCGCAGCGACCTGTGGTTCACCTACCACCTGGGCCGCCGCATCCGGGAGAAGCTGGCCGCGTCGGCCGACCCGCGGGACCGGCCGCTGCTGGACCTGACCTGGGACTACCCGGTGCACGGCCCGTTGGACGAGCCGTCCGCCGAGGCGGTGCTGGCCGAGGTCAACGGCTGGGATGCCGACGGACAGCCGCTGTCCGGGTTCGCGCAGCTCAAGGACGACGGGTCGACCGCCTGCGGGTGCTGGATCTACAGCGGCGTGTACGCCGGCGGGGTCAACCAGGCGGCCCGGCGCAAGCCCGGGTGGCAGCAGAGCTGGGTCGCGCCCGAGTGGGGCTGGGCCTGGCCGGCCAACCGGCGGATCCTGTACAACCGGGCCTCGGCCGATCCGGAAGGAAAGCCGTGGAGCGAGCGCAAGGCTTACGTCTGGTGGGATCCGGAGGCGGGCAAGTGGACCGGGCACGACGTGCCGGACTTCCCGGCCACCCGGCCGCCCTCCTACCGGCCCCCGCCGGGCGCGACCGGGGTCGACGCGATCTCCGGGATTGACGCGTTCATCATGCAGAACGACGGCAAGGCCTGGCTGTTCGCCCCGGCCGGGCTGGCCGACGGGCCGCTGCCCGCCCACTACGAGCCGCAGGAGTCGCCCTTCCTCAACCCGCTGTACGGCCAGCAGCGCAACCCGATCCGGGAGATCGTCCGGCACAAGGAGAACCCGCTGCAGCCCAGCGGCAGCGAGCCGGGCTCGTCCGTCTTCCCCTACGTGGCCACCACCTACCGGCTGACCGAGCACCACACCGCCGGCGGCATGTCCCGCACCCTGCCCTACCTGTCCGAGCTGCAGCCGGAGTTCTTCTGCGAGGTATCACCCGAGCTGGCCGCCGAGCGGGGCCTGGAGCACATGGGCTGGGCCACGATCATCACCGCCCGGACCGCGGTCGAGGCGCGGGTGCTCGTCACTTCGCGGATGCGCACCCTCACCGTTGCCGGACGGCAGCTGCACCAGGTCGGGCTGCCCTACCACTGGGGACCGAACGGCCTGGTTACCGGCGACTCGGCCAACGAGCTCGCCGCGCTGTCCCTGGACCCGAACGTGCACATCCAGGAGGTCAAGGCGATGGCCTGCGACATCCGCCCCGGCCGCCGTCCGCGCGGCCCCGGGCTGCGCCGCCTGGTC
Organism: uncultured Actinomycetes bacterium; assembly: GCA_963834685.1. Classification (GTDB taxonomy): domain Bacteria; phylum Actinomycetota; class Actinomycetes; order Streptosporangiales; family Streptosporangiaceae; genus Palsa-504. The sequence goes on along the minus strand of CAWICW010000028.1, from coordinate 23,898 downwards.
GGCGAGTACATCGAGCGCGCGGGCATCACCGACGAGACGGGCATGGAGGTCCGTGATGAGCGCTGACCCGGCCGGCCGGGCCGGCTACCTCGAGCATCCGCCGCGGATGGGCTTCTTCACCGACACCTCGATCTGCATTGGGTGCAAGGCCTGCGAGGTGGCGTGCAAGGAGTGGAACGCCGTCCCCGAGGACGGGCTGAGCCTGTCGGGCATGTCCTACGACAACACCGTGGGCCTGGGCGCCTCGACCTGGCGGCACGTGGCGTTCATCGAACAGCCGGTCACCGCGGTCGCCGACGCTGCTGAGGGGGTTCGCTGGCTGATGGCCAGCGACGTGTGCAAGCACTGCACCGAGTCGGCCTGCCTGGACGTGTGCCCGACCGGCGCGCTGTTCCGCACCGAGTTCGGCACCGTGGTGGTCCAGGACGACGTGTGCAATGGCTGCGGCTACTGCGTCCCGGCTTGCCCGTTCGGGGTCATCGCCCGGCGCGAGGAGGACGGGCAGGCGCACAAGTGCACGCTGTGCTACGACCGGCTGGGCGCCGGGCTGGAGCCGGCCTGCGCCAAGGCCTGCCCCACCGAGTCCATCCAGTTCGGCCCGCTGGACGAGCTCCGCGAGCGGGCCCGGCTGCGGGTGCGAGACCTGCGCGCGGCCGGGCAGGACCAGGCGCAGCTCTACCTGGACGACCCGGACGACGGCATCGGCGGCGGCGGGGCGTTCTTCCTGCTCCTGGACGAGCCCGAGGTGTACGGCCTGCCGCCGGACCCGGTGGTCACCACCCGCGACCTGCCCGGCCTCTGGAAGCACGTCGGGCTGGCCGCGGCCGGGCTGGTCACGGCCGGCATCGCGGTGGGCCTGCGGCGGCGGAGGTGAGGACCCGATGACGCAGACCGAGAACGGCCAGCGGCGCGGCGGGCGGCACCGGCGCCGCGCCGAGCAGCTCATGGTGCCGGGCGCCGAGTTCACCTCGTACTACGGCCGCCCGGTGATCAAGGAACCGGTCTGGAAGACCCCGGACGTCCCCGGCTACCTGTTCTTCGGCGGGCTGGCCGGGGCGTCGTCGGTGCTGGCGGCCGGCGCCCAGCTGTCCGGGTACCGGAAGCTAGCCCGGGTGGGGAAGATCGGCGCGCTCGGCGCGATCAGCCTGTCCGCCGTGGCCCTGGTTCACGACCTGGGCCGGCCGGAGCGGTTCCTGCACATGCTGCGAGTGTTCAAGCCGAGCTCGCCGATGAGCGTGGGCTCCTGGCTGCTGGCCGGCTACGGCCCGGTGGCCGGGGCCGCCGCGGTATCCGAGGTAACCGGGATCCTGCCGGGGGTCGGCCGGGCTGCCACCCTCGGCGCAGGCGTGCTCGGCCCGGCCATCGCGACCTACACCGCCGCGCTGATCTGTGACACCGCGGTGCCGGCCTGGCACGAGGGCTACCGGGAGATGCCGTACGTCTTCGCGGGCTCGGCGGCCAGCGCCGCGGGCGGCCTAGGGCTGCTGGCGGTCCATCCCGCGGACGCCGAACCCGCCCGTAACCTCGCCGTGCTCGGTGCCGCGGTGGAACTCATCGCCAAGCGGCAGCTGCTGGCCCGCCTCGCCAGACCCGGCGAGCAGAGCCTGGCCGAGCCGTACGAGACCGGGACGACCGGCGCGATCCTGCGCCTGGCCGAGTTCCTGACCGCCGCCGCGCTGGCCGGCGCGGTGCTCGGCCGGACCAGCCGGGCCGTCTCCGCGCTGTCGGGCGCGTCGCTGCTGGCCGCCTCGGCCATGACCAGGTTCGGGATCTTCGAGGCGGGCATGGCCTCGGCCCGCGACCCCAAGTACACGGTCGTCCCGCAGCGCCGCCGCCGGGACCGCCGCCGCGGAATGAACTAGCGCCCGCCGCTGTTATCGGTTACAGTCACCCTTTGGGTGACGTTTCCCGGCTCCGTCAAAATGACGTCGAGCATCTTTTCCCAGCGGATTGCCGCTCTCCCCTGAAGGCTCATCGGCCCAGGTAGAGTTCCTCCGCTTCTCCGCCCGGCGCCGCGCCAGCCGTTCTTTCAGGCATGCGCGAATTCGCCGTTTCCCCGAAAGGAAATCCCTGCATGACCGCAACACAACACCAGACCGCTGCGCCGCCCCGGGCCATCGAGCCGCCGTCCGGCGTCCCGGTCTCCGGCCTCATCGACATGGGCGACGGGCACGGCCTGGTCCGCATCTCGGACTACCGGCCCAGCCCGGCCGACGTCTACGTCTCGGCCGGCCAGCTCAAGCAGTACGGACTCCGCAAGGGCGACCGGATTGACGGCACCGCCCGGCCCTCGGCCGGCGGCCGCGCCAAGTACCGCCCGCTGGTCAGCGTGGACACCGTCAACGGCCTGCCGCCCGAGCTGGCCCGGGCCCGCCCGCACTTCGACGACCTGACCCCCCTGTATCCCCAGGAGCGCCTCCGGCTGGAGGACGGGAACCCGTCCGATACGGCCCGGATCATCGACCTGGTGGCCCCGATCGGCAAGGGCCAGCGCGGCCTCATCGTGTCCGCGCCCAAGGCCGGCAAGACCATGATCCTGCAGGCCATCGCGGCCTCGATCGCCAACAGCCACCCCGAGGTGCAACTCATGGTGGTGCTGGTCGGCGAGCGCCCCGAAGAGGTCACCGACCTGCGCCGCTCGGTGCGCGGCGAGGTCGTCTACTCCACCTTCGACCAGGCCCCGGAGGATCACATCCGGGTCGCCGAGCTGGCCATCGAGCGCGCCAAGCGCCTGGTCGAGATGGGCGGCGACGTGGTGGTGCTGCTCGACTCCATCACCCGGCTGGGCCGGGCCTACAACCTGGCCGCCCCAGCCAGCAGCCGCACCCTGGCCGGCGGCGTCGCCGCGTCCGCCCTGCTGCCGCCCCGCCAGTTCCTCGGCGCGGCGCGGAACATCGAGGATGGCGGCTCGCTCACGATCTTGTCCACCGCGCTGGTCGACACCGGCTCGCGGATGGATGACGTGCTGTTCGAGGAGTTCAAGGGCACCGGCAACATGGAGCTGCGACTGCGCCGCGAGCTGGCCGAGAAGCGCATCTTCCCGGCCATCGACCCGATGCCGTCCGGCACCCGCCACGACGAGCTGCTGATGCCCGCCGGCGAATACCAGGCGGCCGGCCAGCTGCGCCGGGCGCTCGGCGCTCTCGAGCCGGCGCAGGCCCTTCAGCTGCTGCTGGACAAGACCCGCCAGACCGGCTCCAACGCCGAGTTCCTGAGCCAGATCCAGCTGGCCGCCTAACCGCAGGTTCTTCACCGTGATGTCCGATTTCCGCTGGGGTTCGGCGGGGGGCGGCGGGCATGCTGGAGGAACGCGGCCCGGTCTTCATCCACGCCGAGCATTGTGACGGCTACCCGACATCGCGCCAGTACCCGCCCGGGCTCATCGACCGCCCGCAGGTGGTCCGGGCCTACGACCGGCAGGGCCGGATCGCCGACGGCGTGCTGGTCGCGGACGGGCACCAGGCGCAGGGCGTCATCGCGGAACTCCTGGCCCGGCCCGAGGTTGCGCTGGTGCACCTGCGCAACGTGGGCTACGGCTGCTACAACTTTGCTGTCGGGACTGTCCGCGCGAACGGCGGATAGGAAACCGTAGAGGGCGGTGGCGGCTGAGAACCTGGCGGGCCGAGGTGATCCGGCGGGTCGCGCATCCCGGGCGCGGGTTCACCCAGGGGCTGATCGCGGACGACGGAATCATCTGCGAGTCCACCGGGCGGTACGGGGCCTCGGCGCTGTGCCGTTACCCGCTGGGCGCCGGCCAGGTCGAGCAGCGCGCCGAGGTGCCCGCGGAGTTCTTCGCCGAGGGCATCTGCCGCGTCGGCGAGGTCATCTGGCAGCTCACCTGGCAGGAGCGGACCGCGCTGAGGTGGGACGCGGCCACTCTGGAGCTGACCGGGCGGGTGCCCTACAACCGCGAGGGCTGGGGCCTGTGCACGGCCGGCGACTACGTGGTGACCAGCGACGGGAGCAGCGAGCTGGTCCGGCGCGACCCGCAGACGCTCAGCCCGCAGGCCGTCCTGCACGTCCGCTGCGCGGGCGAGCGCGTCCAGGGCCTGAACGACCTGACCTGGTCGGCGGGCACGATCTGGGCCAACGTGGCTGGCACGCACTTCCTGGCCGGCATCGACCCGGACAGCGGGGAGGTCACCGACGTGGTCAACGCCAGCAAGGCCGGGGAACGGCATATCGGGGACCCGCAGGCCATCATGAACGGGATCGCGGCGCTGCCCGCCGAGGGGGAGTTCCTGCTCACCGGGAAGGGCTGGCGGTCGATCCGTCACGTGCGGCTGAAGCTGGCCCGGGATAAGGGCGCCCTGGACCGGGTGCTCGGCGGCCTGGCCCGCTGACCCGGGCCAGCCGCCGCAGCCGGGGCCGCAGCGGCTTGTCCGTGTACCCGCCGTCGGCCAGGCCCGCGCGCCGCTCGAACACGTTGCGCGCGCCGAAGTCGCCGGTCAGCGCCCAGGACACGCCCGCCGCGGCCAGGTACAGCGGGATCATGACCACCCCGCCGCAGCAGGCGAACTGGGTAGCGTGCCGGGCCTCGTGCCGGAACAGCGGCGAGCCGGGGTCGATGCCGTCCCCCCGGGTCATGATCACGTTGCCCAGGCAGAAGGCCGGCGCGGGCGGCACCGGCAGCCGGTACCCGGTGCCGGTGAACAGGCCGTCCGCGCTCCGGGAGATCGCCGCGCAGCCGAGGGCGGCGACGCCGAGCCCGGCCAGGGTGGAGCCGTTGGCCAGGTTGGCCGCCTGCCGCACCCGCAGCCAGGTCCGCCGGTCAGGACTCACTCGGGTTGGCCGGGTTGTGCCCGTTCAGCCCCTGCGTCTCGGGATCGGCGATCACCGATACCGTCCACGGCAGGACGTTGGCGGCCACCGGCAGGTTCAGCTCCTCGTGGCTGTGCTCGCGGTGCGCGCGCGCCGCCGCCTTGTGGTACTCGTCCAGCTCGGCCAGGAACGACTCGTCCGCGTACGCCCTGCCGTCCACCAACGGGCCGCGCGTGTGCTCGAGCACGGCCACGACGTCCTCGCCGCTGAGCGTCTTGTACTTCTCCAGCGCGTGCGCCAGGGCCAGTACCTGGTTCCGGTTGTCCCGGATGATCTCCTCGGTCCGGCCGAGCAGCGTGGCCAGCTTGTCCTCGATCCGGTCCGCGAGCGCGTGCCGGACCTGGGCCTCGGGATCCTGGCCCTTCTTCAGCGTGCCGCCGCGGCCGCCGCCGGGCGACCCGACCTCGAGCCGCTTGGCCGTCGAGTAAGAGGACACCGTGGTGCCCATGCCCCAGAAGCCCTCCATGAACGACGCGACCGTAGTCGCGGACTCCAGGTCACCGGACACCCCCGACGAGCTGTCCTGGTCGAAGAACATCCGCTCGCCGACCAGCGAGGCCAGGGAGACCAGGATGTCGGTCTCATACTCGCTGCGCCACCGGGTGAACTGGTCCTCGGGCGGGATGCTCGCCACCATCCCGAGGTAATCGCCGCCCTTCTCGATGGTGGCGATGTCGATCTCCATGTGCTGGCGCATGCGGAAGGCGACCAGCGCGTGGCAGGCCTCGTGCACCGCGACCGCGTGCCGCTCGCGTTCGATGTACTCCACGTCCTCGGGCGGGCCGAGTTCCTTGAGCTGCTTGGCCTTGATCACGTCCGGCCAGGTGATGACGTCGCGGCCGTTCCTGATCGCGGTGATCAGCGACTCGTTGACCAGGTCCTTGATGGTGGCGCCGGTGGCGTAAGGCGTGATCGTGGCCAGCTTGTCGAGGTTCTCGGCGGTGAGCTCGTGCTTGACCTTGGCGAAGTACCCCTCGTAGGTGCGGATGCGGCCTGCCTTGGACGGGTAGCCGACCTTGTAGATACGGTCGATGCGGCCCGGCCGCAGCAGCGCCTCGTCCAGCGCCGACGGCATGTTGGTGGCCATCATGACCAGCATCCGGTACTTGGGCGGCGGCTTGGGCCGCATCCCGAAGATCCGCCGCACGTACCGGTTGACCAGGCCGCGCGGCTTCTTCAGCCCGGACAGCTCGGTGAGCAGCGCCTGCAGCGTCCCCATGCCGCCGCCGCCCCCGCCCATCATCCCGCCCATGATCTGCTTGCTGCGCCGGGTGTCCGGCTCGTCCACCACATCCGAAGCCATGGCCTGCCGGGTCAGCGTCCACTGGGTCCCCGACGACAGATAGGAGAAGCCGTGGCAGCCCGCGGCCGCGAACGGCGCCGGCGAGGCGGTACCCCGCCCGCCGCCGCCGGGCGCGCCCTGGGTCATCATGCCGCGGTTGCCCAGCGAGTCGGCCTCGTCGAAGAAGACGATCACGCCGCCGTAGCGCAGCGCGAGCCGTCGCAGCTTACGGAACAGCGACTTCACCTTGAGGATGCCGACGCCCATGAACATGTTGATGAACGCGCCGGGATCGACGAACACGTAAGGCTTGCCGGTCTCGCCGGCCACCGCCTCGGCCATCAGCGTCTTGCCCGTCCCGGGCGGACCCCACAGCAGCAGGCCGCCGGGCACGTAGCCGCCCTTTTCCTCCACGATCTCCGGGTTCTCGAGGAAGATGATGTTCTCCTTGACCCGCTCGAGCACGTGGTCCTGACCCCAGACATCAGAGAACCTGGTCTTGATGTCATCGGGGTAGTACACGTCCACTCCGCCCCGGGACATGAACCAGAAGAGAGCGACGAACTGGAGCACCACGAACAAGAGCGTGAACATGACCTGCAGCACGTAGGGCAGCACGTGCCAGATCAGCTCGGGTCCTTTCAGCAGCGCGAGCAGGGGCGTGGTGTGAATGATCTTCCCGGTGACCACCGCGACCACGGCGATCCAGAACACCCACTTCAGCAGCCGCGAGATGCGGAACCTGGTCCAGTCCGAGATCCGGCGGTGGGTGAGGCGCTCGATGCCCCCGAATACCGTGTAGGTCCAGAACCGGTTGTAGCCCGCCGAGTGCTCGCTGATCAGGAAGTGGATCTGGCGGAGCAGCTCCAGGCCGAGCAGGACGAACACCCACGAGCCGGACCGCACCTCGATCCGTACCGCGTCCGAGAACCCCACGAGGGGGTCGTTCGCCATCACGGACCAGACCAGGATGAGCCATACCGCGCCGAGCAGAATCAGGAACTTGATCCGGTCCCACAAGGCCAGCGGCTTGCGGGTCTGCCGGTCCTCGTCCCTCGGCCGTCCGCCCGGCGGCATTCCGGTGGCGGCGCGGGCGTTCCTCATGACGAGCTCCTGATGGTAAACGACGACATCACGTCGTTAATCTCGGTCTGGTCCGTGCTGTAGCAGCTGGTAGTGCAGTGAAGCACGATGAAGTAGACGACGGTGTCCTCGGCGTTCGTGAGCGCGATCTCGTCGAAGGTGTCGGTCGAGCCCTGGTAGGTGTAGTCGAACGTCTCCCGGACCCCGTGTACTCCCAGGCCCGGCGTGAGCACCTCGTCGCGGATCTGCTTGAAATCGGTGAGCGGGAATCCGGCGGGCTCGTCCTGCCGCGCGGTGGAGGTGACCGGCAGGAAGAAGTCACGCAGCGAGTCGTAGGACAGCTCCTGGCTCGAGGTCGAGTTCAGCGTGCCGATCTCGGCGAACACGAACGGCTGGTCGGCGCCGAAGGAGAGGAAGTCGTTGGCGTTGGGCTGCGTGCCAGCCTGATAGGCGACCTGCCAGCCGGCACCCGCGCTGCCCAGCACCTGTTCCATCGCGTGCTGGAGCGCATTTTCGTTGATCTGGTGCCAGCTGTACGGGACCTTGAAGTAGGTGCTCTGGCTGGAGTTGGCCACGTACGTGTACTGCGGCGCGCCGCACCCAGTGACGGTGACCCCGAGGAGAAGCGCGCATCCCCCGACGAGGCCCTTTGCGACGCGGTGGGCCATGCTCGCCAAGAGGTGCGACCTCCACGTAGGGACTACGTAGTGCCAATTATGACGCGTTCGTCCGCAATGGTACAGGTCTCGCACGGATGCGAATCCGCTGAAGACCAGGCCAGCCGCGGTCGGCATGAGGTTCTTTTCCCTGCGGATTCCGCGTTGAAACCGCAGGCCACCTCGGCCGGCTCCGGCGTGGTGACCGCAAGCGCCGCGGGCGGCCTGCTAGCCTGCGCGATCATCGCCAGAGCCGATGCGCAGGACGACAACGGAGGGACATACGCATGACCGCCCAGGAACTTGAGCAGGAGATCGAGCGTACCCGCGAGCATCTCGGGGAGACGATCGACGGACTGGCCGGCAAGGCCGACATGAAAGCCCGGGCGCGGGCCCGGGCCGCGGACGTGTCCGGCCGGGTCCGGCAGAGCCAGGTACTGCAGCGCCGCTGGCCGGTGGCGGTGGCGGTCGGCGTCCTCATCGCCGGATCGGTGATCATCCGGCGGCGGCGGCGCGGTAGGGCATGACCGGCTGACCCAGGCGCATAGCGATCTCGGGCCGGGCCTGCTGACCGGCCCGGGCGCTAGGGTCGGGCCATGAACGTCATACGCAGCATCGGGTTGTTCGCCGCCGCCGGCCTCGCGGAGATCGGCGGCGGCTACCTGATCTGGCGGTGGCTGCGCGAGGGCGCGCCCTGGCCGGCCGGCCTGGCGGGCGCGCTCATCCTGGTCGGCTACGGGGTCATCCCGACCTTCCAGTCCTCCGCCGACTTCGGCCGGGTCTACGCCGCCTACGGCGGCGTGTTCGTGATCATGAGCCTGCTCTGGGGCTGGGGCATCGACGGGCGCCGGCCGGACAACTACGACTGGCTGGGCGCCGTCATCGTCGCGGTCGGCGTCGCAGTGATCTTCTTCAGCCCTCGGCACGCCTGATGAGGACGACCGATCCACGCGATCCGCTCGGCCTGGCCGCCGACGCCCCGCTGCTGGCCGCCTGGCTGAACTGGATGGAGCGGGCCGCGGCCGGGACGCTGACGCCGATGAGCACGCCGGGGCATAAGCAGCGCCAGGATCTGACCGGCGCGGTGGTGGCAGGCGACGCGCCGCTGTACGGCGGGCTGGACGCGATCAAGCAGGCCGACCAGTTGCTGGCCGACGCGGAGACCCGCGCGGCCGCGCTGTGGGGCGCCGACTGGTGCCGCTTCTCGGTGGCCGGATCCACCCACGGGAACCAGGCGTTCTGCCTGGCCCTGGGCCAGCCCGGCCAGGAAGTGATCATCACCCGCACCGTGCACCGGTCGCTGCTGCTCGGGCTGGTGCTGGCCGGGCTGCGGCCGGTCTGGGTCCGGCCGGAGATCGATCCTCGCTCCGGGCTGCCCGCCGCGGTGGCGGTGCAGACCGTCCGGGACGCGCTGGCCGCGCACCCGGCCGCCTGCGGCGTGATCCTGGGTGACCCGTCCTACGTCGGTACCACCGGCGACCTGGCGGGTCACGCCCGGGCCGCGCACGAGGCCGGGGTGCCGCTCATCGTCGACGCGGCCTGGGCCGCCTACCTCGGCTTCCACCCCGGCCTGCCGCCGCACGCGATCGCGGCCGGCGCCGACGGGCTGGTGACCAGCGCCCACAAGACGCTGCCCGCCTACACCCAGGGCGCGCTGCTGCTGGCCAGGACCAAATTCCTGGACGTGGCCCGGCTGAACCGGGCCTTCGAGGCCACGCACACGACCAGCCCCACCGGCGCGATCCTGGCCAGCATCGACGCCTCCCGGGCGCTGCTGGCCCGGGACGGGCAGCGGCTGTGCGGCCGGCTGCTGCGCGGGGTGGCCGCGGCCCGGCGGCGGCTGCGCGAGGTGCCGGGTGTGGACGTGCTGGACGGTCCCGGCGTCGACCCGGCCAAGCTCGTGGTGCTGCTGGCCGGCACCGGGGCGAACGGCGGCCTGGTTGAGGCGGACCTGATCGCCGCGGGCATGCCGGTGGAGATGGGCGACCGGGATATCGTCGTCCCCATCCCGTCGATCGCCGACGACGAGGAACGGCTGGCCGCGTTCACCGAGGTGCTGATCGCCTCGATCGAGCGGCGCCGCGGCACGCCGCGGCGGCCGGCCGCCGCGGCCGCCTGGACGGTGCAGCCGCAGACGGTGCTGTCTCCCCGGGAGGCGTTCTTCGCCCGGAACGAGACCGTCCCCGCCGACGCGGCGATCGGCCGGGTCAGCGCGGAACTCGTCGCGCCCTACCCGCCCGGCGTCCCGGTGCTGGCCCCGGGCGAGCTCATCACGGCCGGCGCGGTCGCGGCGCTGCGCGAGGTGGCGGCCGACGGCGGCCGGATCGCCTACGCCGCCGACCCTACCCTGGCCACCTTCCAGGTGGTCACGGCGTGACCAGCTCCTCCGTCCGGGTAGCCGGGTTCACTCAGCCGGTTGTTAGCCGCGAGCCCAGCCTGACGAGGCACCGGCAGAGCGCCCCGCCCCGCCCCGCTTCCCGGGCCGGGGGAAGCGATCCCGCCGCCGGACTGCGGTTCTGCTAAGGCGGCCCGGTTGGCGTTTCGCGGTCGATGAGCCCGCTGGGGCCGGCGGCCAGGGTTCGCGGTGCCGCGTGAGAAATCCTCACGGGTGACGGCCGCCGGGCGGCGGCTGCTCCCGGAGTGGTGATCCGGGGCGGGCTTGCCACGCGAGGGCACCCGGGCCTGATACGCGGCCGGCGGCACCGGGGGAACCGGCGTGCCCGACGTGGCGATCTGCCGGACCAGGTGATGTCCGGCCGCGACCTCATCGCTGGCCGCAGTGACCCCGGCCGCGTCGTGCAGCCGCTGAAGTTCACGGACCTGGCCGCGCTCCACCAGCGCGATGACCATGCCGGTGGCTCCGGCCCGGGCCGTGCGGCCCGAGCGGTGCAGGTAGTCTTTGTGGTCGTTCGGCGGGTCGAACTGCACGACCAGGTCGACGTCGTCCACGTGGATGCCGCGGGCCGCGACGTCGGTGGCGACCAGGACCCGGGGATGCCCGGCGGCGAACGCGTCCAGAGCCCGTTGCCGCTGGCTCTGGTTGCGGTCACCGTGGATGGCCGCGGCCTCGACCCCGGTCCTGGACAGCTGTTTGGCGAGCCGGTCCGCACCGTGCTTGGTGCGGACGAAGAACAGCGTCCGTCCCGGGCGGCTGGCGATCTCAGCCGCGACCGGCACCTTGTCCTGCGCGGACAGGACCAGCACCCGGTGCTCGGCGGGTCCGGAATCGGTCGAGGAGGTGACCGCGTGCAGCGCGGGGTCATGGATATAGGTCGTCACCAGCTGGCCGACGCCGCGGTCCAGGGTCGCGGAGAAGAACATCCGCTGGCCGTCCGGGGGTGTCTCGTCGAGGATCCGGGTGACCGCGGGCATGAAGCCCAGGTCGGCCATGTGGTCCGCCTCGTCGAGCACGGTGATCTGGACGCCGGACAGCGTGCAGGCCCGCCGTTCGAGCAGGTCGATGAGCCGGCCTGGCGTGGCCACCACGATGTCGGCGTTGCGGACCAGGGCTATCTGCCTGCTGATCGACACGCCGCCGTAGACCGTGGTGATGCTCACGCCGACGCTGCGGCCCAGCGGCGCGAGCGCGTCGGCGACCTGCTGGGCGAGCTCGCGGGTCGGGACCAGGACCAGGCCGCGGGGCGCCTTATCGCGCCGCGGGCCTGTGCTGGCCGCGAGCCTGGTCAGCAGCGGAAGGCCGAAGGCCAGCGTCTTGCCCGACCCGGTCTGGGCACGGCCGAGCACGTCGCGGCCGGCCAGCGCATCGGGAAGCGCCCGGGCCTGGATCGCGAACGGCTCGCGGATGTCATGCGCCGCGAGCGCGCGGACCAGCCGGTCGTCCAGGCCGAGTTCGGCGAACGTGGCCGCCGCGGGCTGCGGCCCAGCGGCAGCGGCGTCCAGGGCCAGATCAAGCTCGGCGTACGGTTCTGCGCGCCGCGGCCGTTGGGCCTGCGGGTGCCGGGCCGGGGCCGGACCGCGACGTCTGGTACTGCGCTCACCGCCTCGGCCATAGCGATCCGAAGACGCGCGCGGACGCCTGGAACTGTGGGGCATGCAGAAAACTCCATCGGTGGTTCGGAGGTCGCATGCTCGACAGACGTTAACGAAACGGCGAACGGCTGGCTTAGCCGGACTGTTCACACAGCGACCAGCGGGCTGCCCGCCCGCGGGAGCGGCGGCGAAAATCGCCACCTGTGATGGAAGGCTATCAGCAGGGTGTTGTATTCCCGTGCTGTTCCCGGACGGCGTCGCTCGCCGAACTCCTCGAGGACCCACAGCCGGGGGCCGTCATCGGCGTGGACCGCGCCGTCGCCCCGCGTCACGCTCCCCAGTATGGCCCGGAGTAACTTGGCTCAGGGAAGCCCGCGAGGACGATGAGGAGAGCCGATGCCAACCCGTACCGCACGCACCGCCTGGACCGGGACCCTGGAGCAGGGCAAGGGCCTGGTCGAGCTGACGAGCTCCAAGCTCGCCACCTACGAGGTGTCGTTTCCCCGGCGGGCCGCCGACGAGGCCGGCGGCTACACCAGCCCCGAGGAACTCATCGCCGCGGCCCACTCCGCGTGCTACGCGATGCAGCTGTCCGCGCTGATCGGCCAGGCGGGCGGCACGCCGCAGGCGCTCGACGTCCAGGCCGACGTGTCACTCGGGCCCGACCCGGCGGGCGGGTTCCGGCTGACCGGCATCAAGCTCACCGTCCGCGGTGAGGTCGACGGCCTGGACGACGCCCAGTTCGCCAAGGTGGCGCAGGACGCCAAGGCCAGCTGCCCGGTCAGCAAGGCGCTCACCGGGGTGGACATCACCCTCGACGCCGCGCTCGAGCACTAACCGCGGGATCACGCCGCCCGCGGGGCGGCGCAGTCCAGCCGGGCCAGCGCCTCGGCCGAGGTCCGGAAGGACAGTTCCAGCACCGCCTGCCTACGCCGGGAGTCCATCAGGTTGATCCCCATCGCGGCCAGGTCCCGCGGGCCAGGCGTCAGCACGGTCACCCGCTTGCCCCGCGCGGCCAGCGCCTTGGCCTGCCGGACCACGGCGAGGGTGAGGACCTGCCGGAACCGGCGCTCCATCCGCAGGTGCGGCTGGAGCGGATGGTCGGTCTCGGTGCTGGCCAGCGGCGCCAGCACGTAGACCTCCTGCACGTTCGTGCCGCCCAGCACGTCCAGTGAGGTCATGGACCGGACGCCGCCGTCGACGTAGCGCCGGCCGCCGATGACGGCCGGCTCGTACCAGCCGGGAATGGAGCAGGAGGCGACCACGGCGTCGGTCAGCGCCGCGGGCGGGGCACCGCCCCGGCCGAACAGCACGCGCTGCCCGGTGTCGTAGTCCACCGCCGCGATCCAGGTCTGCCCGTCGACCCAGCCGGACGGCTCGGTCGGCGGCGCAGTCCGCTGTTGCAGCCCGGTGATCAGGGACCGCAGCGCCGTATGGCGGCCGCGGCCGTGCGGCAGCCAGGCGCTGGCCGCCACCCACGGCGGGACCCGGTGCGGGTTGAGCAGGGCCGCACAGGCCAGCGGCACCGAGCCGAACCGCATCCGGGGCAGCGGCGGCAGCGGGCGGTCCTGGGCGGCCAGCGCGACCGATTCGGTCAGCAGGCCGGTGGCCTGTCCGCGCTGCCAGGCCGAGATCTCCTCGAACGGCGCCCGGCAGCGCAGGGCGGCGGCCAGCACGCTGCCCGCGCTCGTCCCGACCACGAGGTCGACGTCGCTCACCGGGCACGGCAGCCGCTCGGCCAGGCAGGCCAGGGCGCCGGTCATCCAGGCCGCGCCCAGGACGCCGCCCGCCCCGAGCACCAGGGCCGTGGGGCGACGTGAGCGGTGACGCGCCCGGTCCGGACCGAACACCACAGCGGCCACCGCCACCTCCGCAATCATTCACGTCGCCGCCAGCTGAACGCTGGCTGCGCGTCATGATGCCACTGAGCTAACTGTACGTCCGGCCGATCGCGCGTGCACGCAGGTCAGCGGCCGAATCCGGAGCCCGGCCAGCGGAATCTAGGCAGCGGAATCTAGCCAGCGAAATCGGACCAGCGGACCAGCCTTAGCACAGGAAAGCTGGTCCACAATGGGAGCATGACGAACCAGCCCGGCACCGGAAGCTTCGGAACGGCTCCGCAACCCGCCCCCGGCGGCCACCGCCGCCGGGCGGCCGAGATCGACGTGGACGAGGCCCGGAAGGCGTTCTTCCTGATGGTCGGGTTCATCGCCCTGATCTGGATCCTGCAGGTGGCGAACTGGGCCGACCACTACGGACTCGACGCCAGCTACGGCATCGCGCCGCGCAGCCTCGGGCACCTGGGCGACATCTTCACCGCCCCGTTCCTGCACTTCTCCTGGGACCACATCGAAGGCAACTCCGGGCCGCTGTTCGTCTTCGGACTGCTCGCCGCCTACCGCGGCGTGGTCAAGTTCCTCGGCGTGACGCTGGTGGTGGCCACCACCAGCGGCCTGGCGGTCTGGCTGTTCCAGAGCAACAACGAGGTCACCGTGGGGGCCAGCGGCCTGATCTTCGGCTACTTCGGCTACGTCCTGGCCCGCGGCCTGATCGACCGGAACCTGATCGACGCGCTGGCCGCGGTGGTCATGGGCCTGTCCTACGCGTACATCCTGACCGTGGCCATCCCCGGCACCCCCGGTGTCAGCTGGATCGGGCACCTCGGCGGCCTGGTCGGCGGGGTGGCCTGCGGCTGGATCTTCCGTACCCGGCGCGGCGTGCCCGGCCGCGGCCCGGCCGGCAAGATCAAGCCGCCTCGCGACTCCGGCCAGGTCACAACCGGCCAGGAGCTCCAGGTCGGCCAGGGCCATCCGCGAGCCGACCTGCACAAGGAACTAGGCGACCTGGGCCTGTAGGGCTGCCGTGCCGAGTGACCAGTGGCGGCGGTGGGTCGTCTACCAGGTGTACCCGCGCAGCTTCGCCGACTCCGACGGAGATGGCGTCGGCGACCTGCGCGGCGTGCTGGCCCACCTGGACCACCTGCAGCGCCTGGGCGTGGACGTGGTCTGGCTGTCCCCGGTGTACCGGTCGCCGATGGACGACAACGGCTATGACATCAGCGACTACCAGGACATCGACCCGCTGTTCGGGACCCTCGCCGACCTCGACGAACTGCTCGCGGCGCTGCACGCCCGCCGCATGCGGCTGGTCATGGACCTGGTGGTGAACCACACCTCCGACGAACACCCCTGGTTCCTCGAGTCCCGCTCCAGCCGGGACAACCCCAAGCGGGACTGGTACTGGTGGCGCGACGCCCGGCCCGGCACCACGCCCGGGACCCCGGGCGCGGAGCCGACCAACTGGGAGTCGCACTTCTCCGGCCCGACCTGGACCTGGGACGAGCACACCGGCCAGTACTACCTGCACATCTTCTCCCGCAAGCAGCCCGACCTGAACTGGGAGAACCCCGAGGTCCGCCAGGCCGTCTACGCCATGATGCGGTGGTGGCTGGACCGGGGCGTGGACGGGTTCCGGATGGACGTGATCAACATGATCAGCAAGGACACCTCCCTGCCGGACGCCGCGCCCCGGCCGGGGTCCCGGTACGGGCCCGGCGACCAGTACTTCATCTGCGGCCCGCGCAACCACGAGTTCCTCCGGCAGATGTATCGCGAGGTGTTCGCCGCCCGCAACACGGCCGTCCGTGACACGGGCGACGCGCACGTGCTCACCGTGGGCGAGATGCCGGGCGTTACCATTCCCCAGGCCATCTTGTTCACCGAGCCCGAACGCCGCGAACTCGACATGGTCTTCCAGTTCCAGCACGTCCGGCTGGATGTCGGCGCGGACAAGTACGACCTGCGCCCGCTGCGCCTGCCCGACCTGAAGGCGTCGCTGGCGGCCTGGCAGGCGGGCCTGGCCGGACGCGGCTGGAACTCGCTGTACTGGAGCAACCACGACCAGCCCCGCCCGGTATCGCGGTTCGGCGACGACGGCGCGCACCGGGTGGCCTCGGCCAAGACGCTCGCTACCGTCCTGCACCTGCACCAGGGCACCCCGTATGTGTACCAGGGCGACGAGCTGGGCATGGCCAACGCGCCGTTCGCCGCGATCGGCGACTTCCGGGACATCCAGGCGCTCAACTACTACGCGCAGGCGGCCGCGCGCGGCGACGTCGACCTGGCCGCGCTGCTGCGGGCCATGGGGAAGATGAGCCGCGACCAGGGCCGCACCCCGGTCCAGTGGGACGCCTCGGCGAACGCCGGCTTCACCACCGGAACCCCGTGGATCGCGGTCAACCCCGACTACGTCACGGTCAACGCGGCCGCCCAGGCCGGCCAGCCGGGCTCGGTGTTCGAGCACTACCGCAGGCTCATCGAGCTCCGCCACGCCGACCCGGTGGTCACCGACGGCGACTTCGAGCTGCTGCTGCCCGACCACCCGGCGATCTGGGCCTTCCTGCGCCGCGGCCCGGGCACTGAGCTGCTGGTCGCCGCGAACTTCTCCGCTGACGTGGTCGCCGCCGCCCTGCCGCTGGAAGGCGACTGGGCCGACGCCGCCGTCGTGCTGACCAACCTGCCCGGCCAGGAACCGCTCCTGGCCCCGCCGGAGCTCAAGCTCCGCCCCTGGGAATCGGTCATCTGGCGCCGCACCCGGTAGTCACCCGATGGCGGCGGCGATGATCTCCCGGGCCTGGTCCTGGATGGCGGCCAAGTGCTCGGGCCCGCGGAACGACTCGGCGTACAGCTTGTAGACGTCCTCGGTGCCGGACGGCCGGGCCGCGAACCAGCCCGAGCCGGCCACCACCTTGAGCCCGCCGATCGGCGCCCCGTTGCCGGGCGCGGTGGTCAGCGCCGCGACGATCGGCTCGCCCGCGAGCTCGCGGGCCGAGACCTGCTCCGGCGAGAGCCGGGCCAGCGCGGCCTTCTGCTCCCGGGTCGCCGCGGTGTCGATGCGGGCGTAGACCGGGTTCCCGTAGTGCTCGGTCAGGTCCTGGTACTGCTCCGACGGCGAGTACCCGGTCACGGCCGTGATCTCGGCGGCAAGCAGGGCCAGGATGATCCCGTCCTTGTCCGTCGTCCACACCGACCCGTCACGCTGCAGGAACGACGCCCCCGCGCTCTCCTCGCCGCCGAACGCCACCGACCCGTCCAGCAGCCCCGGCACGAACCACTTGAACCCGACCGGGACCTCCAGCAGCGCCCGGCCCAGGCCCTCGGTCACCCGGTCGATCATCGACGAGCTGACCAGGGTCTTGCCGACCGCGGCCCCTTCCGGCCAGTCGTCCCGGACCTGGTACAGGTAGTCGATGGCCACCGCCAGGTAGTGGTTGGGGTTCATCAGCCCGCCGTCGGGGGTGACGATGCCGTGCCGGTCGGCGTCGGTGTCGTTCCCGGTCGCGACGGCGAACTCGTGCTGGCGGGCGATCAGGCTGGCCATGGCGTACGGCGACGAGCAGTCCATCCGGATCTTGCCGTCCCAGTCCAGCGTCATGAACCGGAACGTCGCGTCGACGTCGGGGTTGACCACGGTCAGGTCCAGGTCGTAGAAGCCGCCGATCTCGCCCCAGTAGGCCACGCTGGCCCCGCCCAGCGGGTCCGCGCCGATGCGTACCCCGGCGGCCCTGATCGCGGGCAGGTCCACCGCCTGGGGCAGGGCCGACACGTAGCCGCCCAGGAAGTCGTACCTCCCGGTGGTGTCGGCCGCGACGGCCCGCGCGTACGGCACCCGGCGCACGGCCTTCAGCCCGTCGGCGAGCAGCTCGTTGGCCCGGTCCTGGATCTCCCGGGTGATGTCGGTGCCGGCCGGCCCGCCGTCGGGCGGGTTGTACTTGAACCCGCCGTCCGACGGCGGGTTGTGCGACGGCGTGATCACGATCCCGTCCGCCGCCCGCGGCCCGGACCCGCCCGCGTTGTGGGCCAGGATGGCCCGGGACACGGCGGGCGTCGGCGTGTACCCGCCGCGCGCGTCGACCAGTACCCGCACCCCGTTGGCGGCCAGCACCTCCAGGGCGCTGACCTGGGCCGGCTCGGACAGTGCGTGCGTGTCCGCGCCCAGGTACAGCGGCCCGCCGATCCCGTGCGCGGCCCGGTACTCGCAGATGGCCTGGGTGGTGGCCAGGATGTGGTCCTCGTTGAACGTCGCCGTGAACGCCGACCCCCGGTGCCCCGACGTGCCGAACGACACCCGCTGCGCCGCCTCACCCGGATCGGGATGCACCGCGTAGTACGCGGTGACCAGCTTGGCGACGTCGACCAGATCTGCGGCAGCCGCCGGCTGCCCGGCACGCGGATCAACCATGCCGTCATCCTGGCACGGGCCACCCCGCTCCTCGTCGAGGGGGAACGTCTCCGCGGGGAAACCGCAGCTCATGAGCCGCCGCAGCTAATAAGGCACGGCCGGTTTCCGCAGGCGGGTCGCCTCGGTCAGCAGCCGCAGATCGACCACGTGATCGGGCGAGGCGAACGGCGACCTCGTACGGCATCACCTCAGCTTGCCCCACCGGGCCGGGACTGACCAGGTGCGAGGATAACGATGTGCCAGAAACGCTCCGACAGGCCATCGACCGCACCACGGCCGCGACGCTGCGCGCCCGCGGCAGCTTCAAGTGGACTGCCCCGGGCCCGGACGGATTCGGTGCGGCGGTGGCCGAGATGGACTTCGGCGCCGCGCCGGCCATCCTCGACGCGCTGGCCGCGCTGTCGGCGGATGCGAACTTCGGCTACCTGTCCCCGGTACTGGCCGATCAGCTGGCCGCGGCCTGCGCGGAGTTCGTGCGGCGCCGGTACGGCTGGGCCGTCGACCCCGCGGACGTCCATCACGTCCCGGACGTGATCAAGGCGCTGGAGCTGGCCATCACGCGCTACTCCCGGCCGGGCTCGCCGGTCATCTTGCCCACGCCCGCCTACATGCCGTTCCTGTCCGTGCCGGGCTACCTGGGCCGCGAGATCATCCAGGTCCGGATGTGCGAGGAGTCGGGCTACTTCACCTTCGACCTGGACGCGATCGAGGCCGCCTTCCGGGCGGGCGGGCACCTGCTCATCTTCTGCAACCCGTACAACCCGCTCGGCCGGGTCTTCACCGCGGCGGAGATCGCCCAGCTGACCGGCGTGGTTGACCGGCACGGCGGCCGGGTGTTCGCCGACGAGATCCACGCCCCGCTGGTCTACCCCGGGCGGCGGCACATCCCGTACGCGGCCGCCTCGCCGACCGCCGCGGCGCACACGCTGACCGCCACCTCCGCCTCCAAGGCCTGGAACCTGCCCGGCCTCAAGTGCGCCCAGGTCATCCTGTCCAGCGACCCCGACCGGGAGGTCTGGGACGCGATGGGCTTCTTCGCCTCGCACGGAGCCAGCAACCCCGGCGTGGTGGCCAACATCGCCGCCTACCGGCACGGCGAAGCCTGGCTGGATGAGGTCCTGGGCTACCTCGACGACAGCCGCCGGCTGCTGGCCGGCCTGCTGCGCCGCTACCTGCCCCAGGTGCGCTACCGCCCGCCCGAGGGGACGTACCTGGCCTGGCTCGACTGCACGGCGCTGGACCTGCCCGGCTCGCCCGGGGCGCTGGTCACCGAGCGCGCCCAGGTCACCGTGATCGACGGGCCCGCCTTCGGCGACGGCGGTCCGGGCGCCTTCCGGCTCAACTTCGCCACGCCCCAGCCCATCCTCACCGAGATGGTCCAGCGTGTCGCGGCCGCTTTGGGAGACGGCCGGTGAGGGCGCCGGTCCGCGCGGCGATCCGGGTCGAGGGGATCGTCCAGGGTGTCGGTTTCCGCCCGTTCGTCTACACCCTGGCCACCAGCCTTGGCCTGAGCGGGTTCGTGGGCAACGACGTCGACGGCGTGTTCGTCGAGGTCGAAGGCCCGTCAGCGGCGGTCACCGAGTTCCTGCGCCAGCTGGAACGCGACCCGCCCCCGCTCGCCCGCATCGAGCGGGTCACCGCCACCGCCGTGACGCCCCAGGGCACCAACTCGTTCGCCATCGCCGCCAGCGGCCCGGTCACCGAGTCGCGCCGCACCCTGGTCTCCGCCGACACCGCGACCTGCGCCCACTGCCTGCGCGAGCTCTCCGACCCGGACGACCGTCGCTTCGGCTACCCGTTCATCAACTGCACCAACTGCGGCCCGCGGTTCACCATCGTCCGGGACGTCCCCTACGACCGGCCGTTCACCACCATGGCCCCGTTCACCATGTGCCCGGCGTGCGCCGCCGAGTATCACGACCCCGCCGACCGCCGCTTCCACGCCCAGCCGACCTGCTGCCCCGCCTGCGGCCCGCGGCTGACCCTCCGTGACCAGGCCGGGAACCCGCTCCCCGGCGATCCGCTCACCCAAGCCGCCGAGCTGCTCAAGGCGGGGCGGATCCTCGCGGTCAAGGGCCTGGGCGGCTACCACCTGGCCGTCGACGCCGCCTGCCAGCCGGCCGCGGCCGCGCTGCGGGCCCGCAAGCACCGTGAGGACAAGCCGTTCGCGGTGCTGGCCGCCGACCTGGCGCAGGCCCGGCGGCTCGGCGAGGCCGACCAGGCCGCGTCCGGCCTGCTGACCAGCCCCGGCCGCCCGATCGTGCTGCTGCCGCGGCGCCCGGACGCGGCCGTCGCCCCGGCCGCCGCCCCGGGGAACCGCTCCCTCGGGGTCATGCTGCCCTACACCCCGCTGCACCACCTGCTCGTCCGGGCCGTGGCCCGGCCCATCGTGCTGACCAGCGGGAACGTCTCCGACGAGCCGATCGCGTACCGCGACGACGACGCGCTGGCCCGGCTGGGCCCGATCGCGGACGCGTTCCTCACCCACGACCGGGCCATTCACATCCGGACCGACGACTCGGTGGCCCGGACCTTCCGCGGCCGGCCGATGCTGATCCGGCGGTCCCGCGGCTACGTCCCCGAGCCGGTCACCGCCTGCGGCGGGTTCCCCCGCCCGGTCCTGGCCTGCGGCGCGGAGCTGAAGAACACGTTCTGCCTGGCCAAGGACCGGCACGCGTTCGTCTCGCATCACATCGGCGACCTGGAGAACGCCGAGACGCTGCGTTCCTTCACCGAGGGCATCGAGCACTTCCGCCGGCTGTTCGACATCGACCCCCAGGTCGTGGCCCACGACCTGCACCCGGAGTACCTGTCCACCAAGTACGCGCTCGACCTGGACGGCGTCGACCTGCGCGGCGTCCAGCACCACCACGCGCACATCGCCTCGTGCCTGGCCGATAACGGCGCGGACGGCCCGGTGATCGGGGTCGCCTTCGACGGCACCGGCTACGGGACCGACGGCACCATCTGGGGCGGTGAGTTCCTGGTCGCCGGCCTGGCCGGCTTCGAGCGGGGCGGGCACCTGGCCCCGGTGCCGATGCCCGGCGGCGCGGCCGCGATCCGCCAGCCGTGGCGGATGGCCGCCGCCTACCTCGGCCCCGACGCCCCGGAAACCCTCGACGTCCGGCGGCGCAACGCCGAGCGCTGGGCCGCGGTCACCGCCATGGCCGCCAAGGGCGTCAACGCCCCGCTCACCTCGAGCGCGGGCCGGCTGTTCGACGCGGCCGCCGCGCTGCTGCGCGTCCGGGACACGATCAACTACGAGGGCCAGGCCGCCATCGAGCTCGAGCAGCTGGCCGACCCGGCCGAGACCGGCGCCTACCCCGCCGCCGTCGTGGCGGGCCACCCCTTCCAGATCCGGGCCGCCGACCTCCTGACCGCTCTTATTTCTGACCTAACGGACGGGGTTCGTGCCCCCGTCATCGCCGCCCGCTTCCACCACGGCGTCGCGGCCGCCATCGAGGCGGGCTGCCTCCTGCTGCGCGAGCGCCACGGCCTGGACACGGTCGCCCTGTCCGGCGGCGTATTCCAGAACATGCTCCTGCTGCACGCCACGGCAGTCCGCCTGGAGGCCCGCGGCTTCCGCGTCCTGACCCACTCCCGTTTCCCGTGCAACGACGGCGGCATCAGCCTCGGCCAGGCCGTGATCGCCGCCGCCCGCGATCGCCTCACGGCGCTCTAGCCCTAGCGGACCCCCAGCGACAGCTCGGCGGCCAGCCCGGCCTGCACCGACGCCACGGCGCGGAACGACTCCCGGAGGTAGGACCGGGCCAGCGGGTTCAGCTTCCTGGGGTCGATGAAGTCGTCCGGCGCGTCGCCTTGCCGCAGCTGCTCGACCTGGTGGTCGAACCGCAGCGAGAAGATGAAGCCGAACGCCTCGATCAGCGTCCTGGCCTCCGGGCTCTCCAGCGTCCCGGCCGCCTCGGCGGCGCGCAGCCGGTCCAGGGTGGAGCCGCTGGTGACGCCCGCGCCCATCCCGGCCCAGCGCGCCAGGTCTACGATCGGGATCAGCCCGCCGTGCTTGAGGTCGAGCTGCCCCCGGCGCTCGCCGGAGTGCTCGACCACGAAGTCGCGCAGGAACCCGGTGGGCGGCCGGAACGACAGGGCGAACCGGGCCAGCAGCCGCTGCAGGCCGGGCTGATCGGGGGAGACCTGCCACAGCCCGCCGCCGGTCCACGACCCGGTGCTGAACACCGGGCGGCTGTCGGTGATCAGCGACGCCAGGATCAGCGCCTTCTCCTGGGTCGGGTCCTCGCTCAGCCTCCGCTCGACGGCCCGCCAGGACGCCAGCGACCGGGCGAACAGCGGGTTCGACGCGTCCGCGCCGTTCGCGTCGGGCGGCATCCCGCAGGCCTTCAGCCCCTCGTTCACCGCCCCGGCCACCCGCTGGCAGTACCCGGCCGCCTCGCTGCTGTCGCCATGCCAGGCCAGCGCGCTGTCCACGTCGGAGGACGGCACCGCCTCGTGCCGGGCCAGGCTGCCCAGCGCGAACCAGGTGAACGGGACGGGCGGCGGCCCGGCGTCCCCGATGGCCAGCTCGGCCAGCCGCCGGGTGAGCGCGTCGAGCACGACCGAACGGACCGCCGCCACCTGCTCGGCCGGCACTCCCGCGTCGCGCAGCGCGACGACCGCCGGGCCCAGCCCGGCCGCCGCGAGCGCCAGGTCGGCCTGGGTCTCGGCCAGGCCGATCGCACGGCGCAGCAGCAGCGGCATGCGCCCCTCGGCGGCCACCAGGTCGCCGTCGTCGACCACGCCCAGCAACTGGCCGGCCGGGGACAGCACCGGGATGTGATGGATGTTGCGCTCGAGCATGTCGAGCATGACGTCGCCGCCCAGCCGGTCGGCGCTGACCGTGTAGGCGGGCTCGGTCATGATGGCCGAGACCGGCTCATCCGGGCTGAGGCCCGCCGCGATCACCCGCGACCGCAGGTCGCGATCGGTGACGATGCCGAACGTGTCCCCGTGCCGGACCAGGACGGCGCTTGCCCCCTCGGCGGTCATCCGCTGGGCCGCGGCGCGGATCGGCTCGCTGCCCGGGCACAGCAGCGGCGGCTTCCGGATCAGCGCGGCCACCCGGCGCTGCCCCGGGTCGGCCGGCGGTGGCGCGGTGGGCGGGGCGGGCCGGGTCACGATCGACCGGGCCACGAACCGGAGCACGTCCGGGCGGGCCAGCAGCGGGCGCACCACGTCCGCGGGGATCCGGTAGCAGATCGTGTCCTCGGCGGCCCGGGCCTCGAAGCCGGTCGGCAGCCCGGAGATCATCGAGGCCTGGCCGAACAGCTCGCCCGGGCCGAGCAGGTCCAGGACCCGCCCGTCGTGGACGACCTCGACCGAGCCGGCCCGGACCATCCGCAGGTCTCCCACCGGCCCGGCGCCCTGCGAGAAGATCGTCGTGCCCCGCGGGCTGACCTCGGTCTCGGTCACCGCCGCGACCCGGGCCAGCTCATCCGCGCTTACCGCGTCGAACGGCGGCCGCGAACCCAGGAAGTCGGCGACGCCCTGAGCCGGGCCGGGACCGGAGCTGGACATCGCCACCGCCGCGGGTCGGCTCAGGCGGTCTCGTCGGCCACGCCGACCGCCGCCCGGACGGGGCCGGCCCGGTGCTCGGCCAGTACGCTGGCCGGCCGGCCGCGCAGCTTGACGAAGTAGTAGATGACGCCCACGCCGCCGAGCACTCCGGTGAAGGTGAACGCGCCCCACTGGAAGTACCAGTGGTCGCCGCCGTAGACCGCCACGCGCGGCCACGCCAGGTTGACCAGGACGCCGACCTGGAAGACGACCGCCAGCACGTTCACGACCAGCCCCCAGCGGCCCAGCGAAAAATAG
>CAWICW010000027.1:0-132076 GCA_963834685.1 uncultured Actinomycetes bacterium | reverse complement strand
CGGAAGCGAGCGTCGGGAGTGATCCCGGCTTGGCCGCCGAGCGTGACCGGCTGGCCCGGACGCTGCGCGACACCCGGCTGCAGCTGGCCATGACCCAGGCGCGGCTGTCCGCGCTGGAAGACTCCGCGACGCTGACCCTGGGCCGGACCCTGGTCCGCGCCGCTCGGCGGCCGTGGTCCCGCGGAGTCCAGCTGCCGCTCGACCTGATCCGGATGTGGCGGGAACGCGGCGGCCTGACCGGGCCGGCGGCGGCCACCCTCGCGCTGGCGTCGGCGCAGCTCAATGACCTGGCCGGCGGCGGGGAGCGGTTCCTGTCCGCGCTGACCGCCCCCGGCCTGGGCGCGCCGGGTGCCGCCTCGGCCGCCTTCAGCCCGCCGGGGCTGGTCGTCACCGGCGTGCTCAGCACGGAATCGTGCGCGACGCTGGCCCCCGACGCGGCGGTCTACCCGCTGCTGCCGCACGACGCGGACGTAATGCTGGAGAGCGTGGGCGCCGACGTGGTCGTGATCGAGGCCGCGGCCATGCTGGCCAGCTCGGCTTGGGCCTACGCCGGCGACCCGGCCGCGGCCGACCGCGGCCGGCGACTGGGGCGGCTGATCGCGGCGGCCCGCGCGCTGGGCAAGCCGGTGATCTTCGTCCGCAACGTCCCCGCGCATCTGGCGCCGGGCCTGGACTGGGTCGGGCCAGCTGCGACGCGGTGTCCGACGACGGCTTCGGCGTGCAGCTGGCCCGGTTCAACCCGATCGGGCTGGCCGGCCAGCGGCCGTCCGACCCGGTCTACGCCGGCCCCCGGGACCCCGGGAGCCGCCCGCCGTCCGGGCCCTGCTCGACTCGCTGGCCGGGCCGGCCGGGCCGGTGACGGTCACCGGCGAGATCGGGTGGCGCCGGCGGCCCGCGATGTACCGGGAACACGCCCTGTTCGTCACCGTTTCCCCCGGCCAGGCGCGCGAGCAGCGGGCCTGCGGCGCGCGCGTGGTCATGATCACCGGCGAGCAGGCCGCGCTGCGGGAGCGGATCGCCGCGGTCCGGGCTCAGGCGCCGCTGACCGAGGCCGAGACGCTCCCGGAACTGCGGGAGATCTTCACCGCGGACGCGACACCGGTGCGGCTGGCGGCGCTGGCCAGCCTGGCTGGGCTGCCCGATCACCTGGTCACCGGGCGGCAGATCGCGGTGCTGGCCCGCGTCGAGGACGCGGCCGGCGCCGCGGCCCTGGCCGCCCGCCTGCGGCAGCAGCGCAGCGCGCCCGCCGAGCTCGTGGTGGCGGTCGGCGCCCGGGCCGGGGGGTCCGCCGAGCTGTCCCGCCACGCGGTCACCGCCGCGCTCGCTGACCTCGCCGGGCCGAGCGTACTGGTTACGGCCGTCCCGGAGGAAGCCGGGGGCGCCGGGTGGATCGCGCACGCCGCGAAGACGGCGCGCTCGCCCTGGGTGGCGCCGTGGCAGGCGGACCGCGAGTACGACGAGTGGTACCTGCTCGACCTGGCCTGCGCGCGGGAGTGCGCGCAGGCGGACGCGGTCGGCTACGCCGGGGACGGCGGGTCCGGCTATGCGTACGTGACTTCGCTCGACCCGGCGTTGGCCCGGCGGGAGTTCTTCGGCCCGGACGGCCCGGACGGCTCGGACCACGGTCTACGGCTCTTCTCTCTCAGCTAAGGAGTTGTCCGCGTTGACCACGCGCGCGCTTGTCTACGGTGACATCGACCTGAACCTGATCGATGGCTCGGCCATCTGGCTGCAGTCCGTCACCCAGGCGCTGGCCGGGGCGGGCTGCGCGGTGACGCTGGTGCTCAAGGCCCCGGTCCGCACCAGCCGCCTGATCGCGCCGCTGCTGGCCGAACCCGGGGTGACGGTCCGCCTGCTGTTCGAGGAGCACCTGCTGGAAGGTACAGGGGTCCCCGGTCCGGTCAGCGCCGCCGCGGCCCCGGACCTGCTCGCCCGCCTGGACGCCGAGGCCCCGCACGACCTGGTGGTGCTGCGCGGCCGGGCGGTCACCGCCGCGGTGGCCAAGAGCGGTGCGTTCGCCGGGCGGCTGTGGCCGTACCTGACCGACGTCCCGCAGTCGGTGCCCGGGCTCACCTCCGCGGCCGCCAAAGAACTCGGGATGATCGCGTCCGCCGCGCGCTACCTGCTCTGCCAGACCGAGGAACTCCGCTGCTTCCTGGAGGGCAGCATTCCGGCGGCGTGCGGCAAGTGCGTGCTGCTGCCGCCCATCCTGGCCGGGATCCCCACGTCCCGGGACGCATCCGCGGCCGGGACGCCGCTGCGCCTGGTCTACTCCGGCAAGTTCGCGCCGCGCTGGAACACCCTGGAGATGACCGAACTGCCCGGCCTGCTGGCCGCCCGGGGCGTGGCCGCCGAGCTGCACATGATCGGCGACAAGATCCACAACGCGCCCGGCGACTACCAGCAGCGGATGCGGTCCGCCCTCGACACCAAGGGCGTGACCTGGCACGGCGGGCACTCGCGGGAGGACGCCCTGCGGCTCGCGGCGTCCTGTGACATCGGGCTGGGCTGGCGTCACCCCGAGCTGGACGCGAGCCTGGAACTGTCCACCAAGGTGCTGGAGTACGGCGCCATCGGGCTGCCGGTGATCCTCAACCGCACCCCGATGCACGAGGGACTCCTGGGAGCCGACTACCCGCTGTTCGCGGCCAGCCTGACCGACGTGGTGGACGTGGCGGCCGCGGCGGCGGCCGATCCCCGCCTGTACCGGAAGGCGGCCGACCGGACCGGCCGGGCCGCCGAGCAGTTCACCCTGGACCGGGCGGCGGAGCGGCTGCGCGGGTACCTGACCCGCGCGCTGCCCGTGAGAGCGGTCCAGGGGGCCAGCGGCGCGGACAAGCTGAAGGTCGTGGTGGCCGGGCACGACCTGAAGTTCTTCACGCCGCTGCTGGATTACCTGCGGCTGCAGCCGGGCCTGGAGGTGCGGCTGGATCAGTGGGCCGCGCTGGGCAAGCACGACGCCGACGTCAGCCGGGAGCTGGCGGGCTGGGCCGACGTGGTGGTCTGCGAATGGTGCGGGCCGAACGCCGTCTGGTACAGCAGGCACAAGCGGCGCGGGTCACGGCTGCTGGTCCGGCTGCACCGGTTCGAGCTCACCTCGCCCTACCCGGCGCAGGTCAAGATCGGGGCGGTCAACCAGGTGGTGTGCGTCAGCCGGCACTACGCGCGGCTGACCCGGGAGCAGACCGGCTGGCCGGAGGCGAAGGTGGTAACGGTCCCGAACGCGATCGACGTGGCCCAGCTGGACCGGCCCAAGCTCGACGGCGCCCGGTTCCACCTGGGCCTGGTCGGCATCGTCCCGTCCCGCAAGCGCCTGGACCTGGCCCTGGACGTGCTGGAGGAACTGCGCCGCGAGGACGATCGGTACCTGCTGTTCATCAAGTCGGGGATGCCGTGGGAGCACTGGTGGGTGTGGCAGAACCCGGCCGAGCGCGAGCACTACGCCGCCGCGCTGCGCCGGGTGCAGCGGTCGCCGCTGCTGCGCGGGGCGGTGGTGTTCGACGACGCGGGCCCGGACGTCCCAGCCTGGTTGCGCCGGGTCGGCTTCATGCTGTCTACCAGCGACGACGAGAGCTTCCACGTCGCGCCGGCCGAGGGGATGGCGTCCCGGGCGGTGCCGGTGCTGCGGCACTGGCCGGGTGCCGAGACCATCTACGACACGCGCTGGATCCACCGCGGCCCGGCCGAGATGGCGGCCGCGATCGTGGCCCTGGACGACGAGGGCGACTGGCGCCGGGCCGGTGACGAGGCCCACGCGCAGGCCGCCGCCGCGTTCAACCTGCCGCGCGTGTGCGAGGCCTGGCGTGATCTGCTCACCACCGACCTGGACCCGGCGATGCCGGGGCCGATGCTCGAGCTGCTCGGCTCCGGCTGAGGCGCCATGTACTTCACGCTCGCCATCAGCGCGGCCACCCGCGAGCGGTGCGCGGCGCTGGTCAGCGCGGCGGCGAGCACCGATCCCCGGGTCATGCCGATCCCCGGGCCGCCGGCCGTCGCGTGGCAAGCGGACGACGGGTGCTCGGCCATGGTGTTGTGGCCGGGCGGCGAGCAGCCGGCGGCCCGCTCGCACGCGGCGACGATCTGGGCCGACCAGGGCGGGCTGCATGCGCGGACCGGGGTCACCCGGGTCAACCCGGTCTACCGGGCCGCTGTCCCCGGGGCGGTGCTGGTCAGCGATCGCGCCTCCTGGGCCGCGGCCGTCGCGGGCCGGCTGGCCGAACCCGACCCGGTCATGGCGGCCGCCTTCCTGAGCCTCGGCTACCCGGTGGGCGCCGCTACCCCGTTCCGCGGCGTCCGGGCCCTGCGGGCTCAGCAGCAGCTGACGGTCACCGCCGGCCGTTCCGTCGTGACCGCGGCCCAGGTGGAGGAGCCCGGCACGGACGGGTCGTACGGCGCGGTCGCCGCCGCCCTGGTCGACGCGGTCCGGCCGCTGGGCGAGCGGGGCGTGCCGGTCGAACTGTCCCTGACCGGCGGCAAGGACAGCCGGCTGATCGCCGCCGCGCTGACCGCGGCCCAGGTACCGTTCCGGGCCCGCACGCACGGCTTCGCCAGCCACCCCGACGTCATCGTGGCCGCCATGATCGCCAGCAAGCTCGGCGTCGAGCACGTGGTCACCGAGCCGCGCCCCGCGGCCCCGGAGCGGGCGCCCGACGAGGCCGACGTGCTGGCCAGGCTCCGGTCGGCGGTGCTGGTCTCCGACGGGATGCTGTCCGCGTTCGAGAACGTGGGCCGGCCCGACCCACGGCTGACCGCGAGCCCGGTGCAGACCGGCGGGCACGGCGGCGAACTGCTACGCGGCGGCTACGCGACCGCCGCCTGGAGCACGCGCCGACCGGCCCGGGCCTGGAGCGAGGCGCGCGGGACCGAACTGTTCCGCCGCATGGTCACCCGCCGCCTGGGCCTGCTGCGCCCGGCCGCGGCCGGTGCGTACCTGGCCAGCCTGGCCCCGTTCGCCGCCTCGCTCCCCCGCGGGCCGCTGCGCACCCTGGACGACTTCTACCTGGTGAACCGGGCCGGCCGGTGGTCGGCCGCGGCCCGCCAGGCCTACCTGCTCCGCGAGCCGCTGGTCCAGCCGTTCTTCGACGACCAGGTGGTCAGGGCCGCCCGCGCGGTTCCGCTGCCGGACCGGATCACCGACCGGCTGCACCGCGGCGTGCTCGCGGCGCTGGGCCCGGAACTGCTCGACCTGCCCCTGGCGGGCAGCGGCTGGAAGTCCGGGCCGCGGACGCCGCCGGTCCGGGCCGGGGCGAACGCCGGTGCGGCAGCGGCCGACGCTGACGGCGCGGCCGACTGGCGGCGGGCCTACGGGGACCAGATGGCCCGGCTGCTCCGTGATTACGCCCTGGACCTGGGCGCCGCGGGCGGGATGTTCGAGATCGTCCGGCGGCCGGCGGCCGAGCGGGCGCTGGCCCCGCCGCAGCCGGACGCGCACGCCGCCTGGGCCCTGGCCACCCTGGCCGCGCTGCTGTCGGGAGACTGGCTGAACGCCCGCGGGGGTACCGAGGTCAGCCCCGGCCGTACCGGGTCTCGGCCTGCCAGAAGAACACCACTCCCACCGCGAGCGTGACGACCGCCCAGCCGACCGCGGCCAGCCAGAGCTCGCTGGGCACGACGGTTGGGTGGCAGTAGGCCTGCAGGGGGGGAATCTTCTTCAGGTTGAAGACGGCGCACTTGCCCGCGTTGAACGGCTGGGCGCCCGGCGCATTGGTGCGCTGCGTGGCCATGATCGCGTTCCTGGTCAGCGTGATATACACCGCCGCCGGGTTGAGCTGCAGCACGTTCTTGGCCCATAGCGGCAGCGAGGCGGGCAGCGAGGCGATGCTGTACATGACCCCGCAGAAGTACCGCCAGATCCGGGTCAGGAACGGGATCAGCTGGCTGACGTCCTGCGCGCCGGCGCCCAGCCGGGCCATGATCAGCGCGGCGCCCATGTTGAACGTCGCCTGCAGGAACATGACCGGCACCAGCAGCAGCCAGTACCAGGTGAGCGGTTCCCCCGTCCCGAGCACGATGGCAAACAGCACCAGCAGGGACAGCAGCAATTGCTGGAACTCCACCAGCACGTACGCCAGCGGCAGGCAGGCCCGCGGGAAGTGCAGCGCGCGGATCAGCGCGATGTTGGCCCGCATCACGGTGGAGCCGACCACGATCGACCGCTCCGTGAAGCCGAAGATGAACACCCCGGTGACCAGGTAGGCGATGTAGTGCTGGATGCCGCGGTTGGCCTGGAACAAGATCCCGAAGACCAGGTAGTAGACCGCCGAGTTGAGCAGCGGGGTCAGCACCTGCCAGAGCTGCCCGAGCCTGGCCTCGGTGTACATGGATACGCTGCGCGCCGTGGAGTAGGCGACGATGAAGTGCCGTCGCTGCCAGACCAGGCGCAGGTAGGCGAACAAGCTGGGCCGCGCGGAACTAGGACGCAGGCCGTACTGGGCGGCCAGTTCGGCCAGGCTTGAGCTGCCCTCAGGCGGCTGAGCGAGATCCTCGCCCCCGGGGGCGAGGATCGTCCCATCCAACAAGCTGCCTGGAGCGGTCAGCCGCCCGCGGTCGTCCATGACAGTGGAGTCTATTGATCAGGACAGGTGACTGGTGTCATTGAACGACCGGAGTACGGCCGGCCCGTCGGCGTACCAGTCGATTTCGGACAGCGCCGCGACGTCCAGGTGCATCCGGTACAGGGCGGCCGGCGGGGCCAGCAGCGCCGCGGCGACCAGCGTCTTGATCGGCGTGACGTGGCTGACGATGAGCACCGTCTGGCCCGCCCGGGCGGCCAGCACGCGGTGCAGGGCGGCGGTGACCCGCGCGCTCACGTCGGTAAAACTTTCCCCGCCGGGCGGGGCGACCTCCGGGTCGGCCAGCCAGGCGGCCATCTCGGCCGGCCAGCGTTCCCGGACCTCGGCGAACGTCAGGCCCTCCCAGGCGCCGAAGTCGGTCTCCCGGAACCCGTCGTCGGTGACCACGGCGGCGCCGGTGACGACGGCCACCTCCTGCGCCGTCTGCACGGTCCGCAGCAGCGGCGACGTCACGATCACACCCAGGCCGGCCGGCGCCAGCCGCTTGGCCGAAGCAGCGGCCTGCTGGACGCCGACGTCGGTGAGCGGCACGTCCGAGCGGCCCGCGTACCGCCTCTGCACGGACATCGGCGTCTGCCCGTGCCGCAGCAGCAGGGTGACCGTGGGCTCGCCCTCGGCGGGCCGCCAGTGGGTCCCGGGCCGCACCTAGAGGCCAGACTCGGGCGTGCGGACCAGGATCCGCCTGCACTCCTCGCACCTGAGCACCTCGTCGGGGGCGGACGCCCGGATCTGGTTCAGGTCCACCGTGTTGAGGGTCAGGTGGCAGCCCTCGCAGCGGCCCCCGCGCAGCGCGGCCGCACCGACGCCCCGTACGTCGCGGATCTGCTCGTAGAGCTTGAGCAGGTCGGCGGGCACGTCGGCGGCGACGGCGCCGCGCTGCTCGGCGGCCTTGCCCGCCTGCTCGTCGATCTCCTTGAACGTCGCGTCGCGGCGCGCCGCCACCTCGGCCGTCTCGGTGCCCAGGCTGTCGCGTTCGGCGGCGAGCTGTCTCGCCGGCTGACCAGGCCCTCCCGGCGCTCCATCAGCTCAAGCACGATCTCCTCGAGATCACCCTGCCTGCGGCGCAACGACTCGATCTCGGACTGCAAGGTGGCCAGCTCGCGGGCGGCGGACACCTGTCCGGCGTCCAGCCGGGCGCGGTCCCGGTCGATCCTGGTCCGGACCTGCTCGACGTCGCGCTCCGCCCGGTTTTCCTCGCGGGCGAGGTCGCCGAGCTCGGTCTCGGTCACGACGATCTCGTCTTTGAGCTCGCTGGCCCGGGCCTCCAGGCGGGCGAACTCGGCGACTTCGGGCAGGCTGCGCCGACGGTGGTCGAGGCGGCCGAGTTCGGCGTCGAGGTCGGCCAGTTCGAGCAGCCGAAGCTGGCTCTGTGGTGATGCCTTCACGGCTCCCAACGTTAGTCGCACCGGAGACCTATTGGGGGCCGAGGGGGTCTGGGGAAAAGGCTTCCCCCCAGGATCGGGGGTTTCGGGGGTCGCCCCCCCGAAACAGCACAGCATGGTAGACCTGCGCCATGGAGATCCCTCGGGTTAGCCGGCCCTATATGCCCGGGTACGGCATCTCCGGGCCGGCCGAAGGAAGCGGGCTCCTGCACTGGTCCTGGGCCGCGGAGCGGCTGACCGCGGCGCGCAACTACTGGGTAGCTACCGTCTGGCCGGACGGGCGGCCGCACGTCATGCCGGTCTGGGGCATGTGGGACGACATCACGCTGTGGTTCACCAGCGCCGTGGGCTCCCGCAAGATCCGCAACCTGACCGCCGACCCGCGCTGCTGCATCACCACCGAGGACGCCTCCGATCCGGTGGTCATCGACGGCGTGGCGCACATCGCGACCGAGCCGGCCGTGCTGCAGCGGGTGATCGACCTGATGAACGCCAAGTACCGGACGGACTTCGGCGTGGACTTCCTGGATCCGGCCGCCAACGCGACCGTGGGCGTGCGGCCGCGCCGGGTGTTCAGCCTGCGGGCCGGGGATTTCACCGGCTCGCCCACACGCTGGATCTTCGAGGACTAGTGGTTATCAGAAGACAATAATTGAGCGCCTGAGGCAGGCTGCCCGGCGGGTAGCGTGGATGCAGCGTCTACCTGCGAGTCCGCCATGACACCACCGCCCGTCCCCGCCGCCGGAGGCGGCAAGACCGGCCCCGCCGCCGGCAGCCCGCGCATCCGAGCGCGCTCGTCGGGGCGGCCGTCGGGGTGCTCACCGCGGCGGTCGCGATGGGCGTCGGCCAGCTCACGGCCGGCCTGACCGTGGCGCAGAGCTTCCCGTGCTCGCGGTCGGCCAGGCCGCCATCGATCTCACGCCGCTGCCGGTCAAGGACTTCGCCGATCTCGACGTTCGGTGTCGACGACAAGAACGCGCTGCTGGTGGGCATCCTGGTCATCCTGGCCGCGTTCGCGGCGGTGATCGGGATCCTCGCGGTGCGGCGGCTCGCCCTCGGCCTGCTGGGCCTGGCCGTGTTCGCCTGCATCGGCCTGGCGGCCGCGCTGACCCGGCCGACCGCGACGGCCGGATACGTGATCCCGACCCTGGCCGGCACCGCGGCCGGGGCCTTCGCACTGACCCGCCTGGTCCGCGCCGCGCGCGGGCTCGGTTCCCGGCCGAGCAGGTCGTGCGGGCACCCGGACCCCGGCCGGCGAGCTCACGCCGCCCGACCTGCCCGCGCCCGCCGCGGCCGAGAACGCTCAGGACCAGGCCACGCCCGCGTCCTCGTTCACCTTCCTGCCCAACCCCGATGACGGCGGCGCGTCGCAGGGGCCGGCCCGGCGGCGGTTCCTGACCACCAGCGGGGTCGCCGTGGTGACCGCGGCGGCGGGCGCGCTGGTCGGGCGCGAGCTGATCACCCGGCACAACGTCAGCGCGGCCCGCGCCGCGCTGCGCTTCCCCAGGCCCGGCGGTTGCCGCTCCCCCGCTCCCGCCCGGCGTCAACCTGAACATCCCGGGCCTCAGCTCGTTCATCACCCCGAACGGCAGCTTCTACCGGGTCGACACCGCCCTCCTGCTGCCCGAGGTCGACCCGGCGACCTGGCAGCTGCGCATCCACGGGATGGTGCAGCGCGAGGTGACCCTGACCTTCGACCAGCTGCTGCGGCGGCCGCTCATCGAGGACTACATCACGCTCACCTGCGTGTCCGACCCGGTAGGCGGACCCTACGTGGGCAACGCCCTTGGCTGGGCGCGAGCCTGGCCGACCTGATCCGGCAGGCCCGCCCGCTGCGCCCGCGCCGACCAGCTGCTGTGCACCTCGGTCGACGGGTTCACCTCGGGCACCCCGCTGCCGATCGTCCTGGACGGCCGCGACGCCCTGCTCACGGTGGCGATGAACGGCCAGGCGCTGCCCGTCGAACACGGTTTCCCGGCCCGGATGGTCGGTGCCCGGGCTGTACGGCTACGTATCCGCGTGCAAGTGGGTCACCGACATCGAGGTCACCACGTTCGCGTCGGCCTACGCGTACTGGGCCACCCGTGGCTGGTCGCCAGCAGGCGCCGATCAAGACCGAGTCCCGGATCGACGTGCCGGTCAACAACTCCACCATCGCCCCGGGGCGGATCCCGGTGGCCGGCGTGGCCTCGGGCGCAGCACAAGGGCGTCGCCGCGGTCGAGGTCCGGGTGGACCCGGTCCGTGGCAGCAGGCGCGGCTGGCCGCGGTGCCCGACATCGACACCTGGCGGCAGTGGGTGTGGGAGTGGGACGCCACCTCCGGCACTCACCTGCTCGAGGCCCGGGCCACGGACGCGACCGGCTACACCCAGACCGCCGTGCAAGCCCAGCCGCCGCCGAACGGGGCCAGCGGCTACCCGTCGGCGGCGGTCGTCGTGCGCAGCCCCTGACCGCGGAGTCCGCCACGGGCCGCGAGGACGGGGCGGGACCAGGGGAACCCGGGTCCGTTCCGTCGAAAAGATCTTCTTAAGAAGCACGCTCGCAGCAGGTCGGTGAACCGCCGCCGAACGAGGACGCGTTCCCGCCGGGCCAGCGCGCGGAGAGGTAGTTGCCGTCCTGGACGACGAACGCCGGGGTGTCATCGGCGGCGGTGCCGCGCGCGGACAGCGTGCGCGGTCCCCGGCTGAACTCGGCGGGCCGGGTCGTCCAGGGCCGCCGTGACCTCATCCTCGACGTAGGCGGGATAGGTGCGGTAGTACCGGCCCAGCCGCCAGGCCGTGGCCAGGTAGGCCGAACGCTCCATGTACTTCGGCAGGCAGGTCGTCCGCAGGCCGGCCAGGACGCTGCGGCCGGTGGCCGGATCGCGGGTCCGGGCCAGCACGAGCACGCCGTGGCAGATCGCGCCGACCGGCCGTCCCAGGGCCCAGAACCGTGCCACCTGCGCCTGGAGCACCGGCGAGCCGAGGTACTGGCGCATCCCGGGGGCGTGCCCGCCGGGCAGCAGCAGCCCGTCGAAGGCGGCCGGATCCAGGTCCGCCCACGCCTGCGTCGTACCGAACTCCGGGGCCCTGGTCAGCTCCTCGTACTGCTTGACGGCCTCCGGTGCCGCGCCGAGCTTCCCGAACAGGACCCCGGTCAGCAGGCGCGGGTCGGCGGCCGGAGTGGTCCCGGCCTTCTCGGTGGCGATCACGACCTCGTGGCCCGCGTCGCGCAAGATCCGCCACGGCACCGCGACCTCGGTGACGTCGAAGTCCCGGTCCGGAAGCGGCATCAGCACGCGCACCCGGTCATGATGTCATTCCGTTAGTGTTCCTGGAGCGGTGAAAGGAGGCTCGATGGACGGCGAGGCCGATCAGGAGTTCGCGAGGCTGGCGGGCGAGTACCTCGACGACCGGGCGGAACGGCATCCGGAACTGGCCACCGGCCTGGGCGACCACCGGTTCGACGACCGGCTGGCCGATCCGTCCGACGCCGCCCGGGCCGACGAGCGGCGCTCCCTGGACGGCTGGGCCGCCCGGCTGGAGGCCCTGGATCTCGGCGCGCTGTCGGCCGAGCACCGGGTCGACGCCGCGATGATGGCGGACAGCGTGGCCCGGCGGGTGTTCGAGCTCGACGAGCTGGCCGAACACACCTGGAACCCGATGCTGGCCAACCCGGGGCGGGCCATCTACCAGCTGCTGGCCCGGGACTTCGCCCCGCTGCCGGACCGGCTCGCCTCGGTGGCCGGGCTGGCCGAGGTTCCCGCCGTCCTGGCCGAGGCCCGGCGGCAGCTCGGGGCCATGCCCAGGGTCCACCTGGAGACCGCCATCGGGCAGTTCGACGGCTCGATCGCGCTGGTCGGCAAGGAGGTCGACGCTGCCCTCACGGCCGCGCCATCCTCCGGTCCGCGGCTGGCCGAGGTCCGCCCGGCCGCCCTGGAGGCCCTGGCCGAGCACCGGGCCTGGCTGTCCGCGCGCCTGGCCTCGGCGGCGCCCGGGCCGGACGGCGACCGGGATCCGCGGATCGGGCCGGAGCGGTTCGCCCGCAAGCTCTCGCTTACCCTCAGCGCCGCCGCCGACGCGGACGCCATCCTGGCCCGGGCCCAGGCCGACCTGGACCGGGTCAGCGAGCAGATCGCGTCGCTCTCCGCCGACATGGCTGGGTCGGCCACGTCCGGCCCTTCGGTCGTCCGGCAGGTGCTCGACCGGCTGGCCGAGGACGTGCCCGACGACGCGACCATCCTCGGCTTCTGCCGGGACGCCCTGGCCGCGCAGATCGCGTTCGTGACCGACCACCGCCTGGTCACGGTCTACGACGATCCGGTCGAGGTGATCCCGATGCCGGAGATCGACCGAGGCGTGGCCGTGGCCTACTGCGACTCGCCGGGCCCGCTCGAGCCGGCGCCGCTGGCCACGTTCATTGCCGTCTCGCCCACGCCGGCCGACTGGACGCCGCAGCGGGTCGCCTCGTTCTACCGTGAGTACAACCGGCACATGGTGCACAACCTGATGGTCCACGAGGCGATGCCCGGTCACTACCTGCAGCTGCAGCACTCCCGGCGCTTCGGTGGCTCGCTGACCGCGCTCCGGGGCGCGCTGCGGTCAGGGTCGTTCGTCGAAGGCTGGGCGGTGTACGCCGAGCGCATCATGGCCGAGCAGGGCTACCCCGGTGACGGGGATCCGCGGGCGGTCCGCATGCAGCAGCTGAAGATGCAGCTGCGCTCGATCATCAACGCCATCCTGGACGCCCGGATCCACGGGCACGGCATGACCGAGGCCGAGGCGATGGCCCTGATGACCGAGCGTGGCCATCAGGAGGAGGGCGAGGCAGCCGGCAAGTGGCGCCGGGCGCTGCTCACCTCGGCCCAGCTGTCGACCTACTACGTCGGCTATACCGAGGTCTCGGACCTGTCAGCTGAGCTTCGGGCCGCTGATCCCGGGCTGGGCGAGCGGGAGGTGCACGACCGCATGCTGGCGCACGGCTCGCCGCCGGCCCGGCTGCTGCGCACGCTGATCGCGCCCTGATCAGCCGCGCGCCCTGATCGCGCCCTGATCATGCGCCGTCCCAGCCGAAGAAGCGCCGGCAGACGTACTGCCGTGCCGTAAAAGGCGCGTTTCCGCCCGCTTGCCGGTTAACGGCGTGGATTATCGTGGTGGATCCGGCCGTTGCGGAGGATCCGGGCAGGCGGGGTCGCCACGATCCTCCGCGGAAGCCGGAACCTCCGCGGTAACCGGAGAGCTCCTCCGCGTGGCGTGGCGGCAGCGGCGTCCCGTGACGGCTGAACCACACCGGCGCGCGGGCCGTTCACCGGATGGATAGGTGTCCTCGCACTGGAGGCTGCCTGCGGTGAGGAGGATTCGTGGCGGCGGGCTCGCCTCTGGCAGGGGCCGCCGCAGCCAGCCTCGCGAACTGCCGTGTGGCCTGCTGCGCTCCGGCTAGCGCAGTAGCAGCACGCGGCATCCCGGCCGTGACCCGCAACCTTGCGGGTCACGGCCGGGCGTAGGCCCCGGGAACGCTGCCCGGGCCCTAGTTACGGGCGGCGACCGCCGGTTTCGGCGGGCTTGGGGCCGCACCGGAGATGCGGCCGGTCCGCCAGAAGAAGCCCCGCTCGGCCAGGGCCCAGCCGGTCGACGTCAGCAGGTAGATCCCGGCCGCGAGCGGGACGAACGCGGCGATCACCACGGTCAGGTACGGGAGGACCCGGACCAGGGCACCCGGTGCGTTCGCCCCGCCGACGCCGGCCTGCCGGGCCATCATCGCCTGCGCCAGGCGGACGGACAGCCAGCACAGGCCGGCCAGCAGCGCGAAGACCCCGAGGAACACCAGGCCGTGCGTGCTCAAGGGTCCGGCGCCGGCCAGCCAGTGGCTGCCCAGCGGCACGCCGAACAGGTCGCGGGTGAGCAGCGCGTTCGGCTTCCCGCCGACCTGCGTCGATCGGAACAGCAGGTACATGACCGACACCAGCGGCCACTGGAGCAGAAGCGGGGTGAGGCCGGCGAACATGCTGGTGCCCTCCCGCTTGTACAGCGCGGTCATCTCGCGCTGCAGCCGCTCCGGCTGTTTGGCGTACCGCTTGCGCAGGTCCTGCAGTTGCGGCGCCAGCCGGGCCGCGGCGGCCTGCCCCCGGAGCCCGCGCAGGCTGAGCGGCATCAGGATGAGCCGGACGGCGACGGTGAACAAGACGATCGCGGCCACAGCGGCCACGCCGCCCAGAACGGGAGTGAGGAAACTAGTAAAGCCAGAGACGAGGTGGTACGCGGCGTCCACCGGGACGCCAAGAATATTCGACATGCGAGAAAGGACCCTTCCAGCTAGGACGGATGAGGTGCTGGAAGCGGCCGCGATATCCGCGGGTCAGCGGGAAGGGGCGGCCGCCGGGGCCGCCGATGGTGCTCTGGGTCTGGTCCGGCCTGCCGCGTCCGGATCGCACTGGCGCAAGAACGCCGCCCGCCAGGACTTCTCCCGCAGCGCGCGGGCGCGGCGGACCAGCGGCAGGGCGGCGGTGCGGGAAACGCCCGCCACCGAGGTGAGCAGGGCCAGCACGGCGGCGAACATGGCGCCGGCCAGGACGGCCGCGGCCAGCGCGGTCAGCCCGGAAGGGCTCACCGCGAGCTGAGCGAGGTCGCGCAGCAGCCCGGCCAGCATGGCCAGTAGGCTGCCGAGCGCCGTCATCGCCATTGCCCGAACCTCCGCGACGCGCCGATCTCCCCGTCTCGCGGGGAACTTACTCTCAGCGTACGCCGGCGGCAGCGAGCTCGGCGACGGCGGCCAGCAGCCGGTCCACCTCGGCCTCGTCGTTGTAGTGGACGAGCCCGGCGCGGACCGCGCCGCCGGAGTCTCGCAGGCCGAACGCGCCGGCCAGCTCCCACGCGTAGTTGTCGCCGTTCCACACGTTGACCTGGCGGGCCGCGAGCCGGGCCGCGACCTCGCCGGGCGTGTATCCGGCCACGGTAAAGAAGGCGGTCGGCGTACGCCGCGCGGCCTTCCCGTACAGGGTCACGTGCCCCATGGCGGCCAAGCCGTCGAGCAGGCGGGTGAACAGCTGTCCCTCGTAGCGTTCCACGGCGGCCATGGACGCTAGCACCCGTTCCCTCCGGCTGCCGGCGGCCGAGGCGCCGAGCGCGGCCAGGTGGTCGACGGCCGCGGCCACCCCGGCCAGGTCGGCGAACGCGGCGGTGCCGCGCTCGAACCGGCCGGGCACGCCGGACGGGGCGGGCGCGAGCTTGTCCGGGTGCAGGGTCTCCAGCAGCGCCGGGTCGGCCACCACGGTGCCGATGTGCGGCCCTGACCACTTGTAGGCGCTGGTGGCGTAGAAGTCGGCGCCGAGCGCCCGTACGTCGACCGGTACGTGCGGGGTGGCGTGTACGCCGTCCACGTAGCACAGCGCGCCGACCGCGTGCGCAGCGGCGGCGATCGCGGACACGTCCGGCCGGGTGCCGACGATGTTGCTCGCTGCGGTGACCGCGACCAGCCGGGTGCGCTCGGACAGCAGCTCGCGATACTGGGCGGCCGGGAGTTCCGCCGTCGACACATCGACTTCGGCCCAGCGCAGCGTGGCACCGCTGCGCGCGGCGGCCTGGACCCAGGGCCTGACGTTGGCGTCGTGATCGAGCCGGGACACGACCACCTCGTCCCCCGGGCCCCACTGCCGGGACAGCGTGTCCGCGAGCCGGTAGGTGAGCGTGGTCATGTTCGGCCCGAGGATCACGCCGTCGGGTTCGGCGCCGGTCAGGTCGGCCACGGCGCGACGGCACTCGGCCACGATGCGGTCCGCGCGCCCGCTGGCCGGGAACGCGCCGCCTGCGTTGCCGATCCCGGACCGGTAGGTATCGGCGATGGCCTCGATGACCGCCGTGGGCACCTGGGTACCGGCGGCGCCGTCGAGGTAGGCGTAGCCATCGGCCAGGGCCGGGTACGCCGCCCGCACGCGATTTACATCGAAGGTCACGAACTCAAGACTCTATCCCGGACGAGATCTCAGAACCCGGCTGGGGCCGACGCCTCGCAGGGCCCGGGCGCACCATCTAACAGCTGAGCCCAGGCCGGATCGCGTCCCGACGCGAGAAGCAGGGAGTACCACGGATCGTCGCCGCCCGGCTCGGCGTCCTGCCCGGGCCACAGCTGCGGCGTGCCGCCTCGCCAGGTGTCCAGCACGAGCTCGGGATCGGCGGGACAGTAGTCCTTGCCGAGCGACCGGGCCAGGTCCCACGCGTGCAGATGCCACTCGGCGCAGGCCGCGCCCGCCATCGCGCCCACCGTGACCTCGGCGCCCCGGTAGCTGTGGTGCGGCAGGTCCCAGGACGGCGGCAGCCGGCGTCCGTAGCCACGGGCCGAGTCGGCGAACGCCGCGATGTGCTCGGGGCCGGGGGCGTCCGGCAGCGCGGCCAGCTCGGCCGCGTTCTGCCGGGCCAGCTTGCGGGCGAGCGAGTCCGCGGGCACGTTGGTGGCCAGCAGCCGGGCGAGCCGGCTGGCCGGAGCGTCATCGAGGTACTCGTGGTAGTCGTCGGCCACGCACCGCAGATGGCCGGCCAGGTCCACCGCCCGCCATTCCGAACACGGCGTCGCCGCCAGCCACATCGCGTCTGTGAACTGGCCCGCCAGTTCACAGATCACTGTCACGCCATCGCGGTAGGCGGCCAGGACGCCCGCGCGCGACGCGCGGCTCATGCGTTGGCCCGGGGGCACGACCCTGCCAGCCTTGCCGCCTGCGGCGGCGCTGCCCACTTTGCCGCCTGCGGCGGCGGGCTCAAGCCCTCCCGCGACCGATAGCCGAGGCTGGTGGCGCTGCTGCGCTTCACGGTTCCTCTCCCTGCCGGTAACTCCCGGCAACCGGTTCGCGAAGCCTTCGGGTGAGCCAGCGTGCCAGAGTTATGGCCCGCCGACAAGGCGTACGCCACAAGAAAAATCAGATGACAACTTCTCGTCCGCCCGGTTAACCTCACGGCAATGCCCCCTGTAAGCCCTTTGCTGGTCACGCGCGCCTCCGCCAGGGTACGGCCAGTCGGGGCACTGTGGCGGCTGCGAGGCTACCTGAAGCCGTTCCGCGTCCAGATGGTCGTCATGCTCGCCGCGGCGCTGGGCGCGGTCACCGCCGAGATCTGCATCCCGCTGCTCACCGAGTCCGTCGTGGACGGGGCGATCGCGCACGACGACCGGCGGCTGCTGATCCCGCTGGCCCTGGCGGCCATCGGTCTCGGCACGGCCGAAGCGCTGCTGAACCTGATCCGCCGCTGGATCCAGGCCGACGCGGTCGCGTCGATGGAGAAGACGATCAGGGACGACATGTACGCCCACCTGCAGCGGCTGCAGGCCTCGTTCCACGACAACTGGCAGTCGGGCCAGCTGCTGTCGCGGGCCACCACCGACCTGTCCTCGATCCGCAGGTTCGCCGGCTTCGGCCTGATCTTTTTGGTCACCAACGTGATGACGTTCGTGGCGGTGGTCGCGCTGCTGATCCACCTGAACTGGTGGCTGGGCCTGATCACCGGCGCGGTATTCGCGCCCGTCCTGCCGGTCTGCTTCCGGTTCGAGAAGCGCTACCGGGTGCTCTCCCGCCGGGTCCAGGACCAGCAGGGTGACCTGGCCACGCTGATCGAGGAGGCAGCGACGGGCATCCGTGTGCTGAAGGCACTCGGCCGGGGCCCGCAGGCAGCGGTCCGGCACGGCGCCCAGGCCACGGAGGTCTATCGCACGCAGGTCGAGAAGGCAGGCCTGCTCGGCTCGTTCTGGGCCCTGCTGGACCTGATCCCCAACGCCGTCATCGGCATCATCATCGTGCTCGGCGTGCTCGCGGTCAGCACGGGCTCGCTGACCCTCGGTGGCCTGGTGGCGTTCATCACACTCGCCCTGCAGTTGGTCTGGCCGGTCGAGGCGCTCGGCTACATCATCGCGTCCGGTCAGGAGGCGGCCACCGCGGCGCAACGGGTCCTGGAGGTCTTCGACGCCCAGCCGGAGATCACCGACAAGACCCAAGACCTTGATACCGAACGGAGCGCGGTGCGTGCCCTCCGCCCGGCCGGAACGCGCGGCCCAGCCCCGCCGCCACAGGCGGCCAGGTCGGCCCCGCCGCCACAGGCGGCCAGGTCAGCAAGGCGCTCCCGGGGTCACCTGGTGTTCGACCACGTGGCGTTCACGTACCCCGGGGCGGCGGAGCCAGTGCTGCGAGACATCGTGCTCGACCTGCCGCCGGGCCAGACGGTGGTGCTCACCGGGGCGACCGGCGCGGGTAAGTCCACCCTGCTGCAGCTCGTGCCGCGGCTGGCCGACGCTACGTCGGGATCGGTCCGGCTGAACGACACGGACATTCGCGACATCCCGCTGGACCGGCTTCGCGCGGCGGTCGGCTGCGCGTTCGAGGACGCCACCCTGTTCTCGGCCAGCGTGCGGGAGAACGTCATGTTCGGCGCGCCCGACGCGGACGAGGCCGCGGTCGAGGCCGCGCTGACCGCCGCGCAGGCCCGGTTCGCCTACGACCTGCCGTGGGGCCTGGACACCAGGATCGGCGAGCAGGGCATGGCCTTGTCCGGCGGGCAACGGCAGCGGATCGCGCTGGCCCGGGCCATCCTGGCCGGGCCGGACGTGCTGATCCTGGACGACCCGCTGTCCGCGCTCGACGTGCACACCGAGGAACGCGTGACCCGGGCCCTGCACGAGATCCTGGCCGGCGCGACGGCCCTGGTCGTGGCGCACCGGCCGTCCACGGTGGCGCTGGCCGACACGGTGGCCCTGCTGTCCGGCGGCGTGATCGCGGCCACCGGCAGCCACCGGCACCTGCTGGCCAGCAACCCCGAGTACGCGGACCTGATGGACGTGGAAGACCTGGAGGAGACCGCGTGAGCACCGACGTCAACGCCTGGCGCGGCGTCGGGGCGGAGAAGGCCGACGAGGTCAGCGCCGGCCTGGCCGCGCTGCTGCGCGAGCGCAGCCGGCGGCTGCTCGCGGACCTGCTGCGGCCGCACCGCCGCGCGGTAATCGCCACCATCTCGCTGATCGTGGTGGAGAGCCTGGCCGCCCTGGCCGGCCCGTGGCTGGTCGGCCTGGCCATCGACAACGGCCTGCCGCCGCTGCTGCACGCCCACGACGCGGCGCCGCTGCTCGTCATCGCGGCCGCCTTCGCCTTTGCGGTCGCGGTCCAGGCCGTCACCACCCGCATGTTCGTCACCATGACCGGCCGGGTGGGCCAGAAGGTGGTGCTCGAGCTGCGCAACCGCCTGTTCGCGCACTGTCAGTCCCTGGACGTGGCCTTCCACGAGAGCTACACCTCGGGCCGGGTCATCTCCCGGCAGACCTCGGACATCGAGTCGATCTCCGACCTGTTCGAGGAGGGGCTGGATTCGCTGATCGCCGCGATCTTGACCCTGCTGCTGGTCGGCACCGGCATGCTGCTGCTGGACTGGCAGCTCGGCCTGGTCGTGCTGGGCGGCTTCATCCCGCTGATCTGGATGACGGCCTGGTTCCGGCGTGAGTCGGCCGGGGCCTACCGCCGGACCAGGGAAGCCATCGCGCTGGTCATCGTGCAGTTCGTGGAGACGTTCGGCGGGATACGCGCGGTGCAGGCGTTCCGCCGCGAGCCGCGGAACTCGGCGATCTTCTCCGGGCTGGGCCAGGACTACTCCGAGGCGAGCCGGCATGCCTCCCGGCTCTACGCGATCTACGGGCCGAGCATCTCGCTGGTCGGCAACATCATCACCGGCGTGGTCCTCGGCTACGGCGGGCTACTGGTCATCGACGGCGACATCAAGGTGGGCGTGCTCGCCACCTTCCTGCTCTACCTGCGGCGCTTCTTT
This sequence comes from uncultured Actinomycetes bacterium, assembly GCA_963834685.1. Taxonomy (GTDB): domain Bacteria; phylum Actinomycetota; class Actinomycetes; order Streptosporangiales; family Streptosporangiaceae; genus Palsa-504. The sequence continues at coordinate 112,357 of CAWICW010000027.1, read as the reverse complement.
GACCCGCTGCAGGACGTGTCCCAGTTCTACAACACGTTCCAGTCCGCGGCCTCGGGCCTGGAGAAGATCTCCGGCGTGCTGGACCAGGAGCCTTCAGTGCCGGAGCCCGGGGTGCCCGCCGAGCTGCCGGGCCGCGACGCGACCTCGGCGGGGCGGCGGGTACGGTTCGAGGCGGTCACCTTCGGCTACCGGGACAACCTCGTGCTGCCGGGCCTGGAACTGGACATCCCGGCCGGGCAGACGGTCGCCCTGGTTGGCGAGACCGGCGCGGGCAAGACGACGATCGCGCGGCTGCTCGGCCGGTTCTACGACCCGCGCTCGGGCCGGATCACGCTGGACGGGACCGACCTGCGGCAGCTGCCCGATTCGGTGATCCGCACCGAGGTGATCGTGATCACCCAGGAGAACTTCCTGTTCGAAGGGTCGGTCGCGGAGAACATCAGGCTCGGGCGCCCGGACGCGCCGGACGCCGACGTGCGCCAGGCGGCTCGGATGATCGGCGCGCACGACTTCATCGACGCGCTGCCCGAGGGCTACGACACCCCGGTCGGCAAGCGCGGCGGCCGGCTGTCGGCCGGGCAGCGCCAGCTCATCTCGTTCGCGCGGGCGTTCCTGGCCGCCCCGGGCGTGCTCGTGCTGGACGAGGCCACCTCGCTGCTCGACATCCCGAGTGAGCGGCTGGTACAGGCCGGCCTGCGGACCGTGCTGGCCGACCGGACGGCCGTGATCATCGCCCACCGGCTGTCCACCGTCGCGATCGCCGACCGGGTGCTGGTCCTGGACCACGGCCGGATCACCGAGGACGGCCCGCCCGACGAGCTGATGGCCGGCGACGGAGAGTACGCCGCCCTTCACTCAAGCTGGGCCGCCAGCCTGGCCTGACGGTCTGGCCCGCGTCACGATCGCCCACGAGGACGCCGACCGCGAGACGCGAGGCTAGACGTAGTGGAGGTCGGGGTGGTGCGGCTCGTCGTCGACGAGGCGGTCGCAGGTCGGACAGTACCAGCGGGCCTCGACCGGGGTCCCGCAGACCGGGTGCCGGGGCGCTTGCGCCGGGTCGGCATGCCCGGCGCCCCAGTACGCCAGCAGGCGCAGCGCCCCCGCGAGTTCCCGGCCCTCGGCGGTGAGCTGGTAGGCGACGCGGGGCGGGCGCTCGGAGTAGGGTCGGGCCACCAGCAGCCCCTCCCGTTCGAGCCGCTTGAGCCGCTCGGACAAGATGTTCGCCGCGATACCGGGCAACTCGTCGAGCAGGTCGTTGAACCGCCGCGGCCCGGCCAGCAGCGCCTCCACCACCAGCAGCGTCCACCGGTCACCGACCCTGGCCAGCGCCTCCGCGAGCGGTGAGGCGGCCGTGTCCCGCTGAGCCATGAGCGAAATCGTAGCCCTTCGCATTGACACTCCTCGAGTCAGTAGTAACTTGCAAATTACTACTAACTCCCAAGGGATGTGAGAAGAGATGACGATCCTCGACGAGATCCAGGCCAGCATCGCGCGGCTGGCCGAGGAAGGCGGTTCCTCGGTGGTGGGCATCGGGCAACGGTGGGGCGTGGGCTCTGGCATCGTGCTCGGCGAGAACCGGGTGCTGACCAACGCGCACAACGTCCGCGGCAGCAAGGTGACGGTCACCTTCGCCGACGGGCACACCGCCGAGGGGACCTTGGCCGGGACCGACATCGACGGCGACCTCGCCGTGGTCGAGGTCGAGACCGGTCAGGCTCCGGCCCTGCCGTGGGCCGCCGACGCACCCGCCATCGGGACGCCCGTCTTCGCGCTGGCCAATCCGGGCGGGCGCGGGCTGCGGGTGACGTTCGGGTTCGTCTCCGGCATCGACCGGAGCTTCCGAGGCCCGCGCGGCCTGCGCATCACCGGCAGCCTCGAGCACACGGCCCCGTTGCTGCCCGGCTCCTCAGGCGGTCCGGTCCTGAACGCCGCCGGGCAGCTGCTCGGGATCAACACGAACCGCCTGGGCGAGGGCTTCTACCTGGCCATTCCCGCCGACGAGGCGCTGCGCGGCCGGGTCGACGCGCTGGCCCGCGGTGAATCGGTCCAGCCGCCCCGGCTGGGCGTCGCGATCGCTCCCGGCCACGTGGCCCGGCGGCTGCGCCGCGCCGTCGGCCTCCCTGAGGCTGACGGCCTGCTCATCCGCGAGGTCGCCGAGAACAGCCCGGCCGCCCGCGCCGGCCTGGCCCGCGGCGACCTGATCGTGACGGCCGCCGGCCAGCCCGTCCGCACCGTCGACGACCTGTCCGGCGCCCTCCGGGCGGCGGCGCCCGGCGGCGCGGTCGAGATGACCGTCCTGCGCGGCACCGAGGAGCGCACCATCCAGGTCACCCTGGGCGAGCCGACCGCGGAGGCCTAGGGCGACCCCGGGATCACAATGCCGGTCTCGTAGGCCAGGATCACGGCCTGCACCTGGTCGCGGAGCCCGAGCTTGGCCAGCAGGTTTCCGACGTGCGCCTTGACCGTCGCCTCGCTGACGAACAGCGCGGCCGCGATCTCGATGTTGCTGCCGCCCCGGGCCAGCAGCACCAGCACCTCCCGCTCCCGCGCCGTCAGCGAGGCAAGCCGTGACGGCGCGGGAGCGGTCTGCGGCGGCCGCCGCGCGAACACCAGTCGCTGCCCGGCCCGCAGCGGCGGCAGACCGCCATCTTGACCGGGAACTACGGCGAGGCGGGGGCGATCGACCGCTACGGTCCCGGGCTCGCCCTGCCGCAGGCCTACAGCGGCGCCAACAACTTCTGGCTGTGGGGCCCGCCGCCCGCGGGCGATGAGGCGGTCATCGCGGTGAACGTCGACCCGGCCCTGCTGCGCCGCGAGTTCGCCCAGGTCCGCCTCGTGGCCGCGTTCTGGAACGGCCTCGGCGTCAGCGACGACGAGCAGGGCGCGCAGATCTTCGTGGCCACCGGCCTGCGGTCATCCTGGGCGCAGGCCTGGCCCGCTTTCCGCGACTATTCGTGAGCGGGGCCGGCGCGCCCCCAGACCCCTGGCCGGGTACCCTACGGGCATGAGACCTGGGGTCATGAACCGCTACAAGCCCAGCAGCGAGGCGGAGCAGAACTACGCGGCCGACGCGGCGCTCGCCGCCCGGCGGCCGGAACTTCTCGACGCGGCGAGCGAGGCCGAGACCCAGTTCCGCCAGGCGCAGGCCCGCCGCGCCCCCGACGCCGAGTTGCGCCGCCTCGCGCTGGCCCTGGACTCCGCACTGACCGACGCCATGCACGCCGCCTTCGCGGAGCAGCGCGCGGAGATCGGCCCGCGCGGCTACGACGACCGCATCTACCGGCGCAAGGCCAGGGCCAAGCCGCACATCCACGCTCTCACCGCCGAGGCCGAGCGCCTGCTCACCCTGCGCGAAACCCATCGTCTCAACGACATCCCGGCCGTGATGTTCGAGCCCAGCCCGCTGCAGGCCCAGATCACCAAGGCCTGAGTCCCCGTCCCAGGAATTCCTCCCCCGGCCGTGGTGAACCTTCCGGGGTGCTGCGACGTCTCCAGATAGAGGGGGCCAGTCCGGCCGCGGCTCTGCATGGTTCCGGGCGCTCCGCGGAAATGTATACACAGCAATCGATTGTTGCAATGAGGCGTGTCGCTTGCGCCGGAGGATCAGGAGGGGCAGAGTTGGTCTAGGCCACATGGGTCGGGCAAGGCCCTAGAATGGTCTAGGCCACTTGGTCGGCAGGGCAGCGAAAACTACACAGAAGTATTATACTGTGACACACAGTAGAGCCACTTAGTTACAACTAGTAGTCAATCTGTGCCAGACAGAAACTAGCGGAACGCTACAGAAGGCGAGTGAGAAAACGATTCGCCTGAGCCATATAACGATCGCGAGAGCTGCGGCACACTAGCAACTAATCAAGAACACACATGATGAACCAACCAGGAGGCACTGATATGTGCCCACACTCGCCGCAGTGTCCGGAGGCGTCAGCCCCGGACCGCGAAGCGGCGCACACCATCGTCAGCCACCCCGAGCAGGGCTGGAGCCTGCTCTGCAACGGCATTGTGATCTTCGAAGACACGGGGGAACTCCTGCCTGACGGTGCGTCCATCGCACCGCATCGGCCCACGGACCTGGCCTTCGACCGCCCGGCCCGGGTTACACCGCAGCACGGCGGGCAGGCGCCGGCGGCGTTATCCGCCTCCGGCGGCACCCAGCGGGGTGCCTGATCTGGCGACCCCCCTTTGCTATCCCTCAGTTGAAGCCCTTGAGCGCAGCACGCCGGGCAGCCAGTCGGCCACGGCCCCGGCGATGACGGCGCGGTGACCTTTCAGCGAATGCGTCTCCCCCGGCACGACGACGACCCGGTCCGCATCCGTGGCCCCGGGGATCCCGAATGGGTCACGCTCCCCGTTGACTACCAGCACCGCGGCCCCGCCCGCCCCCGCGGAGCGCAGCTCAGCCAGCCGGCTCTGCCCCGCCCGGCCAGGCGGCCGCAGCGGAAACGCCAGCGCGATCACGGCCCGGGCTGCGACGGCGGCCGCCGTGCGGCACGCCACCCGCGCTCCGTTACTCCGCCCGCCCTGAACGAGCGGGACGCCCGGTACGAGCCCCGTCAGCGCGGCCACGATCTCGATCCAGGCGGCGTCCTGGCGGACCGCCGAGCCAGGCGCCCGGGCCCCCCTGACCCGGTACGGCTGGGTCACGCGAGCCACCAGCCCGCCGAGCCCGAGCGCGGCGTCGCGGGCCGCCAGCAGGTCGGGTGAGCCCGCGCTGCCGCCCGCCCCGTGCGTGAGCACCAGCAGGAACCGGACCGCGCCGCGCTCAGCCGGATCGCCCCCCTCCAGCTCGGCCCGCGCCAGCCCGCCGCCGGTCATGATCTCCACCGCGCACCCCCTGTCCGCGAGCTCGTCGCGCAGGTCGAGCGTATAGTCGCGGCGCGGATGTCCGGGATGAGCCAGCCGCCTCGACGTCTCTGCTGAAGCACGCGTCTTAACCCAGGCGCCGAACCGAGAGGAGCGATCATGAAGTACATGATCTTGGTGTACGGCTCGCAGCGGGACTACGACTCGATGGCCGGCCGGGCCACGGAAGGCAGGCCAGCCTGGTCCCGGGAGGAGTTCGCCGCACTCGGGACGTTCATGGAGTCGTTCAACCAGGAGCTTGCCGAATCTGGGGAACTGGTGGACACGCGGGGGCTGGCCGCCCCGGTCCACTCGCCGGGCTCGGCGCCGACGAGCGGATGACCGGGGACCACCGGCTGCCCGCGGTCAGCGCGCACCTGCTGGAGATGGCCGGCGAGCGCGACGCGGCCCGGGCTGCCTATCTCGCGGCGGCCACCCGCACGAGCAACCTCCCGCAGCAGCGCTACCTGCACGCCCGGGCCGCCCGCCTGACCGGCGACCGGTGAGTGAGGCGACGCCGGGTTCGGGGTAAGCGGTGGGAAGACCCACTCGCGGAAGGGATCACCGATGGCAGACAACATTTACTCGATCACCGAGATCGTCGGCTCCTCCACCGACGGCATCGACGACGCGATCAAGGGCGCCGTCAGCCGCGCTTCGGAGACCCTGCACAACCTGGACTGGTTCGAGGTCACCGGGATGCGGGGCCGCATCGAGGACGGGCGCTGCCACTTCCAGGTCTCGGTGAAGGTCGGCTTCCGGCTCGACGAGCGGCCCGCCTGACCGCGCCTCACGCCCGGGCTCATCGGTCCCGGCGACGCGCTTAGGCTCAAGGGGCGGGGCTAGACCGGAGAGGCTGATGAACGAGGGTCAGGACGGGGGGCTGATGGCCCCGCAGCGACGCGCCCTGACCGTCGGCCTGGTCCTGACTATCACCTTCGTGGCGTCCGAGGCACTGGCGGTGGTGACCGTCATGCCGGTGGTAGCCCGGGATCTGGGCGGCCTGCGCCTGTACGGCTGGGCGTTCAGCGGGTTCATGCTGGGCAGCGTGATCGGCATCGTGGCGGCCGGCCGGGAGGCCGACCGGCGCGGGCCCGCGGTCCCGTTCGTGGCCGGGGTGGTGCTGTTCGGAGCCGGCCTGGCCCTGGCGGGCCTGGCGCCCTCGATGGGCGTGCTGGTCGCGGGCCGGGTACTGCAGGGTGTGGGTGCTGGCGCGGTGCCCTCAGTTGCTTACGCCGTGATCGGCCGCAGCCTGCCCAGAGGGCTGCGGGCCCGCATGATGGCGGTCCTGTCCACCGCGTGGGTCGCGCCGGGGCTGGCCGGACCCGCGGTCAGCGCCGAAGTGGCGCACCTGTTCGGGTGGCGGTGGGTGTTCCTGGGCCTGCTGCCGATCGTTGCGGTGGCCGGCACGATCGCCGTGCCCGCGCTGATCCGCCTCGGACCGCCCGCCGCTGGCGGGGCGGAAGAGCACCGGATGATCGACGGCTTCCGTACCGCGGCGGGCGCCACGATGATCCTGGCCGGCCTGACGCTCGCGGCCGGCTCCGGCGCCGGCCCGGGCCGTCTGAGCGCCATAGTGGGCGGCCTGGCCCTGATCGCCGCCGGCGGGGCCGCCGGGCTGCCCGCGCTACGCCGGCTGGTCCCGGCCGGCACCTTGACCGCGCGCGCCGGGCTGCCCGCCACGATCCTCAGCCGGGGCCTGCTGACGTTCACGTTCTTCGGCGCGGACGCCTACGTGACGCTGGCCATGACCGCGGTACGCCATCGGACCCCGGTGGTGGCGGGCATCGCCGTCACCGGCGCCACGGTGGCCTGGACGGCCGGCGCCTGGGTCCAGGCCCGGCTGAGCGATAGCTGGGAGGGACGCCGCCTGGTACGCAGCGGGCTAGTGATCGTGCTGGCCGGCATCGCCGGAATGATCCTGGCCCTGCAGCCCGGCGTGCCGGTGGCCGAGGGCCTGGCGGCCTGGACCGTGGCCGGCTTCGGGATGGGCCTGGCCTACGCGCCGATCTCGCTGATGATGCTGCAGAAGGCGGCGCCCGGCCAGGAGGGCCGGGCGGCGGCGTCGCTGAACCTGGCCGACGTGATCGGCACCGCGATCGGCATCGGCGTGGGCGGCGCGGCGGTGGCCGCAGCGGCCGGCCGTGACCTTCGTGCCGGTATCACGGCCGCCTTCTGCACCGCAGCGGCGGTTGGCCTGGTGGCGCTGGCCGTGACCCGTCGGCTGCCGTCCGGCCCCAGTTCAGCGCCTCCGCCGCCCGTTCCGGACCGCACGCCCGCCAGGGCGCCGTAGGCCAGCCGGCGTCAGACCTCGAGGATCTTCTTGAGGAACTGGCCCGTATAGCTTTCCTCGACGGCGGCGATCTGCTCCGGCGTCCCGGTGGCGACCACCGCCCCGCCGCCCGCGCCGCCCTCGGGCCCGAGGTCGATGACCCAGTCAGCGGTCTTGATGACGTCCAGGTTGTGCTCGATCACGATCACCGTGTTGCCGGTCTCGACCAGCCGGTTCAGCACGCCGAGCAGCTTGCGGATGTCCTCGAAGTGCAGCCCGGTGGTGGGCTCGTCCAGCACGTAGATGGTGCGGCCGGTGGCCCGGCGCTGCAGTTCCGAGGCGAGCTTGACCCGCTGCGCCTCGCCGCCGGACAGGGTGGGGGCGGGCTGGCCGAGCCGGACGTAGCCGAGGCCGACGTCGACCAGAGTCTTCAGGTGCCGGTGGATGGCGGGCACCGCCTCGAAGAACTCGGCCGCCTCCTCGATCGGCATGTCCAGGACCTCGGCGATCGTCTTGCCCTTGTAGTGCACCTGCAGGGTGTCGGTGTTGTACCGGGCCCCGTGGCAGACCTCGCACGGCACGTAGACGTCGGGCAGGAACTGCATCTCGATCTTGATCGTGCCGTCCCCGGCGCAGGCCTCGCACCGGCCGCCCTTCACGTTGAACGAGAACCGGCCCGGCTGGTAGCCGCGGATCTTGGCCTCGGTGGTCGCCGCGAACAGCTTCCGCACGTGGTCGAACACGCCGGTGTAGGTGGCCGGGTTGGACCGCGGGGTGCGTCCGATCGGCCCTTGATCAACGTGGACCACCTTGTCCAGGTGCTGGATCCCGGTCACCCTGACATGCTTGCCCGGCACCGTCCGGGCCCCGTTCAGCTCCCGGGCCAGCGCCTTGTACAGGATGTCGTTGACCAGGGTCGACTTGCCCGAGCCCGACACCCCGGTGACCGCCACCAGGCAGCCGAGCGGGAACGACACGTCCACGCCGCGCAGGTTATGCTCGCTGGCGCCCTTGACCGTGACCTCGCGGTTCTTGTCCCGCGGCCTGCGGGTCGCGGGCAACGGGATGGACTGCCGTCCCGCCAGATACGCGCCGGTCAGCGAGTCCGGGCTGGCCAGCAGGTCGGCGACCGTCCCGGAGACCACGATGTGGCCGCCGTGCTCCCCGGCCCGCGGCCCGATGTCCACTACCCAGTCCGCGGCCTTGATCGTGTCCTCGTCGTGCTCGACGACGATCAGCGTGTTGCCCAGGTCCCGCAGCCGCAGCAGGGTCTCGAGCAGCCGGTGGTTGTCCCGCTGGTGCAGCCCGATGGACGGCTCGTCCAGCACGTACAGCACCCCGACCAGCCCCGAGCCGATCTGGGTGGCCAGCCTGATCCGCTGGGCTTCGCCGCCTGCCAGCGTGGCCGATGCGCGGTCCAGGGTCAGGTAGTCCAGCCCGACGTCGAGCAGGAAGCCCATCCGGGCGTTTACTTCCTTCACGATCCGCTGGGCGATCTGGCGGTCGCGCTCGGACAGCTCCAGCGTGAGCAGCAGCTTGGCCAGCTCGCCGACGGGCAGCGCGCACAGCTCGGCGATCGACCGGCCGTCCACGGTGACCGCCAGCGACACCGGCTTCAGCCGGGCGCCGCCACAAGACGGGCACGGCACCTCGCGCATGTAGCCGGCGAACTTCTCCCGGCTGGAGTCCGACTCCGCCTCGGCGTGCCGCCGCTCGACCCACGGGATCACGCCCTCGAACGTCGTGTAGTACGAGCGCTCCCGGCCGTACCGGTTCCGGTACCGGACGTGGACCTGCCCGTCGAAGCCGCGCAGCAGGGCCTGGCGGGCGGCGCTGGGCAGCTTGGCCCACGGCGTGTCCATCCGGAACCCGATCGTCTCGCCCAGGGCCTGGATCAGCCGTTCGAAGTAGTCGCTGAGGTGGCCGCTACTCCACGGCGCGAGCGCGCCGCCGGTCAGCGACTTGCTCTCATCCGGGACGATCAGCTCCGGGTCGACCTCGAGTTTGGTGCCCAGCCCGGTGCAGTCGGGGCAGGCGCCCCACGGCGAGTTGAACGAGAACGAGCGAGGCTCGAGCTCGTCGAAGGACAGGTCGTCGTACAGGCAGGCCAGGTGCTCGGAGTACATCCGCTCGCGGTGCTGGTCGGTCTCCGGCAGGTCGATGAAGTCCAGGATGACCACGCCGCCGGACAGGCCGAGCGCGGTCTCCACCGAATCGGTCAGCCGGCGCCGCGCCGTGTCCTTGACCGCGAGCCGGTCGACGATCACCTCGATGTCGTGCTTCTCGTACTTCTTCAGGGCCGGCAGCTGGCCGGCCAGCGCCTCGTCCAGCCGGACGATGGTACCGTCCACCCGCGCCCGCGAGTAGCCCTTGGTCTGCAGCTCCCGCAGCAGCTCGCCGTACTCGCCCTTGCGCCCGCGCACCACCGGAGCAAGCACCTGGAACCTGGTCCCCTCCTCTAGTTCCATCACCCGGTCCACGATCTGCTGCGGGGTCTGCCGCGCGATCGGCCGCCCGCAGATCGGGCAGTGCGGCTTGCCGATCCTGGCGTACAGCAGCCGCAGGTAGTCGTAGACCTCGGTGATCGTTCCCACCGTGGAGCGCGGGTTCCGGCTCGCGGATTTCTGGTCGATCGAGACCGCCGGCGACAGCCCGTCGATGAAGTCGACGTCGGGCTTGTCCATCTGGCCGAGGAACTGCCGGGCGTAGGCCGACAGCGACTCGACGTACCGGCGCTGGCCCTCGGCGAAGATGGTGTCGAAGGCCAGGCTGGACTTGCCCGAGCCGGACAGCCCGGTGAACACGATCATGGCGTCCCGCGGCAGGTCCAGCGAGACGTCCTTCAGGTTGTGCTCGCGGGCGCCGCGAACGACAAGTCGGTCAGCCACTGCGCCTCTTCTCTACGGGCTCTGGAAACGGGTACACCGATCGCTTGGCGATGGTAGCCGGGGGGTCTGACATTTCGGGGCCTCCGGGGGTCGCCCCCCGGATTAGCACTGTGAGTCGCCGCACCCGGCCCTACCCCGTCCCTTTAGAAGCAAGAAACCGACCGCCCTTATGCCCGCCCCGCTACCTCCCACGATAGCGCCCGGCCTGGCGGCGTGCCCGTGGTCTTCGGCCCAGGCCAGCCAGCGGCCCGCTAGAAGTCGGCGCTGGTGCCGGCGCCCAGCCGGGCGGCCTTCTCGTATAGGTAGCTGGCGGCGGCCAGGTCCTCGGCGGCCAGGCCGAGCGACTCGAACAGGGTGATCTCGTCGTCGGCGGCCCGCCCTGCCGCGGTCCCGGTGAGCAGCTCGCCGAGCTCGGCCCGGACCGGGTTGTCCGCGCCTTCCCGGGCGGCCAGCAGGTAGTCCCCGGACTCGTTGCTGACGGACTCGCGGCTGTCGGCGAACACGGCCGCCTCGGCCATGGTCGCGGTGTCGATCTCCCGGTCGCGGGGCAAGCACGCACCGACCGCGTTGACGTGGGTACCCGCGGCAAGCCACTCGCGGCGCAGCACGGGCTGCGACGAATTGGTGGCGGTGACCACGATATCCGCCCCCTCGACCGCCTCGGGCACCGAACCGGTCGCGGTTACCGGTACGTTCAGCTGTGCGGTCAGCTCCGCGGCCGCCTCGCGGGCCCGGGCCAGGTCACGTCCGGTGATGCGGATCCCGGTGAGCGGCCCGGCCGCGGCCAGGGCGTGCGCGTGCGCCCGGCCCTGGACGCCGGTGCCGACGATGGCCAGCTCGGCCGCGCCGGGCCGGGCCAGCAGGCCGGTGGCGACAGCCGAAACCGCCGCGGTGCGGATCTCGGTGACCGCCGACGCGTTCACCAGGGCCAGCGGCTCCCCGGTGTCCGCCGCGAACAGCAGCACCCCGCCCTGGTGCGCGTCCTTGCCGATGGCCGGGTTGCCGGGGGTGACGCAGATCGCTTTCAGCCCGTAGCCGGCCGGAGAGTAGGCGGGCATCAGGCCCAGGAAGCCCGCCGCGTCCCGGGGCCGGACCACCGTGCGGAGCGGCTGCTGGATCTGGCCGCCAGCCAGGTCCGTCAGCGCCTGGCGCATTACGTCCGCGCATTCGCGGTATCCGAGCAGCTCGCGCACGTGGGGACCGGCCAGGACGAGGATCTTCACGCGACTCTCCAGCTGGTTGGGGCGTAACCGGGGGCGGCAAGACGCCGACTCGGGGCGAGTGGCCAGGTCCGTTCGGTATAGGTTTTGAACGTGACTTACTCGGGAGAGGTTCATGTCGGCGGCCCGCCCGACACTCGTGAGATCGACGGCCTGACCGTGACCAAGATAGCGGTGGGCCCGATGGACAACAACGCCTACCTGCTGCGCTGCACCAGCACGGGCCAGGGCCTGCTGATCGACGCGGCCAACGAGGCGAGCCGGCTGATCGAGATGATCGGGGACACGCCGGTCGGCACCATCGTCACCACGCACCGGCACGCGGATCACTGGCAGGCGCTGCCGGAGGTGCAGAACCGTACCGGCGCGGTCGTGGTCGCGCACCCGGCCGACGCGGACGAGCTTCCGGTCCAGGTCGGCCACCGCGCCGAACACGGCGAGGTGCTGACCTTCGGCGACTGCACGGTGTCGCTCATCCACCTGCGCGGGCATACGCCGGGCAGCCTGGCCGTGCTGTACGACGCGGGCGGCCGCCTGTCCGACACGCCGCACGTATTCACCGGGGACTCGCTGTTCCCCGGCGGGGTGGGCAAGACCAACTCCGCCGCGGACTTCACCTCGTTGCTCACCGACGTGACCGAGCGCCTGTTCGGCCCGCTCCCGGACCCGACCTGGGTGTATCCCGGACACGGCAACGACACCACGCTCGGCACCGAGCGCCCGCACCTGGCCGAGTGGCGCGCCCGCGGCTGGTGAGGACCGCCTAGTCCCGCTGTTTCGGCGGGCCGGGCCGGGGCGGCATGGGCGAGCTCGGGTCCGCGGCGCCGTCCGGGTCGGCCACAGGGTCATGAAACCCTGGTTTCACCATCCTGGAGCGCAAAAAATCCCCGGTTCCATTGCGCGGGGCGCCGGGAGCGGTCCGGCTGAACAGGGGCACGAAGACGTGGGCCAGCGGGCCGATGCAGGCCGCGTAGACCACGGTGCCGACGCCGACCGTGCCGCCGAGCAGCCAGCCGGCCAGCAGCACTGTCGCCTCGATCGCGGTGCGCACGACGCGCAGCGAGTGGCCGCGGGCCGCGAAACCGGTCATCAGCCCGTCGCGCGGCCCAGGACCGAGGCCCGCGCCGATGTACAGCCCGGTCGCCACGCCGTTCAGGACCACCGCGGACACCATCACCACGGCCCGCACCGGCAGCGAGTGCGGTGGCGCGACCAGAGCCAGGACCACGTCGATGACCGCCCCGATCAGGATCACGTTGCACAGCGTGCCGAGGCCGGGCCGCTGCCGCAGCGGGATCCACAGCAGCAGCACCAGCGCGCCCACGATGATCGCCCAGGTCCCGACGGGGATCCCAGTGTGCCGGGACAGGCCCTGGTGCAAGACGTCCCACGGGTCCACGCCGAGCCCGGCCAGCAGCAGCATGGAGTCGCTGATCCCGTACAGCACGAGCCCGGCGAACAGCTGGATGAGACGGCGCGGCATGCCTCCACGATGCCAAGATTGGCTCTCTGCAAGTAGTGCCAGTTCGTTCTTCTTTGGCTTTATTTGGCCGAACGGACCATGGTGACCGCGGCCGTCCCCGGCTCCGGGCTAGCCGCTCAGCGTGCGCCGGTAGCGGACCTCGGTGACCCCGCCCAGGTCATCGAGCACGTGGCAGGCGCCGTCGGGGGCGAACCCGGCGCGCTGGTAGAAGCGCCGGGCGCGGGCGTTGGCCTCGAGCACCCACAGCGTGATGCACGTGTACCCGGCCGCGCTCACTTTGACCAGGACGTGGTCCATGAGCGCTCGCCCGGTGCCGGTCGACCACCAGGCCGGGTGCACGTAGAGCGCGTAGAGTTCGGCGATCTCGCCCGCCGAGCCTGCCGGGGTCCGCGGATACGGCCAGGGCATGCCCAGCACGTCCCGTTCCGGCCCGAAGGACGCGTAGCCGACGATTTGGGTTGCGCTTGCGGGCGCCGGTCCGCGGGCGACCGCAGCGATCATGCGCTGCCAGGGCCGGATCCGGAACGACTGCCGGATACGGGCGCCGCCGTCGGGGGCCGTGGCTCGGTCGATGATCGCGGGAGCGATGATGCCGTCGTAGCCGGCGAACCAGCTGTCCCGCATCACGGCCGCGATCTGCGCCGCGTCCGCCGTCGAGGCGGATCGGATCACCACCACCCGGATAAGCTAGCGAATCCGCAGCGCGAGGAAGAAGTCCACCTGGTCATCCAGGCAGGACAGGTCGCGCCCGGTCAGCTCCTCGATCCGCCTGATCCGGTACCGCACCGTGTTGACGTGGACGTACAAGGTGGCCGCGCACGCGTTCCAGGAGCCCGAGCAGGCCAGGAACTCGCGCAGGGTGGGCAGCAGCTCGGCCCGGTGCCGCTCGTCGTAGGCCAGCAGCGGGCCGAGCAGGCGGTCCCGGAACGAGCGCAGCACGCTACCGGGTACGCTGGCCAGCAGGAGCTCGTGCGAGGCGACCTCGTCGCTGGTCACCACCGAGACGGCGGGCGCCGCGGCCGGGGCCGGGCCGGCGGTGCCGACCCGGATCGCGGCGAGCCGCCGGGCGCTCTGCGCCTCGTGCAGCGCGCCGACCAGGGCGGCCACGCCCTCGGCGGGTGCGCTGATGCCGGCGGTGATCCTGATCCGGGAGCGGTCGGACTCCAGCACCGGCTGGGCATCGCGCAGCCGGGCCGCGAACACGTGCGCGGCCTGACCCGCGCCGGCTCGCGGGACGCCCTGGAGGTCCGGTCCTTCGAGAGCGCCCGGGTCAGGGCCGGCCGGCAGCGGGACGAGCGTCACGATCTGATCGCCGAGGGCGGCCACGACCGGGCCTTCGGCTCTGCCCATTTCCGGGCCCATTTCCGGGCCCATTCCCGGGCCCTGTACCGGGGGCACAGCCAGTTCCTCGGCCAGGTCGCAGCGCCAGCGGTCGGCGTTCGGACCGGTCATCCGGTCCGCCTCCGCGTTCATCGCGGCCACCAGGTATCGCCCTTCGGGCGGCAGGCCGGCCGCGCGCATTAGCGAGGCGATCTCGGCCAGGGCGGCGCCCTCGCCGCCCTCCGAGGCGAGCATGGCGACGATCGCCTCGGCCAGCTTGCGGTCACCGGCTCGTCCCGCGTCCAGCCTGGCCCGCTCCAGGGCCGCGTCCGCGGCCAGCTCGGCGACGGATTCGCGCATCTCATGGGCCAAGGGACCCCAGTCCTGTTCGTGCCCGGCGCAGGCCAGGAACCAGCTGGTGATCCTCGGCTCGCCGCCCACGGCGAACAGCGAGTACTTCCGGTCGTCCGCAGCGGGGATCTGCGGCCCGTTGACCTTGACCGTCGCGGGCAGCCGGTCCGCCTTCAGGTATTCCCCGGCCAGCCGGAGCGCGAGCGGCCCGGGCAGGGACGGCCCGGTCCCGCCGACGACCCGGCCCGTCGCGGTGACCAGCCAGCATTCGGCGCCGATCTCGCGGCCCATCATCCGGAACATCGCGTCCAGGCCGGCCCCCTCGGCCACCGCGGACAGCAGCAGCCTGCGCCGCCCCAGGACCCTGGTCATGGCCGTGGCCCGGTCGCCGTTGAGGCGGCGGCCCACCTCCTCGGTGACGGCGGCGAACGAGGTCTCGGCCGGCACCGCGAGCAGGGTGATGCCGTGCCGTCCGCAGGCCTGGATCACCTCGGGCTTCACCTCGCCGAGCGCCTCCCCGGCGCCGAGCACCCCGACCCCCGCCCGGGCCAGGGCCCGGACGAACCGGTCGGCGTCTCCCGGCTCCCGGCACCAGATCATGCCGGTCAGCACCAGGTCACCCGGCGTCAGGTAGCGGCTGGGGTCAGGCAGGTCGGTGGTGTACACATGCTTGATCACGCGGTCCACGCCGGAGACATCGGTTAGCAGCCTGAGGTCGAGACCGGGTACGTCGAGCAAATCTCGTACTCGCAAGGGGATCACCTCCCGCGAGGAACCCTTCTCGCGCACCATAACCGTCCCTGTTTAGCGGAAGCTACAAAACGGCTGGACCCAGGTTAGCGGTGATTGATCCGTTAACGGCTATTACGTGCGCCGGACCGGCTGATTTGATGTTCGCATGGTGAGCACCGACCCGCAGGCCGCCACGCTGGCGGCATTCAATGCGGCCTCGCCCGAGGCCGCCGAACGGGACGTGCTCGCGTGCTGCGCGTCCAGATCCTTCGCCCAGAGGATCGCCAGCGGCCGTCCCTATCCGGATCCGGCCGCCTTGCAGGACGCGGTGAACGCCGCATTCGAGGCGTTGAGCTGGGACGATATCGTCGAGGGCGTGAGCGCGCACCCGCGGATCGGCGGCCGGGTGCGGGCCGGCGGATGGTCGGCGGCCGAGCAGTCGGGCACCGCGTCGGCCAGCGATCAGCTACGGCAGGCGCTGGCGGACGGGAACCTCGCCTACGAGCAGCGGTTCGGTCACGTGTTCCTGATCTGCGCCAGCGGCCTGTCCGGCCAGGACATGCTCGACCAGCTGCGGACCAGGCTGGGCCACGATCCGCAAGCCGAGCGGGCCGTGGCCCGCGAGGAACTGCTGAAGATCACCTGGCTGCGGCTGACGAAGTTGCTGGGCCTGTGACGCCCGCGCCGGCCGGGTAGAAGGCGACGAAGATCATGCCCTGCGGGTGGAGCGTGGCACCGCGCAACGACACCCGGCTGATCTGGCCGTTGTACATGTTCAGGTGGCCGACGTAGTTGGCCGGGAACCCGGGCCCCGGGCAGGTGGCCGGCGCGTTGTTCGCGTCGCAGGGGGTGACGGCCACGAACGCGGTGCCGGGCCAGAACAAGCCGTTGATCACGTCGATGGTGTCGTCGTCGTGATCGGCGGCGAAGAACGCGCCGTTCCAGCTGGTCGACCAGGCTGTGTCGTCGACCGAGTTCGACAGGGCCAGGACCCACAGGTGCTGCTTCTTGGAGCCTGGGGCGTTCACGTAGATCTGTTCCTTGTCGCCCTGGCTGGTCAGCATGAAGTCGCCGGCGAAGCGAGGCGCGAAGCCCGGCACGACCTCGTTCGAGTCCGGGTCGGTCAGGCCCAGCTTGACCGGCTGGCCGCGGTGCGGTCCGTTCGCCGCGGTCGCGTGCGACTCATCGAAGAACAACGCGTGGAAAAACGCCAGGTGCTTGGGCTGGTTCAGGGTCACCACGTACACCGCCGGGTAGTACGGCTTCGGCGCGGCCAGCCCGGTGGTGCCCGGCGCCGACGCGCTGATCAGCATCAGGCCGTTGTAGAAGGAAATGGCGTCGGTGCCGCCGCGGTGGGGCAGCGGCCTGTAGTAGGAGTAGTGCTCGACCTGGCTGGTGAACGGGTCGATGGTGTAGAGGCTGGAGTGCGCGTCCTCGTTGACCGTGGCCACCACCAGCCCGGCGGAGGTGTTGGCGGTCAGTCCGTCGCACTTGCCCAAGATGTCCCACTGGTTCACGACCACGCCGGACAAGGTGAACTCGACGATCGTGCTGTCACGGTTCCCGTCGGTGCTGGCCTGTCCCTGCGGGCCGACCCCGTTCTGGAACCCGGTGAACAGGTCGTTGCCGATCCGCGTGATGTCGTCCGGCTGGGTCAGCGGCTCGGAGTGCCGCTTCTTGGATCCAGCCCTGGTGTACCAGTGGTGCAGGCTCTTACCCGACAAGATCGTCCGCACGTTGTACGTGGGATTGTTGGTTTTCGCGCTTGCGGGGAGACTAAACGCGGTCATGCCAGCCACAACTGCGGCCACCACGCCGATGGCGGCGAACGTCTTCGCGACGCGCCGGGCGATACCAGGCCTATCGAGCACATGCATCGTCATCGACCCTTCGTGTGCGATGTCGTCAGTTCTAGCGCGTATATGTGACGTACAACTGGCGATAGCGTGGCGCACAGATGAACGAACTAGACAATGATCATGCATTTTGAGGCCTGTGACCAGGCGACACGCTCACCGGCGGCCATCTCGGTCGGCGCGGCCCGGGGGGGCCGCCGCCCAGGGGTGAGAGACTGCCGCTGTGCACACCTACGGCCTGCGGTTTGACGTCAACTGTTCCATCTTGTTCACCGAGCTGCCGCTGCTGAAGCGGCCCGCGGCCGCGCGGTCAGCCGGGTTCGACGCGGTGGAGTTCTGGTGGCCGTTCGCCGAGCCGGCGCCGCCGGACCGTGAGGTGGACAGCTTCGTCGAGGCGCTCGGCGACGCCGGCGTACGGCTGGTCCTGCTGAACTTCGTCGCGGGCGATATGGCGGCCGGCGAGCGAGGGTTGCTGTCGCTCCCGGCGGGGTCGGCCGCGTTCCGGGACAACATCGACGTCTGCGCCGGTATCGCCGAGCGGACCGGCTGCGGGGTCCTCAACGCGCTGTACGGGAACCGGGCCGACGACGTGCCCGCTCAGCGGCAGGAAGAGCTGGCCACCGAGAACCTCGCCCTCGCCGCGGCGGCCGCCGCCCGCGCCGGAGCCACGGTGGTGGTCGAATCGCTGAACTCCTACGACAGCCCGCGCGCCGCGATCGTGTCCAGCCAGCGCGCGCTGGCGGTCATCGGCGCGGTGCGCGCCGGGGGCGTCACCAACATCGCATTCCTCGCCGACCTGTACCACCTGGGCCGGATGGGCGAGGATCTGGCCGGGACGCTGGCCCGCGACGCGGGCGACATCGCGCACGTCCAGATCGCGGACGTGCCGGACCGCGGCGCTCCGGGGACCGGCCAGCTGGATTACGAGGCGCTGTTCGGGCAGCTCGCCGCGCAAGGCTATCCGGGCTGGATCGGGTGCGAGTACAAGCCGTCCGATCCGGCGGACAGCTCGACGAGCTTCGGCTGGAGGTGACCGGCGTCCGATGAGATATGACCTGGTGCTCCGGTCTCGGCGGGCGGTGCTGCCGGGGGGGACGCGGGCGGCGGCCGTCGCGGTCAGCGGGCCGGCCATCGCGGCCGTGGCCGGTTACGCCGAGGCACTGGACGCGGCCCGCGACGTGGACCTCGGCGACCTCGCGCTGCTGCCCGGGCTGGTCGACAGCCACGTGCACGTCAACGAGCCGGGGCGGACCGAGTGGGAAGGGTTCGGCACCGCCACCCGCGCGGCGGCGGCCGGCGGGGTGACCACGATCTGCGACATGCCGCTGAACTCGCTGCCGCCCACCGTGTCGGTCGCGGCGCTGGCGGACAAGCGCGCGGCGGCGGCCGGGAAGTGCTGGGTCGACGTGGCGTTCTGGGCCGGCGCGGTGCCGGGGAACCAGGACGCGCTGAGGCCCTTGCACGAGGCGGGGGTGATCGGGTTCAAGTGCTTCCTGATCGATTCCGGGGTCCCGGAGTTCCCGCCGCTTGAGCCTGCGGACCTGCGGTCCGCGCTGGGCGCGCTGGCTGCCCTGGACGCGTTGCTGATCGTGCACGCGGAGGACGCGGCGGAGGTCAAGGCCGCGTCCGGACGTGACTTCGGCTCGTTCGTGGCGTCCCGGCCGCCGGTCGCTGAGCGCCGTGCGATCGAGAAGGTGATCCGGGCCGCTTCCGCCACCGGGGCGCGGGCTCACATCGTGCACCTGTCCGCGGCCGAATGCGTGGCCATGATCGCCGGAGCCAAGGCGGCGGGCATCCGGCTGACCGCCGAGACCTGCCCGCACTACCTGTACTTCGCGGCCGAGCAGGTGCCCGACGGCGCCACCGAGTTCAAGTCCTGCCCGCCGATCAGGGACGCGGTCAACCGGGAAGCGCTGTGGCGCGGGCTCGAGGCCGGCGTCATCGACTGCGTGGTGTCCGATCACTCGCCCTGCCCGCCGGAGCTGAAGGCCTCCGGCAGTGGGGACTTCGGCGCGGCGTGGGGCGGGATCGCGTCGCTTCAGCTCGGCCTGTCCGCGGTGTGGACCGTGGCCCGGCGGCGCGGGCGGACGCTGGACGACGTGGCCCGGTGGATGGCGACCGCCCCGGCCCGGCTGGCCGGCCTGCCAGCCAAGGGAGCCTTGGCCGTCGGATACGATGCCGACCTGGTGGCTTTCGATCCGGACGAGGCCTACATCGTGGAGCCGGCCCGCCTGCTGCACAGGCACCGGGTCACGCCGTACGCGGGCCGGACCCTGACCGGGCGGGTCCGGCAGACGTGGCTGCGAGGCACCGCGCTGCTTGATCCCGACCGCGGTGTGCCAGATGGTAAGCCAGCTGGGCGGCTGCTTAATCGGGGCTGACGGGGAAGAAAGGGTCTATGGACGAGCAACAACTCCCCGATTTGCTGCGGCTGCGCGGGTCGGTCGTGACGGCCAGCGACGAGTTCTTCGCCGCCAAGGAGAACCTGATCCGGCCGGACGCGCCGGTCTTCGTGCCCGAGACGTACGACGCTAAAGGGCAGGTGTACGACGGGTGGGAGACCCGGCGGCGGCGCGGGCCCGACGGCACGCTACCGGAGCGCGGGGCCCGGGACTGGGTGATCGTACGGCTCGGCGTACCCGGAGTGCTCCGCACCATCGTGGTCGACACCGCGTTCTTCACCGGCAACTACCCGCAGGCCTGTTCGGCCGACGCGTGCTCGTCCAGCGGATATCCCTCGCCCGAGGAACTAACCGCCGACCCGGGCCCGGGTCCGTGGCGGGAGATCGTGCCGCGTGCTCTGCTGACCGGCGACGCCAGGCACGCGTTCAAGGTGAACTCCGGCCGCCGGTTCACCCACGTCCGGCTGAACATCTTTCCCGACGGCGGGGTGGCCCGGCTGCATGTCCACGGGGAGGTGGTGCCCGATCCGGCCCTGCTGGAGGGCCTCACCGTCGACCTGGCCGCGCTGGAGAACGGAGCCGACATCGCGGCGCGCAGCGACCAGTTCTATTCCTCGCCGCGCAACGTCATCTCCCCCGGGCTGTCCCGGGTGATGGGCGAGGGCTGGGAAACCCGCAGGCGCAGGAAGCCGGGCTACGAATGGCTGGTCGTCCGGCTGGCCGGGCGCGGTGTCATCCACCTGGCCGAGATCGACACGTCCTGGTACCGGGGGAACCAGCCCGACTCCGCCTCGCTGCAGACCATGGACGCCGACCCGGCGGCCGGCGGGTCGCTGGCCGACGCGCGCGCCTGGCGTGATCTGCTGCCCCGGGTCAGGCTGCTACCCGACACCCCGCACCGGTTCCGGGTGGATGGCGGGCCCGCCACGCACGTCCGGCTGAACATCTTTCCCGACGGCGGCGTGGCCCGGCTGCGCCTGTACGGATCGCTCACCGAGGACGGCCTGGCTGCCGTCCGCCGACGCTGGGACGAGACCGGCTGACGGCCCGCTGCTCGAAAGCGGTCGCGGACCGGGTCGTGCCCGGCACAACGCCCCGCAGCCGGCTGACTGAGCTCAGCCGCCCCGCAGCTGGGCGACCAGGGCGTCTGATTGCTCGACGGTGCGCACCTGCATGGCGCTGGCCAAGGGCAGGACCCGGGTACCACCGGCCAGGAATATCACCTGGTCGTTGAGGCAGGCGCGCAGGTCGGGATGCCGATGGGCGATCACCATCCGCTCGCGCAGCATGGCGTCCTGCCGGGCGGCCATGGCCGGCGCCACCCGCTCGTTGTACGCCTGGCGCATCCGGCGCCCGATCACCCGGCCGATGGCCTTGGTGGCCGCGCCCAGGACCGCATCGGCGATGGCGTCCTCGAAGGCGGACGCGTCGCTGCCGCTCTGCCAGTTGCGGGGCGTAGGCGGCGGCTGACTCTGCCAGGACTCCGGCCCGGCCAGCACGTCCGGCTGCGGTCCGGGCTGATAGCCCGGCTGCGGGCCGGCCTGGTATCCGGACCGCTGACTGGGCTGCGGCTCGGCCGGGCCGGGCGGCGGCGGCTGCTGCTGCTGCGACACGCCTGGGGACCCTGGCTGCTGGTACTGCCCTGGATCGGGGAACCCAGACTGCTGGTACTGCGAGGGGTCGGGGAACCCGGACTGCTGGTACTGGGAAGGATCGGGGAACCCGGACTGCTGATACTGGGATGGGTCCGGGAAGCCGGACTGCGGGCCCGGCCCCGGTTGCGGCGCCGACCCGTACCCTGGCTGCGGGCCCGGCCCAGCCGGGTATCCCGGCATCGGCGCGGACGACTGCCACTGGTGGCCCATAGTCGCCTGGGCCATCGCGGCCCATTCTTCGATCGAGTGCACCGCGGCGGCGCTGCCGCACTTCGGGCACACCGCTCCTGCCTGGCCGTAAGTCACGTTACATTGTGCGCCGCAGGTGGCAGCCGGGGAAGGATTTCTCGATTTACCGCGTGACGTGGCGGTATTCGGCGAGCACCGCCGCGACCGCCTCATCCGCGGCGGGCAGGGCGCCGGCCCGGGCCGTGGCGGCCTTACGCAGCCGGGCGGCCAGGGCGGGATCACTGAGCACCGCGCGCACCGCCTCGGCGAGGCGCTGCGCGTCGCCCGGCGGAACCAGGATCGCGGCGTCCTCTCCGGCCAGTTCGGGGTTCCCGCCGACCCGGGTAGCCACGACTGGTACCCCGGCCCGGAGCGCCTCCTGCAGGATGAGCGCCTGGCCTTCCCACACGCTGGGCAGCACGAATACGTCCGCGGCGGCCAGAAGCGCCGGCACGTCGCAGCGGTGGCCGGCGAACCGTGCGGTGAGCCCGAGCGATGCCGCCCGGGCTTGGAGCTCGGCCGCGAGCGGTCCCTGGCCGGCGATGACGAGCAGCGGCTCGGGCTGGACGTCACCCAAGCGGGCGACGGCGTCGAGCAGGAGGCCGAACCCCTTCTGCGCGGCCAGCCGGCCGACGGCCAGCACGATGGCCTGGCCCGGGTCCGCCCCGAATTCGGCGCGAAGCGCCGTGCGTGTCTGCGCGGAAACGTCACCGGTCAACGAGACAGGGGCGGCGGGCACCATGGCGTGGCCGACCCGGCGTGCACCCGCGGCGCGCATCCGGTCCTCCAGGTCGGCGGACACGCACAGCACCGAGTCCGCGTTCCGCGCCACGATCAGCTCGAGCACGCGGTAGACGCCGCCGGTCACGCCGCCCGCCGGGGGCGCGTTGTGCACGGTGACGACCAGCGCCGGACCGCCCCTCGCAGTTCGGGCGAAGGCCACGGCGATCGCGGTCAGCGCCCCGGCTCGCAGGCCGTGCGCGTGCACCACGTCAGGCTGCCAGGCCTGGAACAGACGGCGCAGCCGCGCGATCGCCCGCAGGTCACGGAGCAGCCGCGGCCGGTCGGCGATCTCCACCGCGGTGAAGCCGACCTCCGCCGCGCCGGCGCCGAAGGCGAAGTCGCGATCGGTCTGCGCGGGGCCGAACACCTCGACCCGCAGGCCGCGGGCCGCGCAACCCGCCGCGAGCATCCTGACGTGCCGTGCGGTCCCGCCGGTGCTGGTGCCGAGCACGAATGCGAGCTTCACGGGCGGATCACGCGGCGCACGACCGTACGGAGGTCTCCCCCGTCGGTCAGCGTCACGACGACCAGGAAGGCCGCGAGCACGGCCCCGCTGGCCAGCAAGGTGACGGCCACGTTGGGCAGGAAGCCGCTCACCGGGACACCCATCGCCACGCCCAGCCCGGCGGCCGTCCCGGCTAGCGCACCGGCCAGCCCGGTCACCACGGCCCGGGTACAGCCGCGCAGCGCACCGGGCCCGCAGAACCGTCGGACCAGCACGAGCAGGGCCACCCCGGAGCCGGTGAGCCCGATGGTAGTACCCACGCCAAGCCAGGGCACGACCTGTGACGACGGCACGAACGGCACGATCAGCAGATCGGCGATGATCACCAGTACCCAGCCGCCGCTGACCGCCAGGGCCGCGGCGCTGCTCCGCCCGGCGGCGTACAGCACCCGGGACAGGTTGGCGGTCAGGCCGTACCCGACGAGCCCCGGCGCGAACGTGGCCAGCGCGATGGCCAGCTGCCGGGCGTCTTCCGCCTGACCGACGTGGGACTGGAACACCCGGGCCAGCGGCACACAGGCGCCGACCATCCCGGCCACCCCGAGCCAGGACGCCACCGTCACCGCGCGGGTGGAGGCGGCCGTGGTGACGTCGAAGGTATCGGCGCGCGCGGACAGTTCGGGGAAGGCGCTGGTCGCGATCGGCACGGCCAGCACCGCGTAAGGCACGAAGAAGACCGCCCACGCGAAGCTGTAGAGCACCAGCGCGCCGCGGCCGCCCCGCGAGTTGGCCAGTACGATCACCACCACCACCGAGGCGTCCTGGGCGATGAGCGTGGCGATGCCGGCCACGGCCAGGGAGCGGACCCGCGTACCGACCCCGGCCGGGAACCGCAGCACTGGCCGGAGCCGGAGCCGGAGCCGGGTGACCGGGATGAGCGGGGTCGCGACCAGCGTCGCGACTCCGGCCGTCGTCCCGGCGGCCAATACGATCCAGGCGGTGGGGGACACCGGGTGGACCAGGTTCACCGATCCGTCCGCCACCGCGCCGAACCAGAAGTACGTGCCGATGACGACCAGGCTGGACAGCACGGGAGCCAGCGCCGGCGCGGCGAACTTCCGGTGGGCCTGCAGGATGCCGTACAGCACCACGGCCAGGCCGTAGAGCAGGATCTGCGGCGCGAACACGATAAGCATCCGCGTACCCAGGGCGACCATGGCCGACCGCGGGCACCCGGGCGCCGCGCCGAGCAGCACCGAGACCAGGGGCCGCGCGGCGATCGCCACCACCATGCTGACCGGGACGAGCAGCAGCACCGTCCAGCTGAGCAGGGCGGCCGACGTCTGCTCCACCTGCCCGCGATCCGCGGCCTGCGCGCGGGCCGGCCCGGCCAGCACCGGCACCACCACCGCGGTGAGCGCTCCGCCCATCACGATGTCGTAGATGATGTTCGGCACCATGTTCGCGGTGGTGTAGGCGGTACCGAGACACTGCGCCTGGACGGTATGCGCGAACACCACCTGCCGGCCGAAGCCGATCACCCGGGCCAGCATGGTGATCGCGCCGATCATCACCGCCGCGCGGCCTATTCCCCCAACCTGTCGCCGAGCATTCCCCCGCTCGGCCACCGGGGCGGTCACTCGTCTGGCGGGGCTAGGTCGGTATTTTCAGCCGAACGAAGCGTGGTGGCAGCGCCATTGAACTTCGCCGGATCGCCGCGCTGGGCGAGAACCAGCATCTTCGGCATCAGCTCGGGGGGCCGCCGACCCACCATGTCCAGCCGGCGCAGAGCCGGCGTACGCTCGATCACCTTAGTGAAGCTGACCTTCTCGCTGGCCGCGGTCAGGCCGGTAATCCCGGCCAGCAGCGCGATCCGGGCCGACCGTGGCAGGCCCGCCGCCGCGGCGCCTAGGATGGCGCCCAGTGCGTTCGCCCCGCAGTCGCCCAGCATGGCCCGCTCGCCCAGGTCCTCGGGCAGCAGGGTGAGCGCTGCCGCCAGCGGCGCCGCCACGCCGGCGCGGCGGCCGCTCAGCGAGCCGCCCACGGCGATCAGCGCGCCCGAGGCGACGGCGACCTTGATCGCCCGTCCCGGCCGCAGGTCGAACAGGTTGAGCAGGTTCGCCCCCCCGGCCACCAGCCCGGCATTGATGACGACATCGGCGGGCGCGCCTCCGGCCAGCGCGGCGCTGACGATCCCGGTGAGGCCGATGCCGCCCAGCTTGACCGCGCCGGTGGTGACCTCGCCATGCCGCAGGGCGCCCAGGTGGCCGCGGAACCCGCGCCGTTCCCCGGACCCCGTCAGGTCGTCGTAGCCGCCGAACGCCGCCGCTCCCGCCCCGGCCAGGGCCATGGCGGCACCGGACCGGGGTGACCCGAGGGCGGCCTGAGCCAGCGCGCCGGCGATCGCGCCGACCGCGACCGCGGGTCCCTCGAGCAGGGTGACCGGCTCGCCGCGGTGGTTGGTCCGCGACCAGGTCTTGGTCCCGCCCGGCGGCCGTTGGTTCAGGACCGTGTACGCGAGCCTGGTCGCGCCCGCCGCGGCCGCGCCCGCAGTGGCGGCCCCGATCAGTCCCCTGGCGCGGTTCACTTCTTCGGTTTCTTACTCGTCGGGGTGGCCGTCGCGGACGGGGACGCGCTCGAACTGGGCGTAGCCGTGGGCGCGGGGCTCGGCCCGACGGCGCTGGCGCCGTTGGCGAACCCGTAGCTGCCCGGATTGCCGCCGTTAAGCTGCGTCGCCAGCGCCTGGATCACTACGCTCTGCCCGGCCACGAAGTCGGCGTCATCGACGGTGGAAACCTTGCTGGCCGCGCTGCTCGCGCGCAGCACGGCGATCGGGCTGCCCGGCCCCGAGTCCGCCGAGACGCCTGCCACCACGGTGGCTGAGCTATTCGCGGCCAGTTCCTCGGCCACGGGGACCAGGAGCTGGTCAAGCGGATCCGCGCTGCCGTCCGACGGAGCGGTCTGCGGGGTCACGATCAGGGCCAGCGTGGCCGGCGCCGAGGGCTGCCCGCTGATGGTCAGGAACCCCTCGTTGGCGTACGCCTCGAGCATGGTCTGCGCGTTGGTGTCCTGCAGGGCGCCCGCCGACGGGCTGGTGCTCGGCTGGCCGCTAGCCTGGGCGGCCGACGATCCCGACGCCCGGGTGAGGATCTCGCTGGCGATCACCTGCGCGGCCTGCTGCTGGTACGGCGTGCCGGTGTTCAGCACGATATTGTCGGCCTGCGACATGGCCACGTTGATCTGGTTCAGGCTGTCCAGCGTGGTGTCGCTGTTGTCGAAGAACTTGGACTGCAACGCGATCTGCCCGGTGACCGTGGCGCCCGCGTCCTGCGTCGCGGCGTTGCTGATCGCGGTGACCACCGAGGCCGGAGCGCCGGGCTCGGTGATGATCAGCAGCCGCTGGCCCGCCAGCAGGTTGTGCAGCACCACCGGCTCGACCGCCTGGGCGTAGTTCTCGCCGAGGTCGGCCTGCTGCTGGGCCGCGTCACGCTGGCTGCTCGCCTGGTCGTACTCGTTCTGCAGCTTGGCGGTGGTCTGATTGAGCAGGTTATATGTGGGCCCCTGTAGTTCGGTGGAGCCGAGCACGATTCCGATGGCCAGGGCGAGGAACACCGCCACGATGGACACCAGGTGGTAGCGAAAGTCGATCACTAGAGTCTTCCGATAAAGGAGTGCCAGGTCGCTTCGAAGTACCGGGCCAGGACGGGTTCGGCCGGCGAGAACAGCACGGCCACGAGCACGGTCACGGCCGCGGCCAGCACCAGCACGAGCAGCGACCAGCCGGAGATCCGGCTCTGGTACAGCTGGTGCACGCCACGGGCGTTGACCAGCTTCCCGGCGACCCGCAGGTGCGTGATGAAGGTACTCGACATGCCCGGCCGGCCCTTGTCGAGAAACTCCTCCAGCGTGTGGTGGGTGCCCACCACGGCGATCAGGCTCGCGCCCTTGGCGTCGGCCACCAGCAACGCGATGTCCTCGCTAGTCCCCGGCGCGGGGCAGGTGACCGCGTCCAGGCCGAGCTCGTGTACCCGGGCCAGCCCCGGCGCGCGGCCGTCCGGGTAGGCGTGCACGATGAGCTCCGCGCCGGAGCACAGCGCCTCGTCAGATACCGAGTCCATGTCGCCGAAGATGGCGTCGGGCAGGTAACCGGCCTCGATCAGGGCGTCCGCGCCGCCGTCCACGGCCACCATGACCGGCTTGTACTCGCGGATGTAGGGCCGCAGGGCGGCCAGGTCCTCGCGGTAGTGGTAGCCGCGCACCACGACCAGCACGTGCCGCCCGGCCATGTCCGTCTCCATCTGGGGAGCCGGGATGCCGTCGGTGAGCAGAGCATGCTCACGTCGGAGGAACTCCAGCGTGTTCGCGGCGAACGACTCGATCTGCACGGCCACCAGGGACCGGGCCTCGGTCAACGCCGCCTCGATCGACTCCCGGGTCAGCGGCGTCCCCTTGGCCACGACCTGGTCACCGAGATACAGCGTCTCCTCGTCCAGCCGCACCACCGCGCCGTCGGCGACCCGGACCATCACGTCCGGGCCAACCCCGTCGATGACCGGGATATCGGCGTCGAGCAGCAGCTGCGGACCAAGGTTCGGGTACCTTCCGGTGATGCTCATCGAGACGTTGACGACGGCCGCGATCTTCCGCCTGATCAGCTCCTCGGCGCTCACCCGGTCCAGGTCGGAATGATCGATAATGGCGATCTCGCCCGGATTGAGCCGCTTGGTGATGATCTTCGTGGCGCGGTCCACACGCGCCACGGCGACGATGCCGGGTGGCTCCACAGCCCGACCCCGGAACACCGGCGGAATCACGGACGGCAACTTCATCGGAGTCCATCCTGCCAGAGCCGACCGCGCGAACGGCCCCGTTGGCGCTCACGGCGTGTCATGGATCCTGCGACTGATCGTCACCGCCGATCACGCAGGGTGTGTTGCACGGTACCACCTCAACCTGAGATCCAGCGGGGAGCAGGGCTCCCCGGTTTTGTCAGACCCATCGGGTAGTGTTGAAATCGTGATCAAGGGGGCGCGCTTCACGGAGACGGACGCCGAGGCCCACGTTCACGGGATCGCCTTCAAGACCGGCCCGCCGGAGCGGGTGGGCGTCGAACTCGAGTGGCTGGTCCGCGATCCCCGCGATCCAGCGCAGCCGGTCCGGGCGGAACAGGTAGCCGCCGCCCTGGCCCCCTTTGGGGCCGATACCCCGGCCAGCAAGCAGGGCTACCCGGGTCACGAACACCGTATCGTTCGGTATCAGGTTCCTGCTCTTCCCTCGGGTGCGACCCTGACGGTGGAGCCTGGCGGGCAGCTTGAGCTGAGCTCGGCGCCCGCGGCCACGCTCGGTGAGCTGGTAGAGGTGACCGGGCGGGACCTGACCGCCCTGCGTGACGCGGCCGCGGCGGCCGGCCTGGAACTCTGCGGCTACGGCCTTGATCCGCTACGCCCGCCCCGGCGCGTGGTGGACCTGCCGCGGTACGCGGCCATGGAGAAATTCTTCGACCGTGACGGCCCGTGGGGCCGCCAGATGATGTGCGGCACCGCGTCGGTCCAGGTCTGCCTGGACGCGGGCGACGACGGCACGGGTGAATCCGGGTACCGGTCGCGCTGGCGGCTGCTGCACGCGATCGGGCCGGTGCTGGTGTCGGCGTTCGCCAACTCGCCGCTGCGCGGCGGCCGGCCCACCGGCTGGCGCTCGGGCCGCCAGCAGGTGTGGGCCAATATGGACCCGGGCCGGACCCGGGCGCCGGCCGCCGACGGAGACCCGCGCGACGCGTGGGCGGCCTACGCCCTGGACGCCGAGCTGATGTGCGTCCGCGAGCCCGGCTCCGCCGACTGGACCGCGCCGCCCGGGCTGACCTTCCGGGACTGGGTGCGGGACGGCGGGGCCGGAACGCTGCGGGCGCCTACCCCGGAAGACCTGGACTACCACCTGTCCACCCTGTTCCCGCCGGTCCGCCCGCGTGGGCACATGGAACTGCGCATGATCGACGCGCAGCCGGACGACGGCTGGATCGTGCCCGCGGCCGTGGTCACGGCCCTGGGCGACGACGAGCGCGCGGCGGATGCCGCGCTGGCCGCCGCCGAGCCGGTGTGGGCCGGAAATGAACACGACCCGGGCCCGCGATCCGAAGCCGACGACCCGTGGCTGCGCGCGGCCCGGTCCGGCCCGGCCGACCCGCACCTCAGCCGGGCCGCCAAGCAGTGCTTCGAGGCCGCCGATGCGGCGCTGGTCCGGGCGGGCGCCCCCGCCCCGATCCGCCAGGCGGTGGCTGACTTCACCGAGCGATACGTACTGCAAGACCGATGTCCTGCCAATGACCAACTGGACGGAGTGTCATGACGGAGGCCCAGCTCGACCCGGAATTCCTACGCGGGGTGATCGCGAGGGAACTGACTGGCGCGCGGCAGCGGACCGCGCTGCTCACCGATAGCGTGGACGAGGCCGACCTGGTCAGACAGCACTCGCCGCTGATGTCCCCGCTGGTCTGGGACCTGGCCCACATCGCCAACCAGGAAGAACTCTGGCTGCTGCGCGAGGTTGGCGGGCGCGAGCCCCTGCACCCGGAGATCGACCCGCTCTACGACGCGTTCGAGCACCCCCGCTCCGAACGCCCGACGCTGCCGCTGCTGCCGCCCGCGCAGGCGCGTGCCTACGGCCATGAGGTACGGGGCCGGGTGCTCGACCTGCTGGAGGGGGCCCGGTTCAGTGATTTTGAACACGGGGGTCTTGAACACGGGGGTGCGCGGCTGCTGGGTGACGGGTTCGCGTTCGGCATGATCGCCCAGCATGAGGTGCAGCACGACGAAACGATGCTGATCACCCACCAGATCCGGGCGGGAGGCCCGGTGCTCGCCGCCGCCGCGCCGGGCCCCGCCCCCGCGGACGCGCTGCGGCTGCCGCCCGAGGTCCTGGTGCCGGGCGGCCCGTTCACCATGGGCACCTCTACCGAGCCGTGGGCGCTGGACAACGAGCGGCCCGCGCACGCGGTGGACGTGGCCCCGTTCTTCCTCGACACCACGCCGGTGACCTGCGGCGCGTATGCCGAGTTCATCGCCGACGGCGGATACGACGACCCGCGCTGGTGGACCGCCGCGGGCTGGGAGCACCGGCAGCGGGCCGGGCTATTCGCGCCGCTGTACTGGAGCCGGGACGGCGGGCAGTGGGTCCGCAGGGTCTTCGGCCAGGTCGAACCCGTACGACCGGAAGAACCGGTGCTGCACGTGTGCTGGTACGAGGCCGACGCGTACGCCCGCTGGGCGGGGCGGAGGCTGCCGACCGAGGCGGAGTGGGAGAAGGCGGCCCGGTTCGACCCAGCGACCGGGCTGTCTCGGCGGTTCCCGTGGGGCAACGCGGAGCCGGAGGCGGCGCACGCCAACCTCGGCCAGCAGTTCCTGCGGCCCGCGCCGGCCGGCTCGTACCCCGTCGGAGCGGCGCCGTGCGGGGCCCGGCAGCTGATCGGGGACGTCTGGGAGTGGACCAGTTCGGACTTCGGCCCGTATCCGGGGTTCAGCGCCTGGCCCTACCGGGAGTACTCCGAGGTGTTCTTCGGTCCGGAGTACAAGGTGCTCCGCGGCGGGTCGTTCGCGGTCAGCGCGGTGGCCTGCCGGGGCACGTTCCGCAACTGGGACTACCCGATCCGGCGGCAGATCTTCTCCGGCTTCCGCACCGCGCGGTCCGGGGCGCCGGAGACCGCCTGATGTGCAGGCACCTAGCCTATCTCGGACCGCCGGCCACCCTGCGTTCAGTCATCATCGACCCGCCGCACGGGCTGTACCGGCAGGCCTGGGCGCCGCGACGGCAAGGGCCAGGGGCGATCAACGCGGACGGGTTCGGGGTGGGCTGGTACCCGGCCGATGACGTTGACCCGGTCCGGTACCGGCAGGCGATGCCCATCTGGACGGACGGGTCCTTCGCCGAGGTTGCCGGGGTGACCCGGGCGAGCGCGATGCTCGCGGCCATCCGGAATGCGACGCCGAGAACCAGCCACGGCCCGGCGGCGGCCGCGCCGTTCAAGCATGGCCGGTGGCTGTTCAGCCACAACGGCGCGGTCAACGGCTGGCCGGAGTCCACCGCGGCGCTCGCCGCGGCGCTGCCGGGCATAGCGCTGCTCGAACTGGAGGCCCGGGTCGACTCGGCGCTGCTGTGGGCGCTGGTGCTGAACCGCCTCCGGCGGGGCCTGACGCTGGCCGAGGCCCTGGCCGGCACCGCCGAAGCGCTGTGCGCCGCGGGCGTGACCGGCCGGTTCAACTTCCTGCTCACCGACGGTCGGGTGATCGCGGCCACCACCGCCGGGCACACCCTGTACTACCGGCAGGAGCCGGGCCGCGTCACCGTCGCCTCGGAGCCCGGCGACGACGAGGCCGGCTGGATCGAGATCCCGCGCGACGGCTCACTGGTCACCGCCACGCCAGAGCAGGTCAGCGTGACGCGGCTGTCCGCCCTGAACTCCATCATCGCGGGCGTCACGACCGCCCACGAGACTCCCGTCATCCCTGATGCCCAAGACCCTCGGATGAAAGGATCGCGATCCGTTGATCTCACTTGACCGCCGGCTGCCGCCCGGCTTCCTCGCCGAATCGCTCCGCGCCGACGCGCGCCGCGGGCTCGCGTCGGACCCGAAATCGCTGCCGCCCAAGTGGTTCTACGACGCGCAGGGCAGCGCGCTGTTCGACAAGATCACCGAGCTGCGCGAGTACTACCCGACCCGCGCCGAACGGGAGATCCTGCATGTCACCGCGGCCGAGATCGCCGCGCAGACGGGGGCCCGGACGCTCGTCGAGCTCGGCTCGGGGTCCTCGGACAAGACCCGGCTGCTGCTGGACGCGCTGCGCGCGGCGGGCACGCTGCGCTGCTACGTACCGGTGGACGTCAGCGAGCCGGCCCTGGTCGCTGCGGGGGCCGCGCTGTCCGCCGAGTACCCCGGCCTGGCGGTACGCGCCGTGGTCTCCGACTTCGAGGAGCATCTGGGGTTCCCGGCCGACGGCGACGCGCCCGCCCCTCGGCTCGTGGCCTTCCTGGGCAGCACGATCGGGAACCTGCTGCCCGCTCAGCGGACCGCGTTCCTGGCTCAGGTCCGGGCTGAGCTGCGCCCGGGCGACTTCTTCCTGCTCGGCACCGACCTGGTCAAGGATCCAGCCGTCCTGGTCGCCGCGTACGACGACGACTCCGGCGTCACCGCGGAGTTCAACAAGAACGTCCTCGCGGTACTGAACACCGAGCTCGGCGCCGACTTCGATCCGGACGAGTTCGAGCACGTGGCGGTGTGGGACGCCGAGGCCGAGTGGATCGAGATGCGGCTGCGCTCGCTGGCCGGTCAGACCGTGCACCTGCCCGCCATCGGGCTCACCGTCAGCTTCGCCGCCGGGGAGGATATGCGGACCGAGGTCTCGGCCAAGTTCCGCCGCCCCGGAGTGGAAGCCGAACTGGCCGCGGCCGGCTTGGCCATGCACTCGTGGTGGACCGACTCGGCGGTCCAGTTCGGCCTCTCGCTATCCGTCCCCGCCTGAGCGTCCCGGCTCCGGGGCGCCTGCCTGGGCCCGGTTGGACGCGAAGAAGTGGGTCTGCGGCCGCTCCAGGCGCTGCCCGTCCAGGATGACGTCGACCTGCTCGTTGTAGAAGGCGATCAGCCCGGCGATGGGCAGCAGCTGGCGGGTCGGGAAGTCGTAGCTCCAGGCCAGGTCGGGATGCACCGTGCCGCCCGCCCGGACGGACCAGTAGCCGCTGGTCGTACCCTTGTACGGGCACGCGGTCACGGTATCGGCGGGGATCAGGTGCGCGAAGTCGACGTCGGTGCGGCTCAGGTAGTAGCGGGTGGGCAGCCCGGTCTCGAAGACCATGACCGAGGAGCCCGCGTCGGCCAGCACGACCCCGTCCCGCTCCACGCGGACCGGCCGGTTGGAGCGCAGCGCGTCGACCCGGGTGTAGGGACTGCGCGGATGGACGAACACCTCCTCGTCCTCCTCGAACCAGGCGTCCATCGCAGCCCAGTTGAAGCGCACGGTGCCGCTTAGCCCGGCCACGGGCGAGTCGGCCAGGACCCGGGCGGCCCGCGGCCGGTGGAGCCCTCCGACGCGGAGCCCGTGCAGCGCCACGACGCCGCGGCCGGTCTGCTGGGTGTGCCCCTCGGGGTCCAGCAGATCCTGGCGCACGTCAGCCAGCGGGATGTAGTACTGCGGGTAGTTCGGCCATTCCCAGACGTACAGCGCCCGGGTGGTATCCAGCACCTGCTCGCCGCCGAGGAACGCCCGGATGCGCCGCGGCACCGGCTCGACATGGTTCACCGTGGTGATCGCGGCCGGATAGTCGCTCATGGCTCGTCTCCCTCGTCGGGCATGTATGCCAGCGGATAATGATCGTGCCATGTCGAGGACAGGCCGGCGGCTCCGACCCGGTGGTGAGAGCGCGCCGACGGGGTGCGCGAGTTCGATCCCGGCCGAGGCCATCGCCCGAACGTCGCTACCTGGCCGCCCAGGCCGCGCGGCTGGAGGCCGCCGCCCGGCGGGCCGGGTTAACGCGGGCCGGCCACGCGGAGCGATCGACGGGTCCGGTCACGGATCCGCAGGTTCGTTCGGAAGAAGATCTTCAAAAACCTTGTCGCCGACGTTGATCGTGCCTCCGGACAGGATGTCCGCCCGGAGACCGCCGCGGTGGATGAGGTCCTTGATGATGCCGGGGCGAGTGAGCTTCTGCAGGTGAAGGCACGGCTCGCAGAGCTCGACTCCCGCGCACTCGACGTCGCCGATCCGGAACCGCTTGCCGACCAGGTCGTTGACGCCGGTGCCACGCACCACGACCTGGCGTCGGGACTGCGCGCCGGTGAGACCCACGTCTTCGAGCGCCTCGGCTTCGACCAGGGTCAGCGCCTCCCCCGAACCCGCCCCGTCCGGGAAGAAGTAGCGGTCGCCCGCCAGGCCGTGGCCGGCGATGGCGCGGACCGAGCTGACCGGACCCAGCGCCTCGCTGGTGCCGATGTTGATGGCCTCGACGTGCATGCCTTCCATCATCCAGGTCGATCCGTCCCCCGCCAACTGGGTTAACGCCCGACCCGGCGTGCGCTTAGTACTGCGGGGTCGGCGGGATCGGGTGTCCGCCCCGGACCGCCTCAACCACCGCGGGCGCGTCGGCCGCGCGGTATTCCTCGCCATAGACCGCGCCAGGGCGGCGCGGCGCCTCCATCACCGCGCAGCTCGCCGCGCTGCCGAGGTCAACGGGCACGAACCCGGCGTCGGTGATCAGCCCCGCGACGACCTGCTTGGCTTCGGCATCGTCGCCGCACAACCACTGGACGACCTTCTCATCGCCCTGCCTGCTGGCCGTCTGGGCCTGGAAGGCCGACGTGAGGGTGTTGAACGATTTGGTGTACCGCGCGCCGGGCATGCGGCCTGCATTGAAGTGCGCCGCGGTCTGCCCCGCCGCGGGCAGCGGCGGGCCGCCGAACTGGTTGGTGGTGTCGATCACGATCTTGCCGGCCAGCGAGCCCGCCTGCTCGAGCGCCCGGGGCAGCGTGCTCCACGGAACCGATATCACCACCACCTCGCCGAAGCTGGCCGCCTCGGCCGGGTTACCGGTGGTTGCGCCCGGGCCGATCTCGGCCGCCAGATGCTCCAGCGACTGCGGGTCGCGGCTGAAGGAAAGCAGTACTTCGTGGCCGGCACCGGCCAGTTGCCGGGCGATGCCGCCCCCGATACGTCCGGCCCCGATAACGCCCACCTTCATCTCTCGCGCCTCCTTGCGCCGCGTGACCCGCGTTCTTGCGGTCACGCTAACACCGGGTTCGGCGGGCGGGCGCTGCCCGTCGACCAGCTCCATGACCAGTACTGGCATCATCGTGTGCATGACCGTGGTGAGGATCAATGCGATTACGGTGCCCGCCGACAGCGGCGACGAGCTCGCCCGCAGGTTCGCCGCGCGGGCCGGCGCGGTGGACAACCAGGACGGATTCGAGGGGTTCGAGCTGCTCAAGCCGACCGACGGGCGGACCACCTGGCTGGTGGTGACCCGGTGGCGGGACGATGAAGCGTTCCAGGCCTGGATGCGTTCCCCGGCGTTCGGGCACGGGCACCGTTCGGCAGCCGAGCGAGCGGGCGGCCCGGCGCAGCCCTCGGTCGGCATCAGCAGCGAGCTGTGGTCCTACGAGGTCGCCGGCGGGTCCCCGGGCTGATGGGGCCGTAGGTCGGAGTGCTCCTGCTGGTGCGGGGATAGGTTGGGCGGGTGGAACTGACGATCTCAGCTTGGCGTCGCGATGGCGACCTGCTGTGGCAGACTTCCCGGAGCAGCTGATGCAGGAGGTGGAATGCCGGGGCTCACCGTGGCACGGATCGCGCTCGGCTGCGGCAACTTCGGCGGGGTCGGCTCGGCACCGGAGTTCTTCGGCCAGGGGCTGACCGAGGACCAGGCGTTCGAGCTGATGGACGCGGCCTGGGCTTCGGGCATCGTGCACTTCGACACCGCCGATGCCTACGGCGGCGGTCGCAGCGAGCAGGCGATCGGCCGCTGGATCCGGTCGCGCGGGGTCCGGCCGCGGCTGACGACCAAGACGTTCAACCCGATGGAGGCCGGCGCGGACCACGGCCTGCAGCCCGACCGGATCGCCCGTCAGCTTCGCTCGAGCCTGGACCGGCTGGGCGTCGACCAGGTCGACCTCTACCTGGCCCACGACTACGACCCGGCCGTACCGCTCACCGAAACCCTCGGGGCCTTCGCCGCGGCCCAGGCGGACGAGCTGATCGGAGCCTACGGGGTCAGCAACTTCGACGCGCGGCAACTGGCGGCGGCGCTAACGGCCGGCGCGCCGCAGGCCATCCAGAACAGCTACTCCCTGCTCGCACGGCAGGACGAGCCGGAGGTCCTGCCGCTGTGCGCGGAGCGGGGCGTGGCCTACCTGGCCTTCGGCCCGCTGGCCGGCGGCTGGCTGACCGGCAAGTACCGCCGCGGCGCGCCGTACCCGGCCGGCTCGCGGATGACCCAGCGGCCCGAGCCGTACCAGGACTTCGTCACCGACCGGACCTTCGGGGCGCTCGCCAGGCTGCACGCCATCGCGGCCAGCCGCGGCACCTCGATGGCCGGCCTCGCGCTCGCCTGGCTGCTGGCCGACGACCGGGTGGCCCAGATCGTGATCGGACCCGGTCGCCCGGAGCACCTGGCCCCGGTGGCCGAGGCCCTGGCGCACCCGCTCACCGAACAGGAACGAGGCACGATCGACGAGGCGGTCGCGGACCTCGTCCCCGAGGAGGCAGAGCCATGATCGCGCTGGCGGACATCGAAGCGGCCCAGGCGCGCATCGCCGGCTCGGTGATCCGGACGCCGCTGGTGCCCCTGTACGTCGAGGGGGCCCCGGCGCAGATCTACCTCAAACTGGAGAACCTCCAGTCCATCAACTCGTTCAAGATCCGCGGTGCGACCAACGCGGTCCTGCTCGCGCCGCCCGACGCCTGGGTCAAGGGGCTGGTCACCGCCAGCGCGGGGAACATGGCCCAGGGCATCGCGTGGACGGCTCGCGCGCTCGGCGTCCCGGCGACGATCGTGGTCCCGGAGCACGCGCCCGAGGCCAAGCTGGCCGCAATCGAGCGCCTCGGCGGCCGGGTGCTCAAGGTCCCGTACGACGAATGGTGGAACATCATCACCACCAGTCACGTCGATGGGGTGGAGGGACTGTTCGTGCACCCCGTCCAGGACCCGGCGGTGATGGCGGGCAACGGCACGATCGGCCTGGAGATCCTCGATGACCTGCCCGACCCGGACGCGGTCGTGATCCCGTACGGCGGCGGCGGGCTGACGGTGGGCATCGCCAGCGCCATCAAGGCGCTCCGGCCAGACACCAAGATCTTCACGGCCGAGCCCGAGACCGCCGCGGCGCTGGCCGCCGCGCTCGCCGTCGGGCACCCAGCCGAGATCGACTACCAGCCCTCGTTCGTCGACGGCTCCGGCAGCCGGCGGGTGCTGGACAGCATGTGGCCGCTGGTCGCGCCGCTCGTCGACGGCGCGCTGTCGATTCCGGTGGCCGAGGTCGCCGCCGCCGTGCGCACGCTCGCCGAGCGCGTCCGGGTCATCGCCGAGGGCGCGGGCGCGCTGGCGCCCGCGGCCGCGCTGAGCGGCCGGGCCGGGACCGGGAAGGTGGTGTGCGTGATCTCCGGCGGCAACATCAACCTGAGCAAGCTGGCCGAGATCCTCGGCGGGGCGGACGGATAACGCGGGGTTAAACGGAGCGCATCCCGTCCAGGGCCGCGAGCAGCCGGTCGACCTCGTCCGGGCTGTTGTAATGGACGAAGCCAATCCGGACCGACTTATCGCGGTAGCCGAGGCGCTGGTACAGGCCGAGTGAGTACCACGAATCGTGGGCCCAGACCCCGATCTGCTCGGCGGCCAGCCGGGCGGCCACGTCGGCGGCGGCCACGCCCTCGACGTTGACCAGGAAGGTGGGCACGCGGCCGTCCATCCCGGGCCGCCCGTACACGGTGACCGCTTCGGGCAGGCCGTCCAGGAACCGCTGGCCCAGCGAGCGCTCGTAGGGCACGATCGCGGCGAAGCCCCCGATCGAGTCCAGGTAGTCGATGGTCGCGTTGAATCCCGCGAGCAGCTCATACGGCTGCGTGCCGGTCTCGAAGCTGCGCCCGAGCGGGCTGGTGGGCGCCGGGCGGGCCTTGTAGGGCCGCCACCGCTCGATTACCTCGGTCCGTCCGTAGGCGACGCCGAGATGCGGGCCGCAGAACTTGTACGGCGAGCAGATCAGTACGTCGGCGTCGATCTGGCGGACGTCGATCGGCTCGTGCGCCGCGTAGTGGACGGCGTCCACCCACGCGAGCGCCCCGGCCTGATGCGCGAGCTCGCAGACCCGGCGGGCGTCGGTGACCGTGCCGACCGCGTTGGAGGCCCAGGCGAACGCGACCACCTTGGTGCGCGGCCCGAGCTTGCGCTCCAGGTCCGCGAAGTCCAGGCTCGTGTCGTCGTGGAGCCCGACGTGCCGGACCACCAGATCGCGGTCGTGCGCGATCTCCAGCCAGGGCGCGACGCCCGCGTCATGGTCGAGGCACGAGACGAGGATCTCGTCGCCCGGGCCGAACGCGCGGGCGGCGGTCCGGGACAGCGCGAAGTTGAGCGTGGTCATGTTGGGCCCGAAGATCACCTCGCTCGGCTCGCAGCCAAGAAACCGGGCTGCCTTGCCCTCCGCCTCCTGCAGGATCTGCCCCACGCGGATGCTCGTGGCGTACCCCGCGCCCAGGTTGGCGCTGGCCTCCCGGAGCGCGAGCCCGATCGCGTCGCCGACCTCGTCGGGCACCTGCGTGCCGCCTGGCGCGTCGAAGAAGGCGAAACTTTGCCGCAGCGACGTGAAGCGGGCCCGGATCGCGGCGACATCCACGCTTGCGCTGAGCACTTCGGCCACGGGTAGGTCCTCCCGGTCGGTATCGAATTCACAACTGCCAAGCCGGTCCCAGAGTAGTCCTCTTGCTTTGGCCTAAACGGCAATGGTTTGATCAGCGATACGAATTCGGCCAGCGGGGAGGGCGTTTTTGAGCATCCTCGAACGCATGCCGAGGCATATGACAGCCCTCGCTAATGGGGACACCCACATTATGGGATATCTCGGGAAATGGAGGCGTATCCAATGAAGGGACGCCTGGTCCTAGCCGCGGCGGCGGTCGGCTCGCTCGCCGTGGCTGGTTGCAGTAGTAGTAACAGCAGTAGCAGTAGCAGCGCGGCCGGTAGCGGCGGATCCAGCGCCAGCACCAAGGCGTGCGTCGCGTCGATCGGTTTCGAAGGCCCGATCACGGGCCCGGTGGCGAGCCTTGGCACCGAGCAGCTTCACTTCGCCGAGCTCGCGGTGGCCATGGACAACGCGGCCAATAAGACCAAGATCACGCTCGTACAGGGCGACACTCAGCTGCAGCCCGCGCAGGCGGTGACCGTGACGCAGCAGTTCACCTCGAACGCGAGCATCATCGCCGTGGTCGGGCCCGCGGGCAGCCAGGAAGTCGAGGCGGTCGGCGGCCCGATGGCGCGGGCGGGGATGCCCTTCATCTCCGGGTCGGCGACGGCCGTGGCGTTGACGACCGGCTCGTACCCGACGTTCTTCCGGGTGGTGTCGAAGGACAGCGTGCAGGGTCCGCAGGACGCGAACTACATCGTGAACACCCTGCACCCGAAGGCCCTGATGATCGTCGATGACCAGGAGGCCTACTCGACCGGCCTGGTCAGCGCCATGCTGCCGATCTTCCAGGCGGCCGGGATCAAGGTCGACCACGAGTCGGTCTCGCAGAAGGTCACCGACTTCTCCTCGCTGGTGGCCAAGGTCACCTCCGCCGAATCGGTGGTGGTCCTGCCCTGGCAGATCGCCGCCAACGCCCAGCAGTTCGGTCGCGACCTGGCCCAGGAGCACAAGACCGCGGTGATCTTCGGCACGGACGGCCTGTTCTCCCCGGGCACGTTCAGCATCTCCGGCTCGTACGTGTCCTCGTTCGGCCCGGACATCACCGCGATCCCGGCCGACGCGGCGATCGCCCAGGCCGCCCAGGCGAAGTACGGGTCGTTCGGAACCTTCGGTCCGCCCGTGTTCGCGGCCACGCACGTGATCGACGAGGCCATCGCCTCGGTGTGCAAGGCGGGCCAGACCCCGAGTCGTGCTAACGTGCTGGCCGCGATCAAGCAGACGAACGAGCCGACCTCGATCCTGGGCCAGCCGATTTCCTTCGACTCCCACGGTGACCTGGTCAACGGCAAGTTCTTCCTGTTCAAGATCACCCCAGCGGGCAAGTACCAGCTGATCCCGAGCTAGTGCTGACGCATCCGCCCCGCCGGGCCGACCCGGGCCCGGCGGGGCGGATGGTGATGAGTGGGAGTCGCACCGGATGAGCTTCTTTTTTCAGGAACTGGTGAACGGCATCACCACCGGTGCGCTCTATGCGCTGGTCGCGCTGGGCTTCTCGATGGTGTACGGGGTGCTGAAGCTGCTCAACTTCGCGCACGGCGACCTGTACATGATCGGGGCCTACATCGGCTTCTTCGTCATCCAGTTCTTCGGCGGCGCGTCCGACCTGAGCATCGCGGTGCCGCTGCTGCTGGTGATCATGTTCGTGGTGGCGGCGGGCCTGGTCGGCGGCCTGGGCGTGGCGATCGAGCGGTTCGCCTACCGGCCGCTGCGGGACGCGCCGCGGATCGCGCCGCTGATCACCGCGATCGGCGTCTCGTTCTTCCTGGAGAGCTCGGCTCTGCTGCTGTTCGGCGCCCAGTTCCGGGTCTATAACACCGCGGACTTCATCTCGCTGTCCAGCGGCATCCGGATCGGTTCGGTCACCATCGACAGCGTGCAGATCCTGGTCCTGGTGCTGGGCCTCGTGCTGATGACCGGACTGCAGATATTGGTCAACCGGACCAGGCTGGGCAGGCAGATGCGGGCGGTGGCGGCCGACCGTGAGGCCGCGGAGATGCTGGGGATCAACGTGAACTTCGTCATCACCTCCACGTTCCTCCTCGGCTCGGCGCTCGCGGGCATCGCGGGCGTGATGGGCGGACTGCTGTTCAACACGGTGACGTCCACGATCGGGTTCATCGTCGGGCTCAAGGCGTTCACCGCGGCCGTGGTCGGCGGGATCGGCTCGATACCAGGCGCGATGCTCGGCGGCCTGGTGATCGGCGTCGCGGAATCGATGGTCACCGGTTACATCTCCTCCACCTACACCAACCTGATCGTATTCGGGCTCCTGATCGTCGTGATGCTGGTCCGGCCGAGCGGGCTGCTCGGCCGCGTGCAGCTGCAGAAGGTGTGAGCGGGCGGTGAGCATCGACTCCCAGGGGCCGCAGGTCGGGGCCGACGAGTGGGTGGCCAGGCAGGCGCGCCGGCACGAGTACCTGCCGTCATGGCTGGGCCGCGCTCAGCGGGCGGGCGAGCGGGTCGGCTGGTGGCCCCGGCTGGCCGTCGCCGGGCTGGCCGCCGTCGTGCTGCCGTCGCTCGGCCTGGGCGGCTTCCAGCTGCAGGTCGGGATCGACGCGATGGTGATCGCGCTGCTGGCCGTCGGGCTGAACATCGTCGTGGGCTGGGCCGGGCTGCTCGACCTGGGCTACATCGCGTTCTTCGGCTTCGGCGCATACGGGTTCGCGCTGCTGTCCTCGAACCAGCTCGGCACCAGCGGCATCCACCTCCCGGCCTACCTGTCGCTGCCGATCGTGATGATCGCCGCGGCGCTCCTCGGGCTGGCCGTCGGCCTGCCGTCCCGGCGGCTAATCGGCGACTACCTGGCCATCGTCACGCTGTTCTTCGGCGAGGCGTTCGTGGAGTTCACCAACAACGTGGCCCCGAGCAAGCTCGGCGGGCCGAACGGGATCACCGGGATCGATCCGATCAGGGGCTTCAGCTGGCAGCTCACCAGCAACTACGGCTACTACTACCTGCTGGTGATCGGCCTGGTGGTGGTCATGGCGGTGCTGCGTCTGCTGGAAAGCTCGCGCACCGGGCGGGCCTGGCGCGC
Organism: uncultured Actinomycetes bacterium; assembly: GCA_963834685.1. Lineage (GTDB taxonomy): Bacteria > Actinomycetota > Actinomycetes > Streptosporangiales > Streptosporangiaceae > Palsa-504. The sequence goes on along the minus strand of CAWICW010000027.1, from coordinate 71,416 downwards.
GGTCCGCGACGACCCGCTGGCGGCGGCCTCGATGACGATCCCGGTCAACCGGGTCAAGCTGGCCGCGTTCGCCGCCGGCGCCGTGGTGGCCGCGCTGGCCGGCACCATCTACGCCGCGCAGCAGGCCAGCGTGTTCCCGACCGACTTCGACACCCCGATCCTGATCCTGATCTACGCCGGGCTCATCCTCGGCGGCTCGGGCAGCATCGCCGGCGCCTGCCTCGGCGCCCTGGTGGTCATGATCATTTACGACGGCTTGCTGCGCAGTCCGGCCGACTCCGGCTACCTGTTCTACGGGCTGATCCTGCTGACCCTGCTGGCCAAGCTGCGCCCGTGGCGCAGGCTGGCCGGGGTCCTGGCCGCGACCGTGGCGCTCGGCTTCGCGGCGCACGCCATCGCCCAGGCGATATCGGCCAGCGCGGTGGCGGGCGGGCCGCAGTCAGGCGGCTGGATCGCCGACGCGCTGCGCGACTGGGTGATCGTCCCGGCCAATGCGCAGACCGCCGGGAACTGGGGATTCGTCGTGCTGGTCTGCCTGCTGATCACGCTGGTGCAGGTCAGCAGCCGCTGGCGGACCATCCTGCTGCCTCCGACCCTCTGCCTGGCCTCGTTCGTGTGGGAGACCCGGCTGGTCGTGGAGCCCTCGGTTACCCGGCAGCTCATGATCGGCGCGATACTGATCGTGATGATGAACGCCCGGCCGCAGGGACTGCTCGGGCAGCGGCGCGTGGAGACCGTGACGTGAGCGCCGAGCCCGCGGAAGCTGAGCCCACAGAACAGGCCGTCCTGGAGCTCGATCGCCTGTCCCTGTCCTTCGGCGGCCTGCGGGCCCTGTCCGAGCTGGACCTGCGGGTCGCCGACCGGGAGGTCGTCAGCGTGATCGGGCCCAACGGCGCCGGCAAGACCACGGTGTTCAACGTGATCACCGGCGTGTACCAGCCGAGCGCGGGCGACGTCCGGTTCGCCGGGACGTCGATCGCGGGCCAGGCGCCGCACGTCATCGCCCGGCGGGGGATCGCCCGGACGTTCCAGAGCCTGCGGCTGTTCATGAACATGTCGGTGCTCGAGAACGTGATGGCCGCCACCTACGGGAATACCAGGGCGCTGGCGTGGGAGTCGATCTTGCGGCTGCCCCGGGCCCGGCGCGAGGAACGTGAGGTTCGCGCGCTGGCCGAAGACGTGCTGTCCTTCTTCGGCCAGCGGCTCGCGGGGTACCGCTGGGACCAGCCCGCCTACTCCCTGTCGTACGCGAACCGGCGGCGGCTGGAGATCGCCCGAGCGCTGGCCACCCGGCCCCGGCTGCTGCTGCTCGACGAGCCCGCCGCCGGGATGAACCCCATCGAGACGCACGAGGTCACCGAGCTGATCGGGCGGCTGCGTGCGGAGCGGGGGGTCGCGATCCTGGTCATTGAGCACGACATGCACGTGGTGGCCGGCTGTTCGGACCGGGTGGTGGCGCTGGACCACGGGGTCAAGATCGCCGAGGGCGGCTTCGACCAGGTCGCGAACCATCCCGCGGTCGTCGAGGCCTACCTGGGGCGCGATCCCGAAGCCTTGGCGGAGGAGGCATGAGCGAGCCGGAGCCCGAGGTCCTGCTGAAGCTGGACCACGTCACCACCTACTACGGGCAGATGCGGATCCTGGAGGGAATCTCGCTGCAGGTCGGGGCGGGCGAACTGGTCTGCCTGCTGGGCGGGAACGCGTCGGGTAAGTCGACCACGCTGAAGACCATCCTGGGCATCGTCCGGCCGCGCTCGGGCCGGGTGCTGCTCGGCGGGCGGGACGTGACACAGTGGCCGGTGCCGCAGCGCATCGCGTCCGGGATCGCCATCGTGCCGGAAAACCGCCGCCTGTTCGGCCAGCTGACGGTGCGGGAGAACCTGGAGCTGGGCGCCGTGCTGCGCAAGGGCGAATCGCTCAGCGAGGACTTCGACATGGTCCACTCGCTGTTCCCGCGCCTGCTCGAGCGGCGCGGCCAGCTGGCGGGCACGCTGTCCGGCGGCGAGCAGCAGATGGTGGCGATGGGCCGGGCCCTGATGTCCCGCCCCCGCCTGCTGCTGATGGACGAACCGTCGATGGGGCTGTCCCCCGCGCTGGTCCAGCAGAACTTCCAGATCATCAAGACCATCCACGCCTCCGGGGTCGCGGTCCTGATGGTCGAGCAGAACGCGGCGATGGCGCTCTCCATCGCCGACCGCGGGTACGTCCTGTCCACCGGGGAGATCGTGCTCGAGGGCCCGGCCGGCGAGTTGCTGAGCCACGAGGACCTCAAGCGCGCCTACCTGGGCCGGTAAGCGCCGCTACCAGGTCAGCGCGTCTGCCGCTTGCCCGGCCAGGACGGCCAGATCGTCGCGGGCGGCATCGCGGTACAGCGGGCCGGCGCCGTCGGCCAGCAGCTGGGTGAGCATCGCCACGCCTCGCACCGGTACAGGGCCGGGCTCGAGCAGGCGGCTGGCCAGCCCGGCGAGCAGCGGCGCGGACGGGCCGATCCGCGTCGTGCGGAGCGGGACGCGCAGCGGGCGGGCCACACCCAGCGGCGAACGCGGCGGCCGTGCGGCCACGGACAGCGCCGGTTCCCCGGCCGCGACCAGAATCCGCCGCAGGCTCGCGGCCAGGTCACGGCGGAACTCCGTAGACGTCAGCCGCATGGCCCGGGCCGCCAGGCCGACGCTTTCCTCCGGGCTGGCGCCCTCGGCCAGCGCGCGGTCGAGCCGCCCGGCCGCGCCGCGGGCCAGAAGTCGCTGCCAGGGCCAGAGCCGCCGAAGGGCCAGGCGGCCTTGATCATCGTCGAGCAGGACATGCATCGTGTGCCACCTCCGATGTCCGTGACTACTAAAGCCAGTATAGTGGTCATGCGTGACCTGTAAAGGATATTATTCGGTCACGGATGGAGGAACTGATGCGAAGATGATCACGACGGCTACCCTGAACGGCATGACCGTGCCCTCGTGGGCCTCCCACGTCGAGGACAAGCTGGCGCCGATGCCGCTGCTGCTGATCCAGGCCTACGTCGACACCCTCGACCGGGACCTGGGCACCGACGTATTCGCGCACGCGGACCAGGCACGTGCGTGGCTGGCCGACGCGGGCCTGCGCGTTCCGGACCCGGACCGGCCTGAGCCCAACCACCCCGGATTCGGTGAGGACCTGCGGCTGGCCCGCGAGGTCAGGGAGAGCATCCGGGCGCTGATCGGCCACGACAGCGGGGACGAGCCGCTGGCCCCGGAGGACCTGGCCCCGCTGGAGCAGGTGCTGAGCCTGGCCCAGCCCCGGCTGGACGTCGCCGTGGACGGCCGGGCCCGGCTCGGGCCGGCCCTCCCGGCCCGCGCGCTGACCGACGGCCTGCTCGGGCTGCTGCTCATCATCCGGGACGCGCAGGCCGACGGCAGCTGGGACCGGCTCAAGCTGTGCGGTAACCCGGATTGCCGGTGGGCGTTCTACGACCGCTCGCACAGCCGCCGGGGCGCCTGGTGCGACATGGCGTCGTGCGGGAACCGGGTCAAGAACCGCAACCTCCGCGCCCGCCGCGCCCAGCTCGGCTGACCGTTTCACAGGCCGGCGATGAGCCTCTCGACCCGCTCATCGACCGAACGGAACGGGTCCTTGCACAGGACGGTCCGCTGCGCCTGGTCGTTCAGCTTCAGGTGCACCCAGTCGACGGTGAAGTCACGACGCCTCTCCTGCGCCCGGCGGATGAACTCACCGCGCAGCTTGGCCCGGGTGGTCTGCGGCGGGACCGACTTGGCCTCGAAAATGTCCAGGTCCCGGGTGACCCGGTCCACGGCGCCGTCGCGCTGGAGCAGGTAGTACAGGCCCCGGCCGCGGCGCACGTCGTGATAGGCCAGGTCGAGCTGGGCGACCCGGGGCGAGGACAGCGGCAGGTCGTGCCGGGCCCGGTAACGCTCGATGAGCTGATACTTGGTCACCCAGTCGATCTCGCGGGCGATCAGGTCCAGGTTGCCCGTCTCGATCGCGCCGAGCGCCCGCTCCCACATCTCCAGCACCCGCTTGCTGATCGCGTCGAGCCCGTTGGAGTCGGTGAAGTCCTTGGCCCGGTTCAGGTACTCGTACTGGATCTCCAGCGCGCTCATCTCGCGCCCACTCGCGAGCCGGACCCGGCTGCGGCCGGTCACGTCGTGGCTGACCTCGCGGATGGCCCGGATCGGGTTGTCCAGCGCCATGTCGTCCCGCAGCACCGCGCCGGCCTCGAACATCCGCAATATCAGGTCGGTGGAGCCGACCTTGAGCAGGGTGGTGGTCTCGCTCATGTTGGAGTCGCCGACGATCACGTGCAGGCGGCGGAACCGCTCGGCGTCTGCGTGCGGCTCGTCCCGGGTGTTGATGATCGGCCGGGACCGGGTGGTGGCCGACGACACGCTCTCCCAGATGTGCTCGGCCCGCTGGCTGACGCAGTACACCGCACCGCGCGGCGTCTGCAGCACCTTGCCCGCGCCGCAGATGACCTGCCGGGTGACCATGAACGGGAGGAGGATGTCGGTCAGCCGCCCCAGATCCGCGCGCCGGGGGACCAGGTAGTTCTCGTGGCAGCCGTAGGAGTTCCCGGCCGAGTCGGTGTTGTTCTTGAACAGGTAGATGTCCCCGGCGATGCCCTCTTCGCGCAGCCGCCGGTCGGCGTCGACCAGCAGGCCCTCCAGGATCCGCTCGCCCGCCTTGTCGTGCGCGACCAGGTCCAGGACGTTGTCGCACTCGGGGGTGGCGTACTCGGGATGGCTGCCCACGTCGAGGTAGAGCCGGGCGCCGTTGCGCAAGAAGACGTTGCTGCTCCGCCCCCACGACACCACGCGCCGGAACAGGTACCGCGCCACCTCGTCGGGCGACAGCCGCCGCTGCCCGCGGAAGGTACACGTGACGCCGTACTCGGTCTCAATCCCGAAGATCCGCCGGTCCACACATCTAACCTACGTGCCCACGCGGCCGGCGTCACCTACGCTGTCGGCAATGCCATCACCTCGCGACGTTGCCGGTATCCGTGGCGGGCTGGTCGACGACCATGGCCGGCGGGCCCGCGGCGGGCCGCTGATGCGCCCCCATCAGTCTTCCCAAGGCCAGTCGCGGTCCCGCTCGTGCGCCGCCATGGCCAGCAGTTCCTCGGCGTGGGCCTGGCCGAACTCGGAGTCCTCCAGCCCGGCCAGCATGCGGGACAGTTCCCGCACCCGGCTGGGCTGGTCCAGCCGCGTGACGCCGCTGGAGGTGACCAGCCCGTCGTCCGACTTCTCGACCACCAGGTGGTTGTCCGCGAACGCGGCGACCTGCGGCAGGTGGGTCACCGCGATCACCTGCGACGAGCGGGCCAGCCGGGCCAGCCGCCGCCCGACCTCGACCGCGGCCTTGCCGCCCACGCCGGCGTCCACCTCATCGAAGACGAACGTCGGCACCGGATCCGCGCCCGCGAACACCACCTCGATGGCCAGCATGACGCGGGACAGCTCACCGCCCGAGGCGCCCTTGTGCAGCGGCAGCGGCGGTGCGCCCGGATGCGCGGCCAGCCTGATCTCCACGTCGTCCGCCCCGTGCGGGCCGGGCTCGTCCAGCTCGGTCAGCACGGCACTCAGCGACGCGTGCGGCATGGCCAGCTCGGTCAGTTCGGCCGTCACCTCCGTCGCGAATCGTTCGGCCGCCGCCGACCGTAGCGCGGTCAGGTCTGCGGCCAGCGACCCGACCTGCGTGGCCAGCTCCGCCTCTTCGTCGGCCAGCGCCGCGATCGTGTCGGTGTCGCTCTCGAGCTCGGCTAGCCGCGCTCCGGCCCGCTTAGCCCAGTCCAGGACCCCTGCGACGTCTCCGGACGCGCCGCCGTAGGCCCGGACCAGCCGGCCCAGCGTGGCCCGGCGTTCCTGTACCGCGGCCAGCCGGGCCGGGTCGGAGTCCAGCGATTCGGTGTAGGACGCGAGGTCCGCGGCCAGGTCGGACAGGAGGTAGGTGGCCTCGGACAGCCTGCCCGCCAGCCCGGCCAGCACCGGGTCGTGCGAGCGGACCGGCTCCAGCGCCCGAGCGGCGATCCCGAGCAGGGTCAGCGTGTCCGAGCCGTCGACGGCAGACGAGGCCGGGTCGCCGGCCAGCGCCTCATGGGCGGTGCTAGCCGCCGCGTGCAGCGCGTCGGCGTTGGCGAGCCGTTCGTCCTCGGCCAGCAGCGCCGCATCCTCGCCGGCCACCGGGGCGGCGGCCTCGATCTCGACCAGGCCGAGTCGCAGCGTCTCGGCCTCGGCCGCCCGCTCCCGCTCGGCCCGCGTCAGTGCTTCCAGCTCCTCGCGGACCGCCCGGTGCCGGGCGAATACCCGCCGGTAGTCCGACAGCACCACGGCCAGCTCGGGCCCGCCGAACCGGTCCAGCGCGTCCCGCTGCCGCCCGGGCTTGAGCAGCTGCTGCTGATCGGCCTGCCCGTGCACGGCGACCAGGTCGTCGGCCAGCACCTGGAGCAGCGACACCGGCACCGAACGCCCGCCGGCGAACGCCCGCGACCGGCCTTCGGCCGACACCGAGCGGCTGAGCACGAGCACGGTCCCGTTCTCGTCGAGGTCTCCCCCAGCGTCCTCGACCTCACGCGCCACCTCCGGGGAGACCAGCAGCCGCCCCTCCACGGCGGCCCGCGCCGCGCCCGGCCGGACCCGCGCCGGATCGGCCCGGCCGCCGAACAGCAGCCCGAGCGCCGTCACGACCATGGTCTTCCCGGCCCCGGTCTCGCCGGTCAGCGCGGTGAACCCGGCCGACAGCTCCAGCACCGCCTCGTCGATGACGCCGAGGCCGTTGATGCGGACTTCCTCAAGCATGCTCGCCAGCGTCCTCCCGGGTACGGCCCCGCCAGCCGGCGACGGGCAGGCCGAACTTGGCTACCAGCCGGTCCGTGAACCCGGCCGGACCCGGCCCCTGCAGCCGCGCCAGCAGCACCGGCAGCGCGCCCCGGCGGACCTCCACCCGGGCTCCGGGCGGCAAATCGACTTTACGCCGGCCATCGCACCACAACACGGCACCTGAGGTTTCCTGTCCCGCGATCAGCTCGACCGCGAGCACCGACCGCGGCGAGACCACCATCGGCGGCGCGAACAGCGCGTGCGCGCTGATCGGTACCATGAGCAGCGCCTCCACCTCGGGCCAGACCACCGGCCCGCCCGCGGAGAACGCATAGGCGGTCGACCCGGTGGGGGTCGAGCACACCACCCCGTCGCAGCCCCACCGGGACAGCGGACGCCCGTCGACCTCCGTGATCACGTCGACCATCCGCTCCCGCGCCGCCTTCTCCACGGTGGCCTCGTTCAGCGCCCAGGTCGACACGATGGCCGAGCCGTTGCTGCGCCCGGTCACGTCGATCGTCATCCGCTCCTCGACCGTGTACTGCCGCGCCACTACCCGGTCGACCAGGTCGGCGAGCCCGTCCGGCTCGGCCTCGGCCAGGAAGCCGACGTGCCCGAGGTTGACCCCGATCAGCGGCACCCGAGCGGGGCGGGACAGCTCAGCGGCGCGCAGCAGGGTGCCGTCGCCGCCCAGGACGATCACGAGCTCCGCGCCCTCGGCCGCCTCGGTGCTGGACGGCACCTCCTCGGCGCCGGGGTAGCTGAGCTCGCCCTCGAGCGTGCGGACCGCGATCCCCGCGGCGGCCAGCCGCTCGGCCACCAGCCGCGCGCTGCGCACCGCGTTCTCCCGCCCCGTGTGCGCCGTCACCAGCATCGTGCGCTGTCCCACTAGTGGGGTCCCTCCTCGATCGCGCGGCGCAGCTGCTCCTGGTCGAGCGGCGGCGCACCCCGGCGCAGCCACAGGAAATATTCCACGTTCCCGGCCGGCCCCGGCAGCGGACTCGCCGCAATCCCCTGGACGCCGAGGCCGAGCTCGGCCGCCGCGCCGGCCACCCTTTCTATAGAGGCCGAACGGTCCGTGGTATCCCGCACCACGCCCCCCGCACCGACCCGGCCCTTGCCCACCTCGAACTGGGGCTTGACCAGCAGGACGAAATCCGCCTCCGGCGTCGCGGCGGCCGCCAGGGCCGGCAGCACCAGGGTGAGCGAGATGAACGAGAGGTCGGCCACCACCAGGTCGGGCACCGGAGTGACCGGCCCCAGGGTACGCACGTTGACCCGGTCCATGACCGTGACCCGGGGGTCGGTGCGCAGCGACCAGGCCAGCTGGCCATAGCCCACGTCGGCCGCCACCACGTGCGCGGCGCCGGCCCGCAGCAGCACGTCGGTGAAGCCGCCGGTGGACGCCCCGGCGTCCAGGGCGTTCCGGCCCTCCACCACCAGATCACCGAACGCCGCCAGCGCTCCGGCCAGCTTGTGCCCGCCGCGCGACACGTAGCCGGGTTCATCCGTCTCGGTCACCGTGATCGGCGCGTCCCGGGCCACCTGGGTGGCCGGCTTGGACGCCCGCTGGCCGGCCACCGCCACCAGGCCGGCCGCGACCAGCTCGCTCGCCTGCTCGCGCGAGCGGGCCAGGCCCCGCCTGACCAGCTCGGCGTCGAGCCTCGCGCGCGGTGCGATCAACGCTGCTCCGGGCTTGAGGGGTCCAGGTCGTCCAGGATGTCCCTGAGCCGGCCGTGCACCTCTTCCAGGACGGCGACGTGCTCCTCGGCTGGCCGGCCGCGGAGCCGGCTCAAGCCCGCCACGGCGTCATCCACCCGCGCGTCACCGGTGACTGGTGCTTCAGCCATGGCCCGTCCGGCATCATGGTCTTGATCTCTATCTCCTGCACCCTGCTGGCCCGTGCGGCTGTCGCCGCGGGGAGGTGGGTGTTCGTCGGTCATATGCGCTACCCTCCGGCTGGAACGCTACCGTCCGATGCTGACAAGAGCGAGGCGCACATGGCCACTGCCGAGGAGTGCCGCGAGGCGCTGCAGACCCTGACCGCCCGGCTGGGTGAGATGAACCCGCAGGACCGGTCCAGCTTTTTCAGCAATCGCTCGTTCAGCTGCCATGTCACCGACCTGGGCGTGACGTTCGTGACCACGATCACCGACACGGGCGCCGAGCCGGTCAAGGAGGCCGCGCCGGACGAACCGCCCGCCGACATCAGGCTGACCGCGAACAGCGACGACGTGATCTCGCTGGCCGCGACCCCGGCCAACATCGCCCGGATGTGGATGGCGGGCCGGGTCAAGGTCCAGGCCAGCATCCGGGACCTGCTGGCGCTCCGTCGCCTTTTGTAACAGGGCCGCCTCTGGTAGGACGCCGCCTTTTGCGGGGCGACGGCTCTGGTAACCGGATCACTCCCGCCTCGCGCAGCTCGGCGACGCGGGAGGCGGGATACCCGGCCTCGGCGAGGATCTCGTCGGTGTGCTGGCCGAGCACCGGCGGCGGACGGCGGATGCTGGCCGGCTGGGCGGACAGCTTGAGCGGGGTGCCGAGCATCCTGAGCATTCCCGCGACCGGGTGTTCCAGCTCGACCACCATCTCGCGCGCGGCGACCTGCGGCTGCTCCAGCGCCGCAGGCACCGTGTTGACCGGCCCGGCGGGCACGCCCGCCGCGTTGAGCCGGGCGGTCCACTCCGCGCAGCCGCGGGCCGCCAGGGCCCGTGTGATGAGCGGGATCAACGTGTCACGGTGCCGCACCCGGTCCGGGTTGGTGGCGTAGCGCGGGTCGTCGGTCAGCTCGTCCAGGCCGGTGGCGGCGGTGAACCGGCGCCAGAGCCCGTCGCTGCCGACCGCCACCATCAGCGGCTCGTCGGCGGTCGGGAACACCTGGTACGGGGCCAGGCTCTCGTGAGCGCTGCCGTAACGGCCCGGGGTCACGCCGGTCGCGAAGTACTTGCCCGCCACGTAGGTGAGCCAGGCGACCTGCCCGTCCAGCAGCGAGATGTCGATCAGCTGGCCGCGGCCGGTGGCCTGCCGCGCGTGCAGCGCGGCCAGGATGCCGATCAGCGCCCACATGCCCGCGCCGACGTCGGCCAGGGACGTGCCCGAGCGCACCGGCTCGCCGTCCGCCTCCCCGGTGACGCTCATCATCCCGGACACGGCCTGCGCCACCGCGTCGTACCCGGGCAGTCCCGCGCTCGGCCCGGTCTGCCCGTAGCCGCTGATCGAGGCGTAGATCAGCGCGGGGTTCTGGGCGGAGAGCTCCTCGTAGCCCAGGCCGAGGCGGGCCGCGGTGCCGGGCCGGAAGTTCTCCATGACGATGTCCGAGATGGCCGCGAGCCGCTGGACGATCTGCCGGCCCTCCGGGGTCTTCAGGTTGACCGACAGGCCGCGCTTGTTCCGGTTGATGGACAGGAAATAAGCGGCGTCGTCGCCCTGGAAGGGCGGACCCCAGCGCCGGGTGTCGTCGCCGTGCCAGATGTCCTCGACCTTGATCACGTCCGCGCCCAGGTCACCGAGGATCATGGTGGCGAACGGGCCGGACAGCGCCCGGGTCAGGTCGAGCACCCGCAGGCCCGCCAGCGGGCCTGCGGCACGGGGGATCTCCATTGCCGATATGTTACGAGCCATGGGAGACCTGATCCTGCTGCGGCATGGCGAGACCGAGTGGAGCAAGGCCGGCAAGCACACCGGGCGGACGGACATCCCGCTCACGCCGAACGGCGAGGAGGCGGCCGCGGCGCTGGCCCCGATGCTGGCCTGGCGCGACATCGTGGCGGTCTTCTCCAGTCCCGCGCGGCGGGCGGCCCGGACCGCCGAACTGGCCGGGCTGACCAACGTCAAGCAAGACCCGGACCTGTGGGAATGGGACTACGGCGGGTACGAGGGCCTGACCACGCCGCAGATCCAGGAGCAGCGTCCCGGCTGGCACCTGTGGCGGGACGGGGTGATCCCGGGTGACGCCGCGCATCCCGGCGAGACCGTTCAGCAGGTCGGCGAGCGGGCCGACCGGGTGCTGGCCCGGGCCTTGCCGCTGCTGGCCGACGGCGACGTGGTGCTGGTCGCGCACGGCCACGTGCTGCGCGTGCTGACCGCCCGCTACCTGCAGCTCGAGCCGTCGGACGGGAAGCTGTTCCGGCTGGACACCGGGACGGTCAGCACCCTCGGCCACGAGCACGCCGAGCCGATCGTCGTGTCCTGGAACGCGCCCGCCCGCGCCTTAGCCGACGGTCAGGACGACGTTCCCGGTCTTCTGCTCGGTGTCGACGTACCGGCTGGCCTGGACCACGTCGGCGAGCGGGTAGCGCCGGTCGATGACGGACCGGTACTGCCCGTCCTCCATGAGCCCTTTGAGGAACACGACGTCCCGTTTGGTGTACCGCGGCGGGATCGGGAACAGCACCTTCTTGCTCCCGAACCGGGTCCACTGGGCCAGGAGCAGGTTGCTCAAGTGGTCGGTGGCCAGGTAGACCCCGCCGGGGTTGAGTGAGTCGCGGCAGCGGCGGAACGAGTGCTTGCCCACCGCGTCGAAGATGACGTCGTAGGTCTGGCCGCTGGCGGTGAAGTCTTCCCGCGTGTAGTCGATGACCTGGCCGGCGCCGAGCGACCTGACCAGCTCCAGGTTCTTGGTGCCGCACACCGCGGTGACGTCGGCGCCGAAGTACCGGGACAGCTGGACCGCCGCGGTGCCGATGGACCCCGAGGCGCCGTAGACGAGGATGCTCCGCCCCTTCCGGACCTCGGCCGGGCGCAGGCCCATCAGGGCCAGGATCACCCCGTCGCACACCGCCGCCGCATTCTCGAAGCCGACGCCGGCCGGCTTGTGCGCCAGCGCGGCGCTCTCCTGCATGCAGACGAACTCCGCGTGCGCGCCGAACGTCCAGGCCTTGACGCCGAAGACCTCGTCACCGGCGCTGAACTCGGTGACGGCCGGGCCGGCGGCCTCGACCACCCCGGCCAGTTCGCTGCCGAGGATCCGGTGTCGTGGCCGGCGCAGGCCGGTGAGCAGGCGGGCCACGGGCGGGCTGCCCCGCCGGGTCTCGGTGTCCGACCGGTTGACCGTGGTGGCGCGGATCCTGATCAGGACCTGGTCCGGTCCGGGGACGGGCCGCTCGACGTTGTCGAGCCGCAGCACCTCCGGCGGCCCGTACCGGTCGCAGACCACTGCCTTCATGACCTCGTCTCCTCAGCCGCGGAGCACCAGGCGCTGGTTCTGGCAGCCGGTCAGGCAGACCGCGAGGCCGAGCACGCCGAGGTCGCGCAGGGCCGTGTCGGACACCCCGGTGACCGCCAGCGAGATCACGATCTCCAGCAGCAGCGCGCTGGCGATGGCCGCCGCAATCCGCGGCGCGATGCCCGCCACCAGCGCGGCGGCCGTGACGAACAGCACCCAGCCGTGGGCCAGCACCAGGACGACGGCCAGCGACGACGACTCGGAGACGACCGGCACGTACTGCGTCCAGTGGCCGGGCTGGACCAGCTCGTGGTACCCGAACCAGAAGAACACCACGCCGAGCAGGATCCGCCCGGCGGTCGGTGCCCATTCCGCGCTGATCGCGGCGGCGCGTCCGGCAAGGTCGTTGAGCGGCCCGGGCTTGGGACCGCGGTCCTCCTCGGGAACCGGGACGGCCTTCGGTGCGGGCGTCGTCTCCGGTTCCCGCAGCACCCGGGATCCCGGCCGGCCGCTCGCCCAGCGCGTACTCATCCGGCGGTCCCGCCGCCGACGGTATAGACCGCGATCCCCGCTGAGGAGTAATTCGGCAACGGCCCGACCTCGCCGTCGCTGCGCTGGTACCAGCCGACCACGGCCAGGGCCAGGGCGACGAGCCCGATGAAGATCAGGACGCTGAGCCCGCGCGGTCCGACCAGCCTGGTCATCCTGAGGCTCCGTCCGTGCGGCGGGTTTCCTCCCGCATCCAGGTCAGGTACGCGGCCGACCCGGTCACGATGGGCAGGGCGATGATCTCCGGCTCGTCGTAGCTGTGCCGTTCGGTGAGGAAGGCGGCCAGTTCGTCGTAGCGGTCGACCGGGAGCTTGAGGAGCACGAGCCACTCCTCGGCTCGCTCCAGACCTCCGTCCCACCAGTACATGGACGCCATGGGCCCGGCCACCTGCGCGCACGCGGCCAGCCTGGCCTCGACCGCGGCCCGGGAGAGCTCCATCGCCTCCGCGCGCGAGTCGGTCGTCGTCTGTACCTGGAGGTACTGCACCTCAAGGTCCGCCATGGCCGTGATCCTACGCTCACCGGCCCTAGTACGCTGTGCCGCACATCGGCCATCCGGTCGCCCCGGGGCAAGCTGGGAGCGTGCATGGAACTGGAGTATTCCGGGAAGGTCCGGGATCTGTACGGGGACGGCGACGACCTGATCATGGTCGCGTCGGACCGGGTGAGCGTCTACGACGTGGTCCTGCCGACGCCGATACCGGACAAGGGCCGGGTGCTGACCCAGCTGTCGCTGTGGTGGTTCGGGCAGCTCACGGACGTGATCGCCAACCACGTCATCTCTGGTACCGACGTCCCCGCCCAGTGGGCGGGGCGGGCGATCAGGTGCCGCAGGCTGCGGATGCTGCCGGCGGAGTGCATCGCCCGCGGGTACCTGGCCGGTCTGGGGCTGGTGTCCTATAACGAAACCGGTACGATCTGCGGCGTGCGGCTGCCGCCCGGTCTCGGCGAGGGTTCCCGGCTGCCGGAACCGGTGTTCACCCCGACGACGAAGGCCGCGGCGGGCCACGACGAGCCGATGACTTTTACCGAGCTTACCGAGCTCGTCGGCCCTCAGGTGGCGGCCGAACTCGAGCGGGTCACGCTGGAGGTCTACCGGCGCGGCGCGGAACTGGCCGCCTCCCACGGCATCGTCATCGCCGACACCAAGCTGGAGTTCGGGATGGCGGCCGACGGGACGCTGATGCTGGCCGATGAGGTGCTGACCCCCGACTCGTCGCGGTTCTGGCTGGGTTCGGACTGGCAGCCCGGCCGCCCGCAACGCTCGCTGGACAAGCAGTTCCTCCGCGACTGGTCGGCCGGCCTGGACTGGGACCGCCGGCCACCAGGTCCGGCCATCCCGCCCGAGATCGTGGCTGCCACCCGGGCGCGCTACCTGGAGCTGTATACCCGGCTGACCGGGAGTGAGCTTGGCGAGGGCTTTCAGGACGACCTGACGCAGGTGTAGGCGCCGTACAGCCGCCCGGCGTATTCCGCGGCCACGATCTCGAAACCGCTCGCGGCCAGCATCGGCTCGAGCAGCCACCGGAACGTGCTGAACTCGGTGCGAATGTGCTCGGCGTAGTCCGCACTGGTGCGCCGAGCTCGGTGCCACCGCGGAAGGCAGGCCGCCCCCGTACGGTGACCGGACCACGGTCGCCCTGATCACCGCGAGCATGATCACGCCGCGGTAAGGCACCAGCTCGGCCGTGTGCCACCCCCAGGGCCCTTGACCTTCACCCTGGGTCAGGCCTGAGCATGGCGACGTCGACCTGAGGAGGAAGGCGCGTGGAACTGCTGACGATCGGGGCGTTCGCCCGAGCCTCGCGGCTCTCGCCCAAGGCGCTGCGCCTCTACGATTCGCTCAGCCTGCTGACGCCCGCACACGTCGACGAGGTGTCCGGCTACCGGTTCTACCGGCCCGACCAGCTGGAGCGGGCCCGCCTGGTGGCCTGGCTGCGACGGCTCGGCATGCCGCTGGCCCGCATCGGCGCCGTCTGCGACCTGGCCCGGGATGCTCCGGACCAGGCCGCTGAGCAGATCGCGGCCTACTGGGCGGAGACCGAGGCCGAGCTTAACGCCCGGCGAGCCCTGGCCGCCCACCTGATCAGCTACCTGTCCGGAGAGGAACTCACCATGCCAGGAACACGACCGGCGCTAGCCATCCGGTACGCCGCGCGTTCGGACATCGGCCGCCAGCGCGACCGTAATCAGGACACCGCCTACGCGGGCCGGCGCCTGCTGGCCGTGGCTGACGGGATGGGCGCCGACGGCGACCAGGCCAGCGCGGCGGTGATCGAGGCGCTCAAGCCGCTGGAAGCCGCGCTGCCCGCGGGCAACCTGCTGAACGCGATGGAGGACGCCGTCCGGCAGGCCGGCTCGGCCTTGCGGGACCTGGCCGGCGCCGACTCCGGGACCGGCACCACGCTCACCGCCATGCTCTGGTCCGGGTCCCAGCTCGCGCTGGTGCACGTCGGCGACACGCGAGCCTACCTGCTGCGCGCGGGCGAGCTGTTCCAGGTCACCCATGACCACTCGGTGGTACAGGCCCTGCTTGACGAGGGCAAGATCACCCCCGAGGAGGCCGAATCCCACCCGCAGCGGTCGCTGCTGCTGCGGGCCATCGTCGGCGACGGCGCGACCGAGCCCGACGTCTCGCTACACGACGCGCAGGCCGGCGACCGCTACCTGCTGTGCTCGGACGGCCTGACCGCCGTGGTCTCCCCGGGGGTTATCCGGGACACCCTGAGCGCGCCAGGCGACCCGGAGCAGGCCGTCGGCCGGCTGATCGACCTGGCCAACGAGGCGGGCGGGCCGGACAACATCGCCTGCGTGGTCGCCGACGTGGCCGAGCCGCGGCCGGGATCCGACTAGCCGGCGGCCAGGCTCAGGGTGAGGGCCTGCTGATCCTGCTCGGTGGCGATCGTGCCGGATGTTTCCGGCCAAGCCTTACCGGCTGATTACGTGTGGACGACCGACCACGTGAGCTCGCGAGGCCCGGGCACAGACGTTTGCCACGGCTCCGGGCGGCTGGCAGCATGGCGGCGTGGACTACGTGCTGGCCCAGGTGAACGTCGCGCGGTTGCGGGCTCCGCTGGACAGCCCGCTGCTCGCGGACTTCGTCGCCGACCTCGACCCGGTGAACGCGACGGCGGACGCGGCGCAGGGCTTCCTCTGGCGGCTGCAGACCGAGGACGGCAACGCCACCTCGGTGCGCGCGTTCGAGTGGGATGCGGCCGGGAGCGCCGGAGTGCTGGTCAACATGTCGGTGTGGGAGTCGGTCGAGGCACTGGCCGGGTTCGTCTACTCCGGCGCGCACCGGCAGGTGCTCCAGCGCCGCCGCCGCTGGTTCGAGCGGATGGCCGAGGCCTACACCGCCCTATGGTGGATACCGCGCGGCCACGTCCCGACCACGCAGGAGGCCGAAGAGCGGGTGCTGCACCTGCGCGAGTTCGGCCCGACGCCGCACTCCTTCACGCTCGGGGAGCACTTCCCGCCGCCCGACGCGGTCTCCTCCGGGCCGTTGCGCAGCCCGGAGGAGTGGACCTGCCCGGCCTGATCCCGGCGGCTCGCCGTCCGCGGATCAGGCCGAGATGGCCGGCCCGGCCTCGGTGGTTTCCGGCTCCATATCCCCCGCCTGAGCGACCGGCGCCGTGTCCCGGCTGACCAGCGGCCCGCGGCGGAACAGGATCCCGGCCACGATCGAGCCGCAGGCCAGGATGCCCGCCGTCCACCAGAACGCGGTGTCGTAACCGTGCGCGAGGGCCAGCCCGGTCAGCGACTGGCGTCCGATGAGCCGGGCCGACGCGATGTGCGCGGCGATGTACGACGCGACGGCGCTGGCGAAGATGGTGTTGAGCAGCGAGGTGCCGATGGAGGCGCCGAGCTGCTGGCCTACCGTGACGGTCGCCGACGCGACCCCCGCGTCCTGCGGGGCTACGCCGAAGGTGCCGGTGTTGATGGACGGTGCGATCACCATGCCGAGGCCGACACCGGTCATGATAAGCGGGCCGAGTACGCCCGCGACGTAGGCGGTGTGCGGTCCCAGCTGGGCAAGCCAGACCGCTGCGCCCGCCGCGACCAGCATCCCGGTCGCGACCAGGGGCTTGGGCCCGACCCGGGGCATGAGCACGATGGTGGACAGGTTGGCCGCGACCGCGATGCCGCCGGTGATGGGCAGGAAGGCGAAGCCGGTGACGACCGGCGAGTAGCCCAGCGTCTGCTGCAGATAGTAGGTCAGGAACAAGAAAGTCCCGAACATGCCCGACGCGGCAATGAGCATCGACAAGTAGGCACCGCCGCGGTTGCGGTCGAGTACCACGCGGGGCGGCAGCAGCGGGTTCGGGGCGCGGCCCTGCCAGAACGCGAACACGATCAGGAGCACCAGGCCGGCGGCCACGAAGCCCCACGTGGACGGCGTGCCCCAGTCATGCGTGGCCGCGTTCGAGAATCCGTAGACCAGGCAGAACAAGCCGCTGGACACCATCACCACACCCGGGATGTCCAGCTTCGGCTTGACCCGGGACGGATGCCGCCGCAGCAGCAGCGCTCCCCCGATGAAGGCCACGCCCGCGAAGACCAGGTTGATATACAGCGTCCAGCGCCAGGACAAGTACTCGGTCAGGGCGCCGCCGAGCAGCAGGCCCACCGCGCTGCCGCCCGCGGCGATCGCGCCGTAGATGCCGAATGCCTTGCCGCGGTCCTTCGGCTCGGTGAACGTGGTGGTCAGCACCGAAAGCGCCGACGGCACCAGGATCGCGGCGAACACCCCCTGGCAAGCCCGCGCGGTCACGAGCATGGTGAAGTTCACCGAGGCTCCGCCGATGGCCGAGACGCCCGCGAAGCCAGCCAGGCCGATCAGGAACGTTACCTTGCGGCCGAGCAGGTCGGCCAGCCTGCCGCCCAGCAGCAGCAGGCTGCCGAACGCCAGTGAATAGGCGGTGACCACCCACTGCCGGTCCACCGTGGTGAAGTGCAGGGCGTGCTGCGCGGACGGCAGCGCGATGTTCATCACGGTCAGGTCGAGGATGACCATGAGCTGCGCGATGGCGATGACGCCCAGGATGAGCCAGCGCCGCCGGTCTGGGGCCGCGCTGACGGGGTTGACATCAGGCATTAGCTTCACCAATCTGGAGGCGCCTGCTCCGGTTAGACCAAGGGTAAGCCGCCCAGGTACCTGATCGCTGGTCCGGCCTGGCGTGCTTCATGGAGAGGGTGTCACCCCGCTCCCCGTCCCCGCGCTGCGACCTGACCAGATGGAGATGACCATGCGGCAGAACGCCCCGCGGCATCACTGACGTTTCTCATCTCCTGGGAACCGGGACCGGGCCGGCCCTATAAATTGCATTTGCAAGTGCATGTACAAAGCGTTAATGAATACAAACATGCAATCGTTAGCAGTGCCTGTGCGTCATCACTGGATGGATGGGTGGCAGCCGGTTACCGCAGGTAGAAGGACAAGCCGGGGCCGCTGACCGACGAGTGTCACGTCGCCTCCGGGCCGGCGGAACGACCGGAAGCCGGCGTAAAAGCCAACACGCCACACCACATCCTGCGACGCGTGACATACCGGCGAAAAACCTTTAACATGGTTCTCTGCGCTTAAGGCGCCGCAGCCGACGGAATTACCCCAACCCGCTCAGCCCTCTTCGCCGGCCGCTTTCCCGCTGACCGGATCATCTCCAGGAGACACCGCGCATGAACTTCGGCGACAGCGTGCAGGACGCCAGCCGATCAGGTCCCGACGACGTCACCGTGCCGGGTGCCGTCGGGGGTGACGGCGAGAGCCATGAAGCGCGGTCGCTGCGAACGCAGAAGCCTCTCCAGGACATCCAGGACCTCATCGACAAGCTCGCCGCCGTGACCCATCAGTTGCGCCACCCGGGCCGCAGGTCCGACGGCGCGCGGGTGCCCTAGCCCGCGAGGCCCCGCAGCAGGCGTGCGGTGTCAGCCGGACTGAGGGCGGCCGCGCGGAGGAGCGCGAAGGCGCGGATATACCGGGCGACATCGCTCTGGCTTTCCAGGTAGACGCCGCCGGACAGCGCCTCCAGGTACACGACGCCGAGGCTCGGCGCGTCGGGAAACCTCAAGATGGCCAGGGATCCGCTGCCCGCGCCGGCGTGCGCGCCCGCCGAGAACGGCAGCACCTGGAGCGTGATCGCGGGTGCATCGTCGCTCAGCCGGGCCAGGTGGCCGATCTGCCCGGCCAGGACATCGGCACCGCCGACCACCTGGTGCAGGGCGCCCTCGCCGAGGACCACGCTGATCCGCCGGCTCCCGCTCAGCATCGCCTGCCTGCGTACGGCCTTCGCCGCCACGGCGTCCTCCCGTTGCTGGTCGGTAACGTAGCCGGGCTCGGCGGCGGCGATGGCGCGGGCATACTCATCGGTCTGCAGCAGGTCGGGTATGAGCTGCGCCTCGTAGGTCATGATCTCGGAGGCGGCCGACTCCATGATCACGTAGTCCAGGCAGGCGCCGGACAATGTGTCCGCGTAGGGATGCCACCAACTGTGCTGGCTGCCCCGGCTGGCGATCGACACCAAGGCGAGCTGTTCGCTTGAGGGCACGCCGTATTCGGTCAGCAGCTCACGCAGCTCCTTGGGCCGGATGCCGCGCTGGCCGGTCTCGATCCGGCTGATCTTGGAACGGTCACACTCGAGAACACGGGCTGCGTCTTCGAGTGCGTAGCCCACGTTCTCCCGGTACCGGCGTAGCGCACCGCCGACCAGACGGCGCCGCACGGGGGGATCTCCGGTCACGGTTCCTGCCTTCCTGCGGTTCTCCCAGCCGCATCTACCTGGTTGTAACATCTAAGAGAGAAACGTAGCATTTAAAGTAGTCCAATGATGATGACGACACGCCGGGCTTGCGCCCGGCGGTCAGCCGCAGCGGGAGGCAGCGCGCCCGCGGCCCGCGCGGGTACGGTGTGGACCATCTGGCGGTGTGCAAGGCGGCGGCTCGGCCAGCCGAGGATCGACCGGCCAGCCGAGGATCGAGGAGCACGGCGATGACCGATCAGGCGGTCCGGGTGGAGCGGTCGGGGCCCGTCAGCACCGTCTTGCTGCACCGGCCGACGCGCCGCAACGCCGTCGACGGTCCCACGGCCGCCCAGCTCGCCGCGGCCTTCCGGGCCTTCGACGCCGATCCCGGCGCCGCCGTGGCCGTGCTGCACGGGGAGGGCGGGGTCTTCTGCTCCGGCGCTGACCTCACCGCGCTGGGTACCGGACGCGGCAACCGGGTGGCTTCCGACGGCGACGGCCCGATGGGGATCAGCCGGCTGCGGCTATCCAAGCCCGTCATCGCGGCGGTATCGGGGTACGCCGTGGCGGGAGGCCTGGAGCTGGCCTTGTGGTGCGATCTGCGGATCGCCGACGAGACCGGCGTGTTCGGCGTCTTCTGCCGGCGCTGGGGCGTGCCGCTGATCGACGGCGGCACCGTGCGGCTGCCGCGGCTCATCGGGACCAGCCGGGCCATGGACATGATCCTGACCGGACGCGCCGTCGACGCGGCCGAGGCGGCGGCCATCGGGCTCGCCAATCGCGTGGTCCCGGCCGGCCAGGCCCTGGTCGCGGCCCAGGAACTGGCGGCCCAGCTCGCCTCGTTCCCGCAGGTCTGCCTGCGCAGCGACCGGGCCTCGGTGCTCGACCAGGAAGGCCTGGACGAGACCGCCGCGCTGGCCGCGGAATTCGCGCACGGGCAGGCCGCGCTGGCCGAGGAGGCGGCCTCGGGCGCCGCCCGCTTCGCGGCCGGCGCGGGACGGCACGGATCCTTCGGGTCCTGACCGCAGCGGTACCCTCGCCCCTAAGGACGCAGGCGGCCCAGGGCGGTCAGGATGCGGTTCTCTGAGACGGGCGTGAGGGTACCCAGGGTCTGGGCGAACAGGCTGACCCGGAGTTCCTCCAGCATCCAGCGGACCTCGGTCACGTCCGGATCGCCGCGGCGGGCGGGGGGCAGGTCGGCGATGGCCTGCCGCCAGGCCTGCTCGACCCGCTGCGCGACCGCCATGTTCGCCGCGTCGCGAGCCGGGTTCTCGGGCAGCTTGTCCAGCCGCCGCTCGATCCCGCGCAGGTAACGGGTCAGCTGCGGCAGCCGGCGGTAGCCGGTGGCGGTCACGAAATCGGGATAGATAAGCCGGGCCAGCTGCGCGCGCATGTCCGCCACGGCGGGCTGGACCGCGTCGGCCCGGGTATCGTCCAGCCGGGCCTGCACCGCGTGGGCCAGCCGGAGCGCCGACTCCACGCGGGTCACCACGTCGGCGGTCACCTCATGCAGGCCGGACCGGACCGCAGCGGACAGCCGCTCGAAGCCCTCGCGATCCCAGGCCGGACCGCCCGCCTCGGCCATCAGGTAGTCGGCGGCGCAGTTCACACAGTCGGCGAACAGGGCGGCGACGCTGCCGTGCGGGTTGTGGCTGAGGGCCAGCTTGGCCGCAGTGGACAGGCGGCCCGCGATCGACTTGACCGGCGAGGGCGCGCCGAGCAGGATCAGCCGCCGGGTCCCGGCCCACATGGCCGAACGCGCCGCGGCCTCGGTCTCGAACAGGCGCACGTTGACCGTGGTCCCCGCGTCAGCCAGGGCCGGGTACGCCACGACGGTGCCCTCGCGGAACACCGTGGGCAGCGCGTCGAAGTCCCAGGAGGCCAGGCCCGAGCGGGTCAGGCCGGCCGCCGCCCGGGACAGGACCGCGCGCAGCCGAGGCCGGAGCTCGCGCTGGAGCTCGGCAATGTCCTTGCCCTCGGCCAGCACGCGCTCCCCGTCCGTCACGCGGACCGTGATCCGCAGGTGCGGCGGCAGCTTGGACAGGTCCCACGCGTCCCGCGGCACGGTCACGCCGCGCAGCGAGCGCAGCTCGCGGGCCACCGCGTCGCGCAGGTCGCCGGACGGCGGCCCGAGGCGGGCCACCACCTCGCGGGCCACATCGGGCGCGGGCACCAGGTCACGGCGTAGCGACTTGGGCAGCGACCGGATCATTTCGGTGACAAGTTCGGTCCGCAGCCCGGGCACCTGCCAGGAGAATTCGGCCGGGTTCACCTGGTTGAGCCTGCTCAAGGGGATGTCCACGGTCACGCCGTCGGTGTCGCTGCCGGGCTCGAAGGCGTAGGACAAGGGCAGCGTCTTGAGCGCCGCGGACTGCGAGGTCCAGATGTCGGGGTAGGAGTCCGCGCTGACCTGCGCGGCGTCCTGGCTGAGCAGGTCGCCCGGCTGGAACGTGAGCAGGCTCGGGTCGGCCCGGCGGGCCTGCTTCCACCAGGTATCGAAGTGCTGCCCTGAGACCACGTCGGCCGGGATCCGCGCGTCGTAGAAGGCGAACAGCTCGTCCTCGCCGATGACCAGGCCGCGGCGTCGGACGCGGTGCTCGAGCTCCTCGGCCTCGGCGAGCAGCCGCCGGTTCTCGGCGAAGAACCGGTGCGAGGTCTGCCAGTCCCCCTCGACCAGCGCGTGCCTGATGAACAGCTCCCGGGCCGCGGCCGGGTCGATGCGCCCGTAGCCGACCTTGCGGTCGGTCACGATCGGCACCCCGTACAGGGTGACCTTTTCCAGCGCGACGGCGCTGCCGCGCTTGCGCTCCCAATGCGGCTCGCTGTAGCTGCGCTTGACCAGGTGCCGAGCCAGCGGCTCGACCCACTCGGGCTCGATCCGGGCCACGGTGCGGGCCCACAGCCGGGACGTCTCCACCAGCTCGGCGGCCACGATCCAGTCCGGCGCCTTCCGGACCAGGCTCGAGCCGGGGAAGATGGCGAACCTGGCGTTGCGCGCGCCCAGGTACTCGGCCCGCGGCCGTCGACCGGAGGTCGCGCCGAAGGGCGCCGACGCCGCCGGCCGCAAGGGCTCGGCCCTCATGCCGACCTGGGACAACAGGCCAGCGAGCAGGGAAAGGTGAACCACGGTCCGTTCGGCCGAAGAAGAATCAACGGCCACCCCGAGATCGCCCGCCAGCCTTTGCAACTGGCCCTGCAGATCCTGCCACTCGCGGACCCGCAGGTAGTTCAGGTACTCGGCGCGGCACAGGCGGCGGAACGCCGACGAGGACAACTCGCGCTGCCGTTCGGCCAGGTAGTCCCACAGGTTCAGGTAGGCGGTGAAGTCCGAGTCGGGGTCAGCGAACCGGCGGTGCTTGTCGTCGGCGGACTGCTGGGCGTCGGCGGGCCGCTCACGCGGGTCCTGGATGGACAGCGCGGCCGCGATGACCAGCACCTCGCGGACGCAGCCGTTGCGGTCGGCCTCCAGGATCATCCGGCCGATCCGAGGGTCGACCGGCAGCCGGGCCAGCTTGCGCCCGAGGCCGGTGATCCGGCCGTCTTTGAACGCGTTCAACTCGGCCAGCAGGGTCAGCCCGTCGGCGATGTTGCGGGCGTCGGGCGGGTCGATGAACGGGAACTTCGGCACGTCACCCAGGCCGATCGCGGCCATCTGCAAGATCACCGAGGCCAGGTTGGTGCGCAGGATCTCGGGGTCGGTGAACTCCGGCCGGGACTCGAAGTCGGCTTCGGAGTACAGCCGGATGCAGATCCCGTCCGCGGTCCGGCCGCTGCGGCCCTTGCGCTGGTTGGCCGAGGCCTGGGAGATCGGCTCGATGGGCAGCCGCTGCACCTTGGTCCGGTGGCTGTACCGGGAGATCCGCGCGGTGCCCGGGTCGATGACGTAGTGGATGCCCGGCACGGTGAGCGAGGTCTCGGCCACGTTGGTGGCCAGGACCACGCGGCGGGTATAGGCCGAGGCCTGGCGGCGTTCGAACACCCGGTGCTGCTCGGCGGCAGACAGCCGCGAGTACAGCGGCAGCACCTCGAGCCGGTTACGGTTTTGGGGTCCGGCCAGCAGATCGGCGGTGTCGCGGATCTCGCGCTCGCCGGACAGGAAGACCAGGATGTCGCCCGGCCCCTCGCCGGACAGCTCGTCCACCGCGTCGAGGATGGCCTGGCCCTGGTCGCCGTCTTCGCCGCCCTCGATGGGCCGGTAGCGCACTTCGACCGGGTAGGTCCGCCCGGAGACCTCGATCACCGGCGCGCCGCCGAAGGCCGCGGCGAAGCGCTCCGGGTCGATGGTGGCCGAGGTGATGATGAGCTTGAGGTCGGGGCGTTCGGGCAGGAGCTGCCTGAGGTAGCCGAGGATGAAGTCGATGTTCAGGCTGCGCTCGTGCGCCTCGTCGAGGATCAGCGTGTCGTATCGCTTGAGCTGGCGGTCGCGGGCGAGCTCGGTCAGCAGGATGCCGTCGGTCATCAGCTTGATCAGCGTGTCGTCGGCGGACACGTCGGTGAACCGGACCTGGTACCCGACGGTCTCGCCGAGCGGGCTGCCCAGCTCCTCGGCGATCCGCTCGGCCACCGTCCGGGCCGCCAGCCGGCGCGGCTGGGTGTGCCCGATCTGCCCGGTGACGCCCCGGCCCAGCTCGAGGCAGATCTTGGGGATCTGGGTCGTCTTGCCCGAACCCGTCTCCCCCGCGATGATCACCACCTGGTGATCCCGGATCGCCTGGGCGATCTCGTCCTTACGCTGGCTGACCGGCAGCTCGGGCGGATAGGTGATCGGCGGCATGGCCGCCCGGCGCGCGGCCCGGGCCGCGGCCTGCGCTTCGGCGCGCCGGTTTCCAGAGTGCTGATTTCCGGGGCGCTGATTTCCGGAACGCTGTTTTCCCGAGCGCCGCGACCCGGAGCGCCCGGATCGTGTCGTGGATGGCTCGGATGGCGCCTCGGCGGGCGCGGCGAGCTCAGCCTGCGACGACATCACGGATCGCGACTCCATACCGGCCGGAAGAATAAGCCTGATTGACCCCCACTACCTAACACTTTTCCGCCCCGCAGCCTTCCGCGGCGGGAAGCCGCGCTGGAACCGGTGGATGCCGCACCCTAACGTCTCTACGGAGCTGGGTGCCAGATGACCCAGGCCGTAGGGGGTAACGCGGTTCCGCACAACTGCCGGGTTTCGCCCTCTTTTGCCGGATCCGGGACAGTCAGCTGGCCGAAGCCGCCCGCCCGGGCCGGGTCATCCCCGGCCTCAGCACGGCAGACCGGCGGCCACGACAGCAGCACGGGCCACGGCGGTCACAGGGTAACCACGATCCCCACGGTCAGCCGACGGGCAGAGTTGATGTGTTCCCCTCTACCGGGGGCATGTGTGCGACAAGCCCCGGGTGGCGGGCGGGGGCCGGCGGGGTCTGGTTGGATGGGGCGCATGAGTGAGGTGCTGTCATTTGTTCCCGCGTTGTCCCGGACAGACCTGCTCGCGGCGCCGGTGGCGGCGGCGTTGCGGGACTGGCCGGGGGCGGACGAGGTCCTGGTGGCCGAGATCGATCCGGCGCTGGCCGACACCGCGGCGTTCTGCGAGCGCTACGGGGTCTCGCCGACCGAGTCGGCGAACTGCGTGGTCATCGCGGGCAGGCGCGGCGGGAACACCATGTACGCGGCGTGCATGGTCTTGGCGACCGCTCGGGCGGACGTGAACGGCCTGGTCCGCAGGCACCTGGACGCGCGGAAGGCGTCGTTCGCGCCGGTCGAGGCGGTGACCGCAGCCACCGACATGGAATACGGCGGGATCACGCCGGTCGGGCTGCCCGCGGACTGGCCGGTACTGGTGGACGAGGCGGTGGCGAAGACCGGCTCGGTGGTGATCGGCTCCGGAATCCGCGGGTCCAAGCTGCGGCTACCCGGGCGCCTGGTCGCCGCGATTCCGTCCGCTCAGGTACTGCCTGGCCTGGGTGTTCCGGTAAATGCGTAACAGGTGGCACCAAGATCATCCTGATTTACACCGGAACTCGCCTCGACGGCTACCCCGGCACGGTCACGGACTCCTTGTGCGCCTGACCGGCCCGTCAGCCTGACCGGCGCGCCGAGTTGACACTCCGGGTTGCCGAAGGCATCCTGGGTGAGGTTGAAAACAGGACACCTCGTTCGGTGAGGCGTCTTCACGGACATAGGCCACTGATCCCAACCGTCGAGAGACGCTCCGGATCAGGACACCTCTCCCCGGCCCAAGGGGTGAGGCCAAGTGGCTGGCGGTCGGTACATCGCAATACGCCGTGGAGTGCCAAAGCTCTTACGAGAGAGGTGCGGCTGGATTATCTCGCTCTGGCCGTGTGTTTCCTCAAGTGTCACGGAGCCGTGCCTTACTGGCATGCGCGGCCTGGCGCCCCCGTGCGTCGCGACTGAAGGGAGGCATGCGATGGACTCTGATAGTCCGGGCCGAAGTTGGCCCTCCTCGCTGCTGTCCCATTTTGTTCCGGCACACGCCAGGCCCTGAAGGTTTTCCCGCTGAATTGAGCTAACCCGACCCACGACCGCTCCTGCCCGAGTCCGGGCCGGTCCGGTCTGGCTTGCGTACGGCCCGCGGGCGTGTGCCCCTCGTCCCGTCAGATCTCATGACGTGAAAGGGGTGTTCACCATGGCCACCATCACCCGTACCGCTGTCCTGGACGACGCGCACGTCGGCGACATCCGCGGCGCGCTCGGCACGATCTCCGCCGATGACTTCGCCCCGCGGGCTGGCCTATCCGCCAAGTTCAAGACGCTGCTGGCCATCGTGGGCCCCGGGCTGATCGTGATGTGCGGCGACAACGACGCAGGCGCGTTCTCCACCTACGGCCAGGCCGGGCAGAACTACGGCACCCGGCTGCTATGGACGCTGTTGCTGCTGATTCCCGTGCTGTACGTGAATCAGGAGATGGTGCTGCGGCTCGGAGCTGTCACCGGGGTGGGCCACGCACGGCTGATCATCGAGAGGTTCGGCAAGTTCTGGGGTGCGCTCGAGGTCTTCGACCTGTTCATCCTGAACGCACTGACCCTGGTCACCGAGTTCATCGGGATCACCCTGGCGGCTGGGTACCTGGGCGTGCCCAGGCTTGTCGCGGTGGCGCTCGCCGCCGGCGTGATCCTGGCCGCCGCGTTCACGGGCAGCTTCCGCAGGTTCGAGCGGATCGCGGTGGCGTTCTGCGCCGGATCGCTGCTCCTCATCCCGCTGTTCCTGGTCAGCCACCCGTCGGGCGCCCAGATGGCGCACGGCTTCGCCGTCCCCAGCCTGCCCGGCGGCTCAGGGCAGATGGCCACCGTCATGCTGCTGATCATCGGCATCATCGGCACCACCGTGGCGCCGTGGCAGCTGTTCTTCCAGCAGTCCTACGTGGTCGACAAGCGGATCACGCCGCGGTTCATCCGCTACGAGAAGGTCGACCTGTGGATCGGCATCGTGATCGTCGTGCTCGGCGCGGCCGCGCTGATGGGCGTGACCGCCGCCGCCTTCGCCGGCACGCCGGCCGCGGGTAACTTCACCGACGCCGCCGGCCTGGCGCATGGCATCGCCGCGCACGCGGGCCGGGTCGCGGGCGTGGTGTTCGCGGTGGCATTGCTCGACGCGGCCATCATCGGGGCGTTCGCGGTCTCGCTGTCCACCGCGTACGCCGTCGGCGACACGCTCGGCCTCAAGCACTCGCTGCACCGTGGGGTGCGTCAGGCCAAGGGCTTCTACGCCATCTACACCGCGCTGATCGCCGTGGCCGCGGCCATCGTGCTCGTCCCCGGCGCCCCGCTCGGCCTGATCATCGAAGGCGTTCAGGCGCTGGCTGGCGTGTTGCTCCCGGCCGCCGCGGTCTTCCTGCTGATGCTGTGCAACGACCGCGCAGTGCTCGGCCCCTGGGTCAACCGCCGCGGCACCAACGTGTTCACCTCGGCGGTGATCGCGCTGCTCGTCGCGATGTCGATCGTGCTGACCGCCTCGGTGCTGGACCCCGGCATCACCGAACGGCAGATCCTGAGCATCTTCCTCGGCTGCGCGGTGCTGTCGGTCGCGGGAGGCGGCTGGATCCTGATCAGGTCGCTACGGGTGCATAGCTCGGTCGAGGTGGACCGCCGTGACCGCGAGACCTGGCGGATGCCGCCGCTCAACATGCTGACCAAGCCGGTCATGTCCACCGGCCGCAAGATCGCCCTGACCATCCTGCGCTCCTACCTGGCGATCGCGATGGTCCTGGTCATCGTCCGGCTCGTCCAGATGGCGCTCGCGCACTAGGGCTTGCGGGCCACGCCTTCCGCACATCAGCAGGCCGATCGGCTGCTCCCAGTCCAGGTGCTTGCGCACGTCGGGATGGCCCAGGATGCCGGCCGGGTCGCGCAGGTCGCCTTCGACGACGAAAGTCGACTTGTCGTCGGCGAGCAGCGCCTCGGCGTGGGACAGCACGATCGGGTCGTTGTCGAGGTAGACCACCCGGGTGGCCGGATCGATCCGCTGGGCGATCTCGTGCACGTTGTCCGCGGTGGGCAGCCCCGAGCCGATGTCCAGCAGCTGCCTGAGGCCGACCTCGCCGACCAGGTAACGGACCACCCGGCCGAGCACGTCACGCTGAGCCCGCACCCCCAGCTGGACCTCGGGGATCGACGCGAGCATCCGGTCACCGACGGCCCGATCGGCGGCGAAGTTGTCCTTTCCGCCCAGGAGGTAGTCGTACACCCGCGCGACATGCGGCCGCGACGCGTCGAACGGGACGGAGCAGACAGTCACCGGGTGATTTTACCGGATGGCCGTGGCCTTTCCCTGGTCTCAGCGGCGATCCCGCCCTGGCCGCGGCGGCAGCGGATGCGATTGGATGACCTCGTGGATGCGGACGTGATCGTGGTGGGCGCCGGGCTGGCCGGGCTGGCCGCCACCGCCGAGCTGGCCGACGCCGGCCGGCGGGTGCTGCTGCTGGACCAGGAGCCCGAGTCGAACCTGGGCGGCCAGGCGTTCTGGTCGTTCGGCGGCCTGTTCCTGGTGGACTCACCCGAGCAGCGCCGGATGGGGATCAAGGACTCCCGCGAGCTGGCCTGGCAGGACTGGACGGGCAGCGCGTATTTCGACCGCGGCATCGACGACCCGGCCGGGGAGGACTACTGGGCCTACCGGTGGGCGCAGTCCTACGTCGACTTCGCCGCCGGGGAGAAGCGCTCCTGGCTGCACGCGATGGGGGTGCGCTGGTTCCCGCTGGTGGGCTGGGCCGAGCGGGGTGGTTACCTGGCCGACGGGCACGGCAACTCGGTCCCGCGTTTCCACGTCACCTGGGGCACCGGGCCCGGGGTGCTGGCGCCATTCGAGCGCCGGGTGCGGGACGCGGAGACGGCCGGCCGGGTCGGGTTCCGGTTCCGGCACCGGGTGGACGAGCTCACCGTCACCGGCGGGGCGGTCGACGGGGTGCGGGGGGCGGTCCTCGAATCCAGCTCGGCGGCCCGCGGGACACGCAGCTCGCGCACTAAGGTCGGCCAGTTCGAGCTGCACGCGCCGGTGGTCATCGTGACGTCCGGCGGGATCGGCGGCAACGCCGCCCTGATCCGGCAGAACTGGCCGGCCCGGCTGGGCCCGCCGCCGGAACGGATGATCTGCGGGGTGCCCGAGCACGTCGACGGGCGGATGCTGGCCATCGCCGAACGGGCCGGCGGGCGACTGGTCAACCGCGACCGGATGTGGCACTACACCGAGGGCATCGAGAACTGGGATCCGATCTGGGCACGGCACGGCATCAGGATCCTGCCCGGGCCCTCGCCGATGTGGTTCGACGCCCGCGGCCGACGATTCCCGGCGCCGAACTTCCCGGGCTTCGACACCCTGGGCACGCTGGCCGCCGTCCGGGAGAGCGGCTATGACTACTCGTGGTTCGTCCTCACCGAGAAGATCATCGAGAAGGAGTTCGCGCTGTCGGGCTCAGAGCAGAACCCCGACCTGACCGGCAAGGACATCCGGCTGACCCTGTCCCGGGTCCGGCCCGGCGCCCCCGCCCCGGTAGAGGCGTTCAAGCAGCACGGGGCCGATTTCGTGGTGGCCAGGACCCTGCCCGAGCTGGTCGCGGGCATGAACAAGCTGACCGGCGAGACGCTCATCGACCTGGCCGACCTGGAGCGGCAGATCGTCGCGCGCGACCGGGAGATCGACAACCCGTTCACCAAGGACCTGCAGGTCATGGCGATCCGCAACGCCCGCCGGTTCCGCGGCGACCGGCTGGCCCGGACCGCCGCGCCGCACAAGATCCTGGATCCCAAGGCCGGGCCGCTGATCGCGGTCCGGCTCAACATCTTGACCCGCAAGACCCTGGGCGGCCTGCAGACCGACCTGTCCGGCCGGGTGCTCAGCCGGGTCCGGCCCACCCGCCCGGTGCCCGGCCTGTTCGCCGCCGGGGAGGTCGCCGGGTTCGGCGGCGGCGGCATGCACGGCTACCGCTCGCTGGAAGGGTCCTTCCTGGGCGGCTGCCTGTTCAGCGGTCGTCAGGCGGGCCGCGCCGCGGCCCGCCTGACGGCCTCGTTATTGCTCTGCGGAGCCCTCAGCGCGGCGGCTGCGCGGGTGGTTCCCAGCCCCCGTCGTTCCGGGGCATCTGCTGCGTGGGCGGTTCCGAACCGCCCTGCGGCGGCTGGTTGTACCCGCCGTAGCCACCGCCCTGGGGCGGCTGGTTGTACCCGCCCCCGTACGGGTCGCCGCCCTGGGGCGGCTGCTGGTACCCGCCGTACGGGCCGCCACCCTGCGGGGGCTCGCCGTATCCGCCGTAGCCCGCGTTGCCCTGCGAGGGCTGCTGGTACGCGCCGTACGGGCCGCCGCCCGCGGACGTCGAGACGCCGACCAGCCGGTAGTACACGAGCGTGACCACGATGGCGAGGAACGGGGAGATCAGGGTGCCCGAGATGACCGAGCTCAGGCCGTCCCCGAGCACGTGCGGCAGGGCACTGAAGACGAGGCCGAGCACGATGTTCACTACGAGCATGATGATGTAGACCAACACCAGCGTGCCGAACACGTGCCACCCGTGGCCGCGGACGAGCTGGCGGCTGCGCCCGAACGAGGCCAGGGCGCCGGACCGCTCGATGACGATGACCGGCACGATCACCGCCCAGATGGTGATCAGGAACAGACCGGGCACGATGATCAGAAGCAGCCCGATCGTGATCGCGAGGCCAGCCAGGATCGAGGCGCCGGCGACGGCCCCGAGGTACGGCAGGGCCTGGTTCACGGTCTGGCTGATGGACAGGTCGGCGCGGCCGTCTCGTACGTCCTGCACCGCCTTGACCAGCGTCGCCTGCAGGACGAAGGCCGCGACGACGGACACGAAGGAACCGAGCAGGATACCGATGGTGCCGCCGGCCAGCGCGAGCAGCGCCGTGATGATCGCGGCGATCAGGTAGATGACAAAGGCGATCGCGAGGAGGTGCTTGGCGAACGTCTTGTACATCCGCCATGCTTCGTCAAGAACGCCCGACAGTGGGTTCATGGCCGAGATGGTACAGCCCGGATCTGCAGATGGGGTGGAGAGCGGGGACCTAAATTGTGGCGGGCCGGCCAGGGGTGAGCCCATGGTCAGGCGGCGAATCCGCCGTCCACCGCCCGACGGGCTGGTGACCGGGGAGCACAACGACCCGGCGGTCATCGCGGTCACGCGGGACAGCCGACAGCTGACCCTGTTCACCGACGATCCCGCCTAGTCCGCCTCGAAGACCGCGGCCACGCCCTGGCCGCCGCCCACGCACATGGTCTCCAGCAGGTACCGGCCGCCCCGCCGGCGCAGCTCGCGCAGGCCGGTGGCGAGCATCCGGGCTCCGGTGGCGCCGATCGGGTGGCCGAGCGAGATGCCGGATCCGTTGACGTTGAGCTGGTCCGGCTCGTTCCAGCCCCAATCGGGCCGAACCTCCATTCCGGCTGCGACCGCTCCCGGCCCCGGTCGATGCGGTCGTAGAGCACCTGGTTCCCGGCCCGGGCGCCCCAGCGGACCGAGGTCGTGTAGTGCTCGGCGTTGCTCATGGATTCGGCTCCGCCGGCCACCACGACATCGGCGGCGCCGGTCTGGACCATCATGGCCGCGGTGATGATGGCCTGCAGCCCGCCGCCGCAGCGCCGGTCGATCTGGAACCCGGGCACGCTGACCGGCAGCCCCGCGTGCAGCGCCGCCCACCGCCCCAGGCACGGCGTCTCGCCATTGACGTAGGACTGGGCGAAGGCGACGTCGTCGATGAGATCGGGGTCGATCCCGGTCCGGTCCAGGACGGCCTTGATGGCGGTGGCGGCGAGGTCCTCGACGGGGACGTCGCGCAGGCTCCCGCCGAACGTGCCGACCGGGGTCCGCATGGGCGCGACGATCGCGGCCCGGCGCGTGGTCATTGCGCGTACCTAGCCTTGAGCTCGGTCTTCATTAGCTTGCCCGCTTCGCTGCGCGGCAGGTCGTCGACGAAGCACACGGTCCGGGGCGCCTTGAAGCTGGCGATCTTCGACTTCACGAACGCGATGATCTCCTGCTCGAGCTCGGGTCCTGGCCGCGCGCCGGCGGCGGGCTGGACGAAGGCGGCGACCGACTCCCCCATCTCCGGGTCGGGGACGCCGATGACCGCGACGTCGTAGACCGCCGGGTGCAGCGCGAGCGCGTTCTCGGTCTCCTGCGGGTAGATGTTGACCCCGCCGGAGATGATCGTGAACGCCTTGCGGTCGGTGAGGAACAGGAAGCCGTCGGCGTCGAGGTAGCCGATGTCGCCCAGCGTGGTCCAGCCCGGGTGCCCCGGGTGCTGGGAGGCCAGCGTCTTGTCCGGGTCGTTGTGATAGGTGAACGGCACCTCGTCCCGCTCGAAGTAGACGACGCCGCCCTGGCCCGCGGGCAGTTCGGTGCCGTCTTCGGCGCAGATCCGCACCGTGCCGTTGATGGCCCGGCCAACGGTGCCCGGCCTGGTGAGCCAGGTGGCGCTGTCCACGGCGGTCATGCCGTTGCCCTCGGTGCCTGCGTAGTACTCCAGCAGGATCGGGCCCCACCACTCGATCATCTTCTGCTTAACCTCGACCGGGCACGGCGCCGCGGCGTGGATGGCGACCCGCAGGCTGCCGACGTCGCAGGAGTCCTGGGCCTCCCGCGGGAGCTGCAGCATGCGGACGAACATGGTCGGGACGAACTGCGCGTGGGTGATGCGGTGTTCGCCGATGGCCCGCAGGGCCTGCTCGGCGTCGAACCGCTTCATCATGACCACGGTGCCGCCCAGGGCCTGGACCGCGCCGCAGAAGCGCAGCGGCGCCGCGTGGTAGATCGGCCCGGGCGACAGGTAGACCGTGTCGGTGTTGAAGCCGAAGGCCAGGCGGGCCAGCTCGACCAGGGCGTCGCCGGGCTCGTCCACCTGGACGTCGGGAAGCGGCGGCCGGACGCCCTTGGGCCGTCCGGTGGTTCCGGAGGAGTACAGCATGGTGGCGCCGTGCGGCTGGTCGTCCAGGGGCGCGGCCGAGGCGGCCGCGATGGTCTCCTCATAGCTGCCGTAGCCGGGGACCGCGCCGCCGAAGGCCACCCGCAGCTTCACCGCCGGAGTCAGGTCGGTGACCACGGTCGCGGTAGCGGCCTGCTCGGCGGAGACGATCAGGGCGGCGGCACCGCTGTCGTTGACGATGAAGGCGACCTCGGTCGGCTTGAGCCGGTAGTTGACCGCGGTGATGTACAGGCCGGAGCGCAGCGCGGCCCAGTACACCTCGAGGGCCCGCAGGCTATTCTCGGTCAGCAGCGCCACCACGTCGCCCGGCCGCAGCCCGCCGTCGTGCAGCACGTGGGCCAGCCGCGCCGAGCGCCGCTCGAGTTCGCGGTAGCTGACCGTCTCCCCGGTCCCGGCCATGACCGCGGCGATCCGGTCCGGCGCCTGCGCCGCGTACGTGCCTGGATACATTGATCGCCGCCCTCCGCGCATCCCCGCCCATTATCGGTGGCTACCGCCCGATGCTGTCCAGTTCCGCGATCGCGTCGGCGGGCAGGACCAGGTCCGCGGCGGCGACGTTCTCGCGCAGGTGCGCCACGGACGAGGTGCCCGCGATGAGGGCGATCACCGACTGGCTCTGCCAGACCGGTCTTAAGACCTTTTTGACCGAACGGTCCGTGGTTCGGCGCAACCCGAGATCAGGCCACGACCGCGATGTAACGCCAGTCCAGGACGTCCCGCGGAGCGGATCCTTCGCTCTGTCCCGCTGCCCCGCCGGGCCAGCCGAGTCCGCTCGGCGATAGGGCGCCGCGGGGCCAGCCGAGTCCGCCGTCGGTGCCCGGCCCTTCGGCCCGGACCCGGGAGCGCAGGTGGACCAGCCCGCCGCCGCCCGGGAGCGGATCGACCTGCTCGACGGATATCGTGCTGCGCAGCGTGTCCCCCTCGTGCACCGGGCCGAGGTGGTCGCAGCCGTGCCAGGCCGCCACCGTGACCAGAGAGGGTAGGGTGCGGGCCGCCTGGGCCAGGGCCAGCCCGATGGCGTGCCCGCCATACACGAGCCGACGGCCTTCGGCGGCCGACGCGTCGTGGTGGACCATCGCCACGTTGAGGGTCAGCCGGGCCAGCTCCGGCGCGCTGGAGACCACGTCGCCGCCCGGCACGGCCCAGGTCTGCCCGGCCCGCAACTCGGCCAGGCGAGGTCCCGCGATCAGCTGGGCGAACCGGTCCAGCCGCCAGCCGCCGACCAGGCCGGCCAGATCCCCGGCGTCGGCCGGCCGACCGACCGAGGCCAGCTCGTCGGCGTGCCCGGTCTGCCGGTCCCGGTCGCGCAGCGGGAGCATGGCACAGCGCCAGAAGTCGAGTACCGGCCGCTGCTCCTGGTCCACGGTGGTGATCCGCAGGACCGCGAGCCCCGTCGGCGCACGGCCGGCCCGCGGCTGGTTCTGCCTGAGCGCGACGACCTGGGTGGAGGTCCGCAGCGTATCGCCGAGCCGAGGAGCGCGGCGGAAGGCCAGGCCGCGGTAGAAGAGGTTGGCCTTGACGTGCTGGGTGACCACCGTGGACTGCCCGATGGCCACGTCCCAGACCAGGCCCGGCGGCGCGAGCGGGGCCCCGCCGGTGACCTCGCGGCACAACTCGTGGTCGGCGGCCAACGCGAGCCGGTCCCCGGTGATGGCCTGGTGCGCCGCGGCCAGCCCGGAGGTCAGCGTGAGGCCAGGCGCGCGCCCGAACTGCTGCCCGACGGCGAGCTCGTCGAAGTACGGCCCCTCCTGCATGAGCACGCTCCCCTTCCGAGAGGGTTCTAATTGATCGTAGGTATACGGGAGGGTCAGGTCGTGAGCAGTCTTTCCGCGGAGGAGCGAGCGGTCGTCGAGACGGTGGCGGAGTTCGTCGACCGCGACGTGCGGCCGGTGGTGCGCGAACTCGAGCACGCCAACGAGTACCCAGAGAAGCTGATCGGCCAGATGAAGGCCATGGGCATCTTCGGCCTGGCGATACCCGAGCCTTACGGGGACGCGCCGGTCTCGACGCCGTGCTACGCGGAGGTCACCGCCGAGCTGGCCCGTGGCTGGATGAGCCTGGCCGGCGCGATGGGCGGCCACACGGTGGTCTCCAAGCTCCTGCTGCGCTTCGGCACCGAGGAGCAGAAGCAGCGCTACCTGCCCCGGATGGCCACCGGCGAGGTGCGGGCCGCGATGGCGCTGACTGAGCCGGCCGGCGGCTCCGACCTGCAGGCCATCACCACCACCGCGCGGCCGGACGGCGACGGGTACCTGGTCAACGGGGCCAAGACCTGGATCACCAACGCGCGCCGCTCCCAGCTGATCGCCCTGCTCTGCAAGACCGACCCGGCCGCCCGGCCCCGGCACAAGGGCATCAGCATCCTGCTGGTCGAGCACGGCCACGGGCTGGAGGTCTCGCGCGACCTGCCCAAGCTCGGCTACAAGGGCGTGGAGAGCTGCGAGCTGTTGTTCACCGACTACCACGCGCCGGCCGGCGCGCTGCTCGGCAGCGAGCCGGGCCACGGCTTCGCCCAGATGATGAAGGGCCTGGAGATCGGCAGAATCCAGGTCGCCTCCCGGGCCGTCGGGGTGGCCCAGGCGGCCTTCGACGACGCGCTGCGCTACGCGCAGCAGCGGGAGAGCTTCGGCGTGCCGATCTGGAAGCACCAGGCCGTCGGCGGGCTGCTGGCCGACATGGCGACCAAGCTCACCGCGGCCCGGCAACTGGTGCGCTATGCCGCCGAGCGCTACGACGCCGGGCAGCGGTGCGACATGGAGGCCGGGATGGCCAAGCTGTTCGCCTCGGAGGCGGCCATGGAGATCGCGCTGGACGCGGTGCGGATCCACGGCGGTTACGGTTACTCGACCGAGTATGACGTCGAGCGCTACTTCCGCGACGCGCCGCTGATGATCGTCGGCGAGGGTACCAACGAGATCCAGCGCAACGTGATCGCGGCGCAGCTGAACTCCCGCGGCGGGCTGGATCGCTGACCTGGTATCTATCATTGACTCGTGCCTAGCGCTGACGTCGACGGGGTCGTGCTGACCGGCACCGCGGCGATCGACGTGCTCGAGCCGGCCCTGGACCTGGACCAGTCGCTGGACCTGGCCATGTTCAACGCGGCGTTCCAGCCCGCGCGCACCGACTACGACTGGCTATCCCGCGACGAGACGATCGTCGACGCCTACGTCGCCGATCCGTACTGCGGATTCGGGATCGACCCCGCGTCCACCAGGCTGATGTTCCTCGGCGCCCGCCGGGTCGGCGACCCGGCCCAGGTCGCGGCCATGGCGCCGGGCCTGCCGCTCTACATCGCCGTGGGCGAGGCCGACCCGGTCAACGGCGGCCTGGCGCTGCTCACCCCGCTGGCCGACCGGTACGCGGCCGCGGGCCTGACCGACGTGACGGTCCGCACCTATCCCGGCGCCCGGCACGAGGTGCTGAACGAGACCAACCGGGAGGAGATCATCGGCGAGCTCATCGGCTGGATCGACCGCGTCCTGGCCAGCCACGGACCACCAGCCCGGCCCGGGTAACCGGGCCGGCTGAGAGATACCCGGTCGCCGAGAGCAGAGCGCGGGAGAAGGGGCTCAGCTCCAGCCGGGGAAGTTGTTCGGGGGCGAACCACGCGATGTCGGTAAGCTCATCGTCGCTGACGGCCGGGGAACCATCGATGACCGTGGCCTCGTACACCGCGGTGACGTAGGCGGTACGGTCCCCGTTCGGGTAGCTGACCTGGTAGTCCGGACCGCCAAGGACATCCAGCAAGCGCACCAGCCGGACGTCGACGCCGATCTCTTCACGGGTCTCCCGGACCGCTGCCTCGGCCGGGGATTCGCCGACCTCGACGGCACCGCCGAGCACGCCCCATCCGTCGACATGGCCAGCGTGCCGGACGAGCAGCAGCCGCCCGGCCTGGTCAACGGGAAGTACCGAGACCGACGGGAGCAGGAGCAGGTCGTGCCCGACGGCCGCCCGCAGCCGCGCGATATGCGCCGGGATGCTCACCTTGGCACCGTTCCCGGGCCCGAGCGTGCCCAAGCGCGCCAGACGACGTCAACGCGATTTCAAGGGGCGCGAATGCAGGCCGGCACCGAGGCTGGGATGGTATGAGGGTGGTGCGGGCAGTGTCCCGCGCGAGAGGAGAGCACAGTGCCAGGGCAGATCGCAGCCGGTGACATCCATCACATGCGGCTTACGGTGACCGACGTGCAGCGCAGCCGCGAGTTCTACACCAGCCTGCTCGGCTTCCAGGTGGCGGTGGAATCGCCCCCGCCCGGCGACCCGGCGGCGGACGAGGTGTTCGGCATCTTGTTTGGCGGCGTGGTGATGACCCGCGGCAACCTGATCATAGGGCTGCGGCCAATGGCGCCGACTGGAGACCATTTCGACCCGGACCGGGTGGGTCTTGACCATCTCAGCTTCGGCGTGCCCAGCCGGGAGGACCTGGAGCAGGCGGCCGCGCTGTTCGACGAGCACGGCGTGACCCATGGCGTGATCACGCGGCTGCCGTCGTTCGGCATCGACGTGCTGTCCTTCCAAGACCCGGACGGCATCCAATTGGAGCTCACCGCGCCGGTGCCGCCGACCGAGGGCGGCGGGTGACGTCACGGGTCCTCCTCGCCGCCGAGCAGGCCTAGCGCGCCCTGCGTCGGTCAGCCGGGTTCGTCCAGCTCACCAGCCAGGCCGTGCGGGGCGCGCATCCGCCACGCGTCGGTCACGAGCTCGGTCAGGCGCTCGAGATCCACCGCCGCCAGCCGCAGCATTACCAGCGGCCAGCCGTCATACCCGGACACGGTGAAGAAGACCTCAGGCTCCCCGAGGAGCAGAGCCTGCTTCTCGGCCTCGTCGCCGACGAATAGCACCGCGATGTCGGTCCGGATGACCCGGCGCTGGCCGGGCCGACGTTCGGGGTAGGACCAGACGAACCCCTTGCCGCCGACCCGGAAGTCGAAGCCGTCGCCGTCGATCTCCTCCACGTACGGCAGGGCCAGCGCGAGACGCCGCACGTCATCGGCGTCGGCCATCGCGCCTCCTCCCCCGATCCCGCCGTGGGCATGAGCACAGGCTAGCGGCCTTGAGGTCAGTGTTGATCACGCCCGGCCGCACGACGGCCAGGAGGTTATCCGCGTCGATCTCGAGGATCTGGTTCATCGCCGACAAGTCGAGGATGACGCAGCCGCCGACCGCGTTGGCGCCTCCCGACAGGCCGGTGCTTCCGCGCGGCACGACCGGAGCCCTCAGTTCGGCGCAGGTACGCACCACGTGCTGGACCTCGGCTCGGAGCGAGCACGGACACCGACGGCGGCCCGCCCGGTCGGCGCCCACTCGGCGTCGTCCTGCGAGATGGCCGCGAGCACGTCAGGATCGACCACGAGACGCTCCCCCGGGAGCCCGCGGGCCAGCGCCTTCACCAGGACACTGGGGTTCACCTTCGGTTCGGTCTCGTGCGCAAGATCCAGGTCAGAACCCTAAGTTCCGGCGGGCCGGACGGCCATCTCGGTAACGGACACGGACTCAGGTGGGGACGTCCTGGTCGGCAGGCTGGGCTTCCAGGAGCTGGTCGAGGGCAGCGGCTGCGTCCAGCGGGTGGACGATGGGGCCCCACCGTGCGCCGGACAGGCCGGCGAGCTGGGCCGCTTGCTCGTGATCGTCGGCCGGGGCCAGGATGATCAGCTCGGGCAGGCGGCAGGCGGTCTCGAGGGTGTCGTCCTCATCGGTGGCGCGGCAGTCGGACAGCAGGATGACGACCCGGCGCCGGGCCCGGGCCTGGGCCAGCTCCCCGTGCGCGGCCTTCAGTGCAGCGGCCAGCCTGGTCACGCCGTGGCCGCGGAGTCCGAGCAGCCGCTCGGCCACCACCGCGGGCGCGGTGTCGCTGGCCAGAGGCTTGATGACCTCGACGGTCGCGGCGAAGGACAGGACGGCGTGCTCCTGCGGGGCGCGCAGCGCGCAGGCGGCGGCGACGGTCGCCGCGGCCGCCAGCCGCGCGCCGCTCATCGAGCCGGACCGGTCGACCACGACCGCGAAGGCGGTGCGCGGCCGGGCCCAGTGCACCGTGGTCAGGTCGTCGTGCCCGACCGGCCGGGCTTCGCCCCGCGCGGCCGAAACCCCGTCGATCGAGGCATCGACGTCCAGGTCGCCGTCCAGGGCACCGCGGGCAGGCCGCAGCCGGGAGATCCCGCGCATCGAGGGCCGCCCGGCCCGGGCCCGGTCAAGCACGATCTGCGAGCCGAGCCGGATCGCGGCCGCCCGCAGGCGCTCGTCGGTGGCAGTGGTCATGAGCGCGAGCAACTCGAACGCGCTGGGGTCGCCGGCCAGCGCCCGGCGCATCGCTTCCTCGTCGAGCACCCCGGCCTCGGGGCTGAGCTCGGCGAAGCGGGGGTGACGGGCCAGCTCGTGCCGTCCGACGGTCTTTCCGTCCGGCCGTCCCGACTTGGGCGCCGACCGGCGCGGCCCGCCGGCCGCCGGAGCGGACGGCGGGCCAGTCATTCCCCCGGGCGGGCCTCGCCTCCCACCGAGTCAGGGCCGACGGCTCGGACGGTGCGGAAGATCTCCTCAATGACCTGGTCGGCAGATCGCCGGCAGGATTCGTGCCGCCGAACGCGCCCGGACAGGGTGGTCAGGGCCGCGTCCAGCCCGGCCTGCCAGTCGTCGGCGACTACGGCGCGGATGTCGGCCAGCTCGGGGACCAGGCGAGCGTAGTCAATGGCGCCGCGGACCGAAGCGCCCGAGCGCAGGTCGGGATGCTCGCGGGTGGCCCGGGCGAGCGCTACGGCCTCGGCGACCAAGGCCGGCTTGGCCTGCTCCGCCGAGAGCCGCACGATCTGCCGTTCCTGCTCGGCGTCCTGGTACCCGACCGAGATCCGGCAGGTCCGGTCGTATAGCGCCATCGACAGCCGCGACGTGCCCACCGAGTCGTAGGGGTTCATGGCCGCGACCAGCCGGAAGCTCGGGTCTGCGGCGATCCGCCCGAGCCGCGGCACGTTGATCTCGCCCTCGGACATGACGGTGAGCAGCACATTGATCGTTTCTTCCGGAACCCGGTTGAGTTCCTCGACGTACAGCAGCCCGCCGTCGCGCATGGCCCGGACCAGCGGGCCGTCGGAGAAGTTCTCTGGCCGGTAGCCCTGCTCCAGGACCAGCGCCGGGTCGAAGGACCCGATCAGGCGAGCAGGGGTCAGCTCGGCGCTGCCCTCGACCAGGACGAACTCGGTGTGCCGGGACTCCGCGACCTGCCGGAGCAGGGTGGACTTGCCCGTGCCGGGCGGGCCCTCGATCAGGATGTGGGCGCCGGAAGCGAGCGCGGCTCGGACCAGCTCCATCTCGCGCCGGCGCCCGACAACCTGGATCGCCATCAGGTCAGTGCTCGTGGATCACGATGCCGCGTACGTTCTTGCCGGCCAGCAGGTCCTCGTAACCCTCGTTGACCTGATCCAGGGTGTAGGTCCTGGTGATGATCTCGTCGAGCTTGAGGTCGCCGGCCTGGTACAGACCAAGGATCTTGGGGATGTCGGTGGTCGGGTTGCAGTCGCCGAACAGGCTGCCCTTCACCGTCTTGCGGAACAGCGTCAGGATGGTCCCGGGCAGTTGGATGGTCGGCTCCAGCAGCTTGTTCAGCCCGGTCAGCACGACGATGCCGTCCTTACCGACCGCGTTGAACCCCGCCCCCACGACCTCGGCGGTCATGAGGTCGACGGTGAGGATGGCCGAGTCGGCGCCCTGGCCCCTGGTCATCTGGGTAATGGCCTCCTGCGCCTCCTCCGCGGTGGCGAACGCGTGGGTCGCGCCGAGCTCCATGGCCTTCTCGCGCTT
The DNA here is from genome assembly GCA_963834685.1 of uncultured Actinomycetes bacterium. Taxonomy (GTDB): domain Bacteria; phylum Actinomycetota; class Actinomycetes; order Streptosporangiales; family Streptosporangiaceae; genus Palsa-504. Next base: position 30,953 of record CAWICW010000027.1, on the reverse strand, counting down.
GTTCTCCAGCGGGTCGATGGCGACGACGTTCTTAGCGCCGGCGTAACGGGCGCCCTGCACGGCGTTGATCCCGATGCCGCCGATGCCGTAGATCGCGACCGTGTCGCCCGGAGAGACCTTGGCCGTGTTGACGGCCGAACCCCAGCCGGTGGGCACGCCGCAGCCGACCAGTACGGCCTTGTCTAGCGGCAGGTCGTCGTCGACCTTGACCGCCGAGTTCTGATGGATCACCGCGTACTGGCTGAAGGTGCCGAGGATGCACATGGCGCCGTACTGGCCGCGGGGACCGGTAAACGGGAAATGCTCGCCGGGCAGGTAGCCTTCCAGGATCGTCGCGCCCCAGTCGCAGATCGACTGGCGCCCGGTGGCGCAGTAGCGGCAGATGCCGCAGTTCGGAATGAAAGAGCAGACGACGTGGTCACCGGGCTTCACTCGTGTCACGCCCGGTCCTACCTCCTCGATGATCCCGGCGCCCTCGTGGCCAAGCACCATCGGCAGGCGTGCCTCGAGGTCCCCGTGCGCGACGTGGATGTCGGAGTGGCACAGGCCCGCGTACAGGTAGCGGATGAGAACCTCTCCGGCCTGCGGCCTGTCCAGGTCGAGCTCCTCGATCTCGATGCGCTTACCGGGCTCGTAGACGACGGCTGCCTTGGTCTTCATCGACTCTCCTTCGGTTGGGTGCCCCCTCTTACTCTTCCTCCCAGGCCACCGCATGTTCAAGTCTGTGTTTCGGCACTCCGGCCGCCGGCCGGGTTATCCTCGCGTTCATGCCGACATTGGCCGTGCTGGGCGCGGGGCCGAAGGGAATCGCGATCGCGGCCAAGGCGCGGGCCCTGGCAGCGGCCGGGCTCGGCGCGCCGAGGGTGGTACTCATCGACCCCGGCGCGGTCGCCGGGAACTGGAGTGGACGGCAGGGCTACACCAACGGCCTGCTGCCGCTGGGCACCCCCCCAGAGAAGGACGTCGGGTTCCCGTACGCCGATCAGCGCGCAGGTGGCCCAGAACGCGTGCGTGATCGGCAGTGGCGAGACGATCCTCAACCAGTCGCGCGGCTTCCGCGCGCTGGCCGGGCGGGCGGTAGCGATCCAGGCCGGCGAGCGGCAGGTGGTCGTCACGATCGAGTACGGCGACGAGCGTGAGCATGTCGCCTACGACCTGGTGGTGGTCGCGATCGGCTTCCAGGCTCGCTGGTTCGAAGGCCTGCTCGGCGCGCAGGCGCGCGACCGGCTCGACGAGGCGCTCGCGGGCGCCGAACTCGAGCGGCGGATCGAGGCCGACCTGTCGGTTACCGGCCTGCGCCCGCCGCTGCATCTCCCCGTGGCGGCCGGCCTGGCTCAGGGACCGGGCTTTCCCAACCTGAGTTGCCTGGGCCTGCTGAACGATCGCATCCTGCGCCGCTACGTGGCGCCGCCCGAGCCGGGCTCCCACATCTCCTCGCCGTAGTCGGGCCCGAATTCCGGCCGTATTGTCACTACGCCTCCTGGTGAGGGCCAAGGACGGGCCGCGAGGACGGCGAGGTGCAGCGACACGAGCGCGTTCTCGAGGTCCGGGAGTTCGTCGGTGCGGTCCGCGCGGACCATGGACCGTACCAGCTCGGCGCTGGCCCCGGATAGGGCCAGGTATGCCTCATGGGGGACGGCCGGCCAGTCCGGGTGCCGCTCCCGAGCGCGCTGATGCCAGGTCCGGTTCAGGTCGGCGAACCGCCAGCCCGCGGCCTCGAGCCGGCTGACCGCCCGCGGGCCGGCGGCCGGCATATCGACATAGAAGACCCGGGCGAAGGCCGGCTCGTCGGCCAGGAAGGCCAGGAACGCACGGCAGGCGGCCCGGATCACTTGCTCATCCTGAGCGTCGGCCGGCACGGCACGGGTCGCGGACATCACACGGGCGAACATGAGCTGCCGGCCCTCGCCGGTCGCGGCCAGGAAGCACTCCTCCTTATCCGCGAAGTGGGCGTAGAACGCGGCCCGGGATACCCGGGCCCGGCGCACCACTTCGGCCACGGTGACGGCGGAATAGCCGATGTCGGACACCGCGGCGATCATGGAGCGGAGCAGTCGTTCTCGCTGGGAGGCGCGAACGGCGCCCAGCGGCAGGCGGCTCCGGCCACGGGGCAGGCCGGGCTGCCCTTCGTGCGTCCGGGCGAGCATGCCGCCCGGCCTGGTCTCGGCCACAGGCCAACAGTAACCGGCCTGACCGTCAAGTACCGCTTCGGACTTTTGACACAACGCTGTCGGCCCGTGAGCGAAGGCGGTCAGGCGCGCTGGTCGCGGATCTGGCGCTTGATCCGGGTCAGCATGGCGGCCATGCCGCGCAGGCGCAGCGGGCTGACCAGGTCCTGCAGGCCAAGCTGGCTGGAGAACTCCCCCGGCGTGGCCAGCACCTCCTCCGCGTTCAGCCCGTCCAGCCCGGCATGCAAGATGCTGGCGAAGCCGCGGGTGGTCGGGGCTTCGGGGGGCGCGTCGAAGAACAGGTGAACGGTCGCGTCGGGTTCGACCTCGACCGCCAGGAACAGCGGCGACTGGCATTCCGGCACCGGCTCGAGCAGGTCGTGGTGCTCGGCGTAACGGTCGGGCAAGGCGGGCAGTTCCTGGGAGAACTCCAGCAGGAGCTGCAGCCGGTCCTTGCCCGACATGGCGTTGAAGTCGTCGACGATCTCTTGCAGCCTGGGGTTGAGCGTGGGGGTGCTCACGGGCTATCCCCGCGGGTGATAGGAACGCGGACGGTGTTCCCCCACTCGGTCCACGACCCGTCGTAGTTGCGCACGTGCCCGAATCCGAGCAGGTGGGTGAGCACGAACCAGGTGTGGCTGGACCGCTCGCCGATACGGCAATAGACCACCACGTCGTCGTCAGGGCGCAGCCCGGCCTCGCTGAGGTAGATGGCCTCCAGCTCGGCACGGGAGCGGAAGGTGGCATCCTCGGCGGCGGCCCGGGCCCACGGGACGCTTCGCGCGCCGGGGATGTGGCCACCGCGCAGGGCGCCTTCCTGCGGGTAGTCGGGCATGTGCAGCAGTTCGCCGCTGTACTCCCCCGGCGACCGCACGTCGATTAGCGGCTGGCCCAGATGGGCCAGGACCTGGTCCTGGAACGCGCGGATCTGCGTGTCGTCGCGGTCGATGACCGGGTAATCGGTCTGCGGGCGCTTGGGCTCCTCGGTGCTGAGCGGACGGCCCTCGGCGATCCACTTGGCCCGCCCACCGTCCATCAGGCGCACGTCGGGGTGCCCGAACAGCGAGCACACCCACAGGGCGTACGCGGCCCACCAGTTGTTCCGGTCGCCGTAGAGCACCAGCGTGGTATCGCGGCTGATGCCCTTGTCCGACATCAGCCGGGCGAAGCCCGGCCCGTCGACGTAGTCGCGGGTGACGGGATCGTTGAGCTCGGTGTGCCAGTCGAGCTTGACCGCACCGGGGATGTGACCGGTCTCGTACAGCAGCACGTCCTCGTCGGACTCGGCCACCACCAGGCCCGGATCGTCGAGGTGCTCCGCCACCCATTCGGTGGTGACGATCATGTCGGGGTGGGCGTATTCCTGCAACTTTGCCGCGGAATCATTGGGCAGCGCCACGGTCAGCCTCATCTCTGCTCGTTTCGGGCTCCCCGCCGCCGGGAGCCGCGGAGAGATCCACATCATCCCACCAGGGACTGTAACGCGGGTGCCCCGGCGCCAGCTTCACGGCCATGGCGGGGCGGGACTGACGTGCTGGCCTTGGCGGCGGCCATCAGCGGCCCGTTCAGACGAGACGCTGATGGACGTAGCACCATCTCCAGCGCGATCCCCGGCTCCAGGGTGCCGAAGTAGGCTTGCAGTAAGCCTGAAATGCCAGGCAGGCTGAGCGCCCGGACGGATTCCACCGTCACAAGCCGTTGCTCTCCAGGCGGCTGGGGGTGAAGACATGGAGCTGCGCCAGCTTCGCTATTTCGTGACCCTGGCCGAGGAACTGCACTTCGGCCGCGCCGCCGCACGGGAGCATATCGTGCAATCGGCGTTGAGCCAGCAAGTGCAGCGGCTCGAGCGTGAGCTGGATGTCCGCCTGGTGGAACGCAGCACCCACCACGTCGCATTGACACCTGCCGGAGTGGCGTTCCTGGCCGAGGCGCGGCAGATCCTTGCTCACGTGGACCGGGCCACCGCGATCGCCCGCAGCGCGACCAGCGCAGCTCGCGCGTTGCGGGTCGGCATCATCGACGCCAGTTACGACTCGATGCCGCAGATCCTGCACGAGGTTCAGGCACGATACGCCGACCTGGTCATCCACCAGGTTGAGGCCAGCGTGCCCGAGCAGTACCAGCAGCTCATCGAAGGCCGCCTAGACGTCGGAATCGGCCGGGCCGCGCTCGCGCCGCCCGAGATCGCCTCGTACCTGTTCCGCCGCGACCCCCTAGGGGTTCTGGTTCCGCCCGGTCACCGGTTCGCTGGGGTGGCTGGTCACCATCAATCCGGGCGCAGGCTGATGGTCAGACCGGCTGGACGTGCTCGGCCTGGGGGCCCTTGGTGCCCTGTACGGCGGTGAACTCCACCCGCTGGTTTTCCTGGAGGCTGCGGTAACCGTCAGCTTGAATAACCGAGTGATGGACGAAGACGTCACTCGTTCCGTCGTCGGGGGCGATGAAACCATAACCCTTGTCCGCGTTGAACCACTTCACTGTACCCTGAGCCATTTTCGCTTTCTCCTACTGGACGATCTCTGGAATCCGCATGCGCGGAACCACGCTGCAGCGACCGCCTGTTTTCAAAGCCGGACTCTGGAATCCGCGGCGCCCGCTGTCAGAACTTCGCAGGCGCTGTGACGCGAACACGAATTTCCTTCTGTGACCAGAATAATGCATACTACCATGCCCCCGCACCATATCTCCCGAACCCGGCCTTTAGGGGCGCCAGCCGTGTCCGCGGATGTGCGATAATGCAGGTGAGCCCGGGGCATTTCGAACGCTGGCAGTCACGCCGGTGCCGTCGCGGGCCCGGCGAATCCGGTGCACCGCGTGCCCGGGATGGGACGGCCGAGATGTTCGGCTTCAAGGTCATCAACCAGTACGAGCAAGGCCTCGTCTTCCGCTGGGGCAAGATGCAGCCCGCCGCCCGCCAACCAGGACTGACCTGGGTCAACCCACTTACGGACCGGCTGCGCAAGGTCAACATGCAGATCATCGCGGCGGCGGTACCCGGCCAGGAGGGCATCACCCGCGACAACGTCACCGTACGCGTCGACGCGGTCGTCTACTACCGGGTCGTCGACCCGGTCAAGGCGATCATCAACGTGCAGGACTACACCTACGCCGTGTCCCAAGTGGCCCAGACCTCACTGCGATCGGTTATCGGCCAAAGTGACCTGGACCAGTTGCTGTCCGAGCGCGCGAAGGTCAACGCCCACCTCAAGGAGGTCATCGACGCCCCCACCGAGGGACCCTGGGGCATCCGGGTCGAGCGGGTCGAGGTCAAGGACATTTCCCTGCCCGAATCAATGAAACGGTCGATGTCCCGCCAGGCCGAAGCCGAACGCGAGCGCCGCGCGCGGATCATCTCCGCCGATGGCGAATACCAGGCATCCAAGAAGCTCGCGCAGGCCGCCACCGTCATGTCCGCCGACCCGGCCGCCCTGCAGCTCCGGCTTCTGCAGACCGTCGTCGAGGTCGCCGCTGAGAAGAACAGCACCCTGGTCATGCCGGTCCCGGTGGAATTGCTGCGCTTCTTCGACCGCGCAGTCCGGCCCCCGACCCAGGCCCAGCCGCCAGCAGGTGAAGCTCTGGACAACCACCGCCTGCCGGCCGTCTCGATGCCCGCGCTCACCGCGCCGACGGCCCGGTAAAGGCCTGGTGCCGCCCTGACTCGCTAGCTGGCGCGCAGGGGTCACCCATCCGCAGGCGGGTCCGCCCGATACAGAAGGGGAGGGCCCTGTGGGTTTCGGAGGGCCCTCCCCTGCCGTACTGATCGACAGCCGCCGTGAGCAGGATGCGGTGCTTGCGTGGTTACTTCCTGCCGAAGCTGTCGAATTCTCCGTTTCGTACGCCTCCGAGAAAAGCATGCCATTCGTCCGACGTAAATCGGAGCACCGGCCCTTGGACGTCCCGGCTGTTGCGGACGCCAATCTCATCACTGGGTAGGCTGGCCACTTCAACGCAGTTGCCGTTGGAGAAGCTCAGTGAGCTTTTTACCCAGTAAGAACCTGAATCCGGCTTTTCGGCCGGATTTTCGAGGGTAGGTCGTCCCACCGTTTACCTCACAGATTGTCGCATTTAGTCGGAAATGTGAAAAACTACGGAATGTAGGTGAGGTCCTACTTACCGTAGCCACTTAACTACAAGCATAACAGCATCACTGGCACCTACGAGTGGTTCTTTCCTCAAGTAGCACGAAGTGAGCGTCGGGCGCTCAGGCTCTTGCGCTGGGGTCTGATCAGGCGTTAGCGTGCCGCTTGGCCTCTGACCAATGCGACTGGGCGGTCTGGAGTATGAGGGCCTTGGACGCGACCGGATCGAGCGATGCCTCGGCGAGCATCTGAAATGCAATCCGGTGGAGGTACGTCTCCCTCTCGCCCTCCAGGGTGAAACCGCTCCGCAGTTGCTCAGTGCTCACCACATCTTGCAGCATCGCATCGCTATCTTCGCCGAAGCCGAAGATGACAAAGGACTCGCCGAACACCGTATGCTGCGCGCTAAGGGGAAGAATGCGCAGCGTCAGATTCGGCCGGTCAGCCTCTTGCGCGAGCCGCTGAAGCTGCTCGTGCATGACTGACTCAGCACCGATCCGGCGGGTCAAGACCGACTCATCGAGCACGACGGACAGCTGAAGACCTTCGCGGTTCAGGACCTGCTGGCGCTGCATCCGGACCCTGACCAGCCGTCCGATCATGCCCGGCGCGACCGGCTCGACCCGGCTGTAGCTGCTGATGATGTGCCGGGCGTACGCCTCCGTTTGCAGCAGGCCGGCGACCACGTCAACATGCCAGATGGCGATGGACGTCGCCTCATGCTCAAGGCCAATGAATTGCTGATAGTCCTCGGAAAGGGTGTCGGCGAATTCTTCCCACCACCCCTTCTGGGCCGCGTCCTCGGCGAGGCCGAGCAGAAGGGCGCGGTGGGATCCGGTGATCCCGTAGTAGTCGAGCAGCCGCTCGACCTCCCGCGGCCGCAGGCCGGTCCTAGCCCGCTCGTACCTGCTGATCTTGGAGGGTGACCACTTCAGCGCCGCGGCTACCGCGTCTCCGCTCTTGCCCTTGCTCTCCCTGATCCCGCGCAGTTCGGCGGCAAGCCGACGCCGACGCACCGTAGGGCTGCCTGGCGCGATCATCGGGCGTCCTCCTCCTCGGTGCCCGCGGCCGGACTGATGCGAGGGTCACGCAGATTTCCCGGAAAATGATTTGTGAAACCTTTCTACACCGTAACACTCGCCGACCAAGACCTGGCCGTCCCTAGTCCGAACGAACCGTGCTCTCCAGCACCCGGTGCTCCAGGCGGCTTCTGGCCTGCTCGCCCGGACCAGGCGCGCGGCAGCCGGACGTACCGGATCGGATATCCGCTGGGCATGACGGTACTGCTGGAGACGGCTGTAGAGCTATTTGGCGCAGGGGACGACGGTAAAGAAAAGCGCCTGGAGTTGCCGGCTCGGCGGAGCGTGCGACCGGCGCCGGCGGCGGTCTATCAGCCGGTCAGGCAGTCCACCATTAAGGCCGCAATCCAGGCGTAAGCACACGGTTGGCCTGCCGCGAATTCATCGGATCGCGAGCAGGCCATTGCCGTGTACCAGGTTAGTTCAACCGTGGAAGTACGTGAGGGGGATGATGTGGCCTGCAACGGACGCCGACGCGGCCGTCGCGAGTAGCACCGAACTGGCCAGAATTGACCCGGCTGCGCTAAGTGCTAGGATAGCGAGAATGATGGCTCGCCTGATGTGCATGACTCCTCCAGAGCGTCCGTACAGGTCAGCCGCCTGCTGTGTGCCTCACCAACTCGTCGGCGCCGCTGAGTCATCTGTGAGTTACTGTCAGTATTTGGCCTTCATGCACCAGATTAGACTATTATCCCGGCATTTCAAGTACTAATTATTTCACCCACTTTTGAATGCAAAATGCGGGACAATATTGATTACGCCATGCCGCGCAAGATGCCGTGAAAATTGCATCGCGCGGCACGGGAAGCCGGTATTTGCAGCCATAAGACGGTACCGACTGCCGAATTAAGATGCGAAAAATGTCCGCTTGTTCCGCAGATGTTCAGGTAGTAAAGTTCGCTTCATGCACCCCGTAACCCCGGCTGGTGCGCTGGTCGGCCGTGATAGCGAGATGGCGTTGCTGACCGGGCTCATTCGGGAGGTCGCCCGGGGGCATGGAAGTTCGGTCCTCATCGAGGGCGAACCGGGCATCGGCAAGTCCGCCCTGGTGCGCGCGGCGTCCGCAGTAGCGGCCCAGACCGGCTGCGAAGTGTTCTGGGGGGCCGGCGACGAGCTCAGCCAGGCACTGCCGCTGCTGCCCTTCCTGGACGGGCTGCGGGTACGCGAGCCATCCATCAATCAGCGGCGGGACACGATCGTCCGGCTCTTGCGGGGCGAGGTCACGACCGGCCGCGGCACCGACGTGCCAGCCGTGCTGGCCGAGCAGTTGCTCGCCCTCGTCGCCGAGCAGTGCGCGGTGCGGCCCACCATCCTGGTCATCGATGACCTGCAGTGGGCCGATCGGGCCAGCATTACCTTGTGGGGGCGGCTGGCCAGGTCGGCGCGGCAGGTGCCACTGCTGCTGATCGGGATGACGCGGCCCGTGCCGCAGCGAGATGACGTGCTGGCGTTGCGCCGGGTGGTGAGTGAGACGGCCCGGCTCCAGCTGACTGGGCTCACCGGAACGGCGGTGGCCGACCTCGTGGCCGCCCTGGCCGGCGGCAAGCCGGATGACAATCTGCTGCGGCTGGCCGACGGAGCGGCGGGCAACCCGCTCTACGTCACCGAGCTGGTCGCCGCGCTGGCCCGTGGCTCCAGCTTGACTATTACCGAAGCGGGTGGCGCCCATCTGGCCAGCGGTTCCGCGCCGGGCTCCCTGTCCGCGGCGATAGCGGACCGGCTCGGCTTCGTGGCCGGTCCGGTGCGCGAGATGCTACGGGCGGCGGCCCTGCTCGGCGCGGACTTCGCGGTCTCCGATCTGGCCATCGTGCTGGACCGCAGCGTGGCGGACCTGATCCCGGCGGTGGACGAGGCATGTGCCGTCGGCGTGCTGGCCGAATCCGGCCACGGCCTGTGCTTCCGGCATCCGCTGATCCGGGCGGCACTGTACGACGACATGCCGGCCTCGGTACGCGCGGCCTGGCACCGCGACGCCGGGCGCGCCTTGGCCGAGGCGGGCGCGCCGCCGGACCGGGTGGCCCGGCAGCTGCTGCGAGCCGCCGACGGCGGCCCGGCTGAGGCGGCCGATGAGTGGATGCTGGACTGGCTGGACCGCACCGCGGACCTGCTGGTCGGCCAGGCACCCGGGGTCGCGGCCGAACTCCTGACCCGGGCCGTGGCCAGCTCCCCGGGCTCAGCCCGGCACGGCTGGCTGGCGAGCCGGCTTGCCGACGCCCTCTACCGCACCGGTGACACGGCGGCCGCCGAGCAGGTAGCGAACCGCGCGCTGGAGCATGAGTATTCCGCCGAGCCCGACCTGTTTGTGGACCTGCACTGGACGCTGGCCCAGTGCCGGATGCTGGCCGGGATGTCCGCCGAATCGCTGGCCACCCTGGACCGGGCGCTGGCCTCGCCCGGGATCTCGGCCCGGCACCGCGCCCGGCTTCTCGTGCTGGCCGCCCGCACGCACAACATCCTGGGTGAGGCCGCCAAGGCGGGCGAGGTCGCCGCCAGTGCGCTGGCGGCGGCGGAGGAGGCGGGCGACAACTGGGCGATGGGCTGGGCGTTGCACGTGCTGACGCTGGTGGCCGCGGTCCAGGGGCGGATGGCCGACGCGCTGCCGATGTTCGACCGGGCGCTGGCCGTGACCCAGGCCGATCCGACCCTGACCGATCTGCGGCTGCTACTGCAGATCAACCAGTCGGTGATGCTGGGCAACCTCGACCGGTATGAGGAGGCACTAGCCGCGGCTGGGCAGGCACGGAACCTCGCCGACCAGGTCGGCACGGCGATCCGACTGGCTCAGGCGCACGCGGCCTTGGGCCAGCTGCTCTTCGAGACAGGACGCTGGGACGACGCGCTGGCCGAGGTGGAGATCCTGTACGAGAACCTGAAAGCATCGGAAGTGACCTGCTGCAACCTCGGCATCGCCGCCGTGATCAGGTTCCATCGAGGCGAGGCCGACACGGCCCGCCGCCACCTCGCTGATGCCGTCCCGCACGCCGGGCTGATGGGACAGCGAGTCATCGGCTCCCTGGCCCTAGCCCGCAGCCTGGACCGTGAACACGAGGGCGCGCTTCCGGAGGCGCTGGCCGCGCTGACCGATGTGGTCAACGGCAACACCGAGCAACTCGAGGAGATCGAAGACCTGCTGGCCAACGCCGTCCGCCTCGCCACCCAGACCGGCGACCTCGGCACCGCCCAGTCCCTCACCGGTCACGCCGCCGCCCTCGCCGCCGGATCAGAAGTCCCGCACCGGGAGGCGGACGCACTCTACTGCCGCGGGCTGCTGGATCAGGATGCCCCGCGGCTGCTGGCCGCCGCGGAGCGTTATGACGAGGCCGGGCGGCCGCTGCTGAGGGCCAAGGCGCTGGAGGCGGCCGCCGGGCAGTTCGTCGAGGCTGGCCACCGCGACCAGGCGCGCGCTGCGTTCACCGGCGCCGTGGACGTCTACGCCGACCTGGGCGCGGCCGCGGACATCGCCCGGCTGCAGGCCACGTTCCGTGCCCACGGCATCCGGCGCGGCCCGCACGCCAAGCACCGGCGGGCGCGCAGCGGCTGGGATAGCCTCACCGCGACGGAGATCAAAATCGCGGCGCTGGTCGAGGAAGGATTGTCCAACCCGGAGATCGCCGCCAAGCTGCTGCTATCCCGGCGGACCGTCGCGACCCATGTCTCCCACATCCTGAAGAAGCTCGACGTCAATTCGCGGACCGACATCGCCCGAGAGGCAGCCCTGCGCACCATCACGCCAAGGTGATCGGACCGCGTGAATCGCCGGATGCGTTTAGTGGGGACTGTGAACCTCTGGGGGGAGGGCTCATGGTTCACAGTCCCCACGCATGAACCCCCTGCGGGCCGCGTCCGTTGCCCTCGGCCACGCCGGGCTGGAACGCGAGCGTGAAGTACACGGCCTTGCCCGCAGGGGTGCGGTAAAAGCCCCACTCGTCCGACAGAGTGGTGACCAGCATCAGGCCCCGGCCGGCCTCATCATCGACGGAGGCGTCTACCAGCATCGGCAAGCAGCGCGACGTGTCGTAGACATCGACGCGCAGCTGGCCGCAGGAACAGGTGATGGACAGCGTGACGATCCCGGTCACCTCGTGCCTGATGGCGTTGGTGACCAGTTCGCTGGCGAGCAGGATCGCGACGTCCGGGTCGACCGGGATCTCCCAGGCGCAGATGGCCGCCCGGACCTGGCGGCGGGCCTCGGCGGCGCCGGCCGGCCCGGCGGTCAGGCGGACACGGCATCCGGGAAGCTCGATCGGGCGGGTCGGCGCCATCACATTCATCGGATTCCTTCGTGGGCCGGGTTGACCTGGCCGCCAGAGCACTGGTCACTCTGGACAGCCGCTTCCGGAAGGCCCGAGCCGATAGCCTGAGCGCTCGGTGACGCTCCGGTTGCAATAAAAATGCTGCTGCAAGTTGCAGTAAGAGACATCGGTCAGCTGACCGATTTTGCGCGGTCCTCTCGGGGCCGCTGAAACCACGGACCGTTCCGTATAAAAAGGGTTTGAGAGCGTGGCGCAGGCCCGGTCAGGCGCTGGCGCGCCGCCAGGCACCTGACCAGTACGACTCCGCCGTGTCGAGGATGAGCGCCCTGGATTCGGCCGGGCCGAGCGACGCTTCGGAAAGCGCCTGGAACGCGATCCGGTGCAGGTACGTCTCCCTCTCCCCCTCCAGGGTGACGCTGTTCCTGAGCTGCTCGGTGATTACCACGTCGTGCAGCATCGCGTCACTGTCGTCCCGGAAGCCGAAGATGACAAAGGACTCGCCGAACACCGTGTGCTGCGCGTTAAGAGGGAGAATCTGCAGCGTCAGATTCGGCCGGTCAGCCTCCTGGACGAGCCGCTGAAGCTGCTCGTACATCACCGACTCGTCACCGATCCGGCGCTTCAGGACCGATTCGTCGAGCACGACCGACAGCTGCAGGTCCTCGCGATTCAGTACCTGCTGACGGCGCAGCCGGACGCTGACCATCCGCCCGATCATGCCCGGCGGCACCGGCTCCACCCGGCTGTAACTGCTGATGATGTGCCGGGCGTAGCCTTCGGTCTGCAGCAGGCCGGTGACTACGTCCACGTGCCAGATGGCCATGGACGCCGCTTCGTGCTCGAACCCGATGAACTGCTTATAGTCCTCGGAGAGGCTCTCGGCGAACTCTTCCCACCAGCCCTTCTGGGCCGCGTCCTCGGCCAGCCCGAGCAGGAGCGCGCGGCGCGGCCCGGTGATCTGGTAGTAGTCGAGCAGCCGCTCGACTTCCCGCGGGCGCAAGCCGGTCCTGGCCCGCTCGTACCGGCTGACCTTGGACGGCGACCACCGCAGCGCGGCGGCGACCGCGTCTCCGCTCTTGCCCTTGTCCTCCCTGATCCCGCGCAGTTCGGCGGCCAGGCGGCGGCGCCGCACCGTGGGACTTGCTGGCGCGGTCATCGGGTGTTCCTCCTTCTCGGTGCCGCACGGGCGGGTGGATGCCGCACGGGCGGGTGGGTGCGACGGTTACGCACATTGCACCGAAACACGCTCTTTATACTTTTCGTACCCGTACCATCGCCTATCGTAACCAAGACTCGCCAAAACGGGTATACCGGATCAGGCGGGCGGGTATCCGACCAGCAAGATGCCATGGCAGTCCTCATCTGCCGAGCGGTAGACGTGGGCACGATCGCCGCCGTACCTGGCGTAGTCCCCGGGGCCGAGCGTCAGCGGGTCGCCGGCCGGGCCGACCGTGATCCTCCCGGTGTACACGAACACCCGCTCGACGACGCCGCCGCCATGGGGCGTGCCGAGGTGCTCGGTCCCGGCAGGCAGGAACAAGTCGAAGACCTCGACCAGGCCGCCGCGCTCTATCCGGTCCAGCAGCCGAAGGTCGAGTTTCCCGTCGGGCGTCGATCCGCGCACCCGCGCGCCCTGCTGCGCCCGGACGATCACCGCGGTGGCCTCTCGCCGGTCTTCCAGCAGGTCGCTGAAGGCCACGCCCAGGCCCAGAGCCAGCGACCACAGCGTCTCGATCGTCGGATTGCCCCGGCCCTGCTCCAGGTTGGCCAGCGTGGCTTTCGCGACATCCGCGCGGGCCGCAAGGGTGGCCAGCGACATCCGGCGCGCGGTGCGGAGGCGGTGCAGGTTCGCCGCGATGACCTCTCCCACGTCAGCGAACGCCCGTTCCGAAGCATCATTTGCCATGCTAGTGAACTATACCAATAGTCCAATGAGATGGTACGCTGCCCTGGTTGGCGCGAGTTCTGTAGGCCAGGTGACATGCGAGAGGTGGCGTTCGACCCGGCGGCGATCGCCGCGGATGCAGTGGCACTGGCCGAACTGCACGGCGGGACCGGCCACGAGCACGTGCGCATCGACTGGCTGCAGCGGCGCCTTAGGCAGGCACCCGGGAGCCGGTACGTCGATGCCGTCGGCAACTTGGTGTGGACGTTCGGTCCGCCGCCGTACCGCCTGGCCGTACTCGTTCACGTCGATGACGTCTTCGACGAGGCCACGGCGCGGGGCGTCACGCAGCGCGACGGCTGGCTATGCGGCCCGGGGATCGGGGACAACGCGATCGCCGTCGCGACCACCGTGGCCGTCGCCGAACGGGCCCTCGCGCAGCCGGGCCCGCTGCCGGCGGCCGTCGTCTTCACCGTCGGCGAGGAGGGGCTCGGCGGGCTGCGCGGCGCTCGGCACGCCTGCCGTGAGCTGGCACCCGAGGCGGTACTGGCCCTGGAAGGTCACGGTTCTGACCGCGTCTTCACCGACGCCGTCGGCTCGCTGCGGGTGCGGCTCACGGTGACCGGACCGGGCGGGCACTCGTGGTGGGACCGCGGCCGGCCCAGCGCCGTCCACGAGCTCGTGCGGCTGCTGCACGGAATGATCGCGTCGGCTCCTGCGCAACTGCCAGTCAACGTCGGCCTGGTCGACGGGGGAACCGGAGTCAACGCGATCGCCGGCCGGGCCAGCGCGACCGTCGAGTGGCGCGCGACCGATCAGGCGGCGCTCGACCGGCAGCAAGCCGGACTGGCCGAGCTGAGCGTCATCCCGGGCCTGCGGCTCTCGGTGGAACGCCTCGATCGCCAGCCGCCGGCTCCGTACCCCGCACGCACCCGCTGGTTGCCGCGATCCTGCGCGTCCGCTCTTCGATCGGCCTGCCGGTGACCACCGCGGACGGCTCGACCGACGCGAACGCCGCGCTCGCCATCGGCATACCAGCGGTCGCCCTCGGCTGCTGCGAGGGCAAGGACATGCATGCCCCGACCGAACGGATCCGCGCCGACTCCATCATCACCGGCGCCGAGCAATTGCGCGCCGTCCTGGCGGAACTACTGCAACTCACCCCGAGCACCGCTCGGGACTGACCCGACCCATCGAAAGCCGAGGAACGAAAGTGCTGCGAACCGGCAAGGACTACATCGAGTCGCTCCGCGACGGCCGGGAGGTGTGGATCGACGGTGAACAGGTCCAGGACGTCCCGGCGCATCCGGCCTTCGCGCCAGTGGTGAACGTGCGCGCGCGGATTTACGATCTGGCCCGCGAGGCCGGCACCGAGGACCTGCTGACCTACGTCGATGATCAGAGCGCCGAGCGCTGCGCTACCACCTCGCGCCCGCCGCGCACCCGCGAGGACTGGCGGGCCAAGCGGGCGTCGGTCGACGCCATCCTCGACGACGCAGGCGGAGTGGTCACCCGCGTGGGCGACGAGACGGTCGGCGAGATGTGGTCGCTGTTCGACGGGCAGGACGTGCTGAACGAGATCGACCCGGCGTTCTCCGCGAACATCACCCGTCACGTCCGGCGCGCGCAGCTGCTCGACCCGTTCCACGTCTCGGCCAACACCGACCCGAAGGGCAACCGTTCCCTGCGGCCGCAAGATCAGGACCCCGACGTCCTGCTGCACGTGGTCGGCGAGACCGACAACGGCATCGTGGTGCGCGGCGCCAAGTTCGAGACCGCCGCGGCCTACGCCAACCAGGCGTTCGTGAAACCGACCATCGGTGAGTGGAACAACGAGGTCCTCAGCGACTACGCGGTCGGCTTCCTCGCCGACATGGGCGCGCCCGGCATCAAGCACATCTGCCGGTCCCCGTTCGCCGCCCAGCACTCCCCCGATGACTATCCGCTGACCAGCCGGTACGACGAGATCGACACGATGATCGTATTCGACGACGTGGAAATCCCCTGGGAGAACGTCTTCTTCTACCGGCACACCAAGGCGGCCGCGTTCATCCGCGCGACCCTGCACCGGTACAGCATCTTCCCGTACGTGCAGCGCTACGCCCGCTTCGCGGACTTCCTCCTCGGCGTCGCTTACGCCAGCGCCAGGTCGACCGGGGTCACCATGCACCAGGCCGTGCGGGAGAAGATCGCGCAGATCGCGTGCTACCGCGAGGGCATCAACGCGCACCTGACCGCGGCGGTCGAGCTGGCCGAGCCCAGCCCGGGCGGGCTGCTGATGCCCAACCAGCCGATGATGTACGCGGGCCGCGTCTTCGCGTCCACCCAGCTGCCGGCGGTCATGCACCTGGTCCGTGACCTGTGCGGCTGCCAGGTCAGCCTGATGCCGAGCAAGGCCATGTTCGACGCCCCGGGCGGCGGCGACTGGCTGCAGAAATACTTCACGATCGGGGAGATCCCCGCGGAGGAACGGCGCAAGCTCTTCGCGCTGGCCCGTGACCTGCTCAATTCCGACTACGCCGGGCACCGGCTGACGTTCCAGCTCTTCGCGCAGTCGCCGCCGTTCTCGCACCTGCTGGCCGTCTACAACAACTACGACTTCAACGGGCCGCTCGACGTGGTCGCCAGGTACTCCGAAGTCGCGGACGCGGTGCGCAAATGAGCGAAAGAAACAGCATGAGGGACCCGATCATCGTCGGCGGCCACCGGCGGATCCGGCCGTTCAACACCGCTGACAGCTATCCGGAACAGCGGCTCGATAACGACCTGTGCCAGGCGGTGGTGGCAGCCAACACGGTCTACCTGCGCGGTCAGGTGCCGCAGGACCTGGACACCGGCGAGAGCGTCCACATCGGGAACCCCGCCGCCCAGGCCGAGCAGGTCATGACGAACGTCGAGACGCTGCTCGCGGAGGCAGGCGCGTCCGTCGAGCACGTGGTGAGCTGCACCGTCTACCTCACCGACATCCGGCACCGTGAGCCGGTGTACCGCGTGCTCGGACTGCGGCTCAAAGGTGTCTACCCGGTGTTCACCGGCCTGGTGGTGTCCGCGCTGGCCCGGCCGGAATGGCTGGTCGAGGTCACCGTGGTGGCGGTCAAGCCATGACGTTCTCGCTGGCGGGCCGTTGTGAACGTACCGGCGCGGTCGGCGCCGTCATCGCCTCCGCCAGCATGGCGGTAGCGGCGCGGTGCGTGGCGGTCCGGGCGGGCGTGGGCGCGGTATGCAGCCAGAGCACGACCGATCCGCGGCTGCGCGAGGCGCTGCTCGAGGCGATGGCAGGCGGCCTGGCCGCGAGCGACGCGCTCGCGGCGGTGGTCGGCCGTGCGACCGACATCGCGTACCGGCAGTTGGCGGCGGTCGACGCCGGCGGCGGCTCGGCCAGCTACTCCGGCGAGCTGGCCCTGGGTGAGGCGACGGACATCCGCGGCGCGGGAGTAGCCGCGGCGGGCAACCTGCTGGCCGATCGAGTCGTCCCGGGGGCGATGCTCGCGGCGTTCCAGGACCGGGCCGGCGACAGCCTCGGGGACCGGCTCATCGCCGCCCTTCAAGCCGGCCTGGCCGCGGGCGGCGAGGTCTCCCCGGTGCGGTCGGCCGGGATGGTCATGGCCGAGGGCGTGCCATGGCCGGTTACCGACCTCAGGGTCGACTGGCACGACGATCCGGTCGGGCAGCTCGCGGTGCTCTGGCAGATCTGGCAGCCGCAGGCCGGGTCGTACATCGGCCGGGCGCTGCGCCCAGCCGAGATGGCCGACTGACCGGTCGTGGTGCCGCTGCCGGATCCTGCGCTCGTCGTGCTGGTCGGGCCGTCCGGATCGGCGAAGTCGGCCTGGGCCGCGGAGCGTTACCGCCCGCACGAGGTGGTCTCCTCCGACCGGCTGCGCGCGGTAGTCGGTAGCGGTGAGCACGACCTGGACGCGTCGGCCGACGCGTTCGCCCTGCTCGACCAGATCGCGGCCCGCGTCGGTCCCGGATAAACGGGAAGTATCTCTCCATGTCGATCTCCATCTCCGAAGAGCACCGGGCCCTCGCACAGAGCGTCGCCGACTTCCTGACCAACCATCAGTCCCGCGCGGCGGCTCGTAGCCTGCTCAAGGCGGAGGTGGACGCGCTACCGGCCTTCTGGACCGAGCTAGGCGGCCTTGGCCTGCTCGGGCTGCATGTTTCAGAAGAACTCGGTGGCTCGGGCTTCGGGCTGCCCGAAACGCTGGTCGTGACCGAGCAGATGGGCCGGTACCTCGCGCCGGGGCCGTTCGTCCCGACCGTGATCACCAGCGCCGTGCTGGCCGCTGCCGGACCCGATGAGCTGCAGAAGCGGCTGCTGCCAGGGCTAGCTGACGGCAGCATGATCGGCGCGCCCGCACTGGGCGGCGAGGTGACCTGCGCCGGCGGTGCCGCGACCGGGAAGGTCGGCGTGGTGATCAGCGGTCACCTGGCAGACGTGCTGCTGGTCCCGGCCGGTGACGACGTATTGGTAGTCGAGAAGTCGGCCGGTGGCGTCCAGGCCGAGGTGCCCGCCAATCTGGACCAGAGCCGGCGTGCGGCCAGGGTCAGGCTCGACGCGGCGACGGCGACGGTGCTGCCGGGCGCGCGCGGGCTCTTGACCGACATGGCCCGGGCGGTGCTCGCCGCGGAGGCGGTCGGCGTCGCGGCTGAGACCACGCAGCAGGCGGCTGAGTATGCGAAGGTTCGCCAGCAGTTCGGCCGGCCGATCGCGACTTTCCAGGCGGTCAAGCACCATTGCGCGAACATGCTAGTGGCGGCCGAGCTGGCGACGGCCGCTACCTGGGATGCCGGGCGGGCCGAGATCGGCGGCGACCAGTTCAGCTACGCGGCGGCCATCGCGGCCGTCCTGGCCGTGCCGGCCGCGGTCGGCAACGCTAACCTCAACATCCAGGTACACGGCGGGATCGGGTTCACCTTGGAGCACGACGCTCACCTGTACCTGCGGCGGGCCGCGGCGATCGCTGCGGTGCTGGACACCGAGCAGGCGGCGATCGAGGTTACCGGCCTGGTCCGCCGGGGCGTGCGCAGGGCGGCCGCGATCGAACTGCCCCCCGAGGCGGAGCCGGTCCGGTCGGCGATCGGGCCCGACGTGACCCGGCTGCGAAACCTGGCGGGCGAGGACAGGAAGCAGGCGTTGATCGACACCGGCTACGCGATGCCGCACTGGCCGAAGCCGTGGGGCCAGGACGCGACCGCCATCGAGCAGCTGGTGATCGAGCAGGAATTCACCGCGGCTGGGATCAAGCGGCCGAGCCTCGGCATCACCAGCTGGATAGTCCTGACCCTGATCCAGCACGCCAGCCCGGACCAGGTAGCGCGCTGGGTCCGCCCGGCGCTCAGCCAGGACGTGATCTGGTGCCAGCTGTTCAGCGAGCCAGGCGCGGGGTCCGACGCGGCCGGCATCAGGACCAGGGCGACCAGAGTGGAGAGGGTCGGGGAGGTGGGTGGGGGCTGGCGGATCAACGGCCAGAAGGTCTGGACCAGCGGCGCGCACCTGGCCGATTTCGGCCTGGCCACGGTGCGGACGAACCCTGACGTGCCCAAGCACAAAGGCATCACCATGATGGCGATCGACATGCACGCGCCCGGCATCACGGTACGTCCGCTGAAGATGCCAAACGGGGACTCCGACTTCAACGAGGTCTTCTTTGACGACGTGTTCGTACCCGACTCAGACGTGGTCGGGCCGGTGGATGGCGGGTGGACCGTGGCGCGTGCGACGCTCGGCAACGAGAGCGTCAGCATCGGCGGCGGCGACGGTGGCCGGACCATGCCCGCCAGGGCGTTCATCGCGCCGCTCGACGCGCACCCGGAGCGACTGGCCGGCGGGGCCGGACGGGTGGGCAGGCATATAGCCCGTACGCACGTGATGGGCGTGCTGAATCAGCGAAGCGCCTACCGTGCGGTGGCCGGCGCCGGTGATGGACACGGCCCGGGGCCGGAGGGCAACATCACCAAGCTGCTGCTGTCCGAGATCGGCCATGAGACGGCTGCGATCATGGCGGAACTCGCGGGGCCGGACGCGGCGTTCCTGGAAGGTAACGGCGCGATGGCAGCAACGCTAGTACTGATGAACCGGGCCATGTCGATCGCGGGCGGCACATCAGAGATCAAGCGGAACCAGATAGCTGAACGGATACTCGGCCTCCCCCGCGACCCCCTCATCAAGTAGTGACCTCCGACGGCAGGGGCGGGACAGGTGGCTCTGGCGGGACCGCTGGCGTGGACGGCACGGTCCCGTTAGGGGACGTGCGCGGCCGCATGGTGTCAGGGCCTGGATCCGGATTGGGCGGGGCTGACTCAGGCATGATGGCTTCCCTTGGTAAGCAGGGACCGCCGCAGCGCCCTCGGCGACCGCTGGCTCAGCGGCCGACCGGAACGCTGCGACGGAGGATGGGCGGGCGCAGACGCTAACCGAGGCCCAGCAAGGCGGGCGTAAGCCGCCCTAGGCCACGGCCTGGGGCCGTAGCTATCGTCCTGGCCCGACGCTATACCTGAACCAGAAAACTAGCAAGTTTTTTCCGGAATTGGTACTTTGTCAGTGTGGCGAACTGGACCTTCCTGACCCATCACGCTCGAGTCCTGCTGTGCGTCGCTCATGACCCAGGGGTCCGCCTGCGAGACATCGCGGCCAGCCTGGAGATCACGGAGCGCAGCGCCTTTGGCATCATCACCGATCTGGTCGAGGCAGGCTACGTGGCCAAGGAGAAGGAGGGCCGCCGCAACCGCTACCACATTCAGGCGCACCTACCGCTACCAGAACCAGACGGACGGGAACGTACCATCGGCGAGGTCCTGGCCCTCCTGGTCGGCAGCGACACGATCGCGACCTGAAACCGATCGGCGGCAAACGCCTGACAGAGGTTCAACCCTTGGGTGCTACACGCGGAGCCGTCCTATGACGGTCGCAGCAGAGCCGGCCGCCCAGACCCCGTCGGCACCGGAACGGTGGCTCACAGCTTGGTCAGCTTGGCGTAAGGCCACATGATCCGTACGTTACGCGAGCCGAACGCGACAACCACGGCGTCGTCATTCTCGACCACCAGGACCCGGCCGAGGCCATAGCTATCGTGCGTCACCTGATCCTGCACGTCGAACTGTTCAACAGGGGGATAAGCGGGCATGTCATTGAACGGGCTACCGGGTAGGAAGCGCCTGGTCGCGCCGTGGGCAGGCTTCATCACTACCAGTATGACCCCCGCCGACCCGGCACGCACCATTCCCGAGGATCAAGATTCGGCCTCCCGGCCCCGGCCAACACGACAGCGGCCACGCCAGCCGTACTCCAGGCCGGCGCCAGGCGGCCCCGCGGACGTAGCGCCTGTCGTCGACGAACCTCCGCAATGGTGCGAGCCGAGTCATGGCGTCCGCTATGACCAGGTCTTTCATCACGGGTCGTTCGGCTGGATAACCCTGGAGCGGCCGGAATGCAGTGCGCGGCGCCCACGCTCACCTGCCTTCGGGGTTCATCGTCGCGCCGCTGACCGGGCTCAGGAAAGTTCTCGGTTATCCTGACTGTGCGTTCCCTACGCGAGGCCGCGGAGGACGCTCAGCCACTGCTCGGGACGTCGGCGGGCACGCGAGGCCATTCGAGCCAGCCTCCGGTGTGTCATGAGAATCTCATCGGGTCATTCCGATCGGCAGCTACGGGCCTCTGGACTCGCCTCGGTGCCCGTCAGGACACCGGCCGGAGCCGTGGTATGAAATACCCGGATGCGCCGTTCCGGCACTTGCAGCGGCTGACCGATCAGGTCGGCGTGGTCGAGCGCGCCGAGGGGATCGTACCCAGGCACGAGCACGGCTACTGCGCCAATGACGCTGCCCGCGGCGTGGTGGTGGTATGCCGAGAGCCGTCGCCGTCCCAGGAACTCATTGCCCTTGGGCGGCGCTACCTTTACTTCCTCGCGCAAGCGCAAGCGCCAGACGGAAGGTTCCGAAACCGCCTCGGCTACGATCGCCACTGGCGTGACCAGCCAGGGACGCGGGACTGCTGGGGCCGGTCCCTCTGGGCCTTCGGCACCGCTGCCGCACAGGGTCCCACCAGGGACATCTGCGAGGACTCATTGGCCCGATTCGAACGCAGCGCAGGAGTCTCTTCGCCATGGCCGCACGCCATGGCGTTCGCGGCCCTCGGCGCCGCCGAAATACTCGAGAGATGGCCCGACCATTCCGGCGCGCTCGCGCTGCTGAGCAGAGCGAACGATGTCATCGGTGAGCCGCCCGCATCCACGGCATGGCCATGGCCGGCGCCCAGGCTCAGCTATGCGAACGCGGCTATCGCCGAGGCTGTCATCGTGGCCGGCGACAAACTCGGTGACGGCCTCGTCCTGCGGAACGGCCTGCGCATGCTGGAGTGGCTGCTGATCACCGAGACCCGGAACGGTCACCTGTCGGTGGTACCGGTCGGGGGCTGGAGTCCTGGCGAGGTCCGCCCCGCTTTCGATCAGCAGCCGATCGAGGTGGCCGCGCTGGCGGACGCATGCATGCGCGCGGCGACGGTCACCGGCGACAGCAACTGGCTCGCGGGCGTGAAAATGAGCGTGGCGTGGTTCCTCGGTGATAACGACGCCAAGATTCCGCTGTTCGACGAGCGAACCGGCGGCTGCGGCGACGGTCTCGGCCCCACCTCTCGCAGCCGTAACCAGGGCGCAGAGTCGACGCTGGCGATGATCTCCGTGCTGCAGCATGGCCGCCGCCTGACCGCCGCACCGCGATGAGCGACGCCCCTTCCAGCTCGCGGGCCGGTCCACGACCGGCGGGCTGTCATGTCAGTGTGGCTGGCCGGGTCCGCCGGTCGCGGTCAGCGGTTGACGTCCGGATCCCTCGGCGCTGCCGGGGTGGTCGGGGTCGAACGCCCAATCGCCGTGGAACGCCTGCATCGCGTTACGGACCGCCTGGGCCACAACCCAGGTCCGGAACTGCTCATCGTTGATCTTCCCGTCGGCGGACCCGATGAGGGCCAACAGGCAGCGATCGTCATGGGGTGCTCGTTTCTCCGGGTGAGGCACCGGCCTGGGGTGCGTTGCCCCGCGGCTTGGCGAGGCGCCCCGCCGGGTCGGGGATAGGGGATCCCGGCGGGGCGCTCTCGGGCGCATTCCCGGGTACAGCCCAGAGGGCGTGGCACCGGAGGTAGCCAGTCCGATAATCTACGATGACCCTGACCTTCGCCCGAAAGTTACCTCCAGGTAACCTTGATACATCTTCTGTAGAACCGGCAGGTCAAAGGTCAGCGCGGATGTTACGCAAGGCGAGCCGCATGTCAGCAGCTGTGGAGAAGCGATCAGCGCTGGCTGGGGCGCATGCCTTGATCAGGAACGCGGCCAGGTCAGGGTTGAGGTCAAGGCGGATCGTTCTCGGGTCGATCACCGGTTCGCCAGTCATGGGCATGGCGTTGGGGAACGGGTGGTGACCGTTGCAGAGGAGCTGATAGAGCAGCACGCCGACGGCGAACAGGTCAGTGGAGACGTCCCAGCGATCCAGGCCGGCGTCGGGTGGCTGATACGGGGGCGTGCCTGAGTGCGTACGCACCGGGTCGCCGACCCGGGAGGCGATGTTGAAGTCGAGCAGTTTCGCTCCGGTGCGAGTGAGCATCACGTTGAGCGGCTTGATATCGCGGTGCACCAGCCCCTTGTCCTGCAGTTCCAGCCACTCGCGCGACTCGGCTGCCGGCAGGTCCCTGTCGCGGCGCTGGTCGTCCAGCTGCCGCAGGCGCGCCGAATCAGGATGAAATGCGACGAGCGCGTCGAGAAGGTCGAGGGCGACATCGACTGCTTCCCGGTCGCGGAGGTGCCTGTTTCCGCTGACGAACTCACTGAGTGACTCTCCGTCAATGAACTCGGTGATGAGATACCAGTCGCCGGCCTTGGTCTGGCCGGCCCAGTAGACCTGCACCACGTGGGGGTGATGGATCCTGCGCAGGGCGCCGATCTCGCGCCGCACCGCCTCAGACCCGGCGGCGGTCTTGAAGAGCTTGAGCGCTCGCTCCTCGCCCTCCACGTCATCGCGCACGCGATAGACCTTCGAGAAGCTGCCCTGCCCGAGTACGCCCAGGATCTCGAAGCGGCCCTCGATGACGTCGCCGACCGCGTAGTCCGCGGCCTTGCCCTCAGCCAAGGATCCCACCTCGGCCGGGTCAGGTTCCGGGAGCGCCCGACTGCCGCTCCAGGACGGTGCCACGGCCGGGGTGCCGGGAACATCGACGCGCTCGGCAGAGGTGAACGGCGTGGTGCGGCGCGCATCTCCGGCTCCGCCGGAGTCCGCCGGGACATGCCGGATCCCCCCGACGGTGTACACCAGGCACGGGTGCAGTACGTACGTGCCGACGTCGGGCGGGAAGTGAAACTCCTCGACGTCGCCCATCGAGTAGAACCGGCGCCGCCCGGACTCATCGACGTACCCGAGCAGGCCGTTCTGCCACAGGACCGACGCGAGGTCGGTCGCCTGCTCGAAGTGCAGATCCGCCACCTCCTGCAGGGCCACCAGATCCGCCCGCGAGAACCGGTCGGCGCCGATCAGCCGGACGAAGGAGCGAACCTCTTCCTGCACGCCGGCGATGTAGGCCTGGGTGCTGGTGAACAATTCGGAGTAGTCGTGCAGGGCGGCGTTCTTCGGCATCAGGTCCGAGGAGATCTGGTTGGCGCACTGGGCGAGCTGGGAGTCCCCGAACCGCTTGGCGCAGCGTTGCACCACCCGCTGCAGAGCGGCCGGCGGCAGGCCGTCGCGGCCCGCCTGCTTGGTCCGCAGGACCTCCTCGTTCAGGTCATTGCCGAGCGAGATGATGTCGCGCGGGATCAGCCTGGTGTGGCTGAGCAGGTAGTCTCCGATCGGCCCGTCGCCATCGGGTCCCGGCCAGCGGCCGTTGACCCCGAGCCAGTCGCCGATCGTGGGCGGGCCGGTGGCGGCGCGCCGCATCAGCAGCGACGGCGGCAGCCGGGCCAGCTTGCGCTGGAGCAGGTAGAGCAGCGAGCTCCGGTCCCAGGTCAGGACGCGTATATGCGGTTCGTTGTAGTACCGCGGCGCATGCTCGGACCGGTACACCGACGACATGACGATGTCCCGGATGCAGACCACGATATGCAGGCGGCCGCCCAGCCTGTGGTCGCGGAGCAGCCGCATGACCTGGTAGAACAACCCCTCCTGGCACTTCAGCCAGTACATCGGGGCATGGCTGAACTCCTCGTCCAGCGCGTCGAGGTAGAAATAGATCGGCTTGCACCGGCCGACCACCTCGCCCAGCAGATCCTCCAGGTCGTCCCAGAGCGGATCATCCAGGTACGCCGACAGCTGATGGGCGGTCTGCCGCTGGTTGATGACGTCGCGGACCTGGCTGTAGATCGTCCGGGGCCGGCGGAAGTCATCGAGCAGCCGCGCATACGACCGCTCGATCTCGTCGATCTGCTCGTCGCGCAACTGCTGACGCAACTCCGGACGGCTCAGTATGTGCGAGGTCAGCGACCGCATGATCGCGCGATCCCAGATCTGCATCCACTTCTCGACCAGGACCTGGTCCGAGAACCACTGGCACGCCTTGACCACGACTTCGGTCTTCGGCAAGCTCTGCTGCGGC
Organism: uncultured Actinomycetes bacterium; assembly: GCA_963834685.1. Lineage (GTDB taxonomy): Bacteria > Actinomycetota > Actinomycetes > Streptosporangiales > Streptosporangiaceae > Palsa-504. The sequence goes on along the minus strand of CAWICW010000027.1, from coordinate 5,920 downwards.
ACATCAGCGTAGACGGAGTCCTGATGGGCCTGGAAATCCTGAAGACGCCGCAGGTAGACCGTCTTGCCGGCCCCGAGCTTGCCCACGATGACCCGCACCATGGAGTCGTTGGCCCGGGTCGCGAGGTGACCATAGGCCGGATCGCCGCCGAAGTCGACGAACTCGCTGATCAGATCCTCGATGTCGGCTCGTGACCCGTCCGGATTGCCAAACGGCCCCACAGGGTCGAGCCGACGGCGCCTGCTAGCCATCTTCCCTCCCATCCCGGATCGTAGCCCCGGCGCAGGAGTAAGAGCCAGCAGCGCTGCTCTCCCCACCGACCGCTGGCCGCACCAGTGACCACCGCTAATCGGCCCTGCAGGTGCTCCACATCTCCTCCTGTTGGCAAAGGCCGGTCAGGGCGTGGCCATGGCGAGGCGCGCCGCCGACGCGCCGGCCACCCGGCCGAAGGTCACGCAGTTGGCGTATGAGTTGCCGCTTCGGACGTCACGGCGCTGCGGTCACCAGGCCAGCGTGGACGATCATGCGCTCCAGGACACGGACCAGAAGGGCGCCCGCCACGAAGAACGCCACGATGACGGCGACGAGGATGACGTCAGCCACGCCCCCCCGCTAGAACCGCTCGGGCATGAACATCGCGATGCCCAGGTAGACGAAGACCGCGATGGAGACGGCCAGGAGGATGCCCTCGGCGACAGTCATGAACCCACCAGTTCCTCGATCAGATGTCGTGGCGGCTACGAACGCTATATCTGGCGCGCCGCGATACCCGGGTTCCTAACAATCTCCATGCGCTCAGGCCCTGACTCTAAGCGACTTCCTGCTGGCAGCGCCGGCTATCTGCTGCCAGACTGGAACACGTGAGCGATCAGGCGGCGGCACGCGAAGCGGCGGACGCGGATGCGAGCGGTGCGGTAGAGCCAGCCGGGCACTTCCGGATTTACCTGGGCGCGGCCGCGGGCGTCGGCAAGACCTACGCCATGCTCAGCGAGGGCCACCGGCGGCTGGGCCGGGGTACCGATGTCGTCATCGGATTCGTCGAGTGTCACGGACGGCAGCGGACCGAGGAGATGATCGACGGGCTGGAGGTCGTGCCCCGCAAGAAGGTGGACTACCGGGGAAGCCGTCTGGAGGAAATGGACCTCGACGCGGTATTGAGCAGGCGGCCGCAGGTCGTCCTGGTCGACGAGCTTGCCCATACGAACGTGCCGGGATCGGGCAGGAACAGCAAGCGGTGGCAGGATGTCCTGGAAATCCTCGCCGCGGGGATCGACGTCATCACGACCGTCAACATCCAGCACCTGGAGAGCATCGCCGACGAGGTCGAGCACATGACGGGGGCGCGGGTCCGTGAACGTGTCCCGGATTGGGTCGTGCGCAAGGCGGATCAGATCGAGCTGGTGGACTCGTCGCCCGAGCAGCTCCGACGCCGCATGCTTCACGGCAACATCTATCCGAAGGAAAGGGTCTCGCTGGCCCTGTCCAACTTCTTCCGCATCGACAACCTGACCGCCCTGCGGGAGCTCGCGCTGCGGTTCCTGGCTGACGAGACCGATGAGGACCTGCTGGAGTACCTGCGGCGGCACGACTCCAAGGTCGTGTGGGAGACCTGCGAGCGCGTCATGGTGGCCGTCACCGGGATTCCCGGGACCGATGGCCTGCTACGGCGGGCGGCCCGGATGGCCACCAGGCTCAAGGGAGAACTCGACGTCCTCCACGTGGCCAGCAGCGATGCAACCCGCCCGGACGATCGCCGGTCCATCGAGAAGCTGCACGAGCTGGCAGCCGATGTCGGTGCCCGCTGGCACGAGGTACAGGGCGATGATCCCGCCCGGGCCATCGCCGCCTTCGCGCAGCAGCATCAGATCACCCAGATCGTGATTGGGTCCAGCCAGCGCAGCCGGTGGCAGCAGCTCACTGGCGGCGGCTCGAACGTGACCCGGGTTATCAGGGAGGCGGGTGCGCTTGGCATCGACGTCCACGTCATTGCCCTGCGCAAGACGCCTGCCGCCGGGCCGTCCGAAGAGACTGCCGCCGGGCGTCCTGGCCTGGTCGAGGTGAGGGCATCCGAGGCGGACGGCTCCGTCCCGGGGACCCCGTAGGTCAGGAGGCCGCTGACCAGGGTGCAGACGCGCATTAGAGGCTTCGGCCGTCCGTATGCATCCGATCCCGGCGGCTTCAGGCTGTGCGGTGTTGCTTGGCGTCATGTCCTGGGCGGCGCCACTCATCGCTAGTCTTGTCCGGCCGCCCGACGTTCACGATCTGGACGGGCAGGTCGCCAGCCGCGCGGAGCACCTGGTCCGCCACCGTAGACCCGTTCAGCAGACGCGACCAGCGGGAGCGACGGCGTGACCCGATCACGAGCTGGCAGGCTCCGGCCTTGCGGGCGGCCCGGATCAGCCCGGAAGCAGGGTCGTCGGCCCTGATCTCGCGCAAAGTCCCACCTAGTTCGCCGAGTAGCCGGCGGTCCTCCTCCAGCCGGGCCTTCGGTGGCCGGTCGAGGTTGTCGATCGCCCGGACGTGCACCCCTTGGAGCCTGGCATCGGACAACCGGGCGAGATGGGCCGCGTAACGGATGAGCCATTCGTCGGCGGGCGATCCTTCCAGGCCGACCACGATCACCGAGGCCTTCACCGGCCCGCTGATGCCGCGGGCGGCCAGGAACGCCGTGACTGGATCGGGAACAGAGTCATCGAGCCACAGCTGCGCGAGCTCACGCAGAGCGGCGAGGTTCGCGAAACGGAAATAGCTCGACAATGCTGCATCTACCCGCTCAGCGGGGACGACGAGGCCCTGGGCCAGCCGGTGCCGCAGCGCCGCGGGCGCAAGGTCGACCAGCATGATCTCGCCGGTCCGCACGAACGCGTCAGGCACCGGCTCGGCCCGGCGTACGCCGGTGATCCGCGAGACGACCTCGCCCATCGATTCGATATTGGCCACGTTGAGGGTCGTATAGACGTCGATGCCGTTCGCCAGCAGCTCGCTGACGTCCTGCCAGCGTCTGACGTGCCGCTCACCGGGGAAGTTCGCGTGGGCCAGCTCGTCCACCACAGCCAGCTCCGGGCGCCGGTCTAGAACCGCCGCGACGTCCAGCTCTGGAAGCCTCGCGCCCTGATGGGTGACCATACGCGCGGGAAGGACCTCGAGATCGGCGAGCTGAGCAGCGGTCGCCGGCCGCGCGTGACGCTCCAGATAGGCGACGACGGTGTCGGTGCCGGAGCGTCGGCGGGCGCGTGCGTCCCGCAGCATCGCGTAGGTCTTCCCCACTCCGGGGGCGATCCCGAGGTAGGTACGCAGCTTGCCCCGGCCCGCAGGCGGCGGCATCACGTCATGTGCAGAAGCCTGGGCGATCAGATCCGTGCGGCCCTCTAGGCCGGGCGGGGCGCCGCTGGTCATCGGTGGATCCATTCGGACAGGGTTCTCAGAGTGCAGCCCCAGGCCACCGGGTAGCCCGCCAAGGCCACGGGCGACCTGACCAGGTTGTGCCCTGTTCGAGCAGGACTGCCTGGCGGCGGTGCCAAACCAGACGCTATCCGCTGGAAACGACACGCGCCAGCACCAAAATCCACTCGCAGACGCGCGGTGGTATAGCCCGGGCGCCCACGGGCTATGCCGTCGAAGGCGCTGCCAGAATGGAAAGCGGCCGGCTGGTGATCTGGAACCCGCTTACCGCATCGAGCCGGCCGACCCTGACTAGGGGCAATCCGTGTAGAGGAAGGCCGCCGAGATCACCGAGCAGATGAGGGACAACGGCTCCGAGGGGACTGGCGAAGGCGTGAGCGACGTCGCGCCGGCGGACACAGACGCCACCGGCGAGGTCGAAGAGGTAGGCCCCTTCCGCATCTACTTGGGCGCGGCCCCAGGCGTCGGCAAGACCTACGCCATGCTCTCCGAGGGCCAACGCCGGCGCGGGCGGGGCACCAACGTCGTCGCCGGGCTTGTCGAGAGTTACGGGCGACCGCACACCGAGGAGCTGATCAACGGCCTGGAGGTCATCCCCCGCAAGGCGGTCGAATACCGGGGAAGGCGCCTGGAGGAGATGGACCTCGACGCGGTGCTCCGAAGACAGCGCGAGGTCGCCCTGGTCGACGAGCTTGCTCACACCAACGTGCCGTCCACCTCATCGCCCGCCGCGAGCCGCCCCACGCCGAGGCCCTCGACTCCAGCGCCGTCAAGGAGTCCTGACCTCGCGACGCAAACGCCGGCTCTAGCCTCTCCACATCCATGACCCTGCGTCATGCCTCGCCTGAATCCTAGTCATTGGACGCATGGCTCGAGAGCAGCCAGACTAGGCAGTGAAAGACCACCCGGCCGACATGACATCTGGTCAGGCGGCGTTCGGAGCCAGCTGGACACCGAGCCCGACAACGAACCTTCGAGAGGATCTGCATGCCCGACCACGCGCCGGCGCCCGCAGGGCGGCGGATTGCCCTGATCGCGCACGACAACAAGAAGCAGGACATGCTCGAGTGGGCCGAGTACAACCTGGATCTGCTGGCCGGTCACGAGCTGTTCGCTACGGCCACGACCGGTCACCTCCTGCAGGAGGAGCTCGGGCTACCGGTCACCTGCTTCCGCAGCGGCCCGTACGGCGGCGACCAGCAAATCGGCGCCCGCATCGCCGAGGGCGCGATCGACCTGCTGGTGTTCCTGTGGGATCCGCTGGAGCCACATCCGCATGACCCGGACGTCAAGGCCCTGCTCCGGGTCGCGGTTGTCTGCAATATCCCGGTTGCCTGCAACCGGGCAACCGCGGATTTCATGATCTCCTCCCCGCTGATGGGCCGCAGCCATCAGCAGTGGGACCCGGCGTCCGGCCAGGCCCGTCACAATCAAGCGGCCCTGACCGTGGCCCGGGCCAGCTAATACGTCTGACCCGGTTCCTCACCCGGGCTCGTCGGTGAGCAGTGCCCGTATGGCTCGCGTCACCGCAGGTTAGGGGCCAGCGGCTCGGAGTTTCGAATAACTTCATTCGCAAGTGGCGGTAGCGAGCCTGCACGTGCTCCACTGGGGATGTCCTCGCAGTTCGATGCCTAACAGGAAACAGTAAGCGAAGCGGGCAGCGGGTAGGTAAGCAGGTGACTGATGACGGACCGGACAATGAGGCAATGACGATGAGTGGTAGAACCGGCTGACGTGCCAGCCGACGGACCTCTCGCCAGCTTGCCTAGTACCCGAGAAGATGGTGGGCTCGGACGCGTGCCCTAGGCACGGGACCAGATCAGGGAGACAGCCATGGAGGAAATGACCATGGACAAGGCGCAGTTCCAGAAGATTTTCAAGGAACGCGCGGTAGTGGTCACTCAGGTACCTCCCGGATACGCCAGAGAACTGGCACAACGAGTCAATCAGGCATCGGGCCGCCGTGATGTGTCGCTGCGGATGAAGGCCGAGCATCTGGCGCTCTTTGACCTCCTGCTACGGGATGCCAACGCTGCTCCGTCGACCGGGCAACTAGCGCTTCTCGACGAACTCGGGCGGCCGACGGTCGCCGGCCAGGCGATCGAGGATTATCTCCGGGCGTCGCAGGGCAAGAGCGAGTTCTTCGACGCCGACATGTACATGTTCCAGGTCACGCGCCTTCGGCTGCCGCACCGGGTACTCACCGACCCGGTGTCATCGTCTGGTAACAGCCGGCTTGAGATGTGGCGCACCGATCCTGAGGATCGTCTTCGACCAGGGCCGGGGCACGTTCGAAGACAATGACATCTTCGCGAACGCCCTCAATGGCGTGGCAGTGGCCTCCGGGGCGGACCCGACCGTCCACGCCAACCGTATCCACGACAACAAGCTGTCCGGGGTGTACGTCTTCGACCAGGGCCGGGGCAGGTTCGAGGACAACGACATCTCCCCCGCCACCGACGGGGGCATCCAAGTGAGAACTCGAGGAGACCCCCATCATCCTGAACAATACGATTCA
>CAWICW010000026.1:0-85081 GCA_963834685.1 uncultured Actinomycetes bacterium | reverse complement strand
ACGGGACGGCTTCCAGGATCTCGACGGTGGTGGCGCGGCCGTTCGGCAGTGAGTAGGTGGCCTTCTCGCCGACCTTCTTGCCCATGATCGCGGCGCCGAGCGGGGAGCGGGGCGAGTAGACGTCGATCGGCGACCCGCTCTCCTCGCGCGAGGCGAGCAGGAACGTCACCTCGTCCTCGTCCTTGACGAACCGGATGGTCACCGTCATGCCCGGGCCGACCACGCCGTCGGTGCGCGCCGGGGCGCCCACCCGGGCGTTCTCGAGGATGTGCTGGAGCGTGATGATCCGCGCCTCGATCTGGCCCTGCTCGTCCTTGGCCGCGTGGTAACCGCCGTTCTCACGCAGGTCGCCCTCGTCCCGGGCCGCCTCGATCTTCTTCGCGATATCGATGCGCCCCTCTCCGGAGAGGTAGTCGAGCTCGGCCTTGAGCCGGTCATACGCCTCCTGGGTCAGCCAGGTGACGGTTTCATCACGCGTCTCGGTCACGGGTACTCCTTGGCACTGCGCAGGACGGGCATGTCCGCGGGACCATCGTCGGTCCTCGGGGGTAATCTGCTGAGGCTAACTAGCGTCGGTGACGAGAGCCGTCTAGTCAAATGCCGAAGCTTACCTCGCCCGGTGGACTGGGAATGTCGGCCTGGTGAACGGGTGTTTTCGCCACCGAGGGTTTTACGCGAGGGAGACAACTGTTGCGAAGCCAGCTTCGGCTCATGGCCGTGCACGCCCACCCGGACGACGAATCCAGCAAGGGCGCGGCCACGATGGCGCGCTACGTCAGCGAGGGCGCGCAGGTCCTGGTGTGCACGCTGACCGGCGGGGAACGCGGCGACGTCCTGAATCCGGCCATGGACCGGCCCGAGGTCAAGGCCGACATGGCCCGGATCCGGCGGGAGGAGATGGCGCGGGCCCGGGAGATCCTCGGGGTGCAGCAGAGCTTCCTGGGGTTCGTGGACTCGGGCCTGCCCGAGGGCGACCCTAAGCCGCCGCTGCCGGACGGCTGCTTCGCGCTCTCCCCGCTCGCCGAGGCAACCGAGCCGCTGGTCCGGGCGGTCCGGGAGTTCCGGCCGCACGTGATCCTCACCTACGACGAGAACGGCGGCTACCCGCACCCCGATCACGTGATGACGCACAAGGTCAGCGTGGCCGCCTTCGAGGCGGCCGGCGACCCCGACGCGTACCCGGATTGCGGTGAGCCCTGGCAGCCGCTCAAGCTGTACTACTTCGTCTCGTTCCACGGCGCGAAGTTCGTCGCGCTGCACGAGGAGATGCTCCGCCGCGGCCTGGAGTCGCCGTACACCAAGATCTTCGAGGAGTGGGAGGAGCGCGCGCGCAAGCGCGGCGAGGACTGGCATGAGCTCGAGATCACGACGCAGGTTCCGTGCGGAGACTTCTTCGCCACCCGGGACGAGGCGCTGAAGGCCCACGCCACCCAGGTCGACCCGGCCGGCTTCTGGTTCCGCTGCCCGCTGGAGGTGCAGCAGGCCGCGTGGCCGACGGAGGACTATCATCTGGCTAGGTCAGTTGTCGATACCGAACTGCCCGAAGATGACCTGTTCGCCGGTATCCGGGAGAGTGTGAGCCTGTGACCCTCGGCGTCCTCGCGGCCGCCGCCGCGTCCTCCGCCGCCAGCAACGACGTGGAGCCCGGCGTCCTGGCCTTCCTGATCGTGGCCGCGATGGGCGTCGCGCTGGTCTTCCTGCTCCGCTCGATGAACAAGCAGTTCCGCAAGATCACCCCCGAGCCGGACGCCGCCGACGGGCCGACGAGAAGGCGAAGGCTCCGGTCCAGACGCCGGAGTAACCGGCCCGGCATTTTCGCGGCGCCAGTTATTACCAGTCGGCCGGGACCTCCGCGGTGCTACGGTAAATGCCGCCTGGCGGCTTATCTCATGGCAAACGTTGCTCCTGCGCATGTATCAGCCGGGCCTGGCAGGCGATCTGATGTTCAACTGGTGTTGTAGATGCGTTTGCATGAGAGGCGGGTATAGGAAGACATGACCAAGCGCCCTTATCAAAAGCCAGTGCTCAGGCGCCTAGGTTTGCTACGGGAGCTCACGAAGTACTCCGGGCAGCGCGACCACAACCCGTGGTGGTAAGGCCTAGCCGCAAGGTCCGGGGCCGGGCCCGTGGGTAGCCGATGACTACCGGTGACCACGGCCCGGCCCTGGGCCGAGCCCGCAAGCCCGTGGCCTTCCCGAAGCGGCGAGAAGGCGTCGCTGCCCAGGTCGCCGACGGTGAGGCCGTGCTCCTCGACATCGAAAGCGGCGAGTACTTCTCCCTGAATCCCGTGGGCAGCCGCATCTGGGAGCTCTGCGATGGCACGAGGTCTACCGCCGAGATCGTCTCGGTCATATGCGGCGAGTTCGACGTGGCCGAGGACGTGGCCACGGCCGATGCCCACGAGATCCTCGACGAGCTCCAGAACGAGAAGCTCGTCGTCGAGACGTAGCCTGGCCGTAACGGGAGAGCAGCCGGACAGCCGTCATGCCGTCTCGTTGCTGGGTGTCGCGGCGGTCGCCGTGATCGCTCCGTTCCTGGCTCGGTTGGACCTGCAGCGTCTGCAGCGCTGCCTTGAGCCCTCACCGCGCTCTTCCCGCGTCCCCGTTGGCCGACCCGGGCCAGGTGGTCGAGGTCCTTGGTCGCCGGGTGAACCAGGTGATCCGCTGGGGCAGGCCACTAATCCGCCCGGGGTGCCTCACGAGGGGTATTACCGGCTACTACATCTTGCGGCGCGCCGGCCTCGACGTCGCCTTGTGCTTCGGCATGGGTCCGGTGCGCGGCCCCGGTGTGGAGGGGCACTGCTGGCTGGTTCTGGACGGGGAGCCCGTGCTCGAGGCGGTCGATCCCCGGCCCGCCTTTACCGAGTTGGTGCGCCTGTCGTCCCGTGGGCTGACCAGCGCGAGCCCTGCGCCATGAACGTTCCTCCGGCCAGCGCGGGTCCCGCCGAGCGCCTGGCGGATACCTACTCCCTGTGCGGCGTAGAGATCGAGGTCAGCGCGACCGAAGAGGTGGCGGCCCTTATCGGTTCGCGACTGCGGTTCCTGCGCAGCCCGGCAGCCGAGCCTGCCTCGGTGGTTTTCGATATCCGAGCGGGAGGAGATGACGGTTTCGCCGCGTCCCCGGGCGGGCCCGGCCGGCCCGTGTACGACATGTTCGGCGGCCAGCTCATGTACTTCGAGGGGCCGGACCAGCTCTTCATCGACTACCCCGGTTACTTTCGCATGCTCTGCAGCCCTGCCGCCGGGCTGGTCCAGTCTGCGGTGCTCAGCGACGGCCCCGGGAACGTCCTCGCCGCCTATCCCTTTTTCACCATCCCCTTGATGGAGGTGATGAAGCGTAAAGGGCGCTTCCCCCTCCACGCCGGCTGTGTGGCGAGGGAAGGTCGCGGCGTGCTCCTGGCCGGCATGAGTGGTGCGGGGAAGTCGACGCTGACCGCGGCCCTGGTCCGGGACGGGTGGGACTTCTTGAGCGACGACACGGTGTTCCTCGCGCGCCAGGCCGGCGCGACCTGGATCTCCGGTTTCTCGGACGAGATCGACTGCAGCGACGATACGGCGGGAATGTTCGCGGAGCTGTGTCACCTGGTCGGAGCGCCGACGCTGGCCGGGCGCGACAAGCACCCGGTCGACGTCGAAGAGGTTTTCGGCATGCTCCCTGTCCCGGCGTGCCGGCCTCACGCCCTGGTCCTGCCGACGATATCCGGCGAGCGCAGGAGCGTCGTGAGAGCGGTCTCCGCGTCCTATGCCCTGCGGGAACTAGCACCGAACGTCCTGCTCACCCAGCGCGCCGCCACCCAGGCGCACCTCGACATGCTGGCGGAGCTGGTGCGGGAGATCCCCTGCTACTCGCTGGCCACCGGGACAGACCTCTCGTTCGCCAGCCGCTGCCTGCAGGAGATCCTCGGTTGAGCCAAGGGACCAAAGCCTGGCGTTGGCCGGTGGAGAGCAGGCGAGCGCTCGTAGCCTCGCTCCGAGCGCCGCCTGCCCCGGCTGGGCCCCCGTTGGCATCGCTCGTCGCCGCCTGCGACCCGGGACAATTGGCGGACCTCGCCATATCCGAAGGGCTCGCCGGGCCGGCCCATGAGAGGCTCGGCGGGTTGCTCCCTCCTGGGCCCGGCTCTCGGCTGGCCACCGAAGCGCGACGGGACGCCGTCCGCCACCTCGCCTACCTCGGCTTGCTCGGGAAGTTCGCCGCAAAGCTCGACCAGGCCAAGGTGACCTGGGTGGCGCTGAAAGGCCCGGTGCTGGCCGAGCTCAGCTACCCGGAGGTGCCCCGCGGCTACGCGGACCTCGACCTGATGGTCCCCCCTGGACAGCTTCGGCGAGCGCTCAGCGCCCTTCAGGGCGCAGGGGCGGTCGTCGCCGAGCCGGACTGGTCACTGGTAGTCGAAGGGTGCCAAGGGCGAGCTGAGCATGGCTGTCCACGGATTGCCGATGGTCGACCTGCACTGGCACCTGGTGTACCTCCGCAGCGCCCGCGAGCGGTGGGCGATTCCGACCGAAGACCTATTGGAGCGGCGCCAGCCGGTCCGGTTGAAGGACGTGGACGCCTGGTCCCTCGACCCCCACGACTTCCTCGCCCACCTCGCGCTCCATGCGTCGTTCGGGGCCGCCCAGCAGCTCCGTCGCCTGCTCGACATCGAACGCACCGTCGCCCACTGGCCGCCCGACTGGGAGGTGCTGGTGCAACGCTGCCGGGCCTGGCGAGTGGGGTTGCCGGTGAGCGTCATGCTCAACCGGGCGCGCCAAACCCTCGGGGCAGCTGTGCCCGCAGAGGTAGTGGAGGAACTCGCGGGAGGCAGGCCGAACCGTCTGGTGGTCCGCCAGCTCAGTGAATGGGCCCCGGCTGGCCGTTTGCCGGGGGGGCGTTCGGTGCAGAACGGCCTCACGCGTTCGCTGCGGGATAGCCTGCTGGCCACGGCAGGCGAGTTCGCCGGCGAGACCCGGCAGGCGATCGCCCAGTTGCTCCGCCCGAGAGCGACGGGACCTGACAAGTCCGATCACCGCGACGGCCCCGGGCTCTCCGCTGGGTTCGAAAATTACCTTGAGATGGTCGAGAGAGCGGACCGCTACGGGCATCTGGGGTGAAAGTGGTCCTCGATGCTCCGGAACGGCCCGCAGAGGGGCTCGTCACGCCGTCTCCCGAGCCGCCCGCACCCATGGACGCGCAAGTCGCTGCGGCCGGCGCGTGGGGCTTCGGGGGGCGCGCCGTCCTCCTGCTCGCTAATCTCGTTGCGACTCCCTTCCTGATCAGGCTCCTCGGCCCGGCGAGTTATGGGCTCTGGACGCTCCTGCTCCTGGCGACTACCTGGGCCAGTTACGCCGACATGGGGATGGGGATCGCGTCAACCAGGTTCGCTGCGGGTTACTACACGCGTGCTGACCCGCAGGGCGAGTCGTCGGTTGTCTGGACCGCTCTTGGCCTCATTGCCGTGACGACCGGCTGCGTCGCTACCGCTATCGCACTGGCTGCTCACTCGGTCCTGGGCAACCTCCTCCACGTAGAGCGGGGGCTCGTGACCGCCGGCACGGTCGCACTCAGGGTCGGTTGCGCCATTTTCGTGCTCCAGTCCGTGGCTGGCATCGTCAATACCCCGCAGGTAGTACGGCTTAGGTGGCGCCAGTGGACCGTGATCACGACATCCGTGAACCTGCTGGGAACGGTCTGTGCCCCGGTAGTCCTGGCGGTCTTCGGGGGAGGCGTCATGACCGTGGCGGTCGTGAACCTCGCTGCCTCGATCCTGCTGGTTGCCGGGAACCTGCTCCTCGCCGTCCGCCTCCAGCCGGCCCTTCTTCGTCCTAGGTTCGACAAGGCTGTCCTTGGAAGGCTCCTGGCCTATGGCGGCGCGCTCACCGTAGCGGGCCTGGCCCTCGTCCCGCTTACCACAGCGCAGCGCTTCTTCCTGGCCTACAATCACTCGACGACCGCCGTCGCCTACCTTGCTGTCGCCGGGACCCTCGCCACCACCTTGCTGGTCCTCCCCGAGCAGCTAACGGCCCCGTTCCTGCCCGGGCTAGCCAGACTGGAGGCCGCCGGACGGCTCCACGAGCTGCGCGCCCTCTACTCTAAGGGCCTTTCCGGGCTGTTCCTCCTGGTCACCCCCGCTGCGGTGCTGCTCGCCTTCGTCGCCCGGCCGTTCCTGTCGCTCTGGGCGGGGCCCCAGTATGGCGCCTACAGTACGGCGCCTTTCCTGGTCATGCTGGCAGGAGTGTGGTTCAGCTGCCTGGCCTGGATGCCGGTCTCCTACCTGCTGTCGTCCGGGCGCGCGCGGATGCTCGCCTACATCAGGGTGGCCGAGCTCGTCCCCTACCTGGTGGCGGCGTGGATACTCACCGAGCGGTTCGGCGTGATGGGGGCGGCGTTCGTCTGGTCAGCGTGGTGCGCGCTCGATTCAGTACTGTTGTTCGCCGCGGCGCGAAGGGTCGCGTCTCTGCCGTGGCTGCCGCTTTCGGACCGGCGCCTTCGCTCCCTCGCCGGACCCCTGGCGCTTGGCGGTGCGGCCCTGCTGCTGGCCCATGTCACCAGCGGGCTCGGCGCCCGGCTCGTCTGGGCCGCCGCCCTCGCGCTGGTGTACGGAGCAGCGGCATGGTACTTGATCCTGACCAGCCGGGAGCGGCACGGGATAATGGCGTTGGTTCGCCACGTCCCGGGTGGCAATCTGGCCACGCCGCGGGGTCGGCACGCGGTCCAACAGCCCAGATCTTCCCGGCGCACTCGGGTCCCACGGCAGGCTCGGGCACCACGGCACGCACGGGTATAACCACGTGGTCGGACCGCCGCCCAAGAGGCAGCGCCACGATGTGAGCCGGTCTGCGCGTTTCGCGATGCGATTGTCCTACCCGCTTGTTACCGTGCGGCTAGCGAGTCTGTTCTGGAGGAAGACGGAGCATGCGGGTCATGCACGGAGTCTGGGCGCGTGGAGCGCTCGGCCTGTGGGCCGAAGACCCGGGCCTGCCGCAGGTCCTGGGGCCATCACCGCCCGCCGAGCGCCCGCCGGCCGACCCCAGGCCGCATCCGTTCGCCTGCCAGGCCGCCGAGCTGGCCGATGTGCTGGCCGCGCTGCCCGGGCCGGCCGGCGAGGCGGCCCGCAAGGCCACCGACGGCGAGCTCACGCTGCAGCTGCCGTCGGCCGCCGGACCCGCCCGGCCGCTCGCCTCGCCCGAGCTGATCCGCGCGGACGCACCGGAGCCCCGGCCCGGCCGGATCCGGCTGGCCAGCTGGCGGGTGCCGGTGCTGGCCTTCACCCCGGCCGCCGCGCTGGACCTGCTCCGCGCGTCCGGCGACCTGGGCGAGCTCGTGGTCCCGGGCGCCTCGCTGCCGTACCTGGCCGCGCTGGCCCGCTTCGCCGACGGCCTGGCGGCGCGCGGCCGGGTGCTGCCGGTCCTGGTCACCGAGGACGACGGCTATACGGCCCGCTGGCGCCCGGTGCTGGGCGGCACGGACGCGCAGCGCGCGCGTGACCTGGCCGCCGCCATGCCCGCCTCGTGCCGGGCGGTGGCCGGGGATCCGCCGGGCGTCCTGCTGGCCGCCGCGCTCGACGGCCTGGCCGACGCCGCGGCGCGCACCCGCCTGCCCGGTTCCCTCCTGCCCGCGCGGCGCGGCCGTACTCCGGCTCAAATTCCTTTGGCCGAACGGTACGTGGTCGCACTGACCAGCACCGATGCTCGCCTCGACGTGGTGACGCCGCGGGACGAGACCGAGACGGCGAAGCTGGCCGCGGAGCTGGACGCGTGGCTGGACCGCGCGCTCATCCCGGCCGGCCCGGTGCGGACCTGCTTCCGGCTGGCCGAGCCCCTGGTACCCGACGAAGATCCGTGGCGGGTGGAGTTCGCGCTGCAGTCGACCGAGGACCCGAGCCTGATGGTCCCTGCTGCCGACATCTGGGCCGCCGACGCGTGGGCGGGCCAGGGCTTCGGGCCGGGCGGCGACCCGGTGGAGGAGCTGCTGGCCGGGCTGGGCGCCGCGGCCCGGCTGTTCGGCGAGCTGGAGGACGCGCTGCGCGACCCGGCGCCGGTCATGCTGGAGCTGGACACGCGGGGCGCGTTCGGGTTCCTGAAGGAGACCGGGCCGCTGCTGGCCGGGGCCGGGTTCGGGGTGCTGCTGCCGGACTGGGTGCGCCGGGCGCGGCTCGGGCTCAAGCTGACCACCCGGTCCCAGTCGGCGGCGGGCGGCTCGCCGGTCACCGCGGCCCGGTTCGGGCTCGGCGACCTGGTGGACTTCCGGTACGACGTGGCGGTCGGCGACCAGGTGATCGACCCGGCCGAGCTGGCCGAGCTGGCCCGGCTCAAGGTCCCGCTGGTCCGGCTGCGCGGCCAGTGGGTCGAGCTGGACGAGGCGCACCTGAAGGCCGCGCTGAAGTTCCTCGAGCGCCAGCAGGCGGGCACGATGACCGCCGCCGACGCGCTGCTGGCCGGCCTCGGATTGGCACAGGGCGGCCCCGGCGACGAGGTCCCGCTGGTCGGCGTGGACGCCGACGGCTGGCTGGGCGACCTGCTGTCCGGGCAGGCCGACCGGCGGCTGCCGCCGATGACGGCGCCCGCGGGCTTCGCCGGGACGCTGCGGCCCTACCAGGAGCGCGGGCTTTCGTGGCTCGCCTTCCTGGGCGACCTGGGTCTCGGCGGCATCCTGGCCGACGACATGGGCCTGGGCAAGACGATCCAGCTCCTGTCGCTGATCGCCGCGCAGCCCCCGGAGTCAGGCCCGACGCTGCTGGTGTGCCCGATGTCGCTGGTCGGCAACTGGCAGCGGGAGGCGGCCCGGTTCACCCCGGACCTGCGGGTCCACGTGCACCACGGCGCCGACCGGCTGGACGGGGACTCGCTGACCGCCGCGCTGTCCGAGGCGGACCTGGTCATCACCAGCTACGGCGTGGCGACCAGGGACCAGGCCGCGCTGAGCACGCTGACCTGGGCGCGGGTGGTCTGCGACGAGGCGCAGAACATCAAGAACCACACCACCAAGCAGGCCCGGGCGGTCCGCGCCCTGCCCGCCGCGACGCGGCTCGCGCTGACCGGGACGCCGGTGGAGAACCGGCTGTCCGAGCTGTGGTCGATCATGGACTTCACCAACCCGGGCCTGCTCGGGCCGGCCGAGAGGTTCCGGGAGGACTACGCGATCCCGATCGAGCGGCACGGCTCGGACGATGCCGCGCGGGCGCTGCAGCGCCTGACCCAGCCGTTCGTACTGCGCCGCCTGAAGACCGATAAGGCGATCATCTCCGACCTGCCGGACAAGCAGGAGATGAAGGTCTGGTGCAACCTCACCGCCGAACAGGCCAGCCTGTACGCGGCCACGGTGGCCGACATGCTCAGCCGGATCGAGGAGGCGACCGACGACATCAGCCGCCGCGGCCTGGTCCTGGCCACCATGGCCAAGCTCAAGCAGGTCTGCAACCACCCCGCGCACCTGCTCGGCGACGGCTCGCGGATGCCCGGCCGGAGCGGCAAGCTGGCCCGGCTGGAGGAGATCTGCGACGAGATCGTGGCCGAGGGCGACAAGGCGCTGTGCTTCACCCAGTACGCCGAGTTCGGCCGGATGCTGCAGCCGCACCTGGCGGGCCGGCTGGGCTGCCCGGTGCTGTTCCTGCACGGCGGCACGCCGAAGAAGCAGCGCGACGCGCTGGTCGAGACGTTCGCGTCGCTCGACGAGCCCGCCCTGTTCCTGCTCTCGCTGAAGGCCGGCGGCACCGGGCTCAACCTGACCGCGGCCAGCCACGTGATCCACGTCGACCGGTGGTGGAACCCGGCCGTGGAGGACCAGGCCACCGACCGGGCGTTCCGCATCGGCCAGCAGCGGAACGTCCAGGTGCGCAAGTTCGTCTGCGTGGGCACCCTGGAGGAGCGGATCGACGCCATGATCGAGGAGAAGAAGGCCCTGGCCGAGCGGGTGGTGGGGACCGGCGAGAGCTGGCTCACCGAGCTGTCCGTCGCCGACCTGCGCACCGTGCTCACCCTCTCGCCGGATGCGGTAAGCGAATGAGCGGGCGCTGGGAGGACTGGCCGCCTGCACGCCCGATCCGGGTCGAGGGCGGCATCAAGGCGCGGAGCAAGCGCGGCGCGATCGGCGAGCAGTGGTGGTCGCGGCGGTTCATCGGCGTGCTCGAGTCGTACGGCATGAGCAGCCGGCTGGCCCGGGGCCGCAGCTACGCCCGGGCCGGGCAGGTGCTGGACTTCGAGCTGTCCCAGGGCAAGGTCAGCGCCCAGGTGCAGGGCTCCCGGGTCCGGCCCTACCAGGTCCGCATCGGGGTGCTCCCGCTGACCACGGCGCAATGGCGGCGGGTCCAGGAGCGGCTGGCCAGCCAGGCGCTGTTCCGGGCCAAGCTGCTCGCGGGCGAGATGCCGCACGAGATCGAGGACGTGTTCGCCGAGTGCGGCACGCCGCTGTTCCCCCGGTCCGCCAACGACCTGGACATGCGCTGCAGCTGCCCGGACTGGGGCGTGCCGTGCAAGCACCTGGCGGCGGTCTGCTACGTGCTGGCCGAGGAGTTCGACCGCGACCCGTTCGCCATGCTGGCCTGGCGCGGCAAGGCCCGCGACGAGCTGCTCGCGGCGCTGCGGAAGCTACAGCCCGCGGCACCCCCGGACGCCCGCGCCGCGGGCCCGGCCGGGGTCCTGGACGTACCCGCGGCGCCGCTGGACGTGACGGACTTCTGGTCCGCCGGGCTGAGCCCGGCCCGGCTGCGCGCGCTGTCCGCCCCGGCCACCTCGAGCGCGCCTGACCTGCTGCTGCGCATGTTCCCCCGCCGGCGGTGCCGGTCAGGGGGCAGGACCTCACCGCGATCTTGACCCCGGCCTACCACCGGCTCGCCGAGGCGGACACGGAGCCCCCGGGACCCTGACCAACCCCGCGTCCGTTCAGCCTGTACTAGATGCATGCATGAGTGCTATCATGTAGGCATGGAGCAGATGACATGGCGGGCACCGGCCGACCTGGTCGAGCGGGTACGCCGTGCCGCGAGCCGACAGCACCGCAGCATGAATGACTACGTGACAGCGGTGCTCGACGCCGCGACCGATCCGCGTCTGGCCGGGGACGAGGCGGAGCGCCTGCGGGAGCGGCTGGACCTGGCCGGATTGCTCGCCGATCCTGGTCAACCTCGTCGGCGCCCTCCGCACCAGGAAGCCGCCAGCGCGCGTCGGAGGGCAGGCGGAGGAACGGCTCTCTCCGAGCTCGTTAGCGAGGGCCGCTGAGTACCTTCGCCGATTCCTCGGCGCTCGTGAAGCTCTACGCTGACGAGGATGGCCACGAGCGCATCCGCGAGCTGATGAGCGTGGCCGTGGCGCAACTGGCGAGGGTGGAGGTTCCGGCCGCGCTATGGCGGAAGCAGCGCACGGGCGAGTTGTCGGCCGAGGATGCGAGCGTGCTCACCGCCGATTTCGAGGCCGACTATTTCGGGACTGACTCCGAGCCGCCACGTTTCGCTGCTGTCGCGGCAACCGGCCGTGTCCTGGACGAAGCTGCCAGGCTATGCGCATCGCGCGGCCTTCGAGCCTATGACGCGGTCCAGTTGTCCAGTGCCCTGGCTGTGCGCAGAGCCGACGAGAGCTGCTCGGCCTTCGCCGCCTTCGATCGCGCGTTGCGGACGGCCGCGGCGGCCGAAGGCTTCGAACTTGTACCGTCGAATCTGCCGGACCCCGGCTGAACCGAGGCATGTGCTCTGATCGGCGGGACCGCGCGGCCCGGGCCTAGCCCGAGGCGCCGCCGGACGGCGCCCAGACGCGGCGCATGGCCTCGGGCAGGCCCCACCAGCCCAGCGGGGTCAGGCAGTCGTCGTCGTCGATCGCGCCCAGGACCTGCCACAGCGAGGTGACCGGCAGGAACAGCCCCTCCATGCTGAGCTCGTCGAACTCGGCGTCGTCGTCGAGGTCACCGAGGTCGTAGTCGTCCTCGTCCTCGTCCTGGTCGTCCGCGCCGCGCTCGGCGCCGTCGGGATCGTAGTCCCGGACGTACCCGGCCAGGTCGGCGGCCGACGCGGACGTCCCCGGCCCGCCGACGGTCAGCGCGGTGATCACGGCCAGCCAGTCGAAGTGATCGATGGCGCAGATGGCGGCGACCGCGCCGTCGGTCTCGTTCAGCTCGCCCTCGGCCTCGTCCGGCCCGGCCCAGTCATCCGACCCTTCCGGGGACGTCACCCCGGCGGCCAGCCGCAGCCACAGTTCGGCGTCGTCGGCGGGCAGGTCCGCCGCGCGCATCCCGCCGCACTCAATCAGCAGCTGACCCGGCCAGCCGGCCCGGGCGATGTGCTCGCGCAGCCGGGCGCTGGCCGTCCGGAGCTCCTCGGCCGGCAGCGGGCGGTCACCGACCTGGTCCAGCAGCTCACCGACGGCGGCCAGCGCCTCGGCGTCGGCGGCGTCCCATTCGGCCAGGAACTCCTCGTCCTTCTCGTCGAGCAGGACGTCCATCGGCACCCGGCCGTCGGGCAGCGGCGAGGTCATCCACCGCTCCTGCAGGGCGATGTAGGCCCGGCAGGCCACCGGATCCGCCGCCGACAGCAGGTCGGGATCGATCTCGCCCGCGGCGAGCTGCTCCTCCAGATGGCTGACCAGCCGGGTATGCATCTCCGCGGCCAGCTGGCTGCGCTCGGACTGCTCGTCCCAGACGTGCAGGCCGATGATCCCGTTCGGCTCGGTGCCGGTGGCTTCCAGCCACGTCCGGACGTCCCCGACCGTGGCGTCGCTGTCGTTGATCTTGTGCAGGACGGCCTCGGCCGACGACCAGAACCCGGCGGACAGCGGATTGCCCGCGGCGAGCATCCCGCGCCGGATGCTGGGCAGCGAGCCGAGGGCGTCGGCCGACGGCACGGTGAGCAGCGCGAGCGCGACATCGCGCCTGGTCAGTTCGCTGAGCGGCCGGGCCGCCAGCTCGGCCACGCGATCGGCGTCAAGGTTCACGCCTCGCAGCTTAGAGCAGTTCCCGGCCGCCCAGGTAGGGCCGCAGCACTTCGGGGACGGTGACCTGAGCCTGCTCGGTCTGGAAGTTCTCGACCAGCGCGGCCAGGATCCGCGGGGTGGCGATCGCCGTGTTGTTCAGCGTGTAGGCGAACCGCACCGTGCCGTCCGTGTCGCGGTACCGCAGGTTGGCCCGGCGTGCCTGCCAGTCGAGCAGGGACGAGCAGCTGTGCGTCTCGCGGTACGCCCCGAGCGAGGGCATCCAGGTGTTGATGTCGTTCATCCGGTACTTGCCCGCGCCCATGTCCCCGGTGGAGCACTCCACCACCTCGTAGGGCAGGCCGAGGCCCTGCAGCAGCTGCTCGGCGGTGCCCAGCAGCTCCTCGTGCCAGCGGTCGGACTCGGCCAGGTCGGCCGCGCAGATGACGAACTGCTCGACCTTCTCGAACTGATGGACCCGCAGCAGCCCGCGCACGTCACGGCCGGCGCTGCCGGCCTCCCGCCGGAAGCACGGCGAGATCCCGGCGTACCGGATCGGCAGCTGCTTGCGGTCGATGATCTCGTCGCTGTGGAAACGGACCAGCGCGACCTCGGCCGTCCCGGCCAGGTACAGGTCGTCGGCCGGGATGGCGTAGGTCTCCTCGCGGTGCGCGGGGAACTGGCCGGTGCCGATCAGCGCCTCCTCGCGGACCAGCGACGGCACGCTGACCAGCGTGAAGTCCTTGCCGCGGAGCAGGTCGAGGGCGTAGGAGTGGACCGCGCGCTCGAGCAGCACCATGTCCCCGGTCAGCGCGTAGGCGCGTTCCCCGGAGACCTTGCGGGCCCGGGCGAAGTCGGCCCAGCCGCGCCGCTCCAGCAGGTCGACGTGGTCCAGCGGCCGGAAGCCGAACTCGGGCGGCTGGCCGAAGCTCCTGATCGTCACGTTGGCCGACTCGTCGGGCCCGACCGGTGCGCCCGGCCACGGGATGGTCGGGGTCAGCAGCATCAGCGCGTTCAGCGCCTCGTTGGTCACGGCGAGCTGCTCGCGGAGGGCCCTGAGGCGCTCCTCGAGCTCCTCGTGCTCGATCTTCAGCTCGACCCGGCGGGCCTCGTCGGCCCGGGCGTACTCCCTGGCCGAGCTCTTCCGGGCCGCCTGGGCCTGATCCAGTTCGGTCTGCAGGCCACGGCTGGCCCGGTCCAGGTCGAGCAGCTCGTCCACGTCCAGGTTGATGCCCTTGACCCGGACGGCCGCCTGGACCTCGTCCGGGTGGTCCCTGATAAATCGCTTGTCCAGCATGGGTACGCGTCAGCCTTGTCTGCATCGGAATTGCCTGCCTGCCCCGCAACGAAACGCTACCAGCAGTGCCCGTCGCGTCGCCCCGCATCATCGCCTGGCTGTGCTCGCGTACCGTGATACGCGTGCTGCTGACCAACCACGTCTTGTCCGGCGCGCTGATCGGCGCCCTGGCCCGGCGGCCCGCGCCGGCCTTCGCAGCCGGCGTGGCCTCGCATTTCGCGCTCGACGCGCTGCCGCACTGGGGCGACTGGGGCAGCATCCGCCGGTTCCTCCAGGTGGCGGTGCCCGACGGGCTGATCAGCCTGGCCGCGATGGGAACCGTCGCGGCACTGACCCCGGCCGCGCGCCGGCCGGCCGTGCTGGCGGGCATGATCGGAGCGGCGCTGCCCGACATCGACAAGCCGGCCACGCTGTTCTTCGGCTGGTCGCCGTTCCCCTGGGCGGTGGATGAGTTCCACCGCCGCATCCAGCGGGAGGCCTCGGGCCGGGCTCACGTCGAGCTGCTGGCCGCGGCCGCGTTCGGCGCCGCCGCATTCGCCGCGCTGCGCCGGCCTACGCCGGCAGCGGGTAGCGCAGCCCGACCAAGGTGGCCAGGTCGCCGAGGGTGATCTCGAACATCGGCGCCGGATCTTCCAGCGCGAACCTCATGTGGCCGAACACCTCCATGGCCACCGCGCCGTACAGCACCGTCCAGCAGCGCAGGAAGGTGAGCACCGCACCGACCGGAATGTCGGTGCCCAGCGCGTCGCGGTAGCGGCTGAGCTGGCCGCGCAGGCCCGGATCGATGTCTCCGGCCTCGGGCACCGGGAACGGCGCCGTGCTCCAGAGCTCCAGGAACAGCGTGAAGAAGGTTCCCGCGAAGGCCAGGGCGCACTCGTCGGCGATGTCGTACCGCCCGTCGTCCAGGCCGGGCAGCGGCACGCCGAACAGCAGGCTGAACTCGGCCCGGTGGTTCAGCGACCAGCGGCGGAACTCCTGGCAGGCCGCGACCATCTTGACCGTGAGCTTCGTCGCCTGATCGGCCGCCTCGCCAGCCGCGGTCGCGCCCTGGATGGCCTGGCCGATGTCCGAACCGAGCTCGGTGAAGATGCTCGCGCAGATGTGCCTGACCAGTTCCTCGCGGTTGTCGAAGTAGCGGTACAGCCCCGGCGCGGTCATCCCCATCTCCCGGGCGATGGCCCGCAGCGTGACCGCGTCCGGGCCGCTATCGATCAGCAGCCCCCGCGCGGTCTGGATGATCTCCTCCGCGGTGGCCGCGCGCAGCCGGTCGCGACGGGACGGCGGGTGCCCGGCACCCGGCTCGGTCCCGGCCTCTGCCGCCTGTGTCACAGCTGCCTCCCGGACCCGGTCTTCCTTCAGGTATCCCTGTCGGCCAGACCGTAACGAGCTTCGTAACGGGCGCCGTAACGAGGCTCACTAAGAATTGACGGTGGGTCGATGCTAACCCACTTGACAGTGGTAAACACCGTATGCGAAGTTAGCGTCGTAATCAGTTTACATCGTTTACTTGAGTGATCAAGTGAAGCATAGCTCGGGAGGCAGCTATGTTCGAGGCTTGGGGACGGGTCCTGTCCCGCAGGCGCCGGCTCACGCTGGTCATCACGCTCCTGTTCGTGGCCTTCGCCGGGGCCTGGGGGACCGGCGTATTCGGCAAGCTGTCGTCCGGCGACAACTTCACCCCGCCGTCCAGCCAGAGCCAGCGCGAGGCCAACGCGGCCGAGCAGGCCTTCGGCCGGAACGACGCCGACGTCGTGGTGCTGTACCGCAGCGCCACCATGACCGTCACCGACCCGGCCTACCGGCAGGCGGTCACGACCGCGCTGAGCAGCCTGCCCCGCGCCGACGTGGCCAAGGTGAGCACGTACTGGTCCACCGGATCGCCCAGCCTGGTCAGCACCGACCGGCACTCCACCTACGCGGTGCTCCAGCTCACCGGGGCCGATGACGCCGCGCGGCATCAGACCTACGACGCGATCAAGAACGAGCTGACCCCGGCCAGCCTGGCCGCCGACGGGGTGACCGCCCGGGTGGGCGGGAACGTGCCGATGGAGGTGGCCATCAACAACGAGGTCACCGCCGACATCGCCAAGGCCGAGGGCTTCTCCATGCCGGTCCTGCTGATCCTGCTGCTGGTGATCTTCGGCAGCCTGGCCGCGGCATCCCTCCCGGTGGCGATCGGCGGCGTGGCCATCCTCGGCTCGTTTACCGTGCTGCGGCTGCTCACCATGGCCACCACGGTGTCCATTTACTCGGTGAACATCACCACGATCCTGGGCCTCGGCCTGGGCATCGACTACGGGCTGTTCATGGTCACCCGGTTCCGCGAGGAACTGCACCGCCAGCCGACGGTGGAACAAGCGGTGGCGCGGACCGTCGCGACCGCGGGCCGCACGGTCGCCGTGTCCGGGATCACGGTGGCGGCCGCGCTGACCAGCCTGATGCTGTTCCCCGAGGACTTCTTGCGCTCGATGGGGTACGGCGGCGTGGCCACTGTCGCGGTGGACGTGCTGGCCGCGCTGATCGTGCTGCCCGCGCTGCTGGCCGTCCTCGGCCACCGGGTCAACGCGCTGCGGATCCGCCGCTCGGTCCAGCGGCCCCCGCGGGACGAGTCCAGCGGCGCCTGGTACCGGCTGGCCCGCAGCGTCATGCGCCGGCCGCTGGTCTACGTCACGGTGATCACGATCGCGCTGCTCGCCCTGGGCGCGCCGTTCCTGCGCATCTCCTGGGGCGGCACGGATGCCCGGACCCTGCCCGCCGCCTCGACGATCCGGCAGGTCTCCGAGACGCTGGACAGCCAGTTCCCGGTCAACTCGACCGATCCGATCGAGGCGCTCATCACCGGGCCGGGCGCTTCCGCGGGCGGCTCCGCGGCCCTGGCCTCCTACCTGCACCGCATCGACGCCATCCCCGGCGTGACCGGCACCCAGGTCACCGGGTCCAGGGGGGACGTCACCCGGGTGGACGTCGGGTACACGCCGGCCCCCGTGTCGCCGGCCGCCCGGCACATCGTGACCCAGATCCGGGCTCTCGCCCCGCCGGCCGGGGCCACGGTGCTGGTCGGCGGGACCACCGCCGGGCTGGTCGACGAGCTGGCCAGCCTCGGCTCGACCCTGCCGTGGATGGCGCTGCTGGTCTGCGTGTCCACGTTCGTGCTGCTGTTCCTGGCCTTCGGCTCGGTGGTCCTGCCGGTGAAGGCGATCGTGATGAACGTGCTGTCGCTGGGCGCGACGTTCGGCGTCGTGGTGTGGATCTTCCAGTGGGGTCACCTGTCCGGCCTGCTGCGGTTCACGCCGACCGGGTCGATCGACCCGACGATGCCGATCCTGATGCTGGCCATCATCTTCGGCCTGTCCATGGACTACGAGGTCTTCCTGCTGTCCAGGATCCGGGAGCGCTACGACCAGACCGGCGACAACACCGCCGCGGTCGCGGCCGGCCTGCAGCGGACCGGCGGTGTGATCACCAGCCTGGCCCTGCTCCTGATCATCGTGGTGGGCGCGTTCTCCGCGTCCGGCATCACGTTCATCAAGCTGATGGGCGTCGGCATGATCGTCGCGCTGCTGGTGGACGCGTCGGTGGTCCGGGTCCTGCTGGTGCCGGCCACGATGCGGCTGCTCGGCGGGGCCAACTGGTGGGCGCCGCGCCCGCTGCGCCGCCTGTACGCCAGGTACGGGATCAAGGAGGAGAGCCCGGCGCCGCTCCCCGTGCCGGCCGGCGCGGAGACCCTGACCGCTCGTCCTAGCTGATCTTCCTCTCCCTACAGGCGAGCAGCGGATTCCAGCCGTCCGCTGCTCGCTCGGCCACGGGTTCGTAGTGCCCAGATCTTCGCTCCGGCACCGGCAGGCTAAGCCTTGACCCAGATCATGTAGGCACCCCACTCATTGGTAAATGGAAGTTTCGCCAGCAGCCGGTATTGCGGGCTGGATGAGACTGCCTGCCTGACGACTCGGTCGATTCCGGGCGACGTGAGGTTGTCAAGAACGATGATGTCGAAGTAACCATCGCCGATCGCGGCTCGATAGGCAGCCGGACCGCTCAGGGTCTTCCCCGACGAGGTGGTGTAAAAGAACGCGAAGGTGCTGGCCCACTGGCTCGGATTGGTGGGGCCGTATAGGTAGAGCTGCGGTACCTCGTAGGCATCCGCCAGGTAGTGCCCGTATGGGTTGACCCACGGCCTGAGTACCTCGATGAGCTGCGTCGAGTTCGGCCAGGTGTTGAATCGCCACTGCGACTGGGCGATGCCGCTCGACAGCAGCATGGCGGCGAACAAGATGCCAATCGCTGCTCGGCGGAAGTGCGGACCCATCATCCGCGTCAAGCCCACGCCCGCCATGGGCGCGGCGAAGAAAAGCCCATATCCGATGTGCTTATGCAGCGATACGTCCGTGTGCAGGTAGATCTGGTAGGCCGGAGCGAGCAGGGCGGAGCCGCACATCACCAGGGACAGGCACAACCTCCACCCTGTCCCCCGGTGCAGGGTGCTCTCCTCCTTGGCGGCGTCCGTGACCTCTGACATCCGCTGCCGCCGAGTGAAGGACACCGCGCCCCAGACCGCGGCACCCAGGACGAGGCCACCCCAGTCCAGGCTCATCGTAAGCAGCATGGAAGTCGGATCAGTGCCATGAGCGCGGTTCGTGGTCGTCTGCTGGACACCGGCGAACACGTTGGTGTCACGCAAGGCCAGGAACCCCAGGCCCGCGACCGCCGCAGTGAGGCCCAGGCCGCGCCAGATCGCGCGAGGTCCGCGACGAGGCCAAGCGGAGAGCACGGCGAAGGCGACGACCGACGGCACGAAGATCCCCGCCGCGTACTTCGCAATGACCGCCGCGACCAGCAGGGGCGCCGCCAGCAGCCAGATCGGCCATCTCGATCGATCCGATCGCACGACCAGCCAGGTCGCAAGGGCAAGAAGGAAGAGCGCTAGGGCATCGAAGGTCGCGAACCACCCCAAGACGAGCGTTGGCTGGGTGAAGGCGAAGACCGCCGCCGCGGCCAGCGCGGCCCGCTCATTGAAGAGCCTGCGCGAGATCCCGTACAGCAGGCCCGTGCAGGCCAGCATGAGCAGCAAGCTCAGCGCCCGCACGCCAGTCAACCCGAACTTCCCGTAGATCGCTCCCGCGATGAGGGGATAGAACATCGGGTAGCCCGAGAAGTAAGACCGGTAGTCGGCATAGAGCGGCCCATGGTGAAGCAGGTGCGCTAGCTCAACCCGGCCCGCGAGGATGTAGAGCGCCTCATCCTCGAATGCGGTGTTGTGCAGTCGCAGCGACAGCAGCGCTTGCACTGCCAAGATCCCGAGAAGCGCTGACCGCGCGATCCATGTCCGCCGCTTGCTGGCCGCCGCCGACCAGCCCGCGGGCGCCGGCACGGGAACCCGGTACGTGACGCGCCGCGCCGGCTGGCCCTGGACCAGCGGCCGCATCGCGTCGCGATCGCTCGTCGCACGCCAGCCATTCGTGTCGTACAAGGTGTCGTCATCCTCGTCAACGGCGGGGCCGAGATTCCACTGGCGGAGTTCGCCGGGAGGGTGCTGGCTGGGATGGCGGCGCTGGTCGTAAGGGGGATCGGGACGATAGTCCGCACGTGACTCACGGCGTGGATCCACGTTCGGATCCGGACGGGGACCGCGATCCAGGTCTGGATTGCGGTAATGGCTCTGGTCCGGGCCGGGGTCATAGGACCGTTCAAACCGCGGATCGCGCTGGCTGGCGGGCTGGCCCGGCTGATCTCGGGCCGACCGCCAGGCCTCCTCCCCCTGGGGCGGCCGCGGCAGCCGAGAGACAGGCACCTTCCGGTGGTCAGGCTCATCGATCACGGATGCCGCACATCGAAGCCGAACAGGGGATTTGCGGCATCTTTTTTGAACGTGGCGAGCGACTGCGGGTCTGAATTGACTCGCCAGTCTTCCTCGAACCTGCCTGACTTGCGGTAATCGAACCAGATAAAGCCCACGACGCCAGCGCGCTGGGCGATCGCCGTAAACAAGTCTGTCATCGCGGCCGGCTTGCCGGCGCCGGGCGGGGCGCCGGTCTCGGCGAGGAGGATCGGCGCGTTGGTGAAGGTACGGACGTCGGCCACGGTGGGGCCGAACAAGCCCGCGAAGGTGAATTGCTGATCCTGGCCGTAGTAGCCGACCAGGCCAACCCAGTTCACGTACGAGTCGCCGGGCCAGTAGGCGCGTAGCGGGATATTGCCGGTGACGATGCCAATCTGGTTGGGGCTCCAGACCCAGATCACATTCGTGGCGTCGGTGGCCACGAAGATGTCATGTATATGCCGCCACGCGGCGACGAACTCTTCTGGCGTGACGTACTTGGGACCCCAGGGCGCCCAGTAGCCGTTCATCTCGTGGCCGAAGCTGAAGGCGACCGGCAGATTCAGACTGCGGATCGCATCGGCGTACTGCCGGATGTAGTCGTCGTCGGCACCGGAGATGATGTCCGGGATGTTTTGGCGCCGATCCGGTTCGATGGCGATGTAGAGCATGGTCCCCTCATCCCACAACTCCCGGGTGAGGTTGCCAGGGAATCGCGCCCCCCAGGATGCGTACAACTCCGTCAAGTTCGGGTGCTTGCCCACCAGGGTCGCGTAGTCGTGGAAGGACTGCAGGGACGAGAGCAGTTTCGGCACCCCTACGCCGAAGTATTTCCGCGCCGGACGGAGCAGCGGAGTGACATCGTAGGCCCGCGGGGGCTGGTAATTTACCAGCGCCCGCGGGAGGCGCGTCCCCTGAGCGCTCGGAGTTGGTTGCTGAGGCCAGACGCCGCAGCCGGCCAGGAATATCGTCAGGACGGCGGCGACGGCCAGCGTGCGGGCTCCACGCATCATGCGGCCGCCTCATGCGGCCGCGGCTCGATCATGATGCGGAGCACTGTCGCAGCGTAGAACAGGCCCAGGGCCAAGATGACGACGGCGTCCGGCGGGTACGTCGTCATCATCCGCCAGACAGCCAGTCCTACCCATGCCACGGCTGCCCCGCCGCTCCAGCCAATCAAACCGATCCAGAAACGCCGGGTCTTGCTCTGCTTGGCGCCGCTCGACCGAGTCGGGCGCCAGCCCATCTGGCGCCCACGTGCCATGTCCCAGATCACGAAGACGTGCGCCCAGCCGTACATGAGCCGGGCAGCCCAGGCCTCAAGCCCGTAAGGCGCCCGATGCCAGATG
This sequence comes from uncultured Actinomycetes bacterium, assembly GCA_963834685.1. GTDB lineage: Bacteria > Actinomycetota > Actinomycetes > Streptosporangiales > Streptosporangiaceae > Palsa-504. The sequence continues at coordinate 63,754 of CAWICW010000026.1, read as the reverse complement.
GGGAAGATGCCGTACTCGTAGACGAGGGCGGGGACGATCCAGATCACGTACCTGATATTCAGCATCGACGGCTCGAAGATGAGCAGCGCCAGTGGAATCATCGGGTACACGAACGTCGCCATGGCGGTCCGGATGTAGTGCAGGAACCCGGCGATATAGCAGAGACGAACAGTGAATCCCACTTCCGTGCGCCAGAAGACCCTGCTCGTCATCATGGTCAGGGATCCGTTGCACCATCGGTATTGCTGGTTCTGAAAGGCCCCGATGGAGTCCGGACACACCCCGGCCGATAGCGCGACCGGCACGTACCACAAGGTCCAGCCGAGTTTGGCCAGGTCGAAGCCGGTGTAGACGTCCTCGGAATGGTCCGACAGGGTTACACCACCGTTTTCCCTGAGCGCCGCGCGCCGGTATATGGCGCAGGTGCCGACACAGACGGCGGCATCCTTGTCATTCCGTGACGCCTGGATAGCCCGGTAGAAGAGTTCCTGGATCGCCCCGGCCCCGCGCTCGATCCAGTTCTGTGAGTCAAGGACCCGGAAGAACTGAGGTGATTGCACGATGCCGACGCGGGGGTTCACGTCCATGTAGGGCAGCAGTTCGTGCAGCAGGTCAGGCCGGGGCGCGAAGTCCGCGTCGAGAATCAGGACGTATTCGCCACCTGAGATGGTGAGGCCGTAGTTCAGGTTCCCGGCCTTCTTAAACCAGCTACGCCACTCGCGGGAGCCGTACACGAATCCGAAGTCCTCGGCCATCGCCCGGACCCGCGCGTCAGCCGCGTCGTCCAGGACATACGGCGTCACGCCCCCCCGATAGGTCCTGCGCATGCGGTCCACGTGCATCCATGTGTTGTACAGGACCTCGAGTGGCTCCCCGCAGACCGGGAGGAAGACATCCACGCTCGGATACACCGAGGGTCGCCAGGAGCGAACCAAGCGCCTGTGGCGCCTGAGGTTGAATTTCGTCCGCAGGCCGTTCACCCGAAGCGAGATCAGGAAGTCGGCGAACGCCAGCACCAGATACGGAATGAAGATCCAGAACACGGGGTTGGACAGCACCATTCGGTACTGGCTGAAGCACAGGAAGGCCGCGGCGATCACCGACGTGGTGGTCAGAACCCACAGGCGAGGCCGGGCGTAGAGGTACTTCTCGTGATCATCAGGCGGCTGCGGGAGAAGGCCCTCGGCGTCTGGTGCGTAGGTGCCTTCATCGCGTGCCGCGGGCCGCCGACTCCGTGGCCGTTGCGCCGGCGCATGAGTCCGGGCAACCTCGGCCGCCGAGGACGTATGCGGAAGCTCCCTAAGGGATGCGTGAAAACTGGGGGCGTCTTCCTCAAGCACGGGCGAGTGGTCAACTTCCCATGCCGTCGGCAAGCCGTTCCTCGCCGTACCCAGCCCCTCCGTACCATCACGCTGCACGCTTCTCGCTACTGCCATCAGACTCCTGTTGTCCAGCACCGTGAGCCGGCCGACGACGGCGCTTGTAGGGGGTACCAGCCGAAAGCAGTGCACGTCATGGTAGCGTCGAAGGACTGTGAGCGCTGCTACAATCTCACGGTTGGCTGCGTCCGCTGGTACCGATTCACCCACGGGTCACGGAGCCGCGAAGACCTGCTGCACTGCCGTGAGCCTAGGCGCTGAAGGCGTACAATTCGCCGTCCTGGTTGCCGACGTAGAGATGGCCGTTGGAGATGGTCGGGGCCCCCCAGAAGTCGGAACTGCCGTCCGTATCCTGGTAGCTCCACAGGATGTGGCCTGTGCTGGTGGCGACCGCGTACACGGTATTGCCGGCGCCGACGAAGGCCACCCCGGGCACTGCCGTCACCGCTCCGAGCACCGCCCCGGTTTGCAGGCAGTCCGCCCACACCACCCCGCCCGTTGACGGCTGCACTTCGCGGATGCTGCCCGCGCAGGTGACGCCTCCGATCCGGGTCTGCTCGCTACCTATGAACAGGTGATGCCCGTCATAGGCGCTGGGGGATATGTCTGACCCGGCGGACCCCGCGCACTGCGGGCAGTTTCCGGCAGCTCCTGCCACCCGATCCTCCCAGAGCGGGCCCCTGGAAATGGTGGAGCGATCAAAGGCGAAGTAAATCCCATTCTTGTTTTGTATGCCTACCATCTGATGGACAACACCGCGGATCGAAGCGGTGAACAATGTCGGCGTGGACCCAAAGTCGCTATCGTCGTTTGGCAGCAACTTAGCAGGCACTTGCCAGCTGCTGAGGATCTTCAACGAAGGATTGGTCCGGATAACAGCGACAGCGAGCGTTTCGCGTTTTTTGCAGGGCTGGGCGTTGCCGGTCGCGAAATAGAGGTCGTTGGTTGCGGTGTCCACGGTGGGAGAGCCCCAGACGCTCGCCCCGTGGCAGCCGCTGGGCGCGGTGTAAAGGGTGTGCTGGACCGCGCCGGTCGCCGCGTTCAGCTGGGCGATCCCGCCGCGGACGTGGCTGTCGCCGCAGGAGGCGATCCCCTCATAGATGCTGCCGTGGTAGAGCATCGGCGAGCTCCACAGGAAACCGTCAGGCTGCGTGTCGAGCGGGGTTTTCCAGATCACGCGCCCGTTTGACGCGTAGAGGGCGTAGAAGTTGCCGTTGCCGCCGCCCACGAACACGGCCCGGGTCGCGGTACCGTGCACCTTGATGGTGGCTACCATGGCCGTGCTGGCAACGCCCAGCTTCGCCGGAATGCAGTTCGTGTCGACGGTGAACCCAATAAAAGCGTCCCATAGCCGAACACCGTTTGCGGCATCGACCGCGTGCTCATAGCCGTCCCAGGAACCGTAATAGACGACGCCGCCGACCTGGATCGGTTCTGCGGATATGGAGCTGGTCGCGTTGTTGACCCAGAGTGTTGTCAGCTTTTGAGCCGTTGACGGCGTAATAATCTTCTCACCGCCGTTGTAGCCCGTACGGGCAGCGTTATAGAGGTAGCCGGGCCAATCCCCTGAAGTCTGTGCCCCCGCCCCGGTGAGCGGCAGCCCGACAAGGACAGCGATGACCCCTGCCGCGGCAAGTAGGCGGCTGCCAGTTCTGAGCATGCGGAACCCCTCAAATTTGTGCGCGAACCCCAGGCCACGGTTCCTGTTAGAAAAGGACACTTGAATCCGGATTTTTAGGCCTACAAAAACAAGTCGAGAACTACGAAATGCCAGTTGCGGTATCTCTGCGTGACCGAGTACAGCCTGCCCAGCGGTAGTTCGCTGACTTCGGAGCGGGATCGCAGTGTGCCCCAAGACGCCCTAGGCGAGCGGCGAGGTGAGGCCCATTGCAGGATGGTACAGGTAAGGGACGAGGCCGATCCGCATAACAGCCGGAAAACCGCCGGGCCGTGGCTGAGCCGCGTCACACCGGCTGAGTTCCGGTGAGCTGGACGAGCAGGACCTCGTACGCGCCCGCAGGGCCGTCTCGCAGCTGATACGGCGACCGGTGAGGCTGCCGCGGAAAGCTGACCGCCTTGCGGTTTCTTTAGCGGTCCTGGTCCGGGCCACGGTGTAACGGCCCGGGCGAGCGCGCTACCACTCCTGAGCGCATCGGCCGTCCTGATGGCTCGCACCACGGGCCGTTCGGCCCCCTGAAAGGCCTGATTCACGGGCGGTCGCGGCGGCCGGCGGCGAGCCGGCGCGGTGGGTGCCTGGCTGGTCACCACTATGCTGATAGGCCAATTGGAGGAGGCCGAGATGAATCAGCCCGTGGCCGCGCCGGAAGTGCTGTCGACGGACCTGCCCGCCGGGGCGTTCCTGCTGGACGTGCGCGAGGACGACGAGTGGGCCGCCGGGCACGCCCCCGGCGCGCTGCACGTACGGCTCGGCGAGCTCGGCGCGCGCGCGGCCGAGCTGCCGCGCGACCGTGAGGTGTACGTGATCTGCCGCACCGGCAACCGGTCGGCGTACGCCACCCAGGCCCTGGTCGGCGGCGGCCTGCACGCGATCAACGTGGCCGACGGCATGACCGGCTGGGCCGTCGCGGGCCGGCCGATGATCAGCGAGGACGGCGGCGAGCCCTACGTCGCGTAGCGGTACCGCAGTGGACCTCGTCTCGGTCCGGGACCTCAGCGTCGAGGCGGTCATCGGCGTGCACGACTGGGAGCGCGAGATTACCCAGACGCTCGTCGTGACCGTGGACATGGTCCCGTCGGCCGCCGACGTCCGGACCGCCGCGCGCCACGATGACCTGGCGGATGCCCTCGACTACTCCGCGGTCGCGCGGACCATCGCCTTGGTCGTCCGGGATGGCCGGTTCCGGCTCATCGAGACCGCGGCCGAACGGGTCGCCGAACGGCTGCTGGCCGACCACCCGGTGGCCTGGCTCCGCCTCGAGGTGCGCAAGCCCATCGCCAGCGGCGGCTACACCGCGGCCGTCACCATCGAGCGCGGCAACCGGACGGCGTGACCGCGGTCAGCTGGTCCGAGGCCTGACCCGCAGCCCGGCCATGCCGCCGTCGACCGCGAGCGCGGTGCCGGTGGTGGCCCCGGCCAGCGGGCTGGCCAGGTAGGCGATGGCCGCGGCGACCTCGTCCGCGGTGACCAGTCGGCCCATGGGCTGGCGCGCGGTGAGCGCGGCCCGTTCGGCCCGCGGGTCGGGCGCCGCGTCGAGCAGCCGGCCCACCCACGGGGTGTCGACCGTGCCCGGGTTCACGCAGTTGACCCTGATCCCCTCGGCCACGTGGTCGGCCGCCATGGCCAGCGTGAGCGCGTAGACGGCGCCCTTGCTGGCGCAGTACAGGGCCCGCTGCGGCAGGCCCGCCGTGCCCGCGATCGAGCAGGTGTTGACGATGGCCGCCCGGCCGCGCTCGTGTACCGCCTGGCGCAGCAGGGGCAGGGCGGCCCGGGTGGTGCGGACGATGCCGAGCACGTTCACGTCGAGGACCCGGTGCCACTCGTCGTCGTCGTTGTCCTCGACCGTCCCGGCCGCCCCGATGCCCGCGTTGTTCACCAGGACGTCCAGGCCGCCGAGGACCTGGCCGGCCTGCGCCACTGCGGCCCGGACGGCGGCATCGTCGGTCACGTCCGCGAGCACGGGGTAGATGCCGTCCGCCCCGGCCTCGGAATCCTCCGCCGGCTCTGAGGGCTTGACGCGGTCCAGCACGGCCACCCGCGCCCCGCGGGACGCCAGCAGCCGGGCGGTGGCCAGCCCGATCCCCGAGGCGCCCCCGGTGACCAGTGCCGTCAGCCCGGCGAATTCATTCGACTGCTCCGTCATGGATCCCATGATCACACCTGCGCCGCCCCTGCAGGCCTGGACAGGTCAGGTGCGGTAAACGTCGCGCCGGTGCCGGATGGAGTGGATCTCTACGGTGTGCTTTTCCTCGTTGATGCGGTGGATGATCCGATAGGTTCCACGCCGTGCAGAGTAGTAGCCGTCGAACGGCTCAATCCAGTGGCTTGCCCGCGCGATGCGGGCTGGCGGTGATCGGCCCGTCAATCGTCGCCATGGCGGCGACAGCGACGCCCAGCGGCAGGTTCTCGTGCAGGTTCCGCCGGGCCCCGCCCCCGATGCCCAGGCGGCCATGCACACGGCCGCGCCGAAGCCACGATGAACTGTTGTCAGCAAATCCGCTAGCAAAGATCGCCTGAGTCTGGCTGCGGGTCGGCTGGTCTCCCGCCTCATCGATCTACACTTGGGCCTGAAAGCGCCGAACTGAGGGAGCCGCGCGTGAGCGCCGAAGCATCCGAGCTGGTCAGTATTCCCCGTGTCGAACTGGACGCGCTGAAGGCTGAGCTGAAGCGACTGCGGCGGGAAGTCGGGCGAGGGGTGGCCAAGGCACGCATTCAGACTGATCCCGGTCCGGGCGATTACGCTCCTACGTTCACCCGCGAAGAGCTCGCTGAGGTGTGGGGAATACGTGAGTGATCGTCTCGTCCGCTTCCCGGGCTCATCCTGGCAGGAGATCGAGGCGATACCACAGCCGCTGCGGTGGACGGTCCAACGGACCATCTTCCACCTGCTAGACGAGCCGGTCCCGACCCTCGCGGACCCTTTCCCCCGCGATGACCCGTTGCCCGGCGCCTACGAACTGCACTTGCCTGCTGACGACGTGACCATCTGGTACACCGTCTCCGAGCATCAGGGCCAAGACGTCATCAGCGTGCAACACGTAAGCGTCGACACCTGACTCTCGCGGGCGAAGGGCGCGGCGGGCATCTTCGGTCGGAAGACCGTCGTAAGCGAACGGGGCCCTTCCATGGTGTTGCTTTCGCCTTGGGCGACGGGTGGCGGTCCGTGATCATCAGGGGCTCACTTACCCTGGCTGGGTGGCGGAAGCGGCGAGCCAGGCGGCTCCTGGGATTCCGGCGGACGGAACCGCCGAGGTCTGGTGGGCGCGCCGCCGGGACGCTTCGCCGCGGCTGGCCGGCCTGCTCGACCGCGCCGAGCGGGAGCGCTGGGCCGCCTACCGGCGCGACGCGGATCGCGAGCGCTTCCTGGTCGGCTGCGGGCTGGCCAAGACGGTGATCGCGGCCTGCACCGGCCGGCGGCCGGCCGAGGTGAGCTTCGACCGGGCCTGCCGCCAGTGCGGCCGGCCGCACGGCAAACCAGTCCTGCGGGGCGGCGACCTCGAGCTTTCCGTCGCTCACTCCGGCGACCTGGTGGCCGTCGCGGTGGCGATGGCGCCGGTCGGCGTGGACGTCGAGCAGCTGGACGGGCGCCCGCGCGAGCTGGGCGGCGGCGATCCGGACGCGCTGGCGCGGGTGGTCCTCGCCGACGAAGAACGGGCGGCGCTGGCCGCGGTTCATCCGGCCGGCCGGGCGCGCGCCTTCCTGGTCGCGTGGACCCGCAAGGAGGCCGTGACCAAGGCCCAGGGCGACGGCCTGCGCGTCCCGTTCCGGGACGTCGTGGTGGCCGCGGACCCGGCCGCGCCCCGCCTGGTGGCCTGGCCCTACCCGCAGGACCCGCGGAGCGTGTCCCTGCTCGACCTCGACCCGGGCCCCGGGTACGTGGCGGCGCTGGCGGTTATCGGCCGCTGCCACGCGGCACCGTCCCGGGACGGATCGGCGCTGCTCGCGGGCCTGGAGGCCGGTGCCCTGAGCTGATCGCTGCAGGCGAACGCCAGGCGGAAATTTGTAGGGGCTCTTCTTTCTTGAGTGTATGTGACTCAAGCTTTTGGAGGCTCAGTATGAGTGAAACGCTCACCCTGCCGGTGCTGCCACTGGACGAGGAAGTGGTCCTGCCCGGGATGGTAGTGCCGCTGGAGACCTCGCAGCCGGAGGTCGGCGCCGCGATCGACGCGGCGCGGATGCCGTCCCGGCAAGTTCCCGGCGTGCGTTCGGAGGTCAAGGCCCGTGTCCTGCTCGTGCCGCGCCTGCCCGACCGCGGGCTGGCCGGGGTGGGCACGCTCGCGGTCGTGGAACAAGTCGGACGCCTGCCCGGCGGGCAGCCGGGCGCGGTGGTCCGCGGCATCTCCCGGGTCAAGATCGGCTCAGGCACCACCGGCCCCGGCGCTGCGCTGTGGGTCGAAGGCACCGTGATCGAGGACGCGAACCACGGGCCCAAGGCCGACGAGCTGGCCCAGCAGTACAAGGCCCTGGTCACGAGCATGCTGCAGCAGCGCGGCGCCTGGCAGGTCATCGACGCGATACAGCAGCTCACCGACGCGTCCGCGATCGCGGACCGCGCGGGCTACTCGAGCTACCTCTCGACCGTGCAGAAGCTGCAGCTGCTCGAGACCGCCGACCTGGTTCAGCGCCTGGAGCTCGTCATCAGCTGGGCCAAGGACCAGCTGGCCGAGATGGAAGTGGCCGAGTCCATCCGCAAGGACGTCTCGGAGGGCATGGAGAAGCAGCAGAAGGAATTCCTGCTCCGCCAGCAGCTCGCCGCGGTGCGCAAGGAACTCGCCGACCTGAACGGCGACGCGGCCACCGAGGAAGACGACTACCGGGCCCGGGTGGAGGCAGCCGACCTGCCCGAGGCGGTCAAGAACGCCGCGCTGAAGGAGGTCGACAAGCTGGAGCGGACGCCCGACGCGTCACCCGAGACCGGCTGGATCCGCACCTGGCTGGACACCGTCCTCGACATCCCGTGGAACGAGCGGACCGAGGACGCCTACGACATCACCGGCGCGCGGCGCGTCCTGGACGAGGACCACACCGGCCTGGACGACGTCAAGGAGCGGATCATCGAGTACCTGGCCGTGCGCAAGCGCCGCGCGGACCGGGGCCTGGGCATCGTCGGCGGGCGGCGTTCCGGCGCGGTGCTCGCGCTGGTCGGCCCGCCCGGCGTCGGCAAGACCTCGCTCGGCGAGTCGGTGGCCCGGGCCATGGACCGCAAGTTCGTCCGGGTGTCCCTGGGCGGCGTCCGGGATGAGGCGGAGATCCGCGGCCACCGGCGCACCTACGTCGGGGCCCTGCCCGGCCGGATCGTGCGCGCCATCCGTGAGGCTGGCTCGATGAACCCGGTCGTCTTGCTCGACGAGGTGGACAAGATCGGCTCGGACTACCGGGGCGATCCCGCGTCCGCGCTGCTTGAGGTCTTGGACCCCGCGCAGAACCACACGTTCCGCGACCACTACCTCGAGGTCGAGCTCGACCTGTCCGACGTGGTGTTCCTGGCCACGGCCAACGTGCTGGAGGGGATTCCCGGCCCGCTGCTGGACCGGATGGAGCTGGTCCAGCTCGACGGGTACACCGAGGACGAGAAGGTCCTCATCGCCCGGGATCACCTGCTGCCCAGGCAGCTGTCCAAGGCCGGGCTGAACGCCGAGGAGGTGTCGGTCGGCGAAGACGCGCTGCGCCTGGTGGCGGGTGAGTACACCCGCGAGGCCGGGGTGCGGTCGCTGGAGCGGTCCATCGCGCGCATCCTGCGCAAGGTCGCGGCGCGCGTGGCCCTGGGCGACGTCACGCTGCCGGTCAGCGTGGGCGCGGGCGAGCTGAAGGACTACCTGGGGCGGCCGCGGTTCACCCCGGAGACCAGCCTGGCCGCGCCGGACCGCCGGACCGCCGTGCCCGGCGTGGCCACCGGCCTGGCGGTGACCGGCGCGGGCGGGGATGTCTTGTTCATCGAGGCTTCCCTGGCCGGGCGGGAGACCGGCGAGACCGGGGTCACGCTCACCGGTCAGCTCGGTGACGTGATGAAGGAGTCGGCCCGGATCGCGCTGTCCTACTTGCGCTCGCACGGCGACGAGCTCGGCTTGCCGGTCGGCGAGCTGAAGGACCGCGGCGTGCACGTGCACGTGCCGGCCGGCGCGGTGCCCAAGGACGGCCCGAGCGCGGGCGTCACGATGACCACCGCGCTCGCGTCGCTGCTGTCCGGCCAGCCGGTCCGCTCCGACGTGGCCATGACCGGCGAGGTGTCCCTCACCGGGCGGGTGCTGCCCATCGGCGGGGTCAAGCAGAAGCTGCTGGCCGCGCACCGGGCCGGGATCACCACCGTGCTGATCCCGCAGCGGAACGAGCCGGACCTGGATGATGTTCCGGCCGAGGTGCTGCAGAAGCTGCAGGTGCACACGGTCGGCGACGTCCGCGAGGTGCTGCGGCTGGCGCTCGAGCCCGCCGCCGGGGCCGCCGAGCCGGCTGCCGTGCCCGACGCCGCCTAGGGTGGGTCCGGGGGGAAAAGTAGGGTGGGCCCGGGGGAAAAGCAGAGTGAGTTCGGAGGCCGGCCAGGCTCAGCCCTGGCCGGCCTCCGGCGCGTCGTGCGGCGGGACGGCCGCATCGGTGGCGGCGGGGAAGACGTCGGTGGCCGCCAGGTCCCAGATGTAGCTGGGATTAGCGGCCGCCGCGCGTGCGGGGGCGTCCTCGGGAGCCCGTTCGGCGGGCGGCGCCAGGTAGTCGGCGGGGACCGGGGCCGCCGCGAAGCCGAGGCTCTGCCGGGTGGGCAGGGCCTCGGCCCGCGTCTCGGCCGAGTCGGACGCGGGCGGCCCGGCCTCGGACGCGGACGGCCCCGAGTCGGACGGGGACGGCCCCGAGTCGGACGGGGACGGCCCGGCGTCGAACGCGGGTGGCCCGGCGTCGGATACGGGCGGCGCGGCCTCGGACGCGGACGGGGACGGCCCGGCGTCGGACACGGGTGGCCCCGCTTCGGACGCGGACGGGGAAGCGCCGTCCGCGGGCGGCGTCACGTCGAAGGCAGGCGGGGATACGCCGAACGCGGGGGGCGTCACGCCGAAGGAAGGCGGGGACACGCCGAACGCGGGCGGCGTCAAGCCGAACGCGGGCGTGGACAGGTCGAAATCCGCGGGCGGGGTGGTCAGGTCGAAGCTCACCGGCGGTGCGGGCTCGGTCGTCGAGCCCGGTGCCGCCATGTCCCTGGGCACCCGGATGCCCCGGCCCGGCTCCAGCGGAGGCAGGCCGGCCGAGGCCACCGGGAGCGGGCCGATCAGGCGTTCGGGCTCCGGCGCGGTGTCCCACGGCGGGCCGGAGGAGCCGTCCGGCCGGGCCGCGCCCCGGCCGGCCCGGTAGCCGGAGGAGGACCGCGGCGCCGACGCCACCACCTGGCGGGACGTGGCGTCCGAAGCGGGCCGGATCTCGCCGATGCCGCCGCCCTGCCAGCCCGCGGGCGAAGCCCAGCTGGCCGCGGCGGGCACGCCCGGCCGGGTGGCTGGTACCCGGGCCCGCGCGTCGTCCGCCGTCCCGTTGCCCGCGACCGCCGCGGGCCCGCGGTCCGGCTTGCGGTTCTCATGCTGGCCCCGGGTCCGCGCCCGGTCGGGCGCCCGGCGCCGGCCCCGGCCCCGGCGGGAGCGGACGACCAGCAAGGCGATGACGAGCAGTATGATCAGCCCGCCCACCGCGGCCACCGCGTCCCGCAGCACGGATCCGGCCAGCGTGCCGGCGGCCGGCCGGCGCGGCGCGGCCACCGGGTGCCGCGCGAGCTTATGCGGCGGGGCGGTCGGAGCGGGCTGATGGGGCTGGCTCGCGGTGGTGATGATGGCGGCCATGTCGATCGCCCGGATCGCGTCCACGGTGCCGTAGCCGGCGCCGGCCGCCGACCGGACCGGCAGCACGGGCACGCCGGCCCCGGACGCCGCGGCGACCGTGCTCTCGGTCAGGGCCTGGGTCACCTGGGCCACGGTCAGGTGCGGGAACCTGGAGAGCACCAGGGCCGCCACTCCCGCCACGATGCCGCTGGCCGCGCTCGTGGAACTGATCGCCCCGTAGCCGCCCGGCGGGACCGCCGCGACCATGCTGACCCCCGGGGCCGTCAGCGACGCGTAGGACCGCCTGCTGCTGAACGAGGCGAGGTGCCCGGTGCGCCCGATGGCCCCCACCGCGATGACCCCCGGGTAGGCGGCCGGGTAGTCCACCAGGCCCGGGCCCTGGCCGTCGTCGCCTGCGGGCGCGACCAGCACGACGCCCTTGCTCAGCGCGTAACCGACCGCGGCCCGCTCGGCCGGGCTGCCGCCCGCCGCGGCGGGATCGCCCTCGCTGGTCAGGCCAAGCGTCCCCGGGTCAAGCGGCAGGTCGATGATCCGGGCCCCGTGATCGGCCGCGTACCTGATGCCGTCGGCGATCGCATCGGGCAGCCGCCGGCTGACGGCCTGGTCGGAGGCCAGCGGATCATTGAACTCCAGCGTCACCCGGACCGAGAGGATCTTCGCCGCGGGCGCGACGCCGACCAGGCCCCACCCGCCCTCGTGGCTGGCGATGATGCCCGCCACAGCGGTCCCCTCGTACCCCCAGTAAGTGCTGCCCGGGGTCCGGCCGGAGCCGGTGTAGTCGGGCCCGTTGATCACCGAGCCGGCCAGGCCCGGGTAGCTGGCGTCGACCCCGGTGCCGAGGACGGCCACGGTTATCCCGGATCCCTCGGATTCCCGCCACGCCTGCGGGATGTGCAGGCCGGCCAGCCACCATTCCTGATCGCGCGTGGTACTGGCGTGTCGCGCGGGCGTACTGGCGGTGGCCCTAGCGGGCGCGAACCCGATTACGCCCAGCACAGTCAGCACCGCCGCTAGGCCTGTGGTGAACGGCATCCAAGTGCCGCGGGGCAATCGGTGTGACACTTCGGTCAGATTTCCCTCCGAGGCTGGCCGAGCTGGCCTGCGGGTAGCGATGTTCGGCCGGCCTATGTAATCGTGCCACGCACCCGGCCTAGGTGGAATGCGTCATGGGCGAATTGTTGCCGATGACGCGGCAATCGATACCCGCGCGCCGGGCGGCAGGCCCAGCCGCTGGGCTGCGTCTCCGCCGTTCACCGCGATAGAGACGAGCCCTGCGCTATCGGCATAGGCGACCAGCTCGCCTGGCGGGACGGCGCCGAACATATCCCGGTAAGGGACGGTCAGTCGATGGCCGCCGCACCAGACGTACGCGGTGGCGCCCGGCTTGAGGCCGATTTCCGCGGCGTCGGACGCGGTAATGCTGAGCTGGATATTACCGAATCGGTCTACGGTCAGCACCTCTCCTTCCGCGACGGAATCGCGCATCAGCCTTTCCGGCGCGGGCAGCGTGACCAGATCTGCGACGTCGATTTCCGCTCCGGTCGCGGCCAGTTCCGCGCCCCCGGCCAGATGTGCGGCGACCGGCATGAAGATATCGCGGCCGTGAAAGGTCGCCGTGACATCGGCCAGCCACAATTCGCGGTTGGTCAGGCTGAAGGCACGCGCCGGGCCGCCCGAGGCCGTCACGGCCCAGGACAGCAGCCCGTTGTCGGGGCCCACGAACACCGAGTCTCCCGCTGCCACGGCGACGCCGCGCCGGGCCGTACCGACACCGGGATCGACCACCGCCACGTGCACCGCCGGCGGCAGGTAGGGCACGGTCTGGGCCAGCACGGCCGCGCCGCGCCGCACGTCGCCGGGCGGGACCAGGTGGGTCAGGTCGATGATGCTGGCGTGCGGTGCGATCCGGGCCGCCACGCCGTGGCAGGCGGCCACGAACCCGTCTTCGAGCCCGTAGTCGGTGAGGAAGCTGAGGTAGCGAAAACGGGTCACGAACGGTGAGCGTACGTCGGCGGTACGCCAAGGTACAGCCCGGCCGGGGCAAGGTACGTTGGGGGAATCCGATGAAGGCGCGAGAGGAGGTCGCATGTCCGGGTTGTCCGAACGCGACATGCGGATCCTCGCGTTCGAGCGGCGCGGCTGGCGATCACCGGGCGTCAAGGAACAGGCCATCGCCGAGGTGCTCGACCTCCCGGCCACCCGGTACTACCAGCTGCTCAACGAGCTGATCGACCGGCCAGAGGCGCTCGCCTTCGATCCGGCGCTGGTCAAGCGCCTGCGCGCCCAGCGCGCCCGGCGGCAGCGCATCCGGTCGCCCCGCTCGAAGGGACGGTCTGCGTGACGCACCCGCCGCGGGCGGCCACCCCCGCAGGGCAGGCCGGGCTGGACGCGCTGCTGAGCCGGCCGCGGCGGGCGCTGATCGGCACGGACTTCGACGGCACCCTGGCGCCGATCGTGGCCGACCCCCGGGCCGCGCGCGCCCTGCCCGGAGCGGTGCCCGCGCTGACCAGGCTGGCCCGGACGGTCGGCACGCTCGCGGTCATCACCGGCCGGCCCGCGGCGGACGCCGTCGCCTTCGGCGGGCTCGATGCCGTCCCCGGCCTCATCGTGCTCGGTCACTACGGCTGGCAGCGCTGGCAGGACGGTGAGCTGACCGGGCCCGGCTCGCCGCCCGCGGTACAGGCCGCCCGCCAGGCGCTGCCCGGCGTGCTCAGCGCGGCGGGCGCCCCGGACGGCACCTGGGTCGAGGACAAGGGGCACGCGCTGGCCGTGCACACCCGCCGCGCGGCCGCTCCGGAATCGGCGCTGAGCCTGCTCCGCGCTCCGCTTGAGGACCTGGCCGCCCGGCTCGGACTGGCGGCCGAACCGGGCCGGATGGTGATCGAGCTGCGGCCGCCCGGCGTGGACAAGGGCACCGCGCTGACCGCCCTGGCCCGGGAACGCGCCGCGGATTCGGTCCTGTTCTGCGGCGATGACCTCGGCGACCTGCCCGCCTTCGCCGCCGTGCGCGCGCTGCGCGCGGAAGGGATCCCGGGCTGTGCCGCGGCCAGCGCCAGCGCCGAGTCCCCGCAGGTCGCGGCCGCGGCCGACCTGGTGGTGGACGGGCCCGAGGGGATCGTGGCGCTGCTCGCCGCGATCGCGGCCGAACTGGGCCGCTGAGCGGCCGCTACCGGTCCAGCGCGGCCAGCTGGTCCCCGAGCCAGCGCGCGGGCGGGCTGGCCGCGGCGGTGGCGGCCAGGGAGTCGCTGCGGCGGCGGCGTTCGGCGTCCGGCATAGCCAGCGCCTGGTGCAGGGCCGCGGCGGTCTCGCTGACGTCGTACGGGTTGACCAGCAGCGCGTCATCGTCCAGGGTCGCGGCGGCGCCCGCCTCCCGGGACAGCACCAGCGCGCAGCCGCGCTCGGACAGCACCGGGCCTTCCTGCGCCACCAGGTTCATGCCGTCCCTGGTCGGGTTGACCAGCAGCACGTCGGCCACCGCGCAGGCGGCGAGGGACCGGGGGTAGTCGTCCTTCACCTCGAGGATCAGCGGGTTCCAGTCCGGCGTGCCGAACTCCGCGGTGATCTCCGCCGCGATCTGCCGGACCCGCTCGGTGTAGGCGCGGTACTCGGGCACCGCCAACCGGGACGGGTAGGCGAAGGCCAGGTGGACCACCCGGCCGTGCCACTCGGGCCGGGTGGCGAGCAGTTCGCGGTAGGCGGCCAGGCCGCGCACGATGTTCTTGGACAGCTCGGTCCGGTCGACCCTGACGATCAGCTTCCGGCCTCCGGCCGCCCGCTCGAGGGCGGCCATGTGCGCCCGCACGTCATCGGCCCGGGCCCGGTCTCGCAGCGCGGCGGCGTCCACGCCCAGCGGGTGCACGGCCACCTCGCTGACGTGCCCGCGATGTACTACCCGCCCGACCGGGCCGGCGCCGTCGCCGGCCCAGCTCACGTGCGCGCCCAGGATCGCCGCGCAGCAGTCCAGGAACGCCGCGGCCCACCGGCGGGCGTGAAAGCCGACGTGGTCCGCGCCGAGCATGCCGTCGAGCACCGCCTCGGCAGCCTCGGCGGGCAGCATCCGGTAGTAATCGGGCGGCGCCCAGGGCGTGTGCGAGAAGTGCGCGATGCCGAGGTCGGCGCGGCCGCCGCCCAGCTTGTCCCGCAGCAGCCGCGGGGCCAGGCTGAGGTGGTAGTCCTGGATCAGCGCGCGGACGCCGGCCGAGGGCGTGCTGCCCGCCGCCGCCTCGTCCGCCATCGCGGCCGCGAACGCCTCGTTGTAGGCCAGGTAGGCCGCCCAGTCCTCGCGGAACTCGTGGCCGAACCGGGGCTGGACCGGGGTGTCGAACAGCAGGTGCTGGACGAACCACAAGATCGAGTTGGCCACGTTGTTGTAGGCCCGGTCGAAGGTCTCCGGCGGGATGTCGAGCATCCGCACCGGAATATCGCCGGGCCGCAGGGGTTCTCCGGCGTCGGCGGGACGGTGGTCCGCGGCCGCGCGGTCCGCGTCGCTGAGCGCCGCGCAGATCCAGCTGACCTCGGCCTCCGGCGTTATCGCCGCCAGCCCCGAGGTCACCCCGGCGACCAGCCCGCCCCCGCCGCGCCGGGCGGTCAGCGTGCCGTCCGGGCCGAACTGGTACGACACCGGACCGCGATTGGACGCGACCAGAACCCGTTTCTTCATAACCCGGCAGGCTAGCCGAGCCCAGGGGGCCGAGGGGTCTGGGGGAAAGGCTTCCCCCGGGATCGACGTCCCCCGGGGGGTTCGTCCCCCCCGGGAGTCACTGATAGGATCGTCTCGTTTGGGACACAACTGAATAACGCTCATCCAGAGGGGTGGAGGGATCGGCCCTGCGAAGCCCCGGCAACCTATCGCGCATCTATGCCCAATTCGGGTGGCGAGGCGCGTGACATGGTGCCAAGTCCGGCCCGCGGTCAAGGCGACCGCTGGGAAAGATGGGGAAGGAAGTCCTCGCCGGTGACCACAGCAACCACACGCACGCCTAACGCGGCTTCCGGGTTCGGCTACGCCACCGGGCTGACCTGCCGCGAATGCGGCCAGGTCTACGAGCTCGGCCCGCTCTACGCCTGCGGCGAGTGCTTCGGCCCGCTCGAGGTCGGTTATGACTACCCGCGGCTGGACCGGTCCGCCATCGAGGCCGGGCCGCCGAACATGTGGCGGTACGCGCCGCTGCTCCCGGTGCCGCCGGACGTCGCGGACCGGCCCACCATGCAGCCCGGCTACACCCGGCTGATCCGCGCCGACAACCTGGCCCACGCGCTGGGCATGCGCAGGCTGTGGATCAAGGACGACCGGGGCAACCCGACGCACTCGTTCAAGGACCGGGTGGTCGCGGTGGCCCTCGTCGCCGCCACCGAGCTGGGCTTCAAGGTGCTGGCCTGCCCCTCGACCGGCAACCTGGCCAACGCGGTGGCCGCCGCGGCGGCCCGGGCGGGCATCCGGTCGGTGGTACTCGTCCCCGCCGACCTGGAGCCGCAGAAGATCATCACCACCTCGGTCTACGGCGGCACGTTCGTCACCGTGGACGGCACCTACGACGACGTGAACCGGCTCGCGTCCGAACTGGCCGGCGAGCACGAGGACTGGGCGTTCGTCAACGTGAACGTGCGGCCCTACTACGCCGAGGGCTCCAAGACCCTCGGCTTCGAGATCGCCGAGCAGCTCGGCTGGCGGCTTCCCGAGCAGGTCGTGGTGCCGATCGCCTCCGGCGCGCAGCTGGTCAAGGTGGACAAGGGCTTCGGTGAGCTGACCTCGCTCGGCCTGGTCCCGGAGGCCCCCTGGCGGGTGTTCGGCGCCCAGGCGAGCGGCTGCGCGCCGGTCTCGGCCGCGTTCGCGGCCGGATACGACGTGGTGCGCCCGGTCCGGCCGGCCACCATCGCCAAGTCGCTGGCCATCGGCAACCCGGCGGACGGGCCGTACGTGCTGGACGTAGTGCGCCGTACCGGCGGCGCGATCGCCGACGTCAGCGACGGCGAGATCGTCGACTCGATGCGGCTGCTCGCCTCGGCCGAGGGCATCTTCGGCGAGACCGCGGGCGGCGTCACCCTCGGCGTGCTGCGCAAGCTGCTGGCCGCCGGGCAACTCGACCCCGAGGCGGAGACCGTGATCATCAACTCGGGCGACGGGCTGAAGACCCTGGACGCGATCAGCGCGGTGGTGGACGTGCCCGCCCCGATCAGGCCGACCCTCGAAGCCTTCCAGGAGGCGATCTCGTGCCGGATATGAACAGGGTGCTGGTTCGCATCCCGACCATCTTGCGCTCCTACACCGGGGGCGCGGCCGAGGTGACCGCGACCGAGGGCACCCTGCGCGAGGTCATCGCCGGCCTGGACGCGGCCTACCCTGGCCTCGGCGGCCGGATCCTCGACGAGGGCGGCCGGCTGCGCCGCTTCGTCAACGCCTACGTCGGCGAGGAAGACGTGCGATTCGCCCAGGGACTGGACACTCCGGTGGCCGCGGGAGCGCGGGTTTCCTTCATTCCCGCGGTGGCCGGCGGCGCGCCGCCGGCCGCGGGAAACCCTGGCCAGACACGGCTGGCCTGAGCCAGATGGCGTGATTGGGGGGTAAGTGGCGCCAGACGCGCCCGGTACAGGGTAAGGTCAATTCCGGTCGCCGTCGGACGGGACGGGTTCGCGCCTAGGCGCTGCCGCTCTCACCGGTTCGCGATCGACGGGTTCCGCGTTGGCAAGGGCGGGGCTCGAGTCCCGAGCGCAGTTAGGGAGTTGTTTGGAATGGCTCAGGGCACCGTCAAGTGGTTCAACCCGGACAAGGGATACGGCTTTATCGCCGTCGACGGTGGCAAGGACGTCTTCGTCCACTTCTCGGCTATCCAGTCGGATGGCTACCGCACCCTCGAAGAGGGGCAGCGGGTCGAGTTCGAGATCACGCAAAGCGACCGGGGCGCGCAGGCCGACAAGGTTGTCGTAGTCCCGTAGGTTCGCCTGTGGCCCCGGACCTCGGCCGGGGCCACTGATCTGCCGGGTTCAGCTGGCGGCCCGGTCCCTCAGGGGGCCGGGCCGTTTTGATCAAGGGGGGACGACCCCCTTAACCCTCCGCGTACCCGCTGCGGTAACTCTCCGTAGTATCGCGCAGCCGGAGGGCTCTGCCCGTCCCCACGGGCCCACCCCAGACCCTCGCGGGCTGCGCGATGGTTTGCACTCTCACCATGAGAGTGCTAAACATGGTGCTGGCACTCTCCTTGTGTGAGTGCCAGCATGATGGCGGGATCGGGCGATGAGGCACGACCTCGCGGCAGGAAGGGACTGTCCGCCGGGGGGTGCCGGCCGTCGCGGGCGTCGGCTCGATCCGCGCATACGCCACGGAGGACTGGAGCCTATGGCAGCGAAGATGATCGCGTTTGACGAGGACGCCCGGCGCGGCCTCGAGCGCGGTATGAACCAGCTCGCCGACGCCGTGAAGGTAACCCTCGGCCCCAAGGGCCGGAACGTGGTTCTCGAGAAGAAGTGGGGCGCACCCACGATCACCAACGATGGCGTGTCCATCGCCAAGGAGATCGAGCTCGAGGACCCGTGGGAGAAGATCGGCGCCGAGCTAGTCAAGGAAGTAGCAAAGAAGACCGACGACGTGGCCGGAGACGGCACCACGACGGCCACGGTGCTGGCCCAGGCGATGGTGCGCGAGGGCCTGCGCAACGTCGCGGCGGGCGCCAACCCGATGTCGCTGAAGCGGGGCATCGAGGCCGCCGTCGAGCGGGTCAGCGAGGAGCTGTCCAAGCTGGCCAAGGACGTGGAGACCAAGAAGCAGATCGCCTCCACCGCGTCCATCTCGGCCGGGGACACCGCGATCGGCGAGATGATCGCCGAGGCGATGGACAAGGTCGGCAAGGAAGGCGTCATCACCGTCGAGGAGTCCAACACCTTCGGCCTGGAGCTCGAGCTCACCGAGGGCATGCGGTTCGACAAGGGATACATCGCCCCGTACTTCGTCACCGACCCCGAGCGGCTCGAGGCCGTCCTGGAGGACCCGTACATCTTGGTGGTGAACTCCAAGATCTCGGCCAACAAGGACCTCCTGCCGCTGCTGGACAAGGTGGTGCAGTCCGGCAAGTCGCTGGTCATCATCGCCGAGGACGTCGAGGGCGAGGCCCTGGCGACCCTGGTGGTGAACAAGATGCGCGGCCTGTTCAAGTCGGTGGCGGTCAAGGCCCCCGGCTTCGGCGACCGCCGCAAGGCCATGCTCGGTGACATCGCCATCCTGACCGGCGGCCAGGTCATCAGCGAGGAAGTCGGCCTCAAGCTGGACAACGCGGACCTGGACGTGCTCGGCCGGGCCCGCAAGGTCGTGGTCACCAAGGACGAGACCACGATCGTGGACGGCGCCGGGGACGCGGACCAGATCGCCGGGCGGGTCAACCAGATCCGCACCGAGATCGACAACACCGACTCCGACTACGACCGGGAGAAGCTGCAGGAGCGGCTGGCCAAGCTGGCCGGCGGCGTCGCGGTCATCAAGGCCGGGGCGGCGACCGAGGTCGAGCTGAAGGAGCGCAAGCACCGCATCGAAGACGCGGTCCGCAACGCCAAGGCCGCGGTCGAGGAAGGCGTCGTCGCCGGTGGCGGCGTGGCCCTGCTCCAGGCGGCCCGGATCGCCTTCGAGAAGCTCGACCTGGTTGGCGACGAGGCGACCGGCGCTCAGATCGTGCGCCGCGCCGTCGAGGAGCCGCTCAAGCAGATCGCGGTGAACGCCGGCCTCGAGGGCGGCGTGGTGGTCGAGAAGGTCAAGACCCTTTCCGCGGGTCACGGCCTGAACGCCGCGGACGGCGAGTATGTCGACATGTTCAAGGCCGGCATCATCGACCCCGCGAAGGTCACCCGCTCGGCGCTGCAGAACGCGGCCTCGATCGCGGGCCTGTTCCTCACCACCGAGGCCGTGATCGCGGAGAAGCCGGAGAAGGACAAGGCCCCCGCCATGCCCGGTGGCGGCGGCGACATGGACTTCTGATCCAGGAAGTCACAGCAGGCCAACGGCCCGGGGGATTTCCCCCGGGCCGTTGGCGTCAGGTTTCCCGGCCTGCGCGCCGGGTATCGGGCCGGGTGAGGCCGGCCTCAGGGCGGCCGGGGCGGGGCCGGGCCGGGCGGCCGGTGATAACGAAGCTGCGATACGGCGTCCCGGACCGATAGCCTTGGAAGTGCCCAGAGCATCCTGTCGGTCACCTGATCGCTGGTTGTTGTTCGTTCTCTCCAACGTGAGGTCTGCGCGTGCCTACCGGCAAGGTCAAGTGGTACGACTCCGACAAGGGGTATGGCTTCCTCGCCCGCGACGACGGCGGCGAGGTCTTCGTGCATTCATCGGCGCTGCCCTCGGGGACGACCGCGCTTCGTCAGGGGCAGCGCGTGGAGTTCGGGGTGGCCGAGGGACGCCGGGGGGCGCAGGCGCTCCAGGTGCGGGTGCTCGAGCCGCCGCCCACCGTCGCGGCCGCCAAGCAGGCCCGCAAGAAGCCGGACGAGATGATCGTCCTCGTCGAGGACCTCATCAAGCTGCTCGATGACGTGTCGACGACCTACCGCCGCGGCAAGCACCCGGACGCCAAGGACGCGAAGAAGATCGCCGCCGTGCTCCGCGCCGTGGCCGACGACATCGAGCCCTGACCGAGCCGGTCCCGCGGCCGGCTCCGGCCGGGGCGCTGCACTCCGGCGCGCTCAGCACCGCTAGCGCCGGCTGCGGGGCCGCGCCGCGGGCACCGGTTCGGGCTCCGGCCGCTGCGCGAGGACCCGGCGCCTGCGCCGGATGACGAGCGTGACCAGCGCCAGGGTCAGCAGGGCCGCGGCGATGGCCAGGCCCGCCGGGCCGTTGTTGAGGATCGACACGAGCACCCCGAGCAGGCCGCCGGCCACGTTGGCCACCTGGTTCAGGGTCTCGGAGACCGCGAAGGTCGAGGACCGGATCTCGTCGCCGATCTCGCGCTGCACGATCGAGTCCTGGGCCAGCTTGGCCAGGCTGGCGCAAAAGATCGCGGCGAACGCCACGGCGATCACGGCCGTCAGCCCGAAGAACCAGGCCGAGACGGCCGCGACCACCGGGGCCACGGTGAGCACGGCGAACATGATGAGCTGCGGGCCGCGGGACCGGAGCCAGGATCCGACGGCCATCGCGAAAATGCTGCCGCCCGCGACCGCGAACGCCAGGGCGGCCAGCGCGAAGTGCTTGGAGACGCCGAAGCCCTCGGTCTGCAGCAGGAACGCGAAGAAGAAGAACGTGTAGCCGGAGAAGGCGCGCAGCACCGCGTTGCCGGTCATCGCCTCGGCCACCACCGGACCCACCCGGCCCAGCGTCCGCCAGTGCCTGGAGCCCGTGGCGGCCTTGGACCCGGACGAGGCAGGCGCCCCGGGCGGCAGGGCCGCCGCGGGTTCGTCGTACGGGAGCGTCCGGCCGGCCTGGGCCGGCTCGGTGGTCCCCGAGCCATGCCACGGGTCGCTGTCCGGTTCGCTGGGGTATCGCCCCGGTCCGTTCGGAAGATAATCGGGCCGGAGCGGGGTCCGGCGGTCAGTCCCGCGCGGCGGCCGGCCGTCGGCGGCGGGCGGGGCGGCCGCGCCGGCTTCCTCGGCCGGGGCCGGGGCCGGCGGGGTATCCACCTGGTCGGGCAGCCGCAGCGCCAGGACCATGGCGGCCAGGTAGACGACCATGCCCGCCCGGAGCACCCAGGCGGCGCCCCCGATCACCTGGATGCCCTCCGCGAGCCCGGCGGCCAGCGTGGCCGTGATCACCGCGATCAGCTGGGACCGCGCGTTCGCGCGGACCAGGGTGATCTGCTCGGGCAGCAGCCGCGGCGCGACCGACGCGCGGACCACGCCGTAGGCCTTCTGCAGCACGAGCACGCCGAACGCGGCGGGCAGCAGCGTGGCCGGGTCGCTGACCGCGGCCGACATCGCGTAGCACAGCAGGCCGCGAGCCAGCAGCGTGCCGGCCAGCAGGTACTTGCGGCCCTGCTGCACGCGGTCCAGGGCCGGCCCGATGAACGGCGCCAGCACCGCGAACGGGGCCATGGTGACGAGCAGGAACAGCACGACCTTGCCCCGGGCCTGGTCCACCGAGGTGTTGAAGAAAATCGTCCCGGCCAGCGAGATGATGACGAACGCGTCGCCGGCCCCGGCGGCGGCGGTCGTCTCGATGAGCGTGGACAGCCCGGTCCGGCCCGCCCCCTGGGCGCTGGTCACCCGGTGCACCAGGCCGCCGGTCCTGCGGGTACCCGTTCTGACCGCGCCGGTGGTAGCGCGGGCCGCGCTCCCGGTTCGGCGCAGCGCCTCGGACATCCGCATGTAACCAGTATTCTTGGTAGCCGCCACTACGGCGAGTCCGCCGTGACGCAACCGACAGGTAACCATACCGGCAGCATGCGTGATGAGTGAAAATTGGTGACCGTGAGTCCTACCCGCACCCGCACCAAGGAACCAGATCAGGCCGGCGCCGAGGCCGTTGACCTCGCCCGGGCTGCCGTCGTCGCGATCGTGGGGCCCGATCAGGTCGGCAGGCACCTCGAGGTGCTCGCCGAGGGCGAACGCGTCGTGACCCATATGTTCGCCAGCGAGGACCCGGCCTACGCCGGGTGGCGATGGGCGGTGACGGTCGTCCGCGCGCCCCGGTCCAAGCTGGTCACGGTCAGCGAGACGGTGCTCCTGCCGGGGCCCTTCGCGTTGCTCGCGCCGCCCTGGGTGCCGTGGCACGACCGGTTGCGGCCGGGTGACCTGGGCGTCGGGGACCTGCTGCCCGCCCCGCCGGACGACGAGCGGCTCGTCCCGCTGGTGGCGCTGGAAGGCGACGACGCGGTGATCGACTGGTTCGAGGACGGCGAGGACGCCGGAGATGAACAGGGTCCGGCGGAGCCCGCCGAGCTGCCCGCGCCCGGACGCTCCCGCGTGCTGTCGGCCGTCGGCCGGGAAAGCGCCTCCGCGCGCTGGTACTCCAGCGAGCACGGCCCGCGGACGCCGCTGGCCCACGCGGCGCCCGCGCAGTGCGTCAGCTGCGGTTTCTTCGTGCCGCTGAGCGGCGAGCTCGGCCGGCTGTTCGGGGCCTGCGCGAACGCGTACGCGCCCGACGACGGCCGCGTCGTCTCGGCCGACCACGGCTGCGGAGCCCACTCCGAGTCGGTCATCTGGCAGGCATCGGCCCGGGCCCTCTCGCCGGTCATCGACGAGTTCGGCTACGACATGGTCGACTTGCCGGGCGTATCGGTCGAGGAGACGGTGTTCGAGCCGCTGTCCCGCGGGGCCGACTGAGCCGCGGCCCGGCGCGCCGCCGCGCGGGCCCGGGCGCGCTTGAACCGCGGCACGTACCACAGGGCGAACAGCCCCATCACCAGCCCGGTCACGCAGGTCCAGATCCACCACCGGTCATCGGCGGGCAGGCTGCCGCGGATGATGAGCAGCACGATCAGGGCCAGCGCCCACCCGGCGGTGCCGGTGATGGTGACCAGCCGGTCGTTCGCCTCGAGCGGCGGGGGCGGTGTCAGCCGCGGGGCCGGGGGGCCGGATTCCTTCACCTATCCAGGCTAGGGGGTGGCCGGTCCGCGATGCTGCGTGCGGTCGGCCCGCGTGATGTACTTAGGTCACGCCCGCTGTGGCCGATGGCGCATACCTTTGAAAACACAAGGTTAACGATGATGACCCAGACCCAGACCAGGACCGATGCCGGGCTGGCCACCGCGCTGCGGATCTCGGTGAGCAGGCTGGCCCGGCGCCTGCGGGCCCAGCGCACGGCTTCGGGCCTGACCGAGGCGGTGCTGTCGGAGACCCAGCTGGCCGCCCTGTCGGCCCTGGAAGTCCACCAGGCCATGAGCCCGGGCGAGCTGGCCGAGCACGAGAAGGTGCAGCCGCCGTCCATGACCCGCGTCATCGCCGTCCTCGAGGAGCGCAACCTGGTGCTCAGGTCACCGCACCCGACCGACCGGCGGCAGGTCATCCTCACCGTCACCGAGGAAGGCCGGGCGGTGGTGCATCGCGTGCGGCGCCGCAAGGATGCCTGGCTGGCCCGGCGGCTGGCCGAGCTGACCACCGAGGAGCGGGCCACGCTCCGGGCCGCGGTGCCCATCCTGGAGAAGCTCAGCCAGTCCTCATGAGCCCGGGCCCGGGTCGCGGTCCAGCGGGCGCAGCGGCCAGCTCCCCAGCGTGGTGAACCGGGGATACTCGGTCGCGCCCAGGCGGCTGCGGACCAGGTGGATGCGGTCCGCGGTCCACGACGGGCCCTGGTAGCCGTCCAGCGCCGCGACCAGCTCGGTGACGTCGGCGGGCATCCGGCAGCGCGCGAGGGTCACGTGGGGCCGGAACCGGCGGCCCTTGTCGGGCGGCGGAGCACCCGCGCGGCTCGCGCCCGCGGCCACCGACTCGGCCAGGTGCGCCAGCGCCCCGCGGTCCCCGGACAAGCCGCTCCACAGCACGTTCGCGCGGGCCGCGGCGGGGAAGGCACCCGCGCCGCTGAACGCGATCCGGAACACGTGATGACGCCGCGCGGCGTTCTCCAGGCGGCGCAGCAGCCGGGTCGCGGCGGACTCGTCGACCTGGCCCAGGAAGGCCAGCGTCACGTGCCAGGCTTCCCGGTTGGTCCAGCGCAGGTCCTGCCGTCCGGCCCGGAGCGGCCCGGCCAGGGCGTCAAGCTCATCGAGCACGGCCGCGGGCGGGGCGATGGCCACGAACAGCCGCATCAGCTCACCCGGCGCGGCACCGGACCGGAGCGGCTTCTTGATCCCCTCGGGCGTCCGGCGGTCTAAACCGGTGTGCTGGCCGAGCAATCCTGCCCCGTGAGCCTCGTTACCCATGTACCCACCTCGATCGTGTCTCGCCTGCCGGTTTCCAGGCCGTCGCCCCGCAGGCCGTCACCGCGGCCGGCTGGGACCTTTGCGGGCTGGCGCCTTTGTAGGCTGGCACCGTGAACCGGGTGCCCCGCTGGCTGCTGCCCGCTGTACTCGCGCTGCTGGTGCTGGTCGTGGTGATCGGCTCGATCATCCGCTAGCCGCCGGTGCGCTCGACCACGTAGTCGATGCAGGCGGTGAGCGCCTCCACGTCCGCGGGATCGACGGCCGGGAACATGCCGATGCGCAGCTGGTTCCGGCCTAGCTTCCGATAGGACTCCGTATCGACGATTCCGTTCGCCCGCAATGACGCCGCTACGGTGTCGGCGGACAGCCCATCGGCCAGGTCGATGGTGCCGACCACCTGCGAGCGGTGCGCGGGATCGGCGACGAACGGATCCGCGTAGGCCGCCTGCTCCGCCCACGTATACAGTATGGCAGCCGACCGCGCGGTGCGGGCGGTGGTCCACTCCAGGCCGCCCTGGCCGAGCATCCATTCGACCTGATCAGCGAGCAGGAACAGGGTCGCCACCGCGGGGGTGTTGTAGGTCTGGTCCCGCGCCGCGTTCTCCAGCGCCACCCGCAGCGACAGGAAGTCGGGGATGTACCGCCCGCTGGCGGCGATCTCGCGCACCCGCTCCGCCGCCGCCGGGGACATCAGGGCCAGCCACAGCCCGCCGTCGGAGCCCAGGCCCTTCTGCGGGGCGAAGTAGTACACGTCGAACTCACCCGGCTGCACCGCCAGGCCTGCCGCGGCGCTGGTCGCGTCGACCAGGACCAGCGCTCCCGGGTCGGCGCCGGGCACCCGGCGCACCGGCATGGCCACGCCGGTCGAGGTCTCGTTGTGAGTCAGCGCGTACGCATCCGCCCCCGGCTCCGGCCAGGGCGCCGGGTACGTGCCGGGAGGGGACTCCACCACGGTCGGCGCGGCCAGCCAGGGGGCCCGCCCGGTGATGGCGGCGAACCGGGCCGAGAACTCGCCGAAGCTCAGGTGCTGGGCGTGCCGCCGGACCAGCCCGAACGCGGCCGCGTCCCAGAAGGCGCTGGTGCCTCCGTTGCCGAGCACGACGGTGTAGTCACCGGGCAGGCCGAACAGCTCGGCCAGCCCGGCGCGGACCCGGTGCACCAGCGACCGGACCGGCGGCTGGCGGTGCGACGTGCCCAGGTAGGTCGGGCCCGAGCTGGCCAGCGCGGCCAGCTGCTCGGGGCGGATCTTGGCCGGACCGCTGCCGAACCTGCCGTCCTTCGGCTTGAGGCCCGCCGGGATCACCAGTTCGCTCATCACTCTGCTCCCCGCTCGCCTCCGGGGCGCCTTCAGGCGCCGCCTTCCCTCGTCGCTCGTTCCTCGCTCCTCAGTCCAGGCGGCACCGCGCCCCTCCGGCTCGCTCATCGCAGCTTACCGGCGGCCGGCCGGCTGACACCGCGGCTAAGTCCCGCTGGTCGAAGACCTCCGCGGCGCCGGGCACGTCGGCCACCGACCGCGACGCGGGACCGATGTAGCGCGCGGCCGGCCTGACCAGCCGGCCCGTCCGCTTCTGCTCCAGGATGTGGGCGGCCCAGCCCGCCGTCCGGGCGCAGGTGAACATCGAGGTGAACATGTGCGCCGGGACCTCGGCGAAGTCCAGCACGATGGCCGCCCAGAACTCCACGTTGGTCTCCAGCACCCGGTCCGGCCGCCGGGCCCGCAGCTCGGCCAGCGCCGCGCTCTCCAGGGCCAGCGCCACCTCGTAGCGGGGCGCGCCGAGTTCCTTGGCCGTGCGGCGCAGCACCCGGGCGCGCGGGTCCTCGGCCCGGTACACCCGGTGCCCGAAGCCCATCAGCCGTTCGCCGCGGTCCAGCGCCAACGTCACGTACTGCTGGGCGTCCCCGGTCCGCTCGACCTCCTCGATCATGCCCAGCACGCGGGCCGGGGCGCCGCCGTGCAGCGGTCCGGACATGGCGCCGACCGCCCCGGACAGCGCGGCCGCCACGTCCGCGCCGGTCGACGCGATGACCCGGGCGGTGAAGGTGGACGCGTTCATGCCGTGCTCGGCCGCCGACGTCCAGTACGAGTCGACCGCCTTGACGTGCCGCGGATCGGGCTCGCCGCGCCAGCGGATCATGAACCGCTCGGTGATCGTGGCCGCCTCATCCACCCGGCGCTGCGGCACCATCGGCAGCCCGACCCCGCGCGCCGACTGGGCCACGAAGGACAGGGCCATGACCGAAGCCCGGGCCAGGTCCTCGCGGGCCTGCTCGTCGCTGATGTCGAGCAGCGGGCGCAGCCCCCAGGCGGGCGCCAGCATGGCCAGGGCGCTCTGCACGTCGACGCGGATGTCGCCGGAATGGACCGGGATCGGATAAGGCTCGGCCGGCGGCAGGCCCGGCGCGAACGCATTGTCGACCAGAAGACCCCAGACATGCCCGTAAGAGACATGGCCGACGAGTTCCTCGATATCGACTCCCCGGTAGCGGAGCGCACCGCCCTCTTTGTCAGGCTCCGCGATTTCGGTCTCGAAGGCGATAACTCCTTCAAGCCCCGGCTTGAAATCCGACATCGGCGTTTCCTCTCTTCCTGGTGGGCGCCGGAGGGCGCCTCGCGCCGTGCGCCGGGCCGAACCCGTAACACCCCATGAGAACCATAAGACCAGAAGCAGCCCCAGCCCGCTGCCGGCCTGCTTCCAGCGGCGCCGGCTCCGGGTTGCGGTGGCCGGGACAGGTGCGAGGATCATTACCCATGAACACCCCGCAGCGTGCTCCCGGCCTGGAAACCCGGCCCCAGGAAACTCTGTCCGAGGACACGATGGCCGGCGATCCGATGACCCAGTTCGCCGGATGGCTGGCGCAGGCCCGGCGCCACGGCCTTCCCGAGCCCACCGCGATGGTGCTGGCCACCACGTCCGCCGAGGGCCGGCCGCGCGCCCGGACCGTGCTGCTCAAGGCGCACGGCGCCGACGGCTTCACGTTTTACACCAACCGGACCTCGCGCAAGGGCCAGGACCTGCGGGTCCATCCCCAGGCGTGCGCGGTCTTCCCCTGGTACGCCCTGGGCCGCCAGGTGACCGCCGAGGGCCGCGTACGCACGCTGTCCCAGGCCGACAGCGAGCCGTACTACCGGTCCCGGCCGCGCGGATCGCAGCTCGGGGCCTGGGCCAGCAGGCAGTCGCAGGTCATCGGTTCCCGCGCGGAGCTCGAGCGCCGGATGGCGGAACTGGAGCGGCGCTGGCCGCCGTCGGCGGACGTCCCGATGCCGGACTTCTGGGGCGGGTACCTGCTCATTCCCGAAACGGTCGAATTCTGGCAGTCGGGCACCTACCGGCTGCACGACCGGCTGCGCTACCGCCGCGCGGGCGACGGCTGGCTCATCGAGCGGCTTTCCCCCTAGGCACTGGTCTCTCCGGCATAGCATCACAAGCAGGAGGGATGAGAAGTTGACCGCCCATGGGCTCATCGACACCACGGAGATGTACCTTCGCACCATCTTCGAGCTCGAGGAGGAGGACGTCACCCCGCTGCGCGCCCGGATTGCCGAGCGGCTGGGGCAGACCGGCCCGACCGTCAGCCAGACGGTGGCGAGGATGGAGCGCGACGGCCTGCTGCACGTCCTCGGCGACCGGCAGCTCGCGCTGAGCGACGTCGGCCGGACGCTGGCCACCCGGGTCATGCGCAAGCACCGGCTGGCCGAGTGCCTGCTGGTCGGGGTCATCAAGCTGCCCTGGGAGGAAGTGCACATCGAGGCGTGCCGCTGGGAACACGTGATCTCGGAAAGCGTCGAGCGCCGGGTGGTGGAACTGCTCGGTTACCCGGTCCGGTGCCCGCACGGCAATCTCATTCCCGGCCTGGCCGAGCTGGGGCTCCCGGGCGAGGCGCAGGAGAAGATGCGCGCGGCAATGAACGAGACGGGTGAGGCGATGACAAAGGTCGCATCCGCGGACACCGCGCGAGTTGTCATCCGGCGAATTGGCGAGCAAATCCAGAGCGATCTCGCTCTGATGCTTAAACTCAAGCGCGCCGGGATACAACCCGGACGTGAGGTGATACTCATGGCGGGCGACGATGGTGTGCGGGTGACAGCCGGCGACCCGGCGGACGCCATCTCCACGGAACTCCCCGGCTCTATCGCCGCGCATATCTTCGTGTCCGTACCTAGCCGGTACCATTCGGCGGTCCCATGACCAGCCGGGGTGAGGCGGCGTTCGACGCGTACCTCCCGGCCGACATGGTGCTCGGCCAGGCCGACATCGGGGTCGTGGTCGCCGACCGGCTCAGCAACCTCCTGTTTCTCAACGAGTACGCGGTCCGGCTGTTCCGGATCCGGGGCGACGTGAGCCAGCTGCCGGGCTCCTCGGTGCTGTCCCTCGGGCTGTTCGCCGGCGATGACCTGCGCAAGATGGAGGACGTCGCCGGGCACGTGCTGCGCGGCCGGTCCTGGGAGGGGACCATCGAGAGCATCCGCGGCGACGGGTCGCGGGTGCTCCTGCGGGCCCTGGCCGTGCCGCTGCGCCATCCGGGTGGCGACATCGAGGGGATGGTGATCCTGGCCCGCGCGGCGAGCAACCGGGACGGTCAGCTCCAGGACCGGATCGCCCTGCTGGAGCGCGTGGGCGAGCGGCTGTCCGGCTCGCTCGAGATCGGCACCACGCTCAAGCACGTGGCGGAGATGCTGGTCCCGCAGTTCGCCGACCACTGCTTCATCGACCTGTTCCACGGCGACCAGCTGTTCCGCCGGGTGCAGCGGCACGCCAGCGACTGGGTGCCGCCGCCGGGCACCTGGGCCGAGGTCGGCGAGCAGATCTACTACCCGGAGGGCCACTTCTGCCAGCAGGCCATGGCCCGCCTGGACACGATCGTGGTCACGGACATGGACATCGAGGGGTACCCGGCGCCGAGCGCGGAGAGCATGGCGGCGGGCCATGAGGCCGGGCTGACCTCGGTGGTGGCCGCGCCGCTGTACGCCCGCGGCGAGCTGCTGGGCGTGATGAGCCTGGCCCTGTCCCGGCTCACCGACCGCGAGGAGCGCAACTACGAGGCGCCCGACCGTGATCTCATCGGCGCGATCGCCAGCCGGGTGGCCGTCGCGATCGACAACTCGATGCTGTTCGAGACGGAGCGGCAGACCGCCCTGGCCTTCCAGAAGAGCCTGCTCCCGCAGGTGATCCCGGACCTGGACGGGCTCGAGGTGGCCTGCCGGTACGTGCCGGCCAAGCCGCTGGAAACCCAGGGCCAGGGGATCCAGACGCAGGTCGGCGGCGACTGGTACGACATCATCCCGCTGGCCGTCGGCCGGGTCGGCATCGTGATCGGCGACGTCGAGGGCCGCGGCGCGCGGGCTGCGGCCATCATGGGCCAGCTGCGCGCCGCGCTGCGGGCGTTCGCGCAGGACGAGAAGTCCCCGGCCGACATCATGCGCAAGCTCGACGACTGGTGCCGGTCGCTGGCGCCCGCCGATGACGCCGGCGTCCCGCTGGCCGGCGATCCGCCCACGGCCAGCTGCATCTACATGATCTACGACGCGTGGTCACGAGAGCTGACCTTCGCCAACGCGGGCCACGACGCCCCGCTGATGATCAGCGGCGGCCAGTCCCGGCAGCTGGAGTTCCAGTACAAGGGCGTCCTGCTCGGCGTGCGCGGCAAGGGGATCCGCGGGCTGCCCACCTACAAGGAGCAGACCATCGTCGTGCCCCCCGGGGCGATGCTGGTCTTCTTCACCGACGGCCTGACCGACCGGCGGACGCGCGCCGACGGCTCCGGGCACTACACCGAGGACGAAGCGGTCGAGATGCTGCAGCACGCGGTCCGGGCCGCGGCGGCCAGCGGAGATCCCGACGCGGTGGCCACCGCCGCCGAGTTCGCGGTGCCGGGAGACATCGACGACGACATGGCCATCCTGGTGGTCAAGTCCTCGCCCGCCGAGCTCGCCTCGATCGAGCGCTCGTTCCCCGCCGAGCCGATCATGGTGTCCGAGGCCCGGCGGCTGGCCGCCCAGACCTTCGGGTCGTGGGGCATGGACGCCGAGCAGATCGACCTGGCCTGCCTGCTGGTCTCGGAGGTGGCCACCAACGCCGTGCTGCACGCGTCGGTCACCCCGAGTCCGCGCCGCGAGCTCGACTTCGATCTCGACCCGGTGATCATGTCCGCCCCGGTCGGCGCGGCCCGGACGCCGGAACCGGTGCCCGCCCGCCCGCGAGGCCGGCCGGCGGCGGCGGTGCAGGCGGCCGCGGCCCCGGCCCGGACGGCCTCCGTCCCGGTGCCAGGCGTTCCGGTGCAGGGCGCCGCCGTGCCGGGCTGGGACGACGGGGTGCCGGACGCGGGCCGGATCGGGCCCCGGGAGTTCGCGCTGCGCCTGCGCCGGGGCGCGAACGTCGTGTGGGTCGAGGTCTTCGACCCCGACCTGCGGCTGCCCCGGATCCGGACGGCCGCGGAAACCGACGAGGGCGGGCGCGGGCTGTACCTGGTCGAGCAGCTCGCGACCCGGTGGGGATCGAGACCCACGACCGACGGCAAGGCGGTCTGGTTCGAGATGCCGCGCAGCGGCCGCCGGCCCTGACCCCGCCCGGCCTTAACCGTCGCGTGACACGGGCCTTAATGGCCGTTGTGGCTGGCCCACAGCATGAGCGCGACAAAGACCACGATGACGATCGGCCCGATCCAGTTCTTGCCCGTGACGCTCAGCTTCATCTTGCCGCGCAGCCGCGTATAGCCATACGCGACCAGGACGCCGATGAGCAGCAGCAAGACGAGCCCGGTGGTCATGACCGCCTCCTGAATCCGCGGTATTGCGAACCGCTTCGAGCGTACGGCATCCGGGCGCGCGGCGCGAGGCGCCCCGCGATCCCGTCCGTATCGGGCCGGTTACGCCACGGCGCGCCGAGACCTCCGGCGCGCGGCGAGGTACGGTGAAGGAAGACCTGAATCCCGCCCGGCCGGGCGGGACAGGGCGACGGGCATGCGGAGGCATGATGGCGGAGGCGTTCATAGCCGGTGCGGTGCGCACCCCGGTCGGCAAGCGGAACGGCGCCCTGGCCGGGGTTCACCCGGTCGACCTCGGCGCGCACGTCCTGCGGGAGCTGGTCGACCGGACCGGGATCGACCCCGCCGCGATCGACGACGTGATCATGGGCTGCGTCTCGCAGATCGGCCCGCAGACCTTCGACATTGCCCGGAACGCCTGGCTGTCGGCGGGACTGCCGGAGAGCGTGCCCGGCGTCACCGTCGACCGGCAGTGCGGATCCTCCCAGCAGGCCGTCCACTTCGCCGCCCAGGCCGTGATGTCCGGCACGCAGGACCTGGTGGTCGCGGCCGGGGTGGAGAGCATGAGCGTGGTCACCATGGGCTCGACCGTGACCCTGCCGGCCAAGGCGGGTATGCCCGGTCCGTGGGGCCAGGGCTGGCGCGACCGCTACGGCGACCAGGAGATCTCCCAGTTCCGCGGCGCCCAGCTGATATGCGAGCGCTGGGACCTCAAGCGGAGCCAGCTGGAGGAGTTCTCGCTGGAAAGCCACCAGCGCGCGGTCCGCGCCATCGATGAGGGCCGCTTCGAGCGGGAGATCGCGCCGCTGGCCGGCCTCAGCCAGGACGAGGGCCCGCGCCGGGACACCTCACTGGAGAAGATGGCCGGGCTCGCGCCGCTGCGCGAGGGCTGGGAGATCACCGCGGCGGTCGCCTCCCAGATCTCCGACGGGGCGGGCGCGCTGCTGATCGCGTCGCGGGAGGCGCTGGACCGGTACGGCCTGACGCCCCGGGCCCGGGTGCACGCGCTGACCGTGGTGGGGGCCGACCCCGTCATAATGCTGACCGGCCCGATCGGCGCGACCAGGAAGGTCCTGGGCAAGGCCGGGATGACGGTCGCCGACATCGACGTATTCGAGGTCAACGAGGCGTTCGCGCCGGTCGTGCTGGCCTGGTCCAACGAGCTCGGGGCGCCGCTGGAGCGGACCAACCCCAACGGCGGGGCCATCGCGCTCGGCCACCCGCTCGGGGCCACGGGCGCGATCTTGATGACCAAGCTCGTCCACGAGCTCGAGCGCAGCGGCGGCCGGTTCGGCCTGCAGACCATGTGCGAGGGCGGCGGCCAGGCCAACGCCACCATCATCGAGCGGGTCTGACCGGCCTCACGCGCTGATCACGGAGCCTCGGGGCCGCGTAGCACGTAGCCGGCCCCGCGGCAGGTGTGGATGAGCGGCGGGCCGAGCCGGCCGAGCTTGCGCCGCAGGTAGCTCACGTACGTCTCGACGACCTGAGACTGGCCGGTGTAGCCCCAGCCCCACACGCTGTGCAGCAGCTGGTTCTTGGACAGGACCGTGCCCTGGTGCCGCAACAGGCAGGCCAGCAGCCGGAACTCGGTGGGCGACAGATCCACCGGCGTCCCGGCCCGGTGGACGGTCCAGCGTTCCTCGTCCAGCACCAGGTCGCCGGAGCGCAGCGGCCTGCCCACGGCGCTGCCCACGTAACCGCCCATGTGATCGCCGACGGGAACGCCCCGGAGTACCCGCACGACACGCGGGTACTCCGGGGCCGGAACCGGCTGAGCAGCTCGGCTCACCAGTGTGCGCCCGCCGCGGACGCGGTAGGCGTGGCCGTCAGCCCGCGGCCGGCCTTCCCGACCATGCTCGTGCTGAGCGGGCTGAACAGGACCAGCTGAGCGTGCAGCGTATGGTGCGAGCGGGTGCCGACGATGACGGCCAGGTCACCGCGGGCCAGGGAGTTCGCGGCCTGCCACGCGTTCATGGTGAAGCTGGTCATCATCGGGGCCGGCATGGCGTTGGCCGGCGTGGTCGCGGTCTGGGCCACCGTCGCGGTGCTCCGCGTCACCGTGACGGTCACGGTGAGGTCGGTGCCGGCCACCTGGACGGTGACCGTCTGGGGCGCGGTGCTCGGCGTGAGCATGGCGGCGGCGGTGGTCGGGCTCCCGGCCAGCAGCGTGGT
Organism: uncultured Actinomycetes bacterium; assembly: GCA_963834685.1. Classification (GTDB taxonomy): domain Bacteria; phylum Actinomycetota; class Actinomycetes; order Streptosporangiales; family Streptosporangiaceae; genus Palsa-504. The sequence goes on along the minus strand of CAWICW010000026.1, from coordinate 30,186 downwards.
CGCGGGGAGCATGTTGCCCGACTGCATGGCCTGCTGCGTGGCGGAGGTGCTCGCGGTCAGCGCCGCGGTGCCCGCCGTGGTGCTCGAGACGTTCTGGAACTTGGTCGCGCCCGAGGTCAGCCACAGGTGCAGCGAGCCGTTAGCGGACTGCAAGATGATGAACCGGTTCGTGGCCAGGACCACGATGCCGCGCTGGATATCGAGCGTCTTGCCGTGGTGCGAGGTCTGGCTGTAGCCCCGCGCCGAGGTCATCTGGGCCAGCTGGGAGTAGCTGCCCTGCTTGGACGAGTTCCAGTCGGCCAGCGCGGTGCTGAGCATGGTGCCCTCGCTGGCGATCCGGGCGGTGTGGGCGGCCGGGGCCGCCACGATCCCGGCGGAGTGGCCGCTGGCGGCCACGGCCGCGACGGCGATCGCGCCGCTGCCGAGCACGGCCACGGTCGCGATGCCGGCCCGGGTCTTCAGGACCGCCGCGCGGCTCTTCCCGTAACGCCGATTGCGGGCCATCATGAATGCCTCCTTCGGTGGACGCCGCGCCCGCTTCGCGCGTCCAGGTGGTGGGCGGGCCTGGGGGGTGCCAGGGGGTTCGTACCCCCGTGGCTAACACAGCCGATGGACGGCCCGTTGGTGTCCATGCGTCCGAGCGTGCCCCGGCCCGCCGGGCCCGGAAATGGATTCCCGCCGCCCGTAAGCACTACGTTCGTGGGCTCACAGGCTGACCGGGCGCGGCCGGCCGTTATTGCGCGGCACGCCGGGAGGAGTTCAGCGCTCGGTTATGTGTCTGACCGCATAACGCGTTACATCCGCTCGGGAAGGGGCACGCCGAGCAGGCCCAGGCCCGTCGTCAGCACGCTCAGGGTCAGCGCGCACAGCGCGAGCCGGGCCGCCCGCAGCGACTCTGGCTCGGCCTTCAGCACCGGGCACTCCTCGTAGAATGCGGTGAACAGGCTGGCCACGTCGAACAGGTACGCGCACAGGCGGTGCGGCTCGGCGGTCTCGCCGACCCCGGTGACGACGGCGCCGAAATCGAGCAGCCGCAGGGCCAGCGCCCGCTCGGGCGCGGCGGTGACGGCCACCCGCGATCCGCGCAGGTACGGGTCGGCGTCCCCGCCCGCCCGGCGGAAGATCGACCGGATCCGCGCGGTCGCGTACTGCAGGTACGGGCCGGTGTTGCCGCGGAACGAGATCATCCGGTCCCAGTCGAACACGTAGGCGCTCTCCCGGGCGGTGGACAGGTCGGCGTACTTGACCGCCCCGATGCCGACCGCCTCGGCGATCGCGTCCAGCTCACCCGGCTCGAACCGGGACGGCGCCTCCAGCTCGTCCAGGACCACGCGGGCGCGGTCCACGGCCTCCTGCAGCAGGTCGCTGAGCTGCACGTTGTCACCGGACCTGGTGCGCAGCCGGCCGCCGTCGGGCGCGGAGACGAGGCCGATCTGGGCGTGCTCGAACCGCACCCCCGGCGGGATCCACCCCGCCTCCCGGGCCACCGCGAAGACCATCTGGAAGTGCAGGGTCTGGTCCGAGCCGACCACGTAGATGGCGCGGTCGCAGTGCAGCACGTCCACTCGGTACCGGATGGTGGCCAGGTCGGTGGTGGAGTAGTTGTAGCCGCCGTCCCGCTTGCGGATGATGACCGGCAGCGGCCGGCCCTCCCGGCCGGTGAAGCCGGGCGGGAACGCGCACAGCGCGCCGTCGCTGTACACCGCGAGGCCCTCGTCCTCCAGCCGGGCCGCGGTGTCGGCCAGCAGGTCGTTGTAGAAGCTCTCGCCCCTGATGTCGGCGTCGGTGAGCGTGACCAGCAGGCGGCCGTAGATCCGGTGCAGGTAGTCCATGGACATGTCGACCAGCTCCTGCCAGAGCCGCAACGTGTCCGGGTCGCCGCCCTGCAGGTCCACCACCCGCTTCCTGGCCCGCTCCGCGAACACCGGGTCGGCGTCGAACTTGCGCCGGGCGGCCTGGTAGAAGGCGTTCGGGTCGGTGCGCAGCAGCGCCGCCTCGGGCGAGTCCTCGCCCACGTCGAGCAGGTGCTCGATCAGCATGCCGAACGGCGTGCCCCAGTCGCCGACGTGGTTGTCCCTGATCACCCGGTGGCCGGCGAACTCCAGCACGCGCGCGATGGCGTCCCCGACGACGGTGGTGCGCAGGTGCCCGACGTGCATCTCCTTGGCGATGTTGGGCGAGGAGTACTCCACCACCACCGTCTGCGGCCAGGCCGCGGGCTCCAGGCCCAGCCGGGGGTCATCGAGCATGCGCGAGGCCTGGCCGGCGATCCAGTCGTCGCGCAGCCGGAAGTTGATGAAGCCCGGCCCGCTGACCTCGGGCGGCTCGCACACGTCGGACACGTCGAGCCGGCTGGCCAGCTCCGCGGCCACCTCGCGCGGCGGGCGGCCCAGCCGCTTGCCGAGCGGAAGCGCCACGTTGGCCTGGAAGTCCGCGAACGAGGACGGCCGGATCACCGGGTCGGCGTCGCCGTAGTCCGGGCCGAACGACGCGACGATGGCGTCGTGCACCCGTTGCGCGAGAACCTGCTGCGGATCGGCCATGGTTCAAGCGTATCGGCGATGACCGGCCGCGCGAATCACGCGCAGCGGCGATGACGGCGGCGCAGGGCCCGGCCACGAAGCCGGCCCGGGACATTCCGCGATAGAACGGGTACATAAGGTAACCACCGCCCGCCGGTGATTGTACGGCTATGTGCGGGCAGAATGCGCCGAATTAAAAAAACAGGGCGCTAAGAAGTTCCTGAGATTCCGCCGAATACTTCCTGCGAAGCATGGTATTTGTCTCAGCGGGAGAAAGGCGGATGGAGAATCGGAAACCTACGACACTGCAAGAGCGTAAATAGACGTGGAAGCAGTTCTGGCCGCGCAGCTACCGGGGGCCCGGCCGGACCGGGGGAACCGCTGGGGAGCGGGTGTCATCAGGGCTATTTCGCGCGTGGGGCGGCGCCTTCCGCCGTGCCGCGCGCACGACGAGGGAGAAGGCGCGTGACAGACATCCAGCAAGTCATCCCGTCGGCCCGGTCCTCCGGCCGCGGGTTTCATGCCTACTCGGCGAAACACCTGGACATGCTCGTGCAGCGGGCCGGCCTGGCGCCGGACGAGCGGCTGGCGGTACGGGCCGTGGCGGCCGTGCTGCCGTTCCGGGCGAATTCCTATGTCATCGAGAACCTGATCGACTGGGACGCGGCCCCGGACGACCCGATCTACCGCCTGGTTTTCCCCCAGCCCGACATGCTGCCCGCGGCCGACGTGCAGCGGCTGGCGGACATGATCAGCGGCGGGGCGCCCGGGGCGGTCCTGCGCGCCGCCGCGCACGAGATCCGGATGCGGCTCAACCCGCACCCGGCCGGCCAGCTGCTGCTGAACGCGCCGAGCCTGCACGGCCGGCCGCTGCCCGGCCTGCAGCACAAGTACCCCGAGACCGTGCTGTTCTTCCCCCGGCAGGGCCAGACCTGCCACGCGTACTGCACGTACTGCTTCCGCTGGGCGCAGTTCGTGGACGAGCCAGACCTGAAGATGGCGACCGACGACATCGACACGCTGGTCGCCTACCTGGGCGAGCACCCGGAGGTGACCAGCGTCCTGATCACCGGCGGGGACCCGATGATCATGGGCGAGCCGGTGCTGCGGCGCTACCTCGAGCCGCTGCTGGACCCGCGCCTGGATCACCTGGAGTCGATCAGGATCGGCACCAAGTCGCTGTCGTACTGGCCGCAGCGGTTCGTCACCGACCCCGACGCCGACGCCACGCTGCGGCTGTTCGGCGAGGTGACCGACTCGGGCCGGACGCTCGCGCTGATGGCGCACTTCTCCCATCCGCGCGAGCTGGAGCCGGCCATGCTGGCCCAGGCGGTGCGCCGGATCCGGGGCACCGGCGCGGTGATCCGCACCCAGGCGCCGCTGATCAGGTCGATCAACGACGACCCCGCGACCTGGCGGGCCATGTGGCGGACGCAGGTCCGCCAGGGCATGATCCCGTACTACATGTTCGTGGAGCGCGACACCGGGCCGCAGGACTACTTCGCGGTGCCGCTGGCCCGCGGCTACGAGATCTTCCGCGAGGCCTACCAGGGCGTCTCCGGCCTGGCGCGGACGGTCCGCGGCCCGTCCATGTCGGCCACCCCCGGCAAGGTGTGCGTGGACGGGGTGACCGAGGTGGCGGGCCTGCGGGTCTTCGTCCTGCGGATGATCCAGGCCCGGGACCCGCTCCTGGTGGGGACGCCGTTCTTCGCCCGGTTCGACCCGGCGGCCACCTGGCTGACCGACCTGGAGCCGGTGTTCGCGGACCGGTTCCCCTACGAGCCGTCCGGTTACGAGGCCGTGCCCGACGTGCTGCCGGGGCTCTGGCCGGACGAGCCGGGCGAGCTGATGGTCCCGGCTATCTGACCGGGTTCGGAGCGAAAGGATATTTCTCGAACGGACCAGATGCGTGCGGCCGGCCCGCAGGACCGCGGGCGGGGGGCGCCCGGGCCGCGGCGGGTATGCTCCCGGGATGGATGTCAACGGTACTGCGGCGATCGTCTCCGGTGGCGCGAGCGGGCTGGGCGAGGCGACCGCCCGGGCGCTCGCCGCGGCAGGCGCCACGGTGGTCATCGCCGACCTGAACGAAGACGCCGGCAAGCGGGTGGCCAGCGAGACCGGCGGCCTGTTCGCGCGTACCGACGTGGCCGACGAGGCGTCGGTCCAGGCCGCGGTCGACGCCGCGGCGGGCACCGGGGTCCCGCTGCGGGTCGCGGTCAGCTGCGCGGGCATCGGCTGGGCGGCGCGGACGGTCGGGCGGGACGGCACCCCGCACGACCTGGCCAGCTACCAGCGGGTCATCACCGTCAACCTGATCGGCACCTTCAACCTCATGCGCATCGCCGCCGCGGCCATGGCCCGGACCGAGCCCGCCGACGGCGACGGGCAGCGCGGCGTCATCGTCAACACCTCCTCGATAGCTGGCATCGAGGGGCAGACCGGCCAGATCGCCTACTCCGCGTCCAAGGGCGGCATCATCGGGATGACCGTGCCCGCCGCGCGGGACCTCAGTGTCATCGGGGTGCGGGTCAACACGATCTGCCCCGGCATCATCGACACCCCGATCTACGGATCCGGCGAGAACGCCGGGGAGTTCAAGGCCCGGCTCATCGCCCCGGTGCTCTTCCCCAAGCGGATGGGGCGCCCGGATGAGTTCGGTCACCTGGTGCTGAGCCTGATCGGGAACGACTACCTCAACGCGGAGGTCGTCCGCTTCGACGGCGGGATCAGGTTCCAGCCCAAGTAGGCTGGTCCGGGCACTAGAGCCACGGATTCCGGTATCGCGATCGTTGGGCGGCACGCATGGGCGGAATGACCGGCTGCCTGGCGCTGGCAGACGGAGCAGGCCCGGACACCGAGTGGGTGAGCCGTGCCGCCCTGCGCATCGCCCATCGCGGTCCCGACGACGAGGGGTACTTCGCCGACCCCGATCTGGCCCTGGGCTTCCGGCGGCTGGCCGTCATCGACCCCTCGGCCGGCGGCCGCCAGCCGGTGTACTCGGCCGACGGCCGCTACGTGATGGTCTTCGACGGCGAGATCTACAACTACCTCGAGCTGGCCCAGCGCCTGGCCGGCCGCGGGGTGCAGCTGCGGACCAGGTCCGGGGCCGAGGTCCTGGTCGAGATGTACGCGTGGCTCGGCAAGGACGTCGTCCGCCAGCTACGCGGCATGTACGCCTTCGCGATCTGGGACCGGCGGACCCGCGAGCTGTTCTGCGCGCGCGACCCGTTCGGCATCAAGCCGTTCTTCTACGCGCTGACCGCGGGCGGTCACCGGCCCCGGTCCGGGCCGCAGCTGAGGTTCGCCTCCGAGCGCAAGGCCCTGGCCGACTCGGGCGAGGTGAGCGCGATCGACCCGGACGCGCTGCGCCGGTACCTGTCCTTCCAGTACGTGCCCGCGCCGGCCACGCTGGTGCCGCCCGCCCGGTCGCTGCCGCCGGGGCACGTGCTGATCGCCCGCCCGGGCGGCCGGGTCGACGTGTTCCGGTACTGGCGGCCCGAGTTCAAGCCGGCCCGGTCTCCCTCGTCGGCCTCGCCGGAGAAGATCCTGACCGCGCTGCGCGATTCGGTCGCCGTGCACCTGCGCAGCGACGTGCCGGTGGGCGCGTTCCTGTCCGGCGGCGTGGACTCGGCCACGCTCTGCGCGCTCGCCGCGGAGTCGGTCCCAGGCTTGGCGACCTTCACCGTCGGCTTCGAGCGCGAAGGGTACAGCGAGATCGACCTGGCTACGGCGACGGCCACCGCGCTCGGCCTGAAGTCGGTCCCGTACGTCATCAGCCCCGAGGAGTTCGTCGCCTGCCTGCCCAGGATCGTCTGGCACCTGGATGACCCGATGGCGGACGCGGCGGCGGTCCCGCTCTGGTTCGCGGCCCGGGAGGCCCGTAAGCACGTCAAGGTGGTGCTGTCCGGGGAGGGAGCGGACGAGCTGTTCGGCGGTTACGGCGTCTACTATCAGCCCGGCATGGTCCGGGCCGGCCAGGCGCTGCCGGGCTGGGGCCGGGCCACGATCAGCCGGGTCGCCTCCGAGCTGCCGGCCGGCCGCCGGGGGAAGGGGCTGCTCAACCGGGCTTCGACGCCCCTGCCGCGGCGCTACATCGGCAATGCGTACGTGTTCGGCACCGACGAGGCCCGGATGCTGGTCCGGGGCGGCACCGGCAGCGAGTTCGACGTGACCGACCCGGTCTACCGGCAGGCCGCCGAGGCCGGCCTGGACGACGTGGCCACCATGCAGCTGGTCGACGTCAACACCTGGCTGCCCGGCGACATCCTGGTCAAGGCGGACCGGATGGCCATGGCGCACGGCCTGGAGCTGCGCACGCCGTTCCTGGACCGCGAGGTGCTCGCGGTGGCCGCCCGGCTGGCCCGGGTGGAGAAGACCGCCGCGGGCACGACCAAGTTCGCGCTGCGGGAGGCGGTCGGCGACCTGCTGCCGCAGGCCGCCGCCGAACGCGCCAAGCTCGGCTTCCCGGTGCCGCTCGGGCACTGGCTGAGCGGCGGCATGTACGGCTTCGCCGAGCAGGTGGTCCGCACCGCGCAGACCGGTCAGTGGCTGAACAAGGGCGCCGCGACCGAGGTCCTGCGCCGGTTCCGGGCCGGTGACCCCGAGGTGAGCTGGCGGCAGGTGTGGCTGCTGGTGGTGTTCTCGCTGTGGCACCAGATCTACGTGGAACGCGTCTACGACCCGGTCGCGCTGGGCTGGGAGTCCGCCGCGGTGGGCTAGCGGCCGGCGGTTACGCGCCGGGCGCCCGGCGGTTACGCCTCGGCGGCCGCCGGGCCCAGCCCGCTGGCCAGCAGCTGCTCCCGGATCTTGCGGCGCCCGCGGTGCAGGCGCGACATCACCGTCCCGACCGGCGTGCCCATGATCTCGGCGATCTCCCGGTACGGGTAGCCCTCGATATCGGCCAGGTACACCGCGGTGCGGAACTCGCCGGGCAGGTCGCGCAGGGCCCGCAGCAGGTCGGAGTCGGTGGTCCGGTCGAGCGCCTCGGTCTCGGCGGACGGCACCGGCGGCGCCAGCCGGTCCGCGGACATCTGCCATTCGGCCAGGTCGCCGCCGAGGGCCTGCTGCGGCTCGCGGCGCCGCTTGCGGTACACGTTGATGAACGTGGTGGTCAGGATCCGGTTCAGCCAGGCCCGCAGGTTGGTACCGGGGGTGAACTGGCCGAACGCCGCGTACGCCTTGGCCGACGTCTCCTGGACCAGGTCCTCGGCGTCGGTCGGGTTCCTGGTCATCCGGAGCGCGGCGGGGTAGAGCTGGCCAAGCTGCGGGACGACATCGCGCTCGAATCGCTCGCGGTCTTCGCTAGAGTGCTCGGCTCGGCTCATCGTTCGCTCCGGTGGTTTGTCATCTCACTGTATATAGACGTACTGGAGGCCCGGAAACGTACCCCGTGTTACGCAAATCACGTCGTTGCCAGCCGGGAAGGTTGAGCCCCCGTGTTAACCATGCTGCCCCGTACGTTCCTGAGCATACTGAGGACCACCTGAGAGCCTGCTGAAAGCAGGCCCGTGCCCTGCTGCCGCGCTCAGATCCAGCCGTGGCCTATCCGGTACCACATGTGGCTCAGCCAGTCCGGGTACGGGATGACCTTGGCGGCCAGGATCGGGTAGAAGTACCAGAACATGATCAGGACGGCCAGGAGGTACGCGCCGACCACCCCGGCGCCGATCGATCGGCGCCGCACGCTGGCCGTGGCGGGCCCGAGGATCAGCCCCAGGCACAGCACGATGGACAAGATCAGGAACGGCTCGAATTCCAGCGCGTAGTAGTAGAACTTGGTCCGGGTCACCAGCGGGAACCACGGCCCCCAGCCCGCCAGCACGCCCAGCAGGACTGCGCCGGCCCGCCAGTCGCGGTGCAGCAGCCACCAGCCCAGGCAGAACACCAGGGCCAGGATGGAACTCCACCAGATCAGCGGGGTCCCGATGGCCAGGACCTCCTGCGACCACGACGCGCCGGTGCAGCCCTTGGACGGGCAGAAGTGCGAGGGCCCGGCGACCGGCCCGGAGTAGGACTCGTAGTAGAACGCGACCGGCCTGGTGATCAGCAGCCAGTCCCAGGGCTGGGACTGGTAGGGATGCCTGGTGCTCAGGCCCAGCCCGAAACCGATCGCCTGCAGGTGGTACTCGTACAGCGAGTACAGGGCGGAGATGACCGGGGTGGTCACGCCGTTCGCCTGGCCGAGGTTCCGGTCGTAACCGGTGCTGGTCACCAGCCAGTTGGTCCAGGTCGCGGTGTAGACGACGAGCGGGACCACGATGAACGTGAGCGGCAGCCACAGGGCGTCGCGCAGCGCGCCGCGGACGAACGCCGGCAGGCCCGCGGTCCGGCGGGCGCCGATGTCCCACGCGATGCCGAGGCAGGCGAACCCGACGATGTACCAGGCCGCGATCCACTTGGTCCCCACCGCCAGGCCCAGCAGGATCCCGCAGGCCACCTGCCACTTGCGCAGGCCGAGCCGCGGCCCGGCGTCCCCCCCGGCCCGGCGCGCGACCCCCTCGGCCAGCTTGGCCCGGGAGTGGTCCCGGTCGATGACCATGCAGCCGAACGCGGCCAGCACGAAGAACATCAGGAAGATGTCCAGGATGCCGGTCCTGGACAGCACGAACTCCAGGCCGTCCAGGGACATCAGCAGCCCGGCCAGGCAGCCGAGCAGGGTGGACCGGGTCATCCGCCGGGCGATGCGGCAGATCAGCAGGATGGCCAGCGACCCGAACACCGCGCTGGAGAACCGCCAGCCGAACGAGTTCAGCCCGAACAGCCACTCACCGACCGCGATGAGCAGCTTGCCCACCTCGGGCTGGACCACGTACTCCCCGCAGCCGGTGCCGCTGCACTTCGCGAACAGGCCGGTGGTGTGCCCGGCCTGGATCAGCGCGTTGGCGTTGCTGACCGGTTGCCACTCGACCCCGTGCTGCAGGATGCTCCAGGCGTCCTTGACGTAGTAGGTCTCGTCGAAGATCAGCGCGCGCGGCACCCGCAGCCGGTCGAAGCGCAGCCAGGTCCCGAACGCGGTGACGAGCAGCGGGCCGAGCCAGCCCCACGGCCGGTCGTCGGGCATCGGGGCCGCGAGCCGGGCGCGGAGCACCGCCAGCCGGCCGGCCTCGTCGGTGTCAGGCGCGGCGGCTGCGTCAGCCTCGGTACCCATCATCGGGCACAGCCTACTGCTGTATTGGTCCCGCTCGCCTCCGGGCGCTCTTGACGCAGCGCCTCGCTGGTCTGGCCGCCCTTGGCGGCGGGCCCTCCTCGCTCGTTCCTCGCTCGTCAGTCCAGGCGGTGCCGCGCCCTTTGGCTCGCGGGAGAATGCTTCCCATGGCTGAACGCGACGAGGAGCAAGCCGGGGTACTGACGCTGGCCGCGGTGCCGATCGGCCGGGCCGAGGACGCCTCGCCCCGGCTGGCGGCCGAGCTCGCCCGGGCCACGATCATCGCGGCCGAGGACACCCGCCGCGTCCGCTGGCTCGCGTCCAGCCTGGAGATCACGCTGCGGGCGCGCATCGTCTCCTACTACGACGCGGTGGAGACCCGCCGCGCGGCCGAGCTCCTCCAGACCCTGCAGGCCGGCCAGGACGTGCTGCTCGTCACCGACGCGGGCACGCCCGGGATCAGCGATCCGGGCTACCGGCTGGTGGCCGCCGCGGCGGCGGCCGGCATCAGGGTCACCGCGCTGCCCGGCCCGTCCGCGGTCACGACCGCGCTGGCCGTCTCCGGGCTGCCCACCGACCGGTTCTGCTTCGAGGGGTTCCCGCCCCGGCGCGCAGGCGAGCGCCAGCGGCGCTTTGCCGAACTCGCGGAGGACCGCCGTACCCAGGTCTACTTCGAGTCCGGCCGCAGGCTGGCGGCTACGCTGACCGAACTCGCGGCCTCGCACGGCGAGGACCGGCAGGCCGTGGTGTGCCGCGAGCTGACCAAGACCCACGAGGAGATCGTGCGCGGGACCCTGGCCGAGCTGGCCGGCTGGGCCGGCTCAGGCGCCGTCCGCGGCGAGATTACGCTCGTCGTCGCCGGCCTCGGCCGCCGCCGCGTCCGCGGAGTCGGCGGCGGGACCGGAGGCGGTCCGGGAGCCGTTCTCGGAAGCGGTCCGGGAGGGGTTCTCGGGGACCGTCCGGGAGGCGTCCTCGCGGGAGGTCCCGCCGACCGTCCGCCGCACCGCGCCCGCTAGCTCCCGCAGCCGGGCCCGGCCCGCGGTCCCGGGGCTGAACGCCATGACCGCGGCCAGGCAGGCGAACGGTACGGCGGGCAGCACGTACCGGTAATCGAACTCGGCGGTCGCGGCCGGGACGACGACCATGGCCAGCGACACCGCCCAGGGCAGCAGCGCCTCGCCGCCCAGCCGCCGCCAGGCCGCCACCATGCCGGCCAGCCCGGCCAGCAGGATGAGCCCGTAGATCGTCCCCGGCAGCCAGACGTACTTCTGGTAGTCCCGGATGATCACCGCGAACGGGTTGACCACCTGGGTCGCCGGGTTGGCGCGCACGTACGCGGCCGCGTAGGAGTTGTAGCGCCCGATATGGGCGTCGTCCCAGCTCGGGATCGGCAGCCCCTGGGGCAGGAACAGGTACTCGTCGTACGTCGCGGCCTGCGGGAACACCTGTCGCTTCCAGCCGAACACCCGCCAGGTGTCGTCGAAGACGGCCTTGGCGTAGTCGCCCGGCTGGGCCTCGATGGCGCGGATCGCGAAGTTCTCGGCCAGCTGGTTGGGGACCGGCGCGAACTTGGACGGCTGGTAACGGTCCAACGGGGTCTGCGGGGTCCAGATGTAGGACTGCGCGATCGGCCGCTTGTCCGGCGGGACGTTGGTGCACAGCCACAGCTCGTCGGCGGGCACATGCATCTTGGAGCACTCGGCGAAGGTCATCACCCGCGAGTACAGGAACACGCCGGTGGCATCGCTCATCGCGAACTGCCCGTGCTGCAGGTCGAACGCCCCGGCGTAGGCGAACACCGGGACCAGGCACACCCCGACCGTGGCCACGATCCGCCGCCAGTTGAACCGCCTGATGATCATGTAGACGACGAAGATCGCGAGCATCGGCAGCCCGATCGACCGCAGCACCGCACCAAGGCCCAGCAGCAGGCCGATGACCGCGCTGCGCCGGGTGGTGGGACCGGCCGGGTCCCACAGCAGCAGCGTGGTGGCCAGCGTGAGCACGAACAAGAACAGAACGTCGGACAGGATCAGGTGCTCGAGCTGGATCTCGAACCCGTCGTAGAGCACCGGCACGGTGGCCAGCGTGGCCAGCCAGGCCGGGGCGCCGAACCGGTGCCTGGCCAGCGCGTAGATCATGACGGCGACGGCCAGGCCCATGAGATGTTGCAGAATCGTTACAAAAGCGTAGCTGTGGAGGGGTTGCAGGATCCAGAGGAAGACCGAGTATCCCGACACCCGGGTGGGATCGAGGTTGAAGTGGACGGTGTCTCTGCACGTAGACGAACGAGTCGTTGAACCAGGCCTGCCACCGGTACCCGAGCTCGGCGTCGGCGCGCAGCAGCACGGCCGGGATGAGCACGATGACGAACAGCCGGTGCTCCGCCCAGATCCTGGCGGCCAGCGATCTGAGGCCGGCCGGGCGCGGCGCAACCGGACGGACGGACCAGGTTCGCCGCGCCGATGGCGCACGCGACGTGGCCTCAGGCATTACCCTCAACCCGTACCCTCCTGTGCTGGGCTGACATCCCTGACATTGAACGTGCGGCCGGCTGACGTTCGTTCGTCCCTGGCCTACGGTAATACGATGCGCGACCAGGACTTGCCCAAAGCGGCCGGATCCGCTGACCTGAAGGAGACGAAAACGTGGAGCTGACCGTGGTCATGCCCTGCCTCAACGAGGCGGAGACCGTGGCGACGTGCGTCCGCAAGGCTATTGGATTCCTGGCCTCCAGCGGTATCAGCGGCGAGGTCCTGGTCGCCGACAACGGCAGCACCGATGGCAGCCAGCGGCTGGCCGAGGAGGCCGGGGCCCGGGTCGTCCCGGTCAGCGACAAGGGGTACGGCAACGCCCTGATGGGCGGCATCATGGCGGCCCGGGGCAAGTACATCATCATGGGCGACGCCGACGACAGCTACGACTTCACCAGCCTGATGCCGTTCGTCGACGAACTGCGCGAGGGCGCGGACCTGGTCATGGGCAACCGGTTCGCCGGCGGGATCGCGCCGGGCGCGATGCCGCCCCTGCACAAGTACCTCGGCAACCCGGTGCTGAGCTTCATCGGCCGGCTGTTCTTCCGCAGCAAGATCGGTGACTTCCACTGCGGGCTGCGCGGGTTCAACCGGGACAGCGTGATGGCGCTCAACCTGCAGGCCACCGGGATGGAGTTCGCCAGCGAGATGGTGGTCAAGGCGGCGCTGTACGGCCAGCACGTGACCGAGGTGCCCACCACGCTGGCCAAGGACGGCCGGAGCCACCCGCCGCACCTGCACACCTGGCGGGACGGCTGGCGGCACCTGCGGTTCCTGCTGCTGTTCAGCCCGCGCTGGCTGTTCTTCCTGCCCGGCCTGGTGCTGCTCATCGCGGGCCTGGCCATCGGCGCGATCGTGGTACCGCACCCGTTCAAGGTCGGCTCGGTGACCTTCGACGTGGACACGCTGGTCGCGGCCTCGGCGATGGTGGTGATCGGCTTCCAGTCGGTGCTGTTCTGGCTGTTCACCCAGGTGTACGCCGGCTCGGAGGGGTTCCTGCCCGAGGAGCCGAAGGTCCAGCGCCTGCTCGAGAAGCTGAGCCTGGAACGCGGGCTGCTGCTGGGCGTCGCGATCGGCGCGGCCGGCCTGGCCGGTCTCATCTTCTCGCTGCTGTACTGGAACGGCCAGAAGTTCAGCCACCTGAACTACGAGCACTCGCTGCGCCTGATGATCCCGTCCGTCACCGCGCTGATCGTCAGCTGCCAGGTGATCCTGGGCACGTTCTTCCTGTCCATCCTCGGCATCAAGCACACGCGCCATCCGGTGACCGCTTCCGTGGCGTCCGTTCCGGAGCGGGGGGGAGAAGGCCCGACTCCGCAGCCGACCCAGCTAGCCCCGTCGGCGCAGCCGACCCAGCTAGCCCCGTCGGCGCAGCCGACCCAGCTAGCAGAGTCAGCCGGGTCGTCCCCCCTGACCAGCACTGAGGTGGTAAATCACCGTGGGCAGCCGGCGGCTGCCCCTAGGCTTTAGTTCATGCGCACCATCTTGTCCGCTCCGGCCTGGCCGTACGCGAACGGCCCCCGTCACATCGGCCACGTTTCCGGCTTCGCGCTGCCCTGCGACATGTTCAGCCGGTACCAGCGGATGGCGGGAAACCGGGTGCTGATGGTGAGCGGCACCGACGAGCACGGCACGCCGATCCAGGTGCAGGCCGACGCCGAGGGCGTGTCGGCCCGGGCGCTCGCCGACCGCTACAACCGGGTGATCGCCGAGGACCTGACCAGCCTGGGCATGACCTACGACCTGTTCACCCGGACCACCACGCGCAACCACTACGCGGTGACCCAGGAGATCTTCCTGGGCCTGTACAAGAACGGCTACATCTTCCCCAAGACCACGCTGGGCGCGATCTCGCCGTCCACCGGCCGCACGCTGCCCGACCGCTACATCGAGGGCACCTGCCCGATCTGCGGGTACCCCAGCGCGCGCGGCGACCAGTGCGACAACTGCGGCAACCAGCTCGACCCGGCCGACCTGATCAACCCGCGGTCCAGGATCAACGGGGAGATCCCGATGTTCGCGGAGGAGGAGCACTACTTCCTCGACCTGCCCGCGTTCGCCGAGGTCCTGGGCAGCTGGCTGCAGGCCAAGGCGGGGCAGTGGCGCCCGAACGTGCTCAAGTTCTCCCTCAACCTGCTCGATGACCTGCAGCCCCGGGCCATCACCCGGGACCTGGACTGGGGCGTCCCGGTCCCGCTGGACGGCTGGCGCGACCGGCCGGACAAGCGGATCTACGTCTGGTTCGACGCGGTCATCGGGTACCTGTCCGCCTCGGTCGAGTGGGCGCGCCGCAGCGGCGACCCGGACGCCTGGCGGGCCTGGTGGAACGACCCGGACGCCGAGTCGTACTACTTCATGGGCAAGGACAACATCGTCTTCCACGCCGAGATCTGGCCGGCCATGCTGCTCGGCTATAACGGCCAGGGCGACAAGGGCGGGACGCCCGGCCCGCTCGGCACGCTGAACCTGCCGACCGAGGTGGTCTCCAGCGAGTACCTGACCATGGAGGGCCGCAAGTTCTCCTCCTCCCGGGCGGTGGTCATCTACGTCCGTGACTTCCTGGCCCGCTACGACGTGGACGCGCTGCGCTACTACGTGGCCATCGCCGGCCCGGAGAACCAGGACACCGACTTCACCTGGAGCGAGTTCGTCCGCCGGAACAACGACGAGCTGGTCGCCACCTGGGGCAACCTGGTCAACCGTGCGGTCTCGTTCGCGGCCCGCAACATCGGCTCGATCCCCGAGGCGGGAGTGCTGACCGACCTCGACCAGGACCTGCTGGCCCGGTCCCGGCTGGCCTTCGGCACGGTCGGCGAGCACCTGGCTCGGTCCCGGTTCAAGTTCGCCATCAACGAGGCCATGCGGACGGTGGCCGAGGCCAACAAGTACTTCTCCGAGCAGGCGCCGTGGAAGCTGCGCGAATCGGACCCGGACCGGATGCGGACCGTGCTGCACGTGGCCCTGCAGTTGGTCGACGACGCCAAGACGCTGCTCACCCCGTTCCTGCCCCGCTCCTCCCAGCAGGTGCACGAGCTGCTGGGCGGCACCGGCACCTGGTCGGACATGCCGTACATCGAGGAGGTCGACGAGGAGGGCGGGCCCTCCTACCCGGTCATCACCGGCCGGTACGACGGCGCCGCCCGCTGGGCGTCGGTCCCGCTGCGCCCGGGCACCCCGCTGGCCACGCCCACGCCGCTGTTCACCAAGCTGGACTCCTCGGTGGTGGACGAGGAACTAGCCCGGCTCGGCGCCGCATGACGGTGATTGTGCCGAACGGATCGTGGTGACCGCCCCCGCCCGGCCTTCCCCGCTCCCCAGGCCGGCGCTCGACAGCCACACGCACCTGGACATGATTGACCTTCCGGTGCCCGAGGTGATGGCGGCGGCGCGGGCGGCGGGGATCGTGCGCGCGGTCACGGTCGGCACCACGCTGGAGTCCTCCCGCTGGTCGGCGCGCTGCGCCGAGGAGTACGACGGGGTGTACGCGGCCGTCGCGATCCACCCCAACGAGGTGTTTGCCCGGGGGGACGACCCCCCGGAGCCCCCCGCGCACGGGGGGGCTGCCCGCCCCCCGTTCCCCCCCGGGAGGTGCTCGCCGAGATCGAGGCGCTGGCCCGGCTGCCCCGGGTGGTCGCGGTGGGCGAGACCGGCCTGGACTACTACCGCGACCACGCCGCCCCCGATGTGCAGCGCTGGTGGTTCCGTGAGCACATCAAGATCGCCAAGCGCACCGGCAAGGCGCTGATGATCCACGACCGGGAGGCGCACGCCGACGTGCTGCGCATCCTGGAGGAGGAGGGCCCGCCGCCGCGGGTGGTGTTCCACTGCTTCTCCGGCGACGTGGCCATGGCCAAGCAGTGCGCCGAGGCCGGCTACGTGATGTCGTTCGCGGGCAACGTGACGTTCACCAACGCGCAGCCGCTGCGCGACGCCGCCGCGGCCGCCCCGCCCGATCTCCTGCTGGCCGAGACCGACGCGCCGTTCCTGACCCCGGTGCCGAACCGCGGCCGGCCCAACGCGCCCGCCCAGGTCGCGTACACCCTGCGCTGCCTGGCCGAGGTCCAGGGCCTCGACCTGGCCGAGCTCTGCGACACGGTCACCGCCACCGCGCAGCGCACCTTCGGTCCCTGGTAGCGCGGCGGTGGCGGAGCCGCTGGTGCGGCTGCTTGGACCGGCCGACATCCGGGCGCTGGCCGGGCGGCTGGGCGTCCGGCCGTCGAAGCGGCTGGGCCAGAACTTCGTCATCGAGGCGGGGACCGTGCGGAAGATCGCGGCGCTCGCGGCCCCCCGCCCCGCGGACGTGGTGCTGGAGGTGGGGCCAGGGCTCGGCTCGCTCACGCTGGCCTTGCTCGAGGCCGGGGCCGGGCGAGTAGTGGCGGTCGAGATCGACCGAGTGCTCGCGGACGAGCTGCCGCGGACGCTGGCCGTGCGGGCCGCGGCGCGAGCGGACCGGGTCACCGTGATCAACGCCGACGCGCTGCGCGTCGGCGAGCACGACCTGCCCGCGGCGCCCTCGATGCTGGTCGCGAACCTGCCCTACAACGTGGCCGTGCCGGTGGTGCTGCACCTGCTGGCCGCCCTGCCGTCGCTGACTCGCGGGCTGGTCATGGTGCAGGCCGAGGTGGCGGACCGGATGTGCGCGGCTCCCGGATCCCGGGTGTACGGCACGCCGTCGGTGAAGCTGGCCTGGTACGCCACGGCCCGGCCGGCCGGGACGGTGCCGCGCAGCGTATTCTGGCCGGTGCCGAACGTGGATTCCCGGCTGGTCGCGTTCACCAGGCGCGACCCGCCGGTCACGTCCGCACCGCGCGAGCAGGTGTTCAGGCTCATCGACGCGGCGTTCGGCCAGCGGCGCAAGACGCTGCGCGCCGCGCTGGCCGGCTGGGCCGGGTCCGCTCCCGAGGCGGAACGGCTGCTGCGCGCGGCCGGAATCGACCCCGCCGCGCGCGGCGAATCGCTGAGCGTGGCGGAGTTCGCGCGCCTGGCGGCGGCGCGTACGATCTGATCATCTTGACTACGCCCCGCCCTGAAGCTGAAGGACGGGGATTCCAGCCGTCACCGGCTGGGGTTCCTGTTTCACCGCCGGCCGCACCGGAGGTGTCTCCGCGTGTCTTACGCCAGCTCCGCAGGCATCGCCCGGAGAGCCCCGGGCTACGGCAAGACCTGCCGCAAGAATGTTCTTGGCCGCGTTGAGGTCCCGGTCGTGCCGGGCGCGGCAGGCGGGGCAGGTCCAGTGCCGCCTGGACAGGCTCAGCTCGGCGAGCAGGTGCCCGCACGCCGAACACGTCTTGGACGACGGGTACCACCGGTCGATGACCACCAGCGTGCGCCCGTACCGTTCGCACTTGTAGGCAAGCTGGCGGCGGAACTCGCCCCAGCCGCAGTCCGAGATCGCGCGGGCCAGGCGCCGGTTGCGGACCAGGCCGGCTACGTTCAGGTCCTCGATGACGATCAGGTCATTGCCGCGGACGAGCCGGGTGGTGGCGCGGTGCAGGAAGTCCCGGCGGGCGTTGCGGATTTTGCGGTGTGCGCGGGCGACTTCCGCCGCGGCCCTGGCCCGGTTCGCCGAGCCTTTTCGGCAGCGGGCCATGCGCCGCTGGTAGCGGGCCAGGTTCCTCGCCTTGCGCTCCAGGTGCCGCCGGTTTGGGATCCGTTCCCCGTCGCTGGTCACGGCGAAGTCCGTCACGCCGAGGTCGACGCCGACGGCGTGGCCGGTCTCGTTCAGCGGCGCGGGCGGATCGGTGTCGATGGTGAAGGTCACGTACCAGCGGCCGTCCGGTTCCCGGGACACGACCAGCATCGTCGGGTTCAACGCGGTCACGTCCACGTCCGGCCACGACCAGGCGAACTCAAGCGGGGCATCGGTCTTGGCCATGCGCAGCACGCCGCCGTGCATGGAGAACGCCGACCGCGTGTAGTGGGCGGACTGGCGGGAGCCGCGGGACTTGAACCGGGGGTGGCGGGCCCGCTGCCCGAAGAAGGCGGTGAATGCCTGGTGCTGGTGCCGCAGCGCCTGCTGCAACGGCACGCTGGACACCTCGTTCAGGAACGCCAAGGCGGGGTCTTTCTTCATCTGCGTCAGCGCCCGGTCGGTCTGCGCGTACGAGGTGCCCTTCCGGTCGAGTTGCCAGCGGGCCTGCCGGGCGGCCAGGGTGCGGTTCCACACCACCCGGACGCAGCCGAACGTGCGGGCCAGCACCTGCTGTTGCGCCTGGTCGGGGTATGCCCGGCATCGGTACGCCGTCTTCACCAGTATAGAATCGCACACGTATTCGTGCTGGGCCGTGAGGCGCGCCGCGCGCCGCTGTCTTTTCTGTCCCGCTTCGCGGGGCACCGGCTTCCTACCCGGCCCGAAGGCCAGGCCATCCTCCGGAGGCCTTGGTGACGAGCGTCTGCGTGCAGGTGCCCGCCAAACTCAATCTCCAGCTCGCGGTCGGTCCGCCGCGGGCCGACGGCTACCACGACCTGGTGACGGTCTTCCATGCCGTCTCGCTGTTCGATCAGGTCACGGTGGAGCCAGCCGGACGTGACGGGGTCACCGTCACCGGCGAGGGCGCGGACCGGGTGCCCGCGGACCAGGACAACCTGGCGCTGCGCGCGATCGCGGCGCTACGCGCCATCGCTCCGGGACCGCGGGGCCGACCCAGGCCGCCGTCCACGTCACCATCGCCAAGCGGATCCCGGTGGCCGCCGGGCTCGCCGGGCGGCAGCGCCGACGCGGCGGCCGCCCTGGTCGCCTGCAACGAGCTGTGGGCCGCCGGTCTGACCCAGCCGCAGCTGTGCGGGATCGGCGCCACGGTGGGCAGCGACGTGGCCTTCGCGCTGCTGGGCGGGACCGCGGTCGGCCGCGGCCGCGGCGAGCAGCTGACCCCCGCGCTGGCCCCGGCCACGCAGTACCACTGGGTGCTGGCCTTCGCCGACGGCCAGCTGTCCACGCCCGCGGTCTACGCTGCCCTGGACCGGCTGCGGACGGTCCGGGGGCGGAACGGGGCGGCAGATCCCGCGGGGGTCCGAGGTTCCGGCCGCGGCCGCAGCCGGACCTGGACGCGGCGCTGATGTCCGCGCTGCGCTCCGGCGATGCCGCCCGGGTGGGCCAGCGGCTGAGCAATGACCTGCAGCCGGCCGCGGTGTCCCTGTTCCCGGCGCTGCGCAAGACGCTGACCGCGGGCCTGGAGTTGGGCGCGCTCGGCGCGCTGGTGGCCGGCTCGGGACCGACCTGCGTGTTCCTCGCGGCGAACGCGGAGCGGGCCCTGGAGCTGGCCGTATCCCTGTCCGGGGCGGGCGTGTGCCGGTCGGTGGCCCGGGTCAGCGGACCGGTGCCGGGTGCCGCCGTGGTATCCGCCGCCTAGATGAACCTGATCAGCCTGGAGAAGGCGGCCAAGGCGTACGCGCACCGCCGGCTGCTCGACGGCGTCTCGCTCGGAATCTCGGCCGGCGACCGGATCGGCGTGGTCGGCCGCAACGGCGCGGGCAAGTCCACGCTGCTCGCGCTGCTGGCCGGGACGGTCGCGCCGGACGAGGGCCGGGTGGCCCGGGCGGCGGGCCTGCGGCTCGGCTTCTTGCCGCAGCAGGACCAGCTGACCGGAACCGTCGGCCAGATCGTGTTCGGCGCCGGGTGGCGGGCCACCGCGTCGGCCCCGTGGGAGGCCGATCCCCGGGCCCGGTCGATCGTGGCCGAGCTGCTCCCCGGCATCGGCCTGGACGCCCAGGCCGCGCCGCTGTCCGGCGGCGAGCGGCGCCGGGTGGCGCTGGCCGCCCTGCTGGTCGCCGAGCGCGACGTGCTGCTGCTCGACGAGCCGACCAACCACCTGGACATCGAGGCCATCGACTGGCTCGGCCGGCACCTGCGCGACAGCAGCAGCGCGGTCATCGTGGTCAGCCACGACCGGTGGCTGCTGGACACCGTCTGCGAGCGCACCTGGGAGGTGGACCGCGGCCAGGTGTACTCCGCCGAGGGTGGCTACTCCGCCTACGTGCTCGCGCAGGCCGAGCGGGAGCGCGGCGAGGAAGCCGCCGAACGCCGCCGGCGCAACCTGGCCCGCAAGGAACTCGCCTGGCTGCAGCGCGGGGCCCGGGCCCGGACCACCAAGGCGAAGTTCCGGGTCGAGGCGGCCAACGCGCTCATCGCGGCCGAGCCGCCGGCCCGGGACAGCGTGGAGCTGACCCGGCTGGCCACCGCCCGGCTGGGCAAGACCGTCATCGAGCTGGAGGACGTCTCGGTGGCGGTCCGGGCCGACGGCGGCCCGCGCCCGCTCCTGGAGCACGTGACCTGGCAGCTCGGCCCGGGTGACCGGGTGGGAGTCGCCGGGGTCAACGGCAGCGGCAAGACGTCCCTGCTCAACCTGCTGGCCGGGACGCCCGGGCCGGGGCTCGTCGCCGAGGGGTCCATCGTGCGGGGCAAGACCGTGCGGGTGGCTCACCTGTCCCAGGAGCTCGCTGAGCTCGACCCCGACCGGCGGGTCCGCGAAGCGGTGGAGGAGATCCGGCTGCGGATCCGGGTGGGCGACCGCGAGCTGTCCGCCGGACAGCTGCTCGAGCGGCTCGGGTTCAGCGCGGAACGGCAGTGGACCCGGATCGGCGACCTGTCTGGCGGCGAGCGGCGCCGGGTGCAGATGCTCCGGCTGCTCATGGACGAGCCCAACGTGCTGCTGCTCGACGAGCCGACCAACGACCTGGACATCGAGACCCTCACCGAGTTCGAGGACCTGCTCGACGGCTGGCCGGGCACGCTGGTGGTGGTCAGCCACGACCGGTACTTCCTGGAGCGGATCACCGAGCACGTCGTGGCGCTGCTCGGTGACGGGCGGCTGTCCTTCCTCGGCGGCGGCGTCGACGAGTACCTGGACCGCGTCCGGACCGCCCGCGCGGGATCCACCGGCGGACCGCAGCCCGCCCCGGCGGCGCCCGGCCCGCCGCGGTCATCGGCGGCCGAGGAGCGGACCGCGCGCAAGGAACTCCAGCGGCTGGAGCGCCAGCTGGACCGGCTCACGGTCCGCGAGACCGAGCTGACCGAACTCTTGGCCGCCAACGCCTCCGACTACGAGAAGCTCACCTCCCTAGGCGCCGAACTCCGCGCCGTCCAGTCCGAGAAATCCGACCTAGAAAACCGCTGGCTAACCCTCGCCGCCGAGTTCGAAGCCTGAGCAGGGCCCCCGCGAGCCCAACCCGCGAGCCAAAGGGCGCCGGCGCCGCCTGGACTGAGGAGCGACGAAGGAGCGACGAGGGAAGGCGGCGCCTTAAGAGGTGCCCGGAGGCGAGCTGGAAAGCAGAGCGCCCGGAGGCGAGCGGGACAAACAGGGCGCCCGGAGGCGAGTGGGGATAATTCAGCGTCGAAGGGGACCAGCAGGATACGCATCAGGTCGGCCAGGTGCTGGCGCTCGCCGCGGTCCAGGCCCGCCAGCAGCGCGTGCTCGCGGCGCAGCAGGTCGGCCAGGGCCGCGTCGGCTCGCGCGACGCCCTGCTCGGTGAGCGTGACCAGGACGCCCCGCTTGTCCCTCGGGTCGGGTTCCCGGCGGACGAGGCCGGCCGCGGCCAGCCGGTCGATCCGGTTGGTCATGGTGCCCGAGGTCACCAGGGTGGCGCGGAGCAGCGCGCCGGGCGTCAGCTGGAACGGCGGCCCCTGCCGGCGCAGCGCGGAGAGCACGTCGAACTCCCACGCTTCGAGGCCGTGATCGGCGAACGCGCCGCGCCGCGCGATGTCCAGGTGCCGGGCCAGCCGGGAGATCCGGCTGAGCACCTGCATCGGCTCGACGTCGAGGTCGGGACGCTGCACCCGCCACGCGGCCACCAGGTCGTCCACCTCGTCCAGCAGCGCGGGCACCTGGACGGTCCCGGCGTCGGAGTCGTCAGTATTGCCCGGGGGCACGACCCCCCCAGACCCCCCCGCGAGGGGGATGCCGGGAGCGGCGCGCTGGGCCATTACTAGAGCGTATCTCTTGACGTCAAGAGGCCGGTCAATGTACAAGAGACCAACGGGCATCTGTCTCTCGGTAATCAGAGAGGGATTAGAACCACCATGTGGGACGCGACCCAGTATTTGCGGTTTGGAGGCGAGCGCGCCAGGCCGTTCATCGACCTGCTCGCCAGGGTCGGAGCTGAGCTGCCCGAGTACGTGGTCGACATGGGCTGTGGCCCGGGGAACCTGACGGTCCTGCTGGCGGACCGCTGGCCGTCCGCCGCGGTGTGCGGCGTGGACAGCTCGCCGCAGATGATCGAGGCGGCGCGGAAGCTGGTCTCGCGCGACGCGCTGGGGTCCACCGGATCTGGCCTCACCAGTCACGCGCCCGGGCTGTCGTTCATGCTCGATGACGTGCGGCACTGGGAGCCGCAGAGCCTGCCCGACGTGATTATCTCCAACGCGGTGCTGCAGTGGGTGCCCGGCCATCGCGAGCTGCTGGTCCGCTGGGCGGACTGGCTGGCCGACGGCGGCTGGCTGGCGTTCCAGGTCCCGGGAAACTTCGATCAGCCGTCGCACGCGATCTTGCGCGAGCTGGCGGCCTCGGCCCGGTGGCGCCCGCTGCTGCGGGACGTGGAGCTGAACCGGCAGTCGGCCGATCCGGCCGACTACGCGGAGCTGCTGGCCAAGGCCGGCTGTGAGGTCGACGCCTGGGAGACGACGTACGTGCACATCCTGGAGGGCGACGACCCGGTGCTCGAGTGGTACATGGGCACCGGATTGCGTCCCGTCCTGGCCGTGCTCGACGCCGATCAGGCCGCGGGCTTCCTGGCCGACTACGGCGAGCGGGTTCGCGCGGCGTATCCGCCGAGTTCGTTCGGTACCGTCTTCCCGTTCCGCCGGGTGTTCACCGTCGCCCGCCGAGCCAAGTTACCAGGCTTTTCCCATTGATTTAATAGGGAAGCTCTGGCAGGATCGCGGCATGCGCCGTGACCTGCCTCTCCGATCAGTGCCTTGCCGTCACCGCGTTCCCGCCGGCGTCTGTCCGCTGGTGCTTCACGTCCAGCGGTGTCCGGCCGGCTCGCTCTGACCGGCCAGGTTCGTTCCGCTTTCCGGCTCGTCCGGTCCATCCCGGCCGCCCGGTCATCCGGGCACCCTGGTGGCCCGGGCGCGGCTGGTCACTTAGTTCACCCGGTTCTCACTGGCTTCCCGCAGCCAGTTTCTTAGACGTGAGGAGAGAAAGCGACATGAGTACGATGATCCGGCCAACGTCCCTCGACACCGTTCCTGGCCGGCTACTCGGCGCGCGGCAACTAGCCGACGTGGTGCGACGCCTGGCGGCGAGCCCCGCGGAGTGGCTCACGCGGGTCAGGCTGAATCCGGCCGGCCGCTGGTACGAGCGGATCCACCTCGACGACAGCCACGAGGTATGGGTCATCAGCTGGCTGCCGGGCCAGGCCACCGGCTTCCATGATCACGGCGGGGCGGCCGGCGCGTTCGCGGTGGTCTGGGGCACCCTGATGGAGCGCCGGGTGGTCGGCGCCCAGGCGACCGGGCACGTGCTGGCCAAGCCGGTCGGGGCGGGCGGGTCACGGGCGTTCGGACCCCGCTATATCCACGACGTGCGCAACGCCGCCGCGGCCTCGGTCGCGGTGAGCGTGCACGCGTACTCGCCGCCCATCCCGCAGATGACGCGCTACGAGCTCACCTCGGGCGGGCTGGTCAAGCTGGCCACCGAAGGTCCCGCGGCGTGGTGACGGCCCGCCCGGCGGGCGCCCGCGGCATCGAGGAGATCCTCGCGGACGCCCGCGGTCGGCTGCGGCGGCTGACACCGGACGAGGCGTTCCGGGAACAAGCCGAGGGCGCGGTGCTCATCGACATCCGGCCCGTGGCCCAGCGCGCGGGCGAGGGGGAGATCCCCGGCTCGGCCATCGTGGAACGCAACCACCTGGAATGGCGGCTGGATCCCGGCTGTGACGCCCGGCTGCCCTGGGTCACCGGCTATGAGCACCGGATCATCGTGTTCTGCCAGGAGGGCTATACGTCCAGCCTGGCCGCGGCGGCCCTGCACGACCTGGGCTTGTGCCGTGCGACCGACCTGATCGGCGGGTTCCGCGCCTGGTCGGCCGCGGGCCTGCCGACCGCGACGGCCGGCTCGGGCACCGTCATCCTGGCGCCCGGGGCCGCTGCTGTGTTACCCCGCTCGCCTCCGGGCGCTCTTAAGGTGCCGCCTTCCCTCGTCGCTTCGCTCCTCGGTCCAGGCGGCACCGCGCCCCTTTGGCTCGCGGGGGGCTTACCGCCGGTCTCCCCCCGGCCGCGGTTTCCCGGTACCGTTCGCGTCCAGATGGGACAGGCCGTTCCAGGCCAGGTCGATCAGGTTGGCCGCGACCTCTTCCAGCTTCGGCTTGCGGGCGTCAAGCCACCACTGCCCGGCGAACGCGACCATGCCGACCAGCATCTGCGCGTACAACGGCGCGAGCTTGGCCTCGTGGTCGCGGGAGACCAGGAAGTCGGCCAGGATGTACTCCACCTGGCCGGCGATGTCGCTCAGCAGCGTGCCGTAGGTGCCGGTGCTCGATCCGGGGTTGGAGTCCCGGACCAGGATGCGGAACCCGTCGGCGTTGTCGTCGATGTACTGGAACAGGCTCACCGCCGCGGCCTCGAACTTGTCCCGGGTGTGGTCGCCGTCCAGGAGCGAGGTGGCCATGGTCAGCAGCCGCTCGACCTCGCGGTCGACCACGACCGCGTAGAGCCCCTCCTTGCCGCCGAAGTGCTCGTACACCACCGGTTTGGACACGCCGGCCTGGGCCGCGATCTCCTCGATCGAGGTTCCCTCGAACCCGCGCTCGGCGAACAGCCGCCGCCCGATGTCGAGCAGCTGCTCCCGCCGTTCCTTCCCGGTCATCCGCTTGCGGCCGGATCTGGGGGGCTGGGCACTCACTGGGTCATCATTGCGGCTCCGCGGACACCGCGCCACTGTACTGCCCCGGGAGGGCGACCCCGGCCGGGCCCGCCGCGACGCGGCGGCGGGTCATCGAGCCCAGTTTCCGCGTGGCGGTGGCGGGGCGCTTGCCGGAGAGCCGGTCCTCGTCCGGCCACCGGACGTCATAGGCCCAGCCCAGCTTCTCCAGCGCCCAGATGACGCGCGCGCTCGGGTCGAGCTGGCCCTTCAGCGCGCCGTGCCGGGCGCACGTCGGGTCGGCGTGGTGCAGGTTGTGCCAGGACTCGCCGAACGACGCGATGGCCAGCCACGCCACGTTGCGCGACTTGTCCCGCACCTCGAACTCCTCGCTGCCGAAGGTGTGGCAGACGGAGTTGATCGACCAGGTGACGTGGTGCAGCAGCGCGATCCGGACCAGGCTGGCCCAGAAGAAGGCCGTCACCGCGCCCCACCAGGACAGCCCCCACAGCCCGCCGATCAGCGCGGGGAGCAGCAGCGAGACCGCAACCAGCGCGGGGAACAAGCGATCCACCCGCCGGATCCGCCGGTCCGCGAGCAGGTCGGGCGAGAACTTCTCCTGCGAGGTCTGGTTGGGGTCGAAGAGCCAGCCCACGTGCGCGTACACCAGGCCCTTGGTCAGCGCCTTCCAGTCGTCCCCGTAGCGCCACGGCGAGTGCGGGTCGCCCTCCCGGTCGCTGTACTTGTGGTGCCGGCGGTGATCCGACACCCAGGTGATGACCGGCCCCTCGATGGCCAGGCTGCCCGCGGTGGCCAGCGCGACCCGCAGCCCGGTCTTGGCCTTGAACGATCCGTGGGTGAAGTACCGGTGGAAGCCGACCGTCACGCCGAGCCCGGACACCCAGTAGAAGACCAGCGCGATGACGACGTCGTGCCAGCCCAGGCCCCAGCCCCACAGCAGCGGGATCGCGGCGACCAGGGCCACCAGCGGGACGGCCACGAACAGGCCGACCATGAAGCGCTGGAGTGCCGAGCTCGGCTCGTCCTCGAGATCCGGCCGGGGCGTGCGCGGCTGGGTTCTGACCGCTCCCCCGGGCGTCCCGCCGGGCGCGGGCGCCTGCTCCGTGAGGCCGGCGGGCGGCGCCGCCGAGGCGTCGGCCAGGTGGACGGTGTCGGGAGAAGTGGTCATCGTGCTCCTCTGGGTACAGGCAGGACAGGCTGGAGCGCTTGTACGCTTACGTAACCGTAGCCTACGAAACCGTAGGTTAGGCAACACTTCGCAGGTGAATTTCTGCAAATGAACCTATGAATTTCGTCTGGGGACCCCCGTGAGCGTCTCAGCATGCGAGACAAATGGCGGTTCGCGCCGCTCTCTTCCCGCCGCGCCGACTTCCGTTCGGCGCTCGCCGACGTGGCGTGCGTACTACCCGCGGCGTCCGCTCTCATTCGGGGGCCGCCAGATAATGACGCCGGCTCCGGGGCATCGCCTAGGCTTGACTGAATCCCAGTTCTGCCGGGCGGGTGGGTTCCAGGTAGAGTGAGGATCCGAACTATCCCGGGTCGTCCAACCAGGCAAGACAACGGGTTTTGGTCCCGTCAATGAAGGTTCAAATCCTTCCCCGGGAGCAATTTCTTCGGAAGTAACTTCCCTGGTAGGTAATCACCCGACCGTGCCTGAGCAGCCTGGAGCCTCCGCACCTGCTGTCACCGCGGAGGCCCAGCCCTCAATCTTCCGGTAGAGCTCGCAACTTCGCCTGACGTCCACCCGCAGGCACCCGTAATAGCCGTCCCCCGTATTCTTCCGCGTAGTCAGGGGATTACCCTGCTTCAGGGAAACCTTTCGGAACTGGTCTGGTCGCGCCGCGGTCACGGTGAGCCAGAACCGTATCGCCGCAGCTACGTCGGCAGTCCCGTGGATCTGCAGCTGGAATGCCAGATCTGAGCGCGGGACCCCAGCGGTGTCCAAGAAGAGCAGGAAGAATGAGATGAGTTTCGGGTCGCTGTTCGCGAACGTGACCCGGTCCGCTCGCCGGTGCGGCTTGTTCCTGGCGCCCTCGCATCGGTAGGCGACGGCGCCGGCGATGAGGATCTCACGCCCGGTCAGGTCGCCGACGCTGTCGGCGGCCGCGGCGCTGGCCGCCGCGCGTCGTGCCGCCCGGACCGGACGCTCGGCGCTCCAGTACCGGCGGATCCCTTCGGAAGTGCGCTTGGCGTGTTCGTCCGGGGCCATTCTCGGCGGGCTCGGAAGGTCTCGGACCCACAGGGAGACCGAGCTCTTCGAGACGCCCAGCTGCTCAACGATCTCCTTGTAGTGCAGGCCTTGCCGTCGCAGCTCCCGGGCTCTGGCCCGTAGGTCATCCTTGGCGTTGGGCCTGCGGGTCCACTCGGGTGGCGGTTCTCCCCGCAGCGCGTGGTGCAGCGCCGTCTTGCCGACGGGGCCGAGGACCTGCTTGATCTGACGGACGGACTTGCCGGCCCGCCGCAGTGCGATCGCACGCTCACGCAGCTGAGCGGATTCCCGGGTGGTTCGCGCGGTCACTGCGGACCGCGCCTGGCGGCCATGACCCCGTGCGCCCAGCCGCTGATCTCGCGGTACAGCGTGCTGCTCTTGGTCACGGACACCCGCAGGCAGCCGTGATAGTCCGCGCTGCCGGACGGTCTCGGTGTCCGCGGAGCGTGGTGTTTGATCACGGGCCGGGTGAACTGATCCGCTGCGGCTCCCGTCATCCTGGCCCAGTAGCGGGTAGCCGCCTTGACATCCGCACTCTCGTGGATGTGCACGCAGTAACGCAGACGCTGCCGAGGCACTCCGGCCCGATCGAGGAACGCGAGGAACAACCTGATCAGTGCCGGGTCGCTGTTGATGAAGCGGACCTGCTGATCCATCCGGTATGGCTTGCTCTTCGCGCCTTCGCACCAGTAGGCGATCGCGCCGGCGACCATGATCTCCCGGTCAGTCAGTTCCCCGAGCTGCGCCGCGGCGGCGGCGCTGACGGCTGCTCGCGCGGTTTCCCGGGCGGGATGCTCAGCAGCCCAGTACCGCCGGACTCCCGCTGCGGCCCGGGCCCTGGACTCCGCATAGCCTGGCCCGGTCCGGTCCGGGTACGGCGGCTCGCCCTTCAGGGCGTCGTGGAGCGTCGCGTTACTCATCGGGCCCAGGATCTCCTTGATCCGGCGCAGGGACTTGCCCTGGCGGCGCAGAAGGATAGCCTGCTCCCGCAGCTGATCGAGTTCCCGCGGGGTACGCATATTCGAACACTAGCGCGAGGTACTGACATTTTAGCGGCCAGAGTGCGGGCCCCGGACAGCCGAGATCTGGTCTTCGCCGGGCCGGGCCGGGCCGGGCCGCAAGGCGCAGGGCAGATGAGCCCGGCCCTGTGCGGGGAACGAGGCGGAGGATCGGCCGGCCCGGGGCGGGGAATGCGGTTTATAATTACTTAGTTAATGCGAAGCAAGTGATCCGGGTCCTGAACCACATCTTGGGGGCTCACCGGCAATGACGGCCAATTCCAGCGTGACGGGCGTGCCTGCGGGCGAAAGCCGCGGTGTGCAGGTCGGGCCGCACTACAAGTGGATCGCGCTGTCGAACACCACGCTGGGCGTTCTGATGGCCACCATCAACCAGTCCATCGTGCTGATCGCGCTACCCGACATCTTCCGCGGGATCGGGCTCAACCCGCTGAGCCCGGGCAACACCAGCTACCTGCTGTGGATGTTCATGGGCTTCCTGGTCGTGTCGGCCGTGCTGGTGGTGTCGTTCGGGCGGCTGGGCGACATGTTCGGCCGGGTGCGGATGTACAACATGGGGTTCGCGGTCTTCACCGTGGCCTCGATCTTCCTCGCCGCCACCTGGATGCACGGCACCGCGGCGGCCCTATGGCTCATCATCTGGCGCATCGTGCAGGGCATCGGCGGGGCGTTCCTGTTCGCCAACTCCACCGCCATCCTCACCGACGCCTTCCCGGCCAGCCAACGGGGCACCGCGCTGGGCATGAACTCGATCGCCGCCATCGCGGGCTCGTTCGTCGGGCTGATTCTCGGCGGCCTGCTCGGGCCGATCAACTGGCACCTCATATTCCTGGTCTCGGTGCCGGTCGGGGCGTTCGGCACCGTGTGGGCGTACTTCATGCTGAAGGACATCGGCGTGCGCCGCCGGTCGCGGATTGACTGGTGGGGCAACATCTTGTTCGCCGTCGGGCTGATCGCGATCCTGGTCGGCATCACCTACGGCCTGCTGCCCTACGGCGGGCACCCGATGGGCTGGACCAATCCCTGGGTGCTCGGCGCCATCTTCGGCGGCGTGGCGACCCTGATCGTGTTCGGCCTCGTGGAGACCAGGGTCGCCGACCCGCTGTTCCGGCTGTCGCTGTTCCGCATCCGGGCCTTCGCCCTGGGCAACCTCGCGAACTTCCTGATGGCGCTCGGCCGCGGCGGGATGCAGTTCATGCTGATCATCTGGCTGCAGGGCATCTGGCTGCCGCTGCACGGGTACAGCTTCAGCCAGACTCCGCTGTGGGCAGGCATCTACCTGCTGCCGCTGACCGTCGGCTTCCTGGTGTCCGCCCCGCTGTCTGGCGTGCTGTCCGACCGGTTCGGCGCCAAGGGGTTCACCACGGGCGGGGCGCTGCTCACCGCGCTCAGCTTCATCTTCCTGCTCTTCCTGCCCGTGAACTTCCCGTATTGGGTGTTCGCGCTGATCGTCGTGCTCAACGGGTTCGGCTCCGGCGTGTTCGCCGCGCCGAACCGGGCCGAGATGATGAACGCCGTCCCGGCCAACCAGCGCGGTGCGGCGGCCGGCATGATCGCCACGTTCATGAACACCGCCTTCGTGCTGTCGATCGGGATCTTCTTCTCGCTGATGGTGGCCGGGCTGTCCAGCAAGCTGCCCTCGTCACTGTCCAGCGGCCTGATCGCGCAGGGCATCCCGGCGGCGGCCGCGCACACCATCAGCCACCTGCCGCCGATCGGCGTGCTGTTCGCGGCCTTCCTCGGCTACAACCCGATGAAGCAGCTGCTGGGCCCGCTGCTGACGCACCTGCCCTCCGCGCGCGCCGCCTACGTCGCGGGGCGCCAGTTCTTCCCGCAGCTGATCACCGCCCCGTTCAAGGACGGCCTCGGGGTGGCCTTCGCGTTCGCGATCGCGGCCAACGTGCTCGCCGCGATCGCCTCGGCGCTGACCGGCCCGGTCAGGC
>CAWICW010000025.1:0-94184 GCA_963834685.1 uncultured Actinomycetes bacterium | reverse complement strand
GCCGATCTCGGTGTCGATGCTCATCCTCCAGCCCACGGCGGGCCGGCGCTCCCGCCCTATGGGGTGCGTGTGCCCCTTAACCCCGTCTACGGGACCGGGGCCGCCGCGAGTCCCACCGGGCAGCACACGCCGAGCACGTTAGTGCAGGCAGGACCATAACCGCGGTGTGCAGCGCCCGTACGCGCGGGCGCTGCGCTGCATGGCCGGTGTGCGGGCGTTATGTGGGTGCCGGGTGGGCGCGGCGGCTAGCAGCTGGCCCCGGGCGCCTTCGTCCGGGGGAGATGCCTGGGTGCCTGGCACTGCCGGTGCATACACTGAAGCCATGAGCGAGCCGGCACAGGATGTTCCTGTCAGCAGTCCCGCCATCGAGCGGGCCGTGGACCTTGCTCGCCGCGGCGTCATCACCCATCTCACCATTCACGGCGAGCGGGTGGCCGCCATCGTGCCCGAATCTGTCATCGACGCTCTCCGCGCCGCCGAGGACGCTGAGGACGCCGCCGACGCCGACGCCGCCATGGACGAGCCTGGCGAGCCGGTTCCCTGGGAGCAGGTCAAGGCCGAGCTGGATCTGTAGGCGGGCGCGCCCGGCATGGCTGCCTACACCATTGATGTCCGGCCGCGTGCCCGCCGCTCGCTGCGGCAGCTTGACCCGTCTGTCCGTAAGGCGATCGCCCAGGTCATCGACGGACTCGCTGCCGATCCGCGCCCTGCTGGTGTCGCGGCCCTGACCGGCCGCAGGCCGTACCTGCGCGTACGGTCGGGTGACTACCGGGTGATCTATTCCGTTGACGACCGCGCCCGCGTGGTCACCGTCGCGGCTGTGGGCCACCGCCGCGAGATATACCGGAGCTTCGACCTGTAGCGAGATCATCGGGTGGTGCCTCCGGCCGCGATCACAGGTCCACGATGGCTTCGACGACCAGTCGGCGGGCCGGGCACCTGTGGGCAGAGTTGGAATGATCCCCTCTTGCGGGCCTGGTATGTCATCGACCCGGGGCGTTCCCGCTGAGGCGGTCCGCATGACGTCGGGTTACCGCGGCTAGCTGGGGTGTTCGCGCGGGACTGGCGGCCGTGTGACGCCGATGATGGGAAGGAGGGAGTCCAGGCCGGCGTAGTCATCCGGGTTGGCGGTGTAGAGCGGCAGTCCTTCGGCGATCGCGGTAGAGGCGATCATCAGGTCGGCGATTCTTCGGCGGGGTGTGCGGCCAGCGGCGATGACAGCCGCGGTGACACGGCCGAACAGGCGGGCTGCCTCGGCATCGAACGGCACGGGGTCGAACTCGTTCTCGACGCGCTGGAGAATTTCCAGGCGCCTGGCTCGTTCGGCATGCTCGTCGTACTGGTCCTGCTCGTCGTTACGGCGGACCTGGTGGGGCCCTGCGGACAGTTCCGCGAGCGTGATGGCGCTGATCGCTACCTCGTCCGGCAACTCGCCGGGATCGATCCACGGACGCAAGATCAAGATATTGGTATCGAGCATGCCCTGCCGGTGACGGTCACCGTTCATAGGGGTCGGCCGCCAGGTGATCCTGCGCGGCGTCCTGGTCAGCCCGGAATGCACCGGGATCGATAGCCGGGGCGTTGCGCGACATGGCGGTGAATTCCTGCCGGGAAACGAACCGGCGCCGGCTCCGTAGCGGGATCAGCTCGCCGATACGGCGGCCGTCCCGGGTGACAGTAAAGGACTCCCCGTGCTCGACGGCGTCCATGATCTCCCGGGACCTGGTCCGCAGGTCGCGCTGGGTGATCTCGGGATGAGCGGTCACCTCCTCAGGTTAGCACCGGGTGCTATCTGGTGCTGCGCTCTCGGTTGCGAGGGCACCGCATCATTATCCGGAACGGGCACTGGCTCTACGGTCCGAGCCAGGCCCTTCCCGGCCGCCACGATGGCGCACCGGTTACCCGCGACCTGGAAGGCGCAGGCAAAGATGACCTGCTCAGTCATGCGGCCGATCATGCCTGGGGAACGGGCGCTGCGGTTGCCGCCTGCCTGGCGAGCAGTGCGGCGGCGCGCGGTCAGATCACCTCCTCCTGGCCGCACAGTGAAGGAACGGGCGCGGGCCCGTCAAAATCTGAGCCTTTTCGTGGTGAGTTGTGAGTACTAGAGTCTGTTACCGTTCTTGCTCCGATGAAGGCACGTGAACAGACCCAGGCTGCGTCCCCGGTTCGGGCCACAGCGGCGAAGTGGAGGACTTGAGATGAGAAGTTCGCGCGCACTGGTTCGCGGCGCGGCCGTGGTAGCGATCGCGGCGCTCGGGGCGCTCGGGGCGGGCAGCGGTGCAGTGGCTCCGGTCGCCGCCGCGGTGGCTCCGGCGGCCGCGGTCCAGCCGGTACCGTTTGCGGCCGGGCACGTCATCAGGGCGGCGGGCCATATGGCGCAGCCGCCGACCACGGCGTACTGCGAGGCGAACTTCGGCATCGCCTGCTACCAGGTCTTCCAGCTCCAGCGGGCCTACAACCTGGGCCAGGTGTTCTCCAAGGGAATCGAGGGACAGGGCGAGACGATCGTCATCGTCGACGCCTTCGGCTCCCCGTCCATAATCAACGACCTGGTCAACTTCGACGCGGGGATGGGCCTGCCCAACCCGCCCTCCTTCCGGGTGATCACCCCGGAGGGCCCGATCACGACCAACCCCTCGAACTGCACGTCCAAGTTCAGACCGACCGGCCCTGATCTGTGCTCCGACTACTACGGCTGGACCGACGAGACGAGCCTCGACGTCGAGTGGTCGCACGCGATGGCCCCGGAGGCCAACATTCTTCTGGTCGAGACCCCGGTGACGGAGACCGAGGGCATCTACGGGTTCCCGCAGATCGTGGCGGCTGAGAACTACGTCGTTGACCACCACCTCGGTGACGTGATCACCCAGAGCTTCGGCGCCAACGAGTCGACCTTCACCAGCCCGAGCCAGATCTACTCGCTGCGCTCCGCGTACATCAACGCGGCCCTGCACGGGGTGACCGTCCTGGCGGCGAGCGGCGACCAGGGCTCGACCGACTACATCTGCGAACCGAGCTCGGGTTGCGCCAACCCGAACGACGCGATCTGCTGTAGCTCGACCAGGGCGATCGACTGGCCCTCGTCGGACCCGCTGGTCACCGCGGTGGGCGGCACCCAGCTACAGCTCGACGCTAATGGCAACCGGACCGCTCCGGACAGCGTCTGGAACGACCTCAGCTCCACCGTCGGGGTGCCAGGGCCCGTCTACACCTGGGGATCGGGCGGCGGAGGCCACTCCACGGTCTTCTCGCGCCCGCAGTTCCAGAACGGGGTCGCAGGCACCGTCGGCGACAGCCGGGGCACGCCTGACATCGCGATGAGCGCCGCGGTCAACGGGGCGGTCGACTTCTACGACACCACCGACCCGGGAGTCGCCGGCTGGAGCATCGTGGGCGGGACCAGCGAAGCCTCCCC
This sequence comes from uncultured Actinomycetes bacterium, assembly GCA_963834685.1. Taxonomy (GTDB): domain Bacteria; phylum Actinomycetota; class Actinomycetes; order Streptosporangiales; family Streptosporangiaceae; genus Palsa-504. Next base: position 90,769 of record CAWICW010000025.1, on the reverse strand, counting down.
GCTCTTCTCCGGGATCGTCGCCCTGGCCGACGAGGTGGCGGGGCACAGCCTCGGCTACCTGAACCCGGCCCTGTACGCCATGGCCCGCAGCGGAGTGCGCGACGGCATCGTGCCGATCTCCCAGGGCACCAACAACTACACGTTCTGCAAGGCCGCTGACATCGGGAGCAACGGTGCCTGCGCCTCGAGCTCCGACCTCGTGTCCGTCCCTGGCTTCTCCGCCAACGGCACCTACAACAACGCGACCGGGTGGGGCACCGTGAACGCTGCCTTGTTCGTTCCGGCGCTGGCCCGCTTCGCGGGATAGACAGAGCTGAACCTCCGTCGGCCGTGACCGGCCGGCGGAGGGAGGGGGCGGCCGGGTGCCGCCCCCTCCGATCTTCCGAGGGGCAAGAGGATTTCACTGGCGGAGTAGGCAGGCGGCTCGGTATTGCCGTGGCTCGGCGCCGCCGGGGCTTTCATGTCTGGATTGCCAGCTTCCCAGATATACGGGTCTTATCCTCCGGCCGCACTTTGCGCGACAAGGACATGATTCATCTGAGCGCATTTATCCGCCGGCGCCGCTTAGCGAAAGCGGCGACAGCGAAGGGGGGAGGTCATGGACGACGCTCGCGACGTGCTGTCCGCGCTGCGGCTGGGCTGGTCGGTCGCGGAGATGCGCGGCCGGAACCGGCCGGACGGACCGCCCGGCGAGGTGGTCGGCATGCCCGATCGCGTCGATCACCCCTTGCCGCTGCGGATCGAGCGCGGGAAGACCGAGCTCCGCATCGAGGTCCAGTCGGTCGTCGCCGGACTAGCCCAGGAACTGCGCGTCGACGACGCCCCCGACGGCACCAGCTTCAGCGCCGCCCTGGGCGACAAGACCACGCTGCTCGCTCACGTGCGCGCGCCCAAGGCGGCCGACGCCCTCCGGCAGGCCCTCGACCTCCTCGGGCAGCAAGAACCCGAGCGTGCCCGCCAAGCGCTGACCAATGGCCTGGCCGTCCAGCAGGCCGTGGTGGCCCGGCGGCGGCAGGCCCTGGCCGCGGCCCAGTCCGCCCGGGCGCCCGAAGCCGCCCTGCAAAACGAACAGGCCAACTTGGCCGGCGAGGAGGCCGGGGCCGCCGCCCTCGAGCAGGTCATCGGCATACTCCAGCAAAGCCAGCAAAGCCAGCAAAGCCCGCAAAGCCCGCAAAGCCCGCAAAGCCAGCAAGGCGAGCAAACCCAGCAGGCCGCCGCCGAGGCCATCGTCCAGCGCCTGCAGGAGCTCGCCGACGCGGCCCGCCAGCCCTGGGCCGATCTGGCCGAACTCCTATGGCAATTCGACGCCCACGTCCAGGACCGGCTCGCCGCGCTGTCGGAGAGGCAGGCCATCGGCTACCAGCTGGGCCGCGGCCTGGCCGACACCTACTGGGCCCTGAATCCGGGCCAGGAGCACGGCTCGGCCAGCTGGAGCTTCCTGCTCGGCGAGCGGCGCTGCGGCGAGCTGTCCCGGCTGACCGGCCGGATGGCCGCGTACATGGGGGAGTACACGGCGTCCGCCATCGCCGGCTCGATCGAGGTATGGAAGGCCGTGGTCGCCGCGCCGTCCTGGCTGGGCCACCCGGACCAGGCCGGCGTCGCCCTGTACGCCCAGATCCGCCGCTGGTACGAGCTGATCATTCTCGGGCAGGACCCCACCACGCTGATCGGCCCGGCGGCCGTGATGCGGAACTACCGGACGCTGGCCCGGGCCTTCCAGCTGTTCTGGCCCCAGCTGCTGGCCACTATCTTCGGCCTCGGCTCGCTGATCACCTTGCTGTTCCTGGTCAACGTGGGTGACGCCGCGGCCTGGGCGAAGACCCTGTCCGGCGTGCTGGCCGCGGTCGGCCTCTCGCTGGCCGCCCTGACCGGCACGCTGAAGAACTCGGCGCAGGCTCTGCTGAAGCGGCTGCGCCAGGACGCGTACACCGACCTGGTCGCCATCGCGGTCCAGACCGCGCCCCCGCCGCCGGACAAGTCGGCTCTGCAGCGGGCCATCAGCCGCCGGGAGCTGACCCCCGCCACGCCCAACTAGGCCGGCGCTCCGTTCCGGGCCGCGCCGTAGCCCATCAGCGCCGCGAGCCCGAGCGCGCTGCGCGGCGCGTAGGCGATGCGCCACAGTCCGCCGTGGGCGGCCGCGTACGCCTCGTCCTGCCAGGGATGCGCCTGCGCCGGGCCGCCGGCGTGCAGGTCGTGGACGAGCAGGGCCGCCATGAGCGTCTTGGTGGTGGCGGGCTCGAAGACCTCGACGCCGAACCGGGGGGCGCCGACGTACGCCGCCGCCAGCGCCCGGTTCTTCAGCACCGACCGGGTCCGGGTCGGCGGGGCCACGTTCATCGACACACCCGCGCCCTCGTCCCGGGCGACCGTCGCACGCCAGCGCTGCACCCGCTTGGCCAGTGCGTAGTTGGGTCCTTGCTGCGGGATCAGGCTGTCACAGATGCCGGGGTCGGCGCCGGGCGGGTAGGCGCGGCGCAGCAGCCGCCCGGCGGACAGCGCCCGCAGCGGCCAGCCGCCGAGCTTGGCCGCCGGGGACCGCGCCGCGTAGGCGCGGGCGGACTGGGCGACCGCGTCGGCCGGGACGGCGAACACGTCGGTCGGCGTGGCCAGGAACGCGAGCGCGACATCGCCCCGCGCGGCGGCCACGCGCGTGGTCAGCGCGTCGACCGCGGTGGAGAGCAGGACGTTGGCCGCGCCGTCGGCGTAGACGTAGTTGCCCAGTACCAGCGGACCGTCGACGGCCGCGAGCCAGTCGGCCACGGCCGGGATTTCCTGGGTCAGGTCCAGCCCGGCCCGCTGCGCGAGATCCGCGTCGCCCGCGACGGCCGGAACGAGCAGCGTCCCCGCGCTGTGCCGCGCCTGCGTCAGCACCCGCTCCCAGATGGCCGGCCGGGGCAGGTCCAGGCCGATCACCCGGGCGCCCCAGCTCAGCAGCACCGGCAGCGGGCCCACCTCGGCGCCCGCCCCGAGCACCACGATCGTCCGGCCGGGCAGGGCCAGCCAGTCCGGCCGCGCCGCGACCGCCCGCACCGCCTCCGCGCACGACGGTTCGATGACGCCGTCGGTCACCCACGCCTCGAGCCGGCGCAGCAGCGCGCCACCGCGCAGCCGCTCATCGCGGTACGGCACCGACAGCTCGCGTTCGGCCGCCCCGGTGCCCGTCACCGTGGCCGCCGCCAGCCCGCCCACTGCGGGCGCGGACACCAGCGCGTCGAGTCCGGTTTCCTCGCCGTCGCGGCCGATGACCCGCATCCGCCGGTGCAGCGACTCCAGCCCGTCCCGGGCCACCGACACCGCGGCCTGCCTGGAGACCAGCCCCGCCTCGATGAGCCCGCGGAAGTGCGCCAGGTAACCGGTGCGCCAGTTGCCCTCCCGCTCCGCGGCGCCGGCCCCGGCGGCATCGACCCGGCGGAGCGCATCGGCGACCACGGCCCGGCCCAGCGCCGAGGTGCTCCGCCGCCCGTCAGCCGACACGGGAAAGGCCACCCCGGCCGGCTCGCCGCCGCTCATCTCGCTTCCCGCCGTCACCAGACCATCATGGCGAACCTGAGCTGCCTCGACCACTGCCGGCGCCCAGGCTGGTCCCGCTGGACGCGCCACGCTCCGTTCGGGGTAAAGATTTTCTTTTAGCCGAACGGGCCGTGGTGCACCCGCCCGGCCGGCTGAACCGGGACCCGGGCGAGGTCGCCGGCTGGCGACCGGGCCGATCAGGTCCTCGTGGCCTGAGCCGGCCCCCGCACAACCCGGCTCAATCCAGATGACCCGCGCCGGCCCGCTGGCCACGTCAGCTAGCTCAGTCGGCTGCCGTGGCAACTAAGTGCGGGTCTTGTGTAATTCATGTGGAGAGCCCTAGCTCCGGCCGCTGGTTACCGGCGTCGCCGGTCCCGGCGCAGGATCAGCAGGCGCAAGCCGATGGCCACCAGGCCCGCAGCGAACACCAGCCACGGAACGAGAATGATCAGGCTGGCGGCCGTCACGTTCGCCTCCTTCGCCCGTCGTATCCTCGTTCCCTCGCGTCCCTCCCAGGACAGCGCGGCGTGGCGTACGGCGGGTGAAGCCGCTGTGTTGATCGCGTGGAGGTCGAGCGGGACGGGTGGGGGGCTCGCCCGGCAGGGCCCGGGCGGGAATCATGGAGTCGTCGGAGCGAAGCGGCAGACAGGCGGGTGAGCGGCGATGACGGCGACGGTGCTGCTGGTGGAGGACGAGCGCAAGCTGCGCGAACTGGTCCGGTCCTATCTGGAGCGGGCCGGCCTGTCGGTGCTGTCCACCAGTTCCGGTGCGGAGGCCATCACCCTGGCGGCGTCGGCCGCGCCGGATCTGGTGGTGCTCGATCTCGGCCTGCCGGACGTGCCCGGCGAGACCGTCGCCCGCGAGCTGCGTGCCGCCGGATCCGTGCCTATCCTCATGCTGACCGCCAAGGCGGGCGAGGAGGACCGGATCGCCGGCCTGGAGCTTGGCGCCGATGACTACGTCACCAAGCCGTTCAGCCCGCGTGAGCTGGTCCTGCGCGTCCAGGCCATCCTGAGGCGCGGTACCCCGGTCACGGCCCCGGACCCGGTCGGCTACGGTGGCGGGACCCTGCTCATCGACACGCCGCGGCGCCAGGTCATCGTGCGCGGCACCGTGGCCGATCTCACCCCGACCGAGTGGGGCATCCTGGGCGCGCTGGCGACCGTCCCGGGCCGGGTGTACTCACGGTTCGAGCTGATCAACCGGGTCCGCGGGTATGAGTTCGAGGGGTACGAGCGCACCATCGACTCGCACGTGAAGAACCTGCGCCGCAAGATCGAGCAGGACCCGGCCCGGCCGCAGATTGTGCAGACGGTCCTGGGCGGCGGGTACCGGCTGGGCCTGACCCGCGATGACTGACGCCGGCCGCCCGGCGTCCGCGTCCGCTTCGCCGGCCGGCCCGGCATCGGCCTCTGTGCCCCGCGGCAGCACGCTCGGCCTGCGGCTGGCGCTGGCCTTCCTCTCGGTCGCGCTGGCCGCGGTGGCCCTGCTCGCCGGGCTCACCGCGGCGCTCGCCGCCGCGGACGTCTCGACCCTGACCAGCCAACAGCGGACCGAGCTGACCAGCGCGATCGCGGCCGCCGCGGCCGCCGCCTGGGACCGCGGCGACAGCTGGGGCTCGGCTGACCTGTCCCCAGTGCTGGACCTGGCCACCCGGACCGGGGCGGAGGTCCAGATCCGCGATCAGGCCGGCCAGGTCGTCATCGCCTCGCCGGGCTACGCCGCGCAGGCGGCGGCGCCCGAGCACAGCGCGCCGGTGCTGGTGAGCGGCGACCGGGTCGGGGAGGCCGTCGTCCGGTTCACCAGCTCCGGGCTGGCCAGCGCCGACCACGCGCTGCGGACCGACCTGCTGCAGGCCATCTTCGGCGCGGCCGGGCTGGCCGCGGTGCTGGCGTTGCTGACCGGGCTGGCGATGGCGCGGCGGATCACCCGGCCGGTGGAGCGGATCATCGCGGTGACCCGGGCGATGGGACGCGGTGAGCGCGCGGTCCGGGTCGGGCCGGTGACCGGTCCGGGTGAGCTGCGTGAGCTAGCCGCCGCAGTCGATCAGATGGCCGATACCCGGGACCGGCAGGACCAGCTGCGCCGGGACCTGGTCGCCGACGTGGCGCATGAGCTGCGGACCCCGGTGGCGGTGCTGCAGGCCGGGCATGAGGCGCTGCTGGACGGGATCACCGAGCCGACCCCCGATCAGCTGGCCTCGCTGCGCGATGAGGTGCTGCGGCTGGCCCGGATGGTGACCGACCTGCAGGATCTGGCCGCGGCCGACGCCGCCGCGCTGCACCTGACCCGCCGGCGCTGTGACCTGGCCGGGCTGGCCGCCACGGCGGCGAGCAGCCTGGCCGGGCAGTTCGAGGCGGCCGGGATCACCGTGGAGCGGCGGCTGGTCCGGGCCGGCATCGACGCCGACCCGCGCTGGCTGCACCAGGTCATCACCAACCTGCTGACCAACGCGCTGAAGTTCACCCCGCCCGGCGGGCACGTCACCATCGCGGCCGGGCCCGCCGGGCCGGACGCGGTGCTGACCGTCACCGACACCGGCACCGGCATCCCCGCCGACGAACTGCCCCGCATCTTCGACCGGTTCTGGCGCGGCCGCCAGGCCGCCCAGTTCTCCGGCAGCGGCATCGGCCTGGCCGTAGCCGCCGAACTCGCCCAGGCCCACGACGGACGGCTCGCCGCCCGCAGCGAGCCGGGCCAGGGCACCGAGATGACGCTCACCCTGCCGCGCGCCTTATCGCCGGACCGAGGCGGCCGCGGGCCGTCGCGCCGCCGCCACCGTCCGGGCCAGCGGGATCCCGGCCACGACGCCCAGCAGCATGGCCGCGGCTAGCCAGCTCATCGTGACGGCCAGCGCGTGCCCGGAGACCGCCGGGGTCGCGGCGCCCTGGTCGGTGTCCAGGGTCAGGAACAGGCTGCCGAACGTCGCCACCCCGATCGCCTGCCCGAGCTGGATCGTCGTGGTCAGCAGCCCGCTGGCGTCCGCCGCGTGCCGCAGCGGCACCCGGACCAGGGCGTGCGTGACCAGCGGGCTGAACCCGAGGGCCAGCGCGGCGCCGGTGACGATCAGCCCCACCTGCAGCGGCACCCCGCCCGAGCCGCCCGAGCGCTGCACGGACGCCACGGCCAGGTAGCCGCCCACCGCCACCAGGCAGCCCAGCGGCGCAAGCAGGTGATGCCAGGACGCGGGCAACCGCCGCCAGGAGTACCCGCACGCCCCGAACACCAGCGCGCACGGCGCGAAGGTCAGGCCCGCGCGCAGCGCGCTGTCGCCCAGCCCGGCCTGCAGGTGCAGCGCGAAGCTGAACAGGAAGCCGCCGTAGGTGATCATCAGCACGGCCACCGCGGCCAGGCCCGGCACCAGGCCGGGCGCGCGCAGCACGGCCAGGTTCAGCAGCGGATCGCCGCCCCGGTCCGCGATCCGCCGTTCCACGCCCACGAACACCGCGGACAGCACGAGCCCGGCGGCGATGCACGCGAACACCCACCACGGCCAGTTCTCCTGGTGACCCAGCATCAGCGGCAGCACCACCAGGAATACCGCGGGTGCCGCGATGGCCAGCCCGGCCAGATCGAGCTGCCGACGCCGCGGTCCTGGCGCGTCCCGGGGCACCACCCGCGGCACCAGGGCCAGCACGGCCAGTCCGATCGGCACGTTGACCAGGAACACCGGCCGCCACGTCTGGCCGAACAGGTTCGCGGTCACCAATGCCCCGCCGATCACCTGCCCGGCCACGAACCCGGAAGACAGCACGGCGGTGTACGCGCTCAGCGCCCGCGCCCGGGCCGCGCCGTCGAACCGCACCTGAATGACGCTCATGATCTGCGGCATCATCGCCGCCGCGCCCATGCCCTGGACGAACCTGGCCCCGATCAGCACCCCGATGCCGGGCGCGATCCCGCAGGCCAGCGAGGCCAGGGTGAACACGGCGACCCCGGCCAGGAATATCCGCCTGCGCCCGTACAGGTCACCCATCCGCGCGCCGGTGATCAGCATCATCGCGTAGCTCACGGTGTAACCGGCTACGACGAGCTGAAGCTCGGCTCCGGACGCGCGCAGCGACCGCCCGATCGTGGGCATCGCGACGTTGACGATCGTGACGTCAAGCAGCGCCATGAACTGCCCGGCCAGCAGCACGATCAGCATGAGCCAGCGCCCCCGCGCGGCGGTGGCCGGATCCCGTACCAGGGGATCAGTTGTGGTGGTCATGACATCAGCCTGCGCCCGGACCCGCTGCCATCCTGAGAGCCTGCTGATCCTGGTGTTACCACTACCCGGCTATCACCCGCCTGGCTAGAGTCACAGCAGGCAGCGGAGTGCCGCAGAATCGGCAACGGAAGGCGGAGGCCAGCGTGACGAGTTCGTATGTGACCGTGGGATCCGGGGACCACCACGTCCTGGCGATACACGGCTGGTTCGGCTCGGCCCGCGGCTGGGGCTCGCTGCCCGAGTTCCTCGACGGGTCGGCCTACACCTACGTCTTCATGAACCTGCGCGGCTACGGCGACCGCATGCAGGTGGCTGGCGAGTTCACCGTCGACGAGGCGGCCGCCGACGCGCTCGCCGTCGCCGACGACCTCGGCTGGGACCAGTTCTCGGTGGTCGGGCACTCGATGGGCGCGAAGATCGCCCACCAGGTGCTGCTCCGGGCGCCGGACCGGGTACGCAAGCTGGTCGGCCTCAACGCGGTGGGGGCCGGCGAGGTGCTCTTCGACGAGCAGGGCTGGGCGCTGTTCTCCGGCGCGCCCGCCCATCCCGGCAACCGGGCCGCGATCATCGACTTCACCACCGGGAACAAGCTGACCAAGACGTTCATCAACGGCGTGGTCCAGCACTCGCTGGACAACTCCACGGTCGAGGCGTTCGGCGCCTACCTGCAGGCCTGGGCGAAGTCGGACTTCACCGCCCAGGCCAAGGTGGATACCGCCACCCCGGTCAAGCTGATCGTCGGCGTCAACGACCCGGCGCAGTCCGCCGACGTCATGGAGCAGACCTGGCGGGTCTTCTTCCCCGATGCCGAGCTGACCATCCTGCCCGACGCCGGGCACTACCCGATGTTCGAGTCCCCGGTGTCGCTCGCCACGTCCATCGAGGAGTTCCTGAGGCAGGCTTGACACCGGCCCGGCCGGACACCGAGCTCCTCTTCGACCCGGCCACCTACACCCAGGGCGTGCCGTTCGACGCCCTGGCCCGGCTGCGCCGCGCCGCCCCGGTCGCACGGGTGGCCGAGATCCCGGTCCTGGGCTGGCCGGAAGGCCCCGGGTTCTGGCTCGTGCTCCGGCACGCCGACGTCGAATCGGTGCTCACCAGGCCGAAGCTCTTCTCGTCCGCGCTCGGCGCGACGCAGATCCGGGACCCGGCTACACCGCAGGCGCTCGGCTACGTGCGTCGGATGATGCTCAACATGGACCCTCCCGAGCACGTCCGGCTGCGGCGGCTGCTGAGCCGCTCGTTCACCCCGCGGGCCATCGCCAAGCTGGAGGACCGCATCCGCGGGCACGCGCGGGCCATCTGCGACCGGGTCTTCGCCGGCCCGCGGGGCGAGGTCGACTTCGCCAAGGACGTGGCAGCGGACCTGCCCCTGCTCACCCTGGCCGACGTGCTCGGCGTGCCCGAGCAGGACCGCTGGCTGCTGTTCGACTGGTCCAACCGGGTCATCGGCTACCAGGACCCCGACTACGCCTCCTCGGCCGAGTTCGACCCGGCGCAGGGTACCGCGATGGCCGCCGAAGCGCTCGCGGTGCGGCCGGCCCCGGACCGGGACGGCCGGATGCCCGACCCCCGCACCCGCGAGGGCATGCCCGACCTGTACGCCTACGCGCACCTGCTGGCCCAGGAGAAGCGGCGCCGCCCCGGGGATGACGTGATGTCGATCCTGCTGGCCCAGTCCGACGAGGACGACGGCCCGGTGTCGGTGGCCGAGTTCGAGAACATGTTCTGGCTGTTCGCCGTGGCCGGAAACGAGACGCTGCGTAACGGCCTGCCCGGCGCGTGCATCGCGCTGATCGAGCACCCGGACGCGCAGCGGGAACTGCGTGCCGATCCGGCCCTGATGCCGTCCGCGGTCGAGGAGATGCTGCGCTGGTGGACGCCGGTCATGACCTTCCGCCGCACCGCTGCAACCGATTGCGAAATCGGCGCGCAGCCCATCCGCGCCGGCGACAAGGTGGTGGTCTCTTTCACCTCCGCCAACCGGGACGAGGCCGTCTTCGCCGACCCCGGCCGGTTCGACATCCGCCGGCAGCCGAATCCGCACCTGGTGTTCGGCCACGGTCCGCACTTCTGCCTAGGGGCGCACCTGGCCCGGACCCAGATGAGCGCGCTGTTCGCGGAGGTCCTGGCCCGCACGGCCTCCCTCAGCTACGCGGGCCAGCCGTCGTTCCTGCGGTCCAATTTCCAGCGCGGCGTGAAACGACTTCCGGTCGCCTGGACCGCCGCCTAGATCGGGCCGCACGCGGCCGGGGCTGCACGCCGGACAGGTCGGCGATCCGGAAGTGGGTGGGCGCCATCGTGTTGAGCACGCCGTGGTCGCCGGGCGCGAAGCCCGGCCAGGCGTCGGTGGGCCGCGAGTCGCCCGGGTAGTTGTCGTCGCCGACCCGGGTGGACAGCATCGACTCCACGAAGATGTCCAGGTGCTCCGGCACGTGCGGTGGCTTGACGTAGTGCGCCAGCAGCACCTGCCGCGGCGACAGCATGCTCGCGCCGCCGCGGTCCTGGCCGGCCAGCCGCTCGGCGAACTCCGGGTTGGCGCCGCCGCCGCCCGAGCCCGCGCCCCGCGGATCGCACAGGACGCCGTCCACGCCCTTGGTCCCGCCGAACCCGAACGGGGACACCGGGTCGACCAGCGTCAGCGACGCGACCCGGTGCGTGCCGGGCCGGTCGACCAGGTACTGCAGGACCACGCCGCCGCCCATGCTCCAGCCGACCAGGTGCACCGGCTCCAGCCCCAGCGCCTCGATGGTGGCCGCCAGGTCGTCCGCGTAGTCCCGCAGCCCGCGGGTCGCGTCCACTGGTTCCGGATCGGTGTCGCCGAACCCGCGCAGGTCGATCGCCAGCGGCCGGTACGGCTCGGGCAGCGCCAGCATGGTCGGCTGCCAGAACAGCGAGGATGACACGTTGCCGTGCACGAACACCACCGCCGGTCCGGTCCGGCCGGTGACCGACAGCACCGCCACCGTCAGCCGGCTGGTCGGCACCCGCTCGAGCGTGATGCCGGGCAGCAGCGTCTCCATCGCTCCTCCTGGGTAAATGTCCGCGGGCACGGCGACGCCAGGCTACTCCCGCGGCGCTCCGCTCCACGTAACATCGGTCCATGATGGCGCCGCGAGAGACCCGGCCGCTGAGCAAGCATCCGCACCTGGCTCCGTACGAAGTCAAGACCGTGCTGCGGGCCGTGGCCAGCAACGCGGCGCTCCCGGGAGCCGGCCATGACCGCTGACGTGACCGGCATCCTGCGCGCGACCAGCCTGCTGCGTTCGGTGCCGGCCGAGGACCTCAAAGCCGTCGCGGCGGCCTCCCGGTTGCGGAGCTTCCGCCGCGGCCAGGTCGTGTTCACCACGAGCGATCCAGGTGACACCGTGATCGTGGTCGTCTCCGGCCGGGTCAAGATCACCGTCCGCTCGGCGGACGGCGGCGAGCTGACGCTGGCCGTCATCCCTCCCGGCGGCCTGCTGGGCGAGCTCGGTGTCGTCGATGGCGGGCCCCGGTCCGCTGACGCCGAGACCCTGGAGGAATGCCAGCTGCTGCTGATCCCGCGCGACACGATCCGGGACATCTGCACGCGGGTCCCGTCCGCGGCCCAGGCGCTGACCAGTTCGATCGCGGCCATGCTGCGCCGCCTGACCGAGGCCACCGCCGACCTGGTCTTCCTGGATCTTCCGCGCCGGGTCGCGAAGATCCTGCTCAGCCAGCCCAGAGGCGATGACGGCGTCATCCGGCCCAGGATGAGTCAGGAGGAACTAGCGCACCAGGCCGGGAGCACCCGGCAGAGCGTCAACGCGGCGCTGCGCGGGTTCGAACGGCGCGGCTGGATCGAGATGCGGGACCGGGCCGTCGCGGTGAAACAGCCGGACGCGCTGGGTCGCTTCGCCGGCACGGAGGTTGGCTGGCCGTGATCACATGGAGACCGAATGGCCTGGGAAGATCCTGGTTAGAGCCGGGACGTGCGCGTAGCATCGTGCCATGACGACGCCTCAAGAGGTACTTGCTAAGGTCCCGCTATTCTCGATGCTGTCGAAGAAGGAATTGACCAGGCTCGCGAATAATGCGCACGAGCGGACATTTCCCGCCGGCACGGTGCTCACCGAGCAAGATGAGAGCGGCGTAACTTTCGGGGTCATCGTTGAGGGGCAGGCGGCGGTCAGCGTGCACGGGCAAGCCGCTCGCAAGCTCGGTCCCGGCGACTACTTCGGCGAGATGGCACTGATCGACCATTCTTACCGTTCGGCGACAATCACGGCCGAGACGGACTTGCGCTGCCTGATGTTTACCGCCTGGGTCTTCCGGCCCTTCGCCATGGAACACCCCGAGACGGCTTGGGCACTGCTCGAAATGATGGTGCAACGCGTCCGCGAGGCCGAGGCCCGCTAATCCGATACCCGGCGCTGGTAACCGAGCCCGCGCCATTGCTCACGGCCCAGGATTGACAGAGCGAATACGGCTGGCGTATCCAGACATGCGTGAGGTGCGGGCCGTGCCGGGCTCACACGTCCAGGGCCCGCTCTTCCGCGGCCACCACCACGGGCACCGGGGCCGCGGCGAACCGCCGGGCCAGCTCGTCGAGCGCGTCGTCCGTCCGGTCCGGCCGGTGATGGAACAACGCCACCTGCCGAGCCCCGGCCCGCTCGGCCAGGGCGACCGCGTAGTCGGCCGCGGCATGGCCGAACGCCGCCTCGGCGGCCACCTCCTCCGCCAGCAGCTGGGCGTCGTGCACCACCACGTCTGCCCCGGCGGCCAGCTCGACGGCGGCCGGGTGATATTCGCCCCATCCGTCGGGGCCCGGGCCCAGCGCGGTCGGGCAGTGATCGGTGATATAGGCCGCCACCGAACGCCCGTCACTGACCCGTGCCCGCGTCGAGGATCAGGGCGGGCGCCGCCGCCCCGTCGTGGGCGACGGCCACGCAAGAGGTGTGGCCGCCGTACCGGACGAACTCCGCGCCGGGTGCCGGTGTCGACCCGCGGACACCGCAGAATGTCAGCCGCACTGCCCAAGCCTAGCGAGCGGGGTTCACGCCGGTGCTTGGCCGTACACCGGCCGCCGCGCAGGCCATGGTGGAGGCCCGCGAGATCGGCCGCCGCCTGCGCTGCCAGCCCGTGCTGGACCGGGCCGGCGCCATCGAGGGCGCGCAATCCCGGGTCCGGGCCTGAACCCGGACCCGCGCCCGGAGGAATGTCAGTAGGGGCCGCTAAGTTTGGCTGGGGGCAGATCGCTGATTGGAAGACTCTTGGTCACCTACGAAGCAAGAGATCAGGTCTCGCAACGGGCGGGCGAGCGACGGCGGGCAGAGCTAGGCGAGTTCCTGAAGGCCCGGCGGGCCAGGCTGAGCCCCGGGGACTTCGGCATGCCGCCGGGCTCGCGGCGGCGCACGCCGGGGCTGCGCCGGGAAGAGGTCGCGCTGCTGGCCGGTGTCGGCGTCACCTGGTACACCTGGCTGGAGCAGGGCCGCCAGATCAACGCCAGCGCGCAGGTCCTGGACGCGGTGGCGCGCACGCTCCGCCTCGACCGGGCCGAGCGCGAGCACCTGTACCGGCTGGCCGAGGCGACGCCGCTGCGCATCGAGTGCGCGCGGCTGGTGGTACCCGACACCATCCGGGAGATCGTGCACTCGCTCGAACCGCTGCCGGCCAGCCTGATCAGCAGCCGGTTCGACGTCCTGATGTCCAACAGCGCGTCCGAGGAACTGTTCTGGGAGTGGCACACGATGCCCTGCATCCACCGGAACACCCTGTGGTGCTGCGTCACCGAGCCGAGCGCCCGCGGCAAGTTCGCCGAGTACGACGGGCACATCCGCTACATGGTGGCCCGGCTGCGCGCCGCCTATGGCCGGCACGTCGGCGACCCGGACTGGGAAGAGGACATCCGCCGCCTGGCCAGCATGAGCCGCGAGTTTGCCGAGCTCTGGGCCCGGCACGAGGTCGCCGAGGCCGAGCCGCGCACCCTCACCTACCTGCATCCCCGGGCCGGCACGCTCAGCTTCGCGGTCAGCGAGCTCAACCTGCCCGACCTGCCGGAGGCGCGCATCGTGGTGTACACCCCGTGCGACGACGACACCCGGGCCAAGATGCCGCTGACCCGGCGTAACCCGGCTAGGGCTCCGCTTCTCGGGTGAGGCTCGGCTGCGGCTCGGCTGATCCCGGCCGCCGGTCCAGCGACGCCGCGGGGGCCGATGTTGTAGTCTGGGCTGCAATCGGTTGCGGCGAAGGGCAGGTCTGATGTCGGCAGCGGGCACGGCTAGCAAGTACGAGCCGCGCGTGCCCGACGGGGTCGACGTCACCCGGCCGAGCATCGCCCGGATCTACGACTACCTGCTGTACGGCAAGGACAACTTCGCCGTCGACCGGGCCGCGGCCGAGAAGCTGATGGAGTCCCGGCTCGACCCCCGGCGGCTGTCGCTGGCCAACCGCGCGTTTCTGTTCCGGGCGGTATGCTTCCTCGCCCGGCAGGGCATCGCGCAGTACCTCGACCTGGGCAGCGGCCTGCCCACCTCGCCCAGCGTGCACGAGGTCGCCCGGGACGTCATCCCCGCCGCGCGGGTCGTCTACGTCGACCATGACCCGATCGTGGTAGCGCACAACGACGCCCTGCTCGCGACCCGGGACGGCGTGATCACCATCCGGGGGGATGTCCGCGACCCGGCTGCCGTTCTCGCGCATGAGGCGCTCGCCGCCTGCCTTGATTTCAGCCAGCCGGTCGCCGTGCTGCTGCTGGGCGTGCTGCACTTCATCAGCCACGAGGAGGACGCGCCGGGGATCATCGCGAAGTTCCGCGAGCGCATGGCGCCCGGCAGCTACCTGGCCGTCTCGGTCGGCACCTCGGACGGCGCCGATCCCGAGATGCTCGCCGAGGCGACCCAGACCTACGCCGGCGCGCGGATGCCGTTCACGCTCCGGTCGCGGGCCCAGATCCTGGACCTGTTCGACGGCTTCGACCTGGTCGAGCCGGGCCTGGTCAGCCTGCCGGAGTGGCGGCCCGCGTTCAACACCGACCGGACCCCGCTGCAGGGACCCACCCTCGGCGCGGTTGCCTTGCTGAGAAAGTGATCGCTGCCGCCCGGCTCGGCGCTCTGGCCCAGCCGCCGCGCGCACGAGGCCGGAGTCGGTCACCGCGCGCCGGCTCAGTTGAGGAAGTAGCTGCTGCCGCCCGACTCGGGGTTGGTCACCAGGGCGATGATGGTGATCGTGCCGGCGTTGGCGAACGTGAGCTGCAGCATGATGTCCTTGCCGTCGTGCATCGGACCCGCGCCGGTGATCAGCAGGTGGTAACTGTCCGGGTTCAGCTGCACCAGCGAGTTCGCCGGAACCGGGATGTCCGTCACGGTATGCATGGTCAGCGTGCCTGCGCGCCGCGCGCCCGGAGCGCGGAGCTGCACCGTCCCGCCCACGCTGGTGTGCACCGCGATCAGGCGGTCAGCGTGGCCGTTGTTGCGGATGTCCAGGTACGCGACCGTGGTGCCCGGCTTGGTCGGCTGCGGCACGTACGCGCTGGTGATGCTGATCGATGACGCGGCGCTGGCCGTCCCGCACCCGGTCACCCCGAGCGCGGCCAGCAGCACCGCGCAAGCGATGCCCAAGACCGACGTCAGTCTGCGCATGAGCTCACGCTACCGTGTTTCCGCGGGGGACGATCCCCCTGGGACCCCCGCTGCTATCCTCTGTCCACCGCGGTGCCGAGGAGGCCGAGCGGGGGAGATCCGAGGTCCAGCAGCGCCTTGTGGAAGCGCTGCAGCGTGAAGCCGGGGCCCCACTCCTTCCTGGCCCGCTCGCGCAGCTTGAGGATCTCCAGCTTGCCCCACGTGTACCGGCCGTAGGTCGGGTCGAACGTGGCCCGCCGGGCCTCGGACAGCGCGGCCGGCCCGGTCAGGTGGGTGTCCGCCTCGAACCGGCGCGCGGCCTGCTCGACCGTCATGCCCGCGGTGTGCACGCCGATGGCGCAGGCCAGCCTGGTCACCCGGACCAGCGCCTCGAGCCAGACGCCGATCACGATCCGGGCGTCGCCGGCGCCGAAGCCTTCCTCCACGCACAGTTCCTCGGCGTAGTGCGCCCACCCCTCGACGAACGCGCTGGAGTGTACGGTCCGGCGGACCTCAGAGGTCAGCCGGCGCAGGGCCCGGCCGTGGGAGAAGTGCCCGGGAGCGACCTCGTGCACGGCGATGCCGGGCAGCGTCGTGTCGCTGAAGACCTCCAGCCACGCCTCTTGCTTGTCTTCCGGCCAGGATTCCTCCGGCGGCGTGATATGGAACCACGACGGGCCGTCCGGCTCGCCGGGCGCGGCCGGGGTCATCATGGCCATCGCCCAGCGGCGCGACTCGGGCGCCAGGCCCACCCGGCACACCCCGTCGTGGTAGGGGACCAGATCTCGCTCGCGGGTGAAGTCGATGGCCCGCTGCGCCCACAGCCGGCCCGCATCGATCACGCCCTGCGCGTCCGGATGCACCCGGACCAGTTCCCGGGCTACCTCCAGGGCCGGGCGGCCCGGGGCCACCTGCGCGCACCCCTCAGCCAGCAGGGCCAGCAGCCGGTCCCGCTCCGCGTCGGCCTGCTCGGCCAGCTGGCCGACCTCGACCGGCAGCGCCTCCGCGCTGCCCATCAGCGCGCTGAGCGCCGGCCCGCCGAGCGCCGGGTCCGGGTCGCCGTCGGCCGCGGTCCGCTCCAGGTGAGCGACCAGGCGCGCGTGCGCGGCCAGCGCGGCCTCCCGCACTGCCTGGTCCGCGTGGCCGGCAAAGCTCTCCGTGCCCCACGCGCCGTCGCCGTCCGCGGCTGCGTCCGGCTCGGCGCTGATCCCGGCGGCCAGCCCGCGGGCCGGGCCGAGCAGGGCCTCCGCGACCGGCGCGCTGACCATATCGAGGGACTCGATGGCCGCGTCGACCACCCGCGGCCAGGCCGCCAGGTGCTCGACCCAGGCTGCCGCCCGTTCCGCCGCCGGCGCGTAATCCCGGTCGTAGCTGGCCAGTTCGAGCTCGACCAGGTGCAGGATCGGGTTGCGGCGGTGCATCTCGAGCTCGGCGAAGGTGACCCGCCGCAGGTCCTCGGCGGCGGTCAGGTGCGCCTCGTCGTGCGGGTCGGCGAGCCGCTCGCCGCCGTCCCGGGCCGCCGCCAGCCGGGCCAGCCCGGCCCGGACGCCGTCCGGGGACAGGTCCTGCGGCTTGCCGTCGTATTCGTGCCGTCCGCTGTTCTCGCGCATCACGGCGACGTCGAGGTCGCAGACCGCGCGCAGCCGCGGGGAAACGTCCATGGACCGACGCTACCGGACACACAGGCTGGCCGCCGCGGGCGTGATGAGAGGATTCAAGCCATGGGCGACATTCCCGAATTCACCACCCGGCCGGAACTGGCGGGCACGTTCGGCATGGTGGCCTCCACGCACTGGCTCGCCTCCGCGGCAGGCATGGCCGTGCTCGAGCGGGGCGGTAACGCGTTCGACGCGGCGGTGGCCGCCGGGCTTGTGCTCCAGGTCACCGAACCGCACCTGAACGGCCTCGGCGGCGAGGTGCCGGTCATCGCCCATCACGCCGGCCGCGAGGAGACCTTCGTGCTCTGCGGGCAGGGGACCGCACCCGCGGCCGCCACCCTCGAGGCATTCGGCGATCTGGGGCTCGATCTGGTACCGGGCAGCGGGCTGCTCGCGGCCTGCGTGCCGGGAGCGTTCGGGGCGTGGATGCTGCTGCTGCGGGAGTACGGCACGCTCCGGCTGCGGGACGTGATGGACTACGCGATCGGCTACGCGGCCCGCGGCTACCCGGTGCTGCCCGCGATCAGCTGGGGGATCGCCAGCGTGGCCGAGCTGTTCCGGGACCACTGGCCGAGCTCGGCCGAGGTGTACCTGCCGGGCGGGACCGTGCCCGCACCGGGTTCGCTGTTCGCCAACCCCGCCCTGGCCGGTACCTACCAGCGCATCCTCGATGAGGCCGAGGCGGCCAGCGGCGACCGCGACGAGCAGATCGAGGCGGCCCGGCGGGTTTACTACGAGGGTTTCGTCGCCGAGACGATCGCCGCCTACGTCGCCTCCGCCGAGGTGATGGACGTGACCGGCCGGCCGCACCGGGGCCTGCTGTCCTATGCCGATATGTCAGCCTGGCGGCCGCGGCTTGAGCAGCCGCTGACCTTCGAGTACCACGGCCTGACCGTATGCAAGACCGGGCCGTGGGGGCAGGGCCCGGTGTTCGCCCAGCAACTCGCCCTGCTGGCGGGCTTCGACCTCCAGGCCATGGGCCCGGGCAGCGCGGACTACATCCACACCGTGACCGAATGCGCCAAGCTGGCCTTCGCCGACCGGGAGGCCTGGTACGGCGACCCCGACGTCACCGACGTGCCGGTCAAGGCGCTCCTGTCCGCCGAGTACGCCGACGCCCGCCGCGGCCTGGTCGGGCCGCAGGCCTCGGCCGAACTACGTCCCGGCGCCCCCGACGACCGGCCGCCCCGGCTGCCGGACTTCATCACCGGCGCTTTCCGCGTCGGCCGCGGTGACGACGCGAGCGTGGCCCCGAGCCTGGACGTCGAGCCTCCGGCCCCGGGGCTCGACCCCGGCACCGGCGAGCCGACCCTGCGGACCAGTGACCCGGGCGGCCCGGCCGCGTCGAGCTACCGGGCCGGGGACACCTGTCACCTGGACGTGGCTGACCGGTTCGGCAACATGGTGTCCGCCACCCCTAGCGGCGGCTGGCTGCAGTCCTCGCCGGTCATCCCCGGCCTCGGCTTCTGCCTCGGCACCCGGGCGCAGATGTTCACCCTCACGCCCGGCCTGCCCGCCACGCTCGCGCCGGGCATGCGGCCCCGGACGACCCTCACCCCGAGCCTCGCGCTGCGGGATCGCGAGCCGTACCTGGCGTTCGGCACGCCCGGCGGTGACCAGCAGGATCAGTGGTCGCTGCTGTTCTTCCTCAACCACGTGCTGGCCGGGATGAACCTGCAGCAGGCGATCGACTTCCCGTCGTTCCACTCCGCGCACATGCCGTCGTCGTTCTACCCGCGCCAGGCCCAGCCCCGCGTGCTCGACGTGGAGTCCCGGGTGGGGACCGCCGTGGTCGCGGACCTGCGGCGCCGCGGTCACCTGGTCAACGTCCGCCCGGCCTGGTCCCTCGGCCGGGTCAGCGCGGTCGCCCGTCGCAACGGCATGCTGTACGCCGCCGCCAACCCCCGCGGGATGCAGGGCTACGCAGCGGGCCGTTTATCGCGCCGCTGGCAAATTCCGAATTTCGCAGGAGTATTCGGCATTCCGGGCGCCGGAGCTATGGTGCGCCATTCAAAAGGTGACCCCCGCCTCTTGACCGAGCGTGTCGGCGGATGTCTTCTAAGGGGAAGAGACGGGATTTGAGCATCATTCCCTGACTCATTCTTCGGCTTGCACCCAAGGGGGGTGGGCGAGTTGGATGAGCTGCAATCTGGGGACCCTCGGCGAATCGGGCCGTACTGGCTCGAGGCGCGCCTGGGCTCCGGTGGCATGGGCCGCGTCTACCTGGGCCGTTCCCCCGGCGGGCGGAACGTCGCGATCAAGGTAATCCGCGCGGAACTGGCGGAAAACGCCGATTTCCGAGCCCGGTTTGCCCGGGAAGCGTCCGCGGCCCGGAAGGTCAGCGGCATTTTCACCGCGCCCGTCGTAGATGCTGATCTTGAGGGACCGGTACCGTGGCTGGCGACGTCCTATATTGCCGGACCGTCACTCGGTGATGCGGTGGCCGAGCGCGGGCCTATGCCCGCCGCGCTGGTCCTGAGGCTGGCCGCGGGACTCGCCGAGGGCTTGGCCGCCATTCACACCGCCGGGGTGGTACACCGTGACCTGAAGCCAGCGAACGTGCTCCTGGCCGAGGACGGGCCACGGCTGATCGATTTCGGGATTTCCCGGTCCATGGAGACGACCTCGCTGACCCGTACCGGGATGGTGGTCGGCTCGCCCGGGTTCATGTCACCCGAACAGGCTGAGGGCCGGCCCGTCGGGCCGCCCAGCGACGTCTTCAGCCTGGGCGCCGTATTGACCTTCGCCGCTACCGGAGAGGGACCGTTCGGGGAAGGGTCCACCGTGGCGCTGCTGTACCGGGTGGTCACCAGCGAGCCGAACACCCAGGGAGTACCCGGCGAAATCCGGCCCCTGATCGAGCGCTGCTTGGCCAAGGACCCCCGCCAGCGACCCACCGCGGCCCAGCTCCTGGATCAGCTGAGTACGGCCGCCGTCGTCGCCGATCCAGCGCGAGAAGGGACCACCCGGAAATCCGCCTTGCCCGATGCCCCGCGCCGAGCACCGAACGGAGCTGCCGGGGCCATGGCCGGGCCGGCGTACCCCGCCACCGAGCGAGCGGCGCCGTCCCCGTCTCGGGACGGCGGGCGAAACGAGGGACCGACCCTGTCCCCGTCGGAATCCCAGCGCGCCTATGACGGACACGCGACAGAAGGGGAGCGTCACTGGTCCGGAGCGGCGGCGGAGCCGGAGCCACGGCGGGCCGGGCCGACGGCAGAGCCGGAGCCACGCCGGGCCGCCCAGCCGGCCGAACCTCAGCGTAGGGGTCGCCGGGGCGTCCTGATCGCCGTCGTCGCGGTGGTGGTGCTGGCCGCCGTCGGGGTGGTGGCCTTCCTGGCCGGGAAGGGGAAGCCGACCACCGCGAGCAACGCGGGCAACGTGGTCGGGGTGTCCCCGTCGGTCACGTCGCCTGCTGCTAGTCCTTCGGTTTCTTCCTCGGCGGCCCAGCCGCCGGGCGCCGCGGCCATGGCGACCCTCGGCTCGTACCTGAGGCAAAGCGCGGCCGTGCGACCCACCGTCCAGGAGGCGATCAACGGCGTGCAGGCCTGCTCGGAAAGCCCGGCCAGCGGAGAAGCCGTCCTCCAGCAAGCCATCACCACCCGGCAGAACATCCTGCAGGATCTCCAGACGCTCTCGGTAGCCGGGCTGCCCAACGGCGCGCAGCTGGTCAGCGCGTTGACCACCGCGATGCAGAACTCGCTCAACGCCGACAACGACTACCATGCCTGGATGGCGGATCTGGCCAGCTCGGGAAGCGGGTGCGGGTCGAACCCGAACCAGGACTCCAACTACGTGGCCGCCGGGAACGCCGACACCGCGTCGACGACTTCCAAGGATGCCTTCCTGAACTTGTGGAACCCGATGGCGCCCGGTTACGGGCAGCAGACCTATTCGGACACGGGCTTTTGATGCACCGGCTCGCCTGGACGCGCTGGCAGGCCCGGGCCGCCCGCGCGATCGCAGCCGGCCTGACCGCCTTCCTGGCGCCGCCCCGCTAGCCGCACCGCGCTAACGCAAACCCGCAGGTGACGGGGCATGTCACCGGCCCGGGGATGACGCATGTCATGGCCGGCCGTTGAGGGTCGGCACTACCCGGAGGCGGCGCCAGATGGTGGTATGGGCGTACCGGCGATAGAGGCGGAATAAGCCACGCCAGACCGGCAGAGACAGGGGACACGATGAGTCATTACGGGACGGGTTACGGCACGGCCAGAAGGGACGGCAGCGCCACCGGCTACGCTACTGATCGCGATTACCAGAGCACCGCCGGCTACGGCAGCGCGGCCGGTTATGGCAGCGCCACGGGCAGCAGCACGCCGGTTGTGTCGTTCGTGAACGTCTCCAAGCAGTACGGCAGCCTGAAGGCGGTCGACGGGCTGAGCCTGGACCTGCGCCGCGGCGAGACCGTGGCTCTGCTCGGCCCGAACGGCGCGGGCAAGTCCACCTCGCTGGACATGCTGCTCGCGCTGCGCAAGCCCACCAGCGGGAAGATCACGATGTTCGGCTCGGACCCGTACCACGCGGTGAAGTCCGGCCGGGTCGGCGCCATGCTGCAGTCCGGCGGGCTGATGCCCGAGGTGACGGTGCAGGAACTCGTGACGTTGGTGACGACCTTGCACCCCAAGCCCGAGCCGATTGACCTCACGCTCAAGCGGGCCGGCATCGACAAGTTCGCCGGCCAGCGGGTAGACCGGCTGTCCGGCGGCCAGACCCAGCGGGTCCGGTTCGCGCTGGCCATCTGCGGCAAGTCCGAACTGATCGTGCTGGACGAGCCGACCGCGGCCATGGACGTGGAGACCCGGCAGCTCTTCTGGAACAGCATGAAGGAAGAGGTCGCCGAGGGGCGCACGCTGCTGTTCGCCACGCACTACCTAGAAGAGGCCGACCAGGCCGCGGACCGGATCCTGGTCATCAACCGTGGTCGGCTGCTCGCCGACGGTACCCCGGCCGAGATCAAGGCCAAGGCGGGCGCCAGGCGGATCTCGTTCCATGTGGACAAGGTGGACGAGCCGTTCCTGCTCGGCCTGCCCGGGCTGGTGAACCTCGAGGTCAGGCACGATTTCGTGCAGATCCAGACCAGCGACTCCGACGCCACGCTCTACGCCGTGCTTGACGCGGGCTACCGGCCGACCGATATCGAGGTCAGCAGCCTCGGCCTCGAGCAGGCCTTCCTGGCCATCACCGCCGAGGACGACCAGACCAACGGAGACGAACAGACAAGAGACGAACAGACAAGGGAGACGATCTGACATGAGCGGCACGCTGGCTCTCACCCGCGCCGAACTCATGCGCCTCATGCGCAACAGGCGCTACTTCATCTTCACCGTGGCCCTTCCGGTCCTCCTCTACCTGGTGCTCGGCAAGCAGTTCGCCGGGAAGGTCTACGGCATTTCCTTCGGAGCCTTCTACATGGTGGACATGGCGATGCTCGGCGCCTTCAGCGGAGCGCTGAACGGCAACGCGATCCGCATCTCCCAGGAGAAAAAGGAAGGCTGGATCCGGCAGCTCAGGCTCACCTCGCTGCCGGCCTACGCCTACGTGGTCAGCAAGATCCTGGTCTCGATGGCGACCACCGTGGCATCCATCGTGATCGTGTTCCTGCTTGGCCACTTCTACGGCAACGTGCACCTGCTCGGGTGGCAGTGGCTGGTCGTCGCGATCACGATCTGGTTTAGCGCCACCATCTTCGCCGCGCTCGCAGTGGCCATCGGGTACAGGTTCGCACCGGACCAGGTTCAGCCGATCACGATGCTCGTGTACCTCGGCTTCCTCTTCCTCGGCGGCATCTGGTACCCGCTCAGCGGCGCACTGAAGACGGTCGGCCAGCTCACTCCCACCTACCAGGCCGTGAAGATCGGTACCGACATCATCGAGGGCGCCTCCGTGTCGGCGGGCCTGGCCATCGGCCTGGTGATCTGGCTGGCCATCTTCGTCGCACTGGCTACCGTCTCGGTCCGCGCCACCGCCGAGACGGTCTGAGCCGCGGGACCAGTGAGAGCACGGACCCGGCCAGCGCTTCGGGGGCCTGGCCGGGACACGGGGGGAGCCACGGGGCGTGCCGCCACCGGTACGCCCCGGTGGCGTGGACCCACCGGGGAAACGTGGCAGCATAGAAGTGAGGTGAACGCGCGATGGCGATGAAGGGGCTGAGCTCCGGCCGGACCGACCGGGACCAGGCCGCGCCGCACGAGGCCACGCCAAACGAGGCCACCATCGAAGAGGCCACCAAGGACGAGGCCACGAAGGACGAGACCAACGAGGCCGCGAAGGCCCCGACGCCCCGGCCGGGCTTGGTGACCAGCGCCCTCGGCATGCGGTTCGTACCTGGCACCGGCAGCCGGTGGCGCTGGTTCTTCTCGGCGATCTGGCTGGTCTACCTCATCGCGCCGGTGTCCGGCCTGTTCGGCCACCGCCACGGGGTGCTGTGGATCGCGGGCGGGCTGGCCATCACCCTCGCCTTCAGCACCGTCTACATCGCCGCCCTGGTCAACTGGGGCGGACGGCCGCGCCTGGGCCGTGCCGGGCTGGCGACCATTGCCGTGCTCGCCGCGCTGGCCTGCGTGGTTTACGGCAAGAACTGGACGCCGCTGTGGATCTACGTCTCCGCCGCGACCGGCATGATCCTCGCTGCCGAACCCGACGGACGGCGGCGCGCCCTGCGCGGGGTCCTCGCCGTCGGGGTCTGCTACGTCTTCTTCAGCTGGCTCTCTCACGACGACGCGACCGACTTCCTCGTCGTCCTGCTGCCCGTCCTGCTCATCGGCGTCGCGATGATCGGGTTCCGGCTGCAGATCGGGCTGATGCACGAGCTGGCCCAGGCCCGCTGGACCGTGGCCAAGCTGGCCGCGGACGAGGAACGGCTAAGGCTGGCCCGGGACATGCACGACCTGACCGGCCAGTCGCTGTCGGTGATCACGCTGAAGTCGGAACTGGCCGCCAAGCGGCTGAGCCGGCTGCCCGCCTCGGCCGAACGGGACACAGTGCTCGGCGACCTCGGCGACATCGGCCGGGTCAGCCGGCAGACGCTGCACGACATCAGGGAGGCGGTCAGCGGTTACCGCCGGCCCACGCTCGCGATCGAGGTCATCACCGCGCGGAACGCGCTCGACGCGGCCGGCATCCGGCTCGACGACGACGCCGAGCTGACGCTGCGCTCGGGCACGTTCGACGCCGACGCGGAGGCCGTGCTGGCCTGGTGCCTGCGCGAGGCGGTGACCAACGTGATCCGGCACTCCGGCGCGAAGAACTGCCGGATCCGCCTGACCGAACACCCCGGGGAGCTTTCGCTCGAGGTCCGCGACGACGGCCGCGGCCTCAGCCAGCCGCAGCCAGACCAGCATCCGGACCAGCATCCGGACCAGCATCCGGACCAGCATCCGGACCAGCATCCGGACCAGCAGGCGGGCCAGCAGGCGGGCCAGCAGCCGTCCAAGGGAGCCGGCTTGCGCGGCATGTCCGAACGGCTGTCCGCCGAAGGCGGCCGCCTGTCACTAGCCGCGGCCGACCCCGCCCGCGGCCACGGCTTCAAGCTGACCGCGACGGTCCCGGTGGACCGGTATGACGCCTGACCTCGCCGCTGAAGACACCACGGATCCAGATCGCCCGGTCCGGCTGCTGCTCGCCGAGGACCAGGTGATGATCAGGGAGGCGCTGGCCGCGTTGCTCTCGTTCGAGGGCGAGTTCGAGGTGGTGGCCCAGGTCGGTCGCGGCGACGAGGTCTTGCGGGCGGCCCAGGACACCTACCCGGACGTGGCCGTGCTGGACATCGAGATGCCCGGCCTGGACGGGCTGGCCGCCGCCGCCCAGCTGAAGAAGTCCCACCCCGGGATCAAGATCGTCATCTTGACCACGTTCGGCCGCCCCGGGTTCCTGCGCCGCGCGATGGAGTCGGGCGTGTCCGCGTTCCTGGTCAAGGACTCCCCGGCCGACAAGCTGACCCAGACCATCCGCCGGGTCCTGGCCGGCGAGCGGGTCATCGACCCGGACCTGGCCGCCGCCGCCCTGGCCGACGGGCTCAACCCGCTCACCCCGCGCGAGCGGGACGTCCTGGCGGCCTCCGCGGACGGCGGGACGATCGCCGAGATCGCCCGCCAGCTGTACCTGTCCGAGGGGACGGTGCGGAACTACCTGTCCGCCTGCATCCAGAAGACCGGAGCCCGCAACCGTGCCGAGGCGCTGCACGTCGCGTCAGAACGCGGATGGCTGTAAACCAGCCAGACCATAAGATGAACTGCGTGACTTCAGCTGGTTATCTTCGGTATCCGCATGTTCACGGTGAGCTTCTCGTCTTCGTCGCAGAAGACGACGTCTGGCTCGCGCCCGCCGAGGGGGGCCGCGCGTGGCGGCTGTCCGCCGACGCCGCCCAGGTCAGCTACCCGCGTTTCTCCCGGGACGGGACTGCGATCGCGTGGACCAGCTGGCGGGACGGCCAGCCCGAGGTCTTCACCGCCGATCCCGAGGGCGCCGACCAGGCCCGCCTCACCTACTGGGGCGACAACCGGACCCGGGTGACCGGCTGGACCCGGGCCGGGGAGGTACTGGCCGTCAGCGCCGCCGGGCAGCCGGAGAACCAGTACTCCTGGGCCTACGCGGTCCCGCTGCACGGCGCGCCGCCCCGGCGGCTGCCGTTCGGCCCGGTCAGCGACCTCGCCCTCGAAACCACCGGGACCGCGCTGCTGACCGGCCGGGAGAACAGCGAGCCGGCCTTCTGGAAGCGGTACCGGGGCGGCACCGCGGGCAAGCTCTGGATCGCCGCCGGCGACGACCCCTTGTTCACCCGGATCCTGGCCGACCTGAACACCCAGCTGGGTAGCCCGATGCTGATCGGCGGCCGGCTGTTCTTCCTGTCCGACCACGAGGGCACCGGCAACATCTACTCCTGCGCCCTGGACGGCACCGACCTGGCCCGGCACACCGACCACGACGGCAAGTACGCCAGGAACCCCAGCACCGACGGGCACCGCATCGTCTACCACGTCGCGGGCGACATCTGGATGCTGGACGGCCCCGACGCCGCCGGGCCGCACCCGGTCGAGATCACCCTCGGCTCCCCGTCCGCGTCCCGCGCCCCGCGCCTGGTCACCGCCCGCGATCACCTGGGCAGCCTGGACTGCGACCAGACCGGGCAGGCCAGCGTGGTCGAGGTGCGCGGCACCGTGCACTGGCTGACCCACAAGGACGGCCCCGCCCGGGCGCTGCACGTGAACCCGGACACCCGGGCCCGGCTGCCCCGGGTGCTGGGCGAGACCGGGCAGGTGGTGTGGGTCACCGACGCCGCCGAAAGCCCCGACGCGCTCGAGATCGTGTCCGTGACCGGTGAACCACGCTCCGTTCGGCTTACCGAAGGTCTGGGCGGCACGGTCACCAGCCTGGCGGCTGCCCCGGACGGGGCTACGGTCGCGGCCGGCCTCCACGACGGTCGGCTGCTGGCCGTCGACGTGGCCTCCGGCCAGGTCACCGAGCTGCCCGCGTCCGACAACGGGCCCGTCGAGGGGCTGTCCTTCTCACCCGACTCGGCCTGGCTGGCCTGGTCCCATCCCGGGCCGTCGCCGCTGCGCCGTCTGCGCATGGCCCGCCCCGCCGCCGCAGGCGGCCAAGGCAGCAGCGCGGACCGCGAGATCGTCGAGGTGACCGACGGCCGGTTCTCCGATACCGATCCGGTGTTTACCGCCGACGGCCTGTACCTGGCCTTCCTGTCGCAGCGTAGCTTCGATCCGGTCTACGATGCGCAGTCCTTCGACCTGTCGTTCCCGTACGGCAGCCGCCCCTACCTGGTCACCCTCGACGCGCAGACCCCCTCGCCGTTCGGGCCGCTGCCTGGTGGCCGTCCGGTGAGCCAGGATCCCTCGGACGGGGACAAATCGGATTCTTCCGAACGGACCGTGGTATCAGTCGACCCGGACGGCCTGCCCAGCCGCGTGGTGGGCGTGCCCGTCCCCGAGGGCCGGTACTCGGGCCTGCGGGCGGTCTCCGGCGGCCTGGCCTGGCTGCGCGAGCCGGTCACCGGCGTGCTCGGCGAGAGCGCCGCGAACCTGGACGACGACGCGCCGCGCCCGGCCCTGGAGCGCTACGACCTGCGCAAGCGTGAGGTCACCGAGCTGGCCGCCGAGCTCGACTGGTTCACGGTCAGCGGCGACGGTACCCGCCTGGTGGTCAAGGACCGCGAGGAGGTGCAGGTCGTGCCGTCCGAGAGCAAGGAGGACGACCACTCCTCCGGCAACGTCGTCACCGTCGACTTGTCCCGGGCCCGGTTCCAGGCCGACCCGGTGGCGCTGTGGCGGCACGCCTACGCCGAGGCGGGGCGGATCATGCGCCGGGACTTCTGGGTGCCGGACATGTCCGGCGTGGACTGGGACGGCGTGCAGGAGGAGTACCGGCCGCTGCTGGACCGGATCCGCGGCGCCAACGACTTCACCGACCTGCTGTGGGAGGTGGTCGCCGAGCTGGGCACGTCGCACGCCTACATCACCAAGGCCGGCGAGGACTGGCATTTCTCCCCGGGCGGCTCCGGTCCCGCGGCGGTCGGCCAGCTGGGCGCCGACCTGTCCCGGGATCCGGCCGGGCGCTGGGTTGTGGATCGGATCCTGCCGGGCGAGTCGTCCGACCCGCGGGCCCGCTCGCCGCTGGAGGCGCCGGGGGTGGCGGTGCGGCCCGGTGACGAGCTGACGGCGGTGGACGGGCAGCCGGTCGACCCGGTGCGCGGCCCCTGGCTGCTGCTGGCCGGGACGGCGGGTAAGCCGGTGGAGCTCACCGTCCATCCGGCGTCGGGCGAACCCCGCGCCGTCGTCGTGGTGCCGCTGCGCGACGAGCGGCGGCTGCGCTACCAGGACTGGGTGGCCGGGCGGCGCGCCCTGGTCCGTGAGCTCAGCGATGGGCGCCTGGGCTACCTGCACATCCCGGACATGGTGGGGGAGGGCTGGGCGCACTTCCACCGTGACCTGCGTACCGAGATGGGGTTCAGCGGCCTGGTCATGGACGTGCGCGGGAACAGCGGCGGGCACATCTCCCAGCTCGTGGTGGAGAAGTTGGCCCGCCGGGTCATCGCCTGGGAGCTGGGCCGCGGGGTGCAGCCCGTCTCGTACCCGTTCGAGGCCCGCCGCGGCCCGCTGGTCACGGTGACCGACGAGTTCGCCGGGTCCGACGGCGATATCGTCACCGCGGCCATCCGCCTGCTCGGCCTGGGCCCGGTGGTCGGCACCCGGACCTGGGGCGGCGTGATCGGCATCGAGGGCGTCCCCGGCCACGCACTGGTCGACGGCACCCACATGACCGTGCCCCGCTACGCGTTCTCGTTCACGGACTTCGGCTGGAGCGTGGAGAACTACGGCGTGGAACCGGACGTGGAGGTGCTGATCTCGCCCGACGACTGGGCGGCCGGCCGGGACCCGCAGCTGGAAACCGCGATCCGGCTCGCGCTGGAGGCGCTGGAGAAGCAGCCGCCGGTGACGCCGCCGGGCCCGTCGGTCAGTTACCCGGACAAGGCCCGCCCGCCGCTGCCGCCCCGGAGCCAGCGTCCGGGAGGAGCCGCGTGATGGTGACTGGCTATCTGCGTTACCCGCACATCCACGGTGACCTGGTCACCTTCGTGGCCGGCGACGACGTCTGGCTCGCGCCCGCCGAGGGGGGCCGCGCGTGGCGGCTGTCCGCCGACGCCGCCCAGGTCAGCTACCCGCGTTTCTCCCGGGACGGGACTGCGATCGCGTGGACCAGCTGGCGGGACGGCCAGCCCGAGGTCTACGCCGCCGATCCCGAGGGCGGCGACGCGGCCCGGCTCACCTTCTGGGGCGACCCGCAGACCCGGGTCACCGGGTGGACGGCGGCCGGGGAGGTGCTGGCCGTTACCTCGGCCGGTCAGCAGGCCACCAAGTACCGCCGGGCCTTCGCCGTCTCCGGCCGCGGGGACGCCCCGCCCCGGCCGCTCCCGTACGGGCCGGTCAACGACCTGGCCATCGAGGACGCCGGGACCGTGCTGCTGACCGGGAGCGTGGCCGGCGAGCCCGCGTTCTGGAAGCGGTACCGGGGCGGCCGGGCCGGCAAGCTGTGGATCGCCACCGGCGATGATCCCGTGTTCACCAGGGTCCTGGCCAGCCTGGGCGGGCAGCTGGCCAGCCCGATGCTGATCGGCGGCCGGCTGTTCTTCCTGTCCGATCACGAGGGCACCGGCAACATCTACTCCTGCGCCCTGGACGGCACCGGCCTGGCCCGGCACACCGACCACGACGGCGCCTACGCGCGCAACCCGAGCACGGACGGGCGACGGATCGTCTACCACGTGGCGGGCGACCTGTGGATGCTGGAGGGCCCGGACGCTGCCGGGCCGCACCGGGTCGAGATCACGCTCGGAGCCCCCGCCGCGGCCCGCGCGCCGCGGCTCATCTCCGCCGCCGACCACCTCGGCGACCTGGACTGTGACCGGACCGGGCAGGCCAGCGTGGTCGAGGTGCGCGGCACGGTGCACTGGCTGACCCACCGGGACGGCCCGGCCCGAGCGCTGCACGTGGACCCGGATGCCCGGGCCCGGCTGCCCCGGGTGCTGGGCGAGACCGGGAAGGTGGTCTGGGTCACCGACGCGGCCGGCCCGGACGCGCTGGAGATCGCCTCGGTGACGGGCGATGCGCAGACCGTCCGCCTGGCCGAGGGTGCGCTCGGCTTCGTGCTGAGCCTGCTCCCCTCTCCCGACGGAACAACCGTGGCCGTCGCCGCCCACGACGGCAGGCTGTTGCTGGTAGATATCACAACCCGTCAGGTCACCGAGCTCGCCGCGTCCGACGACGGGGCCATCGGTGGGCTGTCCTGGTCGCCGGACTCGGCCTGGCTGGCCTGGTCCCAGCCCGGGCCGCAGCCGCTGCGCCGCCTGCGCATGGCCCGCCCCGCCGCCGCAGGCAGCGCCGCGGACCGCGAGATCGTCGAGGTGACCGACGGGCGGTTCGCGGACACCGATCCGGTGTTCACCGCCGACGGCCTGTACCTGGCCTTCCTGTCGGTGCGCAGCTTCGACCCGGTCTACGACGCGCAGTCCTTCGACCTGTCGTTCCCGTTCGGCAGCCGCCCGTACCTGGTGCCGCTCGCGGAGGACACCCCGTCGCCGTTCGGGCCACTGCCCGGGGGCCGTCCGGTGGGCGCCGAGGCCCGGGAGGAGAGCGGCGACCCGGCCGAGCCGGCCGCGGTGACGGTCGACGCCGCCGGACTGCCGGACCGCGTGGTGCCGGTTCCGGTCATCGAGGCCCGCTACTCCAGCCTGCGCGCGGTCAAGGGCGGCCTGGTCTGGCACCGCGCCCAGGTCACCGGCGTGCTCGGCGAGGGCGGCGCGGACCTGGACGACGACCTCCCGCGTCCGGCTCTGGAACGGTTCGACCTGCGCAAGCGCGAGGTCACCGAGATCGCCGGCGGGATCGACTGGTTCGACGTCAGCGGCGACGGCACGCGGCTGGTCGTGCACGACCGCGACGAGCTGCGGGTCATGCCATCCTCGGGCAAGCGCGATGATACGGCCGAGACCGTCACCGTGGACACGTCCCGGGCCCGGTTCCAGGCCGATCCGGCCGCGCTGTGGCGGCACGCGTACGCCGAGGCGGGGCGGATCATGCGCCGGGACTTCTGGGTGCCGGACATGTCCGGCGTGGACTGGGACGGCGTGCAGGAGGAGTACCGGCCGCTGCTGGACCGGATCCGCGGCTCGGCCGACTTCGCCGATCTGCTCTGGGAGCTGCTCGGCGAGACCGGCACGTCGCACTCCTACGTGCAGCCGGCCACGGGCCCGGCGCCGAAGCACCCGCCGGTCGGGCAGCTCGGCGCGGACCTGTCCCGGGACGCGGCCGGGCGCTGGCTGGTGGACCGGGTGCTGCCTGGCGAGTCGTCCGACCCGCGGGCCCGCTCGCCGCTGGCCGCCCCGGGCGTGGCCGTCCATCCGGGCGACGAGCTGATGGCGGTAGACGGCCAGCCGGTCGACCCCGTGCGTGGCCCGTGGCCGCTGCTGGCCGGGACCGCGGGCCAGCCGGTGGAGCTCACCGTCCGGCCCCCCTCCGGAGAGCCCCGCCGCGTCGTGGTCGTGCCGCTGCGCGGCGAGCGCCGGCTGCGCTACCAGGCCTGGGTGGCCGGGCGGCGCGCCCTGGTCCGCGAGCTCAGCCAGGGCCGCCTGGGCTACCTGCACATCCCGGACATGATGGGTGAGGGCTGGGCGCATTTCCACCGCGACCTGCGGACCGAGATGAGCCGCGACGGGCTGATCTTCGACGTGCGCGCGAACAATGGCGGGCACATTTCCCAGCTCGTGGTGGAGAAGCTGGCCCGCCGCGTGATCGCCTGGGGCAGCGGCCGCTGGCAGCGCCCGCAGACCTACCCGCTGGAGGCGCGCCGCGGCCCGCTGGTGGCCGTGGCCGACGAGTTCGCCGGGTCCGACGGCGACATCGTCACCGCGGCCATCCGCCTGCTCGGCCTGGGCCCGGTGGTCGGCACCCGCACCTGGGGCGGCGTGATCGGTATCGAGGGCTACCAGACGCTGGTCGACGGTAGCGGCATCACCGTGCCCGAGTACGCGTTCTCGTTCGAGGACTTCGGCTGGAGCGTGGAGAACTACGGCGTCGACCCGGACGTGGAGGTGCTGAACACTCCCGACGACTGGGCGGCCGGGCGGGACCCGCAGCTGGAGACCGCGGTCCAGCTGGCCCTGGAGGCGCTGGACAAGCAGCCGCCCCCGGTCCCCCCGGGCCTGGCCACCGGCCCGGTCAAGGCCCGGCCCCCGCTTCCGCCCCGCCCCCCAGGGCCCTGATCGATGACCGTTCAGCCCCGTCCGGTGCCCCAGCCCCGCCGCCGCAGGCGGCCAAGCCAGCATCGCCGCGCGCGCACGCTCGCGGTGATGCTCGGGGTCGCCGCCGTGGTGGTCGCCGCCGACGCCGTCTCCAAGGCGCTGGTGCTGCGCGACCTGCCCGGGCGTCCGCCGGTCCGGCTGCTGGACGGGCTGCTCGCGCTCAGGCTCACGGTGAACCCCGGGGCCGCGTTCGGCGTCGGCACGTCCTACACCGCGATCATCGCCCTGATCGCCTGCGGCGTCGTCGTCTACGTCATCCGCATGGCCGCGCGGCTGCGCAGCCTGGCCTGGACCATCGCCCTCGGGCTGCTGCTCGGCGGGGCCGCCGGGAACCTGGGTGACCGCCTGTTCCGGGCCCCGGGCCCGCTCCGCGGCAGCGTGGTCGACTGGCTGAACCTGCCGCACTTCCCGTGGACCTTCAATCTGGCCGACGCGGCGATCACCTGCGCCGCCGTGCTGATCGGCCTCCTCGTCCTGTGCGGCGTCCGGATCGACGGAACGTCCTCCGCCGGTGCCGCCCGCGAGAACCGCGGCGAGCAGGTCACCGAGGCGCCGTGACACCACCGCGGCGGACCGCCCGGCGTCACCCGAGCAGCCGCCGGGCGGCCCGCTCGATATCCGGCTCGGACACCAGGACGTGCGCGGCGGCGTCGCCGAGCGGGATGAAGCTGTCCGCCGAGGTGACCCTGGCTATCCGGCCCTGGTACCCGGCGTCGGCGAGCGCGGCGATCACCCCCTCGGAAACGCCGCCGGACTGGCGGGTCTCGTCGACCACCAGGACGCGGCCGGTCAGTTCGGCCTCTGCCCGCAGCTGCTCGGCGGGCAGCGGGGCGAGCCAGCGCAGATCGAAAACCCGGACGCCGGTCCCGTCCGCGGCCAGCCGCCGCGCCACCCGCAGCGACATCGGCACCCCGTTCCCGAACGTGACCACGGTGAGGTCGGTGCCGTCGCCGTAACCGCGGCCGTGCCCGATCGGCACGTGCTCGGACGCCCACTGTGCCGGGTCGGCGTAGGGCGACAGCCAGCCCCCGTCTCCCGGCTGGTGCAGGTCGCGGGTGTGATAGAGCGCGATCGGCTCCAGGAAGACGCAGACGGTGCCGTCGACCCGGGCCGCGGCCAGGCAGGTGCGCAGCATGGGCGCCGCATCCTGCGCCCGGGCCGGGACCGCCACCACCAGGCCGGGGATGTCGCGCAGCACGCCGACCGCGTTGTCGTTGTGGAAGTGACCGCCGAAGCCCTTCTGGTAGGCCAGTCCCGCCACCCGCACCACCATGGGATTGCGGTACTGCCCGGTCGAGAAGAACTGCAGGCTGGCCGCCTCCCCGCGGAGCTGGTCCTCGGCGTTGTGCAGGTACGCCAGGTACTGGATCTCCGGCACCGGGAGCAGGCCCGATATTCCCGCGCCGAGGGCGAGTCCCAGGATCGCCTGCTCGTCGAGCAGGGTGTCGAACACCCGGCCCACGCCGAACCGTCGGGCCAGCCCCCGCGTCACCCCGTACACGCCGCCCTTGCGCCCGACGTCCTCGCCGAACACCATCAGCTCCGGGTAGGCGGCGAGCGCGTCGGCCAGGCCTTGGTTGATGGTGTCCGCCAGGGTCAGCGGCCCGGCCTCCTCCGGCCGCCTGCGCCCGAACGCGCCTGCACGCGCCGCGGCCGTTCCGGCTAGGGCGGCGCGCCCTGCCACCTGGTCGGGGTGACGCACCGCGAGCGGGCCCGTCACCTCCGCCCGGCTGGCCAGTCGGCGGTGCGTCACGGCCTCGTCGGCGAGCATCCGGACCCGGGCGCGCAGCGCCTCATACCGGCGGATGACCTGATCCGGGCGGAGCAGGCCGGCCGCCACGATCAGCCGCGCGGTCCCGAGCAGCGGGTCGCGGGCGTATTCCGCCGCGATCTCGGCCGGGCTGCGGTAGCTGACCTCCGCGTCGCTGCCGGCGTGGCCCAGGAAACGCGCCACCTTCAGGTGCAAGAACGCGGGCGAGCGGCTGGCGCGTACGTAGGCGGCGGCCTCCGTCGCGGTGTCGAAGCAGGCCGCCGGGTCGCGGCCGTCGGCGCTGAAGTAGCGCAGCGCGGGCCGCCCGGAGTGCGCGGCCGCCACCCAGCCGTCCGGAGTGCGCACGCTGATCCCCAGGCCGTTGTCCTCGCATACCAGCAGCAGCGGCATTGGCAGGCCCTGATAGGCCGTCCGGCAGGCGGCGCCGATCGCGCCGGCCGCCGTGGAGTGACTGGCCGAGGCGTCTCCGAAGCTCGCCACCGTGATGGCGTCCGCGGGCCACGGAGACGGGACGCCCAGCTTGCCGGCCCGCCCGATGGAGAACGCGATCCCGACCGCCCGCGGCAGGTGCGAGGCGATCGTGGACGTCTGCGGGATCACGGCCAGGCCATGGTGCCCGAAGACCTTGTGCCTGCCGCCCGCGATCGGCTCGTCACTGGCGCCGACCAGGCCGAGCAGGACGTCTCGCAGCGGCTGCGAGCCGGGCACCTGCGCGGCGCGGGCCAGGTAGAAGGCACCCGAACGGTAGTGCAGCAGTGCGGGATCGGACGGCCGCAGCGCCGCCCCGACCGCCGCGTCGGCCTCGTGTCCCGCGGAGCCGATCGTGTAGAAGCCGCGGCCCTCGGCACGCAGGTACCGTGCCGCCAGGTCGAGGTGGCGGCTGCCGGCCTGGGCGTCGAACAGCGCGATCGCCTGCTCGCCGGTCAGCCCGGTCCCCGCCTTGACCGGCGCGGAGCGGTCGGCCGTCCCGGCCTTCCCGTCGCCGGGCAGATCGCGGACGGCGGACAGGAACCGGAGGTCAAGCTCTTCTTCCTGAGTGATCTCTGGCACGGCTGCAGCGTAACCGGCGCATGCCCGCCGCCGCTGCCCAGTCCCCGGCCATCGCCGCCCATATCCCGCGGTCCCTGGTGGCGATACGCTGGAAGGACTTCACCTGCCTTAACCTCTGGGCTTGCGCGGTCATCCGCGTGCGAGACGGGAGTCGGCCGATGGATCACCAGCCGGATGTGGTCTGCGTCGGCGCCGCGTTGCGGCGGCCCGCGGTCGACCCCGGTATCCCCCCTGGTGACCGTGCTCTGCTGGCCGCCTCGGACGCGCTCTTGACCCCCGCGTACCGGGACCGGCCCGCCCGGTACCGTGACTTCCTGCCCGTGGATCCCGGTCGGCGGGGGACCACCGTCGACGGGGCGGTCATCGGCTTGGCCGCCGCCGCGTTCATCGCGGTCGGCGGCACGACTCCGCTGGCCATCGGGGTCCTGGTCTTCCAGGGGCCTGGCTGGCAGTCCGCCGCGAGCCATTATGCGCTGCTCGTGGCGGAGATCATCGCGGTCGTCACCGCCGTGCTCTTCGGCCTCCGGATCGCCCGTTTCGGGCAGCTCAACGGCCAGGTACCGGCCGAGGTGGCCGCGCGCACCCATCACGGCCGCTACCTGACCGCCGCCGACTTCGACACCCGGTCCCGGGCGCTGCTGCGACGCGCGCAAGACGCGATCGACGCCGTCACCTCTTGCGAGGTCTACCGGGACGGCTTGGTCGATGAGCCTGCCGTGAACGCCGCCCTGGCCGAACAGGAATGGGACATCGCCCTCGCGCTGCGCGAGCAGGCCCGGCTCCGTACCAAGCGGGCCGAGCTGTCCCAGGTCCACGCGGGCCCGGTGGCCGCCACGCTGCTCCGCCGCCAGGTCCGGGCCGCGCGGCTCGCGGAGGCCAGCGTCGCCCGCCGGGTCGCGGCGCTGGAACGCTACGTGGGCGAGGTCCGCGCGGCCGACGTCGCCTACCGGGACTGGCAGTCGGCCGCGGCACTAGCCGAACTCGACGGCCAGCACCTGGACCTGCTCGCCCGTACCGCCGCCGACGAGCACGGCATCGCCGGGATCGAGGCGATGTCGCAGCACGCGCGCGCCATCCGCCTCGCGCTCCGCGAACTGCGCGACTAGTCTCCCTGCGCCCGCCGCGGGCAATTTCGGCGCTTGTGGCCCACGCGCCCCGCACTAGGGGTCAGGTTGCGGCGCCGGGTCCCGGGGCGGCGGGGTGCAGCAGGGGGAATTGGATGGCGAGGAAGTTGTGGATGATGTGCAGTGCCTGCTCGGGGGGATCTCGGCCTTGGGGTCGGCGGGTAGTCCCTCGATCTGCAGGCGGGCCGCCTCCTCGGGTTTGCTGGCTAGAATCGGCCCATCAGCCGCCTCGTCCAAGGCGTGAGGTTCGCCGGCGGCCTGGTCGTCTCTGCCGGTCGCATCGCGCGAGAGCAAGCGCGCAGGAGGACAGTCTCTGGTTCCGAACCCATGCCCTAAACACACATTAGGGAGCGACATGCACCACGAACTCCAAACTCTGGCCGATCCCGATGCCGTAGCTCGGGCCGGCGCGGCATTCGTGGCCGGGCGCGCCCGCGCCGCGGTTGCAGCCAGCGGCAGCTTCCATTTCGCGGTCAGCGGCGGGCGCACCCCCTGGGTCATGTTCGCCGAGCTGGCGTCGCAGACGGTCCCGTGGGACGCGACCGTCATCTACCAGGTGGACGAGCGCGTGGCTCCGCCCGATGACCCCGACCGGAACCTGACCCACCTCACCAAGGCGCTGGGCTCGGCCCCGGCGCAGGTGCGGCCCATGCCGGTCAACGAGAGCGATCTGGTGGCCGCGGCCGCCAGCTACGCGGCCTTGCTGCCGGAGCACTTCGATCTTGTCCACCTGGGTCTTGGCCCCGACGGGCACACCGCCTCGCTTGTACCGGGCGATCCGGTCCTGTCGGTCACCGATCGCCTGGTCGCCCTCACCGAGCCGTATCAGGGGCGGGTGCGGATGACGCTGACGTACCCGGCGCTGGCGCGGGCCCGGCAGATCCTCTGGCTGGTCACCGGCGAGGACAAGAAGGAGCCACTGGCCAGGCTCCTGGCCGGCGATACCACGATCCCGGCAGGCCGCGTCGAGGCCGCCGCCTCCCTGGTGATGGCCGACCGTGCGGCGGCCTGAGGACCCGATGGCAGGCCAGCCGGACGGTCCGCGGGGCATCGAGCGGGACAAACAGGTCGCCGCGGAGGCGGCACCGGACCAAATTGGAGGCAACATGGCTGCGCCCATCCGACTGTTCCTCGCTGACGTCGACGGCACGCTGGTAACCCAGGACAAAGTCCTCACCGATCGGGCCATCGCCGCGGTCGCGAAGCTGAGGCAGGCCGGGATACATTTCGCCATCACCAGCGGCCGTCCGCCTCGCGGCATGTCAATGCTCATCAAGCCGCTCCAGCTCACTACGCCGATCGCGGCCTTCAACGGCGGCGTGTATGTCCGTCCCGACATGTCGGTGATCGAGCAACAGGTCATTCCCGACGACGTGACCCCGCCAGTGATCGAGCTGCTCAGTTCCCACGAGCTGGACGTGTGGGTCTACCGGGGGGCGGACTGGTTTATCCGGGATGCTAAGGCACCTCACGTGTCCCGCGAGGCCTGGACGGTCAAGTTCGACCCGACGGTAACCGACAGTTTCGCCTCGGTGTCGAGCGGAGTGGCCAAGATCGTCGGGGTGAGCGATGACTACGACGCGGTCCAGAAGGGTGTGGACGCGGTACGCGAGCGCCTGGGCGACCACGTGTCGGCGGCTAGGTCTCAGCCGTACTACTGCGATGTCACCAATCCCGACGCCAACAAGGGCGCCGTGGTGAAATATCTTTCCCGGACCTACCAGATCCCCCCCGAGCAGATCGCCACGATCGGCGACCAGCCCAACGACGTGCTCATGTTTGCCCACTCCGGGCTCAGCATCGCCATGGGTAACGCGAGCCACGAGGTCCAGCAAGCCGCCCGCCGCGTCACCACGTCCAACGAGGACGAGGGCTTCGCCAACGCGGTAGAGCGGTTCGTCCTGTCCTGAGTCTCACCGGTGACGTCGAGCAGAGTTGGCACGTCCCCCTCTTCTGGATCAAGGTGCCATATGATCCCGGCCCGGGACGTGTCGCCGTGCCGGAACCTGCTCTCAGAAGGTGGCCTGCCAGCATGGGGACCGTCCTGACGGACCCTGATAACCGCGGGAGGGTCGCGCCTACTGCTCGGCGTCATCGTCCGCCGGGTCCTCTTGGGCGATACCGTAATTCGACAGGCCGAGCAGGTAACCGAAGCCTGCGACGGCGAGTATCACCAGGAACGGCCACCACCAGGTGGCCTCGACCGCGATCGCCGCCGTCAGGCCGATGAACGCGGCGATCGCAGCAAGATTGAAGGCGAGGGCCCGCGACCGCAGGCTGAGCAGCTTCTGGCGCTCGTCCGCCCGGGACCCGGCCAGCGCGCCCTCGTCGGTGTCCTTGCCGCCCATCCGGTACCAGGAGATCGCGCGGGCGGCGGCGGCGATCACGGCCAGGATCGAGACCCACCACAACGGGCCGCCGCGCACCAGCCAGGCGGCGGCGAACACCGCCCCGGCCAGCACGATTCCCGCGGGCTTGCGCAGCCGCGGGGAGATGAAAGTCATCATGCGCCTGCCTCCTCGTCCGGATCGAACATCTTGTCGACCGTCAGGTCGAAGAACCGCGCGATCGTGAACGCCAGCGGCAGCGAGGGCAGGTACCGGCCGCTCTCGATAGAGATCACTGTCTGCCGCGACACGCCCAGCGCCGCCGCCAGCTCGGCCTGCGACAGACCCCGCTGGGTGCGCTGCTCCCGGACCTGGTTCCGCATGATGTAAAGGTACCTTTACCCTTCTCATCATGTCAAGCGACCTTTACACCGCGGCTTAGATGGTCAGCCGGCGATCGGGCCGGGTGTTTCCAGGGTTGGCGTGCTCCCGTCTACGGGGCCAGTGGCTCACGGGCCTCGCACACAGGAACGCTCGCGCCGGGCAAGAGGACCCCGTTCAGCCTCACCCGCCCCGGGCGGCTCAGCTGTGGCGACCGGTGATGGCCACGGTCACGCCCACGCCGATCATGGCCAGGCCCCCGGCCCCGCCAACCATCTCGATCCGGCGTGGTGACCGGGCGAACCAGGCGCGCACCGCGCTCGCCGCGAACCCCCACGAGCAGTCCGAGATCGCCCCGATGGCGACCGACACCAGCGCTAGGACCAGCATCTGCTCCGGCACGTGCCCGGCGGCCCGGTTCACGAACTGCGGCAGGATCGCGCCGAACAGGATGTACGCCTTGGGGTTGGTGAGGCCGACCACCGCCCCGTCGCGGGCGGCCCGCCACCCCTCCCGCGGCGGCGTCGCCACCGCCATCGCATCGGCCAGCGACTTACGGTGCCGGATCGCGTGGACGCCCAGCCAGATCAGGTACAGCGCGCCCGCGATCTTCACGATCACGAACACCTGGACCGACCGCTGCAGCAGCGAGCCCAGCCCGACGGCCACGCACGCCGCCACCACGTAGTTGCCCCCGGCGTGCCCGAGCGCGGTGGCCAGCGCGGTCCGGCGCCCATGCGCCAGCGCCCGGCCGACCACGAACAGCACCCCCGGCCCGGGGACGACGATCAGCACCAGCGACGCCAGCGCGAAGCCCAGCAGCTGCCCGTTAGAGACCACGGTCACGCTCCCTTGGCCAGCAGCGAGGGCCCGAGCTCACGCAGTTCGGCCGCCGAACGCACGCCGAGCAGCTGCATGGTTCGCTTGAACTGCGCGGCCAGGATGTCCAGCGCCTTGTTGACCCCCGCCTCCCCGCCCGCCATCAGCCCGTACAGGTAGGCGCGCCCGATGGCGCACGCGTCGGCGCCGAGGGCCAGCGCCACCGCGAGGTCCGAGCCGTGCCGGATCCCCGAATCGACCAGCACGGCCACGTCCGGCCCGACCATGTCGCGGACGGTGCTGACCGTGTGGACCGGCGGCACCGCCCGGTCCAGCTGGCGTCCGCCGTGGTTGGACAGCTGCACGCCATCGGCGCCCACCGACACGGCGCGCGCCGCGTCGGCGGGCCCGAGCGGGCCCTTGACGATCAGCCGGCCTGGCCAGCGGGCTCGCAGATCGGCGATGTCGTCCCAGGTGATGGCCGGATTGAACAGCTGCCCGGTGTCCTCGATGGTCACTGCGTCGTGCCCGGTGAAGTTGGCGAAGTCGATGGCCGGGCTGCGCAGCATCCGGGTCCAGTAGCCCGGCTTGCCCGCGATGCTGGCCAGTGTCTGCATGGTGAGCTCGGGCGGGATGACCAGCCCGTTGCGCCGGTCCCGGGTGCGGTGGCCGGTTACGAAGCAGTCCACCGTCACCACCAGCACCCGGTACTTGGCCGCCGCGGCCCGGTCGACCAGTTCCTTGTTCAGCCCGCTGTCGCGCAGGATGTATAGCTGGAACCACAGATCGGGCTGGGCTCCCTCGGCGACCGCCTCGATCGTGGTGGTGGCCATGGTGGACAGCGTGTACGGCAGCCCGTGCTTTTGCGCCGCGCGGGCCGCGGCGATCTCGCCGGCCGGGTGCATCATCCGGGTGTACCCGGTCGGGGCCAGGGCCAGCGGCAGGGGCGTGACGGAGCCGAGGAACGCGGTAGAGGTATCGGCTTCCGACACATCCACCAGAGTCCGCGGCTGGAACCGGTACTGCCGGAACGCCCTGGTGTTAGCCCGCAGCGATACCTCCTGGTCGGCCCCGCCGTCGACGTAGTCGAAGACCGGGCGCGGGACCAGCCGGCGCCCCACCGCGCGCAGGTCGTCGATGTCATGGCAGGCGGAAAGCCGCCGGCGCGTCGCGTCAAGCTCCAACGGCTTGACCCTGATCAGCTCGCGTATCTCCGAAGCCCTCATGCCAGGGACGATACGCGTCCGCCGCGTTCCAGCCCACACACTAAGCCGGCCGGAATTATCGCATGGGGATGGGTAGGGTCATATCCATGTCCTTGCGCTTCCACTGGTTCCTCCCGACCAACGGCGACGGCCGCGACATCGTCGGCGGCGGGCACGGCGTCGCGACCGGCACGGCGGGCACGATCCGGCCCGCCACGCTCGCCTACCTGGGGCAGGTCGCGCGCAGCGCCGAGCAGCTCGGGTTCGAGGCCGCGCTCACCCCGACCGGCATCTGGTGCGAGGACGCGTGGCTGGTGACCGCGATGCTCACCGAGGTCACCGAGCGGCTGAAGTTCCTGGTGGCGTTCCGGCCCGGCCTCATCTCGCCCACCATGGCGGCCCAGATGGCCGCCACCTTCCAGCGGCATTCGCAGGGCCGCCTGCTGCTCAACGTAGTCACCGGCGGCGAGGCCACCGAGCAGAAAGCCTACGGCGACTTCCTGGACAAGACGCAGCGCTACGCCCGGTGCGCGGAGTTCCTCGACATCGTCACCCGGCTATGGCGCGGCGAGACCGTCAGCTACGACGGCGTCCACCTGCGGGTAGAAGGCGCCCGCCTGGCCCGGCTGCCAGACCCCCGGCCCGAGCTGTACTTCGGCGGCTCCTCGGCCGAGGCCGGCCCGGTCGCCGCCCGGCACACCGACGTCTACCTGACCTGGGGCGAGCCGCCCGCCGCGGTCGACGCCAAGCTGCGCTGGATGGACGGCCTGGCCCGGGAGGCCGGCCGCACCGTGCGCTACGGCATCCGGCTGCACGTCATCACCAGGGACACCTCGGACGAGGCCTGGCAGCAGGCCAACCGGCTGATCGAGGACATCGACGAGGCGATGATCCGCAAGGTGCAGGAGGAACTGGCACACAGCGAGTCCGAGGGCCTGCGCCGGATGCGCGAACTGCACGGCGGCTCCCGGGACAACCTGGAGGTCTCGCCGAACCTGTGGGCCGGCATCGGCCTGCTCCGGGCCGGTGCCGGGACCGCGCTGGTCGGCAGCCACGCCGAGGTGGCCGACCGGATCGAGGAATACGCCCGGCTCGGCCTGTCGGAGTTCATCTTGTCCGGCTACCCGCACCTGGAAGAGGCCTACTGGTTCGCCGAGGGCGTCCTGCCCATCCTGCGGGAACGTGGCCTGTGGCAGCACCCCGCACAGCACACCCCGGACGGGACCCTCAACGCCGTCCCGTTCGCCCCGACCTCAGGACCGCCCGCCTTGACCGCGCGGTGGCCCTGACCGGTCACGGCGCATTCCCCAGGTCTGAAGCGACCTCGACGGTACATCGCCGCCCGCCTGGACCGACCGCTGGCGCCAGCTGCACGGGGTCTACGTGACCAGGCGCTGCTGGCTGATCCGGGGGTGCTGGCCCGGCCGAGACCGCACCCGTGACACCCGAAAGCCGCCGGCTGAGGACGCTTGCCGCGGGCGCTGCGACTATGCGGCTGGGCCACCAGGTGAAACGATCGTGCCGTGATGCCATCGCAGCCAGGAGCGATCCAGGTCACGGACCGGCTCGAGCGCCGGATCCGCAAGCCGGTCGACCTGCTGCGCTGCATCACCTCGGGCCTCGAGATCATCGTGCTGGCGGTGGCCGGCGTGGCGGCGAGCGCGACCACGACCGGCGTGGAGACCGACATCGTCGGCGCGAGCGGGCGGCTGCACACCCTGCTGGTGGTGGCCCGGCCCCTGGTGCTGTTCGGCATCCTCATCGTTCCCGTCGCGCTGGCCGTCCGCCAGCTCATCCGGCGCCAGGTGCAGCGGCTGGCCGAGGCGGTGGCCACCGGGATCCTGGCCGCGGTCGTGGCGGCCGTGATCAACGTCGCGCTGCAGCGCGAGGTCGCGGCCCGGCTCTACGACGCGATCATCATGTCCCACCCGGGCGCCAGCCATGTCGCGGCGCTGGATCCGTACCTGGCCGGCCTGGTGGCCTACGCGACGATCATCGGCCTGTCGGGCCGGCCGGGCTGGCGGAACGCCCTGTGGCTGGCCGTCGGCGTCTACGCGCTCGTCCACCTCGTCGACCTGGACACGACCGTCCTGTCGTTCCTGATCACACTGCTCATCGGGCGCACGATCGGCCTGGGCGTCCGGTATGTGGCGGGCAGTCCGTCGCTGCGGCCCAGCGCGGCGGAGATCGCGACCGCGCTGACCGGCGCGGACCGGAAGGTGACCGAGATGGCCCGGCTCCGCTCGGCAGCGCGGACCCCTGACCGGGCTGGATCGCGTCACTACGCCGCGACGACGAGCGCCGGCGACCGGCTGGACGTCACCGTCTACGACAAGGACCAGCAGGCGGCCGGCGCCGTCTACCGGCTGTACCGGTCGGTCCTGCTGCGCGGGCAGGTCTCCCGGGGCGCGCCGCTGTCGGCGGACCGGACCGTGGAGCGCCGGGCCCTGCTGACCTACGCGGCCGAAGACGCGGGCGCGCCCACGCCCCGGCTGCGTGCCGTGGTCCGGGTCGGGCCGGAAGCCGCCGTGCTCGCCTTCGATCACCACGAGGGGACCACGCTCGCCGAGCGGAAGCCCGGGGTTACCGACGTCGAGCTGCGGAACATCTGGGACGCCGTGGCCGTGCTGCACGAGCACCGGGTCACGCACCGGTCGCTGACCGCCGACCGGATCCTGCTGACCGGCGACGGCCAGGTCATGCTGCTCGATCCGGGCGACGGCGACGTGGCCGCCAGCGACCTGCAGGTGCGCCTGGACGTCGCCCAGCTCCTGGCCGAGCTCGCCCTTTACGTCGGGCCGGAGCGGGCCGCTGATCTGGCGCTGGAGAAGGCGGGGGCGGACGAACTGGTCGCCGTGGTGCCACTGCTGCAGCGCGCGGCCCTGGCCCGCTCCACCCGGGCTGCCCTGCGCCGCCGCCGGGACGTCCTGCCCGCCCTGCGCCAGCGGCTGCTCGCCGCCGTCCCCGGCCGCGAGGTGGCTCCCGTGCAGCTGGAGCGGATCCGGCTCCGCAGCCTGGTCACGCTGGTCGCGACCGTCGCCGCGGTGTACCTGCTCGCGGGCGAGCTCGCGCGGGCCAGCCTCGGCCACGTCACGCGGGCCGCGGACTGGCGCTGGGGCCTGATCGCGCTGGCCCTGTCGGCCATCACCTACGTCGGCGCGGCGCTGGAGCTGTCCGGATTCGTGGTCGAGCGGCTGAACTTCCCGCGTACCCTGCTGGCCCAGCTGGCCGGGTCCTTCGTCACGCTGGTCACGCCCGCCGCCGTCGGCGGCGCCGCGATCAACATTCGCTACCTGCAGCGCCGCAAGATCCCGGCGCCGGTCGCGGCGGCCAGCGTCGGCGTGGTCCAGGTCGTGGCCCTCGTCCTGCACATCTTGATGCTGGTCGTGTTCGTCGCGATCGCCGGGGCCAACGCCAAGCACCCGATCCGCCCGCCGACCTGGGCCTACTTCGTGCTGGCCGGGCTGGTCGTGGCGGCCGGGATCGTGCTGGCGCTGCCCGCCGGCCGGCGGCTGCTGCGGGCCCGGGTGGCGCCGACGCTGGGCCAGGTGCTGCCGCGGCTGCTGGAGATCGCGCAGCAGCCGCGCAAGCTGGCCGAGGGCATCGGCGGCGCGCTGCTGCTCACCGTGGCATACATCCTGTGCCTGGCCGCGTGCGTCAAGGCCTTCCACGGGTCGGCGGCGTTCGCGGGCATCGCGGTGGTCTACCTGACCGGTAGCGCCCTCGGCTCGATCATCCCCACGCCCGGCGGGCTCGGCGCGGTGGAGGCGGCCCTGACGGCCGGGCTGGTGGCGACCGGGCTGCACGGCACCGAGGCGGCCAGCGCGGTGCTGCTGTTCCGGCTGCTGACCTTCTGGCTGCCGGTTCCGTTCGGCTGGGCCGCGCTGAGCTACCTGGAACGCAAGGACGCGATCTGAGCCGGGTTGGCGCTGGCTCGTCCCGGGTAGCGTGAATAGCGCAGGCTCTTTGTTATCAAGGGGAGCGTGAGATTTCTAAATACCTGCGGTTGACCAGGAAGGCTGTCTTCTACCTCGCCACTTTCCTGATCGTCACGGCCGGCTCGATCTGGCTGGCGTTGCAGGTCGCGCCCATGCAGACCGTCTCCGCGGCCGGCCAGACGGCCCAGGTCGGGGCGGCGATCCCGTCGCTCAGCTGGTCGGGCCCGGGCGAGCTTGACTTGTTCGGCCAGGTGATACCGACCAAGCCGCAGTTCGAGGGCCCGATCCGCCCGCTGCTGCAACTTACCCACATCACCATCGACCCGCAGGTCGCCCAGCTGCTCCGCTCCGATGACCCGCGTGAGCTCAAGCTGAGCCTCAGCCAGCAGCTGGCCCAGGGCTGGACCCGCTACTTCGTGTGGGAGACACTCATCGCGGCCGGCTTCGCCGTCGTCGCGCTGATCGCGGTGGCCGGGGTACGCAGGCAGTCCCACCTGGCCATGCTGAAGACCGTCGGAGCGGGACTGGCCGTCGTCGTAGCGGTGAACATCGGCGGCGTGCTGCTGACCGCCCGCAGCACGCCCAGCGTGCTGCGTAGCGTCAAGACCCTCGACGACCT
Source organism: uncultured Actinomycetes bacterium (assembly GCA_963834685.1). Classification (GTDB taxonomy): domain Bacteria; phylum Actinomycetota; class Actinomycetes; order Streptosporangiales; family Streptosporangiaceae; genus Palsa-504. The sequence continues at coordinate 45,771 of CAWICW010000025.1, read as the reverse complement.
GGTCGGCGCGGACCCGCTCCAGGCCGCGCCCGGGCCCGTCGCGCGGCCGCTGCCCGGAGTGCAGGCGGTCGTGATCGGCGATTCGACCGCCGCCGCGGTGGGCAACCCGGTCGCGGCCAACGCCAGCGCCCTGGACCACGCGTGCGGCCGCAGCAGCCAGTCCTACGCCGCCGACCTGGCCGCGGTCAACAACTGGAACGTGCTGAACCTGGCCTGCAGCGGCGCGACGATCCAGAACGGCCTGCTCGGCGTGCAGCTACTCGGCGACGGGCAGCTGGCGCCGGCTCAGCTGTCCGAGGCCGAGCGGGCCACCCACGCCAAGGTGATCATCGTCAGCGTCGGTGCGGACGACGTCCAATGGTCGATCATGACCCGGCTGTGCGCGGCCAGTGCCGTGTGCAACGACAAGGTGTCCACCGCGTACTTCGACCAGCTGCTCGGCTCGTTCACCCGCAGTTACTACCAGCTCCTGGGCGACCTGGCCGACCTGCCCGGCAGCCCTGCCGTCCTGGTCAACCAGTACTACTCGCCGTTCGGCCCGAACATCGGCTGCCTGGCCCGCTACGGCCTCACCGCGGCCAAGGAGAAGGTACTGCTGGCCCGCCTCGGCCAGCTCAACACGGTGCTGGCCGAGGGCGCGCTGACCTTCGGGTTCGGGGTGGCCGACCCGCCGTTCGCCGGCCACGAGTTGTGCACCGCCGACCCGTACGTCCAGGGCCCGGACGACCCGGCGCCGCTGCATCCGACCGTCACCGGCGAGCTAGCCATCGCGCTGGCCGACCAGCAGGTGCTGCCCAAGCTCCAGGGCCTGGTGCCCGCCCCGGCCGCGTCCACCTCGGCCAGCACCGGCAGTGTCTTATTTATAGTTCGGGTTATTCAGATTCCCGCGCGGCTTCTCGCCGTAGCCCTGCACCGGCCGCTCGCACGGGCCTGAAAGGCCCGTACTCGCGATCCGGTACTGAATAACGCTCTCAGGGCCGGGATGATCTGGCTGCCATAGGCGGCCAGGGTGTCCTCCTCCTGGTCGTGCATCAGGTACAGGGCGAACTGGTCGGCGCCGGCCTCGGCCAGCTCACGCAGCCGGTCCACGTGCGCGGACGCCGGGCCGAGCAGGCAGAACCGGTCCACGATCTCATCCGGCACGAAGTCCACATCCGGGTTGTCGGACTTGCCGTGGTGCGCGTAGTCGTAGCCCTCACGGCCCGCGATGTAGTCGGTCAGCGCGCTGGGCACCGGCCCGTCCGTGCCGTACCTGGACACCAGGTCCGCGACGTGATTGCCCACCATGCCGCCGAACCAGCGCAGCTGCTCCCGCTGGTGCGGCAGGTCGGTCCCCACGTAGGCGGGCGCCGCGACGCACATGGTGAGCGCGTCGGGGTCACGTCCGGCCTCCTTCGCCGCCGCCCGCACCGAGCCGATAGTCCAGCGGGCGATGTCCGGATCGGCGGTCTGCAGGATGAAGCCGTCGGCCTGCTCGCCCACCAGCCGCAGCGCCCTCGGCCCGTACGCGGCCATCCAGATCTCCAGCTTGCCGTCACGCACCCACGGGAGCCGCAGCGACTGGCCGTGATGCGTCACCTCCCGCCCCTCGGCCAGGCCCTTGATCACGGTCATCGCCGAGGCCAGCGTGGCCAGCGACATGGGCGGCTGGCCGATCACCCGCCGGGCCGAGTCACCGCGGCCGATCCCGCACACGGTCCGGTTGCCGTACATGTCGTTCAGCGTCGCGAACAGCGACGCGGTGACCGACCAGTCCCTGGTGCCCGGGTTGGTCACCATCGTCCCCACGGTCAGGGCCGACGTCGCGGCCAGGACCGCCGAGTAGATCACGAACGGCTCCTGCCACAGCACGTGCGAGTCCCACGTCCACCCGTAGGAGAAGCCCGCGTCCTCGGCCCGCTGCATCATCTCAACCACCCGGCTGGCGGGCGGGTTCGTCTGCAGGACCACCCCGAATTCCATGACCCCTCCTTAAAACCCCGATACCGAACGGAGCGTCGTGCGTGCTACAGCAGGTACTGATTCAGCCCGCGAGCCAGGAACGTGCCATGGCCCGTGCTGCCCAGGTACTGGCCGTCGTCGATCACCACGCGTCCGCGGGACAGCGTGGTCACCACCCGGCCGGTGATCTCCAGGCCCTCGTACGCGGAGTAGTCCACGTTCATGTGGTGGGTCGCCGCCGACAGCGTCTGCCGGGCCTGCGGATCGTAGATCACGATGTCGGCGTCCGAGCCGGGCGCGATGACCCCCTTGCGCGGGTACAGGCCGAACATCCTGGCCGGCGTGGTCGAGGCCACCTCTACCCAGCGCGGCAGCGACATCTGGCCCGCCACCACCCCGGCGTGCAGCAGGTCCATCCGGTGCTCGACGCCGGGCATCCCGTTCGGGATCTTGGAGAAGTCGCCCCGGCCCAGTTCCTTCTGGTCCTTGAAGCAGAACGGGCAGTGGTCGGTCGATACCACCGACAGGTCGTTGGTCCGCAGTCCCCGCCACAGCGAATCCTGGTGGTCCTTGGGCCGCAGCGGCGGGGAGCAGACGAATTTGGCGCCCTCGAAGTCCGGCCGGGCCAGGTCGTCCAGGGACAGGAACAGGTACTGCGGGCAGGTCTCGGCGAACACGTTCTGGCCGGTGTCCCTGGCCTCGGCCACCGCCGCGAGCGCCTGCGTGGCCGACAGGTGCACGATGTACAGCGGGCAGTCCGCCACCTTGGCCAGCGTGATGGCCCGGGACGTCGCCTCGCCCTCGAGCTCGGGCGGCCGGGTCAGGCCGTGGTATAGCGGCTCTGTGCGGCCCGCCGCGAGCGCCTGCGCGACCAGCTGGTCGATGGCGATGCCGTTCTCCGCGTGCATCATCACCGTCGCGCCGGAGCGGGCGGCCTGCTGCATGGCCAGCAGGATCTCCCCGTCGGTGGCGTAGAACACGCCGGGATAGGCCATGAACATCTTGAAGCTGTTCACCCCGGCGGCGATGCAGGCGTCCATCTCCTTGAGCGTCGTGTCGTTGACGTCGGAGACGATCATGTGGAAGCCGTAGTCGATCGCGCAGTTGCCATCCGCCTTGGCGTGCCACTTGTCCAGGGTGGCCAGCAGCGAGGTGCCCTTGGCCTGGACCGCGAAGTCGACGATCGTCGTGGTGCCGCCCCAGGCCGCGGCCCGGGTGCCGGTCTCGAACGTATCCGCGGAGAACGTGCCGCCGAACGGCATCTCCATGTGCGTGTGCACGTCGATCCCGCCGGGCAGCACGTACCTGCCCGTGGCGTCGATGATCCGGTCCGCGGTCATGCTGACCTGCAGGCCCGGCCTTCGGGCCAGGACCACGGCGATCTTCTCGCCCTCGACCAGCACGTCGGCGTCCAGCGTCCCGGACGCCGTCACCACCGTCCCGCCGGCGATCAGCGTGCTCATGGCTGGACCAGCGTCTCGTACTGGTCGGGGCGGCGGTCGCGGTAGAACTGCCACAGGTTCCGGACCTCGGCCAGCTGGCCCATGTCCAGGTCCCGGACCACCACCTCGTCCTTGTCGTCGGCGGCGGCGTCGCCCACGAGCTGGCCGCGCGGGTCCACGAAGTAGGTCTGGCCGTAGAAGTCGTTGTCGCCGAGCGGCTCGATGCCGACCCGGTTGATCGCCCCGATGAAGTACTCGTTGGCCACCGCGGAGGCGGGCTGCTCGAGCCGCCACAGGTACTGGGACAGACCCCGGCTGGTGGCCGACGGGTTGAACACGATCCGCGCGCCGGCCAGGCCGAGCGCCCGCCAGCCCTCGGGGAAGTGCCGGTCGTAGCAGATGTACACGCCGATCCGGCCCGCCGCGGTGTCGAACACCGGGTAGCCCATGTTGCCCGGCCGGAAATAGAACTTCTCCCAGAACCCCTTGACCTGGGGGATGTGCGTCTTGCGGTACTTGCCCAGGTAACTGCCGTCGGCGTCGATCACCGCCGCGGTGTTGTAGTAGATGCCCGGGTGCTCTTCCTCGTACATCGGCGCGACGATCACGATGGTGTGCTGCCGTGCCACGTCCTGCAGCAGCCGGGTGGTCGGCCCGTCCGGGATGGCTTCGGTGTAGGAGTAGTAGTCGGCGTCTTGCACCTGGCAGAAGTACGGCCCGTAGAACAGTTCCTGCAGGCACACCACCTGCGCGCCGGCCGAGGCCGCGGTCCGGATATGGTCCACCGCCGCCGCGATCATCGATTCCTTGTCCCCGGTCCAGCGCTGCTGGATAAGCCCGGCCCGGACGATCTCAGCCATCGGCTCCTGCCCTCCTGATATCTGGCGTGAATCCCCATCTTCCCGCCTGACCAGCCTCGTCGTAACCCGCCAGGGCCCAAGAAGACACCGCTATTACCGCACCCCCTTGTATATCCCTACAACGGCCTGCCCTCGCCCCCGGGGTAGCCCAGCCGCCCGCCCCCGGGCCGCTTAGTCCCCGGCGCCGGACGGGGCCACGTAGGGCAGCACCAAGGCGGCGGCGGCGATGAGCGCGCCCGCCGCTACCAGCCGCAGCAGCGCCGAGCCCGGGCCTGGTCCGGTCGCGGGCAGCATCCCGGCGGCCGCGCCGAGCGCGAGCAGGCCCGCCCCCACGGCCAGCACCCGCACCTGCGGCCGGAGCACCCCGGGGGAGGCGTCGGACTCGGCCAGGTGGGTGGCGAGCAGGTAGGCGATGAGCGCGGCGCCGAGGAACGCGGTATGCCACGGCCGGGAGCTGTGCATGACCTCCAGCCACACCAGGGCGATGACCGCGCCCTCCTCCCAGGGCACCCGGCGGAGGACCTCCAGGAACCAGAGCCAGGCCCGCAGCGGCGCGGGCAGCAGGAAGACATCCTCGGGCATCGGGACCCCAGCCAGAACCAGGCGCAGCGCGCCCGCGGCCACCCCGACGATGGCCAGGACCAGGGCCAGGTTGGCCCAGCCCTGGTGCACCAGCGGCGCGGCGGCCCAGATCACGCAGCCCGCGCCGAGCAGGGCCGCGGCGGTCCGGATGGCGACCGTGCCCGCGTCCACCGGGCCGATGACGACCGGGCCTACCTGCACAGGGCCGACGGCGCGGGTCACCGGCGCGACCCCGAGGCGATCAGCGGCCGGCGGGTATAGCGGGCCAGCGGCAGGTCCAGGGACTGGATCCCGTCCCAGTGCACCACCGGGACGCCCAGCTCGCGCAGCGAGAACCTGATCGCCTCCTGTTCCATCCGCCAGATCCGCCGGGCCATCCGGTCCGTACTCCGGGGCCGGGCCGGCGGGTCGGCGTTGAGCACGTCCACCACCAAGATGGTGAAGCCGCGCTCGCGCATGTCCCGCAGCGTCTCGACGAACCGCTGGTCCAGCAGCGGGCTGAACACCACGACCAGCGCGCCCGGGGGCAGCGCGGCCCGCGGCAACCTGCGCATGCTCGTCCCGTGCGCCGCCCCAGCCGGTCCTTCGGCACCCCGCTCGCTGGCCAGCATCGAGTCGATGATCCGGTACACCTGCCGTCGGCCCAGCCCGGGCCCCAGCCAGCCGACCGCGCCCCAGTGATAGGTGATCACGCCCACCCGGTCCCGGGCGTCCAGGTACGCGCGGGCCGCGGCCGCCGCGCCGCGCAGCGCGAGGTCCAGCGCCGATGACCCCGGCTCGCCCACGTCCGAGGTGCCGTCGACCAGCAGTACCACGTCCTGCGAGCGCTCGGCGGCGAACGTGTTCACCTGTAGCCGTCCGCGTCGGGTGCTGGCCGGCCAGTTGATGCTGCGCTGCCGGTCACCGGGCACGTACTCGCGGACGCCGGCGAACTCGATGCCCTCGCCGAACGCCCGCGCCGCGTGCTCCCCGAGCCGGTTTGGCAGCCGGCCGAGCACCACCTGGGTCCGCTGCTGCGCCGGGGCCGGGTAGCAGTCCAGCGTGGGCAGGTCCACGCTCAGGTGGCCTTCGGCCAGCCGCCAGCGGTCGCGCAGCACCACGTCCACGGTGCCGATCTGCCGTCGCCCCCAGCGCTGCGGGGCGAAGGTGAAGCGGGCCCGCGGCCCGTCGGCGGCCGCGGCGTCGGCCGGCTCGATCTCCCGGCCCGGGTGCCAGGTCCACCGTACGCTGCACCCGCCCTGGCCCTCGACCTGCACGTCGATCGCCACCAGTTCGCCCTCGAAGGCCCGCCGGGTGCTGGGCCGGGCCTGCAGGCTGACCCGCGGCGGCCGCCGCTGGCCGCGCCCGGCCGCCAGCAGCAGCAACGCCGGGGCGGCCAGTCCCGCGAACTCCGGGCGCCGGGCCACGGTCGCGATGAACAGCGCGGCCAGGCCCAGCGTGAGCAGGCGGCGGGCATGCCGGGACGACCGCCACTGCAGGCTGGCTGTGCTGGCCCGGGGGGACGACCCCCCGGAACCCCCCGCGAGATCCGACATCAGCCGGTGACCGCGGATGCCTGCTCGCGGCCGCTGGCCCGGGCGGCTTTGGGGCTCGGGTCGGTCTTCGGCGTGGGCACGGCCGCGAGCAGCTTGGCCACCACCTCGTCAGCCGAGACCTGGCGGACCCATAGCTCGGGCCGCAGCGTGACCCGGTGCGCCAGCGCGGGCACCGCCACCTGCTTGATGTCGTCGGGGACCACGTAGTCGCGCTGGTTCAGTACCGCCTGGCCGCGGGCTAGCTGGACCAGGGCCAGGCCGCCGCGCGGACTCGCGCCGACCTGGACCTGAGCGTCGTTCCTGGTCGCCTGGACGATGGCCACGATGTAGTCGAGCAGGTCGGCGCTGATCTCCACCTGCTCGAGCGAGTCCCGCATGGCCAGCACCCCGTCCGGGCTGGTCACCGAGTTGAGCTCCGTGTACTCGGTGGTCCGGGCCACCCGCCGCCGGAGCATGTCGGTTTCGTCGCCGGTGCTCAGGTAGCCCAGGCGCAGCCGCATAAGGAACCGGTCGAGCTGGGCCTCGGGCAGCTCGTAGGTGCCCTCGTACTCGATCGGGTTATCGGTGGCCAGCACGATGAACGGCTGGGGCAGCTTGCGGGTCTGCCCGTCCACGCTCACCTGCCCCTCGCCCATCGCCTCGAGCAGCGCCGCCTGGGTCTTGGGCGGCGTCCGGTTGATCTCGTCGGCCAGCAGCAACTGGGTGAACACCGGTCCCGGGCGGAACACCATATCGGCCGACCGCTGGTCGTACAGCGGCGCGCCGACCACGTCGGAGGGCAGCAGGTCCGGGGTGAACTGGATGCGGGCGAAGTCCAGTCCGAGCACCTTCGCGAACGACCGGGCGATAAGGGTCTTGCCCAGCCCGGGCAGGTCCTCGAGCAGGACGTGGCCGCCGGCCAGGACGCCGACCAGGACCAGCTCCAGGGTCCGGCGGCGGCCGACGACCGCACGCTCGAGTTCCGCCAAGATGGCCGAGCAGCTCGCCGCGGCTTCTTCGGGGCCCATCAAAGTTTCTCCAATCGGTCGATGAGGCGGGCCAGGGTGTGTCGCGGGATACCGCGTCGCTCCGGGCCCTCCCGCGCTGGAGTCTCCGGCCGGGTCTCCGGGTCGATCCAGCGCCACAGGCGGTCATCGCGCGGGTTGCGGCACAGCACCCGGCGCGCCGCGGCCGGATCCTGGTACAGGTGCACGCCGTGGCGTTCGGCCAGCCGGGCCGCCAGCAGGTGCTCGAGCACCGGCCGCAGCTCGACGTCGTAGTAGTTCTGGCTGGTCATCGCGTTATGAACGACGAACCTGCGGTGCGAGTAGCCGGTCAGCGTGCGGGCCCGCGGCTTCTCCCGGGCCTTCTTCGCGGCGTCCGGCGTGAGCTGCGGCAGCAGGGCGCGCAGCAGGACCATCACGCCCGCCGCGGTCGCGACGGCCACCACCGACAGGCCCGCCCAGCCGGCCGTCGCGTAGCCGGCCACGGCGGCCACGGCGACGGCCACCGCCGCGATGAGCAGTTCCGGCGTCGTCCCGCGCCACGGGCTCACCATGCCGCCGTCGTCCTTGTTCACGGGCCGGCCCCGCCTTCCGGTGGCCCGGCCGGGGCCGGTTCAGCCCGCGCGGCCCCGGCTTCGCCCAGCCCGGCGGCGAGCTCGTCGAGGGCCTGCTCGGCCGCGTCGCGCTGCCCGCGGCTCAGCGGATGACTGGAGAACCTGGCCTCGTAGAACAGCGCGGTCAGCCGCGCGGCCGCGGTCCCGCCTACCAGGCCGCTCCGGGTCGCCCGGGCCAGCAGCTCGTCGGGCGTGTCGGCCACGGCCCGGGCCGCCCCCCGCTCGGCCAGGCTGTTCTCCATCGCCACGTAGCAGGCGATGATGGCCGCCCGGGCGTCGTCCAGGGTGCGCAGTGCCGACCGGCCCGATTCCACTGCCTCCCGCAGGTCCTCGGAGTCCTCGGCGATGTAGTCGCCGTTCCGCGGCCCGAACGACGGCCGGAATCGCCGGGACCACCAGACGCTGAGCGCCACGGCGGCCGCCAGCGCCACCACGAGCAGGGCGTACAGGACCACAGACCACGGGACGTGGAAGCTGGCCCCGGGCGCCGAGCTCGGTAGCGGTTTGCTCATCGGACTGGGCCGGGTCTTGACATGCACTCCGGTCGGCGCGGGCGCCGTGGAGAACGCGTGCAGGTGCAGGGCGATCAAGATGGCCACCGCCACCGCGATCATGCCCGCGCCCAGCACCAGCATGAGCACCCCGCGCAGCTTGGCCGCTTCCCCGCTGACCGGTACGCCGCTGAGCAGGGCCGTACGCGCAGCCCTGGACCGGCGCCGGTAGGTCAGCGCCAGCAGGACGCCGAGGATCACCTCGAGCGCGAGGCCGATGACCAGGCCGTCGTGCCGCAGCGGCCCGTTCCACCGGGGCGTAGTCACCGCTCCGCGCAACCCGGCCAGCCCCAGGATGACGAGCAGGGTGAGCGGCAGGACCAGAGGCCAGGACGGGCCCGAACCTGCGCTCGGTCCGGCGTCCGGTGTCCCCGTATTATCCGTGGTCCCCGGCCCCGTCGTGCCCGGCTGGCTGGTCATAGCCTCGCGTTTCCTGACCCTGACAGACGGGCCCCTACCCGCCCGGGCCCGCATTTAACGGCGAACAAGCACCTACCTGCGCGAAACCCTATCCGTCAGGCGGCGCAGCACCGCACACTGAAGACCATGACCCCGCCTCCGGACACGATCTACCTCATCCGCCACGGCGAGAAGCCGGCCGATCCGCCGTCGGCCCCCGCCGGGCAGGCCCCCGCCGGGCAGGCCCCCGCCGCCCAGGGCCCGCCCTTCGGCGTGGACTTCCAGGGCAATCAGGATCCGCACTCCGTGCTGCCCCGCGGCTGGCAGCGCTCGGGCGCGCTCGCCGTCCTCTTCGACCCCGCCCTCGGGCCGTCGCAAGCGGGACTGCAGACCCCGGCGGCGCTGCTCTCGCCGTCCTACGGCAGCGCGGCCAAGACCACCACGCACCGGACCTACCAGACGATCCAGGGGCTGTCCGACCGCCTCGGCCTGGCCATCGTGTCCGACTTCGCCGAGGGCAGCGAAGCTCAGCTGGCCGCCAGCGTGGTGAGCAGCTATTCCGGTGTCGTGCTGATCTGCTGGGAGCACGACCACATCCCGGCCATCGCCACGTCGCTGCCGACCGCGCCGGGCACCGTCATCCCGCAACCGTGGCCGGGTGATCGCTTCGACGTCATCTGGGTCTTCACGCTGGTGCCGGGAGCGGCTTCCACGCAGTACACCTTCGGCCAGATCCCGCAGCAGCTGCTGTCGGGGGATACCGACACGATCATCACCGGGTGATCCAGCGCTGCCTGTTCGCGGCGCGCGCGAGATGATCGGCTGATGCCTGATGACGAGGTGGAGTCCGGTCCGCGCGCCGCGGAGCGGCTGACCTTCTTTTCCGACGCGGTGGTCGCTATCGCGATCACGCTGCTCGCCATCGAGCTGCCGGTGCCCGAAGGCGGCACGCTATCGGCGTTCTGGCTCTCCGTGGAGCACGACGACGGCCACTACGCAGCGTTCCTGATCAGCTTCGCGGTGATCGCCACGGCGTGGGCCGACCATCACGATCTCTTCCGGTACGTCCACGGCGTCGACGCGCGGTTGCGGCTGTACAACACCGGCTGGCTGCTGACCATCGTGCTCAACCCGTTCGCGACCAAGCTGCTCGTCACCGAGGGGCAGACGCTGACCACCCACGCCCTGCGGTTCGGGTTTTACGCGCTGCTGCAGGTCCTGGAGTCGGTCATGTTGTACGCGATGCTGCGGCACCTGATCGTCCGCGGGCTGGCTGACCTTCCGCCGCCGGTGGTGACCAGCATGACCAGGAAGTGCTACGTCTGGATGGCCGGTTTCGGGTTGTCGATCCCGGTCTTCTTCGTCACCACCTACGCCTGGCTGCTCTGGATCGCCACTCCGCTGCTGGCCGGACAGCTCCGCCACCTCTACCGCCGCCACCACAAGCCAGCGGGCCCCTAACGCCGATAACCGGCCCGATGGGACATCGGCCGGCGGTGCCCGCGGGCACCGCGGCGGCGCTGCGGAGGCTAGAAGTGATCCAGGCTGACCTCGGCGCGGAGCAGGCTGTAGATGACGGTGTCCCGCCAGCGCCCGACGCGGAACTGGGCGTGCCGGAGGACTCCCTCGCGGGTGAAGCCCGCGCGTTCGAGGGCGCGCTGCTCGGCGACGTTCTCCACGTCGGTCTCGGCTTCGATCCGCTCCGTGAGGGTGGTGGCGAACAGGTACTCGGCCAGGGCCCGCTGGGCCGCCGCGCCGTAGCCGCGCCGGCGGTGGCCGGGCAGCAGCGAGATCCCGATGTTCAGGGCCTGGCACGCCGCGGTGGGCCCGTGCTGGACGGTGAACCAGCTGACCGTCCCGGCGAGCGCGCCCTCCGGGGTCTCCACCGCGAGCGTACCGGTGTCCTCGGAGATCATCCCGTCGGCCAAGCGCCGGTGCAGCGCGCCGGCGGGCATGTGCCTGAACCAGTTCCACGGGTCGGCTTCGCGCGAGTGGCCGTCCGCGAGCGCGGCAAGGTCCGCTTCCCGGACCGGCCGGAGCCCCACGCCGGCCACGTCAGGCACGCGTTTCCGCGGAAACGTATGGACCCGACGCTGCAACCGCCCGCACGGCTACGACGCCTCGACCTTGGCCGCCTTGGCGGCGGCCTTCAGCCCTTGCTTGTAGGACCGCACCCGGGCCAGCGACTCGGCGTCGGAGATGTCCGCGACTGACAGGTGCGAACCCCTGGCCCCGAACTGCCCCGCCGCCTCCCGCCAGCCCCGTGGCCGCACCCCGAACTGCTTGCCGAGCAGGGCCACGAAGATCTGCGCCTTCTGCGCGCCGAATCCCGGCAGTGCCGACACCCGCTTCAGCAGCTCGGGACCGGTCTTGGCGGTCGTCCACAGCCGCTCCGGGTCGCCGTCGTACTGATCCACGATCAGCCGGGCCACGTCCTGAACGCGGGCCGCCATGGCCTTGGGGTAGCGGTGCAGCGCCGGACGTTCGGAGAAGATGCCGGCCAGCACCACCGGGTCGAAGTCGGCCAGCTCGGCCGCCGTGGGTTCGTGCCCGAGCCGCCGGACCAGGTCGAGCGGCGCGCTGAAGGCCCGCTCGAGCGGCACCTGCTGGTCGAGCACCATGCCGATCAGCAGGGCGAGCGGGCTACGGCTCAGCAGCTCGTTGGCCTCGGGCTCCACCGGCATCGCGATCGTCACGGTGCCCTCCCACGAATCGATCATCGGTCGTGATCACGTATGCCGCAGCGTACTCTGCGCCGGGCCTTCGGGGCGGACAGGATCTACCGGATGCGCCGGCGCGCTATAAGCTAGAAGAAGCTGGGCTGGCCCGGGGGCTCCCGGTCCGGGATGGATGAACGGAGTCAGCATGTCACCGCACTTGAAGTGGGGTATCGGCGGGGTCGTCGTCGGCCTGATCCTGCTGGGATTCATCCCCTGGTGGCTGGCCTTCGCGCTTATCGTCGTGGCCATCGCCGTCCCGGCCACCGCCTGGCTGATGCTGGACGATTCGCAGCGACGGCGGTACCGCGAGCTCCGCCGCCGGCAGCGGGGCCAGATCCGCTAGCCGCCGCCTGCGCTCGCTCCGGCCCGCGGCGCGTGGACCTGGGCGACCCCTGATCAGGCCGAGGAAGGAAGCGCCGATGCCCGTCCGCCGCCTCAACCACGCTGTCCTGTACGTGAACGGTCTGCAGCGCACCGTGGACTTCTACCGGCAGACCCTCGGCTTCGAGGTCCGGATGGAGATTCCCGGCCGCGCCGCGTTCCTGCGCGCGCCGGATTCGGAGAACGACCACGACCTCGGCCTGTTCGAGATCGGCACCGGCCACGCGCCCGACCAGCCCGAACACCCAGGCCTGTACCACCTGGCCTGGGAGGTCGGCACGCTGGGCGACCTGGTTGACACCCGGGCCCGGCTGCTGGCCGCCGGGGCGCTGGTGGGGGAGAGCGACCACCGCGTGTCCAAGTCCCTGTACGCCAAGGACCCGAGCGGCATCGAGTTCGAGGTCCTGTGGCGAGTGCCCGCCGAGGACTGGGAGGCCGAACTCGCCGACGGCGGCATGACCCTGCCGCTGGACTGGGACGCCACGCTGGCCCGCTGGGGCCGCGACCAGGTCACCGGCGCCGCGGCCGGATCCCCGACGTAAGCGCTTCAGCGCCCCTCGGAGACCCGGGTGATATAGGTCACCCCGACGAACGACCGGAACACCGCTAGCGGGTCCTCGCCGCTGATCCTCACCGTCCGCACGCCGGCTCGCTCGACCCCGCGCACCCACGAGGCCACCTCGGCCATGTCCGCGGTCTGCATATGCACCTCGAGGACCGCGGGCAGCGAGATGGCCGGCGGCCGCAACACGGTGAGCTCCGCGCCCCCGAGGTCATCGGCCGAGGCCGAGGCCGCGATCTCCCACACCTCCGAGGGCTCGGCGGCGGCCCGTTCCATCGCCCGCCGTGCCCCGTCGGCGATCAGCTCCCGGGCCACCTCCGGGTGCAGGTTGGCCGCGCCGAACCTGGTGAACGACTCCTTGACCACCACGCGCTCGGCGTCGGGCAGGAACGGGTCGGCCTCGGCGATCGTCTGCTGATCCCCGGTGATCAGCCCGACCGGCGCCTGGCAGGCCAGCGCGACCAGCGCGTTGATCCCGCTCTCCCCGACCCGGACGCCGTTCAGCTCGACGTGCGAGATCACCGCGGGGTTGTAGGTGTGCGACAGCACCGAGCTCTCGCCCGAGATCGACCCGTGGTAGCCGATCATGAACACCAGGTCCGCGGTGGCGTCCAGGCCCTGCATCATGTACAGCGGCTTGTGCCGTCCCGACACGTAGGCCGCCTGCCCGTTCAGTTCGGCCGGGTCCAGGTTGTTCATGGTCCCATGCGAGTCGTTGCAGACGATCTCGGTCGCCCCGCCCGCCAAGGCCCCGTCGATCGCGGCGTTGACCTCGCCGAGCAGCAGCCGTCGGCCTTCCTCGTACGGCTGCCCCGGGCCGCGGCACTGCGACCAGTCGACGATCCCGGCCACGCCCTCCATGTCAAACGAGATGAAGACCTTCACGGAATCATTATCGATGCCCGAACGGGCGGTGCCGCCTCAGCCGAGCTGTCCTGGGAACAGCAGCGCCAGCTGGCGCGGATACCCCGCGATCAGCCGCAGCTCGTCGTCGGTGAGCGGCTTGCCGGTCGCCGACGCGCACAGCTGGACCAGAGAGAACACCAGGTCCTCATCCCCGTCCGGCACCGTGATGGCGAGCCCGTCCAGCACGTGCCGGAACCCGGCCTTGCCGCCGTACTCGCCGGTCAGCACCACCCGGCCCTCGCGCGCGTACCAGTCAGCCGGGAACGGCCCGAGCACCGAGTCGTCGTACAGCTCGTAGTTGGCGCGGTCCTTCAGGGCCCCGTCGGCGTGGATGCCGGACTCGTGCGCGAACGCGTTGCGGCCGACGCCCGGCCAGGCGGGCGGCAGCGGCTGGCCGAACGCGTAGCACGCCCACAGCCCGAACCGCCGGGCCCACGACAGGTCGAGCCGGTCGCCGATCGTCGCGCCCTCCGCGACCCCGAACCCGTAGGAGAAGGCCAGGATGCACGACAGCAGGTCGGCGTTGCCGGCCCGCTCGCCGATCCCGTTCACGCAGGTGTTGACCCACGCGTCCTGCCCGGCGTCCAGGTCGCCGAGCGCGCCGGACACCGAGTTCGCCACGGCCATGCCCAGGTCGTTGTGGCAGTGGGTCTCGACCGGCAGGCCGACCGCGGCGGCCAGCTTGGCGAACCGCTCCCGGATCCGGCCGGGGGAGTCGCCGCCGATCGTGTCGCAGTACCGCACCCGCGTCGCGCCCGCCTCCCGCGCCGCGAGCGCGAACTCCAGCAGGTACCCGTCGTCGGTCCGCGACCCGTCCTCCGCGTTGACCCCGATGCTCTCCGCGCCGGCCGCCCGGGCCACCGCGACGGCGGCGGTCATCTCGTCGATGATCGCGGTGCGGTCAAGCCGGCCGCGGAACTTGTGCGCGATCATCTGGTCCGAGGTGGAGATCGACACGTTGTAGTGGCGCAGGCGCTGGCCGCCGGGCGCCGCGACGGACACCGCGGCCTCGACGTCGGCGGGCACCGCCCGGCACCAGCCGGACAGCCGCAGGTCCCCGAACGCCCCCGCCTCGGCCAGCGCCACGCAGGCCCGGACGTACGGCACCTCGTGGAACAGGAACGGGAAACCGATCTCGGACTGCGCCACGCCCAGGCGCCCCAGGTAGTAGTTGACCATGACCTTGCCGAACTTCGACAGCCCGGTGCGTGCGGTCTGCACGCCGTCCCGGTTGGTCACGTCGAGAAAGTGGATCGATGGCATGAGTCAAGATTGACCAGTTGCAGCAAATCCAGTCAACATTGATTAAATTCAATGCCGAACGGACCGTGGTGACAGCGTGACCGAATTCCTGACCGCCGCCCAAGCAGCCCAGCGGCTCGGGGTCAAGCCCGCGACGCTCTATGCCTACGTCAGCCGCGGGGTGCTGCGCCGGGACCGCGCCGCCGACGGCCGGGGCAGCCTGTTCGATTCCGGCGAAGTCGAGCGGCTGGCCCGGCGCGGCCGTCCCCGGCGCCCGGCCGGCGTCGCGGACATCACGGTCGAGTCGGCCATCACCGAGATCACCGGCGATCGGCTGCGCTACCGCGGCCTCGACGTCATCCGGCTCGCCACCGGCCGCACCTTCGAGGACATCGCCGAGCTGCTCTGGACCGGTGAGTTCCCGTCCGGCCCAGACCGCTCTGCCCCGCGGGGAGACCCCCCACCCCGGCGGCTCCAAGCCCCCGGGCCGGCGCCGTGGCGGGCGACGCCCGCCGCGCTGGCCGCGGGCCGGGGCGCGCAGGCCGCGCTGCCCGCCGGGACGCTGCCGCTCGAGCGGTTCCAGGTCATCGTGCCGGCCATGGCGGCCACCGACCCGCTGCGGCTGCAACTGGATCCGGCAGCGGTCGTCGCGGCCGGGCGCAGCATCATCGCCGGCCTGGTGGACTGCCTGCCCCCCGCCGCCCCGGATTATCCGATCTCGGACTATCCGAGGGCGGACTACCCGATCGCGGACCGGCTGTGGCCGCGGCTGTGTGACCGCCGGGCCAGCCCGCCGCTGCGGCGCGCCCTGTCGGCCGCGCTGGTTCTGCTGGCCGATCACGAGCTCGCCGCGTCCACGCTGGCCGCACGGGCCGCCGCGTCGGTCCGGGCCGATCCGTACGCGGTGGTCGCCACCGGGATGGGCGCGGTGGGCGGCCTGCTTCACGGCGGGGCTTCCCTCGGCGCCGAGGCGATGCTCGCCGCGGCCAGCGGCCCGGGCGACGTCCCGCGGGTGGTGGGCGAACTGCTGCGCCGGGGGAGAAGGTGCCCGGGTTCGGGCACTTCGTGTACCGCACCGGCGACCCGCGCGCGGTTCTGCTGCTCGACCTGGTGCGCCGCGCCGCGCCGAAGTCCGGGCAGCTCGCGGTGGCCGAGGCGGTCCTGGCCGAGGTCAGGCGCAAGTCCCTGCCCGAACCGAACATCGACTTCGCCATCGCCACCTTGGCCCGCGTGGCGGGCATGATCCGGGGATCCGGGGAGGCGGTCTTCGCCGTGGCGCGCACCGCGGGCTGGATCGCCCACGCCCTGGAGGCCTACGCCGGGCCCGGGCCGCTACGGCCACGCGCGGTATACACCGGACGCCCGCCGGTGGCCGGCCGCTGATGCGCCGAGCGGCGGCTCGGCCGGGTGCGGTCTGACGTGTTCGCATATTTCTGCTGCTATTCGATGTGGATGGCACCAGCCAGGTGCTGTCGCTCGACCCGACCGGCCGGTACGCCCTCGGTCAGTGCCTCCAGTTCGGCTGGCTGGACCTTGACCTCGGGCGGTTCACGCCCTTGCCGCCTTACTCGTCCCTTGCCGCCGTCTCGGGCGTCTGGTGAGCGACGTGTTACTCGCCGGTGGCGCCGTCGGTGCGCTCGCGCAGCAGGTCGGCGTGGCCCAGGTGGCGGGCGTACTCCTCGATCATGTGCAGGTAGATCAGGCGCAGCGACATGACCTCTCCGCGATGGGTGAACGTGTCGTCCAGCGACGCGTGGGCCACGGCCGCGTCGGCCAGCTTGAACTCCTCGGTCAGCCGGGCATAGTCGGCGGCGGCCCGGGCCGGGTCGGTCCGCTCGAAGTCGGCGCCCGTATCGTCGCCGAACGGGTTGTCGACCGGCTCGCCCGCGAACCGCTGGCGGAACCAGGCGCGTTCCACCTTGGTCATGTGGCGCACCAGCCCGAGCAGGGACAGGTCCGACGGCGGCACGGTCCGCTCGGCGAGCTGCTCACCGGTCAGCCCGGCGCACTTGTACAGCAGCGTGGCCCGGTGCCAGTCCAGGAACGCCTGCAGCAGCGGGCGCTCAGGCCCGGCCGTCGGCCCTTCCGGCCGCTCCACGTCAGGGGCTTTCCATGTCACGGGGCTTATCCTGCCACGCCGTCGAGCCGCCTCAGCCGCTCCGGGTCGGCCACCGCGACGTCTCCCTTCGCCATCCGTCATACCACCGACGAACCAAACCGGGCCGGCGTAACAGCAGAGAGGTGTCAGCTGGTCCCGACCAGGTTAGATCCTTTCTTCGAACTAGAGTCAGCACCAGGAACACTGGCATGATCATCTCATGCCAGTGTCCCTGTTCGAGCACAAGCCGCAGCGCTGCCCGTTCGGCCACCCGTTGTGGCCGGGCCAGGCCCGGGTCGGCTGGAAACCCTGTATCTGCGCGGCGGCGCGGGAAGGAGCCGAGCGCGGCCGGGGCATGGGGCACCTGCTGGTGTCCTGCCAGACCTGCCACGCCCAGCTCTGGGACGCGACGTTCTACGAGCCGCCGCACGACATCGGGTGCCGCCAGGCCGGTCCCTGGCTCTGCTGATCGCGAGGCCAGATCGCCGTCTGCGGTGCCGGTTACTGGCGCAGGGCCTGACGCTCCGGCGGTCGGGTAGTGATCTCCACGGTGCCCTTGTACGCCACGCCGCGCACGTGGATCACCGGGGCATCCGTGGCTAGCCGGTAACCGGGATCGTCCTCGTCCTCGCCCTGGGTGACGCCGAAGCCGGTCATCTCGACCCGCACGCCGGGCGGTACCAGGATCGTCACCCGGGACTTGTAGGCCACCGCAAGGAACGTGGTGACCGGGCCGCTGAGCTCGGCGGCCCGCAGGTCCAGCCAGCCGTTGCCCTTGTAGACGACCGTCGTGTAGCGCTCGGGCACCCGCCACCGGCCGCCCCGCCGGACCGAGCTCTTCAGCGCGATCGCGAGCCGCCCCGGTCCCCGCCCGGCGGTCGCGGGCGCCGGGCCCGGCGCCGTCGTCTCGGCGGGCAGGTCCGTGAGCAGCACGTCGAGGTCCGCGTGCGTACGCGCGGTCAGCGCCGCCCGCATCCGCTCGTCGAACTCGGTGTCGTCCAGCCGCCCCTCGGCGAACGCCTGCTGGACCCGCTGCACCACCGCGTCCCGCTCGCGATCCGAGGCCCGCAGCGCCGGGCTGCGCCCGGGCTCCTCCGGGCTGCGCCCGGGCTCCTCCGGGCTGCGCCCAGGCTCCTCCGGGCTCCCCGTCTCCTCAGGGTTCCCCGTCTCCTCAGGGTTCCCCGGGCTACGCGGACCCCCGTTCGTCGCGTCCATGGCGCTCCCTCCGGCCTCAATTCAACAGACGCGATGTATCTTAACTTAATCGCCATGCCGTGCGCAGCCTCACCCGATCCTTACCGGTCGGCCAGGAGCAGGCGGCGCCAGGTATCGGCGAGGAAGCGCTCGTAGCGCCGCGGGCTCCAGCCGTCCGCTGCCAGAAAGGATTTGCGCGGAGTCCGCTCAGAAAAGTTGAGTCGACCGGAGATTTTTCTTCTATCGGGGCACCGGGCCGCGTATCCCGCGGCTTCCCGCCGCGCGGAAATCTAAGTTGAGCCTTATAGACGCAACTTTCTTTAGTGTTACGGATGGCGCGACTCGCGCCCGGGTGTCATGATCCGGTTCTGTGAGGGCAGGGTGGCTGCAGCGCCGGGTCGGGCTCCTAGGGGAGCGGAACTTCCGGCGCTTCTACCTCGGCTTCGTGACCTCCCTGCTCGGCTCGTCGATGTCCACCGTGGCGATCGCCTGGGCGGTGCTGGAGAGCGGGTTCAGCGCGACCGGCCTGGGACTGGTGTTCACGGCCAACGTCGTCTCCCAGGTTCTGCTGCTGCCACTGGCCGGGGCGATCGCTGACCGGCTCGGGCGGCGCCGGGTGATGCTCGCCGCGGACGTGCTCCGCTGCGGCGCGCAGGCGACGCTCGCGGTCGCGCTGGCCGCCGGGCGGCCGCCGCTATGGCTGTTCGTCCTGCTCGCGTGGATCGGCGGAACGGGCACCGCCTTCTTCTCCCCGGCCCTGGACGCGCTGACGGTCGAGATCGCGCCGCGGGATCAGCTCGGCAACGCGAACTCGCTGTACGGGCTGGCCGGCTCGGCCACCAGGATCGCCGGTCCCGCGCTGGGCGGGGTCCTGGTCGCCGTGGCCGGGTCGGCCGTGGTGGTGGCCGCGGACGCGGCGTCGTACGCGGTCAGCGTGCTGGCCCTCAGCCTGCTCCGCCTGCCCAGCGCCGAGCCGGGAGGGCCGGGAAGACCTGGAAAGCCCGGGGCGGAACCGGCGGCCCGCTCGACCCTGCGCGCCGACCTGGCCGAGGGCTGGGCGGATTTCCGGTCCCGGACCTGGCTGTGGGCGAACACCGTGCAGTTCGCCTTCCTCAACCTGATCACCTGGGCGCCCTGGATGCTGCTCGGGCCGGTCATGGGCCGGGCCTACCTCGGCGGCGCGGCGGTCTGGGGCGCGATCATGGCCGTCCAGGGCGCCGGCGCGATCGTGGCCGGGCTGGCCTGCCTGGGCCGGCGGCCCCGGCGGCCCATGGTGATCGCCGCCGTCGCGACGTTCGGTTACGCGCTGCCCGACATCCCGATGGCCCTGCACGCCGCGGCCCCCTGGGTGGCGGTGGCCGCCTTCGGCTGCGGCATGGGTTCGGCGACGGCCAGCACCTTCTTCGGCACCACCATGCAGCAGCGGATCCCGCCGGAGCGGCTGGCCCGGGTCAGCTCGCTCGCGCTCTTCCCCGCCTACGGCGTCGGCGTCATCGGGTACGCGGTCGACGGGCCGCTGGCCGCCGTGTTCGGGCCCGCGCTGGTCTTCGGGGTGGGCGCCGTGTACGGGCTGCTGAGCAGCGCGGTCGTGCTGGCCATCCCGTCGGTCCGCGCCGTCCGCTGGCTCGACCAGGACCCCGTGACCCCGGTACCGGAGCCGGCCGGGGGCGCGCCCGCGCGCGGCGGGTTACCGCTGCTCGCGGGCCGCGCCGCGCAGGGCGGCGAACGCGGCCAGCCGCGCGACCACGGTGATGACCACCGCGATCGGCAGCATCTGCGCGAGGTCGAGTTCGGGCGTGAACGCGACGATGCCGAACGCCACCGCGACCCCGCCCACGGCCAGGGCGAGCGCCGCCGCGACCCGCGGCGTGCGCAGGGTCCGGCGCACCAGCCGGCGGGCTTCAGGCGGCAAGCGCAGCACCATCCAGGCGAAGCCCGCGATGGTGATGACGCCCAGCGAGCCGAGGCCGATCGCGAACGGCAGCCGGTTCACGTGGCTGACCGCCGGGACCCAGATCAGGATCAGCGCGATCAGCGTGAACACGTAGATCGTCCGGGACACCGTGCGCAGGATCACCACGTCGATGTTCCTGGCGTAGATCCGCTCGTCCGGCGTGGCGCGGGCCGCGGACAAGAAGTGCCGGATCGCGCCGATCGGGTCGTTTCGCCTGAGCCGGATCCGGCCCAGTTCGTTCATCGCGCCGCTGTGCGCGGGATCCAGCGCCAGGGCGTGCTCTTGATGCTCGCGCGCCGCAGCCAGGTCGCCGCGGCTCAGGGTCACCTTGCCGGACAGGAAGTGCACGTCGGGCTCGTTGGGGGCCAGGGCCCGGGCCCGGGCGGCCGCGTCGGTGGCGGTGTCCAGCCGCTGGCCGGCCAGGGCGGCCTGAGCCAGGCACACATGGGTCTGCCAGTAGCTGGGCGCGAGCCGGCACGCCTCGTGCGCCGCGCGCAGCGCGTCCCCGTAGTTGCCCAGGTGGACCAGCGCGTTGCTGGCCAGGCGATGCGGCCACTCGTCCGACGGGTCCAGCGCCACCGCCCGGTTGGCCGCCTCGATGGCCTCGGCGTGCCGGTCCGCGCCCAGGTGCGCGCGGGCCATCAGGCACCAGGCCCGGCTGCTCTCCGGCTCCGCCGCCACGATCCGGGCCAGCAACTGCGACGCCTCGTCGAACCGCCGGACGTCGAGCATCGCCGAAGCGCGCGCCAGGTCCTGCCGTAGCTCGATCACCGGCGGCGCCCGGGGGAGTCTGGGGGGGTCGTCCCCCAAAGGTCAATGCCACTCACAGCATGCGGCGCTTGCGAAGGTAGGCGGCCAGGTCGTCGTAGGTGCCGCCCTCGTTGGCGAACAGCGCGACGTTGCGGGCGGTGTCGAACCAGGCGCTCAGCGACGGCCTGACCTCGGTGATGGCCGCCTCGAGGTCGGGGGTGCCGATCATCCGCGGCTCGCCGCGGCGGACCGAGTCCATCAGGGCCCGCTCGGCGGCCGTCTCGCAGATGTACGCGATGTCGGCGCCGGAGTACCCGTCGGTCTGCTTGGCCAGTTTAGCCAGGTCGATGCCCGCGACCGGCCGGTCCTTGAGGTGGTAGCGGAACACCCCCTCGCGGGCGGCCGCGTCCGGCGGCAGGACCAGCAGCGTCCGGTCGAACCGGCCCGGCCGGCGCAGCGCACTGTCCACGTCCCACGGATGGTTCGTGGCGGCCAGCAGGAACACGCCCTCGTTGTTGCCCGAGATGTCGTCCAGCTCCAGGAGCAGCTGGTTGACCGCGCTGCGCATCGGGGTGTGCCGCAGCTGCGAGCGCTTCTGCCCGATCGCGTCGACCTCGTCCAGGAACACCACGCACGGCGCGTTCCGCCGGGCGATCTCGAACAGCTCATGGATGTTCCGCTCGCTCTGCCCCACGAACATGTCGATGATGTCCGCGAACGACACCGCGATGAACCTCGCGCCCAGCTCGCCCGCCACCGCGCGGGCGATGAAGGTCTTGCCGCAGCCCGGCGGCCCGTACAGCAGCAGCCCGCCGCGCAGCGACTTGCCGTACAGCCGGCGCAGTTCCGGGTTGCGCATCGGGGCCAGGAACGCCGCCTCCAGGCGCTGCTTCACCTCGGTCATCCCGGCCACGTCGGCGAGCGTCAGCCCGGCGTGCTCGGCATCATAGGCGTCCGCCGCGTCGAGGCCGGCCGCGGCCGAATCCGCCGCGTCGCCCTCGCCGATGAACATGGCCGGCAGGACATCACGCAGCTCGTCTTCGGCCTGCGACCAGTCATACTGCGGCGGCCTGCCGACCGCCGCCTCACCGCGGGCTTCCGCCGGGCCGGCCGCCGGAGGACGCGCCCCGGTCCGTTCGGCAGAAATATCCGTTGCTCCCGCGGCTGGCTGACCCGCGGCCTCAGCCGGCGCGGGACCGTCCCGGAGCAGGTCCAGCGCCGCCGCGTTGCCCGGGTCGCGCTGCAGGACCGCGCCCACTTGCCGGATGGCCTCGTCGCGCTGGCCGCCGCGCAGCAGCAGCGCGGCCAGGTGCAGGCGGAGCGGCACGTCGTCGGGCATCGCCTCGACCGCCCTGCGGAGGCTGTCCAGCACGGTGGGTTCGGGTTCCATGCATCCGTCCGGGTTGTTCGCAGGTGTGTCGGTTCGCTCGCCTTTACAGGGTAGTGCCGAAAGGTCCCGGCCCAGGTCCGGATCAGCCCCGGGCGATCAGGTCCACAGCGACGTCAGGCTCACGCCCAGGTCGGCCAGCAGGCGGCGCAGCAGCGGCAGCGATACGCCCAGCACCGTGCCGTGGTCGCCGTCGATCCCGTCCACGAACCAGCCGCCGCGCCCGTCCAGGGTGAACGCGCCGGCCACCGCGAGCGGCTCGCCCGAGGCGACGTAGGCGGCGATCTCCTCCTCCGACGGGCTGCCGAAGTGATCCGACCCTACCCGGGACCGGGGCCGGTATGGTTCAGGCGTGATGGAGACGACCACGCTGGGCCGCGGCGGGCCGGCGGTATCCCGGGTCGGCCTCGGGCTGATGGGCATGTCGGGCATCTACGGGCAGGCCGACGACCACGAGAGCATCGCCACGATCCGCGCCGCGATCGACGCCGGGATCACCCTGCTGGACACCGGCGATTTCTACGGCATGGGGCATAACGAGCTCCTGCTCCGCGACGCGCTGCACGGGATCCCCCGGGACAGCGTGTTCATCCAGGTCAAGTTCGGCGGCCAGCGGGATCCGTCCGGCGCGTTTGTCGGGCACGACGCCAGCCCGGCCATGGTGAAGAGCTCGCTGGCCTACACGCTGACCCGGCTGGGCACCGAGTACGTCGACCTGTACCAGCCGGCCCGGCTGGACCCGGAGGTCCCGATCGAGGACACCGTAGGCGCGGTGGCCGAGATGATCCAGGCGGGCTACGTCCGCTATCTGGGCCTGTCGGAGATGGGCGTGGACACCATCCGCCGGGCGCATGCCGTTCACCCGGTGTCGGAGCTGCAGATCGAGTACTCGCTCATGAGCCGCGGCATCGAGCAGAGCATCCTGCCTGCCGTGCGGGAGCTCGGCATCAGCATCACCGCGTACGGGATCTTGTCCCGCGGCCTGCTGAGCAGCGGCACCGCCCGGCTGGCCGCCAACGACCCGCGCGCCCGCTTCCCCCGGTTCCGGGGCGAGAACCACGCCAGGAACCTGGAGCTGCTGGCGGCGCTCGAGACGATTGCGGAGGCCAGGCAGGTGACCGCCGCGCAGCTCGCCATCGCCTGGGTCGCCTCGCGCGGCGACGACATCATCCCGCTGATCGGGACCAAGCGCCGCGAGCGGCTGGCCGAGGCGCTGCGCGCGCTGGACCTGACGCTCAGCACCGACGAGCTGGCCGCGATCGAGGCTGCCGTGCCCGCCGGCGCGGTCGCGGGGGAGCGGTACGACGCGGCCCAGGTGGCCATGCTGGACAGCGAGCGCTGACCAGCCCTAGCGGCGTCATAGGCGCATGGACATTTCCCTGTCGGTCGGCGTGACCTGCGCGCTTTCGGAAGATGTACCAGACCGCAGCCCCCGCGTCAGGCGCTGGGCGGCCAGCACCACGGCCACCAGGAGACCCGCGACGACGCCGTCCAGCCAGAAGTGGTTGGCCGTCACCACCACCACCAGCAGCGTCAGCAGCGGGTAGCCCGCGGCCAGCCAGCGCCACCGGCTCCGCGACACCGTGATCACCGCGAACGCCACGATCAGCGCCCAGCCCACGTGCACCGAGGGCATGGCCGACAACTCGTCCGCGTCGAAACCGCCATGCCAGGAGTACACCGACTGGCCGTACTTCACCGCGGTGTCGACCAGCCCGGTGCCGGGCAGCAGCCGCGGCGGGGCCACCGGGATGAACTGGATGAGCAGGCTGGCCCCGGTGAACAGGGCCACGGTGGTCCTGATCCGCGGGTACCGGTCACGGTGCCGGACATACAGCCAGACCAGGCAGGCGCCCAGCACGGGGAAGTGCAGGATGTCGTAGTACAGGTTGAACGCCTGGATCACCAGCGGATGCGGCAGGAACAGCCGCTGAACGCTGGTCTCGCTGGGCAGGTGCAGCAGCCGCTCGGCGTGCCAGAGCCAGCGGGCCCGGGGCAACGCCCCGCTCGGGCTCATCACCGTGAACGACCCGGCGAACTGCCACAGCCCGTACAGCCCGGACAGCAGCGCGGCCTCCCAGGCCACCCCGCCCCACAGGCTCCAGCCGGTCCAGGTCTGTGCCACGCGCGGCACCCGGCTGACCGCCGTGACGATCACCAGGCAGCCCGCGATGATCAAGGCGTACTGCCAGGACAGCATGAGATGCGGCATGGCCGAGCCCCCGGAACGTCAGGCGATCACCCCAGCGACAAACCCACCAATAATCCTCCCAACTGGAGGCTGGCCCCGTTTAGTCCCGTTCGGCCCCGCGCCGCTTCCCGTACCGCCGGGCGCTAGCGGCCGTTGCGGGTCAGCCCGGAGGGATCGGGCTCGCCCTGCGGCAGGGACACGTCGCCGGTCACATCCGCGGCCAGCCGCACCCGGTCTCCGTCGACCAGCCGAACCTCCGCGCCGGGCAGCACCCGGTCGTCGTTCACGTAGGTGCCGTTGGTGGAGTTCTCGTCCTTGATCGAGGCGTGCCCCGAGTCGTCCACGTGGATCGTGGCGTGCCGCCGGGAGACGTTGTCGAAGTGCGCGAACGCCGCGGCGACGAGCGACTCGGCGGGATCGCGCCCGAGCAGGACCGACGTCCCGGCCGGAACGTCCACGTTGCCGGTGGGGAAGGTGATCCGCATGACGACGGGCGAGATGCGGCGGCGTCGGCCGGTCGGCAGCGGTTCCCCGCAGGTAGTGCAGACGACGTCCGCCGCGTCGGACACCGGCGTGCCGCAGCGCGGGCAGCTCGCCGAGGGGTCCGCCGCGATGAACTTCTGCGAAATGGTCGGTGTCAGCAGGTCGTCCTCCGGACCGCTTGCGTGCGGCAGGTTCGCGCCGCACCGGAAGCAGATCAGATCCTCCGGTTGGACCCTCACGCCGCAGTCGGGGCAGCTCAGGCTGGCCATGGCCTCACTCTCAGGTAGGAATACTGGGCCCACGTTAGATTACCGCCGCCGATGAGCCTTTGGCAGCGGGCTCTGTCATCCCGCGTCATTCCGGGTCATTCGGGGTCATCCCGGGTTACCGGGGGGAGGACCCTACCGGGTCCGTTCACCATGCGAAGGTGGTGTCATGGTCAGTTACCAGCTCGCGCCAGAGCAGCAAGACCTGCGGGACTCCGTCGCCCAGTTCGCCCGCGACGTGGTCGCGCCGGTCATCGGCGGCTACTACGAGCGCGGCGAGTTCCCTTACGACGTCGTGGCCCGGATGGGCAAGCTCGGCCTGTTCGGCCTGCCGTTCCCCGAAGAGTACGGCGGCATGGGCGGCGACTACTTCGCGCTGTGCGTCGCCCTGGAGGAACTGGCCCGGGTCGACTCCTCGGTCGCGATCACGCTGGAAGCCGGGGTGTCACTCGGCGCGATGCCGATCTACCGGTTCGGCACCGAGGAACAGCGCCGCCGGTGGCTGCCCGAACTGTGCGCGGGGGAGCGGCTGGCCGCCTTCGGCCTGACCGAGCCGGGCGGCGGGTCCGACATCCCCGGCGGCATGCGGACCACGGCCAGACTCGAAGACAACAAATGGGTAATCGACGGCAGCAAGGCCTTCATCACCAACGCGGGCACCTCGATCACCTCCCTGGTCACGGTGCTCGCCATCACCGGCCGCGACGAGCAGGGCGGCAAGGAGATCTCCTCGGTCATCGTCCCGGCCGGCACGGCCGGGTTCGTGCCGGGCCCGGAGTACTCCAAGGTCGGCTGGTGCGCCTCCGACACCAGGGAACTGTCCTTCACCGGCTGCCGGGTCCCGGCCGAGAACCTGCTCGGCGAGCGCGGCCGGGGCTACGCCCAGTTCCTGCGGATCCTGGACGAGGGCCGGGTGGCGATCGCCGCGCTGGCCACCGGCCTCGCCCAGGGCTGCGTGGACGAATGCGTCCGGTACGCCCGGCAGCGCGAGGCGTTCGGCCGCCGGCTTGACCAGCACCAGGCCATCCAGTTCGCCATCGCCGACATGGAGGCGCGGGCCCACACCGCCCGGCTGGCCTGGTACGACGCGGCGGCCCGGCTGGTGGCCGGCCAGCCGATCAAGAAGGAGTCCGCGATCGCCAAGCTGACCGCGTCGAACGCGGCCATGGACAACGCGCGCGCCGCCACCCAGGTGTTCGGCGGGTACGGGTTCATGAACTCCTCGGCCGTCGGGCGCTTCTACCGCGACGCGAAGGTGCTGGAGATCGGCGAGGGCACGTCGGAGGTCCAGCGCATGCTCATCGCTCGCGAGCTCGGCCTGGGCGGGGCGAGCCGGTAATCCCAATGACGTGATAATTGGGGGCAATTTACATCATTACGGACTGATTGACGGACCCGGTGACCGCGTCCATCGTCCCGTACCACCGGCGCTTAGCAAGCGGCGCCGGGAATCTAGCGGGCCGGCGGGTGCCCCTGGTACGCCGTCCGTGGTGGAATCCTTACTACGGAAAGTTACCCTTTAGTCACCTATCAGTCAAAGGCCGCGCTCCGGCGCGGCTCCTGAGGTCGCGGCGGTAACCTACTTCGTGAAGTTCTCGACCCGTTTACTGGCGAATGCCCCGTGGCGCCCACCCAGAAGATGATTATATGTCCTTACCCGTTTTGTAACGCGAGAGTGTGGCCTTGGCTGCCCTGTTAACCCGGGTCGCGGCGGTCGTTGGCGGGGCGATCGTCAGTGGCGGGAAAGAGGGGTGCGTATGTCGTGCGGCTTCTGCGGTCGCAGTGCGACATGCGTCCAGGCCAGGCCGGCCGATGCGAGGTGCGAGCGTAGTGCGTAGACGATCGGTGACGAATCCCGGCGACACCGCCGGGTCCGTCAACGGGGGGCAGGCTGACGGGGGAGGTTCGGGGCTTCTGGCCGGAGGCGATGCCGACGGTCCAGCCGCGGCCAGCCGGGACACCGCTCAGCAGGACCCGAAGGCCGCTAAGGCCGCCAAGGGAGCCGCCGCCCAGGCCGCGCCCGCCGCGGAGGCTGGCACCGCCCTGGCCCCGGTCGCCCGGCCGGCCGGCCCGCGCGGGCCGGACCCCGCGCCCCGCCCGGCGACGGCCCGCTCGCGGCGGCAGGGTTCCGGGCAGTCCCGCTTCGCGCTGGCGAACTGGCGGGTCCGCTGGCGGCTGGCCCTCGTCATCGCGGTCCCGACGCTCATCGCGTCCGTCCTCGGCGCGCTCCTGATCTACGGCGACGCCAACACCTGGGTCGCCAGCGGGCGCATCCAGCACCTGGCGCAGCTCAACGCCTCGGTGGTGAAGCTCAGCCAGGCACTGGAAGACGAACGCGACCTGTCCGCCGGGTATGCGGCGAACCGGGCGGCCCCCGCCCCGGGCCTCGTTCAGGAGCTGAAGCAGGCGCAGGAAGCCACCAGCGCCGCCGCCCAGACGGTCCTGAACCAGGCGGCCGGAGTCACGCCCGGCGCGGGCTACCAGTCGGCCACGGTCACCGACCTGGGCGCGCTCGTCGACAGCCTCGACGACCTGCAGTCCATCCGCCAGAACGTGACCTCGTCGCTGTTCCCCGCCTCACAGGTCATCCGGGTGTACACCGGCAACGTCCTGGCCGCCGCGAACACGTTCGGCGCCTCGGTCGGCACCGGCGCCAACGACGCCGACCTGGAGGGTAACGTCGCCACTCTCGGCGCGCTGCTGCGGGTCGAGAACGAGATGTCGGTGCAGCGGGCCGTCCTGTTCGCCGCGCTGAGCTCGCCGGCCAAGACGTTCGGGCCGGGCGACCTGGGCACGCTGAACCAGGCCTATGAGTCGCAGAACGCGGACCAGGCCGACTTCAACGCGTCCACGAACGAGGCCGAGCAGGAATACTTCAACAACACGGTCAGCGGGTCTGCGGTGGACCTGGCGTCCGCGCAGGAGACGCTGGCCGAGGAGATGGGCACCTCGAGCCCCGACCTGCCGCTTACCGCGCACGCCAGCGGCCTGACCGCCGAGGGCTGGTACAAAAACATGGCGGCCACCATCGGCGGAGCCCGCCAGGTGGGCGACGGCCTGGTCACCAGCATCACCGACCGGGCCAACACGCTGCGGTCGCAGGCCACCCAGAACCTGCTGATCACCAGCCTCGTCGCCGTGGTCCTGCTCTCCCTGGTGCTGCTCGTCTCCACCATCGTGGCCCGCTCGCTGACCCGCCCGCTGCGCAAGCTCCGCGCTGACGCGCTCGACGTGGCCGGCCACCGGCTGCCGGAGATGGTGCGCCGGCTCAGCCAGAGCGAGGGCACGGACGAGAGCGTCGACATCGAGCCGATCGGGGTCACCTCCACCGACGAGATCGGTGAAGTCGCGCGGGCCTTCGACCAGGTTCACCGCGAGGCGGTCCGGCTGGCGGCCGACGAAGCCATGCTGCGCGGCAACCTGAACGCCATGTTCATCAACCTGTCCCGGCGCAGCCAGTCGCTGATCGAGCGGCAGCTGTCGCTGATCGACTCCCTCGAGCAGAGCGAGCAGGACTCCGGCCGGCTCAGCAGCCTGTTCCGCCTGGACCACCTGGCCACCCGCATGCGCCGCAACTCCGAGAACCTGCTGGTTCTGGCCGGTCACGAGGTGACCCGGCGGTGGAGCCAGCCGGTGCCGCTGGTCGACGTGCTGCGCGCCGCGATCTCCGAGATCGAGCAGTACGAGCGGGTCGTCCTCAACGTGCAGCCCGGGATCGTGGTCGTCGGCCAGGCCGTGAACGACGTCGTGCACCTGGTCGCGGAGATCGTGGAGAACGCGACCACGTTCTCTCCCGAGGACACTCAGGTGTACGTATCCGCCCAGCCGCTGAGCAGCGGCGGCGTGCTGCTCGACATCACCGACAACGGCGTGGGCATCTCGGACCAGGAAATGTCGCACGCCAACTGGCGGCTCGACAACCCGCCCGTGGTCGACGTCGCCGTGTCCCGCCGGATGGGCCTGTTCGTGGTCGGCCGCCTGGCCGCCCGGCACGGGGTCCGGGTCCGGCTGCGGCACGCTCAGGCCAGCGGCCTGACCGCGCTGATCTGGCTGCCCGACACGGTGGCCGCGCCCGAGGTCGCGCCGCCGCTCGGCCGGCTGCGCCGCTTCGAGGCCGACGACTACGGGCCGGTGCCGTCCCTGTCCGCGCCGCCTCAGGGGTCGGGCGCGAGCTCGCAGGCCACCACGGCCGCGCGCATCCCGAGGTTCTCGCCGATGTCGCCGTCGGTGCCGCCGTCGCCGTCCTTCACCCCGGCCGCGGACGCCGGATCGGACGCGACCGGCTCCGTCCCGGCCGCCGGAAACGGCTCGGCCGGTGAGCCGGCGCAGGCGCTTCCGGTGCGCGGAAAACCAAACGGCAGCGGGGCGCCCGCGAACGGCTCGGCCGACGACGGCGCGGACGAGATGACCCCGCATGTCCCGGCGGACGGGCCGGGGGGTCCCGGGCCCAGCAGGCTGCCCGCGTTCGGCGGGCAGGTGCCACCGCAGGCGTCCAAGATCCCCCAGTCCCCGATCGCGATCGGCAGCCAGGACGTCCACGGCGGCGACGGTCCCAGCGCGGGCGATTCCGGCGCGAACGGCGCCCAGCGGACCGACGGCGCGGGCGATTCCGGCAAGGTGACGGTCCCGCCGCCCGCCACCCAGGATCAGCGGCTGCCGATCTTCGACTCGCTCGAGTCCGACTGGTTCCGCCGCAGCGGCAAGAGCCTCAGCACGGCCCGGCCCGCTCAGGGGGCCCAGGTCGGCCAGGCGGCCGTCCAGTCGACGTGGACCTCGCCCGCCGACGAAGGCTGGCGCGCTGCCGAGGCGCTCGCGGCGCCGTCGGCGGGAGACAAAACCCAGGCGGGCCTGCCAAGGCGGGTGCCGAGGGCTAACCTCGTACCCGGCTCGGTCGGCGGTGGAGGCGGCGACGCCGAAGCCGACGCACCCACCAGATCGCCGGATGCGGCCAGAACCCGCATGGCCAGCTTCCAGCGAGGCGTGCGCGAGGGCCGCGCCGCCGCACCCCAGACCGAGGAGCCGTAGGACCGATGAACCTTGAAGTCCCAGGCACAGCCAGACCAGGAGGAGGAACCTGTATGGACGGGCGACGAGAGGAGTGCCCATGAGCACGCCAGGGCGCCCCGCGCAGGACCTTAACTGGCTGATCACCAACTTCGTGGAGCGGGTCCCCGATGTTGCGCACGCGGTAGTAGTGTCCTCCGATGGCCTGCCGCTGGCGTTCAGCGCCGGTTTCCCCCAGGAACGGGCCGATCAGCTGGCGGCGGTGACGTCGGGGCTGACTAGCCTGACCCAGGGCGCGTCGCGGGTTTTCGAGGGCGGCGCGGTCGTGCAGACTGTGGTAGAGATGCAGCGAGGTGTGCTGGTGATCATGGCGATCAGCAATGGCTCAAGCCTTGCTGTGCTGGCCGCGTCCACCTGCGATCTCGGTCTCGTAGCCTACGAGATGACCCTGCTGGTTGAGCGGGCCGGGCGAGTACTGACGCCCGCCACCCGCAGTGTCATGCAAGCAGCCGTCCCCGGTGACGGGCGAAGGTGACCGGAGGTTTAAGTGGCGGGCCAAGGGCGAGGTGACGACCGGTCACCCTTCGTGGGCTTGCCCGGTTCCTGGCAGGGTGCAGGGGCCCGGGCGGGCCTGTGGGATGAGGGACCGGGGCCGGCGCGATCCGGGTTCGGTTTCACGACCGAGGAGGACGGTGCCACCAGGCTCGTCCGCCCGTATACGGTTACCGGTGGGCGCACGCAGCCCCGGTACCAGCTCGCCATCGAAGCTCTCGTGACCGCCACCGTCCTGGAGCCTCGTGATCTATCCGTGCTGGCACCGGAATGCCAGGCGATCCTGCAGTTCTGCCGGGACTGGAGGTCGGTGGCGGAGGTGTCGGCGGTACTGCGGCTGCCGCTCGGCGTGGCCAGGATTCTCATCGCGGATATGAGTGCGGACGGACTCGTCCGCATCCACCAGCGCGATGACTCGGAGGGCCGTCCGGACCTCCATCTGCTCGAAAGGGTGCTTAGTGGACTCCGTAAGATCTAGCGTCGCCCAGCCCAGGTCCGACGCTCCCGCCATGACGTCGGTCAAGATCGTGGTGGCTGGCGGATTTGGCGTCGGCAAAACGACCTTCGTGGGCTCGGTCTCGGAAATCACGCCGCTGACCACCGAAGCCGTGATGACCGTGGCCAGTACCGACGTCGATGACCTGTCGCACGTGCCGGACAAGTCGACGACCACGGTGGCGATGGACTTCGGGCGGATCACGCTGGACAAGGACCTGGTGCTGTACATGTTCGGCACGCCGGGCCAGCACCGGTTCTGGTTCATGTGGGACGACCTGATCCAGGGTGCCATCGGCGCCGTCGTGCTGGTCGACACCCGCCGCCTGGCCGACTCCTTCCCCGCGGTGGACTACTTCGAGGCGTCCGGGCTCCCGTTCGTGATCGGGATCAACGGGTTCAACGGGCAGTTCCCGCACCGCTCCCGGGACGTGAGCGAGGCGCTGGCCATCTCGTCCGACGTGCCGGTGATCCCGTGCGACGCGAGGAACCGGGAATCGACCAAGGCGACCCTGGTCACCCTGGTCGAGCACGCGATGTCGATGCAGACGGCCGGACGGTACTGATAGGTGCCCGCTGGTTACTACTCGACCAGCGCGGCCTTTCTCGAGGCCCTGGCCGAGGCTGGCGTCAGCTATGTCTTCGCCAACCTCGGCAGCGACCATCCGGGCCTGATCGAGGCGTTCGCGCAGGCCAAGGCCGAGGGCGGCGAAGACGCGTACCCGCGGCTCGTCATCTGCCCGCACGAGATGGTGGCGCTGTCCGCCGCGCACGCCTACGCCAGCGTGAGCCGGCAGCCGCAGGCGGTTGTCGTCCACGTCGACGGGGGGACGCAGAACCTCGGCGGCGAGGTGAGCAACGCGATGCGCGGGCATATCCCGGTGCTCATCTTCGCCGGGGCCTCCCCGTACACGCTCGAAGGCGAGCTGCCCGGGAGCCGTAACGAGTTCATCCACTGGATCCAGGACGCCCGCGACCAGCGCGGCATCCTGCGCGGCTTCGTCAAGTACGACAACGAGATCCGCACCGGGCGTAACGTCAAGCAGCTCGTCCACCGGGCCCTGCAGATCGCGCGCAGCGACCCGGCCGGCCCGGTGTACCTGGTCGGGCCGCGCGAGGTGATGGAGGAGCCGCTCGAGCCGTACACGGTGGATCCGGCGCAGTTCAGGCCGATCGAGCCCGCCGCGCTCACCGCCGGGGTGACCCGGGAGATCGCGACCGCGCTGGCCCGGGCCAGGCACCCGCTCATCGTCACGTCCTACCTGGGCCGGAACCCGGACGCGGTGCCCGTGCTGGTCGAGCTGGCCGAGTTGCTCGCCATCGGCGTGCTGGAGTCGGCCGCCTTCTGCGTCAACTTCCCCGGCGATCACCCGCTGCACCGCGGCTACCAGTTCACCACCACCGAACAGAACCCGGCGCTGGCCCAGGCCGACGTCATCCTGGTCGTGGACAGCCACGTGCCGTGGATCCCCGCCACCAACCGGCCCGCGCCAGAAGCGACGATCTACGCCATCGACGTCGACCCGCTGAAACCCACGATTCCTATGTGGCAGATCGCCGCGCGCCGCTTCGCCGCCGCCGACTCCAAGGTGGCCCTGGAGCAGATCGCCAGGCTCGTTCGCGATGAAAACCTGGCCGAGGCCCACGTGGTGGAGACCCGGCGCGCGGAGATCGCCGCCGCCAGCGAGGCCCGCCGCGCCGCGCTCGACGCGCTTGAGCAGCCCGAGGCCGGCGTGATCACGCCCCGGTACCTGACCGCGTGCGTACGCGACCTGCTGGCCGGCACCGACTCGATCGTGCTTACCGAGACGATCACCAACTACCAGATCGTGGCCGAGCACCTGCGGCCCGCCACGCCCGGGTCATATCTGGGGTCCGGCGGCGGTTCCCTGGGCTGGGCCGGCGGCGGCGCCGTCGGGGCTAAGCTCGCTTCTTCTTCCGAACGGATCGTGGTATCCCTGGTCGGTGACGGCTCCTACCTATTCGGGGTGCCATCGTCGGCCCAGTGGGTCGCGCGCCGGTACAGCGCTCCGTCGCTGACCGTCATCTACGACAACCGCGGCTGGGCCGCGCCCAAGTTTTCGACGCTCCGGGTGCATGGCCGCGGTGCCGCCGCGGCGGCGGACGATTTCCACGTCTCGTTCGAGCCGGAGGCCGACCTGCCCGCCATCGCGGCCGCGGCCGGCGGCGCCTACGCCGCGACCGTCACCGACCCGGACGAACTGCCCCGGGTCCTCAAGGACGCCCTAGCCGTCGTGCGAGGCGGCCGTTCCGCCGTCATCAGCGCCCACCTCCCGCCCGTCTGACGCTGGCTCGTCCGTCAGGGTGGTCAGCAGGTCGTTCAGCCGGGTAACGAACGCCGCCGGGTCGTCGATCCGGGCTCCGAGGGTGAGCACCGCCTGATTGAACAGCACCGAGGCCCAGTCCGGCAGGCGCGGGTCGTCCTGATTGCGGTTGAGCCGTTCCACCAGCGGATGCTTCGGGTTGATCTCGAGCACCGGCTGGCTCGGCAGCCCCGAGCCACGCAGCCGCTGCACCAGGTTGATGTCGGACGTCGGCTCGTTGGCTACGATGCAGGCCGGCGAGGTGGTCAGCCTGCTGGTCACGCGCACGTCCCAGGCCTGGCCTTCCAGGAGCTCCTTCAGCTTGGCCGCCAGGCCGGCGAACTCGGTGCTCGCCTGGTCCTGTGCCGCCTTCTCCGCCTCGTCCGTCAGGCCGCCCAGGTCCGCCGCGCCCTGCGCGACCGACTGGAGCTGCTTGCTCTCGAACTCGCGCAGGGTGGTGACCAGCCAGTTGTCCACGACGTCGGCCAGCAGCAGCACTTCGATGCCCTTGGCCCGGAAGGCCTCCAGGTGCGGGCTGCTGCGCGCCGCGGCCAGCGTCGGCGCCAGCAGGTAGTAGATCTTGTCCTGGCCTTCCTTCATCCGCGCCACGTAGTCGGCCAGCGGGACGTCCTCGCCCTGGGTGGTGGTGAAGCGCACCAGCCGGGCGATGTCGTCCCGGTTCCCGAGGTCCTCGACGATGCCCTCCTTCAGGACGGCGCCGAACTCCCTGGTGAACGTGGCGTACTTGTCCGGCTCCTGCTCGGCCAGGTCCTTCAGCAGCTGCAGCACCTTCTTGACCGCGCTGGAGCGGATCCGGTCCACGACCCGGCTGCCCTGCAGCAGCTCCCGCGACACGTTGAGCGGCAGGTCGGCGGAGTCGATCACGCCGCGGATGAACCGCAGGTAGCGCGGCATCAGCTGGCCGGAGTCCTCCATGATGAAGATCCGCCGGACGTGCAGCCGGACGCCACGGGAGGAGTCCAGGAGCCACAGGTCGTACGGGGCGCGGGCCGGGATGAACAGCAGCAGCGTGTACTCGTAGGTCCCCTCGATCTTGCTGTGCACCCAGCTGAGCGGATCGGCGTAGTCGCTGGCGATGTGCCGGTAGAAGTCGATGTAGTCCTGATCGCTGATCTCGTTCTTGGACCGCGTCCACAGCGCCGAGGCCTGGTTGACGGTTTCCTCTCCTGCCTCCTCGCTGTTATCGGTCGGGCTTTTCTCCGAAGGCATCACGATCGGCAGGCTGATGTGATCGGAGTACTTGCCGATGATGGCGCGCAGCCGGTACCCGTTCAGCAGGTCACGATCGTCGTCCCGGAGATGGAGCACGACCGTGGTTCCGCGGCCCGGGCGTTCGGCCGCCTCCAGCGTGTACTGGCCCCGGCCGTCGGAGTTCCACCGGACGGCCTCCTCCGCGGCTTGCCCGGCCCGCCGCGTGGTCAGCTCCACCCGGTCCGCCACGATGAACGCGGAGTAG
This sequence comes from uncultured Actinomycetes bacterium, assembly GCA_963834685.1. Classification (GTDB taxonomy): domain Bacteria; phylum Actinomycetota; class Actinomycetes; order Streptosporangiales; family Streptosporangiaceae; genus Palsa-504. The sequence goes on along the minus strand of CAWICW010000025.1, from coordinate 10,878 downwards.
AAGCCCACTCCGAACTGCCCGATGAGGGTCGCGTCCTGGCGCTGGTCGCCGGTCAGGGCCTGGAAGAACTCCCGCGTCCCCGACTTGGCGATGGTGCCGATGTTCTCGATGAGCTCGGCCCGGCTCATCCCGATCCCGTTGTCGGCGACCGTTATCGTCGCCGCGTCCTTGTCATAGGAGACGCGGATCCGCAGCGGCCCCTCGTCCTCCGGGTTCTCGCCCTTGGCGAGCAGTTCCAGCCGCAGCCGGTCGATGGCATCCGATGCGTTCGAGATCAGCTCGCGCAGGAAGATCTCCTTGTTGCTGTACAGCGAGTTGATCATCAAGTCCAGGAGCTGGACTACCTCTGCCTGGAAGCCGAACGTCTCCTGACCCTGACCCTGACCCCGATCCTGATCCTGATCCTGATCCTGATCCTGATCCGCCACCGCCATCGCCCCTCCCGCCACTTCCGTGCTCCATCGTGCCGGTCGCGTAGTCGCCGAAATCACTGCAAACCCTAGCTCGGCGCGCCCGTCCATGGCCGCATCGACGGGCCGGGACGGACTGGTAAAGTGTGCAGCCGACGCCGGGGCGGTAGCTCAGCCGGTCAGAGCAGCGGACTCATAATCCGCCGGTCGTGGGTTCGAGCCCCACCCGCCCCACCTGCGGTTTTAATCACCGGTCGGGATAGGCAGTGGACCGGATCGTATACCGATGTCGGCGAAGGGATGTACCGTGCCGCCACGCCGTTGCGGTCGCATAGAGTAACTGCCGAGGTTGCGTCGGGGTGGGGAATGGGCAATGGCGGCAGTCCGCATGCCCCGCTGGCGCCATCCGGGTTTTCGGATCAGCGCCAGCGGGCATGCCTTCTCGCGGTCAGCTGCGGTTAGCGGCTTATGGTGATGACCGCCAGCGCGATGTTGTTGAACGGGTTCGGGTCAGGGCTGGACGACACCGCTCCGCCGAGCACCTGGGCCTTGCCGGTCCGGGTGGCCTTGACCGTGATGGTGTCCTGCACCGAGACGCCGGCCGCCAGCGAGGACTGCCGCCAGGCGACCAGGTTGCCATGCTCCGTGCAGCCGGTGCTGCATGAGGTCTCGGCCAGGGAAGCGGGCAAGGCCACCGCGGCGATCACGTTCTGCGCCGCTGCCGGGCCGTTGTTGGTCACGGTCAGCGTGCACGTCCCGGTCGCGCCCACGGCGAGGGTTGCCGGGCAGGACAGCCCGGCCGCCAGGTCCGCCTTCGTCGAAGCCGGGGTCACCGTGACGGTGAACGGTCCCGCGGTCGCGGTCCCGGCCGCGTTGGTGGCGGTCACCGAGTAGGAGAACGACTTGGTGCTGGCGGGCACCGTGCCGCTGACCGTCCCGGTGCTGGCGTTGATCGACAGCCAGGACGGCGCCCCGGACAGCGCGTAGCTGGGTGCCGGGGTGCCCGAGGCCATGAACGTGTAACCGTAGGCCTGCCCGGCCGTGGCGGTGACGGGCGGGCTGGCCGCAACGAATGACGGCGCCTGGTCCACCGTGATCACCTGCTGGACCTGCGGTGCGGCCGTGTAGCCGTTGCCGCCGGCCTGGTTGGCGTCCACCGTGCACGTCCCCGGGCCGGTGAAGGACACCGTCCCGCCGCTGACCGAGCAGGCTCCGGCCGTGCTGGAGGAGTCGATGCTGAACGTCACCGGGTTCCCGGACCCGCCGCCGGTCGCCGTCGGCGTGTACGTGCCGCCGACTGCCGCCGGGTTGGGCGGGCTGGAAGTGAACATGATCGCCTGCGCGCCCTGCGGGGTCGCGGAGGCCTCACCCGAAGCCGGCCCCTCGCCGTCGGCGTTGACCGCGGTCACCTCGAAGTAATACGGGGTACCGTCGGTCAGCCCGGTCACCGTGTAGCTGGTGCCGGTGACCGGCGAGCTGTTCACCGGCGTGGACGACTCGCCGCCGGAACTGGTTCCTTCGTAGATGTTGTACCCGGTCACCGGCGAGGCGCCGGAGTCACCCGGCGCATCCCACGACAGGTTCACCTGGGAGTCGCCGGGAGTAGCCGTCAGACCCGTCGGCGCGCCCGGTGTGGGCGTGGCGTAGGTGATCTGCACCTCCGGGTTGCCGGTCGTATCGGCCTGCATCGTGGCGTCAGGGTCGACGGCGTAGCTGGAACCGCCGCCGCCTCCGCCGCCGTCGCCGCCGTCGTAGCCGCCGCCTGCGCCGCCGCCACCGTAGTAGCCGCCGCCTCCGCCGCCGCCACCCTGGCCGTAGCCGGGGTTGGCGCCGCCGTTACCGCCCTGCTCAGACGTTCCGTTGCCGCCGGCGCCGCCGTCACATCCGGTGGTGCCACCGGTACCGCCCTGCGTGCTCTGGCCGGCACCGCCCGCGCCTCCGCTGCAGCTGCCGCCGGTAGTTCCGGGCTGTCCGGCCGCGCCGCCGTTATTGCCGCCCGCGCCGCCGCCTCCGCCGCCCGCGGCGACCACGAGCGGCGTCAGACCCTGGAATACGGCTGAAGCGCCGCCGCCGCCACCGCCGGTCAGGTAGGCGTTGCTGCCGTTGCCGCCTCCGCCGTCGCCGGCGCCACCGCCGCCGCCCACAGTTCCTCCGCCGCCGTCGCCGGCGACCTGGATGCTGAGCTGCTCGTTGCTGGTCAGGGTCAGCGTGGCGGTTACCGACTCGCCATAAGCGCCGCTGCCGCCGCCGTAACCGACGTTGCCGCCGGCCCCGCCTTCCCCACCGACCGCGGTGACCTGTGCGCTGGCCACTCCGGCCGGGACCGTCCAGGTCTGTGCGGCGCCGGTGTAGCTGAAGGTCACCGTGGTGGTGGTCCCGGTGCCGGGCGGCGCAGGCGCGGCGCTGGCGGTGCCCGCGCCGGCGAAGGCGATCAGGGCGCTGGCCGCGGCCAGCGTCCAGGCCGCCACGGCGGCCTGGCGGGCGCCGTGGAGACGGCGCCGTGTCGTTCGGGTTAGCATGACTGTCCTGTTCTCTAGTGTGCCTGCTGGGTTGCCAGAGCCCGGGTGAGCCGGGCCAAGTCGATGGTGAGCGGGACGGCACTATCCGGCTGGTGCAAGTGGATCCGCGTGCCGCCGGGCTGGGCGGTGCAGGTGACCCGGATGCTGGCTACCTGTGCCCCGGTGATTAGCCGGTAGCTGACCAGCCACGGTGGTTCGAAGGCAGTCACCTCGCCGCTGGCCGCGACCTCAGCGCCGTCGACCCGCACGGTGACTCGGAATTCGGGCCAGGCGCCGTCCGGTGATCCCGTGCCCTCGACTGCGGTGATTACCTGCGGCAGCCAGTCGCCCAGGCGCGACGGGTCGGCCACGCAGGCGAACACAGCCTGGACTGAGCAGGGAAACGTCGCGTACAGATCCATCTAGTTGCCTTTGCCTTCGGCAGGTATGCGGTCGGGTCCGGACCATCTAAGCTGGGCACGAGGGCGGGAAACCAGACGTTTTCTGCGGCATTGGTGCGGCAAAGCTGCGGCAATGACGCGGCGGCCCGCCGACCTGGCGGCAGGGCGGGTGGAGGCGTGGATGCGGGATCTGCGCGGGTTCCGGGAGGCGGTGCGGGAGCACCGCCGGGCGGTCGGGCGCACCCAGCAGCAGCTCGCCCGGTCCATCGGGCTGCATCCCGATGTGCTCAGCCACAAGCTCAACAGCCGGGACAACGCCGTCCTGACCAGCCAGGAGGTCGTCGCCGTTGCCACTACGCTGGCTGCCTGGGGGGCACTGGTCACCCGGAACGATATGTACGCGCTGCTCACGATGATGGAGGTGCCGCCGCAGGCCGTCCCGGCTGCGGCCTGGTCTGCGCCGCCGCTGGCCGCCCTGCGCGCCGACCAGGATGCCGCCGCCGTAAGCCGGGACGTACCCGGCCCGCGGGCCCACGCGTGGGCCCCTGCGTCATCCGACGAGCGCGCAGCGCCGCCGAAGGGACCCGCCGTGCCGCGGTCCCGGATGACGCCCGCGCCGCTGCCCGCCCCGGCCACGGCGCTGATCGGCAGGGAGCGCGAACGCGCCGAGGTGGCGGCCGCGCTAGTGGCCTCACGACTGGTCACCCTCACCGGCGTCGGCGGGACCGGGAAGACGAGGCTGGCCCTGCAGGTGGCCTGCGATGTCGCCGGCGGGTTCGCCGATGGCGTGGCGTTCGCCGATCTAGCCCCGGTTCATGATCCGGCGCTGCTCGCCACGACGATGGCGCGGGCCCTGGGCCTAACGCCGACGTCGGCGGAGACGGCCGAGGCCCACCTCGCCGAGGCGCTGCTGGACCGCGAACTCCTGCTCGTGGTGGACAACCTTGAGCAGTTGCTCGATGAGACGCAGCTGCTGGCCCGGGTACTGGCCGCCGCTCCGGCCGTGCGGGTGCTTGCTACCAGCCGGATCGCGCTGCGCTTGTATGGGGAGCACGTTGTGCGGATTCCCCCGCTGGACCATCCCGGCCAAGGCGGCACCGGGACAAGCGCGCAGGACAGCGAAGCGGTGCAGCTGTTCATCGCGCGGGCCCGGGCGGCCCGCCCGGGCTTCGCCCCGGACGCCGACGAGCTGGCCGCTGTCGGCGGAATCTGCACCGCCGTCGACGGGCTGCCGCTGGCCATCGAGCTCGCTGCGGCCAGGATCCGGCTGTACTCACCCCAGGCGCTGCTGCCGCTGCTGCGATCTCGCCTGGCGCTGCTCACCGGCGGCCCGCGCGACCTCCCGTACCGTCAGCAGACCCTGCGAGCGGCGCTGGACTGGAGCTACGCGCTGCTGCCTCCCGGCGAGCGGCGACTGTTCGCCTGCCTCGGGGTATTCGCCGGCCTGTTCGACGACGACGCCGCCACCGCAGTGGCAGGCGAGCGGGAAGCTGGCCTCCCGATGCTGGGGCGACTCGACGCCCTGGGCGAGCACAGCCTACTCGAGGTCACCGCCGGCGACCCTCCCCGCTTCCGGATGCTACAGACCGTCCGGGAGTACGCGCTGGCCCGGCTGGCCGAGACCGGCGAGACCGAAGCCGTGCACGCTGCCCACCTCCGCCACCACCTGGAGATGGCTACCGAGGCTCGGGACAGCCTGGAAGGTGCCGACCAGGGAACCCATCTCGACCGCCTCCAAGCCGACCTGACCGACATCTACGCCGCCCTGGACTGGGCCCGATCCCGCGCCGACAGCCAAAGCGCCTACCTGGAGGACGGGCTGCGCCTGGCCACAGCCGTGGCCAAGGTGTGGCGCCGCCGTGCCTCGGTCGCCGCCGGCAGGCTGCACCTGGAGCGCCTGCTGGCCATCGACGCCCGCGCCACCGCCCCGGCGGTACGGGCGTGGGCGCTGATCGAAGCGGCTGCCCTGGCCTGGTTCGCCGCCGATTACCCCTCCGCCAACGCCTTGGCCAGCGAGGCTCTGACGCTCTGCGCGGCCCTCGGTGACCTATCGGGCCAGTCCTGGGCCCACCGCTATCTCGGCTCTACCGCTCTTGCGTCCGGCGATCTGGCCACCGCCGAACCTCACCTCGTCTCCCAGCTAGCCACCGCTCGCCGAGCCGGAGACGGCCGGGCCGAGGCCAACGCCTACAACATGCTCGGCCAGCTCCACCGCTACCAGGGCCGTTACCGCCAGGCCAACATCCAGTTCGAGCGGGCCCTGCAACTGTTCCGCGCCGCCGGTGACCCCGACGGCACCGCCAGTGTCCTAAACAGCCTGGGTGAGGTGGCACGCGACGCCGGCCAGGCGGATCTGTGCCGGTCGCTGTTCCGCCAGGCTCTCAACGACCACTACCTCATCGGCAGCAAACGGGGCATCGCCGCCGACCTCGAAGGCATCGCCGCCGCCGACGCTCTGGACGGGAAAGAACAAAGCGCGCTGATCTACCTCGGTGCCGCCCAAGGCCTGCGCGACACCTGCGGCTGGCAGCTCACCCCCACCGAGCAGGCCGCCCTTGACCGCCTCTTCGACACCGCTGCCGCCCCCCTCAGCCCCGGACAACGCCAAGACGCCATCACCGAAGGCCGCAACCGCCCCCTCGCCCACGTCATCGACCAGGCCCTCAGCCAGGCCTTTCCCTGCCGCTGAGGTCGTACTGCGAGGCCTGCCAGTCCTTCGGCGTGACCCACGAGCCCGGCCAGTGAGCTGCCTGCCGCCACGTCGTCCCGCTGAAGATCGACCTGCCCAGGGCTCACTCACCGCGCTGGGATTACCTGGCGCGCCGGTCCATACGGGTCCCAGGCCGGCACAGGGCATAATTTGACCAAATGGGGTGGCGTTCTCGCCTCCCCCAGGCGAGTTGCCCCGGATGGTGCCACCATGGCCGGCCTGCCAGAAGTGATCGGGTTGCTCTACCGGGCCGACTGGACCCGCTTGTCCCTGTCGGCCGAGTTGCGCTCCGAGACCGACCGGGAGCCGCTCCCGCTCCCGCGCCCGCGCCCGCGCCCGTCGCGCGAGGAGCGGTCTCGCTGGTTCCGCGCCTGGCCGATGCAGAGGCAAGACAACGGCCGCTACATGGGCGCGGAGCGCTGCTGATCGGTCCCGGTGGCCGGTGGCGCCTGGAGTGCTCGGTTCCCGGCCGGGGCGCCGAGGGAGAGGCCGCCGAGGGTAACGACGGCGAGCGCGGCTGGTCGTGGCGGCCGCCGGAAATGGGAGGTCCCCCGCCGCTCCCGGTCAAGGTGAACGGCGCCTATCCGCCGGTGCCCGAGCTGCTCTGCCCCTCCTGCCTGCTCGGCGGGTACACCCTGGAAGTGCTGGGACCGGTGACTGTCGCCGGCCGCGAAGCGATCGCGGTTGCGGCCACGCCGCGCCGCGATGTGCTCGGATCCGGCTCCGCCGAACGGCCCTATGACCGCATCGAGGTCGCCGTGGACGCCGAGCTCGGCATCCTGCTCCGCCGGATCGAGACGTCCGGGGGCGAGCTAGTCACCCTCACCGAGCTGACAGATGTGACGATGAACCCGCCGGAGGCGGCCGACCCCGCCCGGTTCGCGCCGCTACCGGGCAGCCACCGCGGCGAAACCCTGGGGGAGAACCGGAGGGAAAGGCTCAGCGGTCCTGGCTGGGCCGCCGCGGACCTGGCGGCGGGCGGCCTCGGCGCGCTGATCAGGCATGCGCCGCACCTGCCCGGTCACGGCGCGGCCGGCGAGCAGCCGGAGGCGATGCCGTCGCCCGACCCGGCCCCGCTCGAGCCGGCCGACGGCTCACCGCCCCCCGACGAGGTGCTTGACCTGCTCTACCGTAGCGGTGAGCCCCGTGACCTCGGAGCCACGGCGCGGCAGCGGCTCGACGCGGTCGCCATGGTGGCATCGGTGCCAGGAGGATTCCGCGCCGCCGGGCGCGGCGGCTTCGGCGACCTCCTCGACGCGATGACCCCCGGAATGAACGTGGCCCGCACGGAAGCCCGGCTGCGCGTCAGCGGCCCGGACCGGTACCGCCTCGACTTCTCGCACCGCCCGCGCCCCATAGATTCGACGACGATCGCCTGCGACGGCGAGCGCCGCTGGCGGGTCTACCCGGACCGGACCATGGTCGGCCCGGCCGCCCCCTGCGGCACGACATCGCGTTCCTGGCCGACTCGTGCTGGCTGCTCCGCCGCCAGCTATCCGGCGGCTCGGAGCTCACCTACCGTGGCCGGCCCGCCCGCCAGCTCCACGTCACTCCCGTCCCCGGCGACGCGGAGGTGGCCCTGGGGCCGCTGATGACCTTCACCACCGACACGATCGTGGACGCCCCTACCGACGCGATCGTGGACGCCGAGACCGGCTGCCTGCTCCGCCTGATCTCTTACGCCGGCGACACGCTCGCGATCTGGTCGGAGCTGGACGACATCAGCACCGAACCCGCCGACCCGGACGAGTTCCGGGTGCACGTCCCGCCCGGCACCCGCATCGTGGAGGAAACCGGCAACCTGATCGCCCACGCCGCCGCGGTCATGCCCGGCGTGAAGGGAACCGCGGCCCGCGCCGCCGCCGAGGCCGTCAACCGCACCACCGGCGCCGTCTCCGCCGCCCGGAGCTTCCTAGACGACCTGCGCGGCCATCGCTAGACAGGAGCACGCCGCGTTGATTACCGTGGCTGCGGGCATGCGCTGATCGGCCGGAAGGCGGTAACGTTCTGTAGCTGGCATCCGGTGGCCGCCATGGTCGGCGTGGACCGGCCCGTGGACCGGGCCATCGGTGCAGACAGTGCGATCAGGGCCATCGGTGGCACGACTCCGTGGTATCCGTGCAGCTAGCGCGCACGATGCACGGGGCCGTAGTTCTCATAATCCGCCGGTCGTGGGTTCGAGCCCCACCCGCCCCACCAGCGGTTTTGATACCCGTGGTCGGCGAGCCGTGGACCGGATCGTATACCGATGTCGGCGGCCGATGTATCGAGCCGTCGGGCCGCATCTGGTCACATAGAGTAGCTGCCGGGCGGGTCTGGCGTACCAAGGGAGACGGCGGGAGGGACCGGACTGGCTGCTTGTTTGGCTCGCCAAGAGTATGCGGGACTGGACAACGGGTGTTGCCGCCAGCTGGCTAGCCTGGCATGACGCGCCGCGGGTGGGCTGACCTGGGGTTCCGTGAAGTGGCCGAGGACACGAGTAGCATGTGTATCGGGAAAGGACTCATGGTGCCAGGTCCACCGCAGCAGGAACGGCCGCCGGATCTCGGGTCCCTTCGGGCGGCTCGGGGGCAGATTCTCGCGGCCGCGTCTCAGCGCGGCTTGCGTGATGTGCGGGTGTTCGGTTCGGTAGCTCGCGGGGAAGCGGTCGAGACCAGTGACGTGGATCTCCTGGTAGCCCCGGGTCCGGACACCACGCTGTTCGACCTCAGCGGTTTCGCGCTTGACGTTGAGGAGATCGTCGGGCGTCATGTGGATGTGGCTACGCCGCGCGGGCTGAAGGCGCGCATCCGGGACCGGGTCCTGGCCGAGGCCGTCGCCTTGTGAGAGACGACCGTGAACGTCTGGCGGACGTCTTGGCCGCGATCGACAGGATCAGGCGCTACGTCCAAGACGACCGGACGCGCTTCGACACCGACGAACTGCTGCAGAGCGCGGTGCTTCATTGGATAGAGATTATCGGCGAAGCGGCACGAGGCGTAGGCGATAAGGTTCGGACCGCGCATCCTGAAGTGCCGTGGCGCGTGATCACCGACATGCGCAATCGGGTGAGCCACGGCTACTTCGATATCGATCTCGACGTCGTGTGGAACACAGTGACGCGCGACCTGCCGAAACTCCAGGAATCTGTCACCAGGATCCTTGCCGAGCTTGACGCGGAAGCAGAAGACTCGCGGTGAGCAGCCTTCCGGCTCGGCGTTGGCCGATGGGGACATTGCGCCCGTCGACTTGACGAGCACCGACTATGCGCGGATGGCCAACCTGGTGAATTTGCGCAAGAGCCTCCGCTGGGAACCGCTGATGCCTCGGATTTCGCTATCGCCGAACCGCTCGGGGCTAACCGACGTGGCGGCGTTGGACCGCCGTCACCCCACGGTGGTCCGGCCGAGCACGCGGATGCGCTGACCCTTCCGCCCTGAAGTCCGTAAACGACAGTGCTCTTCGCAGTTGCGTACTGCGACAAACGGAGCATTGTTATTGGTTCGAACAATTTCAGATCGCCGAAGTGACCGCCGCCGAGATCCGCCGCCTGCTGACAGCCTTCACGCATCCGCAACATCCGGGCGAGCACTACCAGCACTGGTCACGATGGCGACGCCACCACCAAGCCCAGGCCCGGCAGTCCCACTACCAGCGCAGGCTCACGAACCAGCCGCTGCCGATGAGGTGCTAACCGGCTGCGCCTCATCAGGCGTCAGCGCCAGGCTGGCAGAGGCAGTCAGTCCGGATTCAGGTACTGACCGCCCCACGTCTGCGGGTCTGTGTCCGATAGCGTCTCGGTGAACGTCCACCGATGACCGGCGAAGTCCTCGGCGCCATACTGCCGCTCGCCATACATGTAGTCCGCCGGCTCCGCCAGGATGACCGCGCCATGTGCCCGGGCGCGCTCGCAGTGAGACCGCGCGTCCGGGACCCGCACCATCACGTACTGGGCCACCGCCTCGCGACTCGGCGGGCGGTGGTAGCCGCCTGGCTCGGCCACGATCACGGCCCCGTCGCCGACCCTCAGCTGAGACCGGTGGTTCTCGCCGATCCGTAGCCGCTCGACAAACCCGAATGCCGCAGTCAGCCAGGCAACCGCCTCGCGGACATCCGGATAGATCAGAACCGGGATGACCGTGGCCGCTGGGACCGAGCGGTTGACCTTCATTCCGCCAGGCTAACGACATGCACGCCGGCAGGCCACGGACCGCAGGGAAGCACTCGTCTAGATCGCATCACGTGCCCACACCGGACAAGATCTCGGGCTGCGGCTGTAGCAGTGGTCGATCGCGCGGAACGAAGCGCCGATAGTGGCCGCGCGTTCCGCCAATAGGTCAGCTTTCGCCTTCCATAGACCCGCGCGTGACGCTGCGATAAGAACCCACGGAGCGCTACCCCAGGGGCAACCCAGTGGGCAACCCAGGCACCAGACCCAGGGTCTGCCACGGGCGCGGCGCAGAGGCGGGGCGAGCAGGCTTCGTATCGTAGTCACACCTCTGGGGAAAGGAGCCCCCCATGTCTGCCACGACCGAAACCTCCGGCGGCGCTGCGGCGGTCCAGCCGTTCACGATCCCGGTCGCCTCCGAGGCGGCACTCGAGGCGCTGCGCGCCCGCATCAGGGCCACCCGCTGGCCCGACCCAGAACTCGTCGCCGACTTCTCGCAGGGCGTGCAGCAGGCGGTGGCCCAGGAACTCGCCCGCTACTGGGCCACCGAGTACGACATGCACCGCTGCGCGGCCCGGCTGGGCGCCCTGCCGCACTTCGTCACCGAGATCGACGGGCTGGACATTCACTTCATCCACGTCCGCTCCCATCACGAGAACGCGCTGCCGGTCATCATCACCCACGGGTGGCCCGGCTCGGTCATCGAGCTGCT
>CAWICW010000024.1:0-75101 GCA_963834685.1 uncultured Actinomycetes bacterium | reverse complement strand
CGGGCGAAGTCCTGAGCGGTCAGGCCCTCGAGGAACAACCCGGCAGGGGCGGACTCGGGCACTACGCCGACCGCCCGGTGGTTGCGGGGTGTCGTCATGAAACCGTTGTACGGGCGCAAGCTGTCATCGTGGTATCGGGGGATTCCCCTACATGGCTATATGGGGCCGGGCGGCCTCAGCCCTCGCTGGGCGAGCGATGGCGGCGACGCGGTGAGCCGTCGTATGCTCGGGTATGGCCTCCTGGCTGCAAGGATAGAAGACATGGGCGGGGCAGTCGGATGCAAGACGCGGGGCGGGCATCGCACAGCGGCCTTCCGTCGCCTGTCGACCTGTTCGTAGGCCGGGACGGCGAGCTGGAGGCTGTCTCCCGGATGCTCACACACGCGCAGACCCGGCTCGTCACGCTCACCGGGCCGCCGGGCATCGGCAAGACCCGTCTCGCCGTCGCATGCGCGTCGGCTCACGCCGAGCGCAGCAGATACGCCCCGGTGTTTGTTGACCTGGCTCCGGTCCGGGATCCAGCGCTGGTGATGGTCGAACTGGCTCAGGCCGTGAACGTCGAGCTGCGGGGCGGGACGGATCTGACCGGCCAGCTGGCTGCTGCGCTGAGCCACGAGGAGCGGCTCGTGGTCCTGGACAACTGCGAGCATCTCCTGGCCGCCGCCCCGGACGTCGGCCGGGTGCTCGCTGCCTGCCCGCGGCTGCGGGTGCTCGCCACCAGCCGGGAACGGCTCCGGCTGTCCGCCGAGCAGGAGTTCCCGGTTCCGCCGCTGGCCATGCCCGCGCCGGCGGACGTCGCAGACCTCAGTTCTCTGGCGGCGAATCCGTCAGTGGCGTTGCTGCTGGATCGCGCGCGCCGGACCAACCCGAGCTTTGAGCTCACTCCGGCTAATGCGCTGTTGCTGGCCAGAGCGTGCGTCCGTCTGGAGGGCCTGCCGCTGGCGATCGAGCTGGCCGCCGCCCGGCTGAAGGTCCTGACGCCCGGGGAGCTGGTGTTCCGGCTCAGCAGCAGGATGGAGGTGCTGGCCGGGAGCACGCGGGACGTGCCAGCCCGGCAGCGTGCGCTACGCAGTGCTATCGCCTGGAGCTATGACCTACTCGACTCCGGCGAGCGCGCGCTGTTTCGCAGGCTGTCGGTGTTTGCTGGCGGCTGGACGCTTGCTGACGTGGCCAGCGTTTGCGCCGTGAATGGGGACGACGCGCTCACAATGGTGGAGTCGCTGCTCGACAAGAGCCTGATCCGGCGGCTGCCCGGTGACGAGCAGACCGCTGAGTTCTCGATGCTGGAGAGCTTGCGTGAGTATGCAGCGGAGCAGCTGGCGTCCCACGCCGAAGCCGAGGAGGCGCGGGCTAGGCACGCCGAGCACTACGCGGGTCTTGCGACGCAGTTCGAGGCCGCACTCGGCCTTCCGGAGGAGCAAAACTGGCTGCTGCGGGTCAGCCGCCACTACGCGGATCTGCGCGTCGCGCTGGATTACTGCCTGGGCGCTGGGCGGGATGGCGGGGCGGTCTGGCTGGCCACAGCGCTCGGCTGGTACCACTACACCCACGGCGACCTCGATCATGGCCAGGCGCTCGTGGACGCGGTACTCCCCCCGGCTGTGGACGGCTATGACCCGCCAGCTATGAGCGATGACGCTACGGCGGGAGGCCAGGCTGGCGTGCTCATCGCGGCCGGGGTTCTGGCCTGGGCGACGGGAGAGATGGCTCAGGCCGAGGGCCTCCTGCGCAGCTCGCTCGAACTCAGCGAGGGGCGTGGTGATGCGCGCCGCGCAGCGTTCGCGTGCGCCTTCCTGGGACACGTGGCCCGTGCCGGCGGTGAGTGGGATGCGTCCGCTGACTGGCATCGGCAGGCCGAGGCGCGATACCGCGCGGAGGGCAGCACGCAGGGCGTAGCGTGGGCGCGGCACGACCTGGGGCTGCTCGCCCGGGACCATGGCGACCTGGGGAGCGCTGCGGAACTGCTGCGGGCGAGCCTGCGAGACTTCCGTGAACAGGACTATCAGTGGGCGGTGGCATGGTCGGCGTGGGGGCTTGGCACGACGCTGAGCGCGCAGGGTCGGCTGGAGGAAGCTGGGCCGCTGCTGGCGGAGGCTCTGCGGATCTACACCGACGTCAACGACCCCCGGGGCGTCGCGCAGTGCCTGGAGGCGCTCGCCCATGTCGCCAGCGAACGGGCACACTATGAGACCGCCGCGCGGCTGATCGGCGCGGCCGCGGCGCTGCGCGAGCGGGTCGCGGCCCGCCAGCCCGATACCGAGCAGGCGAGGAGTTCGGCGGTGGAGCGGGTGCTTGCCCGGGCGCTGGGGCCTCAGGACGCTGACGCGCTCATACACGCTGGCCGGACAATGCCCGTGCAGCAGGCCGCAGATCTTGCCCTAGCGGTCGCCTCGGGCGCCGCACCCGGTGACGCGGACCGCTCCGATCAGGTGCCGCTCACCCCGCGGGAGCGGCAAGTCGCCGCGCTGGTTGCCTCCGGCCGGACCAACCGGCAGATCGGCAGGGTGCTCGGGATCTCCGAGAAGACCGCCGAGGTCCATCTGCACCATGTGATGTCCAAGCTAGCTGCCCGCAGCCGCGCCGAGGTGGCCGCCTGGGCCGTCACGCATCACCTGACCGCTCCCGCGTGATAAGCATCCGGGCCCTACACAGGCGCCCAGTCCGGATAGGCGCCCGGTCCGGCAAGAGTCATGCCGCATACCTAATGGTTTTCCCCCATAGCCGTTCCCATCCATTCGGCCGTATCAAGAGAGGAACGGCCCGTTGGAGGTGCGGCTGATGCGCGCACGACTACCCGATGAGTCCGGTTACGTTGTCAATTCAGGCGTGCGGATCCATTACGAGGTGCACGGCACGGGCCAGCCGACGATCCTGCTGCTGCCCACGTGGGCGATCGTGGACTCCAGGCACTGGAAGATGCAGGTGCCGTTCCTGGCCCGGGACTACCGTGTGATCACCTTCGACCCGCGCGGCAATGGCCGGTCCGACCGGCCCAGGAACCCGGCGGCCTACGCCGACGCGGTCTTCGCGAGTGACGCTGCGGGCGTGCTCGACGCGACCGGCACCGAGCGGGCGGTGCTCGCGGCGTTCTGCAGCGGTTTCCCCTGGGCGCTGCTGTTCGCGGCGGCTCATCCGCAGCGGGTGACCGGGATCGTGACCATCGCGCCGACGCTGCCGATCCCGCCAGCCAACCCCTGGGAACGAGACGGATATTCTTTCGACGATGCGCTCGATACCACCGAGGGGTGGGCGAAGGAGAACCGGCACTACTGGCGGCGGGACTGGCGAGGATACGTCGAGTTCTTCATGTCCCAGATCACCACCGAGCCGCACTCCACGAAGCCCTACGACGACCTCGTCGAGTGGGGCATGCAAACCGACGCTGAGACCCTGCTGTGCGATGCCGACGCCCCTCAGCAGGTCGCTGACGAGCAGGAGGCGATCCGCCTCTGCCGGTCGCTGGCCTGCCCGGTACTCGTGATCGGCGGTGACCAGGACAAGATCGTCCCGCCGGAGCGGGCACGGCGGATCGCCGAGCTGACAAGCGCTGAGCTGCTCGTGATCGAAGGCGGCGGGCACGCACCGCATGTCCGGTACCCGGTCGCGGTTAACCACGCTATCCGTGATTTTGTGGACGGGGTGGTCCGCCGGCAGCGCAAGCCGACTGCCTGGCAGGCCACGCATGGCCGCCCTCGGCGGGCTCTGTGGATCTCCTCTCCCATCGGCCTCGGCCACGTCCAGCGGGACCTGGCCATCGCCCGGACCCTCCGGGAGCGGGTGCCGGACCTGGAGATCCACTGGTGGGCGCAGCCGCCGGTGACCGAGGTACTCGCTGGTGCCGGGGAGATCATCCATCCGGCGAGCTCCGATCTGGTCTCCGAGTCGGCGCACTGGGAGTCGGAATCCGCGAACCACGACCTGCCCGCGTTTTACGCGTTCCGCCGGATGGACGAGATCCTATGCGCGAACTACCTGCTGTTTGACGACGTGGTCAGGGACACCAGCTATGACCTGTGGGTGGGTGACGAGTGCTGGGAGATCGACTACTTCCTGCACGAGAACCCCGAGCGGAAGATCGCGCCGTACGTATTCATGACTGACGTGATCGGCTTCCTGCCCACCGACCCCGGTGACCCACGGGAAGCGGAGTTGTGCGCGGACTACAACGCCGACTCCATCCAAAAGCGCGAGCGGTTCCCCCGGCTGCGCGACCTGTCCATGTTCATCGGCTCTTTCGATGAGCTGCCCGATCTCTCGTTCGGGCCCGGCCTGCCGGGAATACGGTCATGGTCCAGCCGGTGGTTCACCTCGGTCCCCTATGTGCTCCCGTTCAACCCCGCCGCCTATCGTGACCGCGCGCGGTTGCGCGGCCGGCTCGGCTACCCTCGGCACCAGCCGTTGCTCGTGGCCGCGGTAGGGGGCACGGCGGCTGGCGTCAGCCTGCTGGAACTGACCTGCGACGCGTTCGCGCGGCTACGCAAGCAGGTGCCGGACGCGCGGATGCTTCTGGTCACTGGCCCGCGCATCGATCCCCGGCTACTGCCGGACATCGAGGGCATGGACAAGCGCGGCTATGTGCCCGATCTCTTCGAGCACCTGGCGTGCGCCGACGCGGCCATCGTGCAAGGCGGGCTGTCCACAACGATGGAACTGGTCGCCACCGGGCGGCCATTCATCTACTTCCCCCTGCGCCGTCACTGGGAACAGCAGCACTTCGTCACCCACCGGCTCAACCACTACCGGGCCGGCCTGCGGATGGACTATACGACGACCACGGCAGACGACTTGGCCACCACGATGCGAGCAGCACTGGCGGAAGCCGGCACCCGACCGGGTTACCGGAAGGTCCCGCGCGGCGGCGCGGGCCGCGCCGCCGCGAGCATCGCTACGCTGCTGGCTGGCCAGTGACCGGCACTACCACAGAGGAGGACCAATGACGACGTCGAGCGCAGGCATTCCCCAGTGGACGGTGGTGGATGAGGGCTGGGGCCGTAAAGCGGTGGACTTCGCGACCCTCAGCGAGCCGAGCAACTGCCGGGAGTACGTCACGATGCATCATCGGCTTAGCGTCGACGCCGGGGACCGGCTGCTCGACATCGCGTGCGGGTCGGGGCTGGCGATCGAGCTGGCTCGCCTGCGCGGCGCCTCCTGCTCTGGTATCGACGCCTCGGCCCGGCTGGTGGCGGTGGCCCGGGACCGGAGCCCAGGTGCCGACATCAGGATCGGGGATATGCACGCCCTGCCGTGGGACCCGGCGTCGTTCGACGTGGTGACCAGCTTCCGGGGGGTCTGGGGCACCACACCCGGCGCGATGGCCGAGATCTGGCGGGTTCTTCGCCCCGGCGGACGCGCCGGGATAACGGTGTGGGGTCACCTGAAGGTGTCTCCCGGGGCCTGGGCCCTGGCGCCGTTCCGCCTGGCTGCGGCGGAGAAGGTCGACAACCAGGCGGCGATGGTGTCACTGGGCCGACCTGGTGCAGGCGAGCAACTCCTCGCGTCGCATGGATTCGTCGATGTCGAGCGGGTGGAGGTTCCGTTCGCCTTGGAGTTCGCGGACCCGGAGGTGTACGCGCGGGCGCTGGCCGCTACCGGCCCGGCCTATGAGGCCATCCAGAACGTCGGCGAGGCTGAGTTCCATCGCGCCGCCGTCGAGCAGGCCCAGGCGCAGCTACGCGACGGCTTGCCGCTGCGGGCCAAGATCAACGTCGTGGGCTACCTGGCCCGCAAACCCGAGGGAGCAGAACGCGCATGACCGGCCGTTCCACCGCGAGCAGCTTCAGCGTCCGGGACCTCCGACTGCCCAGCTCGCCTGCTCGCGGGAGCACCACCAGGTGGAGCGGCCACCGACCGTGCCGTGCACCATCTCGGCCCCGCAGCGCGGGCAGCTGCCTCCCGGGCGGCGGGCCGCGATGACGTCGCCGGTGTGCGCGCCGCCGCCGGCGCCGAGCGCGGCGGCCAGCACCTTCCGCAGCGCGCGGTAGAGGCGGTCGACGTCCTTGCGCTCCAGGTGATTGACCGGCGTGCCGGGCGGCACCTTAGCCTGCCACAAGATCTCGTCAGCCAGCAGGTTCCCCACCCCGGCCAGCTTGGACTGGTCGAGCAGGCGGGCCTTGACCGCGATCGTCCCGCGGGACATCAGGGCGCGGAACTCCGCCAGCGTGACCTCAGCCGCGTCCGGGCCGAGCGCGTCGATGTCTGGGTTCAGCACGATGCGCCCGAGCCGGCGCTTGTCGAACAGGGCCAGCCGGCCGCCGTCGGCGAACTCGAGCGTGAAGCGGTCCCACTCGGCCTTGCGCGGCTGCGCGTCCCGGCCGGGCGGGTCGCCGCCCTCGGCCACCCATCCGTCCGCGGCGGTGACCACGATGCGGCCGCTCATGCCCAGGTGGATGCCGAGGTCCGGGCCCGGGACGGCCGAGCCGTCCAGGCTCGAGGTCTCGCACCACATGGTCTTGCCGCGACGGTGCGCCGCCGCCAGCGTGCGCCCGGTCAGCGCGTCGCGCAGCTCGCCGGGGGAATGCGGCCGGCAGACGAACGTATCGGCGTCGTCGACGCCGGCGATGCGACGGCCCAGGGCCAGGTCGGCGATCAGGCGGCGGGCGGTCTCGACCTCGGGTAGCTCCGGCATCTAGCCCGCGTCCCCCACGGCCGCGTCCCCGCGCAGCGCCGCGAACCGGTCAGCGGCCCGGTCGAGCTGGGCCAGGATGTGCTCCTTGGCCGCGGCGTCCAGCGGCGTGTCCGGCCGGGCGATGAGGTCCCGCAGGACCGGGACCAGCGGCGCGTACTTGGCCGCGAGCCGGTACAGACGGGGACCGGTGGTGTGGATCAGGCCGACGCCGTTGTCGGTGAAGTCCGAGGCCTTGATGACCCGGGCCCACGGGTTGTCGCGCAGGCTGTCGGCCACGTGCTCCCGGTACTGCTCGTCCTGGTCCCGATCCGGCGCGTACGGCGGGTTGGTCACCGCGCCGACCAGCCCGGCCACCCGCGGGCCGAACTCCGCGGCCAGCACCGCGAGCGCGGCCGGCTGCTCGCCGCGCCCCCCGGTCAGCTCGGCGGCGTGATCTTCGACCGCGTCGTGCAGCAGCGCGGCGCAGACCACATCGGCGTCGTGCACGCGGTAATGCGACATGATCCGGATCGCCACCCGCAGCAGGTGGTTGACGTACGGCTCGGTGTCCCGGCGGTCGCCGGCGTGCAGCCGGGCCGCGAGGTCCAGCGCTCGCTCAAGCCGGCGCCGGTCCGCGTCGGCCCAGGACGCGATCTCGACCGCGAACCGGTCCCGCAGTCCCGCCTCGCCGTAGGTCGAGGTGATCGCGTGCAGCGGCATCGTGGCCAGAAGCCGCTGCTGGTCGCCGTCCATGACCTAGAACTAGCACACCGTCAGCCCGTCATGCCGGCCATGTCCGCAGGCTCGGGCAGCAGCGGCAGGTAGATGGCGAACCTGGTCCGGCCGGGATGGCTGGTCACGGTGATGCTGCCGCCGTGCGCGGCCACCACCGCGTCCACGATGGCCAGGCCCAGCCCGGTGCTCTTGCCCGCCGTGTCCAGGTCACGCGCCCGCGACGTATCGGCCCGGGTGAAGCGCTCGAACAGTTCCGGGAGCAGCTCGGGGGGGATGCCGGGACCGTCGTCGGTGATGCTGAGCTCGACCCGCGGCGCGCCCGGCCGGCCGCCCCGTTCCACCGTGTCTATTTCCGGCCCGCCGTCCGGCGCCGCCCGCGAGTCGGCCCCCGGAGCCGCCTGGACGTGCAGCGCGACGCTGACCGTCGAGCCGGGCGGGGTGTGCTTGCCGGCGTTGCTCATCAAGTTGGCCAGTACCTGGTGCAGGCGGTGCTCGTCGCCGCGGACCAGGATCGGGTCGCTGGGCAGGTCCAGCCGCCAGTGGTGATCGCGGCGGGCCACCCGCGCGTCGCTGGTCACGTCGATGGCCAGCCGGGACAGGTCGACGGGCTCGCGCTCGAGCGGGCGGCCGGCGTCCAGCCGGGCCAGCAGCAGCAGGTCATCGACCAGCACGCTCATCCGGGCCGACTCGGACTGGACCCGGGTCAGCGCGTGGGTCACGTCCTCAGGTACCGGGCCGCGGTGCCTCAGGGCCAGCTCGGCGTAGCCGCGGATCGCGGACAGGGGAGTGCGCAGCTCGTGCGAGGCGTCCGCGGCGAACCGGCGGAGCCGGGCCTCGCTGGCCGCGCGGCGGCCCAGGGCCCGCTCGACGTGGAAGAGCATCCGGTTGAACGCCGCGCCGACCTGGCCCACCTCGGTCCGCGGGTCGGTGTCGGGGACGCCGGCCGGCAGCGTCACCTCGCCCGAGTCCAGCGGCAGCTCGGTCACCTTGGTCGCGGTGGCGGCCACCCGCCGCAGCGGCCGCAACGAGAACTGAACCAGCGCGGCGCCCAGGAGAACGGCCAGCCCCAGCGCCACCGCGAACAGCACGTGCTCGGTGTTCTCCACCTTCTCGAGCGTCTCGTTGACCGCGGTCAGCGGCAGCCCGGTGACCAGCGTCGTGTTGTCCGGCCCCGGCACCTTGGTGAACATGAACTCGATGCCGAGCGAGGGCAGCGTCCGGGTGTAAGTCTGCTGATCCGGCGGGGGACCGGGAGGAGGAGCCGGAGACGGAAGGCCGGCCAGCGTGGTGGCGTCCGCCGAGGTCAGCGTGCACGACTTGTAGACGTAGAAGTAGTCCTCAACCGTCCCGCCGGAGGACAGGATGGCCAGGAACGTGCCTGGGGTCTGTCCCTGGCTGTAGCAGGTCGAGTAGCCGGGTGGACCCGACTGGTCGCCGTCGGTGTCGCCGCCCGGTCCGTGGCCGCCGGAGGCCGCACAGTTTTGCCAGGTGGTGGTCGCGGACTGCACCTGAGCGCGGAGCGAGGACATCAGCGAGTTGTTCAGCGACTCGGCCGTGACCACGCTGACCACGACGCTGGCCAGCCCGAACAGGACCACCAGCCCGATGATGAGCTTGCCGCTGATGGTCCGGTAGGACAGCACGCCCGCCCACCGTGCCAGCCGGCCGTGAGGCCGTACCGCACGGCCGGGCATTAGCTCGCCGGCTTCAGTACGTAACCGACGCCGCGGACGGTGTGGATGAGCGGGGCGCGGCCGACGTCGATCTTCTTGCGCAGGTAGCTGATGTACAGCTCGACCACGTGCGCCTGGCCGCCGAAGTCGTAGTTCCACACCCGGTCCAGGATCTGCGCCTTGGACAGCACGCGGCGGGGGTTGCGCATGAGGAACCGGAGCAGCTCGAACTCGGTCGCGGTCAGCTCGATGAGCTCACCGTCCCGGCGGACCTCGCGGGCGTCCTCGTCCATGGTCAGGTCGCCGACCGCGATCAGTCCCTCGGTGTGCGCGCGGGTCAGGTGCGCCCGGCGCAGCAGGCCGCGCAGCCGGGCCAGCACTTCCTCCAGGCTGAACGGCTTGGTCACGTAGTCGTCGCCCCCGGCGGTGATGCCCGCTACCCGGTCCTCCACCGCGTCCCGCGCGGTCAGGAACAGCACGCACACCTGCGGTATCTCGGCCCGGAGCCGGCGCATGACCTCCAGGCCGCCCAAGTCGGGGAGCATGATGTCCAGCACCACGGCGTCGGGGCGGAACTCGCGCGCGGTCCGGACGGCATCGGCCCCGTTACCCGCGGTCTTCACCGTCCAGCCCTCGTACCGCAGCACGCTGGCCAGCAACTCGGCCAGGCTCGGCTCGTCGTCGACCACGAGTATCCGCACCGGGGTCCCGTCCGCCCGCTGAAGGCCGGCGTCCTTGCTGCTCGCGGCGCCGCTACTGGCGGGCGGTTCGCTGGCCTGCGCCGACAATCCCGGCCCGGAGAATCCGGGAGATCCCGGGCCCGGGCTGTAGTTATCCATGTTCCTCAGGCTCACTCGTCATGATCAGATCTGTGCCTAGTATGCCCGCGGGGGACGTGTCCTTTGTCCAACGTTCTCACTTAGTGCGAACTCCCAGCGCTTCCCATCTCATGAATTATGCGACCGGCAGGTCAGAGTCCGCTCTGAGTACCCTCTGAGATCGCCACGAACCCTGACTGCCCCGCACGAACCTTAGGGGCCGCTGAAGGAAACCCGAGGCTCAGCCGGTGCCGAGGAGCCGTCCCAGCTTGGACGCCGACGGCGACCGTCTCGCCCCGGCCTTGCGCAGCGCCTGGCCGGCCGCCTCCAGCAGGCCTCCCACCTTGGCGCCCTCGACCGCCTCGACCTCGATCTCGCGCCACCTCACGGGCTCCGCCCCGGGCTCGTCGAGCCGGGTGGCGGTCACGAGGTCGTCGGCCACTTCGGCCAGCGGCTCACCCGCCTGACCGGTCAGTGTGACCACGGTCCGTTCGGTATCCAGAATGGCGATCGGGTGCAGAGGCAGGCCCGCGGTGATGTCCTTGACCTGAGCGGCCAGCCGCGCCGGCACGGTTCCGGTGTCGCCCTCGCTGAGCGGCGTGCGGACCTCTTGCCTGGTGTCCTTGCGTACCGGCAGCTTGAGGTGCCAGCCCTCATCCGGACCGCCGACGCGACGGCGCAGCGTGATCCGGTTCTTGATGAGGTCGAGTTCCTCGGTGTCGAAATAGGTGGCGCTCAGGTAGTACCGCTGCCGCCCGGCCGCCTTCGTGCGTCCTTCCAGGCCGCTGAGGTCGGGCAGGGTGAAGTCGGCGGCGGCGTCGTACTTCTGCTCTGTTTCGAGGTGCTTGCCCGTGGTGTCCGTCACGCCTTACAAGGCTAGTCGTGATACACCGCAAACCGCGTACCGGGTCGTTCCATTATCAGGGCGCCGCCGGGCGGCTGCTGGTCGGCCGCGACCCGCGGATACGCGTCGACGTGCAGGCCCGCGATACCAGGCCGGCCCGCCTCGCTCCAGGCCTGGACGTGCGCCGCGAGGTCGGCGGCCAGCTGCGCCCCGCGCGGGCCGAACCCGGCCGCGCCCAGCGTGAGCAGGCCGGATCGGTCAGCTGCCGTGGCGGAGGTGAGGATCGCCAGGCCGTCGCCGTCCAGCAGCCCGAGGGTGGAGTGCCAGGCCCGGCCGCGCCATGGCGCCCCGGCGAGCCGGACGCCGGACCCGCCGCGCCGCCCGGATGGTTGTTCCTCGTTCAGCCGGCACGACCGGGGCTCGCGCGCCGCCAGCCACAGGCCCAGCCCCCAGAACACCTGCGCCGACGCGGCCCGGACCCCGGTCGGGTGCGGCGCGGACCGCCCGGCCAGCAGGGCGGCCACGGCTTCCCCGGCCACGCCCGGCGTGCCGTCGGCCAGCATCGCGTCCGGCAGCATCCCGTCGGGCAGCAGCAGGGACAGGCCCGGCGCGAGCGGCACGATGCGTTCGGGTCCGGCCAGCGAGCCGCGCATCCGCATGAACCCGCACGGCGCGAGCGACCGGCTCGTCCACGGCCCGCCGGGGACGGCCGGGTCGGCGCGCTCGAACGCGGCCGACAGCTGCGTCCCGCGCACGTCGAGCGGCACCACGATCCGGGCCGGCGCGGTGGCCTGCGCCAGCCAGGCCGGGGCCAGGTCGCTGACGCCGACGGTGGCGATGATCCGGTCGTAGGGCGCGTGCTCCGGGTCGCCCCCGGCACCGTCCGCACCGACCACGGTGACGTCACCGAACCCGGCGCGGGCCAGGTGCCCGCGGGCCGTCGCGACCAGCTCGGGGTCGATGTCGACGCTGGTCACCTGGCCTGACGGGCCGACGATGTGGCTGATCAGCGCAGCGTTGTAGCCGGTCCCGGCGCCGATCTCGAGCACTCGGTGACCCGGGGCCAGGTCCAGCTGGTCCAGCATGATGGCCATGATGGCGGGCTGGGAGGAGGAGCTGATCGGCTGCCCGGCTTCGTCCCGCTTGGTCACGATGGCGTCGTCGCGGTAGGCGGCCTCCGGCCGCTGCTCGGGCAGGAACAGGTGCCGCGGCACGGCGTGCAGCGCGGCGGCGACGCGTTCGCTGCCGATCCGGTGGGAGGCGACGACCCGGGTGGCCAGCCGCTCCCGCATCCGCGCGAGCTCGTCGCTCACGGCGAGGCCCGGCGGTTCCCCACCCGGAACGCGGCCACGCACAGGGCAGCCAGCCCGATCAGGCCGGCCAGCACGAAGCTGTTACCCGCTAGCAGCTGCAGGCCGTGCCAGTGGAACTCGTGATACCACGGCTTGTCGCCGGTCGCGAAGTACGTCGCGGGCCCGTACCAGAACAGCCCGGCCGGGGTCAGCCCGGCCTGGGAGAGATCCCAGAGCTGCGGCCACGCGCCGAACACGGCAGTCATCAAGCCGGCGGCCACCCACCACGCGGCCCGGACCCCGCCCCGTGCCCGGGCCCCCAGGTGCGCTAGCAGCGCGATCGCGGGCGCCACCCAGACCCAGTGGTGGTCCCAGCTCAGCGGCGAGACCAGCAGGCCGGTCAGCGCACAGGCCAGCATCCCGGCCACCGGATGCCCGGCGCGGTTCAGCACCGCCGCCGCGACCAGGCCGACGATCACGACCAGGATCGCCGCTACGATCCAGGGCGCGGTACCGGAGGTCACGCTGCCCGCCAGCCGGGTGATCACGCCGCGCAGCGACTGGTTGCCCCGGGTGCCCAGGAACACGATCCGGTTGGCCTTCAGGAACAGCCCGCCCGCCCAGTAGGTGCCGGAGTCCTTGGGCAGCACCGCGTAGCCCAGCGCCACCGTGGCCGCGAACACCCCGGTGGCCGTGGCGGCCTGCCGGTACCTGCGGATCAGCAGCAGGTACGGGATGAAGATCAGCGGGGTCAGCTTCACCCCGGCCGCCAGGCCGATCCCGATCCCGTGCCACCAGCGGGTCTGACCGCGCAGCGCCGAGGCGGTCAGCAGGTCGGCCACGACGAGCAGCATGAGCAGCAGGTTGACCTGACCGAGGGCCAGCGTCTGCTGCACCGGCTCGGTAAGCAGGGCCAGCGCGGACACACCCAGCGTGGCGCCGAGCCGGACCTGACGATCCTTGTACCCCAGCGCGCCGAACACCAGCCACAGCGACAGCCCGAGGGCTCCCAGGCTGACCAGAATCATAACCCAGCGCATCAGCGTCCAGGACAGCACCGACGCGACCGCGAAGACCACCGCGGCGAACGGGGGATAGGTGAACTGGACGCCGTTCTGCCCGGTCCAGTCGTACAGCGGCGAGGCCCGGTGCCCGTCGTAGGCGGGCGCGACGTGCCGGACGATCAGCCCGCCGTTCCGGTACACCACCAGATCCCGCATGGCGGCCATCGACGACAGGTGAGTGGCCAGGTCGGCCACGTAGACGGCCAGCACCGCCAGCAGTAGCACGGCCCCGGCCGGAAGCAGCCAGCGCGCGCCGTCGCGGGGCGTGCCCGCGGCCGTCGCCGGTTCGGACCCCTGGTCCGCCGCCGCTGGCTCTGCCCGCACCACCACGTCCTTCCCTGAGCGCGACATCGGCTGGCGCGAATGGTCTCGTGCCAGCCGATGATAGTGCGTTGCGCTACCCGACGGTCTGCGTGTCCTCCGAACGCGTGTCCTGCGCCGCGACCGTGTCGGTCCGCGCCCGCCGGAACGGGAGGGTGAGAGTGTGGCCGGTCTTGGCCGGAACCGCCTCAGCGGCCGGGACCGTCTCAGCGGGCGGAACGGTCTCGATGGCCCTGATCCCGGAGGCAACCGACATGATCCGGCCGAACGCCGCGGCCGCGACGAATACGATGACCACGCCCAGCGCGGAGAAGAAGCCGAGCTGCTCCATGATCCGCATGAACACGGTAGAGCTGGCCGGTGACCCGCCCAGGGTCACGTGGTGGTTCCACAGTGGGCTGAGGGTGGTGCCGAGGGTGAACCAGGCGCCGGCTGCCGCAGCCAGGAGCGCGCCGAACAGCGCGACGTGCCTGCCGGTGGCGATGATGAGCAGGATGCCGCCGAGGAACACCGCCGCGCCCGGCAGGATCTCCAGCCACAGCCGGGCCGTGTTGTAGGCCCAGGCCGTGTCCGGCGTGTAGGCGTAATGGAAATACGGCCCGACCAAGGGGACGAGCGCGCCCCAGAGCCCGAGCAGGACTAGCAGGAATCCGCTGGCCGCTCCGCGGCTGCGCCGCATCTGCAGCATCCCAGCCATGCGTATCACTTCCTGAGTGAGTAACGATCGTCTAGTGAGCCGACCTGACCGCCAGCCCCTACCCGGAGGCACGCGTGGTATTCCGGCCGAGGGGTAATGTTCGCACGTGGATACGCGCCGCCTGGTGCCGCGCACCGACTCGGTCCTGGCCGACCCCCGGCTGGTAGCCGCGGAGCGCAGGCTCGGCCGGGCGCTGGTCAAAGCGGCCGTGGGCCGCGCCCAGCAACGGGCCCGGAACGGCCAGATCGCCCCGGAGCAGGTCGCGGACGCGGCGGTCGCCGAGCTGCCCGCCCGGGCCGCCGGGCTGACCCCGGTGATCAATGCGACCGGGGTGCTGGTCCACACCAACCTGGGCCGCGCGCCGCTGTCCGCGGCGGCGGTGGACGCGATCGCGGCCGCGGCAGGCTCCTGCGACGTGGAGTTCGACCTGGCTACGGGGGTCCGCGCGCGCCGGGGCGCGGGCGTGCTCGACGCCCTGGCCCGAGCCGTCCCGGCCGCCGAGGCGGTGGCCGTGGTCAACAACAACGCGGCCGCCCTGGTCCTCGCGGCGACCGCCCTGGCCCGTCCCGAGGCCGCGGAGATCGTGATCAGCCGGGGCGAGCTGATCGAGATCGGCGACCGGTTCCGGCTGCCGGACCTGCTGGCCTGCACCGGCGCGACACTGCGCGAGGTCGGCACCACCAACCGGACCACGGCCGCCGACTACGCCGGAGCCGCCGGCCCGCGGACCGCGTTCATCCTCAAGGTGCATCCGTCGAACTTCCGCATCGAGGGCTTCACCGCCGCCGTCGGCGTCCCCGCCCTGGCCGAGCTGGCGGCCAGCCACGGCGTTCCGGTCGTGTTCGACATCGGGTCCGGGCTGCTCGCCCCGCACCCGCTGCTGCCCGACGAGCCCAGCGCCGCGAGCGCGCTGCGCGACGGCGCCGCCCTGGTCACCGCGAGCGGGGACAAGCTGCTCGGCGGCCCGCAGGCCGGCCTGCTGCTCGGCCAGGCCGACCTGGTGCGCCGCCTGAGGAGGCATCCGCTGGCCCGTGCCCTCCGGGTGGACAAGCTGACCCTCGCCGCCCTGGAGGCGACCCTCACCGGACCGGTGCCGCCGGTCGCCGCCGCGCTGGCCGCCGACCCGGCTTCCCTCTTTGATCGGGCCGAACGGATCGTGGCTCACCTGGCCGCGACCGGCCTCGACGTCCGGGTGGTTCCTGCGTCTGCCGCGGTGGGCGGGGGCGGCGCGCCAGGTGTCGAGTTGCCCAGCGCGGCGCTGAGCCTGCCCGAGCCGCTGGCCGTGCCTTTGCGCTCCGGGGCGGCGGTCTCGCGCGGGGAACTTCCCGCCGTGGTGGGCCGCCTGGAGGCTGGGCGCTTGCTCCTCGACCTGCGCTCGGTCCCACCGGAGCAAGACGAGGCCCTGGGTGCTGCCATCCTGGCGGCTGCGAGTAGGTGATTTTCATGATCATGGCCAGTTTGGGCCAAATAGCGTCCCTTTCTGGCCATGATCATGGTCGCGGGGAGTGGCCGTGCAGGTGATCGCGACCGCGGGGCATGTGGATCATGGGAAATCCGCGCTGGTAAGGGCGCTGACCGGGATGGAGCCGGACCGGTGGGCCGAGGAGCGGCGCCGGGGGCTGACCATCGACCTCGGGTTCGCCTGGATGACGCTGCCGGACGGGGAGCGGCTGGCGTTCGTGGACGTGCCAGGCCACGAACGGTTCGTCCCGAACATGCTGGCCGGCGTGGGCCCGGTCCCCGCCGTGCTGGTCGTGGTGGCCGCGGACGGCGGCTGGATGCCGCAGTCGGCCGAGCACCTGGCGGCCATCGACGCGGTCGGCATCCGGCACGGCCTGCTCGTCGTGACCCGCTGCGACCTGGCCGATCCCGGCCCCGCGACCCGGCAGGCGGCGGAGCAGATCGCCGCCACCAGCCTGGGCCGGGTCGAGGCGGTGGCGGTGAGCGCGGTAACCGGCGCGGGGCTGCCCGACCTGCGGGCCGCGCTGGTCCGCCTGGTGGCCTCGCTGCCCGTTCCCAACGCCGCGGCGCCGATCCGGCTCTGGGTGGACCGGTCGTTCAGCATCCGGGGCAGCGGCACGGTCGTGACCGGCACGCTGCCCGCCGGCATCATCCAGTCCGGTCAGGAACTGCTGCTTACCCCGTCCATGCGCCCGGCCAGGATCCGCGGCATCGAGTCGCTGAACGAGCCGGTCGCCTCGGTCAGCGGGGTGGCCCGGGTGGCGCTCAACCTGCGCGGTATCCCGGCCGACGTCCCGGCCCGGGGCATGGCCCTGGTCGACGCGGGCCGCTGGACGATGACCAAGCTGGCCGACATCAGGCTGCTGATCCCGCCGGCGCTCCGGCTGCCCCCCGATATCACCGTGCACATCGGCTCCGCGCGGATCCTGGCCCGGCTGCGTCCCCTCGGGCCGCTGCCGGAATCCGGCGGCACCATGATCGGGCGGCTGACGCTGCGCGAGCCGCTGCCACTGCACGTGGGCGATCGCTTGCTGCTCCGTGATCCGGGGAGCGCGAGCGTGACCATCCTCGGTGCCACCGTGCTCGACGTGGCGCCGCCCGCGCTCGTGCGCCGCGGAGCGGCCGCGGCGTCCGGCCGCGAGCTGGCCGCCTGGCCGGACGTCCCGGCAGCCGCCGACCTGCTGCGCCGGCACGGGCTGCTGCGGACCAGCGCGGTGGCGGCCATGGGCGTGACCGGCAGCCTGCCGGCGCCCGTAACGACCAGCGGCTGGCTCGCCGATCCCGCCCGCTGGGGCGAACTGCGCCGCCAGCTCGCCGAGATGGTTGCCGCGCACGCCCGGCGCGACCCGCTGGCCATCGGCCTGCCGCCCGAAGCGGCCCGGGCCGCCCTCCGGCTGCCGGACCGGGCCCTGGTCGAGGCCCTGACCCGGCGGTCCGCGCCCGGGGACGCACCGTCGCGGGTGCGACTCGACGGCGGGTACCTGTGTCTCGAAGAGGCGCAGAAACCACTCCAGTCCCAAGGGACCCGACCTGTGCTTCCTCCGCAGGTGCTGGCGGGCGTGCGGGCCGTGCTGGCTGACCTGGCCGGCGCGCCGTTCATGGCGCCGGAGGCGGGACGGCTGCGTGAGCTCGGCCTGGACGGGCGGGCGATCGGGGCGGCGGCGCGGGCGGGCTTGCTGCTGCGGGTGGCCGAGCAGGTCGTGCTGGCGCCCGGCGCCGAGGCCGAGGCGGCCCGGATCCTGGCCGGACTGCCCCAGCCGTTCACCGCCGCCGAGGCCCGGCAGGCGCTGGGGACGACCCGGCGGGTCGCGATCCCGCTGCTGGAGTACCTGGACCGGGCCGGGATCACCCAGCGACTGCCCGACGACCGCCGCCGCCTGCGCTTAAAAAGTCCGGCCCGGACTGTATCGGGCGCCCCCTCCCCGCCTCCGCACAGACAAGAGATCGGGCGGCTGATTGCAGCTGTCCGCAAGTGCGAGGAGTTCATCATGA
The DNA here is from genome assembly GCA_963834685.1 of uncultured Actinomycetes bacterium. Lineage (GTDB taxonomy): Bacteria > Actinomycetota > Actinomycetes > Streptosporangiales > Streptosporangiaceae > Palsa-504. Next base: position 57,600 of record CAWICW010000024.1, on the reverse strand, counting down.
CTGCAGTGGCCGAAGCGCCTGCGGCCCCCGAACAAGTGGCTGCGGGGGCGCCCACGTCTGTCGAGGAGGCCCGCGAGCTGGCCACGCGATGGGCAAACGAGCAGGCCGCCCGCCTGACCGAGCGGGTCCAGAACCACCTGGCCAACAGGAACGGCCAGTCCAACGGGGGCCTGGCCCCGCGCATCGGCGCGCCGACGACCTATGACCCGAGCGGGAACCCGTACGTGGCGTTCGACGTGACCGCCACCTCTCCGGTCCAGTTCATCGGTCAGCCGCCCTACCTGCCCAGCAAGATCATCGCGGCCGGCAACTTCGCGTTCCTCGTCGCGTACATCTTCACCAACCCGTCGACGGGCCCCGGGTGGGCGCTTTCGGCGAGCGTTCAGCTCGGCGGGCTGCCGTGGCGGATGACCCTGGACCAGGCCAACCTGACCACCGGGACCAACATGCCGACGCAGTCCCAGAGCGGCGTCTTCCCCGGCCCGGCCCCGGTGTTCACGCCGGTGTTCTTCCTGCTGCCCACGACCCCGGGCCCGGCCGCGGGCGCGGACCCATGGCTGATCGAGGCCAACGTCACCGTATTCGTCGACATCCCGGCCAAGCCCTACGCGGCGTTCGGGACGAAGTTCATCGACCTCGACAACGACCCCGGCGTCCCGTTCTTCCCGCCGGTCACCGCCGGGTGGCGCTACGAGCTGCCCAACCGTTACCTCGTCTACAACAGCTGAGGGGGACCGGGCTGCCGCCGGCCGGCCATCCGGCCGGCGGCAGCCCGCTGTCTGGAGGCTTCAGGCAGCGGAACTCGGGGGAGTGGCGCAGCGCGTCGGCTACGCGGCGGGCGGTACCAAACGTGTTGGCCGCCCGCGGCGGGCAGGTTCGGCAGATGGTGTACCAGACGCTCGTGAGCTAGCCCTCGCGTGCCTCGAAGATCAGGCCGGATGAGGCGAAGTAGGTCCACTGGCCGCTGTCCTCAATCAGCCGCTTGCCCGTGGCTGTCTCGTCCGGCCGGAACGCATACCCGAGCGCTTCAATCCGCTCGATCCAGTAGCTAGCCGGCTGGCAGTTCACATGGTGGTGGCCACCCTGGCCAGGGACGGCGTGCGTCATCGCGATCACCCGGCCGTTCGCCAGAGTTCGCAGCAAGCTCGGCAGGTGCTGCTCGTCGATGTGCTCCACGACCTCACAGCAGTGCACCAGGTCGACGGGCATAAGGTACGGGCCGCTCCGCAGGTCATGCAGCTCGACGGGAGTGACCGCGCGCTCGACGTTCGCGCGCAGGCCATCGAATCCGGCCGCACTGACTCCCTGGCTAGCGAAATAACGGACGCAGCGGCCTTCGGCGCAGCCCACGTCGAGCATCGACGTGATGACGAAGCGGGATATTAGGAACGCCCACAGCGGGGGGTGATAGGTGCGCCGGTCCCCGCCGATGACGTTGCCGCCGAGTGCCGGGTCCAGCGGATCGATGGCTATGCGGCTGGCACCGCTATCAGACAGGATCCAGTGGGCAGACATCGGAGCCATTCTAACCGGGCGGCCACATGCCAGCTCTGCCGTCACGGCGAGGGCTGCTCTCGAATTCGCGTGCTATGGTTGCGGCGCCATGTCTATCTTCAGCCGCACTGGGGAGCCTGCGCCCTTTGACTCGCTCACCAGGCGCCTGAGCCTTTTTGCCGATCGTGATGAGCTGACCCGCCTTCTCCTGCGCAGTGTCAACGAGAGCCCGCTGCCCGGGCAGATCCTATTCCTTCATGGCATGGGCGGCAACGGGAAATCCCTGCTGCTGCGGTACCTGCAGGCTCGCTGCTGTGTCCGCTTCAGGCCTGGTCAGTGGCAGGAGTTTGTGGGCGACCCGTCGGCTACGACGTTCGGGCTACTGCACAGCGCCGCCGGTGCCGACCCGGCCGGACCGGTGGCAAATGCGCTGATAGATTTCGGCGCCCGCCCGGTGGGCCAGCAGCGCCCGCTCGAGGCCCTTCCTGGCTTGTTCATCCTCAAGCGGCAGCTAGCGCACTACGGAGTCAAGACTCCGCGATTCGACTTCGCGGCAGTGAACTACCTGCAGAAGTCAGGGCTCGCCTACAAGCAGCTCCTGCCTGAGCTCTTTCCCGAAGCCGAGCTCGATCTGGCTATCAGCATTGCCGACTTCCTGGCCGGGTTGCCCGTGGTCTCAGCGGGCCGGGCGCTGTTGAAGATCATCGAGGATCGCACGGACGGCCGGCTTACCAAGTGGCGGATGGCGCGGGCCATCGAGAAGGAGCATGTGGCGAAGATCCTGGAGGCACCGGCCGATCCGGTGCTCGCCGATCTGCTCCCCTACTACTTTGCGACCGACCTTAACGCCGCGCTGACTATCTCGGGCCAGCGATCGCGGATCGTGCTGTTCTGCGATACACACGAGGCGTTCTGGGGCGAGGATGCCTTCCCGGCAGCCGGGGTCATGTCGCTGGCCACGCTCGCCCGGGACAAATGGCTGCGCATCCTGCTGGGCTACCTCAATCTGGAAGCCGGCGTCATCGTCGTCGTGGCAAGCCGGAAGCCGCCGAGATGGTCGCAGGCCGAGGAAGCCGCCATCCCGGACGACTGTATCAACCTGCAGCACATCGCCGGGCTCAGCCCGGCCGACGCGCGCTGGTACCTGGAGCAGGTCGGCATTACTGACACGGACGCCCAGCGCCTGGTCATCAGCTACGCGTCAGGAGCACCGGACGAGGTGCATCCGTACATGCTCGGCCTGTGCACCGACGTGCTCGCGTCAGAGCAGTCCGGCAAACTGGACCTGGCGGGGCGGGACGGCCAGGTAGCCGCGGGCCTGGATGTCCGCCGGAGAAGGCTGGTTGCCCGGCTGATGTCGTCGGTGTCGGACGACAGGCAGCGCCAGGTCGTTGCCGTGGCTGCAGCGCGGTCGTTTGACTACCACTGCTTCCGCTTCCTGGCCCGCAGTCTCCATTTCGACGGCTCGCTGGACGCCTACCAGCGGCTGACGAACTTCTCCTTCATGCTCGAGGCGAGTGACAGCGGTTTCGACGCCGAGCCGACTCAGGCAGCCTTTGCCGTCCACCAGCTGCTACAACGCGAGCTGGGGGCGATGTATCCGGCCGACTCGCTGCGCGCGCACGCGGCGCTTGCCGACTTTTACCGCGCGAAGCCAGACTCCGCATCCCAGGCAGAGGCGGCGCTGCACCTGAGCTACGCCGACCAGGCGGCGGGGATCAGGCTCTGGTGCGACTCGATGGACTCGTTCCTGGCAGCCGGGCGATATTCAGACTGCCACGCCTTCATCGGCGTAGTCCCGTACCTGCGGGCGTCGGAACAGCAGCGCGCGGCAGAGTTCTACTACCGTGTCGGCCGGGCCTATCTCGGCACGGGCGCTGTGGCCGAGGCGGAGGCGCTGTGCCGGCAACTGCCGCAAGACTCGGCCCGGGCAACGCTGCTGAAGGCGGACATCGAGTTTTACCGGTGCCAGTTCGAGGCGGCTGAGCAGACAGCCCGGCAGGGCCTGACCCGGATGACCGGAGCCGATCGCGAGCGCCTGGAACTCCGGCTGGCGGAGATCCTGCTCTATCGCGGCTCGTTCAGGGCCGCGCGGGAAGCTCTCGGGCCGGCGCAGCCGGGGACGGCGTCAGGCAGCGCGAACGCGGACCTGGCCCGGAGCATGCTTACCGGGGAGGTAGCACTGTTCTCCGGCCACCTGACCGAAGCGGAGCAGATCTTCGCTGACTGCGAGCGCAAGATCGCCGCCGCGCCGGCCAGCGAGCAGGACGCCACAATCGTCGGCTGGAACCGCGCCGATCGCGGGCTCGTCCATATCGTGAAGCAGGAATGGGACGCTGCCTTCGCGGACGCTGAGGCAGCGCTGCAGATCCGGGAGCCTGTCTCGCACGAGCGGGGCATGGCGAATTCGCTCTTCCTGATGGGCTGGGCCCGGTGCGGTGAAGGCCGGCACGCTGAGGGCCGCGCCTACCTCGGCCGGGCCGGGAAGCTTGCCAGGGACCAGGGCGATGACGTGACGCTGGCGAAGATCTGGCAGGTCGAGGCCATGTCGCGATTCGCCACCGGTGAGATCCGTGAGGCGATCGAATTGCTGGAGGATGCTGCGAACAGGGTCAAGAAGTGGGGCGCGCCCTACGACCTCGCTCACGCATTGCTGGACCTGACGACGCTGCGCCAGGCGGATCACAATGCCCGTGGGATGGTGGCTGCGCTGGACGAGGCAAGGCAATTGCTCGCCACGCACGAGTTCGGGCTGCTCGAGCTGCTCTATTCCGGCAGCACGGAGCCTCCGGTGCAGCGAATACGCGCCGGTATCGTCTCGTTCGCGGCCGGGGACGCGCTCGGGGCCCCGTGGGAAGGCCGCATGCCTGCCGACATCTCATTCGCGGGCACCGGCCAGCTTCCCTCCCGCGCCGACTGGCCAGTTGGCACGACAACGGACGATACGGATCAGTTGCTTGCTGTGGCCGAAACGGTGCCAGCGGCGGCCGGCCGGGACCTGGCCCGCAACTTCCTGACTGCCCTCGCCGCGGCACTGCCGTCGATGCGTGGCACCGGCCCGACCACGCCAGCGGCGGTCGCGAAGTTCCTGCGCACGGGCAGTGTCGTCGCCGGGCACGGGACCACCAACGGGGCGGCTGTACGAGCCCTCGCGGTAGGGTGGGCGGTCCCTGTCAGCCGATCGGCCAGGCGTCGCCAGCTCACCGAGGATCTGACCAAAACGACACACGACTCACCTGAGGCGCTGATATGTGCGCACCTGGTCGCGGCGATGGGATCCTGGGCTGCGGAGGGTGTCGGCGGAGACGTCCTAGCCGAGGTGGCGATCGAGGAGCTGGATGAGGTCAGGCACGAGCACATGCTGTCCGACGCTGCCGACGCCCTGCTGCGCTCGGCCGCCCGGGGCGACTGGCAGCGCCCGGAGCAAGGGGTGTCCATGCAGGCCATTGATACGGTGGCAGCCGTCCTGTCTGTGATCAGGTCGGCTCCCGGCACCGCTGCCGCAATGCTAACAAGCCTGCACCTTGGCGGCGACACTGACTCGGTGGCCGCGCTAGCGGGCGGCCTGCTCGGTTCAGCGAGGCCACCGGACGTGTCCGCCATTCCGTGGCTGTCTCAAGTCAGGCTGCCCGCACCGGAACGGCTCGACAGCCTCGCCAGGGCATTGGCCGCATACAGGTCCGGCCAGTATGCGTAGGTGCTGGGTCGTGGGGCCGATTGCCTGGGACTGGCCGTACCACTTGCCCAGGCTGCCGTCATCGGGGGAGTTCGTGCAGGCCGAGCGGTTGGCGGGCCGTCTCGGCGGCACCGGGGCGAACGTGGCCAGGGCCCTCGCAAGCAGGCATCTGCCCGTGGCGATGGTCGGGTACGTAGGCCGGGACTCCTACGGTGAGAGCAGCAAGAAGGACCTCGCGGACCGCGGGATCGACGTCTCGCACGTGCTGACGCTGCCCGGCGAAACCTCGCAGGTGCTGCTGTTCATCGAACCGTCAGGAGAGCGCACCATCATCGGCGCCGCGGCCGACCACCTGACCAGCGTCACTTTCCCGGTCGGCGCAGTTTGTAGCGGTGACCTTGTGTACATCGCCGCCTGGCGGGAGGAGTTCGAGCCCGCCGTCGGTGAGCTGGCCAGCGCGGGCGTCATCGTCGCGACGGTGCCGTTCGCACAGCCGGGCGCTGCCCTGACGGTGTCGCATGTTATCGGCTCAGCGTCTGACGTGCCGGAATCTGCTGCCGCAGATCCGTGGGCTGCCTACAGCTCGTGGACCGGCGGCAGGCTGAAGTACCTAACGCTCACTCGCGGTGCCGGGGGCGTGCGCTCGTTCAGCGACAGCGGCTGCGCGGAAGTGCCGACCGCCGCGGTCGCGGTCGTGGACACCACCGGCGCCGGGGACGCGTTTGCCGCCGCGATGCTTGCGGCGATCGCTACCGGGCTACCCGTCCAGGACGGCATCCAGGATGGCATCGCCTGGGGCGCGGCCGCCAGCCGCACGGCCGGGTCCATCCCGCCTGACTGGGCAGACGTTCCGGTGCCCGGTGCGCACTGAGACGGCCGGAGCCGGATAATAGCAGCGCAGCGCGGAATGGCATCGATGTCTCCCGCTGCACTGGAACGTGCCGCTCGGCTGCGAGCATCAGCAGATGGCTGACCTGGTGTCCTGCCGCCGGGTGCAGCAATAGCAGTGCGGGCCTTCGCCGGAAGAAGGCCCTGGTCGACTCGCAGATCCCGATGTTCACGAGGTCGAGGTCGCTGACGCCGTACCGGTCCGCCAGCAGCGCCGCCTGCTCCTTGCCGCGCTGGTCCGGTAGAGCCGAAACCGGCCTGCTGTCAGCGGCTCCGTCCGCCGCCCGCCGGATCTCACCGAACCGCGCGCAGACGGTGTCGATGTAACAGCGGGAGAGATCAGTGCAGGCGAGTTCGCCGTAGTACCGAACCCCGTGGAAGTCGTCCGGGCTCAGCAGGCCCGAGTCCGATACGGTACGGCTCAGGAGGCCGGACATCGCCGCGCCCAGGCACGCATGCGGGAGCAGGACGTCCTCGCGAGTGGCGAACAGGTCCGTGCAGGATGCCGTGTCACAGACAACGGCCAGCGTCGTATCGAGACCAGGCAGCCCGAGATGCGATGCGGCTGATTCCAGCGCAGCCCGGATGGTGCCCTTGCTGGTCCACGCGTCCAGAAACTGCAGAGTGTCCGGCGAATGCCGCCGGGCGAGCCAGCCGAGAGCGCTCAGGTCGGGACCGCGCCCGGCGGCGGACAGGCAGTAATGCGGTACGTCCAACGCGTGCCGGTACCGTAGCCAGCGCCTGACGATGATCCCGATCGGAGTCCCCGCCCTGACGATGGAGACAATCACGAGCCGACGCCCCCGCCTCCTGAGCATCTCCTCAGCCAGCGTCGCGCAGAGCAGTGCTACGGACCCGGCGGATCTGGCTATCAGCGCACGTACGGCGGCCAGGTAGCCCAGCGACGGTTGATACTCCGCGGGGAAAAGCGAACGCTCGGCGGCTTCCTGGCCGAACCCGGCGAGAGGGGCTGACGCTCGGCTACCGTCGAGCTCGGTGAGTAGCAGGCAGACGTCGGACTCGCTGAACGATCCGATCCGGGCAGGCTCAGGCAACGGAGTCCTCTGGCCGCGCCGCAGAGAGCCGGCCGGTTCGGAGCGGCTCGCACATCATGTGCCAAACTCTACCCAGGCGTCCGGCGCAAGCGTACCGGCCGTCAGCCGTTCGTCCAGGGATGTGACTGGGCACGACCAGCTACGCGGAAAATGTCGAGGGACCCTCCGGACTGCACGCCCAGCAGACGGATCTCCCCGTGAGCGGTGAACTGACGCAAGAACCGGATGGCCCCGCCGGTGCGCATACGGTCCCGTAACCGAGTATTCAGCGTCCTTTATGACGCGGATGCGGAATGGTTACACCCGGAAGATCCCGTAGGAGAACGGACCTGCGGTGATAGTCGCCCAGTCCAGACTGACATCCCCAGCCTCTACTGCGGTCGCGGCGGCGAGTTCAGGGCGATCGTGCGGCAGTACACGAACGCTACTGCTGGGATTGATGACCACTAGGAACCGGCCACCACGAAGGTAGACGAATGGATAAGCGTCGGACAGGATCTCCAGGCTGCCGCCGGGGCCGAGTTCAGCGTGAGCGCCCCGCAACGCGATCAGATACCTGACGAAATTCAGCAGCGAATTGGAGTCGGCGCGCTGACCGGCGACGGTGGGGCGTCCCTGGTCGGGATCGATCGGCAGGTAGAGTTTGGCGTCTGGAGCGGCGGAGAATCCCGCGTTGGGGGTTGAGTCCCATTGCATGGGGGTGCGTGACCCGGCGCGGTTGAAACCGGCAAGATTGATGCTGCCTTCGGTGTCCGGGAGGCCGGGAAGGTAGCGCATGCCGATCTCGTCGCCGTAATAGATGGCCGGCAGGGTCGGGAAGGTGAGTTGGAACGCGAAGGCGGGCGGTAGTTGCTCGGGTGTGCGCCGTCCGGCGTGTAGCCGGGGGAAGTCGTGGTTGGCGGTGGGCAGGACGATGTGCCCGGGTTCACCGATCGCGGCCAGTGCGTCATGGTAGGCGTCCAGGAACGTGCGCGCGTTACCCCGGCCGTCGGCATCGAAGTAGTACGGCTCCTCGGCCCATTCCGGGCGCTCGGTCGAGATGCCGTCGCTCCACAGTGAGCGCAGCGGCCGGCCGTTGGTCGGGCCACCGAAATGGAGGAAGAAGTCGGCGTGGAATCCTGCGGGCACGGCCAGGGTCGGGTCGCCCCATTCGGACAGCAGAATTGCATCTGGATGCGCGTGGTCGAGCCAGGCACGGACTTCCCGCCACACCCGCGAGGTCTCGGCGAAGCCAGAGTCGTCTTTTACCAGGGAGTAGGCCATGTCGACCCGGAATCCGGACACGCCCAGTCGCAGCCAGTGGTCCATGATGGCGCGCAGCGCCGCGCGGTTGGCCTGCGGGCCTTCGGCCGCCACATCTTGCCGCCAGGGCTCGTCCGCTTTCATGCGGGCGTAGCCGAAGTTGAGCGCGGGCTGAAAGTCGAAGTAGTTCGGCAGGTATCCACCCGGGCGGCTGCCGGGAGAGCGGACGAATCTCTTTGGCAGTAGACCGTCAGGGCCGGGGTCGGCCCAGATGTAGCGGTTATCTGTCGGGTCGTGCGCGGACGACACGAACCATGGGTGGGTGTCGGAGGTGTGTCCTGGCACCAGGTCAAGCAGGACCCTGATGCCGCGCGCGCGGGCCTGGTCCACGAGTTCGGCTAGGTCGTGGTTGTTTCCGTAGCGCGGAGCGATCGTGAGGTAGTCGGCAACGTCGTAGCCGGCGTCTCGCATCGGGGAGACGTAGTAGGGATTGAGCCATACCACTGTGACTCCGAGCCAGGCCAGGTAGTCCAGGTGATCCGCGATGCCGCGCAGGTCACCGATCCCGTCACCGTTGGAGTCGGCGAAGCTCTGCGGGTAGACCTGGTACAGGACAGCGTTACTCAGCCAGGTCGGTGCCGCCATGCGCAGGCCAGCCCTTTCGCAATCGGTACTCCGGCGGTCTGACGGCATCCCCTGCCCCGTCCGCCCCTAGGACGAGAACTGTACAGAACCGGCACATCTGCGTCCACGTTGCCGTGCAGTGAAGCCCGAGCGCCAGCGCGGTCCTCTAGATAATCGTTTCCGCCGTTCAGCGCGTTTTTATACCCCGCAGCTACCCGACCGCACCGCTTGGCCGATACCACGGCGCTAGACGCGTGCGTCACCTGCCCGGCCTGCGATCCGGCCTGGCTACCGCTGCACGGCGACTACGGGCCGATGCGGCTCATCGACCTGGCCGACGTGCTGCCCGACCTGGCGCGCTGCCAGCGAGCAGGACGAACGCGACCGCCGCGATCAGATGCGGGATCGCGGCGCTGCTCCTCGCCCTGGGATTGACCCGCGTCCCGTAGAGTCGACGCGGAGGCGTCTGGGTGCCTGGTGGTCCCCCCAGTCTTCAAAACTGGTGAGCGCCGCACCGCGGCGCTGGCGGGTTCGATTCCCGTCCGCCTCCGCTACCTGCGCCAACGCCGGAATCCGGCGGTGCTGACCCGCCCCCTGGCCAGCTCCAACTGCCCGGTATCGACGACCTGGCCCGTCTCGATACTCCGGGCGACTCTGGGAGCGCATCGAAGCGGGCGAGGCGGCCGGCAGGCCCGCGAGCGCGCCAGCCGGGCACACGCCGATCAGGTCGGCATTGGCGTCCCGGCCTTCGCATTCCTGCTCCGCTAGGCTGACCGCGGCAGGACACCTCGACGAGCCAGTACGCACCCGAGTCGCACCGAGCCGGAAAGGCTGCCGGGGTCCTGTCCCGGGCATGACGGAGCCGGGCGGCACGGGGCCGCCCGGCTCAGGTAGGGGACGGGATTACCGGCCGAGGATCTGGCCGTCGCGCGGGGCCTGGCCGTCGCCGTTCCAGGCGGTGTCTGCCCAGTTCTGCGCCTTGAGGATATGCACGTGCTTCACGGCCACCTTCTTGCCGTCCACCCACTTGTAGGTGATGTGGGTCACGGTCAGGGCGGGCACGTCGTAGTAGTAGGCGAAGCCGCCCTCGTTCACGCCGACAAACGTGGTCCCGGCCGGGAAGGCCAGCTCGGGCCACACCGGAGAGGCGTACGCAGGGTAAGCGTTGACCGCGAAGCTCTTCAGGGCGCTCGGGACCAGGCCCCTGGCGTCCTTGGCGCTCGCGTAGAACAGGCCGAACTGGCCGGAGCCGGTCATCTTGCCGGACACCTGGTTGGCCTTCATGAGCTGGCCCGCGTGGTTCCCGCCCTGGTTGGGGGCCAGCGCCAGCGGGATGTTCACAAAGCTCCCGGAGTCGGAGATCGTCGCGGTGTACATGTACGGCGTCTTCGCGTAAGCCGGGTCGGTGGACTTGCCCAGGTACTGAATCTGCAGGGTCCGGCTGAACTTGTCAACGGCCCAGTTGCCGGCGCCGCCGCCGTCGAAGCGGTGGCTGATGTGGGTGACAGCGGTGATCTCGCCGCGGACAGCGGGAGTGGTGGCAGCGCTGGCCGCGGTCGCTCCCGCGCCCGCGCCCGCGCCCGCCAGGACGCTGACCGCCCCGGCCGTCAGCACGGCCTTGGTGAGTAGTGACTTGGTGTTCATCTGTGAACACCGTCCTTCCTTTAGTCAGGTCCGGGACTGTCCCGGGCCCGCGCCCCGCACGACCCTCCAGTGTGGTGATCGCTGCAGTGACTGATAGTTATGTCAACAGCGAGAGCAAATGTTTTAGTGCGGCAATCCGCCCAAACTAGGCAACACTTGGTAGGCAGAGTGCACAACGGGCCGGTAGGATGGCGGCCGTGGCCGATGCCGGGGAGCCGCTGTCACCGCAGGCCGCGGACCTGGTCCGCCGGGTCGCGCGGGTGTTCCTGGACGAGCCCGCCGACCTGATGGCCGAGGTGCACGCGGCCGTCTCGGCCGCGGCCGATGAGCCGCTGCGCTCCGAGCCGGTGCTGGCCGCCGAGGTCGCCGCGAGCACCCGGGCGAACGTGCTGCACCTGGCCGCCAGCATGCTGAAGGACCCCGGCGGGCGGGTCCCGGCCAACCTCACCCCTGAGGTGCTCGGCATCGCGCGCGAAGCGTTCCGCCGCGGGATCGAGCAGACCGTGTATACGACCTACCACTCCGGGCAGAACGTCGTGTGGGCGTACTGGATGCGCACCGCGTTCTCGCTGTCGCAGGACCCGGCGGTGCTGCGCCAGGCCCTGGCGGCCGGCTCCCGGTCGGTGGCCGGCTTCGTCGATGACATGGTGGCGGCGCTGTCCGAGCAGCTGCGACGCGAGCGTGCGGACCTGGCCCGCAACAGCCAGGCGCGCCGGTTCGAGGTGGTGAGCCTCATCTTGGAAAGCGCCCCCATCACCACCGGGCGGGCCAGCTCCGGGCTGGGCTACGACCTGCGCCGCCGGCAAACCGCCGCCGTCTTGTGGACCGACCCCGGCCGTCCGGACCAGGCCGCGCTCGCCCAGGCCGCCGAAGCCCTAGGCCCCGCGACCCGCGCCCGGCAGGTGCTGACCGTGATCGCCAGCTCCTCATCGGTGTGGGCCTGGCTGGCCGCCGCTGCCGACACCGACGTCGGCGCCCTCGCCGCGGCGACCGCGGCCCACCCCGCGGTCCGGGTCGCGGTCGGCCCCGCAGGCAGCGGAGTCGACGGCTTCCGGCGCAGCCACTTCGACGCGGTCGCCACCCAGCGGCTGATGTCCCGTCGGCCGGACCTGCGGGTCGCCAGGTTCGCCGACGTCCAGCTAGTCACGCTCGCCATCCAGGACGAACAGCGCGCCCGCGAGTTCGTCGCCCGGACGCTCGGCACGCTGGCCGGCGCCGACCGCGAGCTGCGCGACACGCTGTGCGTATACATCGGCGAGCAGTTCAGCGCCGCACGTGCCGCCCGGGCCCTGTACACCCACCGCAACACGGTCCTCAACCGCCTCCAGCGCGCCGAGCGGCTCCTCCCGTTCCCGCTGGCCGGCCACGGCCTCGAGGTCGGCGTCGCGCTCGAGATCGCACAGTGGCTCGGGACGCAACCCGGCCGCGCCACCGATGACGGGTGACGTGCGGACCCGACGGTGGGAGCTCAGGACACGACGCGCACGAGATGCGGTTAGGCCCGGCCTGACCGTGGCGGCGGGGGCGACGTCTACCGGTTCTCGGCGCTCGGCCCGCCGTTGAGTGCTGGCGGCGAGGCCATGGCAATTACTGGGCCGGAGCCGTGAGTGCGCGGAGGGAGGACTCGAAGGAGGCCAGACGGCTGCGGACCACGTCGGCCTGTTCCAGGCTGGCGCCGCCCGGGGCCCGCTCGGCGTCCATCGCAGAGCGGACAGCCCGCAGCGAGGCGAGCGTGTCAGCGATCCTGGCGCCGTCGGGGGAGTGCTGCGGGACCTCCTCGCGCAGGGTGTACAGCGTCTGCGCCAGATCATCGGCGCGCCGCTGGATATCGGACCACCGGGCGGCCGCGTCGGCGGCGGCCAGCCCGCCGGGCGCTTCGGCGACGCTCATCGCGTCATGCAGGGCCGAGCCTTTTGCGTACGCATCGACGAGCCTGGACCGCCAGCCCGCCGCGGCTGCCGAGCGGCGACGAGAGGAGCGCGCGATCACTGCGATCAGGCCGGCCAGGACGAGGACGCCCAGCAGGACCCAGAGCCAGATCAGGTTGGTGCCGGAGGAGGCGACGGGCGCCGCGGAACTGGTGGCCGGCGCGGTCGGCGCTGACGTCACGGTTGCGATGTGACTCGGCGGCTGGGTGGTGGGGGCCGCCGTGACGCTGGGCCTGGCCGGGGCGGTCGCGGTCCGGCTCGGCAAGCTGCCGATCGAGCTGCTGATGGTCCCCCCGCATCCGGCCGCCAGCAATCCGGCGACAAGTAGGGTCACGGGGAGGGAAAGTCTTTTCGCAGAACGCAGCATGCTGATCCTTCCGCGTCGTTTATGGCCGACCGCTGGAGCCTCCGTTTGCCGGCGGCAGGGATCGTCGTCGCGCGTGCCCGGACGACTTGGTCGCCCGGCCTGGTGATCCGCAGGCCGCCTGGCTGGGCGGATTCTGCCTCCGACACCATCGTGACTGTGCGGCGCCGCGCTTGGGGTCACATCTGGCGATTTCGGCGCCGCGTTCCGCTGCTGCGTCCTGAGCCCGTGCTGGCACAGTGCTGGCGCAGTGTTGGCCTCCGCCGACCGATATGGGACCAAGGATCCGGGGCGCTAGCCGGCCAGCTCGACCGTCACGCCGAGCCGCTTGGCCAGCAGGGCCGCGCGCTCCCGGTCGTCGGCGCCGAAGCTGCCTAGGGCGCGGGTAAAGCGGACGTGATGCAGCGCCCCGCCGCGGGCCAGGCCGTCCTGGCGGACCAGCCGGAGCCGGCGGCCGCCGGGCCAGGTCAGCTCGGCGGCATCCTCGGTACCGGAGGCGAGTTGGCCGTCTAGGGCCTCGCGGAACAGCCGCGTCGCGCCGTCCAGGTCGCTGACGTGGTGCACGATCAGGTCGAAGCGGGCCGGCGGCCCGGGCTCGGGCAGGCCCCGCGGCGCGGGGGTGTCCGGGTCACCGGCCTGTTGGGCGACCTGGATGACGATCCCGTGGGCGCTGCGTGGGTGCAGGAATGCCTCCTTCCAGCTCGGATTATCCAGGTTGACTCCGACGGGCTCGATGCCGAGGGCCCGGATCCGGTCCAGCGTGGCCTCGATGTCGCTGACGATGAAGTTGAAGTGATGCGGGCCGGCACCGTGCGCGGCCAGGAAGCGCTCCAGGAAGGCCGCGTCGGGGCCGCCGGTGGGGGTAAGCAGCTCGATCTTCGGCCCCGCGGCGTAGCTCAGCTGACCCCACCAGAAGCCCGGGGAGCCGTCGCCGTAGACCCACGTTCCACCCAGGATCCCGCCGAACAGGTCCCAGCCGTCGGTCAGCGCGGCCGTGCCGATGGCGAGGTGGTCGAGGATGGCGGTCAATGGGCCTCCCGGTGATCATCGGACAGGACGACGCTACCGCCCCGGGCCGCGGGGTAGCGTCCGTGACATGAGCATCGGCGGTCTTGACCCGCGGCGCAGCACCGCGGAGAACTACCGGATGTTCGGCCGGGAGGCGCGCGGACGCTCCCCGGTATACGAGACACTGGCCGCGTCGGTCGCCGACGACGGCCTGATCCTGGAGTTCCTCGGCACGCTGCCGCAGGCCAAGCGCCAGCCCAACCTGCTGTTCGCCACGGCCAGGTACCTGCTGGACGGCCCGCCCGATATCGGCACGCTGCGGACCCTGGTCCGCCGGAACGCGGCCGACCTGTCGCGGATGATGCTGGCCCGGCGCACCCAGACGAACGAACCCGCCCGCTGCGCCACCCTGCTGCCCGCGCTCGCCGCACTGCCCGGCCCGCTGGCGCTGATCGAGGTGGGCGCCAGCGCCGGGCTGACCCTGCTGTTCGACCGGTACTCCTACGACTACGACGGCCACCGGATTGCCGGCTCAGACCCGGACGCGCCGACGCTGCGCTGCGCCGTGCGCGGGCCGGTGCCGCTGCCAGCCCGGCTGCCGGCCATCGCCTGGCGGGCCGGGCTCGACCTCAACCCGCTGGATGTCACCCGCGAGGACGACGTCCGCTGGCTGTCCTGCCTGGTCTGGCCCGGGGAAAGCGACCGCGAGGACCGGCTCGCCGCCGCGATCGCCGCCGCCCGCCGCGACCCGCCGCCGGTCTACCGCGGTGACCTGCTCACCGACCTGCCCGCGCTGGCCGCCCGGGCCCCGGCCGGGGTCACCCTGGTCATCTACCACTCCGCGGTGCTGGCCTATGTCGCCGCGGAGCACCGGGAGCGGTTCACCCGAACCGTCCGCGACCTGGCCGACGCCTGGTTGTCCAACGAGGCGCCCGGCGTCGTACCCGGCCTGCCGTTCACCGCCTTCCGGGAAGGGACGTTCGTGCTCGGCCGCGGTGGCCGCACGGCGCTGGCCTTCACCGACGGCCACGGCGCCTGGCTGCACTGGCTGGATGGCTAGGGCTGTCGCTCCATGGCCAGGTGCCCCTGCAGGAAGCGCACCTGATGCCACGCGCCCTTACCCATGGGCGCGGCCGGTCGCCCCTGGCTAGCGATCCGGGCTCGGCGAGGCGCGGTCGGCGACCAGAGCCCCGGCCGCGCCGACCAGGGCCGCGCCGCCGGCCGAGGCCGCGACCAGCCACCGGGTCACCCGCGGCAGCTCGCGCCACGAGGCCAGGCTGGTCACCACGTCCAGCGCGTCCGACAGTGCGCCTGCGGCGACCCAGGCGCGAGCCGATCCGGCTTCGGCCGCCGGGCCCTGCAGGGCGGCCAGCGCGCCGAGGCCCAGGGCGAGATCCCGCGCGCCCAGCGCGCGCCCGAACACCCGGGCCGCCACGTCATCCGCGGCCGCGCCCACCCACGGGCGGGCCGGGACCGCCGGCCAGGCCAGGGCGGTCACGCCGAGCGCCACCCGCCCGGCCGCCACGGCCGTGGCCCCGCGCCGCAGCAGCGACGGGATATCAGTCGAGGTCACCTGCACTCCTCCCTTCCAGGCCGCCATTATCCGCGGCGCGCCTGATGGATGATCCAGACGTTCGGTTCCCAGTACTCGCCGAGGTCGCAGTCCCGGTCGATGTACACCGGGGCCAGGCCCGCGGGAAACACGTAGTTCCCGGTTTCCGGGAACGCCATGCGGGTCCAGGCCTCCCACTCGCCGACCGTACCGGTGATGTGCAGGGAGCGGGGGATGGCCGGCCCGATCCGGGCTCCCAGCCGGGTGTGCACCCGGGCCCACGGGTCGAACGGCGCGCCGTCGGGGCGGACCGGAACATCGCAGAGACGGATGTTGTTCACGGGGCATGATCGAGGACGGGTTTGCCGAGCTGATCGGCGCGCAGCGCCGGGGCGTGCTGGTCACCCTCAGGAAAGACGGGTGGCCGCAGCTGTCCAACGTGAACTACGGCTGGGACGCGGGGACCCAGACCATCCGGATCTCCACCACTGACGACCGGGCCAAGACGGCCAACCTGCGCCGCGACCCGCGGGCCAGCTTCCACGTCACCAGCGGTGACTTCTGGTCCTACGTCGTGGTCGACGGGCACGCCGAACTGTCGGCGGTGGCCCGCGATCCGGATGACGCGGCCGTCGAGGAACTGATCGACCTGTACCGCGCGGTGCAGGGCGAACACCCTGACTGGGACGACTACCGAACGGCCATGGTCCGCGACCGGCGGCTGGTCGTCAGCATCCGGGCCGAACGCGCCTACGGCATGGTCCGCCGGTAAGCATCAGCCGGGACCGATAGTGCGCATAGGCTAGGGCGATGCTGGCTGACTCCTTCGGTCGGGTCGCAACCGATCTGCGCGTGTCGCTCACCGATCGGTGCAACCTGCGGTGCGCGTACTGCATGCCGCCCGAAGGACTCGACTGGCTGCCCTCGCCCGAGCTGCTCACCGACGACGAGGTGGTGCGGCTGATCCGGGTCGCGGTCGAACTGCTCGGCGTCCGCGAGGTCCGGT
This sequence comes from uncultured Actinomycetes bacterium, assembly GCA_963834685.1. GTDB lineage: Bacteria > Actinomycetota > Actinomycetes > Streptosporangiales > Streptosporangiaceae > Palsa-504. The sequence goes on along the minus strand of CAWICW010000024.1, from coordinate 41,119 downwards.
TCACCGGCGGCGAGCCGTTGCTGCGCCGGGGCCTGGCCCGGATCATCGCGCGGACCGCGGAGCTGGACCCGCGCCCGGAGATCTCGCTCACCACCAACGCGATCGGCCTCGCCCGCACCGCGGCGGCGCTGCACGCCGCCGGGCTCGACCGGATCAACGTGTCGCTGGACACGCTGCGGCCGGAGACGTTCCGCAAGCTGGCCCGGCGGGACCGGATGCCCGACGTGCTGGACGGACTGGCCGCCGCGGCCGAGGCGGGCCTGACCCCGGTCAAGGTCAACGCGGTGCTGATGCGCGACCTCAACGACGACGAGGCCGCGCCGCTGCTGCGGTTCTGCCTCGATCACGGCTACGAGCTGCGCTTCATCGAGCAGATGCCGCTGGACGCGCAGCACGGCTGGAAGCGCGCCGAGATGGTGACCGCGGACGAGATCCTGGCCGCGCTCGGCCGCGAGTTCTCTCTTACCCCCGACGACCCGCATAAGCGCGGCTCGACGCCCGCCGAGGCGTTCCTGGTGGACGGCGGCCCGGCCCGGGTCGGCGTGATCGCCTCGGTCACCCGGCCGTTCTGCGGCAACTGCGACCGGGTCCGGCTGACCGCCGACGGCCAGGTGAGGAACTGCCTGTTCGCCCGGACCGAGAGCGACCTGCGCAACCCGCTGCGGGCGGGCGCGAGCGACGCCGACCTCGCGGACCGGTGGCGGCGGGCGGTCGCGGTGAAGCTGCCGGGCCACGGCATCAACGACCCGTCTTTCCTGCAGCCTGACCGCCCCATGTCCGCCATCGGCGGCTGACTAGCGGTTGCCGGCGCGATGCCACCCGCGGCTCGAACGGGCGACGACCGTGTGAGCCCGGGTCCGTTCGGCGTGATTATTCTCGCTGGCGGCAGGGGGACCAGGCTCGGCGGGCGTGATAAGCCCGGCCTGGTAGTCGGCGGCCGCACTCTCATCGGCGCGGTAGTGGCGGCCGGGACCGAGGCCGGGGCCCGGCAGATCGTCGTGGTCGGGCCGGAGAGACCCGGACTGGACGGGGTGTCGTTCGCCTGCGAGGAGCCGCCGGGCGCCGGGCCGGTACCCGCGCTGCGGCGAGGGCTCGCCGAGGCGTCGCCGCCCTGGGTGGCGGTGCTCGCCGCCGACCTGCCGTTCCTGCGGCCCGCTCATCTCGCCGCGCTGCACCGGGCAGCCGCCGGGCGGCACGGCGCGGTGCTCGCCGACGAAGCGGGGCGGCCGCAGTGGCTGGCCGGCTGCTGGCAGACGCAGATCCTGCGGCGCGCGGTGGTCGGCTACCAGGGGACCTCGCTGGGCGGCCTGCTCGGCCCGCTCGCTCCGGTCCTGGTCCGCCTGGCCCCCGCGCCGGGCGAGCCGCCGCCCTGGCTGGACTGTGACACGCCCGAGGACCTGGACCGGGCGCGCGGCTGGGCGCCGTAGCCGTTATGCGTCGCCGGGGCGGTAGGCGGGGCCGTGCGCGTCGTCACAGTGCGGTTCGGCCTCAGGGACGCCCCGGACCACCGCGGCCGGGCTGGACGGCGAGGCCGCGTGGTCGACCTGGAGGGTCGCGTGGGTGATGCCGTACTCGCGGGACAGGAAGGCCTCGAGGTCGGCCCGCACCGCGTGGCAGTCCGAGCCCGGCGCGACCAGCACGTGTGCGGAAGCGGCGGGCAGGCCCGAGGTGATCTCCCAGATGTGCAGGTCGTGGACCTCGCACACATGCGGCCGGTCGGCCATCGCCGCGCCCACGGCGGCGGGCGGCAGCCCGGCCGGCGCGGCCTCGAGGAAGATCCGCCCCGAGTCCTTGAGCAACCCGGATCCCGCCTGCAGCATCAGCACCACCACGACCATAGTGGCGATCGCATCGGCCCGGTAGAACCCGGCCACCAGGATGACCAGCCCGGCCACCGCCGTGGCGATGAACGCGTACAGGTCGGTGACGACGTGCTTGAACGCGCCCGCCAGGTTGAGGCTGCGCGGCTGGCCGCGGCCCCCGGCGCGCGCGATGAGCATCGCCGCGGCGACGTTCACCGCGACGCCGGCCAGCGCCACGCCGAGTACCGTCCCGCCGTTCACGACGGGCGGCGTCACCAGACGGCGGATCGCCGTGTAGCCGAGCCAGATCGCGAGCAGGACCAGGGTAATCCCGTTGGCCTGGGCGGACAGGATCTCGGCGCGCTTCAGCCCGTAGGTGTACCCGCCCATCGGTGGCCGCGCGGCCAGCCGCGCGGTGACGAGCACCAGCGCGATCGACGCGGCGTCGGTCAGCATGTGCGCGGCGTCGGAGATCAGCGCCAGCGAGTGCGCGGCCAGGCCCGCCACCACCTCGCCGGCCATGAAGGCCAGGATCAGCGCGAGCGCGCCGGACAGCCAGCGCGCGTCCGCGCCGGGCGCCGGGCCGTGCTCGTGCCGATCGGTTCCCCTCACGGTCTGACGATATCTTCAGCGATCGAGGATCTCTAAAAGGCAGCGACCGGCCAGGTCCTGCGGGCCGACGGCGAGCTGCTGCCCTGAACCTGGGCTCTACGCTGCCCGGGCCCTAGGCTGACGGTCATGAGCATCCTGGAGCAGTGGACGGCGGCGGTCGGCGGTGACCTCGGGCTCGATCCGGGCCCGCTGAGCACCGCGGAGACCAAGGCCGTGCTGGACCTGGCGCGGGACGTGGCCCACGCCGTGGACCGGCCGGCCGCCCCGCTGACCGCCTACCTGCTGGGGGTGGCGGTCGGCCGTGGCCTGACCCTGCCGCAGGCTGCGGACCGGATCCGCGCGCTGGTCGCCCGCTGGCCCGAGAGCACGCCCGGACTGCCTACGCCCACCCAGCCTTAACGGAGGCTTACGGGGCCATTACAAGACCGGCCGTCACCGGGCGTGGTCACGCCGCGGTCCGCCAGAGTGGATCCGCGGGGATTTCCACTCGGACGAGCGAAGGACGGTCGATGCCGGAGATGGGTACTGCCAGATCTCGGCAGGGGGAGTCCCAGCCGACCCGGCGCGGGGTGCTGCTCGGCGCGGTGGGCCTGGCGGGCCTGGGCGGAACGCTGGCCGGCTGCAGCACTGCGGCCGTGCCCTACGCCGCCGACGAGGCCGGGGTGCCGCCGCAGGGCGCCGCGGCGCCGTCGGCCATGGCCATGGGCCCCTCAGCCGGCCCGGCATCGACGGGCCCGATGCCGAGCAGCGCCGCGCCGAAGCAGGCGCCCGCGGCCAAAGAGGTGGTGCTCGGCGCCGCGGGGGCGATCCCGGTGGGCGGCGGCACGATCTTCACCGCGGCGCGGGTGGTGGTGACTCAGCCCGCCCGCGGGCAGTACCGGGCGTTCAGCGCGGTGTGCACGCACGTGGGCTGCGTGGTCAACGAGGTGACCGGCGGCACCATCGACTGTCCCTGCCACGGCAGCCGGTTCAAGATCACCAACGGCGCGGTGGTGGCCGGTCCGGCGCCCAGCCCGCTGCCCAAGAAACAGATCAGGATCGTGGACGGCAAGGTCGTACTGTTGTCCTGAGCCGACTGGCCAGCGTGGCAGGATGGCAGCGTGGGCTCGCTGATGTTGCTGGATACGGCCTCGCTGTACTTCCGGGCGTTCTTCGGGGTCCCGGATACGGTCCGGGCACCGGACGGCACGCCAGTCAACGCCGTGCGCGGACTGCTCGACATGATCACCCGGCTGGTCCGGGCCCGGCAACCAGCGCGGCTCGTCGCGTGCTGGGATGCGGACTGGCGGCCGGCCTTCCGGGTCGCGGCTGTGCCCTCCTACAAGGCGCACCGCCTGGCCGCCGACGGCGGCGAGGAGGTCCCGGCCGCGCTGGCCGCGCAGGTCCCGCTGATCGAGGAGGTGTTGCTGGCCTCGGGGCTGGTCATCGCCGGGCAGCCGGGGTTCGAGGCTGATGACGTGATCGGCACCCTGGCCGCCCGCTCACCCGACCCGGTCGACGTGGTGACCGGCGACCGGGACCTGTTCCAGCTGGTCGACGACGCCCGCGGTATCCGGGTCATCTACACCGTCCGCGGCCTGCTCAACCTCGACGTGATCGACGAGGCGGCGGTGAGCGCCAAGTACGACATCCCGGGCCGCGCGTACGCCGACTTCGCCGCGCTGCGCGGCGACCCGAGCGACGGCCTGCCCGGCGTGCCGGGCGTGGGGGAGAAGACCGCGGGCGCGCTGATCCGGGCGTTCGGCAGCGTGGAGGGCATCACCACCGCGCTGGACGCCGGGCACGGCGGGTTTCCGCGGGGCAGCCGGGAGAAGCTCGAGAAGGCCCGCGGCTACCTGGACATCGCCATGTCGGTCGTCAAGGTGGCGGACAACGCGCCGCTGCCCCCGGTTAACGGGCAGCTGCCCGCCGTGCCGCCAGATGCCGACGAGCTGAAGGAGCTCGGCGAGCGGTGGGGACTGGGCTCGTCCCTGAGCCGGTTTCTCAGCGCCGTGTCCCGGTCTTAGGGTGGAGTCGTGGAACTGTACCCCGCCAGCCGCCTCGAACTCGTCCGCGACTCCGTGCGCGCCGTCGGCCTGGACGCCGTGCTGCTGACCCCCGGCCCGGACCTGCGCTACGTCACCGGCTACGACGCCAAGCAGCTGGAACGCCTGACCTGCCTGGTCGTCCCGGCGCAGGGCGACCCGGCGCTGTTCGTGCCGCGGCTGGAGCTGCCCGCCGCGCAGGCCTCCCCGGCCGGCTCGCTCGGCCTGGAGATCGTCGCCTGGGAGGAAACAGCAGACCCGTTCGCCATGGTGGGCGGCCTGCTCGGGAGCGTCTCGGCCGTCGGCGTGTCCGACCGGATGTGGGCCCTGTTCGTGCTGAGGTTCCGTGACGCACTGCCCGGCGTGCGGCAGGGGCTGGCCAGCGGCGCGCTGCGGCCGCTGCGGATCAGGAAGACTCCCGCCGAGGTCGCGGCGCTGCGCGAGGCGGGGGAGGCCATCGACCGGGTGCACGCGCGGGTCCCCGGCTGGCTGCGGCCCGGGCTGACCGAGCGCCAGGTGGGCTCGGCGATCACCGAGGCCATCCTGGCTGAGGGGCACGCCACGGTGGACTTCGTGATCGTGGCCTCCGGGCCTAACGCCGCCAGCCCGCACCACGAGGTGTCGGACCGGGTCCTGGAGCCCGGCGACGCGGTGGTCGTGGACATCGGCGGCACGATGCCGTCCGGATACTGCTCGGACAGCACCCGGACCTACGCGATCGGCGAGCCGCCCGCCGAGTTCGCCGCCTACTACAAGGTGCTCTACGACGCCCAGGAGGCCGCCTGCGCCGCGGTGCGTCCGGGGGTGACGGCGGAGTCGATCGACGCCGCCGCGCGCGAGCCGATCACCGTGGCCGGGTACGGTGACGCGTTCTTCCACCGGACCGGGCACGGGATCGGGCTGGAGGCGCACGAGGACCCGTACATTGTGGCCGGCAACGGCGAGGTGCTCGAGCCGGGCATGGCGTTCTCGGTGGAGCCCGGGATCTACCCCGGCCCGAACGGGGCGCGGATCGAGGACATCGTGGTCTGTACCGCCAGCGGCTGCGAGCGGCTCAACAACACTCCGCGAGAGCTGCTCGTCGTCGGCTAGGCCAGAGCACTGCGGCCGCCACGACGATGGCCGCCCCGCTTAGCTGTCCGGGCCCTCGGTGGTCCGCGGTCCCGGCGGATCGATGCGGCCCTGGTTCTCGGCCAGGAACCGCTCGAACTGGGCCGCGAGCTCGTCGGCGGTGGGCATGGACTCACCCTCGCCCAGCAGGCTAGCTCCCTGGTCGAGGTCACCGCCTCGGGCGCCGTCGGTTTCCGCCGCCGTGTCGTACTGCTGCTCCAGCGCGCGGACCAGCTCGGCCACCTCGGCCGACTCGGCGACCTGCCGTTCGATCGCCTCGTTCGTCCGGGCCGAGGCCTCACGGAGCTCGGCGTCGGGCAGCCCGAGCCCGGTGGCCGTGACCACCGAGCCCAGCAGGGCCAGCGCGGCCGGGGGATAGACGGCCTGGGCCAGGTAGTGCGGCACCTGTACGGCGAAGCCGAGCGCGTCCCGGCCCGTCTCGCCGAGCCGCAGCTCGAGCAGGGCGGCGGCGCTGCCGGGCAGCTGGATCCGGCTCGGCAGGCGCTGGTGCGCGCTGATCAGGTCGTCGCGGGTTCCGTGCGCGATCACGCCCAGCGGCCGCGTATGCGGCATTCCGGCCGGGATGCCCAGGAAGCCGACCGCCAGGCCGACGCCGAGCCGTCCGGTCAGGTCCAGGACCGCGTCGGTGAACAGCTTCCACTCGTGGTCGGGCTCGGGCCCGGTCAGCAGCAGGAAGGGGCGTTCGTGCTGGTCGCGCAGCAGGTGCAGGGCAAGCTCGGGCGCCTCGTAGCTCTCCCAGTGGCTGTTGTCGTAGATCATCAGCGGGCGCCGGGACCGGTAGTCGATGAGCCGGTCCGCATCGAACCGCGCCACCGTCTCGTGGGGGAGAGTGCTCAGCAGGTGCTCGGCGAGCAGGCGGCCGGCGTTGCCCGCGTCGATGAAGCCCTCAAGGTAGTGCAACATCGGCGCATCCGCGATATCAGGCGCGGCGGGACCGAGTTCGTAGAGTTCTTCCGGGTTCCGCTGCATCCCTACAGTCTCGCACGGGCAGGCCGCTGGTGCCGACCGCGCCGGCGACAGGCCCCGGCGTAGGTCTTTTCTACGTGGTCCGTGATGATCTGTGCCATGGTCGCAGCGTAACTTCCGGCCAGCGGGCCGGTTAGAGCCCGAACGGCGATGTTACATTCCGTAAACGCCGAGACCATTCCGTTATATTGTTATGGCTCCGGGGTGAAGCCATGGCGCTAACGTGACCACGTGGAGGAGATCGACCGCAAGCTCGTGTCCTTGCTGGCCCGCAACGGCCGGATGAGCTTCACCGAACTGGCCCGCCAAGCCGGCCTCTCGGTCTCGGCGGTGCACCAGCGGGTGCGCAGACTCGAGCAGGACGGCGTGATCAAGGGCTACGCCGCGATGTTCGACCCGGAGGACGTCGGGCTCCCGCTGACCGCCTTCGTGTCGGTCAAGCCGTTCGACGCCGCCGCCCCGGATGACCTGCCGCAGCGGCTGCAGCACCTGACGGCCATCGAGGCCTGCCACAGTGTCGCGGGAGACGAGAACTACATCCTCAAGGTACGGGTCGCCTCGCCGACCGCGCTGGAGGATCTGCTGTACCAGATCCGAACCCTGGGCGGGGTATCCACCCGGACCACCGTCGTCCTCAGTACTCCCTACGAGAACCGCCCGCCGGACTTCTGAGTCTTTCTCGTGGCAGGCGTGGCAGGCGTGGCAGTCGTGGCCGTCAGGCTGGCTTGGCCGCCAGGCCGTCGAGGGTGACGGTCAGCAGCAGATCGGCCCGGCTCGGCTCCTTCTCCGAGCTCACCGCGACCCCGTGGACCAGTCGCATCACGTCCAGGGCGGTGACATCCTCCCGGATGGCCCCGGCCCGCTGCGCGTTCACCAGCAACCGCTCGGTGGTCTCGCGCATGGCCATCCAGCAGGATGTGATCAGCTCGGACTCGGCGCCGACCGCGTCGATCAGCGCGCGCGACAGGCCGCGCTTGATGACCAGATAGCCGGCCAGGGCGCGAAGCCAGGTGCCGAAAGCCTCCCCGGGCCCATCGGTCGCGAGCAGCGCGTCGCCCTGCTCGCAGATGGCGCGGACCTGGGTGCGGAAGACGGCTGCCTGCAGGTCCAGCCGGCTGGGAAAGTGGCGGTAGAGCGTGCCGATGCCGACGCCGGCTCGCCGGGCGATGTCCTCCAGCGGCGCGTCGGCGCCCTTTTCCGTGAAGGCCGCGGTGGCGGCGGTGATCAGCCGGGCATGGTTCTGCCGCGCGTCGGCGCGCAACTGCTCGGCCGGCCGCGCTGTTGGCTGGTCAGGTGGTCTGGTCATGGTCCCGGTCGCTCATAATGAGGTTGCAAAACGGAGGCTGCCTCCGTATAGTAACCGGAGTAGACCTCCGCTTCATTCCTGATCGTACCGCCCGGCCAGCGGTATGTCAGCCGCCAGAGGTCTTCCGACGGTTCCTCAGGGTCCCCGCGCCGCCGAGCGCCCGGGATCCAGATCGCCATGGAGGCATGTTGTCTTCTTTGCGTACCCGTGATGCGGATATCGGTGCGGCCAGCGCTTCGAGCCGGGCGGGCGTGGCCCTGGCCATCATGCTCAGCGCCCAGCTCATGATCATCCTCGATGCGACGGTGGTGAACATCGCGCTGCCGCACATCCAGACCAGCCTGCGTTTCTCCCCGACCAGCTTGTCCTGGGTCATGAACGCCTACACGCTGACGTTCGGCGGGCTGCTGCTACTCGGCGGCCGGGCGGGTGACATCCTGGGCCGACGGCGCGTGTTCCTGGCCGGCATCGGCCTGTTCACCCTCGCCTCACTGGCGGGCGGGCTCTCCACCTCGGCCGGCATGCTGCTAGCCGCCCGGGCCGTGCAGGGCGCGGGCGGCGCGCTGGCCGCCCCGGCCGTGCTCGCCCTGATCGTGAGCAGCTTTCCCGAGGGCCGGGAGCGGACCCGCGCGCTCGGCATCTACATGGGCGTGATCACCGGCGGCTCGTCCCTCGGCCTGGTGCTCGGCGGCGTGATCACCGAGTGGCTGTCCTGGCGCTGGGTGCTGTTCATCAACGTGCCGATCGGGATCGCCGTGGTAGCGATCGCGCCGCTGTTCGTGGCCGAGACCCCGCGCCAGGCGGGCCGGTTCGACCTGGCCGGCGCCGTGACGTCCACCGCCGGCGTAGCCTCGCTCGTGTACGGATTCGTCCGGGCCGCGGCCAGCGGCTGGGGAGATCACCTGACGCTGGCCGCGTTCGGCGCCGCCGCGGTGCTGCTGGCCGGCTTCCTGGCCATCGAGTCCAGGGCCCGCCAGCCGATCACCCCGCTTCGCCTGTTCGCCGACGCCAGCCGGTCGGGCTCCTTCATTGCCCGGCTGCTGCTGCTCGCCGGGCTGTTCGGAGTGTTCTTCTTCCTCACCCAGTTCTTGCAGCGGGTCATGGGCTTCAGCCCGCTGCGCGCGGGCGTGGCCTTCCTGCCGCTGACTGCGGCGCTGTTCGTGATGTCGCGCACGGCGCCCCGGCTGATGCCGCGGCTCGGCGCCAAGCCGCTCATGGTCGCCGGGATGCTGCCGGCCATCGTCTCGCTGGCCTGGCTGTCGCGCGTCTCGCCCGCGACCGACTACTGGTCCGGGGTGTTCGGCCCGATGATGCTCCTGGGCATCGGGATGGGCCTGGTGTTCGTGCCGCTGACCACGGCGTCGCTGGCTGGCGTCGCGCCCGCGGACTCCGGGGCCGCCTCGAGCATGGTGAACGTGATGCAGCAGGTCGGCGGCGCGCTCGGCCTAGCCGTCCTGGTCGCCGTGTTCGGCACCGCGAGCCGGAACGCGGCTGAGCATCCGCTGCCGGGCCTGACCGCGGCGGCCCAGCTGCAGCACGTGCTAGCGCACGGCATGGCGGCCGCCTTCGGCCTCGCGGCGATCCTCAACGCGGCCAGCCTGCTGGTGATCGTGGCCCTCATCCGTACCAGGAAGCGCGTGCCGCAGCGCGCCGAAGTCCCGGAGGAAGAGCCCGCGATCGCGTCCGGCTGACTGGCCGCCCGGCCCGGCGACCGCTCCGGTTATCCCCTGACGTCACGAGCCCTTGCGGCCACTCAGTACTGGCCGTCCGCCAGTACCTCGCGGAGCCTGGCGGCGAACCCCTCGGGATGGCTGCCGAATCCGCCATGGCCACCGGGGAATTGCGCGGGCTGGCCGCCGAGCCGCTCGGCCAGCGCGTGCGCGGTCTGGTAGACCATCTGCTCCGGCGTCGACTCATCGCCCACGCCCACTACGATGCGGGTCGAGCTTCGCTGCAGCGCCGCCAGATCCGGCTCGTAGTTGCCGATGATCGGGATCAGCCGTCCGGCGAACAGCTCCAGGTTGGCGCCCATCCGCGCCCCCGCCGCCGCGTCTTCCGGCGTCTGCTCGCTCCGCGCGGACGGACCGCCGTTGCCGAAGCCGACGCCCTTCGTGAACATCTGCAGGGCCGCGAACGTGCCCTCGCTGCGGTAGATCTCGCCGATCTGCTCGTTCAGCGCGTGGTACCGCGCGGCGTCCGGCAGCAGCTCCGACACGGGCGGCTCGTGCGCGACCAGCGTGCGCACCCGGCCCGGATACCTGGCCACGAGATCCAGGGCGTACGTCGCGCCGCCACTCGAGCCGAGCACGTCGGCCTGGTCAGTGCCCACCGCGTCCAGCAGCCGGTGGGCGTCGTCGGCAAACAGCCCGACCGTCAGGTCATCCCACGATCCCTGCATCGGGCTTCGCGAGTTGCCGCGGCAGTCATACGTCACGACCGTGTAGTCGTCGGCGAGCAGATCGGCAATGTCCTTGAACCCGTCGGCGTCCATCGGTCCGCCCGGGATCATCAGCAGCACCGGCCCAGAGCCCCGCACCTCGTAGTACAGCGATGCGCCCGGCACCTGCAACGTCTCGGTCTTCATGTTCCTCCTCCCGCTGGCCTCGAGAGCTTGGACTCCCGGCCCGCCCGTAACTCATCGTTCCAGCTCCCGTGGCTTCGCGCCGGACCGGTCATCGGTGTGGTGGGTCCGACGCCGGGGTACAGAAAGAGCCATCGGAATGCGACAACCACTGGTTGGGTTCATCGCACGCGTGTGATCCGAGGGGCGAGCGGGATCACTGCGACCAGTGTGCTGACCGCTGGCGCCCCGCCGCCATGCTTGCGGCCGCTCGCCCAAGCTCTAGCCCACGGCCAGGACCCGCCCCGTGGGCAGCCCGGGCACGTCCGTCCCGCGAGGCACGATCGCGGCGGTGCCCTTGTAGACGCCGACCGCGGCCGTGACCTGGGCCAGCGGGGCCGCCACGATGGTGGCGCCGGCCGCCAGGGCCAGGTCCAGCAGCGAGGTGTAGGCCTCCGGATCGCCGCAGGGCGGGGCCGCCACCACCACGTCCCGGCGGGTCAGCTGGGGTACCGGTCGGCGGATCAGCTGTGGGGCCGCCCGATCCGGCCCGAGCCCGTCCGGTGCGAGCCCGTCCGGTGCGAGCCCGGACAGGTCGGGGGCCTGCGCCTGTGCCGGTCCGTCGGCATTGCCGACCGGCGCCGGTCCGCGGGCATGGCCGTTACTGCCATTGCGGCCGTTGCTGCCGTTGTGACTGGTGGTGCCGTTGGCCTGGAGCTGGCCGTGTCGCGGGGTCTGCAGCAGGGAGCCGAACGGCGTGGTGCCCTCGGCCTCGCCGAACGCGTACACCTGCCGTACCCAGGAGCGCTCGGCGGCCTGGATGGCCAGGTCGGCCAGCCCAGTCGAGGTGATCAGCAGCCGGGCCCGGCGTTCCTTGAGCTGGGCGGCGACGTCTGCCGCGGACTGCGCCGGGCGAACCGGCGCGGCGATGGCCCCGGCCGCCCGGACGGCGTGTACCGCCACCGCGTGACTGAGCGCGTCGTCGACGAAGATCCCCGCCGTGTCGGCCTCCCGCAGACCGCGCCGGGACAGGCCGCGTGCCGCCGCGCGGACCATCTGCGCGAACTGCGGCCAGGTGATCACGGCGGCCTCGAAGTGGCCCTGGGCCGCCGCGTCGATGAGCGCGGCTCCGTATCCGGCCTGGTCGGCGAGCGCCAGGATATGCTCGGTCACCGCCCGCTGCGGCGCGTCCGGCGTCCGCGGATTCGCCTCGATGCCTGCTCCGGCACTGATCTCGAGTTCCACCAGAACCTCCCGCTGGGTGCAACAACAGGCGGGTCCTGGCGTGGAGCCGGGACCCGCCCGGCCGCCGAGGCGGGGCTTTACTGGTTCCCACCCCCCCTTGGGAACCAGCGGCTGCCGTGCTTTAGCGACGATAGAACGCTACGCCGGGCCGACCCGCGTGCACATGCACCGAACTATGCATGGCCACGTGCATCTTGGTTCGGGATCGAGCCCGGACCGCGTGCACATATACGCATGCTGGTTAGCTGGGCAGCTCGTGCCGCGCGGCCCATGAGGCAACCTGTGTACGCGACGTGAAGCCGAGCTTGGACAAGATATTGGCCACGTGACGCGCCGCGGTAGCCGGGCTGATCACCAGCTCGTCGGCGATCTGGCGGTTGGACAGGCCCCGGGCGATGAGGACCACGATCTCGTGCTCGCGCGCGGTGAGCGGGCTGGCCGACCTGGCCGAGCCCAGCCGGGTCGGGTCGGCCCAGGCCGCCTCGCCGGGCCTGGCGGGGTCCTTGGCCCCCGCATGCGCCGGGCTGGCGGGGAGCCCGGCGGCCGTCTCGATGTGCGAGCTGAGCGCGTCGCCGACCGCGTCGTCGGCCGTCATCTCGCGGCCCTCGGCGAACAGCGCGGCGGCCGCCGCCACGCCGAGCCGGTCGCGGGCCAGCTCGAGCAGCGCCTCGACCCGGGAGCCGATGCCGGTCGGCTGACCCAGCGACTCCCGCAGCTGGGTGGCGGCTCCGGCCAGCCGGGCGGCCTGCTCGGGCTGCTGTCGGGCCGCGGCCAGGGCCGCGAACGCCTCCAGCCCGCGGGCAATGCCCAGCCGCTGACCGCAGGCCTGGTTGATCCGCAGGCCTTCGGCCAGCCGGGCCCGGGCCAGCTCTAGGTCGCCGCCGGCCAGCGCGATCCAGCCGACCCCGGCCAGGCAGCGGGCGATCTCGATCCAGGCGTCCACTTCACGGAAGATCTCCGCGGCGTCTTCGAAGTGCCGCAGCGCCATGTCGGCATCGCCCCGGGCGCGGGCCAGGGTGCCCAGCCCGTACTGGATCTGGGCCACCCCCCAGCGGTTGTTGTCGCTCAGCACCTCCAGCGCGGCCTCGTACGACCGCTGTGCCGATTTCAGTGTGTTCTGGCGGACCGCGATGGCGGCCTTGGCCGCGAGCGTGAGTCCCGCCTCCCAGTCGTTACCTGCCGCGTCGGCTGCCTCGATGGCCTCGTCGATCAGGGCGGTGGCGTCGGCGAACCGGCCCGCCCGCAGGGCGCCCTGGCCCAGCGTCCGCAACGCGGTCGGCACGGTGAAGGCATCTCCGCACGCGCGGCTGATCTCCAGGCTCTGCTCGGCGCTGCGCAGCAGCGTGTCGTAGTCCTGCAGGTCGAAGGCGATGTCGGCACGGCCGGCCAGGGCCCGCCCGCGGACCTGCGGCGAGACCTCGCCGCCCTCCTGGACCAGGAACCGGTCGAACCAGGTGGCCGCCTCCCGCTGATCGCCATGCGGGACCCACATGTTCAGCAGGCCGGTGCACAGCCGCAGGCCCTCGGCGGTGTGCCCGTGGCTCAGCGATGTGGCCAGCGCGATCCGGAAGTTGCCGAATTCGGCGATGCCGCGGCGGAAGATCGCCCGCCGCACCGTCCAGGGCGGGTCGCCGCGGCGGAACATCCGGCGGGCGGTGTCCTCGACCAGGGCCAGGATGCAGTCACGATGCCGCAGGAACAGGAGGGACTCCTCGCCCGCGGCGACCAGCCGCTCGACGGCGTACTCCCTGATCGTGTCGAGCAGGCGGTACCGGGCGTCACCGGCCGTCTCGCCGTCCAGCACGACCAGTGACTTGTCGATGAGCGAGATGAGCAGATCGAGCACCGCGTCAGCTGGGATGGCCTCGTCGGAGCAGACCTGCTCGGCCATGTCCAGGTTCCAGCCGGAGAATACGGCCAGTCGGCGCAGCAGCATCTGCTCGGCCTCGTCCAGCAGTTCGTAGCTCCAGTCCACGGTGGCTCGCAGCGTCTGCTGCCGGGGCGGCGCCGTCCGGTCGCCCGAGTCGAGCAACTGGAACCGGTCCCGGAGCCGGTCGGCGATCTGCTCGACCGACAGCGCCCGTACCCGGGCCGCTGACAGTTCGATGCCCAGCGGGATGCCGTCCAGCGTCCGGCACAGCCGGGCCACCGCGGCCGCGTTGGCTTCGGTCAGCCTGAAGCCGGGCCGGGCGCCCGCCGCGCGCGCCGCGAACAGCCGGATGGCTTCGTGCCCGGCCAGTTCGTCGCCGACCGCGTCGTCGGGCGGCAGGTCCAGCGGCTGCACCCGCCAGATCGTCTCGCCGCGGACCCGGAGCGGCTCACGGCTGGTAGCCACGATCCGCAGCCACGGGCACCGGGCCAGCAGCAGTTGGACCAGCGTGGCGCAGTCACCGACCTGATGCTCGCAAGTGTCGAGCACGAGCAGCATGCGCCGGGAGCGCAGCGCCTCGGCCAGCGTCTGCGCCAGCGGTACGCCCGGCTCCTCGCGCACGCCGACGGTGGCGGCCACGCGCTGTGCGGTCTGCCCGCGCCAGTCGGCCAGCTCCACCAGCCACGCCTCGTCAAGCTCGGCCCCGCCTACGGTGCTCCCGACCTCGGTCCCGTCTGCCCACCCGGCCGAGCCGATCACGTCACGGGCCAGCCGCACGGCAAGCCGCGTCTTGCCGATGCCGCCGGGGCCGCTCAGGGTCAGCGCGCGCACCTCGGTGAGCAGCTTGGCCAGCTCAGCGAGGTCACGATCGCGGCCGATGAAGCTATTCGGCTCCGCGGGCAGGTTGCCGGCGAGCAGAGCGGTGGCGGACTGCATAGATCCTCAAGAGTTCGCACGCTGGAAGTGAGTAAGGGGCCGAGTCCCCTAGAATCACCGTACATTGTTCGCCGACAGCGTAGTGGCTTCTAGACGGCGACGATGCTGATCGGTATGGCCTGGCTGTACCGGACCCGGCCGAAGTACATCACCTTGACCAGCGCCCACGATCGGGTCCCGGGCCGCGCCGTGGCGGGCACGGTGACCCCGAAGCGCAGCATCGCGGGCTCCCGCGCCGTGACGCTGAAGCCCTGCGCGGGCGCCGAGAACAGGGCCCAGGTGCCGAACGGCGACACCAGTTGCGCCTCGCCGTGCGCCTCGCAGGCCAGCTGGGTGGTCACGGTGAGCAGTACCTCGTCCCGGCTGCCCGGCGTCAGCCGCAGCTCCGGGGTGAGCACGGCCAGTTCCACCTCGGCCGCGGCCGCGATGAAGTCGGCCTGCATCACCTCCAGGGCCTCCTCGGGCGGCAGCGCCGGGTCGGGCCAGCGGCGCTCGCCCACCGCGATCATGGCCGTGTCCTCGAGGACGTGGCCATGATCGTCACGGATCCGCGCCGCCGCGAAGTAGCGCCCGGGATCGGTCCCCGGCGCGGCCCGCACGGTCAGGTCCCAGGCCGCGTACCCGCCGGGCGTCAGCTCGTAGCGTAGGTCCGGCTCGGTGGTGATGGTGATCCCGTCGGGCACGACGAGCTCGACCGTGCCCGAGGCCGGCTCGGGCCCGCAGCCCACGGTCAGCGTGAGCAGGCCGGCCTCGCCCGGCTCGGCCAGGGCGACCCGGGCGGGGGAGAAGTGGACGGCTACCGGGAGGTTCCCGGCCGGCGCCGGGCCCTTCCCGTGCAGCCAGTATCGCGTGTAGACCGGCTGGACCGGTTCGACTGCGGTCAGGACGCCTTCTCCGGCGGCCCGCGAGCCCGTCCGCAGGACCAGGGTGACCGTGCCGAAGGCCGGCATGTCGACCATAACCGCGCCGTCTACCAGGGGCAGGGCCGCGCCGTCAGTCTCCTCGAGCAGGTCGGTCAGCCACGCCGCGGAGACCGGCTGGGCCAGCCGGACCCGCGCCGTCGTGGACTGCCCGCTGGTTTCCCGCAGCCGCACGGTGACCTCGGTCTCACCCGCCACGGCCCCGCCCGCCGCGGCAGCCGCCGCGCCCGCCGCGCTCCGCCCCGAAGCGAGCGGGTTGCCGCGCGGCTTCACCGCGCTGAGCGTGACGCTGGCCGGCTCCACAGACAGCAGGCTCGCCCCGGGTGCCGTGTCCTCACCGGAGCCGCCCGCCAGCGCGATCAGGTCGTGGTTGTAGTCCTCGGCGCTGGCCTGCAAGCCCGCCGCGCGCCAGTCGCCCGCGCCCGCGGCCAGCGCGTACTCGAAGGTGTGACTCCAGTGCTGCCAGGCGAAACTGCTCTCGTCCGGCGCGGTCCGGGGATCCCCGTCGATCCAGATCCGGGACGGCCACCCGCTGCACGAGCGCATCAGCGACATGTGCAACGTCCCGTCGGGGGTGACCACGCCGCCCGGGGTGCCCCGGTTCAGTAGCGCCACCGACCGGTCCGCGAGCAGCGCCTCTCCTGCGGACGAAGCGGCGTCGCCGGTTTCCCCGAGCCCCTCGACCAGGGCGTCGGCCAGGTCCTCGGCCAGGGTGGTGACCGCCGCGGCCAGCCCGCCGGGTCCGCTGCCCGTCACGATCAGCACCGGCAGGTCGGATACCCCGCGCACATCGGCACTGGGCGCGAAGGCCTCCGCGCGGCTGCGCGCCGCGGGCACCCACAGCCGCGCCGCCCCGTCGGCCAGCGCGGATCCCGGCCCCGTGGCCGACAAGACCTCGGCGGTAAACGCGTTCACGTCCGGCCCGCCGACCGCGATCCTGACGTCGGGCAGGTTGGAGTCGGCGTCGAGCCCGCCGTACCTCGATCCGCCGGCCTGGCTGCAGGTCGCGGTCACCCCGGCCGCGGCCAGCGCCACCATGAGGTCGCGGATCACCTCCCGCAGCGGGCCGTCCGGGCTGTCGGGGCAGATCACCTCGGCCACCCCGATGGCCTGGACCGGTCCGCCGGAGCTGCCGGTCCGGACCCGCGCCGTCGAGCCGAGCCCGAACCACTGATGGGCCGGATTGTCCAGGGTGTACCAGTGGTCCGCCGAATCCACGTCCGCCGCCCCGAACGACCGGCCGATCACCGCCGTCGCCGTCTGGTACACCGGGAGCCCGCCGGGCACGTCGGCCGGGAAGCGGACCCGCAGCAGCCGGTCCTTCTCGCGGTACCCGTCGACGTGGGTGCGGAACTCGACCCGCTCCGCGTCCTCCCACAGCACCGTCTCCTGGATTACCTCGAGCCCGTCGAGCGCAAACGAGGCGACCAGCCGGGCTCCGGCCGGGCACCGTTCCACCCGCACCGTGGCCGGGACCGACGACGAGCCCGTCCCCGGTCCCTTCGGCGACAGGTGCCACGGGCCCTCCCCGTGCCGGGGATGCTGCGCGTATTCATCCTGGATGATCAGCTCGTTGCCGGGCCCGGCGAGGACGCTGGCCCCGGTGCGCTTGTCGGTGACGCTGACCGTCCCGCCCCGCGCCGGATCCGCGGTGACCAGGTACCGGCCGTTCTCGATGGCGCCGGACCCCGTGCTGACCTCGTGCCACTCCGCGGCGGACTCCTGGTCCTCCGCGGGGATGACCTGATAGGCGCGGTAGCCGAGGGCGGGCACGCCGCGGGCCGGGAACGTGAGCGTCACCTCGGCCAGCGACCCGTCCTCGCGTCGCAGAACGCCCTCGGCCAGGGCCGGCACCGGGTACCCGGCGTCGTCGCGGAGCTCCACCCAGCGGCTGCCGTCTTCCGGCACCGGCACGGTGACGGTGGCCATCTGGTCCCGCGGCCGGGCCAGCCCGTTGAACACCCGGACCGCAAGCCCCGCCCGTCCCCCGGACCCCGGAGGGCCAGAGGCCGAAAGAGCGGCCACGGCATCCCGGCGCGCGCCGGAGCCCAGCTCCCACGCCTCCCGCCAGCTGCCCAGCAGGTCCAGGTACACCTGGTCGGACTCGACCCCGGTGATGCCGTCGTGGTGGGCCCCGTAGGCCAGCAGCCGCCACGCCTTGTCCAGCGCCGCGTGCGGGAACGGCGCTCCGGCCAGCCAGGCCAGCGTGCCGAGCCGCTCGGCCTCGCTGACCGCGGTCTCGATCGCGCGCTGGGCCTGCTTGGTGTCGATGTAGGAGACGTCCTTGCCCGTGTACACCGGGTTCATGTCCCGGGTCTGCGGCGTGATCCACGCGCCGGCGGCGCCCGCGGAACCGGCTTCCGCGCGGACCGCGGCGAAGAACTCGCGCGGCACGGCCGTGGTGAACCGGGGCCACACGTATCGCTGGTTCCAGTTCCGGTGGATGTCGGTCACCCACCGGGCCGGGATGACGTGGTCTGCGCCGACCGGCAGCAGCACGTTCCGGGTCGCTGCGACCTGCGCCAGCGCCCGGAACTGCCCGTATGCCTCGGCCTCGGCGGCCTGCAGGTCCGGCAGCGTGTGCAGCCGCCAGCCCGCGCCGTAGTGGTGGGCCATGTAGGCCGTGAGCAGCCCGCGGCCGTCGGGTGAGATCCACTCGAACTCGGTGCTGAACTGCATCCGCCCGTTGCCGCCCTCGGCGCCGGACGGCCCCCACTGGTGAAACGGACCGCGCGCCCACGCCGACGAGGTCAGCCCGGCCGCCGCCATCAGGCCCGGGTAGCCCGGGTCGTGCCCGAACACGTCGAGCATCCACGCCGACCTCGGGTCGCCGCCGAACACGTCCCGCTGGAACCCGATCCCGTACACCGCGTTGCGGATGATGGCTTCGGGGCTGATCAGGTTGGTGCTCGGCTCGTTGTAGTTGCCGCCGACGATCTCCACCCGGCCCTCGGCCAGCAGCGCGCGCAGGTCGTGCCGGTCTTGGGGGAAGGCGTCGAAGTACGGCTTCAGGTAGTCGATCTCGGCCAGCACGAACTTGTAGTCGTTGTCCTTCCTGGCCTTGTCCAGGTGCGCGCTGACCAGCTCGAAAGCGGCCCTGACGTCGGGCATATGGCCGTCCTCGTCGGGCAGGCTGAGCCGGGCCTCGGCGAACTGCCCCTGGGTGTTCCACCACACCGGGTCGTAGTGGAAATGGCTGACCATCCACATCGTCCAGCCCGGCTCGGCCACAGTGATGTCCGCCTCGGCCTGGGTCCGCCCCGACTCGGTCTCGACCGTCACCGTGACCCGGCGCGTGCTGCCGGGCTGATAGGGCGCGGCGATCTCGACCGGGATTTCAAAGTCTTTCCGTTCGCCCAGGTTCAAACCCGTGATTCCGAACGGACCCGGGTCTCTCACTCCCGGCCCCTGCACGTACACGGTGGCCGCCGCGTCCGGGGCACTGCCTGGCCCGTCATTCTCCAGCGTCACCCGCATGACCTGCAGCGGGCGCTGCGCGGTCCCTACGAACAGGTCTGTCGATTCCACCCCGGCGATCCGCATATTTCAGTATGCCCCGGGGGGACGACCCCCCGAGATCCCCCCGCGCACGGGGGGGCTACCCGCCCCCCCGTTCCCCCCCGGGCGTAGCCGCCGGGCGAACGATCCCGCGGCGGCGGCCGGGTCGTCGGCCTCGGTGATGGCCCGGACGACGACCACGCGGGTGGCGCCAGTGGCCAGCACCTCGTCGAGCCGGGCCAGGCTGATGCCGCCGATCGCGAACCAGGGACGGGCGGGCGCCGACTGCGCCACGTGGCCCAGCAGGCCCAGGCCGGTCGCCGGGCGTCCGGGCTTGGTGGGCGTGGTCCACACCGGCCCGGCGCAGAAGTAGTCAACGCCCGGCTCGGCGGCGGCCGCGTCCGCCTGGGCCGGGCTGTGGCTGCTCCGCCCGATCACCGGCCCGGGGCCCAGGATGGCCCGCGCGACCGGCACCGGCAGGTCGTCCTGGCCCAGGTGCAGCACATCGGCACCCGCCGCGAGCGCCACGTCGGCCCGGTCGTTCACCGCCAGCAGGCGGCCGTGCCGTCGGCACGCGTCGGCGAACACCTCGAGCAGCCCGAGTTCCTCCCCGGCCTCCAGGCCCTTCTCGCGCAGCTGGATGATGTCCACTCCGGCGCCGAGCACGGCGTCCAGGAAGGGGACCAGGTCGCCGCGAGACCGCCGGGCGTCGGTGCACAAGTAGAGCCGCGCGTCAGCCAGCTGCGTCCGCGCATCGCTTGCCATCGCGCTATCCAATCATGTCGCTCAGGGTGATATAGGCTGGGAAGTGACCACGGGAGCCCACCAGGGCTGAGAGGGAGGCCTCGCACCCATGGGGGACGACCCCCCGCGAGCGCCTCCGACCGTCGAACCTGATCCGGGTAATGCCGGCGAAGGGAGTGCGCTTGGCCGAGATCGCAAACGTCGTCGTCGCGGGCGGCGGCGTCATCGGGACCGCGATCGCCTGGCGTGCCGCGGCCGCCGGGCTCGATGTCGTGCTTGTCGATCCCGAGCAGGGCCACGCCGCGTCGCTGGTGGCTGCGGGGATGCTTGCGCCGGTGTCGGAAGCCCTGTTCGGCGAGGGCGCGCTGCTCCGGCTCAACCTGCTCGCGGTCGGGCGGTTCGGGCCCTTCGCGGCCGAGCTGGAAGATGCGACCGGGCATCAGGTAGGGCTGCGCCACGAGGGGACGCTCGCCGTCGCCTACGATCCCGGCGACTCCGCCGCGCTGATCCGGCTGACCGCCTTCCGCCGGTCGGCCGGCCTGGACGCGGAAGAGCTGGACAGCCGGGCCTGCCGCAAGCTGGAGCCCTTCCTGACCCCGGACGTGCACGGCGGCGTGCTGTTCCCGGGCGACTGGTCGGTGGACAACCGGCGGTACGCGGCGGCCCTGGCCGAGGCGGCGCGTTCGGCGAAGGTCCGGTCCGTGCGGAACCGCGTGCTGGAGGTGCGGGTCCGCGACGGGCAGGCCCGCGGGGTCCGGCTGGCCGACGGCGGCGACATCGACGCGGCCCAGGTCGTGGTGGCCGCCGGATGCTGGTCCGGTGCGGTGGGCGGCTTGCCGGACGCCCTGCGGACCGTAGTACGGCCGGTCAAGGGCCAGCTGCTGCGGCTGCGCCACCCGGCCGGGATGCCGGCCGTGATCAGCCACACGATCCGGGCCATCGTCCGCGGCACGGACGTCTACCTGGTGCCGCGGGCCGACGGGGAGTTGATCGTGGGCGCTACCCAGGAAGAGCGAGGGCCGGACCAGACCGTGACCGCGGGCGCCGTGCACGACCTGCTGCACGACGCGATGAGCGTGCTCCCGGTGACCAGCGAGCTGATCCTGGCCGAAACCTGCGCCGGCCTGCGGCCGGGCACGCCAGACAACGGCCCGGTCGTCGGGCGGTGCGGCCCGGACGGGCTGCTGCTGGCCACCGGGCATTACCGCAACGGCATCCTGATGTCACCGGTGACCGCGGACGCGACCGTAGCCCTGCTGGCGGGCCGGGCCCCGGCCCCGGAATGGGAGCCGTTCACGCCCCAGCGGTTCACCGGAGAGGACCGGTCAGGATGAGCATCCAGGTGAAACTCAACGGCGAGCCGCGCGAGTTGCCGGACGGCGCGACCATGACCGAGGCAGTCACTGAGCTGACGGCGGCTGCGACTGGTGTCGCCGCCGCCGTCAATGGCGCTGTCGTCCCGCGTGGCGCGTGGACCCTAACCATCCTCCACAACGGCGACCAGGTAGAGGTTGTCACAGCCGTGCAAGGAGGGTGAGTTGGCATCCCCCATCCTCCCGAAGGAAGAGGATTCCAGCCGCGGTCTGCGGTCGCCTCCGCATATAGCCTGCGCACCTCCCCTGCCCCCTACTTTCGCGGTTCGCAGGCCCGGCAATCCGGAAGCCTCCCCCCGCAGCCACGGCACGCCCTGCCGCAGTTTGGTACCAGGTAGTGCAGGCGCCCGCTTGGTTCTTACGGACAGCTTGACGGTATCACTTCGCACTGACATTCTAAGGAGGTGGAGCGGCGTTTCCTCCAGGACCTGAAAGCCGGGATCTTCACGCCGTAATCCTTATGACAGATACCGATGTGCTGAACCAGGCGGCCCCGTGGACCCCGGCCGACCCGTGGACCCTGGCGGGCCGGGAGCTGGCCTCGCGGTTGATCCTGGGCACCGGGGGAGTGCAGAGCCTGGACGTGCTGCGGCGGGTACTCCACGCTTCGGGCACCGCGCTGACCACCGTGGCCATGCGGCGCGTCACGCCCGCGGGCGACGGAGCAGGCTCGCTGCTGGGCACGCTGCGCCAGGCCGGGGTGAGCATCCTGCCGAATACCGCTGGCTGCCACACCGCGAGCGAGGCGATGCTCGTGGCCCGCCTCGGGCGGGAGGCGCTCGGTACCGACTGGGTCAAGCTGGAGGTCGTAGCCGACGATCACACCCTGCTGCCCGATGGGGTGGAGCTGCTCGACGCGGCCCGGATGCTCGTCGCCGACGGATTCGTGGTGCTCCCGTACACCAACGACGATCCCATCCTGGCCCGCCAGCTCGAACGGGCCGGGTGCGCTGCGATCATGCCGCTCGGCGCCCCGATCGGGTCCGGTCTCGGCGTGCGGAATCCGCACAACATCGCGATGATCGTGGAGCAGGCCGCCGTCCCGGTCATCCTGGACGCCGGGATCGGGACGGCCAGCGACGCGGCCTTCGCGATGGAACTGGGCTGCGACGCCGTGCTGGTCGCCTCGGCCATCACCCGCGCCGCCGAGCCCGAGCGGATGGCCACCGCGATGCGGCTGGCGGTCGCGGCCGGGTACGCCGCCGCCACCGCCGGGCGCATTCCCCGCCGGTGGCACGCCCGCGCGTCCAGCCCGGCCGACGGACGCCCGGAGCTGCCGGAATGACCGCGCCGATACCGCGGGTGCTGAGCATTGCCTCGTCGGATTCGGGCGGCGGCGCCGGCATCCAGGCGGACCTCAAGGCGTTCGCTCGCTGCGGCGCGCACGGCATGTCGGCCATCGTTGCGCTGACCGCGCAGAACACCCTGGGCGTGACCGCCATCCACGAACTCCCGCCCGCCTTCGTGCGCGCGCAGATCGACGCCGTCCTCGACGACATCGGGGCGGACGCGGCCAAGACCGGCATGCTGTTCTCCAAGCCGCTGATCGAGGCCGTAGCCGACGCGCTGGCGCCGCGGGAGCTGCCGCTGGTTGTCGATCCGGTCATGGTGGCCAGTTCGGGCAGCAGGCTGCTCATGCCCGACGCCGTCGGAACCCTGATCGCGCGGCTCTTCCCGCTGGCCACCGTGGTGACCCCCAATCTCCTCGAGGCCCAGGCGCTCACCGGGATCGCGACCGAGGACCGCCCGAAGCTCGCCGAAGCCCTCGTCGTCATGGGCGCGCGAGCAGCCCTGGTCACCGGGGGACACGGCACCGAGCCCGTCGATCACCTCTTCGACGGCTCACGGCACCTGGCCATCCCGGTCACCCGCTGCCCGATCGCCGCGACCCACGGCGCCGGGTGCACCCACTCCGCGGTGCTGGCGGCCGGCCTAGCGGCCGGGCTCTCCCTGGCCGCCGCGGCGCAGCAGGCCGCCGCGCTGGCCGGCGACGCGGTGGCCCATGGCCTGTCCGAGCTGGGTGGCGGTGAAGGTCCGGTCCACGTCCTGCACGACCTCGCGGCCCAGCAACCCGTCCTCCATTAGTCCCGGAAGAAGTGTTTCGAGAGACTTGTCAAAACAACCCTTTCGAGGGTAGTCTTTCGAAACATGACTTCCGAAGCGCTCCCCCCGTCTGATGCGACGCAGGAACCGGGGGAGTCCGCCGACCAGGTCGGGACGTCGCCCGCGACGCAGGACGGCGGCCCGTATCAGGATCGCGGGCTCAACCTGACCGACCCCAAGACCATCCGGGCGCTGGCCCATCCGATGCGGTGGGCGCTGCTCGAGGCCCTGGGCCAGGCCGGGACTCTGACGGCGACACAGGCCAGCGTGATGCTGGGGGAGTCCCCAGCGAACTGCGCCTTTCACCTGCGGACCCTGGCCAAGTACGGGTTCGTGGAAGAGGCCGGCGGCGGCCGGGGCCGGGAACGGCCGTGGCGTCAGACCTACGACAGGATGAGCTGGCGGTCACGGGTAGACGATCCGCAGGCTTCGCAGGCCGCCGAGGCCCTGGACCAAGTGTGGCTGGACCGATCGATGAGCCGGGCCCGGCACAGCCTCACGTCGACGACCAGATGGCCCACAGGGCTCGAGAACGCCCTGGGCGCGACGACCACCAGGCTGTACGTGACGGCCGAGGAGGCTGATCAGCTCTACACCGAGATCCATCAGGCGTTCCAGCGCCTTCTCGGGCCACAGAACCGCTTCCGCGATCGTCGGGACCCCAAGCTTCGCCCGGCGGACGCCATACCGGTCGAGTTCGTCTTGATGGGCTATCCCGTACTGGACCTGCCCCCGCTGCCGGACGTCGGCGAGGCCGGCGGGGGCAGCGAAGCGGGCCCGGATGGCCCGGACTCGCCAGACTGATGTCGCCGTGGCGCCAGAATGTCAGACCCCCTCGACATAATGGCTGGGCCGGATAAGCAGGCGAGCCAGGCCCGAGGGCGCTAATCAGACGGCCGCCCGGAACGTAAAACTCCACAGACCCGCATCTCAGGGTCGCAGACCTGAGCCGAGGCGGCCCCGGACCGCAGCTCCCGCGGCACGCAGCATCCCGCGCCGAGCACTCAGCCCAACACACGCCCAAATCTCGAGATATATCTTGACTAAGCTACGATCAAGATATATCTTGTCCATCAGATGTAGACAAGCACGAGGAGCCGTCATCATGAATCCGGAAACCGCGAAGACCCTGGTCGAGCAACGCCGCGAGGAGCTCACCCGGACCACGGCGGAGACCAGGCGGAACCGTAATGCCGGCCCGAGCTGGCTGAGCCGCCACCTGCCGCGCTGGCACGTCAGCTGGACCCGGACGGTCCTGTCGCCCGTCGGAGGGCCGGCCGTTGCTGGCAGCGCGAACCCGGACCGCCCCCGCAAGGGCGGGTCGTCCGTGGTGATTATCATCTCGGCCCACCGCTAGGTGCAGCCCGCTTAGCGCGACCAGCATCCCGATCACCGCGACGCCGGTGATCAGGCCCGGCGCGCTGACCGAGGCGTGGGAGAGACGCCACACCGAGGCTGTCCCGACCCACCGCGGCGTACTTGCGCGCTGCTGCTGACCGCCATGCTGACCACGGCGAACAACCGATTGGGGTAGTGCTCACCTGCCGGTCGCCGGGATAAGGTTAGTGCGTCCGAAGTGCGACGACGTACGGCAAAGTGCCACGCCACGTGGTGGGGGAGCAAGATGAGTCATGCCTGAGCGGCCGGCCACCCTGCGGGATGTGGCTGCCGCGGCCCGTGTCCACCCGGCCACCGCGTCCCGCGCGCTCAATCCGGAAACCCGCATCCTGGTCAGCGAGGACACCGCTCGCCGGGTGACGGCCGCCGCCGCCAAGCTCGGCTACCGGCCCAATCCGGTTGCGCGCAGCCTGCGGACCCGCCGCTCGCACACGGTTGGGGTGCTGATTCCGGACCTGAACAACCCGCTCTTTCCGCCGATCGTCCGCGGCCTGGAAGACAAGCTCGCCGCGGCGGGCTACGTGGCCCTGATCGGCAATACCGACGCCGACGCCAGCCGGGAGCGCCTGATCTTCGAGCAGATGCGGGCCCGTCACGTCGACGGCTTCGTGCTCGCCACGGCCACCCTGCACGACCGCCTGCTCGCCGAGGTGGCGGCGGCCGACCTGCCGGTGGTGCTGATGAACCGGCTCTCGCAGGACTACAGCTTCCCCTCGGTCTCGGTCGACAACGAGCAAGGCGCTCGGATGGCCATCAGCCACCTGGCCCGGTTCGGGCACACCCGCATCGCACACATCGCGGGCCCCCAGGAGGCGTCTACCGGCGTGAGCCGGCTCCGCGGGTTCCGGGAGGGCATGGCGGCGCACGGGCTAGCGGTCCGCGAGGACCTGGTCGCCTACGCCGCCCGGTACACGGTCGAGGAGGGCACCCGCTGTGCCCGCGAGCTGCTGGCCGTACAGGGCGGCTTCACCGCGGTGGCCGCGGCCAACGACATGCTGGCCGTGGGGTGCTACGCCGCGTTGGACGAAGTCGGCCTGCAGTGCCCCGACGACATCTCGGTGATCGGCTTCAACGACATGCCGTTCATCGACCGGCTGCGGCCGCCGCTTACCACCGTGCGGTTCCCGCACTATCAGCTGGGTACCGAGGCGGCCCAGCTGCTGCTCGAGCGGATCAGCGAGCGCGATGGGCCGGTGAAGATCCTCTACCTCGCGCCCGAACTGGTCGTCCGCAAGTCGGTCGCGGCGCCCGCCGGGTCCGCCGCGCAGGCCGACGCCCCGGATGCGGGCGGGACCGCTCATCTGGCGCCGGTGCCGCTGCGCCGGGCCGCGTCTCGCCGGGTCGGCGGGGCGTCGCAGGGGTAGGGCCGCCGCGGGCGGCACACGCGATTCCGAAGCTGACGCAATCGATTGCTGTATGATGCTCGGGACCGAGCACCCCTCACGGAAGAGATCCGACGCTGGCCCGACCCCTGCTGGTCTCAACAGGTATGCATGGTATACCCGCGCATTAGCCAGCCGTGAATTGGTTCAGTGAGATGGCATGATGGCGTGGCCAGTTCGACCGAGAACCATTTGGTACGGCTTTGGTAACAGGTTGGCCATCCGGCATTGACAAAAGGCGCGGTACGAGGCCAGTCTCAGGTGCAAACGATTGTTACCAGAGGCGGGAGGGATCTGGCGGCATGGTCGGACACGAGAATGCGCACCGGCTCGGCTGGCTGGGTACCGGGCGCATGGGTGTGGAGATGGCTCGCCGGCTGCTCGGGGCCGGCTGTGATCTTGCTATCTATAACCGCTCGCCGGCTAAGGCGGAGCCGCTGGTACGCCTGGGCGCCAAGCCTGTCGGTACCGCTGCGGAACTCGCCGCCAGAGACATCGTGTTCATTACCGTCGGGTCATCGGATGATCTGGTCTCCGCGGTACTCGGCCGGGACGGGCTGATGTCCGGCGCTAACGGAGCCGCGCCCCGGGTGCTGGTCGATTGCTCAACGGTGTCGGCCGAGGCCTCCGCTCGGGTCCGGGCTGAGATCGCCGACCGGGGTACCGCCTTGCTCGCCGCGCCGGTGATGGGAAACCCCAAGGTGGTGCGGGCCGGAAAGATGACGGCCGCGGTCTCCGGACCCCGGGACGCGTTCGTCATGACAGAGCCGTACCTGACCATGCTCGGCCGCGGCGTGACCTACGTCGGGGAGGGTGAGGTCGCCAGGACGGTTAAGCTGTGCCACAACCTGTTCCTCGGCGTGGTGGCACAATCGCTGGCCGAGATAACGGTTTTGGCAGAAAAGAGCGGCATCAGCCGGCAGGCGTTCCTCGCCTGCCTTAACAAGAGTGTGATGGGTTCGCTGTTCACTGGATATAAGACGCCTGCATACGTGAACCTGGACTTCGAGCCCACGTTCACTGCCACGTTGCTGCGAAAGGACTTCGACCTTGGTCTTGCCGCAGCGCGCGAACACGAGGTGCCGATGCCGGTGGCCGCGATCGTCCATCAGCTCATCCAGGGCCTGGTCGGACGTGGATACGGCGATGCCGACTTCGCTGCGCTCCTGCAGCAGCAGGCGGAGTCAGCCGGGCTGGCACTCGTCAGCGAACACGCGGAAGTGCCCGACGGGCTCGACGTCACCGAATAACGCAGACATCAACCCGAATGACGGAACATGGAGGAAGGAGGAACCAGGCGTGAGACCTACTCTTCCCTGGCTCTCCAAGCGTGCCTTCGCTCTGAGCGGAGCAGCAGTGCTGTCGGTAAGCGTTCTGGCGGCCTGCAGCAGCAGCAGTAGCAGCAGCACCAGTACGAGCACCAGCGCTAGCTCCAGCCCGAGTTCCAGCACGCCGATCACGATTGGCGCGTCACTATCGCTCACCGGGGACTTCTCCACGGACGGGCAGAACTACAAGCAGGGCTACGAGCTGTGGGCCAGTGACGTGAACGCGCACGGCGGTCTCCTGGGCCACCAGGTCGTGCTCAAGATCCTCAACGACGCCAGCTCGCCCACCCAGGTGGTCACGAACTACGAGACCCTGTTCGCCACGGATCACGTCAACCTGGCGTTCGGGCCGTTCTCGTCGCTGCTGACCACGCCGTCCGAGGCCGTCGCGGCCCGGTACGGCTACGCGTTCGTAGAGGGGGCCGGCGGCGCGCCCGCGGTCTTCAACAGCCCGGCGAACGTGGCCGATCACAACGTGTTCGACGTCAGCCTGCCGATCAAGGACGAGATGGTCCCGTTCGCCAACTACATCGCGGGGCTGTCGCCCAGCCAGCGGCCGAAGACCGCCGCTTACCCGATGGCCGACGACCCGTTCGCCGTCCCGCCGGTCCAGGTCGTCCAGACGATGCTGCAGAGTCTCGGGGTCAAGACCGTGTACTCCAAGATCTTCCCCGAGGAGGCCGCGGACTACAAGGCGCCGGCCGACCAGGTGGCCGCCTCCGGCGCGCAGATCGTCGTACTCGGGTCCACCGACGTGCCGACCGTGTCGGCCTTCATGCAGGCCTTCGAGCAGCAGCACTACACGCCGAAGCTGTTCATCGCGGCGGCCGGCCCCGACCAGGGCTCGGCTTTCATCTCCGCGGTGGGCAAGGGCAACGCGGTCGGGATGATGGTGCCCAACGGCTGGTACCCGACCTACGCCAACGCGTCGAGCCAGGCCATGGTGCAGGCGTACGTGGCCAAGTACGGCGGCAACGCGTCGGACGTCAGCGCCGACGTCGCGGAGGCCTACTCCGTGGGCGAGGTCATGGACCAGGCGGTCACCGCGACCGGCGGCACCGACAACGCCAAGATCATCGCCTACCTGCACAGCGGCGTCACGCTCACCAGCGTGCAGGGTCCGGTGAAGTTCGACACGCTGGGCGAGAACAGCGCGGCCGCGGCGTTCGTCTCCCAGTGGCAGGACGGCGGCAACGCGTTCAACCAGGTCCTCCCGGTCGGCGAGGCCGGATCGGTGGCGATCATCAACCCGAAGCCGCCCTGGACCGGCTGACCCCGAGGAGAGAGTGAGTGGCACGCGAGATCTATCAGGCCATCGTCGACGGGATCCTGGTCGGCGGGGTTTATGCCCTGATGGCGGTCGGCCTGACGCTGATCTTCGGCGTGCTCGACATCATCAACATCGCCCAGGGCGTCATGGTCATCCTGGGCGCCTACCTCAGCTACGAACTGGCGGCACGGCTGAACCTCGACCTGTTCCTCGGGTTGCTGATCACCGTGCCCGCCATGTTCGTGATCGGGGTCGTCATCGAGTGGGCGTTCATCCGGCCGCTGCGCGGCCGGGAGCGAACGTCGATGACGCTGCTGGTCAGCTACGCGGTCGCGCTGATCATCGAGGGGATCCTGTACCAGACCTTCGGGGCCGACGACCGTCAGCTGAACGCCTGGTACGTGACGTCGAGCGTTCATGTGTTCGGGTTCTACCTGCCCTACATCTACCTGTTCGGCTTCGCGCTCGCCGTGGTGCTGGTGGTGGCCCTGTACGCGTTGCTGTACCGGACGGGGTTCGGCCGTAGCGTGCGCGCGACGATGCAGGACGAGACGGCGGCGCGGCTGGTGGGCATCAATATCAGCCGCGTCGCCGCCATCACCTTCGGCATCGGCGTCGCCGTGACCGCCGCCGGGGGCATGGTGTACGGGGCGACCAACAGCTTCAACCCCAACAGCGGCTACGACCTGATCTCGCGGCTGCTCGCGATCATCATCCTCGGCGGCCTGGGCAGCATCGGCGGTGCCCTCGTCGCGTCCGTCTTCATGATCACCCTTGAGTCGCTCGTGGACATCTGGCAGCCAGAATGGGCGATCGTGGTCTTCTATGCGGCTCTGGTGCTCGTTTTGCTGATCCGCCCGACTGGTTTCTTCGGCCGCAAGGCGGTACGGGCACAGTGAGCGAGCCAAAGGGGCGCGGTGCCGCCTGGACTGAGGAGCGACGAAGGAGCGACGAAGGAAGACGGCACCTTAAGAGCGCCCCGGAGGCGAGCGGGGGAACACAGTGAGCGAAGACCAAATCGCCAGCCCGAAGGTCCTGAGCCGGTTCGGCGGGCTGACGGGCCTGCGCCTGGTCGGCGTAGTCGTCCTGCTCGCCGGCGCGCTGGCCTTCCCGGTGCTCTTCCCCAACCCGGTGATCACGAACTACGGCGTGTTCGCGCTGATTTTCGTCGCGGTCGCATCGGCCTGGAATTTCTTCTCCGGGTTCTCCGGCTACATATCGCTGGGCAACGCCGTGTTCTTCGGCAGCGGCGCCTACGCCCTCGGCATCGCGGCCCGGGACTGGCACGTCACCGGGATCGGCGTGTTCGCCCTGCTGCCGCTGTCGGCGGCGGTCGGGGCGCTGATCGCGGTGCCGTTCGGCCTGATCGCGCTGCGGGTCAGGCGGCACACCTTCATCGTGATCACGATCGCGGTGTTCTTCATCTTCCAGCTGATGGCCTACAACTTCGCCTTCACCGGCGGCACCACCGGCCTGGACGCGCCGTTCCTGCCCTGGGCGGCGCAGACCTACAACAACCCCTTCTACTACATCGCGCTGGGCTGCGCGGTAGGGGCGATCGCGCTGTCCTGGCTGATCCGCCGATCCCGGTTCGGCCTGCAACTCCGGGCGATCAGGGACGACGAGGACCGGGCCCGCGGTCTCGGCGTACGCGCGATGCGGGTCAAGCTGTCCGCGTTCGTGTTGTCGGGCGCGGTGACCGGCCTGGTGGGCGGCGTCTGGTTCTTCTACCTCGCCCAGGTCCAGCCGCCCTCCGGCTTTGACCCGCTGTTTGACCTGTCCGTGGTGCTGATGGCGTTCCTCGGCGGCCTTGGCACCGTCTCCGGGCCGGTCCTGGGCGCGCTCATCATCGAGCCGGGCCAGCTCTACCTGACGGCCAACACCAACGGCTACATCAGCGAGATCCTGCTCGGCTCGCTGTTCCTGGTAGCGGTGCTGCTCATGCCGCGGGGCATCATTCCGACCGGCGGCGAGTACATCCGCCGCCTGAGGACCAGGGGCCGCGCGGCCATCCCGGCCGCGGTGCCCGCGGTGCCGCCGCAGGCACCTGATCCGGCGCCCGTGCGGGAGGCGCAGCGGTGAGCGTCCTGCTGCGAACCGAAGGCTTGCACAAGTCCTACGGTGGCGTCCGAGCCCTGGACACGTGCACGATCGAGGTCGACGAGGGTACGGTGACCGGGCTGATCGGCCCGAACGGATCCGGCAAGACCACCCTGTTCAACGTCATCACGGGTTACGCCAAGGCCGACGGCGGCGAGGTGTACCTGGCCGACCGGCGGATCACCAACATCGCCCCGGACAAGGTGTTCGCGCTGGGCATCGGCCGGACCTTCCAGCTGACCAGGATCTTCCCCAGCCTCACCGTGATGGAGAACATGCTGGTCGCCTCCCAGCACCACCGGACCGGAGCGCGCAAGCGAGCGATAGAGCAGCTCGAGTTCGTCGGCATCGCGGGCTATCACGCCTCGCTGGCCGGAACGCTGTCCTACGGCCAGCGCAAGCTGCTCGAGCTCGCCTACGTGCTGGTCGCGGACCCGGCCATCATCCTGCTCGACGAGCCGGCCGGCGGCGTCAACCTGTCGCTGGTGAATCACATCGTGGCCCGCATCCGTGAGCTGAACGCGGCAGGCAAGACCTTCCTCATCGTCGAGCACAACATGGAGTTCGTGATGGGGCTGTGCCACCAGGTCACCGTGCTCGACTCGGGCACCGTGGTAGCCGCCGGACCGCCAGATATCGTCCGCACCGACCGCCGGGTTCTCGACGCCTACCTCGGCGAGGACATCGAGGACATCGAGGACGCCGAGGACGACTCAGGAGAGGCAGATGACGGTGCCAGCCAGTAGCCCGGCGCCTGCTACCGGACCGACGCAGGGACCGGGGACAAGCACCACGGACCGTTCGGTACTAAAGATTGACGGCCTGGTGGCGGGGTACGGCGGCGGGGACGTGCTACGGGGGGTGTCCCTGGAGGTGCCCGAGGGCGGGATCACCTGCGTCGTGGGCCCTAACGGCGCGGGAAAGTCCACGTTGATGGCGACGATCAGCGGGCTGCTGCGGCCGCGGCTGGGGTCGATGGTGCTAGACGGCCAAGATCTCGCCGGCCGGTCGCCGCGCCAGGTCCTCCAGCTGGGCGTGGTGCAGGTGCCGCAGAACCACAGCCTGTTCCGCGACATGACCGTCCGCGAGAACGTCGAGCTCGGCGGCTACATCCTGTCCGACCGGGCGTTGACCGCGCGCAGGCTCGCGGCCGTCTTCGAGCTGTTCCCCCAGATCGCCGGGTGGGCCGGGCAGAAGGCCGGCAGCCTGTCCGGCGGTCAGCAGCGGCTGGTCGAGTTCGCCCGCGCGCTGATGCTCGAGCCTCGGCTGCTGCTGCTCGACGAGCCGTCGATGGGCCTGGCGCCGAAGATCCTGCGGACCGTGTTCGACGCGATCAGGCAGATGAACGCGGCGGGCACCACGATGCTGCTCGTGGAGCAGAACGCGCGCGCCGGACTGCGGCTGTCCAACCACGGCGTGGTCATGGAGAACGGCCGCGTGCGGCTGTCCGGGACCGGGCGTGAGGTTCTGGAGAACCCCGAGATCGGTGCCCTCTACCTCGGCGGTGCGGTCAGCCCCGGCTGATCCGCGGCGGGCCTTGTCAGTCTGGGTTCCATGTTTCTGGCGGGGCGGTGAGATTGTTCTGCGCTGCCGCGCTCCTCGCCTGCTGCGGCCTGCTGCGCGATACGATTCCGTTATGTCCCGTTATGCCGTAACTTCACATTGAGACATTTCGGGCGGCGATCATGATCATGGATCGTTTTGGGCAAATAGCGCCTGTTTTGACCCATGATCATGAAACAGCCCGAGCCGAGGGTGCTTCCTTAAGCTCCTGGCATTGCGGCTTGCGGGGCCTTCGTGCCACAAACCCATTCCCGGGCGCGCCGCGGCTAGGACGCGTTTCCCGGCGCCGCCCGGCCGCGCCTCCTGCCCGAGGCCTGTACTACTTCTTCCGGGCCAGGGTGAGGCCGTCGCCGATCGGGACCATGACCAGGTCCACGCGGTCGTCGGCGGCGGCGTGGTCGTTGAAGTCCCGGACCGCGATCACGGCGGGACTGTCGTTGCCCGCGTCGATCACGCGGCCGTGCGAGAACGTGTTGTCGACCATGATCAGCCCGCCCGGGCGGATCCGCGGCACCACCTGGCGCCAGTAGCCGAGGTAGCCGCTCTTGTCGGCGTCGATGAAGGCCAGGTCGAAGAGCTCCTCCTCGGGCAGCGACAGGAGCGTGTTCATGGCCGGGCCGAGCCGCAGCTCGATCCGGTCTTCCAGGCCCGCCTTCTCCCAGTACTTCTTGGCGACCCAGGTCCACTCCTCGCTGATGTCGCAGCACAGCAGCGTTCCGCCGGGCGCCAGACCCCGGGCGATGCAGATCGAGGAGTAACCGGTGAAGGTTCCGATCTCGATCGCCGACGTGGCCCGGACCAGCTGCGTGAGCAGGGTCATGAAGGTGCCCTGCTCGGGAGCGATCTGCAGGCCCGTCTCGGTTGGGAACAGGTCAGCGGTCTCGTTGGCCAGCTCCCGCAGGACGGCGTCCGGCGGGCTGCTGTGCGCGGTGAGGTACGCGTTGAGATGGAGGCTGATCTGCTCGGTGCGCCGCGTCATGGGGACAACGGTATAGGTATGACCTCATGTTCGCGAGAGGGCCATGCCCATTATCGAGTTTCTCGATCATTTTTATATGATTCGAGGTCGCAGGGCGTGCGCTGGCGAAGTATCGGCCGCCGGGAGTGCGGGCCGAGCGGGACTGCGGGCCGAGCGGGAACGCCGGCGCGATCCAGTTCGCCGGCGGCCTCGCCGCCACGCGCCACTGTGTGACCCGCGCGGGAATCCGGATACCTGATTTATGTTCCTGCTCCGAACTAAAAGGGGGCCGTTAAAGCAAACGTTCATCTGCACGTGCATGTCCGAGATGATTTACGCCTTATCGACATGGCCCTGTTTCCTGTAGCGCGCGTGCCCTGTTTGTTTGCGTTAACATTCCGGTGCATCGCGACGGGAAAGATCAACCGCGGCGTCCACCCACCCGGTGACATAAGCCGAAATACCGGGAACCATACGTCTTTACCGAGCGCAGGCCCGGCAGACGTGAGGCACAGCTTGCCCGGATTGACCTCGGGGTCATACGGAAAGTATTCACACGACTACACATTTACGTGGAAAGTGATACGAATATTCCCAATGGGGTAGCGCGCCGCACGCTGTTGCGGTCACTATTGCTCCGACGGTCAGTCTGCTACCCGTATTTCCGCGTGGTGCCAGGCCGACATCCTATTGACGGGAAGAGTCTTCACGCTTGACGCGGGAGGGTCATTAGCACGCCTGGCAGGCGCAGGGAGGGATGGCCGATCATGACCGTACGAGGGACACCGGACCGTGGGGGCACCTCCGGTGATCCGGGGGGCTCATGATTCCCCCGGAGGCCTTCGCGCCGTCGGCCGCCTGTGACGCCGATCCCCGCTGCGGCCACCCGGCGTGCTTCCAGATCCAGCTGGAGGCCTCGCGGCCGCAACAGGCCGACCGGCAGGCGCTCGCATGCGCCTATCACGTGGCCGACGTCATCGAGGCACTGCGCGGCTGGGCACGCGAGCATGACCTGGCGGGCGGCCAGCTAACCATCCTGGCCATCGAGCCGGCCGCGGGCGGTCGGCAGCCTGGCGGAACCAGCGGCTCCAAGACCGCCGCGCTGCACGAATTCGCCTTCAGCACCATCCCGCTAAAGACCATCCCGCCTGGCCCGGCCTCGCACCGCGAGCCGACGAGCTAGCGCCCAGACCGGCCCGGACCGCGACATCCCTTCGCAGGAGCGCGGCCCGGGGCTGATCTTCGCGCCCGTCCCGGAGGGCTAGGAGCGCACCGCAATGCCATTTAGTTTGGCGTGGTCATGCGCTGGGCGTACCGGCATGGCGGATTGTCCCATTGGTTACGCTGGGTGAGCGCATGGCGGTGGCCCGGATGGCGCTCCGGGTCGGCGGCCGGTCCACGGCCGGCATGCTGGGATCGTGAGGGGCAGGGGTCAGGCCGGTGTGGCGCCGCAGACGCTGATCTGGGCGGGAGCGGTGAGCGTGGGGATGACGGGGCCGCCGTGCGGGAAGGCGAGCCGGGCTTTGGTCTTGCGGTCGCGGTGCCGGTTCCGGTCTACGGTGATCCGGCAGCGGCCCAGGCGGTCGAGGATGCGGGCCTGGTTGGCGGTGATGAGGCCGGGCGGCAGGCTGGCGGTGGCCGCGCCCGACCAGGTAGAGGCGATGATGGCGCGGCGGGCCGCGGCGAAGGAGATCTCCCGGGGGTGGACGGGCAGCCCGGCGCGGCGGCCTTTGCGGGCCGGAGCGGCGATCGCGGCGGCGTCCCGCGCCGTGGCGCGGGCGAGTTCGGCGGAGATGATCCAGGCGGCGTGTTCCTGGGCGATCAGGGCCGGGGATGCGGAGCGGAGCATCGGCCCGGCAGAGGGCCCGGACTCCCGGATCGCGGACTTGGTTTCCTTCAGGGCGGTCTCGGACCCGATCCACCGCCAGTGGTAGACCTCCGCGAGCATCCCGGCCGGGTAGGCCTGGTGGTCATCCAGGTCGGTGATGAGGCAGAACAGCTCCGGGGCGTCCCGCCCGGCGACGCTGACCTGGTATTCGATCACCCGGACGTCCAGCTTGTGGCCGCCGCCGCAGATGACGGCGGGATAGGACCCGTCGGGCAGGAAGTCCCCGGTGCGGGTGAGCGTGATGCCGTCCTTGACCCGGATCAGGACGTGCGTCCCGGTGGCGAGCATGGCCTTGATCCGCGGCACGCCGGGGTAGTTGCGATCCATTACCCAGATTCGGTCCGGGGTGAAGATGTGCGGGTACTTGGCCAGGGCGTCGTCCAGCAGCTTCTGCTCGGCCTCGCCCTTGTCCCGGCCGCCGCCGGCGCCGGACGGCCCGGTCACCACGCCCACGGTGGCGCGGGTGGAGGCGACCTGGCAGCGCAGCTCCCGCAGCTGCGGGTACGGCGCGGACCCGTCGGCGGTGCCCGCGGACCCGAACGCGTCCCTGTTCTGCGGGGTGTCCGGCACCCGGGTCAGCGACCCGTCGATCGAGCACACCTCGAGGGCACCCGCCAGGATGGCCCGCCAGTCGTGGTCCCGGTGCCCGGCGTCGATGCCGGCCAGCGCCCGGTCTCGCAGTTCCTGCAGCGGCGCCGGGCCAGCCGCGTCCCGCCAGGTGCACGCCACCGCGTCGGTGGGCACCCGGTACCGGCGGTGCCACGGCACCAGCGGCAGGTCGCCCAGCAGTGCGGCGATCGCCTCCGTGTAGCACGAGCCGGGCATCAAGGTCATCAGCAGCACCAGCCGGATCACCATGGCGGCCGTCATCGCCCGCCGGGCCGCGCCCTTGACCCTGCCGTCCAAGGTGAGGCCGGCCGCGACCTTATCGATGACCCCGGGCTCGCCGCACAGTGCTGCTCACTGCCGACCCGGACGCCACCTCGCCCAGCCCGGATACCGAGACGCTGGCCGCTACGGCGCAAGGGACCGGGCCGATCGGGGGACCGTCGGCAGGCTGGAGCGGGCCCTGGAGGCTCGCGGCGTGGACCATGACGTCAAGGAGTACCCCAGCGCCGGCCACTCCTTCCTCAACGATCGGCGGCTTCCCCGCGAGGGGAATGATCGCAGGCTGGCTGAGGGCAGGGATTTTCGAGGCCGGGAAAGGGTACTCGCCCACCGAGGAGGGAACTCCACAGGGCGGGTTATGCTCAGCTTCGCGTTCTACCGGGTCCGCATCCACCGCGGGCGCAAGGGCGAGCGCCGCTCGATGTCCGAAGCCGACTACGCTGGCCTGATCGCCGCCGCGCACAAGGAACTGCAGGCCCCGGTCATCCTGATCTGGGATAACCTGAACACCCACATCAGCGCCGCGATGGGGAGGTTCGTCAGTGCTCACCCGGACTGGCTGACCGGGGTCCGGCTGCCTGCCTACGCTCCCGACCTCAACGCCGCCGAGGGTGTCTGGTCGAACATGAAGAACGGCCTGGGCAACCTCGCCGCCCGCGACGTGGACCAGCTCGCCGCGATCGTCAAGAACCGGCTCAAGCGCATCCAGTACCGGCCCGCGCTCATCGACGGGTTCCTCGCCCAGACCGGACTCACCCTCGAGTCCGAACCGCCGTAGACATCAGACCCTCGCCTTTCAAGCTCTGTAGCGAGCCTGCGCAGAAGCCGCGGCCACACGCAGACGAGCCTGAGCCGAGTGCTCGGCTACGCGCGGGTAACAATCACCATGGCTGAACAGGGACACCCTGCCAGCCGCGAGTTCTGGCAATGCTGCGACCAGGAACTCGCTACAGGCGGTCAACTCGTAGCCGCCTATGACCGGCTCGATGATCTTCGTCGGCGGATCATTCGGCAACGGATGTCTCCTGAGCAAGCGAATCAGGATCTGGTATCCGGCATAGCTGCGATACCCGCGGCCGATGCCCAGGCGGGGAATATAACGAGCCTCATAGCCTGGCTCTCCAGCAGCGCCACGAGCGACGAGACAATTACCGACCTCGAACGCGCCGCATTCACCCTGGCTGTAGCGCACCCTAAGACGCCCGCGCGCCTCGTCCTGTCCGATGTTCTCAGCGCTCACCGGGAATTGGCTGCACTGAGGCGAGCGGGCAAGCTAAGGCTCAGGACTCCTGACGTAGGAGATCGTTTATGCAGTACCTGGCTGGTTTTTGATCTCGAAGCGCAGGGCGAGCTGGGTGCCGGGGTAGCGGGTTCCGGTCGTGTTGAGCTGTTGGCACAGGGCGGCAAGGGCGCGGGTTCTGCGCGGTGCGGTGAGCGGGTCGAGCCGGACGGTCAGGGTGCCGCCGCCGGGGATGATGTCGCCGCTGGCGGCCAGGGCTTCGCGGATCAGGGCGTAGCCTTCGTCGCCGGCCCGGGCGTAATGGCCGTTCAGGGCGCGGGCCAGGATGGTCTCGGCGTTGTATGCGGCCATCCGGATGGCGTGGGTGATCAGCTTGGTCTGGGCATCCAGCTTGACCATGTCCGGGTTGTGCTGGCTGAGCGGGATCTTGGCGGGGACGGCTTTGGCGGCGGCCCGGGCGGCGTCGAGCTTGCGGCGGGCCGCGTCGACGGGCGCATCGAGTCCGGCGAGCATCGCGTTGGTAATCACCGTGGTGGTGCCGGGGGCCGGGCTGCGCAGCGCGGCGAGCTTGCCCTGGCGGGCGGCCGCGGCGGCGGCCAGGTCCTTCTTCGCGGCGGTGACCGCGGCGGATGCGGTCTTCTTGGCCGGGTTGGGGACCCGCCGGCCGGGGTCGTCGGGGGTGACGGCGTAGCTGTCGAGGGCGTCGAGCGCGAAGTGCGCGCGGGCGTAGCGGAAGTAGTTCTCTTCCCGCCACCGGGAAGTCATCCGCCAGATCACGGCGGGGGCGGGCAGGGCGGCGGCGCCGCGGCTGGTCAGGATGTGTACCTGGCGGTCCTTGTCGCGGCGGGTGACCTGCCGCAGCGTGAGCTCCTCGCCTTTGTGCTCCCCGCTGGTGACCGGCAGCGTGATCTCGGTCTCGGCGAGGTCGTAGCCGCGTTCCCGCCCGTCGTCCCCGGTCCAGGTCACCGTGGTGAACTCGGTGCCGGGGATGGCGGGGATGTCTTTCCCGGCCTCGGCCTTGCGGTAGGTGAGCAGGTCGAACCCGGCCGCGGTGACGTGGGCGAACAGGTCCGGCGACCAGCCGCCCCGGTCAAAGCACAGCACCGGCCTGGCGCCGTCCCCGCAGACCGCTCGCAGCAGCGGGAGCAGCGTCTTGATCTGGGCGGCCAG
Organism: uncultured Actinomycetes bacterium; assembly: GCA_963834685.1. Taxonomy (GTDB): domain Bacteria; phylum Actinomycetota; class Actinomycetes; order Streptosporangiales; family Streptosporangiaceae; genus Palsa-504. Next base: position 2,844 of record CAWICW010000024.1, on the reverse strand, counting down.
GGAGGAAGACGGCTCGGCCAGCACCACCAGCAGCGGATCCCCGCGGTCATCGGTGACCCAGGTCTCCTCCGTGCCCGGGCCGGGGAACTTCAGCCGTGCCAGGTGCATCTTCTGCACCTGGCGGGTCCCGAAGTAGGCGCGGGTGTGCCCGTCGATGTAGAAGAACCCCAGCTCGTCCGGGCGTGCCTGCGCGTGGCGGCGGGCGATGGCCAGCTGCCAGTCCGCGGCCTTGCCGGCGGAGGCGAGCTCGCCGAGCTTGCGTCGGATCGTCTTGACCTCCGGCGCCCGGTCCAGTCCCAGCACCCGGCCGAGCGCGGCGGGCGGGACGCGGGTGGCGCCCTCGGCGCGCGGCTCGCGCAGCAGCGCCAGGAACACCAGCAGCACCAGCATCGTCTCCAGCCCGTAGAACCCGTTGCTCAGCCGGCCGTACACCTCCCGGGCCGCTTGGATCAGCCCGGTGCCGGCCAGGGCGGGCAGCGCAAGCAGCAGCCCGGCCAGCGGGTACCGCGCTCCCGGGGTGAACACCGGCGCGGCGCCCTCTCCGAGCAGCCCGTAGCGGGCCAGCGCCCGCTCGGCGTCCCGCGGCACCGGGCCGGGCAGCACCGGCAGCTCATCCTGCGTCCAGGCAGCGTCCCCGCCGGCGCCCGCCGCCTTCTCGCTGCCCGCGGCCGGGGCGCGGCCCGGGATGCGGCCCAGCGCGGTGCGGACCGCGAAGGTGGACACCCCGGTCGCGGCGGCGATCGCGGCCTGGGAATTCCCCGCCGCGGCCAGCTCGTTGATCTTCCCCGTCAGCTCCGGCGTCAGCTTCGACGGCCCCTTCGGCCCCCGCTTGCCCGCCACCAGCCCGGCCAGGCCCTCACGCCGGTACCCGTCCAGCCACCGCCACAGCGTCACCACTCCGATCCCGAACGCGCCCGCGACCTGCTGCTGCGTCGCCGCCTTCAGCTCCGCCAGCTGCACCGCCGCCAGCCGGCGCCCCGCCTCGTCCCCGCCCGCCCAGCAGAACGTCATCAGGCCGTGCACCCACACCGCCCCGCCGCCATCGGGGAACGACTGCAGCCCGACCCCGGGCGCGACCTCGGCCGCCCCGTCCGGGATCCACGGGAGCGGCAACTGCGACAGCCTGCCCGCCATCTCCGCCTCCCCGGACCGTCGTTCGCTACTCCGCAAATTATATCACGAAAGCCGGCCAGAAATCCCGGGAATACCAGCAGAAACGAGACGAAATACCAGCTCAGATGCCCTATCACGCCCTGTAAGCAGATCGCTATGTCAGGAGTCCTGAGGCTCAGCCAAGAACGTACGCTATTTAAGATTGACTCCGCTCTCCTAGCGCACGCGTGCCTGCTATACGGAGATCTGAATCAAGATGCTGACGCGGAGTTGCATGGAAAGGCAGCGCTGCTATGCGCGCGGGAGGCTGAAACCAGCGAAGCATTCGCGTGGAGTTCATTGGCTAAGACGGCTCGATGGCAGGGTAAGTATCTAAAGTCCGCAGATCTTGCACGGCAGGGATTCGAGCGTGCCGGAACATCCCCAATTAGGGCGCAACTTGCCTACTACGAAGCACACGGAGCTGCGCTGCTTGGCGACGCGGATCGTGCACGCGAGGCCCAACGGCGCGCTAAGCAAGCCGCGGAGGAAGCAGGAACGCCCGATGGCGAATTGACGGTGTGGTCCTTCACTCCTGAGCGGCGCGCGCTCTTCACGATGGCAGTCTCAACACGTCAAGGAGACGCCGATGCTGCGCTGAAAGCCGCGCAGTTGGCAGACGACGGCTGGGCGCGCGGTGACCCATGGGCTCCATCGACATGGGCGCAGATCAGGATGGGCGTCGCTCTCGCGCACCTCTCGGGATGCGAACTCGAAGGCGCAGCGAACGAGGTTAACCTTGTCCTAGCGCGGGTCACACCGGAATACCGGATTGCCACAGTAACAGGCTACGCCGTAGAACTCGCGCAGAAACTCGGCGACGTAAGGTTCAAGAACGACAAGCAGGCCGTAGAACTTCGTCGGCAAGTCCGCGCATTTAGCGCGGAAGCTCTCCCCAGCAAGAAACCCCGGAGGCGCAATGAGCCCCATGCCGACACAGATGGTTAATCGATGGAAAGACCGAGCCGAACCGAGCGCCGACAACGGAACCGTGTATTGGCACGTGCTGCTTGGCAATGATGCGGGCGCGCGTGCAGTCGTCGAGCGTGCTCAGGAGCGTCTGGCGAAATTCACCGGACTGCATTTGACACCACTCAAGTGGCTGCATATGACCACGCTAATCGTCGGATCGACTATAGATACCACACGTGACCAGCAGAATCTAATTCTGGCTGAGGCATCACGATTGCTCCGAAGTGCGGAGCCGATCACGGTAAGGCTTGGGCGGATCTCATACAGCTCGCAGGGCATCGTGCTCGGAGTTCAACCGCCCGAGGCCGTCGCGCCCGTGTTGCGAGCTGCCCAGGAAGCCACGCGGATCGTGACAGGTCGTGAGGGCCGCGCGGGCGAGACGGGTACATGGCTGCCTCACGTGACCATCTGCTACAGCACTCAGGACCAGCCGACTGAGCCGATCATCGCCAGCCTCGGACGACAGTTGCCGGAATGCACGGTGACTATCGACCAGCTCAGCCTTGTCGTGCAATGGGGACCAGAGCGAGAGTGGGCGTGGGAGGTCGTCGGCACCGTGGGAATCGGCCCCGACCGGCAGGCCATCCGCTAGAAGCCCGCCCCACCAGTCGGCTTCGCCGCGGCTGGTTCGCACGTTGGGGCCTCGCAGCATCGGCGACTGACGTGCCTAGCCTCACTTGATCCTTGACGGATCGGCCTCGCTTGATCATTGACACGCCC
>CAWICW010000023.1:0-52331 GCA_963834685.1 uncultured Actinomycetes bacterium | reverse complement strand
GGCCGTGCCCGGTCCGTGTCAAGCGGGGAATCCCGCGTAATTGCCGGTGATTCCCACGATCACCGGGAGCGGCCGGCCCCGGCATCCTTGCCGGTATGCCATCCGGTTCTGACTCCGGCAGCGGCGACGGGGGAGCAGCGCCGGACGGGCAGTCAGTAGAGACGCTAGGGATAGCCGACGTTGTGATGACGATTCTCCAGGCACGGAAGACCATGCCGTGGGCGACGGCAGCGGCCGTCTCCCGCGAGAGCCGTGGCGACGTGATCCACGTGCGCGTGAGCCTGCTGGAATCTAGCGAGCGGCCGGAGGATCAGCCGGGTCGTGGTGACGTCGTCGCGGCCTTCACCGCGCGTCAGCTCGGTGCGGATCTGGTCGCGGCGTTCGGGTCAAAGGACCGCATAATCCTGAAATGACCAGGGCCGGAGGGGAGTCTGCACCGGGGGGGAGCAGACTCCCCTCCGGCCCTTCAGTTCCCGGCATCTGCGGAGCGGAGAAATGCGAGCACGGCCCGGACGCGGTTGTTGTCGGTGTCTACCTGATCGAGCCCCAGCTTAAGGAAAATGCTGGTCACGTGCGCTTCGACCGTCCGGGCGCTCAGGAAGAGCTCCTTGGCTATCCCGAGGTTGGACCGGCCCTCGGCCATCTGCCGAAGAACCGAGCGCTCGCGCTCGTTCAGCGCGTCGATCTTGCTCGGCTTCCGGTTCCGCTGCAGCAGGCGCCGGACGATGGTCGGGTCGATCACCGTTTCCCCGTCAGCCACCCGAGCCAGGCTATCCATCAGGGTGCCTGCGTCGGTGACGTTGTCTTTCAGCAGGTAGCCGACGCCGGTTGGCACGGTCTCAAGGAGCTGGCTGGCGTAGCTGGTCTCGGCGTAGGTGGACAGCACCAGGATGCCGACGCGCGGATAAAGGCGGCGTAGCTCAGCAGCCGTGGTTATGCCCTCGTCGGTAAAGCTCGGCGGCATGCGGATGTCGAGGATGACGGCGTTGGGCGGGTTGGTTCGGATGGCCGCCAGTAGCTCAACACCAGAGGCGCCGCTGGCGGTGACCTTGGCACCGGATGCCTCCAGGAGCAACGTCAGGCTGCTGCGGAACAACCCGGAGTCATCGGCGATCGCTAACCGCATGGGATTCTCACCTCGAGACGTGTTCCCTGGCCGGGCGGGCTGACGATAGTGACCTCTCCGTCAAGGGCGTTGACGCGGTCCACGATGTTAGAGAGTCCGTGACCTCTCGATTTGACACCGCCCACGCCGTCGTCGGCGATCTGGAGGTCCAGCCGTGACTCATCTACGCTCACCGTAACCGTCGCGCTGCCCGCCTGGGCGTGCTTGACCACATTGGCGAGCGCTTCGCACGCGACGAAGTAGGCGGTTGCCTCCACGGCGGTGGCGACCCGCGTGGCCGGAGCGGTCACCCGGACCGGCAACGGGAGCTTCTCGGCCACGTCCTCCAGCGCCGCGGCCAGGCCCTTTTGCGACAGCACGGCCGGGTGGATTCCGTGCGCTAGGTCCCGCAGCTCCGCCAGTACCTCCCTGAGCCCGTCCCGCACCTGGGCCAGGTTCCCGTATGCCGCCGTATCGGCCGTATCCGTCATCGCCACCGTCAGCTGGGCGGCCAGGGCCAGCAGGTGCTGCTGCACGCCATCATGCAGGTCGCGTTCGACCCGCCGTCGTTCCGCCAGCCCGGCCTCGACGATACGCGCCCGGGAGGCGCGGACCTGTTCCAGCTTCTCGCGCGCGGCCTGCGCCTGAAGCTGGGCGTTTTGCAGCGCCAGGCCGCTCGTCTGGACAGCGGCGTCGAACAGCCCCCGGTATCTCGCCAAGGCGGGATCGGCGATGACGACCGCGATGGGGGAGCCCTCTTCGGTGCGGATGAACTCGACCAGCCGGTCGGGTGGCTGCTCCTCTAGCACGGGCCCAGCATGTTCGGTGTCGCTCCCGCTGGCCGCCATCTCGTCGCCCGGGCCAGCCGGGACAGGCCCGGCAGCGGACAGATCGAGGACTTCCAGAGTCGGGTCATGGAGGGTGCTTCGCAGCGCGTAGCGGACCGCGCCGATGTCGGCCCCACCGGAGATCTGAGCCGTCAGCGCGGTTATGTTCCTGAGCAGGAGGGTGCGCTGCATGGCAGCGACCAGGAAAGCCAGCGGTACCGCCAGGTCCACCGCGCTTTCGACGGTATAGACGCCGTTCGGGGTGCCGTTAAGAGCGGAAAGCATCTGCGTGACGGCCGACGCCGTGGCCGCGATGACGGCGGCCATGCCCGCCACGATGATCGGCGTGATCACAATCCGGTCCAGGCCCGCGGTCCGCTGGAGCCGCATCGCGAGAAGCACCAGGAGCGCCACGGCGAAGAGTCCCTGGCCCGCGTTGACGACATAATTGATCACGTCGTTGAGCTGCATGTCCCGAACGAGGGTGGGCCACCAGGACGACGCGGGGGCACCATCCCATTGCGGGATGGCGGTCACCACGATCAGCATCCGGCCCACCAGCATCCAGCCGGCGAGGAGAACGAGGTAGATCCGCTGGTGCCGCAGCAGCGAGGGATTCGGGTAACGCAGCAGGGCGTGTCCGCGCCGTCCCGGGGCGCGGACCGGCGGGGTTGAGCTACCTCGACTTACCCGCATTACCCGTGGTGGTGCGGATGGTCCTCGGCGGCGGGTCCGCCCTCACGGGGCGGGTCGGCCGGCATTCAACAGCCGGGCTGGCCGGTGTTGCCGCAGCAAGACTGGCGTTTGCGCAGCTTGATGAAGGTGTTGGACGCAGCCATACGCAGCTTGGTGGCGAACGGAGCGTCGTAGGTGCTCCAGTTGGACAAGAGAGCCCGCGGGCTTGGCTTCGGCCCGGGTTCCTCACCGTGCTCTGGCATACCGTAAACAGTACGACGAACCCGGTCCTCACTCCAGCGAGGTCCCCGTGACCAGCTGGGCCAGGACAGGCCGGACCGGCAGGACCCGCTCGGGCCAGGAGGTTACGCGCTTCGGGAACGGAGGAAAATGGTCGTCATGGGTAGCGTGCCTGACGATCCCGCGACCGATAGACCGCGGGAGTGGCTGGCGTTGCCCGGCGGCCGGATCCGGCCGGTCGTCTCCGTTCCGGGCTCCGGCGGCATCGCCGAGCTGCTGGCGTATGGCGCCTGGCTGGCCCGCTTGCGGCCGACCTGCCGGTGCGGCAGGCCTCGCCTGGGTTCGGGCCGGACCTGCGGAAGCGCGGAGTGCGTGGCCGAGCTCCGTGTACAGGAGGCCGGCATCTAGCCCGGCGGGCAGCTACCGGCGGCTATGTCCTGCTGCTGCCATCCGGTCTTGTCCAGCGCACACTCCACGCAGCCGAACTGGTCGCCGTCGATGGCGACTGAGGCCACGGAGCCGATGGGTGCGATCGCATCTGCCGCACTCGGCAGCTGCAAGGTGTCATATTCCTGGTCCATGGCTCCTCCGCGGGTTACGGCCGGAAGGCCGACCGCGCCATTGTGGACCACCCATCCCCGGGAATACCGGTTGGCCAATCCGCCGGCGGCTGGCGAGAATCGGGCTATGGGTCATCTGTCACGTGAGCGTCTGGAGGCGGGGCTCGACCACATCCGCGAGTCCCCGCAGAACCACGGTCGGCTGGTCCTGGTCGTCCGCCGCCCGGAGGTGGGCCAGCGGGACCTGCCTGAAGAGGCATTCCTGGACCAGGTCACCGGGCTCGCGGGGGACAACTGGCTCACCCGCGGCAGCTCCAGCACACCAGATGGCTCGGCGAATCCCGACAAGCAGGTGACGGTGATCAACGCGCGGCTGGCCGAGCTGGTCGCCGAAGGGACAGAACGAATGGCGCTGGCGGGGGATCAGCTCTTCCTCGACCTAGACCTCAGCGTGGACAACCTTCCGGCGGGGAGCCTGCTCGCGGTGGGCGAGGCCGTGCTACGGGTCAGCGAGGCCCCGCACACCGGTTGCGCGAAGTTCATCGAGCGCTTCGGGGCGGAGGCCATCCGGTTCGTCAACTCCCGGGTCGGCCGCCAGTTGCGGCTGCGCGGGATGAACACGCGCATCGTGGTACCCGGAACCGTCCGGGTGGGCGATCTGGCCGTCAAGGCCGACGCTCAGCGAGTGGCTGTCGCGCAGGCGCCGCCGAACACGGCGAACCAGGCGATCACCGAGAGGTAAGCCGCGATAAGGCGAGCAGGGCGGCGATGATGTCGCCGACCTCAGCGGGCGACAGAGCCCGGGTGGCATCGCCCACCGATAGCTCGACCCGCTGCACGGCCGGATCGCCGGTCGGCACGGCGGCCGGCCAGGTCCAGATCTGCCGCTCGATGGCCAGCCGACGGGAAGCCGCGGCGAAGCGGTCCTGCGTAGTGCTCAGCAGCAGGTGCATCATGGGGACCTGGGGCGGGTCGGGCACCACGCGCACCCCGGCCAGATCGCGGAGGGCGGCCGCGATCTCGCGAGTGTGGCTTAGGTACTCGGGCATCAACGGCAGCCGGTGCCGCAGGCAGCTCAGCGCGGAGGCGGCATTCGGCCAGAGCCCGAACAGCGTGCCGCCCATGCGGTGCCGCCACTCCCGCACCTCGGCGAGGATGTCCGCCGGCCCGGCCACGCAACAGCCGGCCAGCGCGCCGATGCCCTTGTAGAAGGACACGTAGACGGTGTCGAACAAGGCCGCGATCTCGCAGAGTGGCCGGCCGTACCCGGCGGCTGACTCCCATAGCCGGGCGCCGTCCAGGTGCACGGCGGCACCCCGGTCGCGAGCCCACTCGGCCTGAGCTCGCAGGTCCGCCCAGTCCGGTTGCTGACCGCCGAGGTCGCGCTGCGGCAGCTCGATGAGCAGCGCCGCGGGCGGCTCGGCGATCGCAGTCAGGTCGTCGATAGTGATCAGCCGGTCCGCATCGCCGGCCGGGCGCCCGGTCAGGCCGTGCAGGCGCTCGAACGCCTGTCCCTCGTGCCGGTACAGGTGGCACATCGGGTGGAACACGACGGTCCGGCGCTGCCGCCGATCGGCGTGAACCCGCAGCACCGACTGCTGGGCCATCGTGCCGCTGGGCAGGAACGCGACCGCGGGCTTGCCCAGCAGTTCGGCGATCTCGGCCTCCAGCTCGGCGACGACGCCGCCGTCGCCGTAGCGGTCGACGGCGGCGTCGGCAGGGATGCTGGCCAGCAGCGCGGCAGCGCTCACCGGTCCGTGACCGGCCAGGAACACCGTGCACTGGCCGCGCAGCGCGGCCTGCTCGGCAGCAGAGGGCTCGGTAGTGGCGTGCATCTCAGGCCCGCGCGGTCCCCCGGCTTTCGAAGGCCATGGCCCGCTGCAAGGCCGCGGCCCGCAGGTCCGGCGGAATCTCAACCGGCCCGCCCAGCCCGCCGGCGTTGAGACTGGCCTGCGCCGCCTCCTCGACGACGCCGCCGACCAGGATGGCGAGGTCCGGGGTGCGGTGGAAGATCAGCACGCCGTGGTTGGCCAGCAGCACGGCCGGGACGCCGGGAGTTACCGCGCTGCGGATATTGGCCACCGCCTCGGCCGACCCGCGCGGTCCGTAGCCCGCGACGGGCACCCCGTCCGCCAGCCCGAACATGGCCATGGCCTCGATCCAGCACCCGATGCGGCGCTGCGCCACCGCGTAGGCCGTGGCGTACGGCGAGTGGGTATGCAGGACGCAGCCGACCTCGGGATCGTCTTGATACATGGCCGTGTGCATGGCGACCACGGCCGCCTGGATCGGCGGCAGGTCGCCCTCCAGCAGGGTTCCGTCCAGGGACACCCGCACGACGGCCGAGGCAGGGTGGCCGCGCAGCGAGGGACCGGCGGTGAAGTACATCTCCTCCGCGCCGGGCACCCGGACGCTGACGTTACCGTGCCCGTTGGCGGAGATCGCCCCGCTGGCGACCACCCGGTGGGCGATGTCAGCTACCTGCTCGGCCAGATCCTTGTCCATGACGCATCATCCCCCGGGCCATTGAGCCATACCTGGCGTTCTCGGGCGATGGTAACCCGCCGGCATCCGGTCGAGCCAGCCCGGACGATCGCTATCGGCCCGCCGGCCGGACACTGGCGGCGTGACGCCGGGCCAGGTCCCGGTAGAGGGCGGGATTGGTGTCCACCCACTGCTTCGCTTCGCCGGTAACCTCCCCGAGCAACCCTCCCCCGCCCGGACCGGGCGGGCCGTCACATCGCCATGCCGCTGAAGGTCGCCCGTTGACCCGCTAGGGCCCCCAGGGGTTCCATGGCCACCACTGCGGGGGCCAGGGCGGCGGGGTCTCCGGAGACGGTTCCGGTCCGAACGTGCGCGACGGCCGCGGCCTGGGCGTCGGCCACGGGGAGGATGAGGCCGGGGAAGCCTGCGGAGAGAGCGCCTTCGTCGTCTCGGGCGGGGGCGCGTCTTCGTCGGCCGCCACCGGGGCGGATTCGGGCGCGTCCCGGACGGCCGAGCGGCTGGCCGACGGCGAGGGCACCGCGGAGGCAGACGACGGGGGTGTCACCGGGCTCGGGGTGACGCGCGTGGACGCCGTGAGCGGCGCCGCGGCGGCTCGGTGGCTGCCGCCCAGGGTGACCGTAAGCGCGATGCCGATCCCGGTCAGGGCCAGGACTCCGGCGCAGACGGCAACGCCCGACCGGAAGCTCATCTCCTCCATGCGGGCGTTCATCACGCGCCTGAGCCTGCCGGCCCAGCCGGTCCCCTCACTCACGACAAAGCACGATACATGGGTATCAGGAGTTTCGGTGGGAAGCCGCTGAGGCGAAGCGGCGGTAGCTCTGTTCGGCCTGCTGGCTTGCGGCCACGACTGGTTCGGTATTTTGGCCCGAACGGACCGTGGTACCTGCCCCGGGAACAAGCCCGGCCGCGGCCGCGGCGAGCAGCGCCGCGCCGCGGGCGGTGAGCCATCCGGTACCGGCCAGGTCCGGGTAGAGCGGCACGGCCAGCGCGTCGGCGAGCAGCTGGCGCCAGGCCCGGTGGCGGCCGCCGCCGCCCCCGAGCTGGATCGCGGCCGGGGCACAGCCGAGGGCACGCAGGTCGTCGAGCTTGCTGCGGAGCAGGAACGCGACCCCCTCCAGGGCCGCGCGCAGCAGGTCGTCCGGCTGGTGGGCCAGGGTCAGGCCGGTCCAGGCGCCCCCGGAGGCGCGGTGATCCCAGCGCTCGCCGGCCAGGTAAGGCAGGAAGACGGGGGTGTCCGCTCGCCAGGGGCGGGCGGCGGTGTCGTACAGCTCGTCCCAGCTGGCGCCCAGCGTCCGCCGCACCCAGTCCAGCGTCACGCCGACGTTCTGCGCCGCGGCCAGCCGGTAGGTCCCGCCGTCCACGGACCGGAACAGGTTGATGACACCACCCCCCGGATCCGGATTATCCAAAAATGGAATATCGGAGTTCGGGGGGGTGGGGACGATGAGCTGGCCGCCGGTGCCCAGGGTGAGCAGGCCCCAGGGGGCGGGCGGCGGCCCCGGGGGCGACGGGCCCCGGGCTGACGGGCCCGGGGGCGACGGGCCCGGGGGCGGGAGGCGCGCGGCCAGCAGGGAAGCCGCGGTGTCGGCGGCGCCGATCGCGACCGGGAGGCCGGGGCGCAGGCCCAGGTGCCCGGCGGCGGCGGGCAGCAGGGGCCCGGCGATCCCGGCGGGTGAGCGGATGGCGGGCAGGAGGTCGGTGCGCAGCCCGAGCGCCCGGGCGATATCCGTGGCCCATTCGCCGCGCGCCAGGTCGAACAGCAAGGTGCCCGAGGCGTCGGTCGGGTCGGTGGCGGCCTGGCCGGTCATCCGGAACCGGAGCCAGTCCTTGGGCTGTAGCATCCAGCGGGCCTGCCAGTAGACGTCGGGTTCGTGGCGGGCCAGCCAGAGCAGGATCGGGCCGGCCATGCCGGGTGACGGGGCGTTGCCGAGCCGGGCGCGCAGATCCGCGGGCAGCCGCTCATACTCCTGCGCCTCGGCCTCCGCCCGGCGATCGAGCCAGGTGATGGCCGGGCGGAGAGCCACGGACCGTTCGGTACAAAGAATGAGGCCGTGCATCTGTCCGGCGACGGCCAGGCCCGCGACCTCAGCCGGCGCGGGACCAGCCGCCGCCCGGACCGCGGTGCACGTGGCCTGCCACCAGTGCCCGGGGTTGGTCTCGGCCCAGCCCGTCCGGGGCGTGCTGACCTGGTAGCCCGCCGTGCCCTGGCCGAGCACGGTCCCGTCGGGGGCGCACAGCAGCGCCTTGACCTGGCTGGTGCCAAGGTCAAGGCCGAGCACCGCGGGCGCGGTGCTCAGCCGGCCTCCTCGGGGCTACCGCATCGGGCGCCCTGGATCGGGCGGACTTCGATCGTGCCCAGCCAGGAATCGAAGGTGGGGATGCCGTCCGTGCTGTGCTCGGCGGTCTCGTCGATGCAGTGGATCAGCATGTATTTCATCGGCTACCTCCCGGTCACCATCATGTCCGCCCGGCCGGGCGCTCGTCACTACCACGACGAACGGGGGGTTCGGGAATGGACGGGCGGCTAGAGGGCCATGTCGAGCATCATCGGGGTGTCGGGGCGCGCGCTGCCGTCCGCGGGTTCGGCGGTCAGGGCCAGGCGGTCTCCCTGGCGCAGGCCGGAGGCGATGACCGGGCCGGTCATGCCGCCGCTGCCCGCGGGCAGCATGCCGACTGACCGGGTTCCGTCCGGGCCGATCAGCCACAGCTCGTAGCCGCGCGAGGCGGGCAGCGCGTGCAGGCCCTGGGCGGTGAACACCAGCGCGTGCCGGGAGTGGGACATGACGATGGTGGCGGTGCCGCCGCCGGCCACCGGCCCGGTGGTCATCACGGCGTCGTGCGCGGTCAGCACGACGGCGATCTGCTGGCTGCTGGCCTGGGCCTGGTCGAGCTGCTGCTGCATGCTGCCGTTGGCGACGCCGAACACGACGGCGACCGCGAGCACGGCAGCGGCGGCCGCGGCGGCCGCGGCCAGCGCCAGGCGCCCGGGCCAGGCCAGCGAGCGAACCCAGGTCCCGGCCCTGGCCCGGGCGCCGTGGGCGAGCGGCACCGGCTCGGTCTCGTCGGCGGGCGGCTGCTGCCGGGTCACCGCGGCGGCCGCCATGACCCGTTCCTTCAGGCCCGCGGGCAGCGGCTCGGCCGCGGCGGTCCCGAGCATGGCGGTGGCCTCGCGCAGGCTCGCGATCTCCTGCGCGCACTCCTCGCACCCGGCCAGGTGCCGCTCGAACCGCTCCCGGTCCGGCGCGGTGATCGCGTCCATCACGTACGCCCCGGCCAGGGTGTGCGCGTCCCGGATCTGGCTCTGTTTGGTCAGCTTCATGCTCAACCTCATTCCGGCACCCCCAGGCAGTCACGCAGCCGGATCAGCGCGTCGCGCATCCTGGTCTTCACGGTTCCGGTCGGCACGCCGAGCAGGCTGGCCACCTGGCCGTAGGTGTAGCCGCGGTAGTAGGCCATGGTGACCGACTCGCGCTGCACCTCGGTCAGGGAGCTCAGGCAGCGCCGCACGCGCTCGCGCTCCAGGCTGGACTCGACGGCCTCGATCACCTCGTCGTACGGGATCTCGGCGGCCGCGATCCGCCGCTCGCGTTCGGCTTCCTTCTGCACGGACCGAACCCGGTCCACGGCCCGGCGATGGGCCAGCGTCATCACCCAGGCCGTCGCACTGCCCCGCCCGGCGTCGAACTTGGATGCGGTCCGCCACACCTCGAGCAGGACCTCCTGGGTGACCTCCTCGGACTGGGCCGGATCGCGGATCACCCGCTTGACCACGCCGAACACGGACGGGCCGATCTGCTCGAAGATGGCGTCGAAGGCCGCCGCGTCGCCGCGGGCCACCAGGGTGATCTGACCGGCGAGGTCGGGACGCGCCGGGGTGGCCGGGGCGGATCGCGCCCGGTTTCCGGGTTCCTGGCTGCCAGTAGCCGTCACAACCCTTATTCGTAGCAGCAGCCCGCTATGGTTTGCCGTCTGGGGCGCGGCGATCGGGCTTTGCGCGGAGGATCCGGGCTTGACGGAGACTTTGGGGGGTCCAGAGTCCCACCAAAGTCTCCGCGGAACCCAAATGTTCCGCGATCTTCTGGCGCGGCAAACCCTGGGGACGGTGGCAACGAATAAGGGGCATGGACATGAAGGGGAGCCGACAGGGTCCGAGTGACCCCGGGGCCAGGCGCCGGGCGGGCCTCGGCGCGATCGCGGGCCTACTGGCCGCCGCTACCGCGCTCGGGGTGGGGCAGCTGGTGGCTGGGCTGACCGGCGCGAACGGGTCGCCGGTGGTAGCGGTAGGGCAGCTGCAGATCGACTTCACGCCGCCGTGGCTGAAGAATTTCGCGATCAACGAGTTCGGCTCCGACGACAAGCTCGTCCTGGTGAGCGGCATCCTCGTGGTGCTCGGGATATTCGCGGCCGTGATCGGCGTGGCGGCGACGCGGCGGCTGGTGTACGGCATGGCGGGCTTGCTGGTGTTCGCGGCCATCGGGCTGACCGCCGCTGCGACCCGGCCCACCGCGTCCGTGGCCAGCCTGCTGCCGACGCTGGCCGCGACGGCGGCGGCGGCCATCGTGCTGCGGGTGCTGATCGCCCGGATCGGCCAGCCGACCGCCGCCGGGGCCAGGCCGCCGGCGTGGGAGGACGACTGGGCGGCCTCGGACGACTCGGCCGGCCCAGGCGGCCCGGACGGCTCGGGCGGCGAGACGGCGGAAACGGGGTCCGGGCCGGATGCCGCAGCTGACTCGGGTGTGCCCGCCGCCCCGGACCTGCCCGTGGTCCCCGATCTGCCGCCCGGGATGGGGCGGCCGAGCGGCGTGATCAGGCCGTCGGCGGAGCAGGAGCGTGACTGGCTGGCGGGTGCGCCGGGTCCTTCGGGCCCGGTGGAGCCGGCCCGGCGGAGCTTCCTGGCCGCCGGCGTGGCCACCGCGGGCGTCGCGGCCGTGGCCGGGCTGGCCGGGCGGCTGCTGGCCGAACGGAGCAGCGTGACCACCGCGCGGAACGCGATCAAGCTCCCCCAGCCCGTGCCGACGACCGTACCGACTCTCCCGCCGGGCGTCGACCTGGACATCCCGGGACTGGCGTCGTTCATCACGTCCAACAACAACTTCTACCGGGTGGACACGGCCATCGTCTTGCCCGAGGTCGACCCGTCGAGCTGGCAGCTGCGGATCCACGGCATGGTCAACCGGGAGATCACGATCACCTTCGACGAACTGCTGAAGCGGCCGCTGATCGAGGACTACGTCACCTTGTGCTGCGTGTCCAACCCGGTCGGCGGCCCCTACATCGGCAACGCTCTGTGGCTGGGCGCGAGCCTGGCCAGCCTGCTGCGCCAGGCCGGGATCAAGGCCGGCGCTGACCAGCTGATGTGCACGTCGGTGGACGGGTTCACCTCCGGCACCCCGGTGCCGACCGTGATGGACGGCCGCGACGCCCTGCTTGCCGTGGCGATGAACGGCCAGCCGCTGCCGATCGCGCACGGCTTCCCGGTGCGCATGGTGGTACCCGGCCTGTACGGGTACGTGTCGGCGACCAAGTGGGTGACGGACATCAACGTCACCACGTTCGCCGGGAACTACGCCTACTGGGCGCAGCGCGGCTGGTCGCAGCAGGCGCCGATCAAGACCGAATCCCGCATCGACGTGCCGAGCGGCGCCAGCCAGATCTCGCCGGGCCGGACGGCGGTGGCCGGGGTGGCCTGGGCCCAGCACAAGGGCATCGACGCGGTGGAGGTCCGGGTCGACCAGGGTCCGTGGAACCAGGCCCGGCTGGCCGCGGTCCCCGATCTCGACACCTGGCGGCAGTGGGTCTGGGATTGGGATGCCACCAGCGGGAACCACGTGATCGAGGCCCGGGCCACCGACAAGACCGGCTACACTCAGACCGCCGCCCAGGCGCAGCCGGAGCCCAACGGGGCCAGCGGCTATCCGTCGGTCGCGGTCCAGGTCGGGTAGGCCGCGCCGCTCGGACGATTGTGAACTATGGCGCGTTTCGGAACGCCGTAAGCGGTTAGGTCTCAGTCGTGAGCGGTCGGGTCTCAACCGAGATCCTCGGGTCTAGCTAAGGCACGCCGATGACAACTCCGATGCGCAGAGCAGAAGAACCACCCCCGGAGCCTTCGGGTCCCGTTCGCTGGATCGAACCGGGACCACTGTGGGCCGGCGGAGTGGCGACGGCTGTCGTCGCGGCCTTGATCGCGGTGGTCGGCATCCTGGTCGCCCGGTGGGTGTTCACCATCCCGATCCTGGCGCCGCGCCGGGACGGCGCGTGGGGCGACGCGTCCACCGGGGCGTACGCGCTGTCGGCGGCCGGGGCCGCGCTGGTCGCCACGGCGATCATGCACCTGCTGCTGCTGACCACGCCGCGGCCGCAGGTGTTCTTCGGCTGGATTGTCGGGCTGGGCACGATCATCGCCGTGGTGTTCCCGTTCAGCACCACGGCCCCGCTGTCCCAGAAGGCCGCCACCGGGGTCCTCAACCTGGTGCTAGGCATCGCCATCGGTACCCTGCTCAGCGGGGTCGCCAGGCGGGCGGTAGGGCGCCGCCGGCCCGGCGGTGGCTACCAGTCCAGCCCGCCGTCGTCCAGGACGCCGGGCGACCAGTATCGCTGAGCCTTTCCGGCGCCGGACCGACGGCGAAGGCGCTGTGTACGTCGAGCGTCTGCTTGACATCTCAATCATGCTTGGTATAGTTTGCAGTATCAAGCTGATGAAGGAGACCATGACCATGGCTAGCATCCCCACGCAGGAAGAGGTCCTGGCGGCGACCCGGAAGAGCCAGGAGGCCATGATGGCTGCCATCAAGACCTGGCTCGAGACGGTCAGGACCGCCACCCCCAAGCTGACGTCCGTGTACGCGCCGCTGACCGACAAGCTCACCAAGCTGCCCGCCGGCCTGCCGTTCGCGGACAGGCTGCCCACGCCGCAGGACGCGGTGGCCAACGCCTACCACCTGGCTGAGCAGCTACTGGCCAGCCAGCGGAAGTTCGCCGAAGAACTGTTGAAGGCGACCGCGCCGCTGATGCCCGGCCGCAGCGAGAGCTCGCCGGAGGTTCCCCGCCGCAGCGCGTGGCAGGAAGCGGCGGCCGACAGCGAGCCGAAGACGCCTGCGGCCAGCACTCCGCCGAAGGTCGTGGCCAGCACCGCGCCGAAGGCTGCACCGGCTCGCCCGGCGGAGGCCGTGGCCAGCACCGCGCCGAAGGCTGCACCGGCTCGCCCGGCGGAGGCCGTGGCCAGCACCGCGCCGAAGGCTGCACCGGCTCGCCCGGCGGCCAAGAGCACGCCCGCGACGAGCGCGCGCAAGAGCACGACGGCCACCAGCGCGCGCAAGAGCACGGCGGCGAGTTCCGCGCCGAAGAGCGCGGGCACCAAGACCGCGGCACCGAAGGGCACCGACGCCAGCTGAGGCGCCGCCCCGGATGGGCTGATCAGCCCCGCACGCTGAGCCACGCGGCGGCCCGAGCGGACGAGGCCCGGGCGAGCCAGGCGTCCTGGATGACCTCGGCCAGTTCCTGGACCGTGAGCTCGCCGATCCGGCAGCCCCGGACCAGGACCGACGGGTGGCCGTTGAAGTGCGGCGTGCTGAAGAACGGCGAGTCCTGGTCCTGGACCAGGGCTTGCTTGTCGGCCTCGGACGTGACCCAGAACATGATCACGTCCGGGTACCGCTCCCCCGTGTCCGGGTCGACGGCGTCCGGGCGAGGATTGCGGAAGAACACGAAGGACTTGCCGCCAACCTGGTAGATGGGGTTACCGTGCGGCCCGTGGCCGACCGTGACGTGGGGCATGCCCATGGCCAGCTCGTGCACGTCCCCGATCCGCGCCCGGCGCGATTGTGCCGCCATGACAGCAGCGTAGGCCGGGACGAGGATAGCGTTAGTTCCGGAGGGCAGGCCGATGGAGCTGATCGTCGAAGATGCCGAGTTCGTCACGATGGCGGCGAGTGGCGAGGCTACCCAGGGCATGCTGGTGCGGGACGGCCGGATCGCCGCCGTGGGCCCGGCCGGCGCGGTACGGGCGGCAGCGTCACCGGGCGCCCAGGTGGCGCGGCTGGACGGAGCGACCGTCGTCCCGGGCCTGATCGACGCGCACTGCCACGTCTGCGATGTCGGCTACCTGGCGGCGGCCGCCGATTGCAGCCAGCCGTCCGCGCCGGACATCCCGGCCATCCAGGCGCGGCTGCGGGAAGCCGCCGGCCGCACGCCGCAGGGCTCCTGGGTGACCGGCGGCGGGTACGTGGAGTACAAGCTCCGGGAGGGGCGGCACCCGACGCGCGGAGACCTGGACCAGGCCGTTCCGGACCGCCCGGCGGTGGTCTACCACACGTCGCTGCACGCCTGCGTGCTGAACACCGCCGCGCTGCGCGAGGCCGGGTTCGCCGACCGGCAGCCCGATCCGCCCGGCGGCGCGTTCGGCCGCGACCGCGAGGGACGGCTGGACGGCGTGGTGTTCGAGGGCCCGATGTTCGCGTTGTTCGAGCGCAACCTGCGGCAGGACCTGGCCCGGATGGGCGCGGCGCAGGCCGCCCGGGTGGTGGAGATGGCGGGACAGCGGCTGGCCGCGTTCGGCCTCACCGCGGCGTGCGAGGCCGACATGCGCCGCGACAGCTTCGACGCGTTCGCCGAGGCGGACGCGAACGGCCTGCTCAGCCAGCGGATCTACGGGTTGGTCGTACACGACCAGGTGGACTGGCTGCTCGGCGCGGGCCTGCGCGGCCGGCGCTCCGGCCGATTGGCCACCGAGGCGGTGAAGATCTGGGCCGACGGCGGGATGAGCAGCCGGACCGCGGCGATCCACGGCAGCTACCCGGTCCCGCCGTACGGCTCGGGCATCTTGTACTTCGAGCGGGACCAGCTGACCGAGATGGTCCGCGACTTCGACGCGCGCGGTTTCCAGGTCTGCATCCACGCCCAGGGCGACCGGGCGATCGAGACCGTCCTGGACGCGTACGCCGCCGTCCTGGCCGGTACCGCGGGCAATCCGCGCCGTCACCGGATCGAGCACGGCGGGGCGATGTACCCGCCGTTGGCCGCCCGGGCCGCGGCGCTGGGAATCGTCGTGGCCAGCCAGCCCGGGTTCATGTCGACGCTCGGCGACGGGTTCGCCGCGGCGTTCGGCGACCGCACCGACGATCTGTACGCGTTCGGTTCCTGGCGCCGGGCGGGGATTACCGTGGCCGGGTCATCCGACGCCCCAGTCATCACCGCCGATCCGCTGCTCGGCCTCCGGGACGCAATCCTGCGCCGGACCGGCGACGGCCTGGTGCTGGGCCCGGCCGAGCGGCTGCCCGCCGGGGACGCGCTCGACCTGTACACCACGCAGGCCGCCTTCGCCATGCACCGCGAGGGCGAGATCGGCTCGCTCGAGCCGGGCAAGCTCGCGGACTTCGTGGTCCTGGACCGCAACCCGCTGCGGACCGATCCGGAGCGGATCACGGACATCCGGGTCCTGGCCACCGTCCTGGACGGCGCGCCGGTCTACCAGTCGGAGACCATCTTCGCCAGTTAGGTGGGCGGGATGGCTTCATTCAGCCGCCTGGTATGTGTAGGAGATCACTAGCCTCTGACGCGGCCTCTCGACCCCCTCGTTCGTGATCCTGGCCAGTTTGGGCCGAATACGGTCCGATACTGGCCAGGATCATGGGGACCGGGCTTGGCTGAGCGGCCGCGAAGGCCCGGATGCTGAGCTCGGGGTGCTCGAGGACGCCGACTCGCGGTAGCGCACCGATCTGCGGCCCGTAGTTCCGCGGCCAGGACGGCAGCAGAACGGCCAATACGGGCTCCGGGGTATGCCCGGAAGAGGCTTTCGCGGGCCGGCGCCGGTCCGGCGAGATGGTTAGCGAGGGAAATGAACGGACAGCCTGAGTTGTTGGCTTTGCTACGGGGACGATCAGCGAGGTGGGGCGGTAGCACTGTCAACGAGGACAGGGAACACGACGGGCAAGAGGGACCCGGAATCCGGGTGGCTGCGGCGGCTGGCCGGGTACAGCTGGCGGCATCGCCGGAGTGTCGTCGTCGCGCTAGGCGGCACACTGCTGGCCACGGTGGCCACGGCGGCGATCCCGCTGGTGCAGCGGCGGATCATCGACGACGTCATCGTGACGCACAAGGAGTCGATCTGGCCGCTGGCCGGCCTGCTACTGGTCGCGGCCGCGGTGAACTTCGCCGGCATCTACCTGCGCCGGTACCACGGCGGCCGGCTGTCCCTGGACGTCCAGCACGACCTGCGGACCGAGCTGTTCGACTCGCTGTCCCGGCTGGACGGCGCGCGCCAGGACGAGATCCGCACCGGGCAGCTGGTCGGCCGGTCGATCTCCGACCTGAACATGGTGCAGGGCATCATGTCGATGGTGCCGGTCACGATCGGTAACATCGTGCTGTTCGGTCTGTCGCTGGTCATCATGGTGGTCCTGTCGCCGGTGCTCACCCTGGTGACCGTCGCGGTGGCGCCCGCGCTGTGGCTGATCGCGCTCGCGTCCCGGCGCAAGCTGTTCCCCGCGAGCTGGGACGCGCAGCAGCAGTCCGGCGAGGTGGTCGGCCTGGTCGACGAGGCCATCGGCGGCGTGCGCGTGGTCAAGGGCTTCGGGCAGGAGGAGCAGGAACAAGAGCAACTGGAAGCGGCGAGCGGGCACCTGTTCGCCTCCCGGCTGCGGATGATCCGCCTGACGGCCAGGTACAACCCGGCGCTGACCGCCATCCCGTCACTGGGCCTGGTCGGGGTGCTCGCGCTCGGCGGCTGGCTGGCCATCCAGGGCTCGATCACCCTGGGCACGTTCCTCGCGTTCTCCGCCTACCTGGCCCTGATGACCGGCCCGGTGCGCATGCTCACCTACATGATCACGCTCGGGCAGGAGGCCCGGGCCAGCGTCATCCGGGTCTTCGACATTATCGACTCGCGGCCCGTCATCACCGACCAGCCGGACGCGACCGAGCTGCCGGCGGACGCGGCCGGCCTCAGCTTCGACGACGTCCGGTTCGGGTACGTGCCCACCGAGCCGGTGCTGCGCGGCCTGTCTTTCCGGGTCGAGCCCGGCGAGACGGTGGCCGTGGTCGGCGCGTCCGGCTCGGGCAAGTCCACCCTGGCCCTGCTGCTCCCCCGCTTCTACGACCCGCAGGGCGGCTCGGTCCGCGTCGGCGGGTACGACGTCGCGGACGTGACCCGCGACTCGCTGCGCGCCGCGATCGGGCTGGTCATGGAGGACAGCTTCCTGTTCTCCACCACGGTGCGGGCCAACATCGCCTACGGCCGGCCGGACGCCACCGACGAGGAGATCGTCGCCGCGGCCCAGGCGGCGCAGGCTCACGAGTTCATCGTCAAGCTGCCCCGGGGTTACGACACCGTGGTCGGCGAACAGGGCCTTACTCTGTCCGGCGGGCAGCGGCAGCGGGTGGCCCTGGCCCGGGCCCTGATCACCGATCCCCGGGTGCTGATCCTGGACGATGCGACCTCGGCCATCGACCCGCGCCTGGAGGGGGAGATCCACGCCGCGCTGCGCGAGGTGATGCGGGGCCGCACCACGCTGATCATCGCGCACCGCAGGTCGACGCTGAACCTGGCCGACCGGATCGTGGTCCTGGAGGGCGGCCGGGTCGCCGACAGCGGCACGCACGAGGAGCTGACCGAGCGCTGCCCGCTGTACCGGCAGCTCATCACCGGCGAGGATGCCGATGCCGAGCCCGGCGTGCACCTGATCCGGCCCACCGTGGAAGACCTGCTCGGCGGGCAGGCTCCGGAGCGGGCCGCGATCGGGGCGGGCCGGGCGCACCTGTCCGGGACGTTCGAGAGCCTGCCGCCTTCGCCGGAGCTGCTGGCCCGGGTCGCGTCGCTGCCCCCAGCCCGGGACGTGCCGGACGTGGACATGACTCAGGCGCGGGCCGCGGACCGGCACTTCACGCTAGGCCGACTGCTCAAGCCGATCGCCGCCGCGCTGGTCATCGGGCTGATCCTGGACGGCCTGGACGCGGTGGCCGGGCTGGCGCTGCCCGCGCTGGTCAGGAACGGCATCGACAACGGCGTGGAGACCAAGGTCTTTCACGCCATCGTGGTCGTCTCCCTGATCGGGCTGGCCATCGTGCTGGCCGACTGGGTGGTCAACATCGCCGAGACGATGGTGGTCGGGCGCAACGGCGAACGGCTGCTGTACACCTTGCGGGTCAAGCTGTTTGCCCAGCTGCAGCGCCTCGGCCTGGACTTCTACGAACGCGAGATGTCGGGCCGGATCATGACCAGGATGACCACGGACGTGGACGCGCTGTCCACGTTCCTGCAGACCGGCGTGATCACCATGGTCAGCTCGGTGCTCACCTTCTTCGGCGTGCTGGCCGTACTGCTCATCATCAACCTGAGGCTGGGCCTGGCCGTGCTGTGCATCTTCCCGGTGCTGGTGGCGGCGACGCTGGTGTTCCGGGCCAAGTCGGCCAAGGCCTATTCCGAGTCACGGGAGAAGGTCGCGGCGGTCAACGCCGACTTCGCGGAGAACGTGGCCGGGCTGCGGGTGACCCAGGCGTTCCGCCGCGAAGACACGAACCGGGACCGGTTCAGCGGGCTCAGCCGGGCGTTTTGGGTGTCGCGGCTGCGGGCGCAACGGTACATCGCGACCTACTTCCCGTTCGTGCAGACCCTGTCCACCGCGGCGGGCGCGATCGTCCTGGTCATCGCCACCGGCGAGGTTGCCAACGGGACGCTCACCGCGGGCGCGCTGATCGCCTACCTGCTATACATCGACATGGTCTTCTCCCCGGTCCAGCAGCTCTCCCAGGTCTTCGACGGCTACCAGCAGGCCATGGTCGGGCTCCGCCGGATCACCGACCTGCTCCGGCTCGGTACCTCCACGCCGCCCGCCGCCCGGCCGGTCACGCCGGGCCGGCTGCGCGGCCGGATCGAGCTGCGCGACGTCGACTTCGGCTATACGGGCAGCGAGGCCAACGCGCTGAACGGGATCAGCCTGACCGTCGAGCCGGGCGAGACCGTGGCCCTGGTCGGCCAGACCGGGGCGGGCAAGTCCACGCTGGTCAAGCTCATCGCGCGGTTCTACGACGCGACCCGCGGGGCGGTCCTGGTCGACGGGACCGACGTCCGGGACTACGACCTGGCCGGCTACCGGCACCAGCTCGGCGTGGTCCCGCAGGAGTCGTACCTGTTCGCCGGGACGGTCCGGGACTCGATCGCGTACGCCAGGCCGAAGGCCAGCGACGCGGAGGTGGAGGCCGCGGCGCGGGCGACCGGCGCGCACGACATGATCATGCAGCTGCCGGGCGGGTATGCGCATGTGGTGTCCGAACGCGGCCGCAACCTGTCGGCCGGCCAGCGGCAGCTGATCGCGCTGGCCCGCGCGCAGCTGGCCGATCCGGCCATCTTGCTGCTCGACGAGGCCACCGCGGCCCTCGACCTGGCGGCCGAGGCGGCGGTGAACCACGCCATCGCCGAGCTGACCGCGGCGCGGACCACGCTGGTGGTCGCGCACCGGCTCACCACGGCGGCCCGCGCGGACCGGATCGTGGTCCTGGACCAGGGCCGGATCGTGGAGATCGGCAGCCACGACGAGCTGCTGGCCGCGGACGGGACCTACGCCTCGCTGTGGCACGCCTTCACCGGGGAGTCCGAGCTCGTCGCCTAGAGTTCACCAGAGGTGAGGTCATGTACCGGCTCCTGTTCCGGGTGGTGCTACTGCGGCTGCCTGCCGAGACGGCGCATCGGGCGGGCTTCGCGCTGATCCGCGTGGCGGGCGCGGCGGGGGCCGCGGGGCTGCTGGGACGGTGGCTCGGTCCGCACGACCCGGTGCTGCGGGTACGCGCGCTGGGGCTGGAGTTTCCCGGCCCGCTCGGGCTGGCGGCCGGGTTCGACAAGGACGCGCGCGCCACGGCCGGGCTCGGCGCGCTGGGGTTCGGGTTCGTGGAGGTCGGCACGGTGACCGCGCGGGCCCAGCCGGGGAACCCGCGGCCGCGGATGTTCCGGCTGCCGGCGGACCGGGCGCTGGTCAACCGGATGGGGTTCAACAACGACGGGGCCGCGGCGGCGGCCGCCCGGCTGCGACGGCGGCCGCGGGGCGGGCCGGTCGTGGGGGTCAACATCGGCAAGACCCGGGCCGTGCCCGATCCGGAGGCGGCCGCGGACTACGCAGCCAGCGCCGGGGCGGTGGCCGACGTGGCCGACTACGTGGTGGTCAACGTCAGCTCCCCGAACACGCCCGGGCTGCGCGACCTGCAGGCCGCGGACCGGCTCCGGCCGGTGCTGGTGGCGGTGCGCGGGGCGCTGGACGCGGCCGCGGGATACCGGCGGGTCCCGCTGCTGGTCAAGATCGCGCCGGACCTGGCCGGGGAGGACGTCGACGCGGTCGCGGACCTGGCCGTCGAGCTGGGACTGGACGGGATCATCGCGACCAATACCACGGTGTCCCGCGACGGGCTGGCCAGTTCCCCGGCCGAGGTGGCCGCGGCCGGGGCGGGGGGCCTGTCCGGACCGCCGCTGCGGGCGCCGGCGCTGGCTGTGCTGCGGCGGCTGCGAGCGCGGGCCGGGGACAGGCTGGTGCTGATCGCGGCGGGCGGGATCGAGACCCCGGCCGACGCGTGGGAACGGCTGGCGGCCGGGGCCACGCTGGTGCAGGCCTACACCGGGTTCATCTACGGCGGGCCGCTGTGGCCGCGGCGCATGCACGCCGGGCTGGCCCGCCGGGCCCGGGCGGCCGAGCGGTCCGGCATCGGCGCGGCCGGGCCTAGCTGAGGGGCGGATCGAGCAGGCGCACGGTGGCCCGGTCGGCGTCGAGTTCGGCGGCGATGCCGAGCGGGAAGGTCTGGAACGGCCCGCCGTGGCCCACGTTGGCCCAGGCGAGCATCGGGACGGCGAGCACGCCGAGGCGTTCGGCCAGAATGTCCTGGATCAGTTCGGGCGGGCCGCAGCCGGAGAACGTGCCCGCCACGATGCCCGCGACGCCGTCCAGGTAGCCGGACCGGCGCAGCTGGGTGAGCATCCGGTCGACGCGGAAGGGCTCCTCGCCGACGTCCTCCAGGAGGAGGATGCCGCCGCGGGCCGGACGGGACGTGCCGGTGCCGAGCGAGGACGTGAGCAGGCTCAGCGTGCCGCCCGCGGTGACCCCGCGGGCCGCCCCCGGCACCACGGTGACCGCATGCGGGTACCGGATCGCGGTGGCCTGATCCGGGCGCATCAGCGTGCGCAGCAGCGAGCCGAACGAGTAGTGCGCCGCGCCGTCGCGGATGGCGGCCATCGGGCTGAACAGCGACGCCCAGCCGAACCTGACCGCGACCGCCTCGAGCACCGCGGTCACGTCGGAGTACCCGGCCAGTATCTTGGGCGGCAGGCCGTCCAGGCCGTCCCAGTCCATCGCCTCCAGCGTGCGCTGCGCACCGTAACCGCCCCGGGCGAACAAGATCCCGGCGATGCCCGGGTCGGTGAGGGCGGCGCGCAGGTCCCCGGCACGCATCGCGTCGTCGCCGGCCAGGTAGGGACGCATGGTGCCGGGGTCGTGCGCCGACGGGTAGGTGACCGGGTCGAGCCCGGCGAACCGCAGCGCGTCGAGCCCGGCGGCCAGCGGCTCGGGATCCACCGGGCCGCTGACGCATAGCACCGCCAGCCGGTCCCCCGGCCGCAGCGCGCGAGGGCGGGCCAGCGAGCGAGGCTGCTCGGGACCGATCACGGGGCCGGGCAGATCACGGCGCCGGCCGCGGCGGGCGCGCCTAGCCAGCCGATGTCCAGTTCGTGGTACGGGGTCTGGCAGGGGTTGCCGGCCGCGACCCACAGCCGGCGGGCGTTCAGGTCCATCAGGACCGAGGCGATGGTGGCGCCCTGCTCCAGCGGGTGGTCGGCCGGATCGGGGTGGGAGCAGATGCTGTGCGGGTAGTCGGCGTGATCGGCGAGCAGCGCCCGAAAGTCGTCGAGCGTAGCGGACCCCGTCGCGCAGGCGCCGAGACGTTGCAAGCGGACCGCGCTGTCCGGCATGGCCCACAGCGATACGTCGACCGGGTGCAGACGCGGCGACAGGAAGTGGTTGGTGTGCAGGAGCACTCCATCCTCGGGAAGCTGCGGGTACAGTCGAGTAAAGTCACCCGGCGCGGCCTCCACGTCGAGCGCCGCGCCGCTGGCGTGAGCGATCAGGTAGTTGGCCGACGAGGACCGCATCCCGGCCTGGAGGACCTTGAGCGCTTCGGTGACGGTCGTGCAGTCGAGGATGGCCCGCAGCAGCACGTGGTACGGGAGCCCGGGCGCGCCGGTGTCCGCGTCGGTGACCAGGGCGTTGGTGACCAGGCCCAGTCCGGCGGCATTCAGCCCGGCCTTGGCCAGCAGGCCCGCCTCCACCACCGTGACGAAGTCCGGGCCGTCGTCCGGCCTGGCCTCCAGCACGATCAGCGTCTGGGCCGAATGGAGCAGCCAGTCCCAGTTCTGGCCGAGGAGCGTGGCCGCCGACCCGCCGGGTCCGCGCGGGACCGGGACGACGGCGAAGGCACTGCACTCGGCGGGCGGCTGCGGGCCGCGGGCCGCGAGCGGGGCCTGACGGGCCTTGGCGGCGTACATCACCTCGGTCCGCACGTTGATGGCCAGCACATCGGCCAGGTCGAGCCCGGCGCCGTCGGCGAGGCCGCGCATCTCATCCAGGTAGGCCGGGCGGAAGGCGGCGATCGGCGCCTCGAACGCGGCCGCCGCCCGGCGGACCGCTGGCCAGTCCCACCCCGCATAGTGCGCGAACACGCGCTGGTAGGCCTGCACCGACAGGCGGATCCGGGACCGGGCCTGCGCGCCGTACTGTCGTCCGCGCTCGTAGGGCGTTCCCGTGACACGGACCAACGGGACCCCTCGCGCGGGCGCGGTCCTGTTCGGCGGCGCAGTCATGATCCGGATTGTTCCGTATTAAGGCACGGAGGCCGCAGAAGCGGGTAGCCGCTGCGGCCGCCGTGCCGGATGGTGCGCTTCAGGGGGCCGAGCGCTAAGGCGTAACCGTGACCGGGACCTTTGCGTGCTCGGTCACGTGGGCACTGACCGAACCCTGCAGCAGGCGCGAGAACCCGCCTCCGCCTCGTGAGCCCAGGACGATCAACTCAGCGTCGGCGCCCTCGTTGAGGATTTCCTCGGCCGGCTGGCCATTGGTCGCCTTGACCGTGACCGACGCCGGGCGGGCGCCGCCGAGGGCGGCCAGGACCTTGTCGGTTTCCGCCTGAGCCGCCACGCGGGCCTTCTCCGTCAGCGATTCGTCACCCGCGTAATGCAGAGTGCCGCCCCAGAAGCCCGCCACCGCCTGATGCACGGTGAGCACGGTGAGCGACGTATGACGGAGCGCCGCCTCTTTCGCGGCCCATTCGAGGGCGTGCTGCGAATGGGCGGAACCGTCTATGCCGACGAGGATTCCAGGCATCTCACTTCTCCTTCTGTTAGCTGCCCCGGTACCGTCATAAAGCCGTCTGGGTACCGCCACTGCCGATCACTACAGATGCTAGGCACTCCGGGCCCGCGGCAACAGTGCATCTGGGCTGCTGGCACCGGGACCTAGTCGTAAAAACTCAAGCCGACGAACTGCGTAGAGCAGCATAACCTTCCGGAATCGATATTCGCGAGTGCCGCGGGTTACGGTTAACCGGTCCGGGCTCGGCTGGCGAGGCCAAATTGTTATCGCGAAATTCCGTAGCAGATCGGGCCGGAGCGCCTTGCCCGCCCGGTTGGGGCACGATCATGATGTCCGTGAGGGAATGACGGCGAGGAGGACCAGCATGTCAGCAAAGCCCATCGTGGCCGCCACCGACGGCTCTGAGGAATCCCTGCGCGCGGTGGACTGGGCCGCCCGGGAGGCCGTGCTGCGCGGTGCTCCGCTGCGGATCGTCTCGGCCCCGGGCCTGCTGCCGCGGATGGCCGACGCTCAGGGCCACTCGGAGTACGAGACCGTATCTGACGTCATCCGCGACGACAGCGACCACGCCCTGACCGTTGCGACGGCCCGCGCGGCCAAGGTCGCTCCTGACCTGCTGATCGACGCTGACCATCTGGAGGGCGCGCCCGCGGAGGCGGTGACGGCGAGCGGATCGGGCGCGCTGATGCTGGTCGTGGGCTCCCGCGGGGTCGGCGCGTTCGCCGCGATGATTCTCGGCTCGGTCAGCCGGTACGCGGCCACCCACGCGGCCAGCCCCGTCGTGGTGGTCCGGGAGGAGATCGGGGCCGCGCGCCGGCAGGTCGGGGTCGGCATCGGTAATCTGGAGGGCGACGCGGCCGCGCTCACCTTCGCGTTCGAGGAGGCGGCCCTGCGCAAGGCCAGCCTGGTGGCCATTCACGCCTGGCAGACACCGCACTCGGACATCTCGCGGGCCGGGATCGCCTTCGCAGAGCCGGGCCGCAAGGTCCTGGAAGCGGAGGCGACCAGGCACCTAGAGGTCCTGCTGGACGACTGGCGGGACAAGTACCCCGACGTCCCGGTCAGCCAGGATGTGGTGCACGGGCACCCGGGGCGGATCCTGTCCGGCCTGTCCGCCCGGGCCGACCTGGTCGTGCTGGGCAGGCACCCGGCCCACCACGGTCCCGGCGCGGTCATCCACGCGGTCCTGAATCACGCGCACGGCCCGGTCGTCACCGTCCCTTCGTCCTGACCGGCCCGGTCTCGCGCCAGGCCAGCATCGACCAGCGGGAGAAGCCGGACAGGACCGAACCGATGCTCGCGATCGAGCCGACCGACAGGACGCAGGCCAGCGAGCCGGCCGAGCCGACGGACAAGATCGAGCCGGCCGAGCCGATCGACAAGATGGACCCGCTCGACCCGATGGACAGAATTGACCCGCTCGAGCCGATACTCAGGATCGATCCGGACGAGCCCGCCGAACGCGAAGAACCGTTGCTGATCCCCATGGCGTCATTGTGCCGTAACGGTTGGCAGACGTCCCGGCCGTGGGGGTGGGATCGTCCGGTCGGTGACCCGCGGGCGGCCCGGGCCCGCTGCGACGCCGAGATGGTCATCGCCGCCTTGGACGCGCGGCCGCGGTTAACCGTCAACCACGCTGGGGTTGTGCCCAGGTGTCGTCGCCGTTAACGGTGCCGGGTCGCCCTAGCGGGGCGAGGCGGGGGCAAATAGCCTGGAAGACACGCAGGGACCCGGGGCGAGCACCACGATCCGTTCGGTGGAAAAGGGGTTTGAAATATGACTGAGACGGATCAGGGCGCGCAGACCCTCGCCGTCAGTGAGCTGGACGCCCTCGACGCCTGGTGGCGCGCGGCGAACTACCTCTCGGTGGGGCAGATCTACCTGCTGAGCAACCCGCTGCTGACCGAGCCGCTGCGGCCGGAGCACATCAAGCCGCGGCTACTCGGGCACTGGGGCACCACGCCCGGGCTGAACATGATCTACGTGCACCTCAACCGGGTGATCAGGAACCAGGACCTGAACGTCATCTACATCACCGGGCCGGGGCACGGCGGGCCGGGCATCGTGGCCAACACCTACCTCGAGGGGACCTACTCCGAGCTGTACCCGCAGATCACGGCGGACGCCGCGGGCATGGGCCGGCTGTTCAAGCAGTTCTCGTTCCCCGGCGGCATCCCCTCGCACGTAGCGCCGGAGACGCCCGGGTCGATCCACGAGGGCGGCGAGCTGGGCTACTCCCTGGTGCACGCCTACGGGGCGGCGTTCGATAATCCCGACCTGATCGTGGCCTGCGTGATCGGCGACGGCGAATCCGAGACCGGGCCGCTGGCCGGCAGCTGGCACTCCAACAAGTTCCTCGACCCGGTCCGGGACGGGGCGGTACTGCCGATCCTGCACCTGAACGGATACAAGATCGCCAACCCGACGGTGCCGGCCCGGATCCCGCACGCCGAGCTGGAGTCGCTGCTGCGCGGCTACGGGTACGCGGTGCACACGGTCGAGGGCGATGACCCCAAGCTAGTGCACCAGCAGCTGGCCGGCACGCTGGACACGGTGATGGAGGAGATCCGCGGCATCCAGCGGCGCGCACGCGATCTTGGCGACGTGTCCCGGCCGGCCTGGCCGGTCATCGTGCTGAAGACGCCCAAGGGCTGGACCGGACCCAAGGTCGTGGACGGACTGCCGGTGGAGGGAACGTGGCGGGCGCACCAGGTCCCGCTGGACGCGGCCCGGACCAACCCTGAGCACCTGGCCCAGCTCGAGGCCTGGATGCGTTCGTACCGGGCCGAGGAGCTGTTCGACGGTTCCGGCACGCTGGTGCCCGAGCTGGCCCGGCTGGCGCCCGAGGGTGACCGGCGGATGAGCGCGAACCCGCACACCAACGGCGGCCTGCTGCTGCGCGAGCTGGCGTTGCCCGACTTCCGGGACTACGCGGTGGAGGTCAGCAAGCCGGGAGGTACCGTGGCCGAGGCCACCCGGGTGCTCGGCACCTGGCTGCGGGACGTGATCAAGGCCAACCCGTCCAACTTCCGGCTGATGGGCCCGGACGAGACGTCGTCCAACCGGCTGGACGCGGTGTTCGACGTGACGAACCGGGCGTTCGACGGGGAGATCATCCCCGGGGACAACCACCTGGCCCCCGACGGCCGGGTGATGGAGGTGCTGTCCGAGCACATGTGCCAGGGCTGGCTAGAGGGCTACCTGCTGACCGGCCGGCACGGGTTGTTCAACTGCTACGAGGCGTTTATCCACATCGTGGACTCGATGTTCAACCAGCACGCCAAGTGGCTGAAGGTCACCAATCGCATCCCATGGCGGCGGCCGGTCGCGTCGCTGAACTACCTGCTCTCCTCGCTGGTGTGGCGGCAGGACAACAACGGGTTCTCGCACCAGGACCCCGGGTTCATCGACCACGTGGTGAACAAGAAGGCCGAGGTCATCCGGGTCTACCTGCCGCCGGACGCGAACACCCTGCTGTCGGTGGGCGACCACTGCCTGCGGTCCCGTAACTACGTCAACGTCATCGTGGCCGGTAAGCAGCCGAACCCGCAGTGGCTGACCATGGACGAAGCGATCATCCACTGCACCCGGGGCGCCGGGATCTGGGAGTGGGCCTCCAACGACGCCCCCGGCGCGCCGGACGTGGTGATGGCCTGCTGCGGCGACATCCCCACCGTGGAGACGCTGGCAGCGGTCTCGCTGCTGCGCTCGCATCTTCCCGACCTGAAGGTCCGGACGGTGAACGTGGTCGACCTGATGCGGCTGGAGCCGGAGTCCGAGCACCCGCACGGCATGTCCGACCCCGAGTTCGACGCGCTGTTCACGGTGGACCGGCCGGTGATCTTCGCCTACCACGGCTACCCGACGCTCATCCACCGGCTGACCTACCGGCGGAACGGGCACTCCAACTTCCACGTGCGCGGGTACAAG
Source organism: uncultured Actinomycetes bacterium (assembly GCA_963834685.1). GTDB lineage: Bacteria > Actinomycetota > Actinomycetes > Streptosporangiales > Streptosporangiaceae > Palsa-504. The sequence goes on along the minus strand of CAWICW010000023.1, from coordinate 25,156 downwards.
GAGGAAGGCACGACCACCACGCCGTTCGACATGGTCATGCTCAACGACCTGGACCGATTCCACCTGGTCATGGACGTCATCGACCGGGTGCCGGGACTGGCGTCGACGGCCGGGCACGTACGGCAGCTCATGGTGGACAAGCGGATCACGTGCCGGGCCTACACCCGCCTGGAGGGCCAGGACGCGCCCGAGATCACCGACTGGAGCTGGCCGTACTGATCGCTGGCGCTAGAGGTTGAACGCCTTGGTCGGGGGGTGGTGGGCCGAGCCTGCGAACCGCGATGTGCTGGTCGAAGGCGGCCCGCCGCCCGGCCGCCGTAACCAGCCGTCCCCGTCTACGGATAGGCTGAGGTTGTCACGCCCTTGGTGCGCCCGTTTAGGCCGGCAGTTGCTGCGCAGCGGGTACTAGCCCTCTTGGTCGGCGCCAGGAACGCAGGCGTGTCGCAGCGGCTGGTCGGGCGCACACGCGGCCCGAGCCTGAGCATCTTATTTGCGTGAGGCTTCGTTTTCGGTTCTCTCGGGGCTGTCCTATCGGAAGGCACCTGAACTATGAGCATGCGATTCGGTTTTGTCAGCACGTTCCCGCCCACCCAGTGCGGACTGGCAACTTTCACCGCCGCCCTGCGCGGCGCCCTGCTGCACTCCACCACCGACGAGGGCTGGGTCGTTCGCCTGGTCGACGCGGCCACACCACGACCCGGCGACGAGGTGGTCGCGCAGCTCATCGCCGGCGACTCCACCTCGCTCCGCCGGGCGGCCGCGCAACTGAACCTGTGCGACGTCGCGATCGTGCAGCACGAGTATGGCATCTACGGCGGAGCCGACGGCAGCGAGATCCTGCACCTGCTGGACCAGGTCCGGGTGCCATGCGTCGTCGTCCTGCACACCGTGCTGACCGACCCGACGCCGCACCAGCGTCAGGTCCTCGAGTCGGTGATAGCGAAATCCGATGCCGTCGTCGCGATGACGATGACTGCGTGCGAACGACTCGCGGCCGGATATGCCGTCGACATGACAAAGGCCTGCATCATCGCGCACGGCGCGCCCGCTCTGCAGACGACGATGGCGGAGCCGACGTTCCGCACGGGAGAGTTCACCGTCTTGACGTGGGGCCTGCTTGGTCCCGGCAAGGGTATCGAATGGGGCATCGAGGCAATGGCGATGCTGCGCGATCTCCGGCCCATGCCACGCTACGTGGTCGCCGGCCAGACGCATCCGAAGGTGCTACTCGAAGAAGGCGAAGCCTATCGTGATGGCCTACGCGAGCAGGTTCGGCAGGCCGAGCTGGGGCCCTGGATTACCTTCGACGGTTACTACCGGAACACCGGCGCGCTGGCCTCTCTCGTCCGCTCCGCCGATGTGGTCCTGCTGCCCTATGACTCGACCGAGCAGGTCACCTCGGGGGTGCTCATCGAGGCGATGGCGGCCGGCAAGCCGGTGGTGGCGACGCAGTTTCCGCACGCCACAGAGGTGCTCGCGGGGGGAGCGGGCCTGCTCGTGCCGCACCGCGATCCGGCCGCGATCGCGGCGGCGCTCCGGTCGGTGATCACGCACGGGGACGTGATGACGAGGATGGCCGCCGCCGCCGCCGAGACAGCGCCGCAGTTGCTGTGGCCGGTCATCGCGGACCAGTACCGCGAGCTGGCCGACCGGCTGATCACGGCGAGTGTGGCCGCATGACCGCCGGCCGCGTGACTCCCGCGACCGACGTTCACCAGCCGGTGTTCGATCACCTCGAACGGCTCACTGACGACCGCGGACTCTTCGAGCACGCCCTCCACACGGTCCCCCGGCGCGAGTACGGCTATTGCGTCGACGACGTCGCCCGCGGGCTGGTCGTTGTATGTCATGAGCCGGAGCCCGGGCCGCCAACCCGCCGCCTGGCCCGCTGCTACCTCGCCTTCGTCCTCGACGCGCTCGATCCTGCGGGGGCCTGTCACAACAGGATGGCCCTCGACGGGCAATGGCGCGACGAGGCAGCGGTGGGTGACTGGTGGGGACGGGCGCTATGGGGCCTCGGTGCCGCAGCCACCAGTGCGCAGACGCCGGGCATGCGGGCCCGGGCGCTCGGCGGGTTCCGCATAGCGGCGCAGGCTCGTTCCCCGCACGTCCGGTCGATGGCGTTTGCCGCGCTGGGCGCTGCTGAGCTGCTCAGAAAGCGACCGGACGAGATAGCTGCCAGGCGGCTGCTCACCGACACGCTGGCCGTGATCGGCAGACCGAAGGTCGACGACCCCGCCTGGCCCTGGCCGGAGGAACGGCTGAGCTACGCAAACGCCTCGATTGCCGAGGCGCTGATCGTCGCGGGTGACGCCCTGCCCGATGAGTCAGCCCTCAACCGCGGCCTGAGCCTCCTGGAGTTCCTGCTGCGCACCGAGACTCGCGATGGCCACCTGTCGGTGACGCCAGTAGGCGGCCGCGGCCGCGACGACGTAAGCCCCGGCTACGACCAGCAGCCCATCGAGGTGTCCGCGCTCGCTGACGCCTGCGGGAGCGCGTTCCGGATCACGCACCAGCCGTCCTGGCTGACGGGCGTCAGCCTCGCGTGGGACTGGTTCCTCGGTGACAACGACAGCGCCACGCCGATGTTCGACCCTCGTACCGGTGGCGGCTACGACGGCCTGGAACGTCACGGCCGCAATCTCAACCAGGGCGCCGAGTCCACCCTGGCGATGCTCGCGACCGCGCAGCAGGCACGTCGGATAAGCGAGCTGGAGTGATCGCGCGCCGCGTTCAGGCCGGGCTATGCCCCGATCCGGCCCGCGTCGTCGCGCGGCTCTTCCTGCCTGGCGAGGAGCTGCAGGTTGCCCATTCGCGAGCCAGCCAGGTGGTCGACCGCGTTATGAGCCTGGCAGAAGACGAGGTCGAGCGGCTGGCTGCGGGCCTGCTCCGCGACTTCTGCGGTCGCCACCACAATTATCAGGAGCTCCTGCGGCGGCATGCGTCGATCGTCTCCGCGCACATCGAGGAGACGCGTGAGCTGACGGCGGCGCGCACGTTGCTGCTGGGAGCGACCTTCACCGCGGAGTACGCGACCGAGGCCGCGGGCCTGTGCAACCCGAGCGCGGTGCTCGGCCCCGACCAGCGCGGCCTGCGCGCTGGCCAGGCTCGGGTGGCGCTCAGCGTGCGGGGCATCGGTGAAGGGCACATCTCCTCGATCGGCTTCTGCTCGGCCGTCGTCGGCCCGGGGGCGCAGTGGTCCTTCGAGCCGCGGCTCCTGCCGGTCTCCGTGGCGCACACAACGCCGGCCAGCTGGCGCAGGGCGCACCTGCGTGCCGTCCTCGCTGACCAGGGCCATCTCGATGAGCTTGCTGAGGCCGTCCTGCACGCCCTCCCCGCCGAGTTCGAGGGCGTTGATCTCGAGCGGGAACTGGCGAAGGCGCACCGGGACCTGCTGACCCGGGCGGGTTCGGCTGCCACCGTGGACCTGCTGCGCAAGGTGGTCTCGTCTGCCTACAACGCCTCCTTCGCCCGCCACGCCGATCTCGGGCAGCGGGTCTTGTCGCCGTCCGCTGATGAGGAGAGCAACGGCATGGAAGATGCGCGTTTCACGCGGTTCGCCCACGATGACGGGACCGCCGAGTACCGCGCCACCTACACCGCCTACGACGGGCGCCGGATCGCCCCGCGCCTGCTCATCAGCTCGGACCTGCGGGTGTTCCGTGCTCACCGGCTGGCCGGGCCGGCCGCCCGGAACAAGGGCATGGCGCTGTTCCCCCGCAAGGTGCACGGACGGCACCTTGCCCTGTGCCGCTCTGACGGCGAGAGTACTAGCCTGGCTAGCTCGGCGGACGGTTACGAATGGGGCCGGCCAGTGCTCTTGCAGGAACCGTCCGCGCCGTGGGAGATCCTGCAGGTCGGCAACTGCGGGCCGCCGATCGAGACGGACCAGGGCTGGCTTGTGCTTACCCATGGCGTCGGTCCGATGCGGGTCTACGTCATCGGCGCGCTCCTGCTCGACCTGGATGACCCGACGCGAGTCGTGGGCTATTCGAAGACTCCGCTGCTGTCCCCCGGGCGGGATGAGCAGGACGGCTACGTCCCCAACGTCGTGTACTCGTGCGGAGCCTTCCTGCACGACGGCCTGGTGTGGATTCCCTACGGCATAGATGACTGCCGTATCGGGGTGGCTTACGCGCCGCTCGCCGAGGTGCTGGCCGACTTGAGCAGCGCTTCGTAGGTGCGGAGATAGTCCTCGACCATGCGGTCGGCGCCGAACCGCGCGGCGGCGCGGGAACGCACGGCCGAGCGGTCCAGCCGCACCGCCGCGCGGACCGCTTCGACCGACGACCCGACGTCGTGGGCCAGGTACCCGGTCACGCCTTCGTCAACCACCTCGGCCATCGAGCCGCGCCGGTAGGCGACGACCGGGGTGCCGCACGCCATGGCCTCCACGACGGACAGGCCGAACGGCTCGTCGAAGTAGATCGGGTGCAGCAGCACAGCCGCATCGCCGAGGACATCCGCGCGGCGCCGCGGGCCCACCGAGCCGAGGAAGATGACCTGATCCCCGTCGACATGCGGCTCCACGGCGTCGGCGAAATACCGCTCGTCCTGTACGATGCCGCAGATCACCAGCCGTCGCCCCGCGCGACGGGCGATCTCGATGGCGTCAGCTGTTCCCTTGTCAGGATGGATGCGCCCGAACGAGACAAGGTAATCCCCCCGACCGGCGCGGTACGGGAACAGCTTGAGGTCGATGCCGTGATGGATGGTCGCGGCATAGTCGAGGCCGGCGTAGCGGTCGGAAGCTGAGATCGCGACGAACACCGAGCGCGACCGCGTGTAGGCGGGAAGAATGCCCGCGCCGGAGAAGCCGTGGATGGTCGTCACCATCGGCGCCCGCGCGTGCTCGCCAAATGCGAGCGGCAGCCAGTCGAGGTGGTTGTGCACAAGCTCGAACTCACCCGATCGGGCCAGTGCATGCGAGACGTGCAGCGCCTCCCAGACCCGGCCATCCAGCCGGGGGTCCTCCGCATAGCCGTGCGGGCAGACGCCGTCGAGCGATGCCGCCGTCACCGAGTCGAGCGTTGCGAAAAGCGTGACGTCGACTCCTCGCGCGACAAGCCCCTCGGTGAGCAGGCTGGCGATCGACTCCCACGGCCCGTAGTGCTCGGGCGGCGTTCGCCAGGCGATCGGCGCGAGCATCGCGAGCTTCATCGCTCGGCGCGACCAGATTTTGGCAGGCTTATCACACGCTTCACACTGTCAGTCGCAGCGAAGCTGCCCATCGGCACCCCCGGCAGACCGCGTCGCGCGCGGTCCGCCGTGCTAAACGCCTGCCGGTCGGGCTGTGCTGACTGCCTCACGGAGGCCTGCACTAAGGGCGGCCAGGCGGAATTACCGGGCGTGACGACTTCGTCTAGCTCGCCGTCGCATCCACAGGGCGCCCAGGACAAAGGCGAGGAGGAAGACCCCAATGCCGGTGAACAGCAGGTACAACAGGCCTTTCACGACAACGCCCACGATGCCCAGCGCTATTGCCACGATCACCAGCAGTAGAAAGACAATCATCCGGTCCTCCCCTCAGCTGAGGTGCTCAGCGGCGGGCCAGCCGCCGCTCACCGCCAGCGCCCGGCTCGTATGTCAGGCCGTAGTGCTTAAAGATCGCCTCCTCGTCGCCCACCGGCAGCTCGCCGTCGGTGTCGATCGACGGGGCATCCTTCACTTGCTTCTTGTCGTAGGAGACCTTGAGGTAGCCCGGACCCACAGTCGCCCGGTCAAGAGGCACGAACACGAGCCTGTGCCGGGTTGGCATTCCGACCCTGACCGTGCCGAACGACGGCAGGTCGGTCCCGGTGTCAACGTAGACGGCCTCCAGCTCACCGATCTTGTGACCCTGGGGGTCGACCACGTCGTGACCGCGCCATTCCCGGATGTTGGCAGCCTCGAACACGCCAGCCTTCTTCCTGCAGCGTCATGCCGCCGTTTGCCAACGATTCTACCCAGATAGGAGCCGCAGGACACGGCCCACAAGGCCTAGGGCCGCCGCCGGCGCGATGGCCAGCTGGGAAACGGTGACTGGCACTCTCATGCCTCCTGCCCCTGATGTCCTGATCTGGCGGAACCCACGATCGTCTCAGCGCTGACGTGTTTCCACCAGGATGTCGGTGAGCGCAAGCCCGGCCCGCTCACGGGTTCCCGGGGGTAGCCCAGAGGGAGGCAACGAGCCGCTATCTCTCACCGATGTAAGGTACAGGCCATCATGGCCGCTGCACGGAAGCGAGGATGTCATGGCCACAGGGTGGAGCGACCTCAGCGAGAGCAGCCGCAGGCTGATCATCGCCGCAGCAATCGGCGAAGCCGTCCTCAAGACGGCGGTGCTCATCGACATCAGGCGCCGTCCGGCAAGCCAGATCCGCGGCTCGAAGCGGATGTGGATCATAGCGGCGGTACTCGTCAACTCCGCCGGGGTCGGGCCGCTGTCATACTTCGCTTTCGGACGGCGACGGCACGCCGAAGACGTCGAGCTGGCAGCTCCGGGCGAGGGCTAAGTGACCCAACTGACTGACCACCCCCGGCAGTCACCCGGCAAGTGCTCCTCGATCTGGCCGGATAAAGGCTTCAGCACCCCTATCCCCCAGGTCAGGAGCACTTTCAGGTACGCCGCGCCGACCGGCTAGCGATCATCGTGAATTCCCGGGGCCAACGCATGGCTGAGCCGCTCGCCCGGCTGCCAGCGTTGACAGGGCCGATACCAGGAAACTAGCATATTGATATCAGATTTTATTCGTGTGCCCGGCCCGGCCGTGAGGAGCGTGCGATGAGAACCAGGAAGATCGTATGGCCCAGCCTGATCCTCGCTGTCGGTGTAGTCCTGGCAGGCTGCAGCAGCACCAGCACGCCGGCTGGGAGCACGGTAACGAATCCCAACGCGGCCAAGCCCGCTGGATCGTGGCTGTATCCGAACGGCGATCTTGAGAACACGCGGGATGCGGCGGGCGCCACTATTTCGTCCGCCAACGTTGCCGGCCTGCAGCAGGCATGGACCTTCAGGCTGCCCTCGTCGTTGGTGACGTCTGGACCAGGCTTCGGCTCGCTGGCTGCGACGCCGATCGTGGCCAATGGCGTCGTCTACCTGCAGGACCTCGGTGACAACGTGTATGCGCTGGCTCTCGCCACCGGGAAGCTGCAGTGGGAGTACCAGGTCAGCTCGAAGATAGTCGAGGGGGGGCCGAACGGCGTCGCGCTCTCGGGCGGCGTCGTGTATGGGGACACGATGACCGCTGTGTTCGCGCTCAGCGCCGCCACCGGCAAAACCATCTGGGTCGACCAGGATCTGCTCAGCAATGCTCAGGGCACGTTCGGCATCCAGCCGCTGGTCGCAAACGGCCGCGTCTACCTGGCCAGTTCCATCGGAACTGGGCCCACCGGCGGGATCCTGCTGGCACTGAACGCCTCCACCGGCAAGCTGGACTGGAAATTCAACACGGTCGTCCCCGCCAGCAATGGCGCAGCGACCCCTTACGGCTCAGGCGGCGCATGGGAAACCCCGCTGCCCGGCAGCGACGGCTCGGTGACCTTCGGCACCGGCAACCCCTATCAGTCCGCCGCCGAGGCGATCGCCCACCCTTCGCCATGGCTCTACACCGATAGCGAGGTGAATCTCGACGCCGCCACGGGCAAGCTGCGCTGGTACTACCAGGGCGTGTCCAACGACTTCATGGACCACGACATGCAGACCTCGCCGATTGCCGCGACCATCAACGGACAGCCTGCGGTCATCGGCTCGGGCAAGATGGGCGTGGTCTATGCGATGAACGCCAGCACCGGCAAGCTGATCTGGAAGACCCCGGTTGGCGAGCACAGCAAATCGGACAACTACCCGCTCGAAGCAATGGAGCACACGCTCACCCTGACGGCCCCATACACGATTCTTCCCGGCTCTCTGGGTGGCGTGCTGTCCAACCTGGCCCTGGCCGGCAACACCGTGTACGTGGCCACGGTCGACCAGCAGATGACTCTCGCCAAGATGAGCTATCCGCTCGGCGCCCCGGACGGCAACGGCAACGGCGAGATAGTGGCCCTCAACCTCACCACCGGCAAGGTCGAGTGGGACACCAAGGTGCCGGCCTACCCGCTGGGTGCCGCCACAGTCTCCAACGACCTCGTCTTCACCACCCTGTATACGGGCGTCCTGATCGCGCTCGACCGCACCACCGGCGCCATCGTCTACCAGCGCAAGCTGCCCACTTCCGCCAACGCGCCCATCGCCATCGCCGGAAACTCTATCCTCGTCCCTGCGGGCGGCCCTAACGTTTACGGGCCTAAGGGTGACTCACCCCAGCTGGTGGTCTACACGGTTCGCTGACTGACCGCTTGGCATTCCGGGTGCGCGTCATCAGACCGAGAATTAGTAAATTTCGGAATAATGTTGTAAGCAGGTCCGAGGCGGAGGCTAAGCTGCGGCAGTGTGAGCGAAGAATAGCTGTTCAACGGCTATTTTATGGACGCGGCGGCATGCTTGCCGCCGGGGCCGCCGGAGGCGTGCCCGTGGCGCGAATCAGCCTTACGCGCCGCTGGTAACACGATAGCCAGCGCTGCGCGGGCGCTTGTAGTGCAGTCCTGGGACGGCTGACCGCGCGCTGCGCTGCTGCCGTAGGCAGCCAGGTTGACAAGCCGGATTATCGACTGTATGCATGTCTTATGGTCATAGATAAAGGTGACGGCGCGGCGGGCGGCGGGGCTGGTGCTTTTCCTGCGAGCGGCGGCATGTATTCCGACCAGCACCTGCGCGTCTCCGACGCCGAGCGCGAGGCGGTCTGCGGCCGGCTGGCCGAGCACTTCGCCGCTGGCCGCCTGGACCAGGCCGAGTTCGACGACCGGGTCCGGCGGGCCATGCGCGCCAAGACCCGGGGCGACCTGCGCGGGCTGGTCGCCAACCTGTCGGAGCCAGGGGCCCCGGCAGGGCCAGGGCTTCCGCGGGGTGGCGGCGGCACGCCAGGGGACGGGCCGCGCGGGCCGGGGTCACCGATCAAGTTCCGGCTGGATGCGGCCTCCGGGGTGCCGACCTACCTGCAGCTGGTGCACCAGGTCGAGCACGCGCTGCGGCTGGGCTATCTCACGCTGGGCGACCAGCTGCCCAAGGTCCGGGACGTGGTGGCCTCGCTGGCGATCAACCCGAACACGGTGCTGAAGGCCTACAAGGAGCTGGAGACCAAGGGCCTGACGGCCAGGCCCGGCCAGGGCACGTTCATCCAGGCCACCCTGAGCCAGGTCGCTCTCCCCGAGCTCGCCGGGCTGAGAAAGGCCCTGCTCGGCTGGCTGACCGCCGCGGACGGGGCCGGGCTGGACGAGGACGGGATGGTCGCGCTATTCACCAGCGCGCTGCGGGATTTCCATGAGCGCCGCAGCGGGTCACGCACCCGCGGCGGCGCGGCGAGCGGCGAAACGGAGGGCGTCGCATGAACATCGTCGAGACCAGCGGCCTGGGCAAGCGGTACGGCGGCACGTGGGCGCTGCGCGAGTGCTCGCTGGCGATCCCGGCCGGGCACGTGACCGCGCTGGCCGGCCCGAACGGCGCCGGCAAGACCACGCTGCTGAACCTGGCGGTCGGCCTGGCAGAACCGACCGCAGGCGCGGTCACCGTGCTCGGCGGGCATCCCGCGGGTTCCCCGGCCGCGCTGGACGGCATCGCGTACGTGGCCCAGGACACGCCGCTGTACAAGAACCTGTCCGCAGCCGACATGCTGCACCTGACCCGCAACCTGAACCGGCGGTTCGACCAGACCTATGCGGAAACACGCCTGGAGGAGCTGGGTATCCCGCTGAACCGGAAGGCCGGCAGGCTGTCCGGCGGCCAGCAGGCGCAGCTCGCGCTGACCCTGGCGCTGGGCCGCCGGCCGCGGCTGCTGGTGCTTGATGAGCCGGTGGCGATGCTCGACCCGCTCGCCCGGCACGACTTCATGGCCATCGTGCTGACCGCGATGGCCGACGACGGGGTGTCGGTGCTGCTGTCTTCGCATGTGCTGGCCGAGCTGGAGCGGGTGGCCGACTACCTCATCCTGCTGTCCCGGGGCCGGGTCCAGGTAGCCGGGGAGGTCGACGACCTGATCGCCAGCCACCGCGTGCTGACCGGCCCCGCCGCCGAGGCCGACAGATATACCGAACGGCCCGTGGTGCATGCCCGCCGCGCCGACGCCCAGGCCCACCTGCTGGTCCGCGCCGGCCCGGATGACCCGGTCCCGCCCGGCTGGGAGGCGCATCCGGTCGGCCTGGAGGAGCTCGCCCTGGCCTACCTGCGCGAGCCTGGGGCCGCCGCGCTGCCCGGCCCGGCCCGGCCGGCTGAAATCAGCGAACCGTCGGGGGTAAGGAAATGACCGCGCTGACCGTGCACGCCCGCCCGGAACAGGACGCCGGCCTGCGGCCGCTGCCGTGGCGGCGGATGGCCTGGGTGACCTGGCGGCAGCACCGGATCGCGCTGGCCGGGGCGGCCACGCTGCTGGGCGGGCTGGCGCTCTACGCATGGCTCACCGGCCTTCAGATCCACCGCGACTATACCGCCGCGGTCGCCTGCCACCCGGCCAGCTCGGGTGCCTGCGGGGCGCTGGCCGGCTTCTTCATCTCCGACTGGCAGGGGGCGCAGATCATCTCGGTGGTGCTGCAAGCGGTGCCCGCGCTGATCGGGGCGTTCATCGGGGCGCCCGTGCTGGCCCGGGAGATGGAGACCGGCACCTTCCGGTACGCCTGGACCCAGGGCTTCGGCCGGTCGCGGTGGACGCTGGCCAAGCTGGTGCCGCTGGCGGTCGTGGTAGCCGCCGCGGCCGGGGCGTTCAGCGTGCTGATGTCCTGGTACTACCAGCCGTTCCTGGCCGGCCGCCTGCAATTCGGCGGCAGCCCGGTCCCGCTGGATGCCGGGATATTCGACCTGCGCGGGGTCGCGTTCGCCGCCTGGACGCTGGCCGCCTTCGCGATCGGCGCGCTGGCCGGCATGCTCATCCGCCGCGTCGTCCCCGCCATCGTCGCCACCCTGGCCGCCTACACGGGGCTGGCCCTCGCGGCGGGGCTGTACCTGCGCCAGCACTACATGACGCCGCTGCTGGTCAAGAACGCGGACGCGCCCGGCTCCGCATGGACCATCAGCCAGGTGTGGTACGCCAAGGGCGGCCAGCCGGTCAGCCAGTCCGCGCTCGGCCAGGTCCTCCAGGCGGCGCCGCAGCTGGCCGGGGGGAAGGGCGGGATCCCGCAGGACGACCCCACCGTGAACCAGTACCTCGCCCAGCACGGGTACACGCTGTGGACCAGCTACCAGCCTGGCGGCCGGTTCTGGCCATTCCAGTGGATCGAGGGCGGCTGGCTGCTCGCGCTGTCGGTACTGCTCATTGCCGCCACCGTCTGGCTGGTCCGCCGCCGCGCCGCCTGAGCAGCCTGGGAACCGCGGCTCAACCCGCTAGCAGCCATCGTCCTGACGACCGCGGCAACCAGGGCACCAGACCGATGTCCCTCGGTCACCCCGATCGGCGCCATCCTGACCGTCAAGGCCCTGTACGAAGTGCGTAGCAGCCTTCGCCTTCGAGCACGGATTCAGCCGCATACGTGTTGATAAGGTGTTAGGCCGCCGCCGTCCGGGCCGAAATGCAGTGAACGCGGCGGCACAGAGACGTCATTACGCTCGTCGCGGCGGCGCTGGTACTGCACCGGATCCACGACCGCGACATGGCGCACATCGATGTCGGCAGAACTGAGCATCGATACGCCGATGCCGGTGTCGAGGCGGCTCCTTATGCCCGCCGGGTTATCCCGGTGACCTCCCATGTCCGGCCAAGGGCGCTGCAATACAAAACCACGATGACGAGGACCAAAGCACGTTGCAGCGCGGTACTCTGGGTGTTCGCCAGGAGCGCTACGGCGAGGCCGAGCTGCACTGAGTAGCCCCCAGCCGAAATCGACGCGAAGGCGATATTCTGCTTTCTGGTAGGAAAGCCGCGGGAGAAATTTCCAGCCCGCTTTGCCCTCGGTATCATCTGCCTGGTGGACAGCAGGCCGACGGTTGCCATTGCGAGGCTTGATAGCCCGAAGACGACAGAGCCCCCGGTCAAGGCGACGATCGAGACGAAGAAGATGTCTACCAGGGCGATAAACGCGCTCCCGGCCAACACAGTTCGCCTCTCCCGAGTTGTGGAGTCCGCGTCATCCGTGTTGGCGACCGATACGGCGACGACCAGCAACCCCAAGATGGCAGCGGATGCGCCCGCGCTTGCGATGAAGAAGCTCTCATAGTGCCCCACCACAACACCACCCTATCGGGCATCGGCGACTATCTGCCGGGCCAAAGGCGGTCCCTGCGCCGACCCACGGGCCGACCTCGGCCAGGATCAGCTGGTGCTATGCGTCCATTCCCCGGACAGCGGTGACGGCTTCCGGCCGCCACCCGCCATCCTCGTGCGGGACGAGCAGTGGAGTGCTCATGGCCGACCGGACCACGGTCGGCCAGCGGCTGTCGATCCGGCCGAGGACCGCCCGCCACGCCTGCGTCTGGGTCATGGCCACGCCGATCGCGGTTGGTGGCAGCCCAGCCTTAACCAGCAGCCGGAGCACGGCCGACAACGACGTTCCCGTGCTCAGCACGTCGTCGACCAGCAGGATGCGGCGGCCGGCGAGCAGGGCGAGCGACCTGGGATCGAGGTAAACCCGCTTGCTCTGCTGCGGGCTGGTTATCGAGGACAGCGGCTCGGACAGGCCCTCGTCGTACCAGAACTTGCGCGACGTGCTGAGCGCGACCATGCGGGGATGCCCAAGCCGGCGCGCAACGCCCTCTGCGAGGGGGAGGCCGAGGGTGGGGACTCCGATCACGACTTCGGCGCCGAGCTGCGTCACCTGGGCGGTAAGCACGTCGGCGATCGCGTCGAGTACGCGGAAGCTGGCCTGATTGGTGATCAGTGATGCGACCGCCCGCGTGCCGTCTCCCGGCAGCACCCGGATGGGCAGGAGCAGATGGCGGCCGTCGGCCAGCCGCGCCGGGTAGCCGGCCTGGTAGCTGGGCGCGGTGAGGACCGCGTCGTCGGCCCGCAGGAAGTCCTGCCAGAAATCATGCGAGGACGCGGCAGCGGGCATCAGGAATGGGCACCACCATTCGACGGCATAAGCTGGCGGAACTGGTACCGGGAGCGCCGGGACGTGCCGGGGGCAGCGCGGTCTTAACGGCGTCCGCGGGCCAAGCGCGCTGGAGCGGTGCGCCGGTCCGCCCAGGATAACCCGCGCACGTCGGCACGGTACGGGCTCAGGCGATGTCCTGAGATGAGATCACCCCCGGGCGGCCCGGAGATCATGTCCTGTGTCGATGAGCTCGGGCCGCTCACCCTGCGGTCGCGCCCGGAAGTGCAGGCCAGCATGATCCGCCGGTACGAGCCGAGGGGTGCCACGCCGGGGCGACCGGGAGTGGCCTGCCGGGGCGTTACTCGTCAAGCGCTACTTCTCCACGTAAAAGAGGCGTTTGTTGACGAATTCGTCGATGCCGAGGGGGCCTAGCTCGCGGCCGAAGCCGGAGCGCTTGGTACCGCCGAAGGGCAGGTCCGCGCCCTCGCCTGCCGGGGTGTTTACGTTGGCCATGCCGACCTCCAACTGCTCGGCGACCTTGATCGCCCGCTCCTCGTCGGTCGACCAGACCGCGCCGCCAAGGCCGAAGTCCACCACGTTGGCGAGCTGGACCGCCTCCTCATCGCTGCTGACCCTATAGACGACGGCGACCGGGCCGAACAGCTCCTCGCGGTAGGCCCGCATTTCCGGAGTCACGCCAGTGAGTACGGCCGGGGCGAAGTACGCGCCCTTACCGTCGTCGAGCGTGCCGCCGACATGCAGCGTGGCGCCCTTCGATACCGCGTCCTGGACCTGAGCGAGGAGGTTCTCCGCTGCCTTACGGGAGACCATCGGGCTGTAGGAGCGCGGGGAGTCATCGCCCGGCTGGCGCGGTGACATCGCGGTGGCCCGCTTGACCAGGGCGGCCACGAAGTCGTCGTAGACGTCGTCCATGACGATCATCCGCTTGTTGGAGTTGCAGGCCTGGCCGACGTTCTCCATCCGGGTGACCCAGGCGGTCTTAGCTGCGTCCTCGACGTCGTCGGTGTCCAGGATGATGTACGGGTCAGAGCCGCCAAGCTCAAGGACGACCTTCTTCAGGTTGCGGCCGGCTGTCTCGGCGACTATGGTGCCGGCCCGCTCGGAGCCGGTCAGCGACACGCCGTGCAGCCGCGGGTCGGCGATCATCGCGGCGACCTGCTCGTGGGTCGCGAAGAGGTTGACGTACACGCCGTCTGGCACGCCCGCGTCCTTCATGATCTGCGCGATCGCCAGGGCCGAGGTAGGGCAGTTTTCTGCGTGCTTGAGTATGACGGTGTTGCCGACGATCAGGTTGGGCGCGGCGAACCTGGCCACCTGGTAATACGGGTAGTTCCACGGCATAACGCCGAGTACCGGGCCGACGGGCCGGTACTCGACGCGCGCGGTGTCACGGCCGGGCAGCGGCTTGTCGGCGATGAGCCTGGGGCCGTTGTCGGCGTAGTAGTTGAAGATGTCGGTGCAGAACTCGGCCTCGCCGACGGCCTGCGCGGGCCGCTTGCCCATCTCCTTGGTAATTAGCGCGGCCAGGCCGGCGGCGCGCTCGGTGAACAGCTCGGCGATCCGCTTCACGACCGCGGCGCGCTCGGCGACCGGGCGCAGCCTCCACGCCGCAAACGCCTCGGCCGCGGCGGCGAGCGCCTCCGCCACCTCCGCGTCCGTGGCGAAGGGGAAAGCCTCGGTCACCTCACCGGTCGCCGGGTCGGTTACCTGATAAGGCGGGGTCTGCGTCATGCCTGCTCCCGGTGTCACTGCGGTAAAGGGTCCAATGAGACAACACTACGGAAGCAAGCTTCCCAGCCCAAGACCTCATCCCCTCCCCGGGCCGGGACCGGCCCTGCGGGCCCCAGGATGATCACGAGCGGTATAAGCGACCGGTCTCCGGCACCGCGCCGAGGATCGGACAAGCGGTGAGCGGCGACGGTGCTTACCGGCTGTCCTCTTAGCGCTGTCCTCGTCGTCGGCCTGGTCCTTGTCGGCGTCCTGCCGGACCACGCGGCCATGCGTTCGGCGGGTTCGCGGGGAACCTCGGCCTCGCCTGCCGGGGCCGGGTAGTTGCTGTTAGGGGCCTGAAATTTGCGACGGCGACCGCGACCGCATCTCCTTGGCTGACTTGAAGAACGCGCTGGAGGCCGGGCGCCACAGCAGCCACACCGCGGCGAGGCCGGACAGCCAGGTCAGTCCGGCGAAGAACGCCTGCGCGACGCCCTCTTTGCCGATGAGCTCCAGCGCCGACAGCAGCTCCAGCGTCGCCAGGCCGAACAGCACCGTGGACAGGATGCGCGCCCAGTTCCTGCCCTGGCTGGTCGCCCGCGCCATCCACACCCACAGGCCGATCAGGGCCAGGCCGGCGAGTGTCACCAGCGTGATGATGAGCGGGGTCGGGGTCAGGCGGTGCCCGAGCACTGTGCCCCTGGTGTCGCTCACGAAGGGCAGCGCGGCGATCAGGAGCGCGGCGGTGCTGATGGCGCCCCCGTGCATGAACCTGGCTGCGGTCAGCACCGGCGCGGGAGCGGGAGGCCGCAGCGGCCCGGCCGGCTGGCCGGTCGACGGGTAGGGCTGGTCCGTGGTGACCTGTGCTACGGCTATGGCGTACGCGGCCGGATCGGCGGTGATCGCGGCGACCAGCCTGGCGCGGGCCGCGTCCAGCTCGGCAGGCGCGGGCAGCGGTGTCTGCTGCGCCATTTCCCGAAGCAGCTCCATCTCATTCATTGGTCGTGAGCTCCTCATACGTTGCCCCCGCATCGGTACCGGCCAGCACCTGGCGCACCTTCGTGCGCGCCCGGTGCAGCCGGGACTGCACCGTCCCTACCGGGATGCCCAGCGCCCGCGACACCTCCTGATAGGTCAGCTGCTCCCAGGCGATGAGCAGCAGCACATCCCGGTCACCGGCCGATAGCACGGCCAGCGCCTCGGCCAGCAGCGTGCGCATCGCCTGAGCCGTGACATCGGCAGCCACCCGTTCTGCGTGACCGGGAACCTCAGGCTCGGCCCAGGCGGCCTGCGTGATCCGGTACTGGCGGGCCTCGTCCCGGCGATGCTGGCCGACCAGGTTGGTGGCGATCCCGTACAGCCAGGGCCGGGCATCGGGGTGGCTGAGGTCATACCGGTCCCGCTTGGCGAAAGCGGCCAGGAACGTCTCGGCGACCAGGTCATCGGCGACCTGGCGGCCAGCACGCCGGGCCAGGTAGCGGTAAATGTGCGGGGCGTGCCGGTCAAACAGGACTGCGAACCGCTCCGGCTCCCGCCAGGAACTCTCAATGACCGCAGCATCACCGGCGGCGACGGCGGATCCCCGGCGCCGCCTCACGGGCGACCGTGATTCATGTCCGTGCCCTTCCGGGTACTCGGCAGGCTACACCTGTTATCCGCAGCCGGCGCCCGGCATGTTCACGGCCACCTCTCGGCACTGCGCCGCCAGCTGAGCAGTCAACGCTCTTGCGACATGCCGGCTGCCGAGGGCCGGTGGACCGCGAGGCGGCCGCCGCCAGCTAAGAAGTCCAGGCTCTGGCGAAGGGCCGGCGACATCAAGATCAGCTGGTTCGTGTACTTCCGGGATCTACGGGCCCGGCGCATCCGCTTTCGGCAGCACCTGGCAACTGCCCGGCTTCCAGCCAGGCAACTAGGCAGCAGGCGCTGGACTGCTGCCAGACCTGCTGCCAAGGCCACGGCCAGTTACCGGCGCGCGACGACGGGCCCGGAACACCGGCCCTGCGGGCGGCCACTACTGGACAGGCCTGGACAGGCTGCAGCGCGTTCGGCTGCTTTACCGGCACGGCGGCGTGCCTCCCGTTCGCCGGGCAGTTGCTGTCCCAGCTCGGTGCGCCATACAATCCGCGCGGGCACGATCTGAGGCGCTCCCGTCCATCCCGGCATGGGGATCAGCGTGCTCGCAGAATGATCACCGGGACCGTCGACCTGGTCCGAGAGGACTATTGAGTGACACACACAGCCGACGCAGTCGTGATCGGAACCGGGGTCATCGGTGCCGCTGTCGCCTACGAGCTCGCACAGACCGGACTGCGGGTTGTGGCTATCGACCGGCTGGGCGGTGTCGGTTTGGGCTCTACCAGCTCGTCCTCAAGCATCGTCCGCTTTCACTACTCGACCTTCGAGGGCGTGGCCGCTTCCTGGGAATCCAAGTTCAGCTGGGAGAGCTGGCCTGAATATCTGGGCAGCCGTCCTGAGGAATCCCTGGCAAGGTTTATCAAGACAGGTTGCCTGATCCTTGACGGTAGTACCCAGCGTGAGCGGGTTCTGCCTCTCTTTGACCGCGTCGGTGTCCCATACCAGTGTTGGGATGCCGAGACTATCCGGCAGCGGGTGCCGGGTCTGGATCCCGGACGATACGGTCCGCCCAAGTCGGTCACGGACGCCGCATTCTGGGCGGATGCCGACGGCGAACTCGGTGCCTACTACACGCCCGACGGCGGGTTCATCGACGACCCGCAGCTGGCGGCGAGGAACCTCATGGCCGCGGCGAAGCGGAACGGGACCGAAATTCAGCTCCGCGAACAGGTGGTGGGGATCCTCCAGAAGAATGCGCGGGTCCAGGGCATAAGGCTGCGCTCAGGAAGCGTGATTCAATCTCCCGTCGTGGTCAATGCAGCGGGCCCGTACTCCGGTCAGGTTAACGCTCTTGCGGGCGTCACCGGAGAATTCCGAATCCGAACCCGCCCACTGCGGCAGGAAGTCCATTCCGTGCCTGCACCGGCTGGCTATGCGCGAGGCGAGCTGGGTCCCGCTGTCACGGACGGAGACCTGGGCACATACTTCAGATCTCACTTCGGCGGGCAGCTTATCGTCGGAAGCGCGGAGCCAGCGTGCGATACCCTCCACTGGATAGATGACCCGGATGCTTTCGAGGCCCGGCCCACCGAGCAGGCGTGGGATTCGCAGGTACTCCGCCTGGCCCGAAGAATCCCGTCGCTGGGCATCCCGCCCCGTCCCGTTGGTTTCGCCGCACTATACGACGTGGCCGACGACTGGATCCCGGTCTACGACCGTACCTCATTGGCTGGGTTCTATGTGGCCATTGGCACGAGCGGCAACCAGTTCAAAAATGCTCCTGTTGTCGGCCGCTTTATGGCGGCCCTAGTACACGCTTGCGAAAACGGACACGATCACGACTCGGATCCGGTTCTGTTTAGCGGACACTTCACCAAGAACGAAATAAGCCTCGGGCACTACTCACGCCTTCGCCAGCCCCATGCGGAGAGCGCGAACAATGTGATGGGCTGATAACACCCAGGGTTCCGGTGTGTTCCGTCAGCGGGCCGCGGACCTTACGGACCTGCGTGGACCCGAACGAACGGGTTTGATGGTCCGGCGGATATGCCCCAGGACAGCGTGGTCAGGCCATGCTTGTCCTCAGTCGTCAACCTGTCCTCGCTAGGGATTCCAGCGGAATCAGGCGACACCCCGGCGCGGTTGCAGCGGCATGATCCCTACTTGAAGGGGACGGTGACCGGACCAGGTATGGGCAGATAGACCGCAAAGAAGTCACGGTCGTCCGGGACGAGGTAGCGGGTAGGCGGCTGCATCGGATTGGGCCCGACCATCGTCGGGATAAGACCGTGAGCGTCGTGGGTATAGGTGATCAAGGTGTGCCATTCAGGATTGATGTCGAACTCCATCGCCCGTACCGCACCGACGTGCTGGAGGATCTTCGCCAAGGTGATCACTGTCTGGTCGTCGGCGGCGACGTAGATGAGGTTGCCGCGACGGTCGATGCCGACACCGGTGCGCCAGACGCGGTCCAGGCCGCCGAGCGTATACCCCCACTGCGGGCTGTCCGGGTTGTCGTTCAACTGCGGGTTCAGTTGCCCGTTCCAGACGATCGGGGCCAGGCTCTGGCGGGCCCACGCGACGTCCGGCCCTGCGTCCGGGCCGCCGCTCCAGTTCACGATCGCGATGCGACCGTCGCGGTAGCCGATGAGCGTGGCGTTGCCGTCCTTCAGCGGCTCGTTCGTGCGGCCGTTGTCGGCCGAGCCATTAGCGCCGTCGGTGTAGGTGAAGCCGCCGTTGAAGGTCGCAAGCAGCCGCCAGCGCTGATCGTCCGGGACCATCATCGGGCCGCGTACGGCGGCGTCCGGCGGCTCGTAGCGGCCCGGATAGTAGGCGATCTCGGTACGCGTGCGGTCGAACCAGGCGACGTAGGCGACGAGCTGCGGATAGTCGAGCTCGGGACGGAAGGTCGTCACCAGCACCGGCGGGCCGCCGCCGGCCGGCGGGCCGGCCGGCTTCCACACCCCTTCGCCGGGCAGCGGGTGCGGGAAGACCGGCTTGACCGGCGGCGGCCACGCAGCGGCCTGCGGCTTCGGGAGGCTGGTCCGCGGCGGGTTCAGCCCGACCGTCGGCAGGCTCTTGAGCTGCGGCCCGCCCGTCTTCGGCGCGTTCAAGCTGTAGTCGATGTTCTCGCCCTGGTCGACCAGCCAGTTGCCGAAAGGTACTTCGTTTCTGACCCATTCGGCGCTGCGCTCATCCCACCGCATGCTCGTAGGCTGCAGCATCCAGGCGGTATACGAGACAACCGCCCACGACAGCACGACGAGGAAGGGTGCCGCGATCACGATGCGCCGACGTCGCCGCCTGCGCCTGACCGCAGAGCCGCCCGGCTGTTCTGCCTGCACCGCACCCTGGACGGGGGACGCCGGAACCGGCGGTGACTCCGCCGCATCCGACGGAGCGTTCGTGCCGGAACGGGCGCCAGATCGCCGCAAGCGCCTCATCTCTGTCGCGTCCCAGCCTCGATCGAGCAAGACACGATAAGAGCGTAATATGCACCTCGTCGAGCGCCCCGGCCCGGCCCTCCGCATATCAGGTACCGTCAGCAAGCGTTGACCCAGGGCATTCCTTCGCTCGGTCGGCCTGCCCGCCATGTCAGTGCACGTGGCCCCACCTCTCGTAACCGTCCAGAACTGAGTAGACCGGCCACGGGTGAGTCAATACCAGCCCCTCGCATGACGCCATAACCCGCTCATCTGTGCGCTTGCGGTAAGAACCCTCACGGTGGCGGCTGGGCCTATCACCGCCGCTGAGGAGAACGCCGCCACGGCCCGCGACATCGCCGCGGGCTGCACCGCCTGGTACCTGGGCGCCATGGGCGAGGCCTACACCCGGTCCCTGTCCGGCCAGGGCTATGCCGCCGAGGTCCAGGCGATCATCGCCGCGAACCCGCGTCCCAGCCCGCGGCGCGGGACCATCCCGCCCAGCGCCCAGGTCATCCTCGACCAGCTCGCCGCCTACGGAACCTGGGATCAGGTCCGCGAGCAACTCCTGCCCTGGGACCGCGCCGCCGAACATCGTCACCATCCTGCCACCACCAGGCATGCCCTGGCCCAACATCGAAGCGACCCTCCTGGCCGCAGCACCAAGCACCCGGCCGGTGCGCCCCAGGAGCCTGCCGGGTCAGTGATAGGGTTCCTGCACATCTATGGCGCCGACGCGACGGAAGGCGCTTCGTTTGCTGATCCCTCAGCGCCACCCGTCCCAGGTGGCTAGACAGGCTCCATCACGGCAGCAGGCTAGCCTGCAGCGCCCGCCGCTTGCGCGCCGTGCTGTCGTGGTGCTCCGCGAACTGTTCCCTGAGCCCGCGGAGCCGGTGCGCGTGCCGCGCAGCCTGTCCGTCCTCCTCCTGGCCGCCGCGGTCCCCCTCGGGGTCCTGGTGATGCTGGTGCGCGTCGCGGGCCCGGTCCCGGCCTGGAACAGTATCTATGGCGAGGACCTCAGTATCTTCCTGATCCAGGCGCTGCAGCACCCCTGGCCCGTGCTGGTCTCGTACGCCGGGTACCTTCAGCTTGTCCCGCGGCTGATCGCCCAGTTCGTGGTCTATCTGCCGCTGCGCGACGCGGCGGCCGCCTTCGCGATCATCGGGGCGCTGGTCACGACCGGATGTGCGCTGTTCATCTTTCATGCGAGCGCGGGGCATGTCCGCTCCGCGGTGCTGCGATTGGTGCTCGCTCTGGCCGTGGTGCTGCTGCCCGTCGCGCAGCTGGAAATCGCGGACAGCGGCGTCAACTGCCCCTGGTACCTGCTGTTCGCGCTGTTCTGGGCCGTGCTGTGGCGCCCGGGGACGCGCGCGGGGATGGCCGGCGCGGCCGCTGTCGGCTTCCTCACGGCCGCTTCCACCACGATGAGCGTCGTGTTCGCACCGTTGCTGCTCGCCCGGGTCATCGCGTTGCCCCGGCTGCGCGAGCACGCGGTGACCGCGGGCTGGGCAGCCGGCTGCCTGCTGCAGGTTCCCTACGTGGTGAGCAACTTGGGCAGCGCCCAATCCCGGGCGGCTCACCGGGCCTCACCGGGCCCGGTGCTCGCCTTCTACGGGCACGAAGTGGTGCTGCCCGCGCTCGGCTGGCACCTGGCCTGGCGGCTGCAAGATTTCGCCGGGCGAAACGGCGCCACGCTGATCATCGGCGCAATCCTCGCGGCCTTCTTCGGGTGGGCCCTGCTCACCCAGAGCGGGCAAGCCCGGGTGTTCGTGGTGGCCTGCCTGATAACCGGTTTCCTGGCCGCCGCGTTCGGCGCGACCCTGAAGCCGGGGGTGACGACAAGCCCGGTCG
Source organism: uncultured Actinomycetes bacterium (assembly GCA_963834685.1). GTDB lineage: Bacteria > Actinomycetota > Actinomycetes > Streptosporangiales > Streptosporangiaceae > Palsa-504. Next base: position 3,542 of record CAWICW010000023.1, on the reverse strand, counting down.
CGGAGAACTTCGAGTCCGGTTCCCGGTACACCGCGCTTCCCATCTTCCTCATCGAGGCCGCCGTAGTCGTCGCGGTCGGCTCGTTCATCTGCCACGGGCAGCACAGGCTGCGAACCGTCGCCGCCGTCACGGCGCTGGTCGGGGTCCTGTCGGTCGGCTGGGTCAGCGACTTCCGCTACCAGGGCTGGCGAGGCGGCACGATCAACTGGCCGCCGACGGCGACCGCATGGCTGCACGCTTGCCAGCGCACGCCGGACGGCGTCCTCCGCGACCCGACCGAGGCCCCGGTCAGGACGGCAATCCCGTGTGCGAGCCTTCGCCGCTTATGCCCCGCTGCCCGTTCCCGTGACGTAGCCAGGTCGCCCCTGTCCGAACAGCCGGTGCGGCCCCTTCGTCTGCGTCCAGGCGGCCTTCAGTGAACTTCCGCAGCCCAGCCAGGGCATGCGGGTCTGACAAGTCCCGGTAGCCATACGCCTGGCAGGTCTCCAGGCGTATTCATGCTGGATAAGCAGCCGTTTGGCATACCGTTTGACACGCGATCGGCGGCCACGGCAAACTGCGTAGCCGGGCACTCCACTACCGGCCACGGCACATTCAATGGGTCAGGAAAGAACGTGCCCAGGTAGCGAACGGTCCAATGATGGAGGCAAACCCGCCCAGTTATGGCCCAATGGCGTTAAGTTAAGGTGGCACCGGCAGCGGCCAGAATCTGATCTTGGTGAGCGGCGTGAGCCGGCTGGACGCGCCGGGCTTGCGGGTCTTGTACCGTCCGCCGGTGCGCTTGGTTTCACGGGCGTAGCGGCGTCCCGGCCGTCCGGGCACCAGGTTGCGGCTGAAGGTGATCTCGAAGGCCAGGTCGGCGACGAGATCACGAAGACTGTCAGGGGGAAAAGGAACCGGTGTCGCTGATCCGCCGCCGTACCGCGTCGCGGGCGACGGTGAAGGAGACCCGCCGGGGATCGATGCCGTCCCCGGCGGCGGCGTCGCTGATCAGGACGCGGATCGCCTGGTAGCAGCAGAGCATGGCGTAGATCTCCTGGCGGATCATCGGCGGGGACTTGGACCGCAGGACCACTGATGCGCCGCCGCGGACGGAGGTTTCCAGCTCATCGAAGCAGGTCTCCAGCTGCCACCGGGAGGCATAGGCCGCGGCGGCCTGCTCCATGCTGAGCGCGTCAGGGCCGAGGATGTCCGTGACCAGGGCGAAGGTCTCCGACGACTCGGCGCCGTCCTCGCTTTCCACGGTGTACTCGATCACCCGCACCGCGATCCCGGGGATGTCCTGCGGGGCGGCGCCGCGGCGGCGCAGGCGGCGGGACGCGTCCGGGTCCGCGATCCGCGACCGGTAGCTGCCGTCGGGCAGGACCTCAAGTACCGGCAGGTCCACATCGGACTTGGCTCGCCACAGCACGTGCATCCCGGCGTCCAGGACCTCTTTCAGCAGGCCGTAGGACAAGAAGTTGCGGTCGGCCAGCAGCAGGTCACCGGGCCGCAGACCATGGCGCCTATCGGTCAGTATCGTCGAAGGAAGAAGAACCGCCCCAGCTCGGGCCGCGACAGTTAACGGGCGCCTCCCCGCCGCCGGGGTCACGCTGCGCTAGCCGTCGTTGCGGTCGTGGCCTTCTTGCGCCGTTCATCGAACATTTCTCTTGTGTAGAGGTTCTCCTCAGAGAACTTGAAACCACTCGGGGCCACTTTATTTCGGTAGTGGTCTCGGCTGATGTAGAACCCGAAGAGGATCAACCACACACTCTCTGGGTACTGGGCCAGCCGTTCCAGCGCTCCCGTGCCGATGCCGAATTGATGCCTGCCCGCGATGGAGATACCGGCCAGCAGAACGAGGAGGCTGGTGACGAGCATGAACTCGCGGAGCCAATCAGGAATCTGGCGGAGCACCAAGCCGAGGATCAAAATGGCCAGCTGGCCAAAGCCGATTACCATCGCAGTTCCCACCGTGTGCAGGTGAGCGGTATTGACATTCTCGGGAACGGCTCCGACCAGGATGGCACCCAAGCCGCCAAGGAACATGCACGCGAATCCGGCGATCGCAGCCGCGCGTTCGCGTCGCTCGTCCGAGAAGCTGAACTCGCTGAAGATCAGCACCGATCCCACGATCATGGCGAGGCCGAGAATAATAATCGAGACATTCATCACAACATGTCGGGGCGAGCAGATGTTGGAATGCAGTGGAGGGCAGGCCGTGTTGCCGAGGTCACTGATCGTGTTGGAGACGAAGCTGTACTGCGGCCAGAAGACCCAGGCGACCAGCACCTGAGCTGCGAAATACCAGGAACTCAGCACGACGATGGCCGGACCCATCCAGTCGTAGCGATCAGCGAAGAACGGGATCCGCCGTATCGGCCAGTCCCCCTGCTTGGGTAGGTCAGCAGATGGCATCTGTTTCACGCTCACTCATCTAGGCGTCCCAGGTCTCCCGGGCGCGCGCTCCATCTCGGCGAACAGGGCCAGCAGCAGGAAGGCGATACGGCCCAGACCCGCAGGGCGGTGTTGATGGGCAGCAGGTCGAATCGGCCCCATGGGGCGGGACTGTACCGGAACACGGATTGGTATTCTCGTTCTGGAACGCGCTTTGTGTAACGATTTACGGAACGGCAGAACGCGGGTTCCTGTTCCCTGGGTAACCGGTGCGGGCCTGTTCCAGTTCCAAGGATTGCGGAACGGCAAGTAGACAGAAGCCATCCACAAAACTGCCAAGGCAGGCCACCGAAGCCGATGTTGCGGAAGGCTCTCATACGTATTCACCAGGTCGGCAATCTGCGCATAGGGCGCTCGTCAGGTCGACGGGTCCAACCGGTCCATTGCCTTACCATGGCGATCACCGGATGCCAGCTACAGAACGTCGCCGCCGACAGGGGCTGATATGCCAGGGCTACGGCAGGCGGGCGACATGGTCGATCTGGACTACCCGCTGTTCTTCATCGATCGTGTAGAAGACGCGGTGCCGCCCCGCCCCGCAGGCGCCGCAGATCCGGCGACCCGTAAGGGAACGACTCCGGCGGCCGCGGCTCATCGGCGAGCTGGCTAACAGTGTCCCAGAGCGCAGCAACACCGATGGGATCGTCGCGGAGGAAGCCCGCCGTCTGGTCTAGAGCTTGAATCTCCTAGTCGACCTGATAGCTCACCGGGATGGCATGCCTAGGCGGCGGCCCGCTTCCTCATGCGACACGTAGCGGATCGCCCCGGCCTCACGGCGGGCCGGGTACCTGGCCCGGGCAGCGTCGAACTCCTCGTTGACCTGCTGCTCTTGCATTGCCTGGCGTAGCTGCTGGTACTCCTCGATGGGCACGACCACCGCTACCACCTGGCCGCTATGACGAATCACGTCGTGGGTGTCACCAGCGGGCAGTTCGCTCATGAGGGTCATGGTAACGAAGTGGACCGACAGCATGACGTCACAACACGGCGGCGTTCCACGATCAAGGTGGAGGCGAAGGCTAAACTCCCGCTGAACTGGGAGCCTATGAGCGGATTCGAACCGATGGCCAACCGTTTACAAGAAGTACGGCCTCGTGAATCGTATG
>CAWICW010000022.1:0-9810 GCA_963834685.1 uncultured Actinomycetes bacterium | reverse complement strand
CGTCGGACCGGATGGCCATGCGCCGAGCCTGCCACATCGCGGGGCGCAGGTCAAGCCGGGATACGGCTGAACGAGCCGGCCACGGCCCGCACGCGGGCCGCCGCCGGCTGTCCCGGATACCGCTTCGCTCAGAAGGCCACGATCCCCTCGCCGCCCACCGCGCCCGGCACGGTGACCGCCCCGATCTCGGTCAGGGACGCGCCGCCCCCACGGCGAACTCGTCGACGATCCCCGACCCGCCGGTCTGGACGTACAGGAACCGGCCGCGGCCGCGGCGGACGCGTCCACCGTCCCGGCGTCGGTGGTGGCCGCGCCGAGCAGGCTCAGCTGGCCGCCGGACGAGGAGGAGTAGCCGCTCTCCGCGGCGCTGCCCGCGTTGGAGGCGAACAGGAACGGCCCGGCCGGCGCCACCCAGCAGGTGGCCGAGGCATCGGCGGGCACCGCGTCGACCAGGCTGACCGTGCCGCTGGGCGCGAGCGCGAAGGTGGCCAGCGCGTTGGTCCCGGCCTCGGCGATCACCAGGTGACCGTAGATGTCGAAGCTGATCGCGAACGGGACCGTGCCAGGCTCGGAGTTCACCACCGGCGCGGCGGACAGCCCGCCGTCGAACCGGACGCCGAACACGTCGATGTCGTTGCCGTTGGCCTTGGTGGTGACGATGAGCTGGCTGCCGTCCGGGGTGAAGGCGACCTGGCCCGGGGTGTTGGTGTACTGCGGGCTGGCCGCGGGGTTCAGGCCGAGCGGGCGTCCGGAGCCGGGGATCGGGACCAGCACGCCGCCCAGGACGCGGTAGCCCGCCAGGCGGCCGCCGCCCAGCGCGTTGAGCACGTAGACCAGGTCACCGTGCACGGCCACGCTGACCGGGAACGAACCGCCGGAACTCAGCACCTGGCGCAGCGCGAGCCGGTCGCCGTGCACGGCGAAGACCGAGACGGTGTCGCTCCCGGCGTTGACCGCGTAGAGCAGGGCGTGCCACGGGTCGTAGCTGAGCGAGCCCTGCGAGGCCAGGTGGTCGACGACGGATCCGGTCAGGACCCCGCCGAGCCCGCCGGTGGCGTAGGTGCCGACCGGGCTGAGCGTGCCGTCCGAGGCGCGGTGATAGGCCACGACCTGGTTGCCTGAGGTGTTATCGGTCTGCACGAACACGGCGTGACCAGCCCCGCCGGAGCCGAAGGCGGGGGCAGCCGTGCTGGCGAAGGCCGGCGTGGCGAAGGGCAGGGCGCCGGTGATGGGCAGAGCCGCGGCCAAGCCTGCCGCCGCGACCGCGATGGCCGATCCGAGACGAATCGGGACTCTCACTGAGAAGCTCCTCGCACCTAGGGGTTTGCGACTATGCGCCCTTTAGTCCTGCCGGAGGCCGCAGCGTTACACGGCTAGTTCAGACCGTCCCGCTGCGCGGGACGGCCAGGTCGATCAGGTACGGGAGCCCGGTCCCGTCGCCGGCGAACGCGCTGGCCAGCGCGGCCTCCAGGGTCGGCCAGCTGTACAGCGCGTCGGCCACCCCGTAGAGCAGCATCGCGCCGTCGGCGACCTGCCCGTCGCGGAGACGGTTGACCAGCGGGTCCGAGTTGGCCCGGGTGATCAGCGCTTCGACCTTTGCCTCCGCGCCGGGGACCGAGCCGCCGAGCGGGCAGCTCGCGACGGCCAGGCACCAGGGCGCGAACGACCCGAACGCCCCCTGGAACCCCTGCGCCTGGGCAACGGTCGCGTCGAGCGAGGACGTGGCCGGGTCGACGGCACCGTCCAGGACCAGCGCCCGCACGCGGTGCGGGAACAATTGCGCGTACCACGCGCCAAGATACGTTCCGTATGACTTTCCCAGGTAAGTGAGCTGGGATTCGCCGAGTGCGGCCCGCAGGACGTCCATGTCCCGTACCGCGTTGGGGGTGCCGACGCAGGGCAGCAGGGCCGCGGAGTTGCGTTCGCACTGGACGGCGAACTGCTTGCTCGCCGCGATCACGCGGGCGAGCTGGGCCGGGCCGGCGGGCTCGTGGTCGGTGGCGAAGAAGATGGGCGGCGAGCGCGACGGCGGCGGCCGCCCACCTCGCCGGACCACGCTCAGGCGTCCGGCCCGGACCTGGGCTTGACGTGCATCTCCTCATAGGCCTTCCGGGAGCCGCACACGCTGGCCTTCGGGCACGCGCAGGCCCGGCCGTCCGCGGACAGCTTGACCACCACGGTGTCCGAGGGGACGTTGTGGCCGGTGACCGTACCCGGGCCTTCGGGGGTGGTGACGGTGCTGCCGACCGGCGGGGCGTCCTTGCGGAAGTCCTGGTACAAGGGGTGTTCGTACTTCAGGCAGCACATCAGCCGGCCGCAGGCCCCGGCGATCCGCAGCGGGTTCACCGGCAGGTCCTGGTCCTTGGCCATACGGACCGAGACCGGCTCGAAGTCCTTGAGGAACGTCGCGCAGCACAGGTCGCGGCCGCACGGGCCGATCCCGCCCTGCAGCCGGGCCTCGTCGCGCGGGCCGATCTGGCGCAGCTCGACTCTCGCCTTCAGCCGGCCGCCCAGGTCCCGGACCAGCGCGCGGAAGTCGACCCGATGCGGGGCGCTGAAGTAGACGATGAACACGTTCTCCGGCCCGATGTAGTCCACTGCGGTGACCTTCATCGGCAGCTGGTGCTCGCGGATCAGCCGGCGCGCGGCCAGCCGTCCCTCGGCCCGGCGGCGGCGGTTCTCCTCGTCCCGGGCCAGGTCGTCGTCGGTGGCCGGCCCCCCGCAGACCGGCAGCCCGCCGATCTCCTCGCTTACCCACTGCGGGGCCCATACGCACTCGGCCACCTCGGGCCCGGAGTCGGTGGGCACGAGCACCTTGTCGCCGATGCCCGGCGAGTACGCGCCCGGATCCAGGTAGTACAGCCGTCCGTAGCGCTCGAAGCTGACCGCCATCATCATGCCCACAGGGCCAGACTACGGTGCCCGCCGCCCGGACCGGCTACCCCGTACCTCGCCGGCGTCCTTTCCTAATTCCGAACGGGCCGTGGTATCCGCCGTCTCGTGACGCCTTACCAGGCCATGATCAGGTATCCGAGATATGGCTGCTTGACCGGAAGAAGATCAAAGCCGCCCTTACCAGCGGCACCAACCGTCCCCCTCTTCCCATCCGCACCATCCCTTGCCCCGGCAGCCCGGCCGGGAGTCAATGAAAGTCACTCCCTACCGCAAAGAATGGGTAGAGAGTGACAACCACTGGTTTCGGTACCTACCCTGCGGCTGGGGATGGGACAGGTGGGGCAGGGGCAGGGGCGGGGGCGCGGGGACGGGGCGTGGGGGGCAGAGGGGCAGAGGGGCGTGGGGGCATGGGACGCGTGGGACACACGGGGGGCTCGGGCCGGGACGCTAACCTTCGACGAGGGAGAGGGTCATGTCCTCGACGGCCAGCAGAGGGGCGACGTTGAGGGGGAGGCGCTCGCGGCAGTGCATGATGGCCTGCAGGCGGCGCAGGGTGGACTCCGGGGTCGACGCGGCGGCGACCGACTGCAGGTCGGCCGACCGGTCGCCGTTGGCCAGCTCGACGTCGGCGCCGAGCTGGAGCATCAGCACGTCGCGGTAGAAGACGGCCAGGTCGAGCAGGGCCTGGTCCAGGGTGTCGCGCTTGACCCGGGTGGCGCGGGACTTCTGGCGGTCCTCCAGGTCCTTCATGGCGCCGGCCATGCCGCGCATGGCCTTGGCCACGCCCTTGCCCGTCGACCCCTCGCCGAACGCCCGGCGCAGCGACATCCGTTCCGGTTCGTCGAGTTCCTCGGTGACCGCCTTGGCCTCGTCCTCGGCGGTCCGGACCAGCGACGCGGCCGCAGACAGGGCCGGGCCCAGCGACGTGGCCTGCATCGGAACGCGCAACACGTCGGCCCGGCGCGCGGCGGCCGAGGCGTCCAGGGCCAAGCGCCGGGCGCGGCCCACGTGTCCCTGCGCCGCGCGGGCCGCGGCCAGCGCGGCGGCGGGCTCGATTCCGTCCCGCGTCATCAGTACCTTAGCCACCGCGGCCGACGCCGGCACGACAAGCGTGACAACCCGGCACCGCGATCTGATCGTCGGGACCAGGTCCTCGGCCGACGGCGCGCACAGCAGCCACACGGTCCGGGCGGCGGGTTCCTCGATGGCCTTGAGCAACGCGTTGGCGGCCTGCTCGGTGCACCGGTCGGCGTCCTCGAAGACGACGACCTGCCAGCGCCCGCCCGTGGGCGCGCCCGCCGCGCGCAGGACCAGGTCGCGGGTCTGCTTCACGCCGTAGGAGAGGCCCTCGGGGCGGACCAGGAGCAGGTCGGCGTGAGTGCCGGCCTGGACCTGGCGGCAGCACGCGCACTCCCCGCAGCCTCCGTCGGGGCACAGCAGCGCGGCGGCGAAGGCCCGGGCCGCGACCGACCGGCCCGACCCGGGCGGCCCGGTGAACAGCCACGCGTGGGTCATCGCGCCGGGTTCGGTGCGGTCACCGGCCAGCAGCGCGGCGGCGGCCGCGGACGCCCGGCGCAGCTGCGCGACCACAGCGTCCTGCCCGGTCAGCTCGGCGAAGAAGGAGCTCTCCGGTCCCTCGGCGGAAACCGGCGGGCTCACCGGATTCTTTCCTTGATGGCCGGGAAGTCACCGGTGGCCGCCTCGGCCACCGAGGGCACCGGGTCGGGCAGCATGCCGCGGATCCGGTTCTGGATCTCGCGGGTGACCTGCTCGGCCGGGCGGTCGGCGTCCAGGACCAGGTAGCGGTCGGGCTCGGCGCGGGCCAGGGCCTGGAACCCGGCCCGGACCCGCAGGTGGAAGTCGGCGGGTTCGGCCTCGAGGCGGTCGGCCGAGCGGGCCCGGCGGCTCAGCCCGGCGATCGGGTCCATGTCGAGCAGGATGGTCAGGTCCGGGACGCGCCCGCCGGTGGCCCACCAGTTGAACCGGGCGATCTCCTCGACCGGCAGGTTCCGGCCCGCGCCCTGGTAGGCCAGCGAGGAGTCCACATACCGGTCGGTGATCACGATCGCGCCGCGCTCCAGTGCGGGCGCGATGACCGAGGCCACGTGCTCGGCCCGGTCGGCCGCGTACATCAGCGCCTCGGCGTGCGGCGACATGCCGGTGTGCGCGGTGTCCAGTAGCAGCGCGCGCAGCCGCATCCCGACCTTGGTCGCGCCCGGCTCGTGCGTAGTCACCACGTCGTAGCCGAGCTCGCGCAGCCAGATCGAGACCAGCCGGGCCTGGGTGGTCTTGCCCGAGCCCTCGCCGCCCTCGAACGCGATCAGCAGGCCGGGCGGCGGACCGGGCGGCGGCGCGTGGCCGTTCAGGTGCGCCGCGCCGGCCAGCGGGGCCGGCGGCTCGTTGCGCACCGCGGCCAGCAGGTCCTCGCGCAGCGGCACGCCCTTGCGGTCGTCCATCTGCCGGTAGGACCACGTCCCGAGCAGGAACGCCACCACGGCGGCCAGCAGGATCACCGCGTTCTGCCCGGCCGAGGCGTAGGTGACGTTGCCGATCTTGACGTTCCCGGTCCCGTTCAGCGACGCGATCACCCGGGTCAGGCCGTACGAGAGGAGCGGCACGACGGCGATGACGGTGAGCAGGATGACCTGGATGGAGGACTGGAAGAAGGCGAAGACCCGGCCGCGGGTGTCGTCGTCCACCTCGAGCCCGACGATGGTGAAGCCGGTCGCGTAGGCGATCCCGGACAGCGCGCCGAGCAGCACCACGAACAGGACGACCGCGCCGAGGACCGGCACCAGGCCGATCAGCGCGAGCGGCACCGCGGCGGCCGCGATCGTGAGCCCGAACAGCCGGCGGCGACTGAAGCTGCCGAGCACTCTGGTGCCGAGGCCCATGCCGAGCGCCATGCCGACGAAGATGGCGGCGAAGACCAGCCCCCAGCCGGCGCTGCCGCCGTGCAGCGTGTAGGTGATGTAGGTGAAGCCCAGGCCCACCACCACGCCGGCCGCGGCGAAGGCGCCCACCATCCCGACCACCAGGCCGCGTACCACCGGGGTTTTTCCGATGAACCGCCAGCCCTCCCAGATGGACCGCAGCGTCGAAGGCACGGAGATCTTCTCACTCGCGTTCCGTTTGGGTATCTCGTGGATGAAGTAGACGGTGAGCGCGGAGATGAAGTAGGAGCCGGCGTTGAAGTACAGGGCCAGGTCCACGTTGCTGGTGTGGAACAGCGGCGTGACCCGGCTGATCCCCTCGCTCACCAGGGCCAGCACGCTGAACAGGCCGGCCGCGAGCGGCGCGGTGCCGTACGTGGTGAGCAGGCTGAGCTGGTTCGCCCGCTCCAGCTTGTCCTTGGGCACCAGGTTGGGTACGGACGCGGAGGTGGCCGGGTTCCAGAACTGGCTGGCCACGCCGGCCAGGAACTTGGCGACGTAGATCCAGGTCAAGTGGGGGAACAGCGGGATGGACAGGAACAGCAGGCCGCGGACGACATCGCCGATGATCATCGTCATCCGGCGGTCCAGCCGGTCCGCCAGCGCCCCCGCCAGCGGTCCGAACAGCACAGCAGGCAGCAGCGTGGCCAGCCACACGCCGCTGACGGCCGAACCCTTGGCCGCCAGGCCGCCGGTAGCCAGCGAGGGCGCCAGCGCGGTCAGCGCGACGATGCTCAGCCAGTCACCCAGGCTGGACAGGGACAGCGCGATCCACAGCCGGCGGAACGGCTTGATCGACAGCACACCGGGCTCACGGGCATGAAGGCGCCGCGCAGCGCCGCGCCCGAGCTGCCCCCGGTCGGCGCCGCGCTGGCTACCCGCGGCGCGGAAGTTCACGGCGTAAGCGTATCGGCACTGGTGGCCGCATAATCGGTTAGTCCTTGATCGTGATTTTAGGCTCGGCCCCTGCGTGCGACTAGTCCGCGGTTCGTTCGGATAAAGATCTTTTAGAGACCGAACGGGCCGTGGTGCCTGCTTTCTTCCTGGTCGTGGCGCTGGCCCGGGGGGCGCTGGCCCGGCGGCGGGCGGGCGGCGGCGCGGTGCGCCGGTCGGCCAGCAGCTCGGCGGCGCGCTGGACGGTGATCGAGGCCACCTCGTCGCCCTTGCGCAGCGAGGCGTTGGTCTCGCCGTCGGTCACGTACGGGCCGAACCGGCCGTCCTTGACCACCATCGGCTTGCCGGTGGCGGGGTCCGCGCCGAGCTCGCGCAGCGGCGGGGCCGCCGCGCGGGCGCCGCGGCCGCGCGGCTTGGGCTGGGCGAACATCTCCTTGGCCTCGGCCAGGGTCAGGGTGAACAGCTGGTCCTCGGACTCCAGCGACCTGCTGTCGGTGCCCTTCTTGACGTAGGGGCCGTACCGGCCGTTCTGCACGGTCACGGCCTCGCCGTCGAGCTCGCCCAGGGTCCGGGGCAGGCTGAGCAGCCTGAGCGCGTCGTCCAGGGACACGGTGTCCAGCGCCATCGACTTCAGCAGCGACGCGGTCCGCGGCTTGGCCGACGCCGGAGCGTCCTCGGGCAGCTGCTCGGTCACGTAGGGACCGAACCGGCCCGCCTTGGCGACCAGCACGTGGCCGGTGGCGGGATCGGTGCCGAGTACCACGTCCGCGTTCGGCTGACTGAAAAGCTCCTCCGCCCGCTCGACGGTCAGCTCGTCCGGGGCCATGTCCTCCGGCACGTTGACCCGCTGCCCGTCGCGCTCCAGGTAGGGGCCGTAGCGGCCGACCCGGACCACGATGTCGGAGTCGGCCAGCGGGAACGAGCTGACGTCCCGGGCGTCGATGTCGCCGATGTCACTGACCAGGGACTTGAGTCCCTCATCCCCGTCGGCGCCGAAGTAGAACCGGCGCAGCCACGGCACCCGCTCGGTCTCGCCGCGGGCGATGGCGTCCAGGACGTCCTCCATCCGCGCGGTGAACTCGTAGTCGACCAGCTGGCCGAAGTGCCGCTCGAGCAGCGTGACCACGGCGAAGGCCAGGAACGAGGGGACCAGCGCGGTGCCCTTCTTGAACACGTAGCCGCGGTCCAGGATCGTGCCGATGATCGACGCGTACGTCGACGGCCGGCCGATCTCCCGGTCTTCCAGCTCCTTGACCAGCGAGGCCTCGGTGTAGCGGGCCGGCGGCCGGGTGGAGTGCTCGGCCGGAGCCAGCCGCAGCACGTCGAGCGGGTCGGCCTCGGCCAGCGGCGGCAGCAGGCGCTCCCGGTCGTCGCGGTCGGCGTCCGGGTCGTCGGCGCCCTCCACGTAGGCCTTGAGGAACCCGTAGAAGTTGATGACCTTGCCGCTGGCGCCGAACTCGGCCCGCTCCCCCGCGGTGGACGTGCCCGCCACCCGGACCGACACCGACTCGCCGGTGGCGTCCTTCATCTGCGAGGCGACGGTGCGCTGCCAGATCAGCTCGTACAGCCGACGTTCGTCCGAGGACAGGTGATCGCGGGCGACCTGGGCCGGGGTGCGGAAGCTGTCCCCGGCCGGCCGGATAGCCTCGTGCGCCTCCTGGGCGTTCTTGACCTTGTTGGCGTAGGGGCGCGGAGCTTCCGGGACGTAATTGCTCCCATAGAGCTCGCTGGCCTGCTTGCGGGCCGCGCTGATCGCGGTCTGGGACAGCGTCACCGAGTCGGTACGCATATAGGTGATGTAGCCATTCTCGTACAGCCGCTGCGCCACCGACATGGTGTGCTTGGCCGAGAAGCCGAGCTTGCGCGAGGCCTCCTGCTGCAGCGTGGTGGTGCGGAACGGCGCGTACGGCGAGCGGCGGTAGGGCTTGCGCTCGACGCTGGCGACGGAGAAGGTCGCGTCCTGCAGGCGCTGCGCCAGGGCGGCCGCGGCCGCGGCGTCCAGGTGCAGGACGTCTCGGGTGCGCAGCTGGCCGGCCGCGGTGAAGTCGCGGCCCTGGGCCACCCGGCGCCCGTCGACCGTGACCAGGTTGGCGGTGAAGCTGGTCGGCTCCTCGGCGTCCTTGGTGCCGTGTTCCTTCGTCGCGAACTCGGCCTCGAGGTCGGAGTAGCTGGCCGCACGGAACGCGATCCGCTCGCGTTCGCGGTCGACGATCAGCCGGGTCGCCACCGACTGGACACGGCCGGCCGACAGCTTGGGCATGACCTTCTTCCACAGCACCGGCGAGACCTCGTACCCGTACAGCCGGTCCAGTACGCGGCGCGCCTGGTAGGCGTCCACCAGGCCCTCGTCCACCTGACGCGGGTTGGCGATAGCGCGGGCGATCGCCTCCGGGGTGATCTCGTGAAAGACCATCCGGCTGTGCGGCACCTTGGGCTTGAGCTCCTCGAGCAGGTGCCAGGCGATGGCCTCGCCTTCGCGGTCTTCATCGGTGGCGAGGAGGAGTTCATCGGCGTCCTTGAGCAGGCTCTTGAGCTTGGCCACCTGCTGCTTCTTGTCGCTGTGCACGACGTAGAGCGGCTCGAAGTCGTCGTCCACGTTGACCCCGAGCCGGGCCCACGGCTCGCTGCGGTACTTGGCCGGGATCTCCGCGGCGCGGTCGGGCATGTCCCGGATGTGGCCCACGCTGGACTCGACCACGTAGCCCTGGCCCAGGTATCCGGCGATGGTCCTGGCCTTGGAGGGGGACTCGACGATAACGAGCTTGGTGCCTCCGTTTTTCTTAACTTCTGAGGCTGTTCCCGCCTTCGCCTTCGCCGTCGCTTTCCTTGCTGGCACGCTCTTCCCGTCCTGTAATCCGCGTCGTGACCGTCTCCCAGACCCTATGGTCACGCGCCGCCCTTCAGCTGTAACCGCCGGCCCGGTTCGGTGTGTTCCCTCGGGCTCACCGGACCGGGGCGCCGATTCTGCCGCCGCAGCTTGAATCACCGGTGAACTTAAGCACAATAGGACCGATGGCCGAGTATGCCTACCTCGTCGTGCACCTGCCGCGCGGAATGTCCCGAGACGCTCGCGACTCCGCCCGGCGGA
>CAWICW010000021.1:0-19109 GCA_963834685.1 uncultured Actinomycetes bacterium | reverse complement strand
CCACCCCAAGCGGCCAGGGCGCGCGGACTGCTCGGCGGGTCGTGATATCGGCGCCGACATGCCGTCCTACCTCCCGCGTAAGGAGAGCAGGACCCATCGGCCATCCGGCAATTCCGCGCAGCTGGAGTGCATCGCGCGGACGCGGCGGGGTCCACCGCCGAGTGGATCGAACCACCAGCAGCTATTCTACGGCACCGCTCCCGCGCCACCGCGTGGGGACGTGAACCGCGAGTTCAGCCCAGCGGCGCGGCGCGCGCCGGGGAAAGCGTTTCAGCCGGCTTCGCTGATCGTCTTGCCGCAAGCCTGGGCCAGCGCGGCAGCGGCAGCGCTTGCGCTGCCGTAGACGCCGACCTGCCGCGACCGGTGTTTCAGCACGGCCACCCAGCGTTCCTCCGGGCCGGGTGGTCCTTCCCGTCGCACGTGCCCGAGGTGCTCACCGTCATAGGTGACCAGCTGAATGACCTCGGAGCGCGGCTCCAGGCGGGCGCGGGCCAGGCCGCGCGTTCCGGCCAGTTTCTCCAGCGTGCTCTGCTCCTGCAGGTGCCAGCTCGCCGCCCACACGACCCGCTCGGCCTGCTGGATCACCTCGAGGGCGTCATCGTCGTCCATGACTGCTCCCGCGCCGGTCAGCGGGTCAGCTTTCGGTAGGTGACCCGGTGCGGCCGAGCCGCCTCCTCGCCGAGCCGTTCGATCTTGTTCTGCTCGTAGGCGGCGAAGTTGCCCTCGAACCAGAACCAGCTCGCCCCGCCCTCCCAGGCCAGGATGTGGGTGGCCACCCGGTCCAGGAACCACCGGTCATGGCTGGTGATCACCGCGCAGCCCGGGAACTCGCCCAGCGCACGCTCCAGCGAGGCCAGCGTCTCCACGTCCAGGTCGTTGGCGGGCTCGTCCAGCAGCAGCAAGTTACCGCCCTGCTTGAGGGTCAGCGCCAGGTTCACCCGGCCGCGCTCACCGCCGGACATCAGCCCGGCCGGTTTCTGCTGATCCGATCCTTTGAACCCGAACGCCGCTACGTACGCGCGGCTGGGGATCTCGGCCCGCCCGGCGCGGATGAAGGCCTCCCCGCCGGAGACCACCTCCCACACCGTCTGGTCCGGGTCGATCCCGGCCCGCAACTGATCCACGTACGAGATCCGCACCGTCTCGCCGATGCTGATCGTCCCGGCGTCCGGCTGGTCTTCCCCGAGAATGATCCTCAGCAGGGTGGTCTTGCCGACCCCGTTCGGCCCGATCACCCCGACGATGCCGTTCGGCGGGAGGCTGAAGCTCAAGTCTTCGATCAGCATCCGGTCCCCGAACCCCTTGACCAGGTGATCGGCCTCGACGACCAGGCTGCCCAGCCGGGGACCGGGCGGGATCTGGATCTCCTCGAAATCCAGCTTGGCCCGGGAGGCGGCCTCGGCGGCCATCTGCTCGTAACGGTCCAGCCGGGCGCGGCCCTTGGCCTGGCGGGCGCGCGGGCTGGACAGAACCCACTCCAGCTCCTGCTCCAGCCGGCTGCGCAGCTTGGCGTCCCGCTGGCCCTCCACCTTCATCCGGGAGCCCTTGGTCTCCAGGTAAGTCGTGTAGTTGCCCTCGTACGGGTAGGCGTGGCCGCGGTCGAGTTCGAGGATCCAGCCGGCCGCGTTGTCCAGGAAGTACCGGTCGTGGGTCACCGCCACCACCGTGCCCGGGTACCTGGCCAGGTGCTGTTCCAGCCACTGCACGCTCTCGGCGTCCAGGTGGTTGGTCGGCTCGTCCAGCAGAAGCAGGTCCGGCTGGGACAACAGCAGCCGGCACAGCGCGACCCGGCGCCGCTCCCCACCGGACAGGCTGGTGACCCCGGCATCCGGTGGGGGGCAGCGCAGCGCATCCATCGCCTGCTCCAGGCGGCTGTCCAGGTCCCAGGCGTCCCGGTGATCGAGCTGCTCCTGCAGCCGGCCCATCTCCTCAAGCAGGTCGTCGGAGTAGTCCACGGCCAGTTTCGCGGCGATCTCGTTGTACCGCTCGATGAGCGCTTTGGTCTCGGCGACGCCTTCCTCCACGTTGCCGAGCACCGTCTTGCCCTCATTTAGCACCGGTTCCTGCGGCAAGATCCCGACGCTGTAGCCGGGCATGAGACGGACCTCGCCGTTGGAGGGCGGCTCGAGCCCGGCCATCATCCGCAGCAGCGTGGACTTGCCCATCCCGTTCGGCCCGACCACGCCGATCTTCGCGCCGGGCAGGAACGCCAGCGTGACGTCGTCGAGGACGACCTTGCCGTCGTAGGACTTCCGGACATGGCTGAGCGCGAGGATCTGCTTCATGCCGCGTGCCTCTCCCTGCTGAACAGGGACCGTTGGCACTGGCGCTTTTGCGGCGAGCCCCTCCGCCAGGCCCAGATTACCCCATCATGCTCTGCCCCGCCCGCGGGAAGAGGCTCCAGCAGGAGCGCCTCAAACCCCCAAGCCGCCGGTCGTCGGCGCTGGAGATCCTGGATTCGCGGGGCCAGCCGACGCTGGCGGTCTCGGTGCGGCTGGCAGACGGGACAACCGTGGGGGCATGGTGCCGTCCGGGGCGTCGGCGGGGTCGGGAGGCGGTGGAGCGCCGCGCCGGCGACCTGGCCCGGCACGAGGGCAGGGGCTCGTCGGGGCGGTCGCATCTGTCAAGGGGAAATGGCCGGCCTGCTGCGCGGGTGGCTTGTCCGTGCGCGGCGGGCTAGGCGCAGGTTCAGCGGGTAAATGCCGGCGATGCAGTATTATTGAGCTCAGCGGCATATGCCGCTCGGTGATGGATCTCGCCGAGATCGCGCCCGCATCCTTGGGTGCGCTCACCTGCCGTACGGCCGATGGGTCCTGCTGCCTTAGCTCGCGGATAGGCAGGAGGCTCGGCCGTGGCTGCCAATGCCCTGGCATCAACGGCATCGACTTTGCGCTGCTCACCGGTCGCGCCCTGGCAGGGCGCGCGATGCTTCTTGTCCGCCGCTCCTGCGATGTGGGTCGCAGTTATTTCCCGGCCTATTACATTCCAGGCCAGAAGTGAGATGAACCACGATGCGCGGAGATAAGGCCGGATGATCCGGGCTGCTGGCGGGGTGCTGTGGCGATCCGCAGGAAACGGTACCGTCGAGGTAGCGCTGGTGCACCGGCCAGCATATGACGACTGGTCGCTGCCAAAGGGGAAACTCCGCCGCGGCGAGCATCCACTGGTCACCGCCAGACGCGAAGTGGCCGAGGAAACCGGAATCCGTGCGGTAGCCGGGAAACGGCTGGACATCGAGCACTACAACACAGCCCTCGGCCCCAAGGCCGTGGAGTACTGGGCTATGCAGGGCCCGGACGCGCCCTTCACCCCCACCGCCGAAATGGACCAGCTGGCCTGGCTGCCGCTGCCGGACGCCCTGCAGCGGCTCGACTACCAGGGCGACGCCTACGCGATCGGCGCGCTGCAGGCGATGGCCGACAGCGCCGTCACCAGCCCTGCGGTCCTGCTCGTGCGCAACGCCCGGACCGTACCGGCCAGGCGATGGACAGGACCCCAAGGCGACCGCCCGCTGGACATCAGAGGACAGGAACAGGCCGAGGCCTTGCGCCGGGCCCTGCCGGCCTTCGAGCCATCCCAGCTGCTGTCAGCACGCGGGGCCCGTTTCACGGGCACCATGCGACCGCTCGGCGCGGAGCTTGGGCTGACCATCGAAACCGAGCCGGCCTTTGGTGAAGACGCATACGCCACAAATCCCCGCCGCGGCCTGACCATGATCCTGGACCTTGCCGGTGCCGACGGCACCGCGGCCGTATGCGCGCCTGGAGCCGTGATACGGCACCTGCTGGCCGCGCTCGCCGAGGACGCCGGCTTGGATCTGGAAGAATGCCCGGCAGAAAAGGGAAGTGTCTGGGCGATGTTCTTCTCAGGGGACCTCCTCGCCACGGCGGACTACTATCCCTCTCTCGCCAGCCCGCGGCCCTGATGAAGGCAGTCAGCATCGGCAAGGCCAGTCGGTTTCTTACCTCCTGCGATATGAGAGGTTAGGACGATGGCAGACGGTCCGGCCCGGAAGCTGGTGCTGTTGCGCCACGCCAAGTCGGCCTGGCCCGATGTGCCAGACTACGAACGGCCGCTGGCCCGCCGCGGCCACCGGGATGCGCCCCTTATGGGGCGCTGGCTTCGCAGTGCCGGACACGTGCCAGATCAGGTCCTGTGCTCCACCGCTCGCCGGGCTCGCGAGACATGGCAGCTCGCGCAGGCCCGGCTCGGGGCCACTCCGGCGGTCAGCTTCGACGACGCTGTCTATCAAGGCTCAGCCGGCCAGCTTCTGGATGTGATCCGCCGTGCGCCCCCGGCGGCGAGGACGCTGCTGATCGTGGGCCACGATCCCGCAATCCCGGAACTCGCTCTCACGCTGGCGGCCGCCACTTCACCGGCGAGCTTGCAAGCTGTGAGCGACGCCGCTCCGCCTGCCGTGCTCGACAGCATGCGAGCCAAGTTCCCCACCGCCGCCGTCGCGGTCTTCGAGGTCACCGGGAACTGGGATCAGCTAGGCCCGGGGATGGCACGACTGACCAGCTTCGTGACCCCTCACGACCTGGCCGCACGAGCCAATCCAGGCGGCAGCAGCGCTCGCCCTGGCCTGCGGCAAGACGACTAGGAAGACTGGCTGAAGTGCCTTCAGAGCACCCGCGCGACCGCGGTGAACTCATTTACTGGTCTGGCGATGCCTGTGATTCGACCCACTGGCGGAATCCGGGGTGCAGCCGTAGCGCCTTCATCTGGCTGATCGTGAACCAGCCAGTGGCGGCCGTTTCTTTATGCGTATACGCGGTGAAGGGCTCGTCGATATCAGCGTGGACGATATGAAATTTCCAGCCGCCGCGACAGTCCTGCACCTCGGTGCCGGTGACACGGTAGGCAGGGACGGGCCAGATTTCCTCAGTGGCCTCGCGGTGCGCCGCTGCTTGCGGCGACTCGCCGTCATGGATGGCGCCGCCGGGCATGCTCCAGGTGCCGCCTTCATCGACCTGCCGGGACCGTTCGGTGAGAAGGTACTCAGCCTCACCGTTCCGCGGGACGTGCCGCAGCAGCAATCCGGCCCCGCCGTACGCGCCCCAGTGAATGTGACCCAGGCTGCAGAAGGTCCAGCGATCCGCGCTGCCTGGCGTCATCATCGGCTCTCCTATCCGCCGGGGCAGCCTGGCTCGCATGCGGCCGAACGCGGCAGCTGGGGGCGGGCGTCGCTCCCGCCGCCCGCGTCGCCCGATCGGGGCGGTTGCCGCCAGCCTAAGCGCCCGTTCCGGGATTGCCGGATTGTGAGAACCTACATTCCGGATTGTGAGAACCCACATTAGGGACGCGTGAAGCCTACGGCGCGCCACAGCGGCGCGGGCGGACATTCCCAGTCATGACCCAAGCCAGACTGCCTGCGATCAGATAACCAGAAGGCCGCCGTCGATGGTCAGGTCCTAGCCGTTGATCCCCGTCTTGGTAAGCCCAGATCAAGCTGTCCAGTGTGATCAGCGACATCTTCGGCGCTTCGGCCCGGGTCATGCTCGACGCCCTGATCCGCGGGCAGACCAGCCCGCACCAGCTGGCCGCCCTGGCCCGCGGAAGCATGCGCGCCAAGACCAGCATCCTGAACGAAGCGCTCACCGGCCACTTCACTGACCACCACGCATTCATGCTGGGCATGATGCTGACCCGGGTCGACACGCTGACCGCCCAGATCGGCACCCTCACCGCCCGGATCGAGGACGCCATCTGGTCGCGGTCGGCAACTCCCTGCTCACCATCGCCTAGCACCCGCTGTCCGACCCGCCGCCCACTTCACCGACCTCGGCCCCGACTGGCACGACCGCCTCGCCCCGCTGCGCCGCAAACGCCAGCTCATCGCCGAACTCGAACGCCTGTCCGGCAAGAAGGTCACCCTCCACGACACCGCCTGACACCACCCGCCCCTGAGAACCCGGCTCCGCTGACGCTCCGCCGGGCGCTGCCGCCTGCCCGCTGACCGACCGATTTTCGATTCAGCATCGTTCGGTGTGGCGCAATGGTGCGCGAGTGCTGCGGCTGTCACGCCTCGTGATCGCTGTCAGCGGCCGGGCCGCACTGGCGCGGCCCGCCCTCCAGCAGCGGCCTATAGCGATTGGCGAAAGCGAGGGCGTCTGCAGCCTGTCGCCGGAACAGCAGGCCACCGATGCTCTGGGCCAGGACCGCCTCCTCCGGCCGGCGAAGCTGTCTGCTCTCGCTCTCTGCCTCAAGTAGGGCCTTCCCGGTTACCGTGGCGACTATGCCGGACGATGATGAGTGGGCTCCTGGCGAGGTCGCGAGCATGATCGCCAACCCCTTCTACGCGGTCAACTTCGACGAAGGGCTGGCCGTGCTTCATGAGCCGCTCATCAGTGAGGACGACTCGATCATGGCCAACGTCCGCCTGATCGAGGAGCTGGGCCCTGAACCATACCTGCGGAACCTGCTGTCCGTGCTCAAAGGCAATTATCCGCGCGGTTCATAGGCCTTCCCGGCTTCCTGGCGCATCATCACCACGGCCGTAGTCAGAACCCGAACGCTCCTGGAAGCCGGTGCCGATCGCCAGCGGGTGCGGTTCACCGGTCAGGGCGGCGAGAGCTGTTGCCACTTCGGGCAGCCCGGCGCGGACATAGGTGGCCATGGCGGCCATGGATCTCGCTCCCCGGCCGCGGTCTTCATGGCCTGCGTAGGCTTGGGCGACCGCGAAGCCGAACTGCCGCTAACTGGTAGGGAGCGGTTTACCAACCCTGCCGAATACCTGAGCCTGACGAGCGGGCGGTAGTGGCATCTCTCCTCGTCGCTGCGCTTTTCGTTGCATCTGCCACATCATTCGGGTCACTGGATGCAACAGAAGTGGCTGCAACATACTTTCGGTTGATGCAAGCGGATGATGACATCGCAGGTCACCGCCACTTTGCTGGCGGACCCTGCCCGCTCGCCGTGAAGGTTGCGGCAGCTGCAGCGCAGGTCTGGTGTCCTCACGCTTTTCGCGGAATGTTGCATCCGGTGCAACTCCGCGCCCTTCGATCCAGGTCAAAGTGGTGTGACGGATCCAGTGCATGCTGATCTGCTGGGTGCGGACCCACGGCAGGACGCGGCCGATACGGGCCCACAGGCCGTCATAGCGGCGGGCAGTGATCGGCCGGCCGTTGCGGTAGCGCAGCAGCTGCCCGCCCGGCGGGGCGTGCCGCTCATCGCCGTGCTCCACCAGCCGGGCCATCAAGGTAGGCGAGATCGGCTGCCAGCGGACGGTCTCCCCCTTCTCCCGCAGCCGGATCAGGCACTGGACGGGATCGAGGTCATCGGGCCGCAGCGCGAGCGCCCCGCCCCGGCGGCAGGCGGTCTCGGTGTGCAGCCGCAACAGCAGCGTGTCCAGTTCCGGATCGTCGCCGCCGTCCGCGGCGGCCTGGCAGATCTCCGCCAGCCGGTCATCGGTGACGGCCCGGCGGGTGGACGGCAGGCGGCGGGGCTTGTCCACCTTCCGGGCCGGGTTCTCGGACTGGGTGATGAGCCCGTCGTCCTCGGCGTGCCGGTACAGGCAGCGCAGCGCGGCCACCAGGTGCTCGGTGGCGCCGCGCCCGCCGCGGGCGTTGCGGCGGGCCACCACGTGAGTCTTGACATACGACATCAGCTGCCGGATCTCCGACGGGGCAATCTCGTCCAGCCGCCGCTCGCCCCAGTGCTCCAGGACGCGGTTCCAGTACGAGCCGTACGCCCGGCGGGTCCCGGCGGTGACCGCCGCGGAGACCACCGGGACGTACTCGACGAAGGTCGGGACCGGCGGCCGATCCCGCGGGGCGGTCACCAGGTCATCAGGGGACAGGCCCATCTGCCGGAGCATCAGCAGCGCGGCCTCCACGACGGCCTGCTGGGATGGGTGCTCAGTGAGGTGCGGGGTGATCACGGCTGTCCTCCTGGGACGTGCGGGAACGCGCCGTGGGCACGCAGGGCCTGGTCCACCACGGCGAACGAGTAAGCAGCAAGAATTTCCTGGCCGAGAACTGCGGCCAGCAGCACCCGGTCACCGGCCCGCAGGCCGCAGCGGCGGCGCAGGACGGCCGGAATCGCCAGGCAGCCGCGGGCCGGCACGGTGATCATGCCGCGCGGGTCGCGCCGGGCGGTCACGATGCCCGGTGATGCGGTCAGGGTCAGCCGGTCTCCCTCACGCCAGCCCAGGGCGGAGATGATGGCCTGGTCGGTGACCCGGCCGGAGGCGTCGATGCGGCCGGTCCCCTACACCACGCCCGCCGGAACGGACAGGGCGGCGGCCGGACCGGCCATCGGCAGCGGGCGGACCGCAGCCGGCTTGACGCGCAGCGTGCCAGCCAGCCGGCCTGGGGACGGGATGACAGGGGCGATCGGCTCGGCGGTCACGGCTCCCCTCCGGAATAGAGCGGAGCAGCAGCCGGGATGCGGCGGGCAGCGGGCGTGTTCGAGGGGCACGCCAGCGTGTTCAAGCGGTGTCCGTTTTGGGGACTTCTCACCGGTTTTGGTGTCCGAGGGGGGACTTGAACCCCCATGCCCTTTACGGGCACTAGCACCTCAAGCTAGCGCGTCTGCCTATTCCGCCACCCGGACGCGCGACGCGCGGTACGCGTCGGCTGGCTTAGGTTAGCAAACCGGCGGCCGTCTAGCGAAGTGCCTAACCCGCCGAATCTGCCCCGCCCCGGGGTCCACCCGAACGCCCGCATCCCGAGTGGCACGATAAAACGATGACAGCGAACCCGGCCACCGCGCAGGACGAGGTCGTCGACATCTGCCGCGACTTGCTCCGCATCGACACCTCGAACCCCGGCGACCACTCCGGCCCCGGTGAGCGAGCCGCCGCCGAGCACGTCGCCGCCCTCCTCGCCGAAGCCGGCCTCGAGTCCACGCTCCTGGAATCCCACCCCAAACGCACCAACCTGGTAGCCCGCATCAAAGGCAGCGACCAAGCCCGGCCCGCGCTCCTGATCCACGGCCACCTGGACGTCGTCCCGGCTAACGCCCCCGACTGGCGGCACGCGCCCTTCTCCGGCGAGCTCGCCGACGGCTGCCTCTGGGGCCGCGGCGCGATCGACATGAAGGACATGGACGCGATGATGCTGGCCGTCGTCCGCCAGCGGCAGCGCGAGCAAAGGCCGCCCGCCCGCGACGTCGTGCTCGCGTTCACCGCGGACGAGGAGGCGGGCGGCACCTGGGGCGCCCGCTGGCTGGTCGAGAACCACCCGGACCTGTTCGAGGGCGTGACCGAGGCGGTCGGCGAGGTCGGCGGGTTCAGCCTGACCCTCGGCCGCCAGCGCCTCTATCTCCTGCAGGTCGCGGAGAAGGGCATAGCGTGGATGCGGCTGACCGCGCGCGGCACGGCCGGCCACGGCTCCATGATCAACCGCGACAACGCGGTCACCGAGCTGGCTGAGGCGATCGGCCGGCTGGGCCGCCACGAATGGCCGGTCCGCCTGCTCCCGTCCGTCGGGGCCTTCCTGGAAGGAGCCGCCGAAGCCCTCGGCATCGAATTTTCACCGAACGACCCGGGCCCCCTGCTCGGCAAGATAGGTGCAATTTCGCGCATCATAGGCGCGACCCTGCGAAATACCGTCAACCCGACCGTCCTGAACGCCGGATATAAGGTCAACGTCGTCCCGCAGACCGCGATCGCGGAAGTCGACGGCCGCTTCCTGCCCGGCTACGAAGAAGAGTTCTACGCCGAACTAGACCGGGTTCTCGGACCCGGCGTAACCCGCGAGCTCATCCACACTGACATCGCCCTGGAGACCACCCCCGACGGTGCCCTGTACGAGGCGATGACCAGCGCGCTTACCGCCGAAGACCCCGAAGCCACGGTGATTCCGTACTGCATGTCAGGAGGCACCGACGCCAAGTCGTTCAGCCGGCTGGGCATGCGCTGCTTCGGCTTCACTCCGCTGCGGCTGGCGCCCGATCTGGACTTTTCGGGAATGTTCCACGGTGTCGACGAACGGGTTCCGGTCGACGGGCTGCGGTTCGGAACTCGCGTCCTGGACCGTTTCCTGGACCGCTGCTAGCGCTTAGCAAAGGTCTGCGCAGGCCTGGCCCATCGGGCCTGGCCGCCCCGGCGCTGTCCGTCGGGACACTGTGCGCGGCTCCCCTCGGAGGGCAGCCGCGTACAGTCATATCCGGGCCGGCGTATCCAGGCCGGCCAGGGCGCGCAGAATCCGCCCTGTTGCGGGGTAAGTTCAGAATGTGCGGACTGGGCGTATGATTCGCCTTCGGAGGGTAGCCTTCCTGCTGCCGTCGGCGTTGAGCCGGAGCCTGGACAGTTCCCAGTCGCCGTACTCGGCGTAGCCGGCCAGGATCCGCCGGGCGGAGTCGCGAGCGTCTCGGGACATTCCGCGCGGCAGGTGCACGACGAGGTAGGCATACTCGGCCATCGGTCCTATTGTGCTTAAGTTCACCGGTGATTCAAGCTGCGGCGGCAGAATCGGCGCCCCGGTCCGGTGAGCCCGAGGGAACACACCGAACCGGGCCGGCGGTTACAGCTGAAGGGCGGCGCGTGACCATAGGGTCTGGGAGACGGTCACGACGCGGATTACAGGACGGGAAGAGCGTGCCAGCAAGGAAAGCGACGGCGAAGGCGAAGGCGGGAACAGCCTCAGAAGTTAAGAAAAACGGAGGCACCAAGCTCGTTATCGTCGAGTCCCCCTCCAAGGCCAGGACCATCGCCGGATACCTGGGCCAGGGCTACGTGGTCGAGTCCAGCGTGGGCCACATCCGGGACATGCCCGACCGCGCCGCGGAGATCCCGGCCAAGTACCGCAGCGAGCCGTGGGCCCGGCTCGGGGTCAACGTGGACGACGACTTCGAGCCGCTCTACGTCGTGCACAGCGACAAGAAGCAGCAGGTGGCCAAGCTCAAGAGCCTGCTCAAGGACGCCGATGAACTCCTCCTCGCCACCGATGAAGACCGCGAAGGCGAGGCCATCGCCTGGCACCTGCTCGAGGAGCTCAAGCCCAAGGTGCCGCACAGCCGGATGGTCTTTCACGAGATCACCCCGGAGGCGATCGCCCGCGCTATCGCCAACCCGCGTCAGGTGGACGAGGGCCTGGTGGACGCCTACCAGGCGCGCCGCGTACTGGACCGGCTGTACGGGTACGAGGTCTCGCCGGTGCTGTGGAAGAAGGTCATGCCCAAGCTGTCGGCCGGCCGCGTCCAGTCGGTGGCGACCCGGCTGATCGTCGACCGCGAACGCGAGCGGATCGCGTTCCGTGCGGCCAGCTACTCCGACCTCGAGGCCGAGTTCGCGACGAAGGAACACGGCACCAAGGACGCCGAGGAGCCGACCAGCTTCACCGCCAACCTGGTCACGGTCGACGGGCGCCGGGTGGCCCAGGGCCGCGACTTCACCGCGGCCGGCCAGCTGCGCACCCGAGACGTCCTGCACCTGGACGCCGCGGCCGCGGCCGCCCTGGCGCAGCGCCTGCAGAACGCGACCTTCTCCGTCGCCAGCGTCGAGCGCAAGCCCTACCGCCGCTCGCCGTACGCGCCGTTCCGCACCACCACGCTGCAGCAGGAGGCCTCGCGCAAGCTCGGCTTCTCGGCCAAGCACACCATGTCGGTGGCGCAGCGGCTGTACGAGAATGGCTACATCACCTATATGCGTACCGACTCGGTGACGCTGTCCCAGACCGCGATCAGCGCGGCCCGCAAGCAGGCCAGCGAGCTCTATGGGAGCAATTACGTCCCGGAAGCTCCGCGCCCCTACGCCAACAAGGTCAAGAACGCCCAGGAGGCGCACGAGGCTATCCGGCCGGCCGGGGACAGCTTCCGCACCCCGGCCCAGGTCGCCCGCGATCACCTGTCCTCGGACGAACGTCGGCTGTACGAGCTGATCTGGCAGCGCACCGTCGCCTCGCAGATGAAGGACGCCACCGGCGAGTCGGTGTCGGTCCGGGTAGCGGGCACGTCCACCGCGGGGGAGCGGGCCGAGTTCGGCGCCAGCGGCAAGGTCATCAACTTCTACGGGTTCCTCAAGGCCTACGTGGAGGGCGCCGACGACCCGGACGCCGACCGCGACGACCGGGAGCGCCGGCTGCCGCCGCTGGCCGAGGCCGACCCGCTCGACGTGCTGCGGCTGGCTCCGGCCGAGCACTCCACCCGGCCGCCGGCCCGCTACACCGAGGCCTCGCTGGTCAAGGAGCTGGAAGACCGGGAGATCGGCCGGCCGTCGACGTACGCGTCGATCATCGGCACGATCCTGGACCGCGGCTACGTGTTCAAGAAGGGCACCGCGCTGGTCCCCTCGTTCCTGGCCTTCGCCGTGGTCACGCTGCTCGAGCGGCACTTCGGCCAGCTGGTCGACTACGAGTTCACCGCGCGGATGGAGGACGTCCTGGACGCCATCGCCCGCGGCGAGACCGAGCGGGTGCCGTGGCTGCGCCGGTTCTACTTCGGCGCCGACGGGGATGAGGGACTCAAGTCCCTGGTCAGTGACATCGGCGACATCGACGCCCGGGACGTCAGCTCGTTCCCGCTGGCCGACTCCGACATCGTGGTCCGGGTCGGCCGCTACGGCCCCTACCTGGAGCGCGACGGGCAGCGGGTCAACGTGCCGGAGGACATGGCCCCGGACGAGCTGACCGTCGAGCGGGCGGAGGAGCTTTTCAGTCAGCCGAACGCGGACGTGGTACTCGGCACCGATCCCGCCACCGGCCACGTGCTGGTCGCCAAGGCGGGCCGGTTCGGTCCCTACGTGACCGAGCAGCTGCCCGAGGACGCTCCGGCGTCGGCCAAGCCGCGGACCGCGTCGCTGCTGAAGTCGATGGCGCTGGACACCGTGTCCCTGGACGACGCGCTCAGGCTGCTCAGCCTGCCCCGGACCCTGGGCGAGCTCGACGGCGAGGCCGTGACCGTGCAGAACGGCCGGTACGGCCCCTACGTCAAGAAGGGCACCGACAGCAGGTCGCTGGAGTCCGAGGACCAGCTGTTCACCCTGACCCTGGCCGAGGCCAAGGAGATGTTCGCCCAGCCCAAGCCGCGCGGCCGCGGCGCCCGCGCGGCGGCCCCGCCGCTGCGCGAGCTCGGCGCGGACCCCGCCACCGGCAAGCCGATGGTGGTCAAGGACGGCCGGTTCGGCCCGTACGTGACCGACGGCGAGACCAACGCCTCGCTGCGCAAGGGCGACGAGGTGGCCTCGATCACCGTCCAGCGCGCCGCCGAGCTGCTGGCCGACCGGCGCACCGCGCCGCCGCCCGCCCGCCGCCGGGCCAGCGCCCCCCGGGCCAGCGCCACGACCAGGAAGAAAGCAGGCACCACGGCCCGTTCGGTCTCTAAAAGATCTTTATCCGAACGAACCGCGGACTAGTCGCACGCAGGGGCCGAGCCTAAAATCACGATCAAGGACTAACCGATTATGCGGCCACCAGTGCCGATACGCTTACGCCGTGAACTTCCGCGCCGCGGGTAGCCAGCGCGGCGCCGACCGGGGGCAGCTCGGGCGCGGCGCTGCGCGGCGCCTTCATGCCCGTGAGCCCGGTGTGCTGTCGATCAAGCCGTTCCGCCGGCTGTGGATCGCGCTGTCCCTGTCCAGCCTGGGTGACTGGCTGAGCATCGTCGCGCTGACCGCGCTGGCGCCCTCGCTGGCTACCGGCGGCCTGGCGGCCAAGGGTTCGGCCGTCAGCGGCGTGTGGCTGGCCACGCTGCTGCCTGCTGTGCTGTTCGGACCGCTGGCGGGGGCGCTGGCGGACCGGCTGGACCGCCGGATGACGATGATCATCGGCGATGTCGTCCGCGGCCTGCTGTTCCTGTCCATCCCGCTGTTCCCCCACTTGACCTGGATCTACGTCGCCAAGTTCCTGGCCGGCGTGGCCAGCCAGTTCTGGAACCCGGCCACCTCCGCGTCCGTACCCAACCTGGTGCCCAAGGACAAGCTGGAGCGGGCGAACCAGCTCAGCCTGCTCACCACGTACGGCACCGCGCCGCTCGCGGCCGGCCTGTTCAGCGTGCTGGCCCTGGTGAGCGAGGGGATCAGCCGGGTCACGCCGCTGTTCCACACCAGCAACGTGGACCTGGCCCTGTACTTCAACGCCGGCTCCTACTTCATCTCCGCGCTCACCGTCTACTTCATCCACGAGATACCCAAACGGAACGCGAGTGAGAAGATCTCCGTGCCTTCGACGCTGCGGTCCATCTGGGAGGGCTGGCGGTTCATCGGAAAAACCCCGGTGGTACGCGGCCTGGTGGTCGGGATGGTGGGCGCCTTCGCCGCGGCCGGCGTGGTGGTGGGCCTGGGCTTCACCTACATCACCTACACGCTGCACGGCGGCAGCGCCGGCTGGGGGCTGGTCTTCGCCGCCATCTTCGTCGGCATGGCGCTCGGCATGGGCCTCGGCACCAGAGTGCTCGGCAGCTTCAGTCGCCGCCGGCTGTTCGGGCTCACGATCGCGGCCGCCGCGGTGCCGCTCGCGCTGATCGGCCTGGTGCCGGTCCTCGGCGCGGTCGTCCTGTTCGTGGTGCTGCTCGGCGCGCTGTCCGGGATCGCCTACGCGACCGGCTTCACCATCGTCGGGCTCGAGGTGGACGACGACACCCGCGGCCGGGTCTTCGCCTTCTTCCAGTCCTCCATCCAGGTCATCCTGCTCACCGTCATCGCCGTCGTGCCGCTCCTCTCGTACGGCCTGACCCGGGCGATCGCGTCGCTGAACGGGACCGGGAACGTCAAGATCGGCAACGTCACCTACGCCTCGGCCGGGCAGAACGCGGTGATCCTGCTGGCCGCCGTGGTGGCGTTCCTGCTCGGGACGTGGTCCTACCGGCAGATGGACGACCGCAAGGGCGTGCCGCTGCGCGAGGATCTGCTGGCCGCGGTGCGCAACGAGCCGCCGGCCCCGCTGGCCGGCGCGGCGCACCTGAACGGCCACGCGCCGCCGCCCGGCCTGCTGATCGCGTTCGAGGGCGGCGAGGGCTCGGGCAAGACCACCCAGGCCCGGCTGGTCTCGATCTGGCTGCGCGAGCTCGGCTACGACGTGGTGACTACGCACGAGCCGGGCGCGACCAAGGTCGGGATGCGGCTGCGCGCGCTGCTACTGGACACCGCGCACACCGGCATGTCGCCGCACGCCGAGGCGCTGATGTACGCGGCCGACCGGGCCGAGCACGTGGCCTCGGTCATCGCGCCCGCACTGGAGCGCGGCGCGATCGTGATCACCGACCGGTATGTGGACTCCTCGCTGGCCTACCAGGGCGCGGGCCGGAACCTGCCGGTCGAGGAGATCGCCCGGTTCAACTGGTGGGCCACCGGCGGCCGCGTCCCGGACCTGACCATCCTGCTCGACATGGACCCGATCGCCGGGCTGAGCCGCCGGGCCCGCTCGGCCGACCGCCTCGAGGCCGAACCCGCCGACTTCCACCTGCGGGTCCGGGCCGGGTTCCAGGCCCTGGCCCGCGCCGAGCCCGACCGCTACCTGGTCCTGGACGCCGACCGCCCGGCCGAGCAGGTCACCCGCGAGATCCAGAACCGGATCCGCGGCATGCTGCCCGACCCGGTGCCCTCGGTGGCCGAGGCGGCCACCGGTGACTTCCCGGCCATCAAGGAAAGAATCCGGTGAGCCCGCCGGTTTCCGCCGAGGGACCGGAGAGCTCCTTCTTCGCCGAGCTGACCGGGCAGGACGCTGTGGTCGCGCAGCTGCGCCGGGCGTCCGCGGCCGCCGCCGCGCTGCTGGCCGGTGACCGCACCGAACCCGGCGCGATGACCCACGCGTGGCTGTTCACCGGGCCGCCCGGGTCGGGCCGGTCGGTCGCGGCCCGGGCCTTCGCCGCCGCGCTGCTGTGCCCCGACGGAGGCTGCGGGGAGTGCGCGTGCTGCGCCAGGTCCACCGCCGGCGCTCACGCCGACCTGCTCCTGGTCCGCCCCGAGGGCCTCTCCTACGGCGTGAAGCAGACCCGCGACCTGGTCCTGCGCGCGGCGGGCGCGCCCACGGGCGGGCGCTGGCAGGTCGTCGTCTTCGAGGACGCCGACCGGTGCACCGAGCAGGCCGCCAACGCGTTGCTCAAGGCCATCGAGGAACCCGCCGCCCGGACCGTGTGGCTGCTGTGCGCGCCGTCGGCCGAGGAACCTGGTCCCGACGATCAGATCGCGGTGCCGGGTTGTCACGCTTGTGGTATTCCCAGCATGGCCGCGGTGGCTAAGGTACTGATGACGCGGGACGGAATCCGAGCCCGCCGCCGCGCTGGCCGCGGCCCGCGCGGCGCAGGGACACGTGGGCCGCGCCCGGCGCTTGGCCCTGGACGCCTCGGCCGCCGCGCGCCGGGCCGACGTGTTGCGCGTTCCGATGCAGGCCACGTCGCTGGGCCCGGCCCTGTCTGCGGCCGCGTCGCTGGTCCGGACCGCCGAGGACGAGGCCAAGGCGGTCACCGAGGAACTCGACGAACCGGAACGGATGTCGCTGCGCCGGGCGTTCGGCGAGGGGTCGACGGGCAAGGGCGTGGCCAAGGCCATGCGCGGCATCGCCAGCGCCATGAAGGACCTGGAGGACCGCCAGAAGTCCCGCGCCACCCGGGTCAAGCGCGACACCCTGGACCAGGCCCTGCTCGACCTGGCCGTCTTCTACCGCGACGTGCTGATGCTCCAGCTCGGCGCCGACGTCGAGCTGGCCAACGGCGACCGGTCGGCCGACCTGCAGTCGGTCGCCGCCGCGTCGACCCGGAGTCCACCCTGCGCCGCCTGCAGGCCATCATGCACTGCCGCGAGCGCCTCCCCCTCAACGTCGCCCCTCTGCTGGCCGTCGAGGACATGACCCTCTCCCTCGTCGAAGGTTAGCGTCCCGGCCCGAGCCCCCCGTGTGTCCCACGCGTCCCATGCCCCCACGCCCCTCTGCCCTCTGCCCCCCACGCCCCGTCCCCGCGCCCCCGCCCCTGCCCCTGCCCCACCTGTCCCATCCCCCCAGCCGCAGGGTAGGTACCGAAACCAGTGGTTGTCACTCTCTACCCATTCTTTGCGGTAGGGAGTGACTTCCATTGACTCCCGGCCGGGCTGCCGGGGCAAGGGATGGTGCGGAAACGAGAAGGGGGACGGTTGGTGCCGCTGGTAAGGGCGGCTTTGATCTTCTTCCGGTCAAGCAGCCATATCTCGGATACCTGATCATGGCCTGGTAAGGCGTCACGAGACGGCGGATACCACGGCCCGTTCGGAATTAGGAAAGGACGCCGGCGAGGTACGGGGTAGCCGGTCCGGGCGGCGGGCACCGTAGTCTGGCCCTGTGGGCATGATGATGGCGGTCAGCTTCGAGCGCTACGGACGGCTGTACTACCTGGATCCGGGCGCGTACTCGCCGGGCATCGGCGACAAGGTGCTCGTGCCCACCGACTCCGGGCCGAGGTGGCCAGTGCGTATCGGCCCCGCAGTGGGTAAGCGAGGAGATCGGCGGGCTGCCGGTCTACGAGGCCAGCCACCGACGACGACCTGGCCCGGGACAGGAGAACCGCCGCCCCGGCCGAGGAACGGCTGGCCGCGCCGGCTTCCGCGAGCACCAGCTGCCGATGAAGGTCACCGCCGTGGACTGCATCGGGCCGGAGAACGTGTTCATCGTCTACTTCAGCGCCCCGCATCGGGTCGACTTCCACGCGCTGGTCCGGGACCTGGGCGGCCGGCTGCGAGGCCGAGGTCGAGCTGCGCCGGATCGGCCCGCGCGACGAGGCCCGGCTACAGGGCGGGATCGGCCCGTGCGGCCGCGACCTGTGCTGCGCGACGTTCCTCAAGGACTTCGAGCCGGTCTCGGTCCGTATGGCCAAGGACCAGGACCTGCCGGTGAACCCGCTGCGGATCGCCGGGGCCTGCGGCCGGCTGATGTGCTGCCTGAAGTACGAACACCCCTTGTACCAGGACTTCCGCAAGGACGCCCCGCCGGTCGGCAGCACCCATCACCCCCGAAGGCCCGGGTACGGTCACCGGCCACAACGTCCCCTCGGACACCGTGGTGGTCAAGCTGTCCGCGGACGGCCGGGCCTGCGCGTGCCCGAAGGCCAGCGTGTGCGGCTCCCGGAAGGCCTATGAGGAGATGCACGTCAAGCCCAGGTCCGGGCCGGACGCCTGAGCGTGGTCCGGCGAGGTGGGCGGCCGCCGCCGTCGCGCTCGCCGCCCATCTTCTTCGCCACCGACCACGAGCCCGCCGGCCCGGCCCAGCTCGCCCGCGTGATCGCGGCGAGCAAGCAGTTCGCCGTCCAGTGCGAACGCAACTCCGCGGCCCTGCTGCCCTGCGTCGGCACCCCCAACGCGGTACGGGACATGGACGTCCTGCGGGCCGCACTCGGCGAATCCCAGCTCACTTACCTGGGAAAGTCATACCGAACATATTGGCGCGTGGTACGCGCAATTGTTCCCGCACCGCGTGCGGGCGCTGGTCCTGGACGGTGCCGTCGACCCGGCGAGGTCCTCGCTCGACGCGACCGTTGCCCAGGCGCAGGGGTTCCAGGGGGCGTTCGGGTCGTTCGCGCCCTGGTGCCTGGCCGTCGCGAGCTGCCCGCTCGGCGGCTCGGTCCCCGGCGCGGAGGCAAAGGTCGAAGCGCTGATCACCCGGGCCAACTCGGACCCGCTGGTCAACCGTCTCCGCGACGGGCAGGTCGCCGACGGCGCGATGCTGCTCTACGGGGTGGCCGACGCGCTGTACAGCTGGCCGACCCTGGAGGCCGCGCTGGCCAGCGCGTTCGCCGGCGACGGGACCGGGCTCCCGTACCTGATCGACCTGGCCGTCCCGCGCAGCGGGACAGTCAGAACTAGCCGTGTAACGCTGCGGCCTCCGGCAGGACTAAAGGGCGCATAGTCGCAAACCCCTAGGTGCGAGGAGCTTCTCGAGTGGAGTCCAGATTCGTCTCGGATCGGCCATCGCGGTCGCGGCGGCAGGCTTGGCCGCGGCTCTGCCCATCACCGGCGCCCTGCCCTTCGCCACGCCGGCCTTCGCCAGCACGGCTGCCCCCGCCTTCGGCTCCGGCGGGGCTGGTCACGCCGTGTTCGTGCAGACCGATAACACCTCAGGCAACCAGGTCGTGGCCTATCACCGCGCCTCGACGGCACGCTCAGCCCGGTCGGCACCTACGCCACCGGCGGGCTCGGCGGGGTCCTGACCGGATCCGTCGTCGACCACCTGGCCTCGCAGGGCTCGCTCAGCTACGACCCGTGGCAC
>CAWICW010000020.1:0-297548 GCA_963834685.1 uncultured Actinomycetes bacterium | reverse complement strand
GGCGCCGCGCAGCAGCGTGTCCGGGCCCTGTATCTCGGCGGCCAGGGCCGGAAACGCGCGCCGCATGGTCGCGCCCAGGTGGCCGCGGAGCCGGATCTCGTAGTTCGCCTCATCGCTCGCCGGTGGCTTGCGGTCGCGCTGCTGGCCGGTCATCGGCTCGCCTCCGGGTCCGACGCGAGCGCCCGTGCGATGCCAGCCAGGGCGAGGATGCACAGGACGGCCAGCAGGATGGACAGGGCGAGCACGGCCGGGAAGTCGCCGATGAACTGCGAGGCCGCCCCGACGCCGATCACCGGGATGACCAGGCCGCAGTAGCACGCCACGAAGTAGGCGGAGACGGCCTGGCCGCGGCGCCCGGGCGGGGCGAGACGGTTGGCCGTGGCCAGGCTGCCCATGAACACGGCGCCCACGGCGACCCCCGCTACCACCGTCCCGGCCAGGAAGAGGGTGACCCCGGCCTGGGCGAGGGCGGCGACGATCAGGCCCAGGCCGACCAGGAACAGCCCCAGGCCGGCCAGCACGACCCAGCGGCTGCTGAACCGGGACGTCAGGAGCTGGGTAAGGGTCCCCACCGCGAAGATCAGGAACACGGCGCCACCCTGAACGGCGTGTCGGTGAGCGCGGCCGTGGCCGTACCGGTCACGAGGCCGGCGGACAGCCCGGACAGGATCCGGCCGGCCAGGAGCACTCCCACGTCGGGGGCGAGGATGAACACGACCGTGCTCAGCGCGCTGGCACCGAGGGCCACGGCCAGCACCGGTTTGCGTCCGGCCTGGTCCGAGGACCGGCCCGCCAGTAGCAGGGCGGCCAGGACCCCAGCGGCATAGACGGCGAAGATCAGCGTGACGACGGCGGCCGCGAAATGCCACCGGGCCTGGTAGATCACATACAGCGGGGTCGGCAGGGTGGTGCCGAGCATGGTGGCGGCGAACACGAACGCCAGCAGCCAGAACGCGGCCCGGCGCCGGCTGGCCCGCCTTCTGAGTTCGGCGGCCAGCGTCTCATCGAGCCGCTCGTCCCAGGCTGATTCGGGGTGCGTGATGGTAGTACTCATCTGGGGCTCCAGTCCGTCTTGCTCTATGCGGCCGCGGCCAGCCTCACGCCGGGCGGGGTGAGCAGGCGTCACACGGCGGGGTGATTCGCGACCGGAGGCGGCGTAGGGTAAGGGCGGGGCCGGTCAAGGAGGGCGCGGTGGGGCCTGCCACCTGGTCCGGGGCAGCCGATGCCCCGGCAGCTCCCGCGGCGCGGGACGGGATCGTCTCCCGGCCCGGGCTGTTCGAACTGCTCGGCGTGGCCGGGCGCGTGACCGAGGTGTCGGCGCCGCCGGGAAGCGGGAAGACGCTCCTGCTGCGCTCCTGGATCGGCGAGAGCGGCCTAGCGGAGCGGACCGCGTGGGTGCCGGTACAGGGCCAAGAACGCGACCCGCAGCGGTTCTGGCTGTCCGTGCTCGGCGCGCTGCGGGACACGGCCGCCGGGTCAAAGCTGGTCCGGCCCCTGACCGCGGCTCCCGATCTGGACGGCTGGGCGGTCGTCGAGCGGCTGCTGACCGATCTTGGCGGGCTCGAGGACCGCGTCTGGCTGGTGATCGACGACGTACACGAGCTGCGCTCGGCCGAGGCGGTGCGCCAGCTGGAGCTGCTGCTCATGCGCGCGCCCGCGGGGCTGCGGTTCGTGCTGGCCACCCGCCATGACCTGCGGCTGGGCCTGCACCGGTTGCGGCTGGAAGGGGAGCTGACCGAGATCAGAGCGGCCGACCTGCGCTTCACCTCGGAGGAGGCACGGGCGCTGTTCGAGGCGGCCGGGATAGCGCTGTCCGATCCAGCGCTCGGGTCGTTGTACGAGCGGACGGAGGGCTGGGCGGCGGGGTTGCGGCTGGCCGCGCTGTCGCTGGCCGGGCACCCCGATCCGGACCGGTTCGCGGCCGAGTTCTCCGGCAGCGAGCGGACGGTGGCGGAGTACCTGATGGCCGAGGTGCTGGAGCGGCAGAGCGAGCCGGTCCGGCGGCTGCTGTTGCGGACCTCGGTGCTGGAGCAAGTGAACGGCGAACTGGCCGACCTGCTGACCGGGGGTTCGGGCGGGGAACGGATCTTGCAGCAGCTCGAGCGGGCGAACACGTTCGTGGCGGCGACCGATGCGCGGCGGTCCTGGTTCCGCTATCACCAGCTGTTCGCCGACCTGCTGCAGCTGGAGCTGCGGGGCAGCGCCCCGGCCGAAGTGCCCGCGCTGCACGCCGCGGCCGCCGGGTGGTACGCGGACCACGGGTACCTGGTCGAGGCGGTCCGCCACGCCCAGGCGGCCGCGGACTGGGGCCTGGCCGCGCGCCTGCTGTCGGACCACTGGGTCGGCTTCGGGCTCAACGGGCTGGGCGCCACCGCGCACGAGCTCCTGGCCCGATTCCCGGCCGGCGTGATCGCGGCGGATGCGGAGCTGGCCGCACGGAGGGCCGGGGACGAGCTGGCCCGGGGGTCGCTGGAGGAGGCCGAACGGTACCTGACCCTGGCCACCCGGGCACTGGACCCGGTGCCCGCGGACCGGCGTGGGCGCTCGCAGGTGGTCCTCGCCCTCATGCGCATGCGGTTGGCCCGCCAGCGCGGGGACGTCCCGGCCGTGGCCGAGCAGGCGCAACAGCTGCTGGCAGCCGCCAGGGCGGCCGGCCCGGCGGAGCTCGGGCTGGGCGGGGACCTGCGGATGCTGGCGTTGATCGACCTCGGCGTCGCCGAGCTGTGGACGGCTCGCTTCGAGGAGGCCGACCGACACCTCGAGGACGGCATCGCCTTGGCGCGCCAGCTCGGCCGCCCGTATCTGGAGGTCACTGGCCTGGCGTACTTGGCGCAGCTGGTGAGCTGGCGGTCGTTCCCGCTGGGAGCGCAGCGGAGCATGCAGGCGATCGAGCTGGCCGGCCGGCATGGCTGGACGGAGGAGCCGGTCGCTGGCGTCGCCTACCTGGCGCTGGGTGTGGCCATGGTCGCCCAAGGGCGGCTCGAGGAGGCGGAGCGGTCGCTCGAGCGGGCCGAGCGCACGCTCCGGGTCGAGGTCGAGCCGGCGGCCGGGATGAGGCTGCACTACGGCCGCGGGATGATCGAGCTGGCGCGTGGCCGGTATCCCGAGGCGCTGGCCGCCATCCGGACGGCCGAGCGGCTGGGCGCGTTGCTCGTCACGGAGCACACGCTGGCCAGGCGGGGGAAATCACACCGGCTGCAGGCGCTCGTGCGGATGGGTGAAATGCGGCGCGTCGAGCACGTCCTGGCCGAGATGGACGGGGCGGAGCGCGATAGCGGCGAGATACGCATCGCGGTGGCGGCGCTGCGGCTCGCCCAAGACGATCCGGAAGTGGCGATAGTCGCGCTGGCGCCCGTCATCGAGGGCTCCGTTCCGTTGACGAACGCCCACCTTTGGGCCGTTCAGGCTTTCCTGCTCGACGCGATCGCCCGCGACGCCCTCGGCGACGCGGGCGCCGCCAGGCGGGCCCTCGAGCGCGCCCTCGATGAGGCCAACCCGGAAGGCCTGCTATACCCGTTCCTGGCTGATCCCGCACCGGAGCTGCTCGAGCGCCACCGCCGGCACGGCACCGCGCACGCCGGCCTGATCGCCGAGATCCTGAACGTGCTGGCCGGCCGGAAGCCCGTCCAGCGGCCGGATGAGCCTCAGCACTTGCATGAGGCGCTCAGCCAGGCTGAGGTCCGCGTGCTGCGCTATCTGCCGACCAAGCTGTCCGCGCCCGAGATCGCCGACCAGCTCTACCTGTCGGTGAACACGGTCAAGACCCACATGCGTCACCTGTACGACAAGCTCGGCGTGCACCGGCGCCACGAAGCGGTGGAGCAGGCCCGCGCCCTGGGCCTGCTGGCACCTTCCCCGCGCAGGCCCTGACCGCGCGAGCGAATCACCCGGCGGTGTGACGCCGGCTCACCCTGCCCGAGGTGAGGCTTGGTCCCATCTGGAAGTCAAGCCAATCGGCGGGAGGCAGAAATGCAGACGGTGACGCTGGGAGCTACGGGTCTGGAGGTGACCCCGCTCGCGTATGGCACCTGGCAGTTCGGCGGGGACTGGGGCCCGGTGGACGAGCGGGCGGCCATCGAGGCGATCCAGCACGCGAGGGCGCTGGGCATCAACTTCTTCGACACTGCGCAGGCCTACGGGTTCGGCCGCGCCGAGCGGCTGCTCGGCCGGGCGCTGGCCGCCGACCTGCGTTCGGCCCGGGAATCGGTGGTCATCGCCACCAAGGGCGGACTGCGGATGGACGGCGACCGGGTGGTCCGCGACGCCAGCCCGGCCTGGCTGCGCAAGGGCGTCGAGGCCAGCCTGGAGGCGCTCGGCACCGATTACATCGACCTGTACCAGGTGCACTGGCCAGACCCGGCCACGCCGATCCGCGAAACGGCGGCCGGGATGGCCGAGCTGGTGCGCGAGGGCCTGATCGGCCACGTGGGGGTATCCAACTACAGCCCTGCGCAGATCGAGGAGTTCTCCAAGGTGCTGCCGGTCGAGACCGTTCAGCCGCCCTACCACCTGTTCCGCCGCGACGTCGAAGCCGACCTGCTCCCCTACGCCGCCGCGCATGACATCGGCGTGCTGGCCTACGGGCCGCTGGCCCACGGGCTGCTCGGCGGCGCCATCACCGAAGCCACCACCTTCAGATCCGGTGACTGGCGGTCGCACCACCCGGCCTTCACCGGAGAAGGGTTCGCCCGCAACCTTCAGGTCGTCGCGGCGCTGCGCGTCTTCGCGACCCGCCGCGGCGCCACCATCGCCCAGCTCGCCGTGGCCTGGGTGCTGGCCAACCCGGCCGTCCAGGTCGCCATCGTCGGCGCCCGCACCCCGGTCCACCTGGCCGAAAGCCTGGGCGCCGTAGACCTGGCCCTCAGCCAGGCTGACCTGGCCGAGATCGACCACATCATGGCCGCCGCCGTGCCGGTTGGCGGTCCTACCCCGGAAGGCATGTGACATGACCAGCCAGCTCGCAGCGCGTCCGTTCGGACCAAAAAGTCACCCCGGCCACGGCCAGCGGACAGCTACCCACGTGATCGCGTTTCTCGGTACCGGGCGGATGGGCGGCCCGATGGCCGCCAACCTGGCCCGGGCCGACTTCGAGGTGCGAGCCTGGGACCGGACCGCCAGCCACGCCGTCGCCCTGGTCAAGGACGGCGCGACCGTGGCGGCCAGCCCGGCCGAAGCCGTCAAGGGCGCCGGGATCCTGGTCACCATGCTGGCCGACGGGCCCGCCACCGACCAGGTGTGGAGCGGGCCGGACGGGCTGGCCGCCGCGGGTCCCGGCTTGATCTGGGTGCAGATGGCCACCGTCGGACTGGAGTGGACGCAACGGTTCGCCAACACCGCCGCCCGGTACGGAGTGCACTTCTTCGACGCCCCGGTCTCCGGCAGCCAGGGACCAGCCCAGGCCGGGGAGCTGACCATCCTGGCCAGCGGCCCGCAATGGATGCAGGAAACCGTCGCCCCGGTGTTCGCCGCGCTCGGCCGGGCCACCACCTGGCTCGGCCCGGCCGGCAACGGAACCCGAGCCAAGCTGGTCCTCAACAACTGGCTCACTAACCTGACCGAGATGACGGCGGAAACCCTCTCCTTCGCTCGCGACCTCGACATGGACCCCGCTGTGATCGTGGACCTGCTGGAGTCAACACCGCTCGGATCGCCATACGCGGCGCAAAAGGCTCGTACCATGCTGGCCGGCGACTTCACCCCCGCGTTCGCGCTCAAGCACGCGCTCAAGGACGCCGATCTCGCTGTGCAGGCCGCACGGGCCAGCGGTGCCGAGCTCACCCTGACCAGCGCGCTGCTGCCGAGGTGGCGTCGGGCCGCCGCCAGCGGGCACGCCGACGATGACCTGGCCGTCATCTACACCACACCCTGACCCGGCCGAATACGCAAAAAGACGGTGCCCAGGGCAGCATGGCCCGCATGGCGTGGCCTGGCGACCGTCGAGATGCGCACAATGGTCTGGTGAGTTCTCCAGCGCCCGACTTCTGGCTGACGGAGATGAAGGAGGCACCACCATGACGGTCAGCGCCACAACCGCAGACGGGCGCCTGAACTCTGGTCGGCACCCTGACCGGCCAGCCGCCGATGCCGGGCTGGGCCCTGCCCCCCGATGCCGTCGCCACCTTGCGCAGGGTGGGCAATGCCTGAGCAGGTGAGCGATTCCGCCGATGTTATCGACAACACGGACGCGTCCCGGTTCGAGCTGCGCGCGGACGGGTGGCTCGCGGAGCTTGTCTACCGTATCCGCGGGGGGCGACTGGTGCTGATCCACACCGAGGTTCCGTTCGAGCTGGAAGGCCGCGGCATCGGCGGCAGGTTGGTGACCGCGGCTGTCGACCGGGCGGCGCGGGAGGGGCTGACCCTCGTGCCGTTGTGCCCGTTCGCGCGCGGCTGGCTTGAGCGGCATCCCGAGGTGGCGAGCAGGGCGATCATCGACTTGGGCAGTTGAGCGACACGCGGTCGGCAGTGACGGGCGGGCCGCGGCCTATAGCCGGTGATGTTCCACCCTCCAGTGGCCCGTCCGGGAATCGTGGTCCGGACGGCGCTGGTCGACCGATTGGCCGCCGTGCAAGCGCCGGTCATCACGGTCGTCGCCCCGCCCGGTTATGGCAAGACGACGGTCCTGGCGCAGTGGGCGGAACGGGTTTGGCCGCGCGTGGCGTGGATCTCCTGCGACGACCGAGACAATGATCCTGTCGTTCTGCTGACTGCCTTCGCGGTTGCGCTGGACCGGATCGAACCTATCGACCCTGCGGTGTTCTGGGCGCTGACCTCGTCGGGCGCCGGTATCACGGTCGTTCCCAGATTCGTGTCTGCCATCGCCCCGATGCACCCGCCTGTCACCGTGGTGCTCGATCATACCGAGGCGGTCACGAACAAAGGATGCCTGAAAACGATCGCCGAGCTTGCCCTGCACCTCCCGCTTGGATGGCAGCTCGCGCTGGCTTCGCGCACCAAAGTGTCTCTGCCGACGGCACGGCTGCGCGCTCAAGGAGGGATCGTCGAGGTTGGCGCCGAAGATCTGGCGATGAGCCTGGAGGAAGCATCCCGGCTGCTGGAAGGCGCAGGCCTGACGTCCGATGCGGCGAGCACCAGCGAACTCCTTCAGCGGACCGAGGGATGGCCGACCGGGCTCTACATCGCCGCGCTGGCGATAAGGGTCGGCACACGGCAAAGCGAGGTCGGCTCCACTTTCACCGGCGACGACAATTTCATGGGCGAATACCTGCGCTCTGAACTCCTTGACCGCGTCTCGGACAGTGAGGTGTCGTTCCTCACCCGCACCGCGATCCTGGACCGGATGTGCGGATCGCTGTGCGACGCGATCTTGGGCGCGACTGAATCAGGGCAGGTCCTGGAGCAGATGGAGAGCCGGAATCTGCTGGTGGTCCCGCTGGACCGTCGCCGTGAGTGGTACCGGTATCACCACTTGTTCCGAGAGTTGCTGCAGGCCGAACTCCGGCGGCGAGAGCCCGACCTGGTCCAGGATCTTCACGTCCGGGCGGCCGCGTGGTATGAGGCGAACGCCATGCCGGAGGCCGCGATCGAGCATGCCCAGGCGGCTGGCGACCACGACCAGGTAGCCCGCCTGGTCCTGGACCTGGCACAACCCGTCTGGGCCGGCGGGCGCGTCGAGACCGTGCTGCGCTGGATGGAATGGCTCAAGGACGCAACATCAGCGGAGCACTATGGCGCTGGACCGACGTCGAAGACACAGGCGTACTCGCTCTACAGAAAGCTCGGGGTCTCATCACGCAGCGGTGCGGTCACCCGCATCCGCCAGCTCGGTCTGGACGCTCTTTAGAAGACCCGGTCCTGATCTCGCGGCTGGCCTCGGAGCGCTATCCGGGGCCGGAGACGATCGGCGCCGGAGCCTCCCCAAGAGCTAGCCGCCGACAGGCCCTCATCAGCATCTCCGCCATTCGCGTGGTGTCTGCTGGCGTGCCGGGCGCTTGGCATTCAGCTTGATACTGGTCGCTAAGGTCACGGACCGCAGCGACCGGGTCACGTTCGCACGCCGCTACGGACAGTTTCTTGGCGCTGTCGAGCATGTACTTCCGCCACCGCCGGTTGCGGCGCCAGCTTCCCTGGTTCGGTTTGGATGCGGCACGCTTTAGTTCGTCGGCGTATCGCACCACCCGGATGGCCCTGATGAACGCCTGGCAACCCTGGTCGTGATCCTCCTGCCGCGGCTGACCCTTCAGCTTGGTCTGGTACAGCGGCCCCTTACACCGTGCGCAGCGTATCAACGTGATGGTCCCCCGACGCCGCCCCGGGGGCACCGGTCCCGGCCAGGAGTACTGCACGATCAAGCCACCGCTTCCGCAGGAGAATCTTGACCACGAGCATAGAGGCTGGATCACGGTTGCGCTGGGCTCCCCCTGACCAAGCGCGACGGGGTGCGCCGGTTAGATCTGGCCTGGATATCGTCGGATAACAGACCGAAGACCTGAGTCGCGATGCCTGGAGGAACGCTTCTTCGGCGGCGGTCGCCTGGATGAACGCGCTGCCGGACTTCGGCGCGCCCTGGCATCCTGGGGCTATGGACAAGGCGTTGGTGCCCGTGCGTGATCTCACGGACTCTGATCAGAACCAGGCGGTGCTCGACGCGGCCTCCGCCCTGGTCGAGGGCCGCGCGGCGGCGGGGCGGGTCGCGGCCAGCCACGGTCCCGCGGTGGCGGCCGAAGCGATTGCCGCGGCTCGCTCGCGGTGGCGGCTGGGCGAGCTTATCGGACCGATCCATCTGACCGTGGTATGGGCCATGTACGGCGAGACGGGCCGCATGGTCCCCCGTGCAGCGCACCCGCACGGGGAGGACTTCGTACGGACCAAGGTCCGCCAGCTCGATTGGCTGACCGGCGGCGTGCCCGGCGTCACGTGGAGCATCATCGCCTGCGACGACGGATGCCCGGACCGGCCCTCGAGTGCCGATCTCATGACGGACATCGCGGCAGCCGAGGGCTACCCGGGGGAAGGTCACCGCAGCGTGACGGTGCTCAGGCTGGCTGAGGTGATCGAGGATGACGTCTCGATCAGCCCCGCATTCGACCGGCTGACCTCAACCGATCAGTCCCGCAAGGGCGGATCGATACTGGCCGGGCTGGCCGCCGCCGTCGGGACCGATGCGGCACAGGCGAACGGCGCTGGCCGGCATGTGGTCTGCTATACCGACGCCGATCTGTCCGCGAACCTGGCCCAGCTGGGCTCGCTGGCGGCGCCGGTGGTGGCGGCCGGTGACAAGGTAGCAGGCGCGCTCGGCCAGCGTTACGGGATCGAGGGGGCCGTGCTGGTCCGGGCCGACGGGCCGGTCACCGAGCCGCACAGCACCGGCGACAAGCCGGACAAGATCATCATCCTGTTCCGCCACTACGTCCGGGCGTTGCTCATTCCGCCCCTGGCCCAGGTACTCGACACCCAGGCCGGCTTCAAGGCCTTCGACGGGGCCGCGCTCGGCCCGGCCATCCGGCAGATGACGTCATTCAACGAGACCTTCGACCTCGAGTTGCTCATCCATCTCGCCCAGCACTACGGACCACAGGCCCTGGCCGTCGAGCCGATCGTCTTCACCGAGGACTTCGCCGCGACGAACTTCCCCTCCGTCGCGCCCGGGCCGCGCCACCTGGCGATGGTCCACCAGGTGGTGGAGCTTTACGACCGGCTCGTCGCACCGATCGCCCCCGTCACTGGCGAGGCGGCCGACCTGCTCACCTTGATCAGGACGCTCGATCTCGACGACTATGTGACCTTGATCGAGCACCTTCGCGCCGAGGACCGGGACGACCCGACACTGTTCGACCGGCGATGGCCCGTGCAGCACCTCCGCGACATCCTCCGCCGCTGACACCGCGACGGTGCCAGCGCGGGAACTCCTGGATGGCAGGGTTAATCGTTGTGGCTGTGAACCGGATGCCGGCCGCCGATGTTGAGGTGTCGGCGGACCTGGTGCGGCGGCTGCTCGCCGATCAGCACCCTGACCTGGCGCGCCTGCCCGTGGAGTTCCTCGCGAACGGCTGGGACAACGAGCTCTACCGGGTCGGGGATGGGCTCATCGCGCGGCTGCCGCGGCGCGCCCTTGGCGCGGAGATCATCAAGAATGAGCAGCGCTGGCTGCCCGGGCTCGCTCCAGGGCTGCCCCTGCCCATCCCTTATCCGGAACGGACCGGGGTCCCCGCGCACGGTTACCCCTATCCATGGAGCGTGGTGCCCTACCTGCCGGGCGTGCCCGCGGCGCAGGCCAGTTCCTTGGACCCGGCGGGAGCCGCGGCCGCGGTCGGCGGGTTCCTCGGCGCGCTGCACGTCCCCGCCCCGGAGGACGCGCCGGCCAACCCGTTCCGCGGCGTCCCGCTGGCCGAGCGCGCTGGCAGCTTCGCGGCCAACCTCGCCTTGCTCACCGGCCAATCCGGCCAAGATCAAGTCGACCGGGACGCGGTGCTGCGCGGGTGGGGCGCGGCGCTCGCGGCTCCCGGCTACGACGGCCCGCCTGTCTGGCTGCACGGCGACCTGCACCCGGCGAACGTGCTGGTGAACGACGGCCAGGTCAGCGGCGTGATCGACTTCGGCGACATCACCTCGGGCGACCCGGCCAGCGACCTGTCGGTGGCCTGGATGCTGCTCCCGCCCGGCTGCCATGACAGCTTCTGGTCGGCCTACCAGGCGGCCGGCGGCCGGCCCGGCGACGCCCTGCGGACGCGGGCCAGAGGCTGGGCACTGAACCTCGCGATCGTGTTCCTGGCCCACTCCGAAGACAATCCGGTACTCCTGGAAGTCGGCCGCCGCACCCTCAGCACCGTG
Source organism: uncultured Actinomycetes bacterium (assembly GCA_963834685.1). Lineage (GTDB taxonomy): Bacteria > Actinomycetota > Actinomycetes > Streptosporangiales > Streptosporangiaceae > Palsa-504. The sequence goes on along the minus strand of CAWICW010000020.1, from coordinate 286,760 downwards.
CTGGAGAATCAGCGCGGACCAGCCGGGTAAGGAGCCGGGCGGCCGGTCGTGGAGCTGGGCGTCCTGGATAGGTGGCTGGAGCGGGCACCGAGATCGAGGTCGTCATCACCGGACGTTCGGCGCAAGCCCGCGCCAGGCGGCCACTGCGCTGGGCTGGTTAGGGGCGGATCGCGCGCACCAGCAGGTAATCAATGATCTGGCGTTGCCACAGGAGGTTGACCTGCGGCAGCAGCAGGCGGGCGGCGGCGTGCTGCCCGGCGGGTGCGGCCGTGGTGTTCTTGAGCCGCTGCGCGGTGAGCCGCAGTGCGGGGGCGATGACACGCTCGCCGCATCGCCGGACCTGCACCTCGGCCAGGCCCGCCGCGCGCGCTTCCGCCGCGATCTGCTCCGCCGTCATGGCCATGGTGCGCCGCAGCCCGAACACCCGCAGCTGCGTCAGGCCAGCCAGCAGCTCGGCGGGAGTGACCGGCCATCGTTGGACTGAGATATCGGAGATACTCAGCACGCCGCCGGGACGCAGCACCCGGTAACACTCGGCGAAGAACGCCTTCCGAGAGCGGAAGTGGAACGCTGCCTCCACGCTGATGATCCCGTCCACGCTCTGGCCAGCGATCGGCAGCCGGGCGGCGTCGCCCGCCACCGGCGCGGCCCCGGCCTGCCTGAGCCGGTCTTTGCCCGCCATCAGCTGCCACTCGGTGATGTTCACCGCCACCAGGCGGCGCGGCCGGGACGTCTCGGCGATCAGGCAGTCCTGGGTGCCAAGCCCATTGCCCACATCCAGGATCACCCCCCCGGCAGGCAGGGCTGAGGCGAGCGTGCTGACCAGCCGACGGCAGGCCTGCTCGGCCTCACCTTCCGAACCCGGCCCCTCCCACAGCCCCAGATTCAGCCAGCCCGGCGCCACCGCCAGGAAGAAGTCCGGCCCGATGCTCTCATACACCCGCGCGGCCGGATTCCCGCCCTGCTTAAACACTGCGGCGGCATGCCGCACATGCTGGGCCGTCCACCCCGCGATCCACGCTGACCTGGCTGCCATCGCACACCCCCGCCTATGGCAGGCTTCCCCAGCAACCGGGCTGACTACACCGCCACCGGACCCACCGGAACGGATCCACCTCCCGGCGGCATAACCGTGTGCACCAGAAGGGCCGGGCGCACCGCCCACCGCAGCGGGCAGTTGTGCCCCCTGTCCTTACGGGCGCTTCGGTGTTCCCGGCGAGGGTGCCCTCTACGTAGAGCTGAAGCCTGCCGGGCGCCACTTGCCGTCACACCAGGGGGATTGTCGGCCCGGGCCGCGCGACCTGGATCGGATCGGGTGCAACCAAGGACTTGGCTGGATCCTTCTGCCTGCACCGTGCCACCAGCCGGCATCTGTCGAACCAAGCGGTGAGGTAGCCACCCGGCGGCTCGCCGGGGAGCAGAAGCTCCCAGCGTGAAGCCTTCCGGTGGGACGCTGGTGCCATGAACGACAATGCCCAGCGGCCAGGCCACGGCGCCGATGATGACTCTGCTGCGGACGACCCGAGCGGTCGCCTGGCCGCCTACGAGGCGAGGACCGACAGGGCCCTCGACCTGTTCGCGCTCCTCACGCTGTGGATCGTGATAGTCCCTGTTTGGGACTTCGGCCATAACGTCGAGGGCATCGCGGCGACCATCCGGGTAGCCGTCTCCGTCGTCTACGGGATCGATCTGACCATCCGTGGCGTCCTGGCCAGACGCCCTGTTCGCTATGCGCTCACCCACCCGGTCATGCTCGTCTCGGTGGTCTTTCCGCCCGTGCGCGTGATCTTCAGTTTCCGGTTGGTCCGGTCGGTGTTCCGACGCGGGAACCTCGGTCGCTTCTTGGTGGCCGCAGCGGTGCTGGTCCTCAACGGCGCGGTCATCGTGTACCTGTTCGAGCGGCACGCGCCCAAGTCCAACATCCACACTCTGGGTGAGTCGCTGTGGTGGTCGGTGGTGACGGTCACCACCGTCGGCTATGGTGACTACACCCCGGTCACCGCACCCGGGCGGATCACGGCGTGCTTCGTGATGGGCATCGGCCTGCTCACCCTGGCAGTGGTCACCGCGCAGGTCGCGTCGACCTTCGTCACACAGGGGCAGGGCCGAGCCCAGCCCGGCCCGCAGGCAGAGCCGGCCCCCGAGGTGACGCTGGCTGAACTCGACCGGCGGCTCGCCCGGATAGAAGAGCTCATCACCGCCGCCACCGCCTCGTCATCACCGCGGGCGGCCGGAGCACCTGAGCGGGATGCAGGCGGCGACTCGCCCTGACCCGCTGCGCGATCGGAGGCCGGTCCCCTGTCCTGGCGGGCGAAGCAGGAGCAGCCGCCCTTGAGGCGGCGCAACCCGGCCTGCTCGCAGCCGACATCATCGACCCGCAGACGCCGATCCGCCGAGATCAGCTCGATCGAGCAGGGCGAGGCTAGGTGGGCGCCGGTTCCGCACCATCCCGCGAGTGTCTCCCGGCAGGCTGGCGGTCCTTACGGAACGCGCCGAGCAGGCGTGCATTCCGGACACTCCGGTCTTGATGCCAAGCATGCCAGCCGACGGCAATTGGCGGCTGTTATGCCAGGATGTTGATCGCGCGGGCGATCACGAGCCCGGCGATGCCGAGGGACACGGCCGCCTCGATCATCATCAGCAGCTTGGCCCACGGCTTGATCGCGGAGATGTCGGTGGGGCTGAACGCGGTGGCGGTCCAGAAGCCCAGCGACAGGTAGTCGACGAACTTCGGCACCCAGGTGGCCGGGACGTACTGGGTGTGCAGCATCTCCGGGAAGATGAACGCCGGGTTCGCCTGCGGATGATGCGCGCGGGCGGCGGCCCCGCCGCGATCCAGATCCCAGTACCACAGCGCGAACGCGATCACGTTCGTGGCCCAGAGCACCCCGCCGGTAGCCAGCAGCCCGGTGGCGTTGCTGGCGAACACCTTGTTGTTGGTGAGGATGTCATGAAACAGGTGGATGGCGGCCAGCAGGTTCGCCACCGTGATGAAGGCGATCACGGCGCCGGTGACGATCCGCAGCCAGGGTTTCTGCCGGTCGATACGGCCCGGGTCCCCCATGATCAGGGCAGCCAGCAGCACCAGCAGCACAGCCGGCACCACCCAGGCGGGGTCCACCCGGTATTTCGCCGGCAGCGCCACGTGCAGAAACGCGGCGACCACGATCGCCAGCGCCACCGGCCACCAATGCTCACCCCGCGCGGCCGGGACCGGCGTCGCCGGGGGCGCAGCGGCTGGCTTCCCGCCCAATGTCATACCCCATTGTGCCTGTAGCAGATCCGCTTCCGTGCGGAGCCCGCCGTCAGGCCGTCAGGCCGATGCTCGCCCGCCAGCCAGCCTTGACACACATGCAGCCAGGTCGAAGGCGACCTTGCTTATTCAGGTCAGCTCGGACGTGTCCAGGCTGCGGCGGCCGATCCGTTCGATGCGCATGATAACGCGCTCCTCGGGATCTGGGCAGCACACCAGCGAGTCACGTTCGAGCCAGTCCCTTTCGGGGAGTTGTCGTTGCTTGGCTGGCAGTAGCGGCAACACCGACTGAAGCGCGAAGATGCAGAAGTGCTTGCCATCCGGCAGCCGCAGCTCGCTGCTGTTGACCAGCTCGAACCAGTCGCCGACGGCCAGCCCGCACACCGAGCGTCCCTCGATGTTCTCGACGGTGACCCGCAGGTCGAATAGTTCCATGTCGGTCATGACATCACCTCTCGAAGTGGGCCGAGGCCGAGCGGTCCGAGGCGTAGCGCGCGCATGTGGAATGCACGCAGATCGAAGCCGGGCCGACGTTCAGCTGCGTCGCGCGCCTGCCGCCACAGGTGCGCGCCTACCCGGAACGCGAGTGCTTGCGCCGGCCAGCCGAGGTAGCGGTCGACCTCGAAGCGGGCGGTCGTCTCATCGACTCCGGCGGCCTCGCGCAGCACGGCTACGCCAACTGGCGGCGTCCAATCAGTTGCGTCGGTGAATCCGTTGCCCGCCGGGATCGGCAGCCCCAGATGCAGCCCCATGTCGATGACGATCCGTGCCGCTCGCCACCGCTGCCCGTACAGCATGCCGAGCCGCTCACCGGGGTCACGCAGCAGCCCGAATTCGTCGGCGAGCCGCTCGGCGTAGTGCGCCCAGCCTTCGACGTAGCCGTGCACATGCGCCATGGAGCGCTGCCACGGGTGTAGTCCGGGCTCGGTCATCGCGACGGTGATCTGCAAGTGGTGGCCGGGCACGCCTTCGTGGTGGACGGTGGTCACCTCGCGCCAGGTGTGGGACGTGCCATCGGCCGGCGGCGCCCACCACACACGTCCCGGGCGGCTGAAGGACGGATCGGGCGGGCTGTAATACATGACCCCGGACGCGGTCGGCGAGATCCGGCATTCTGCGCGTCGCGCCGCTGTCGGCAGGTCGAAGTGCACCCCGTCGACAGCGTTGGTGACATCATCGACGCGGCTCTGCAACCAACCGGTGAGCTCATCTGGCGTGGACAGGCGACGCGCGGGGTCGGCGTCCAGCGTCGCGGCTGCAGCCTCGATCGAGTCGTGGCCGAGCTCGGCCGCCACCTGACGCATCTCGGCAGTCAGCTGAGCCAGCTCGTCCCAGCCGAACGCGTAGGTAGCTTCCAGGTCCACGTTCTCGCCGAGGAACGCGCGCGATGTGACCGTGTACAGGTCGCGACCGACCCCGTCCGTCTTCGGCGCGCGAGGCAGCAGTTCGCCGCGAAGAAACTCGACGAAGCGCGCCGTCGACTCGCTCGCGGCGGCGGCGGTTGCGTCCAGGCGATCACGCCACCGTGGATCGCATGAGGCAACCAGCCGCCGATAGAAGTCGTCGGCGCCGATCCAACGCTCGCACTGCGCTGCGACGGCGAGTACCTGGCGCGCGGCCGCTACGTGCCCGGCGTTCGCCGCCGCCCGCAGCGTCTCGGCGTAGGCGGCGATTGTGCTCGGGACGCGGGCCAGATGCTCGGCGACCCGCTCCCAGTCGGCTGGGGTCTCGCGCGGCAGGTTGTCGAAGACTTCGCGGACCTGGTGCATCGGTGTGGCGAGCGGGGCGAGCTGAGCGGTGGTGAATCCGGCGTCGTCAAGCGCGAGCTGGGCGTCCACGCGTTCGCGTAGTGCCGCGCCAAGCACCAGTTCCGCTGACGTTGGAATCCCTAGCGCGTCCAGCGACCGGTGCGCCTGCAGGTACGCCTCGCGGCGGGCCGCGAAGTCAGACGGCGCGAGCGCTGGCATGACGTTCGCCGACTCCAGGCCCAGTGCGTCGGCTGCGGTCGGGTCGATGGGCGCGAGGTCGTGCAGCAGTTGGTCGGCGATCTCCGATGCGGACGCTCGGTTCATGATGCTTCGCGCACGGCGGGCAGGACCTTCTCGCCGATCAGTTCGACGCCATACACGTCGGTGCGTCCATGCGGGCTGCCGAACTCGACCCGACTCGCGCCGGCCTCGAGCACAGCGGCCACGTGCTCCGCGACCGCGGTTGGCTGGCCGGCGAACGCGAAACGGTCGAGCAACTCGTCGGGAATACAGCGGCCAGCGGCGTCGGCGTCACCGCGAACGAGCGCAGCGTGCAGCGGGGCAAGCACGCTGTCGGGCACTGTGACGGTGGTGTCGAGCGGGGCCACTACGTCGAGGTAGACGGCCACCTGCGCGCGGGCCATCTGCCGGGCGGCGGCATCGTCCTCGTCCACCACGGTCACCGCGCCGGACACCACGCCGACCGAGGACGGGTCGCGGCCGGCGGCGCGACAGGCCTCGTCGAGAACGGCGCGGACATGGCGGATCATGTCTGGGTTAGCGCAGCCGCCGAGCTTGACCTCGTCCGCGCAGCGGCCGGCGAGGGCCAGACCGCGCGGGCCCCAGGTGCCCAGCAGGATGTCGAGGGCGTCGCGTCGTCGTGGGTATGCCAGGCGCATCCCCGCTGCCATCGGGAAGATCTGGCCATCGTAGGCGGAGTCGTCGCCGCGCAGCAGTCGTCGGACCACTTCGACGGCCTCGGTGAGACGCAGAAGTGGTCGAGCGGGCCGGATGCCGACGCGTTCGAGCCAGGTTCCGCGAGCCAGTCCGACGTAGGCCCGTCCGTTCGAGACGAGGTCGAGCGCGGCCGCTTGGCCCGCGATCTCGACCGGGTGGAGCAGAAAAGGGTTCAGACAGGCGGCACCGAGCCGGAGGCGGGTCGTTACCCGAGCCACTTCGAGCAGCGGGAACAGTGAGGGCTGAAAGCCGAGATCGTGGAACACCGAGATGCCGTCGAAACCGAGTGACTCCGCCATGACGGCGAGGCGGGCGTAGTCGCCGGCCGACTTGTCGGTTTGAAAGCCGAGAGTGACGTTCATCGGCTTGCGCCGAGACCCGGCGGCAGGAATGGACACATCACGGCACCGGTGGCGTCACCGCCAGCAGGAAGACCGCCTGCTCGAGGCTCTCGTCGCAGAAGCGATGTGACAGGCGTGAGTCGAAGGTCAACGCTTCGCCCACGACGAGGACGTGCCGCTCCTCTGCGATTTCGACGACAACTTCTCCTTCCAGGACGATGATGCACTCTGTGGATTCATGGCTGCGGCGTTGCGAGGAGCTGACGTCGCCTGGTTCCATGGTCGCCATGAGCACCTCAAGGTCTCCGCGGCCGGGAGTGAGTCGCTCGTAGGTGATCTCCCCGAGCGGCGCGGTGAGACGCATCCGCTGACCGGGGCGGGAGAGGTGCACCATCGGGGCGTTGGGCTCGTTGAACAGTGCGGAGACCTCGGTCTTGAAGACGGCGGCGAGTTTGCGCAGGGTCGACAGGCTGGGGTCGGTGACGCCGTTCTCCAGTTGGCTGAGCAACGCTGGTGATACCTCGGCTTCGGCGGCCAATTCGCGCAGCGTCATCCCATGGCGCAGGCGCAACTCGCGCAGTCCTTCGCCCAACATGAGTGTTCCGTCCCTTCAGGGCTGCTCTGTGTGATGGGTGACCTGCCAACCCTCACGGACGGACTCCCGCACGTCGGTCACCCCGAATGATCTCATTTCGCTACCTTCAGTGTGATCTCCTCGACACGGTGATGCCGGCGGGTGCCGGCGGCCGCGCCACGGCGGCGGCCAGGAGGCGTCGTCGGGGCTGGTCTTGCTCGGCGATCGCGTCCGGTCCGATTTCACCAAGGCGCGGGTGCCCGCGCTCGTCGCATGACGCTCCGTCCATGTGCGATCGACCCGGGCAGGCCAGACCGGAGTGGATCTGGCCAACAGGCCACCACCGCATCACTATACTCACGCTAAACAGAGTTCGATCATGCTACACTCTCCCGCACGGGCGGGTGCGGGCGGGGGACGGATTCCCTGGCGCATACGGAGGGCTGAATGCGCGCATCTGCGGAGATGCTGCTGCATCACTGCACCGTGTTCGACGGAGTGACCGACGAGCCGCTCCCCGGCGCAGCGATCCGGATTCGCGACGGGCGCATCAGCGACTACGGACCGGAGCCCGCGGTCCGCGCCCGCACGGCGTCACGCTGCCGGGACCTGGACATGGGCGGCGCGTTCGTCATGGCGGGCTTGATCAACATGCACACTCATTTCTCGCTTTCCTTGCCGGGGCCGGGCGGCGACATGGTCAGCCGGCTGGGTGCTCACGCGCTGGCCCTGTACATGGCGTCCGGGGCGCACCGAACGCTGAACTCCGGCGTGACCACCGTGCGTTGTGTTGCCGAGAAGGACCACGCGGAGTTCGCGGTTCGGGCCGCGATCGACGCGGGTTGGCTCCAGGGCCCACGCATATTCACGGCAGGGCAGGCGCTCGTCTGCACCGGTGGCCACGGGCACCTGGGCACCGACACCCTGGAATGCGATGGCGCGGACGATTTCCGACGCGGGGTGCGCCGACAGATCAGCGCCGGCGCGGACCTGATCAAGGTGATGATTTCCGGCGGAATCGCGGGCGAACACGAAGCGCTCGACACGCCGCAATTGACCAGCGAGGAGATGGCCGCGGTGATCAATACGGCGCACGCATGGGGTCGGAAGGTGACCGCGCACGCGGGCCCGGCTGGCATCATCGAGCAGGCCGTGCAGCTCGGTCTGGACTGTGTGGAGCACGGATACCAGTTGACGAGGGACGTCGCCCTGTCAATGGCTGAGCATGGCACCAGCCTTGTGCCGACGCTGATCGTCACTCGATGCGGCGACTTCTTCGACTCGCTGGGCGTGCCGGCGTGGATGCAGCACCGTTCGCTCGGTGCCGGGCCACGTCACATCGAGAGCTACCAACTGGCTCTGGCCGCCGACGTCACGGTCATGCTCGGTAGCGATATGCCACCGTTCCAGGCGATCGAGGGTACGACCGCCACGGTACGCGAACTTGAGCACATGGCTGCATACGGGCTCACGCCGACGGCCGCTCTGCGGGCCGCCACGATCGTGCCGGCCCGCTGGCTAGGGGCCGACGACGACATCGGCAGCGTCGAGCCCGGCAAGCACGCCGATCTGATCGCGCTGGACGGCGACCCGACCGAAGACGTGTCCGCCCTGCGCTCGCTGCATTGGGTGATGAAGGGCGGCCAGGTAGTGCGCGACGACCGGATCGGATTGTCTGCGTGACGAGCAGACCAACTCGCATTACCGTACTCGTCGGGTCGCCTTCTGAGTCCTGAGATTCGGCTGTGCTATCGAGCGTGCGTGCCGCGGTCTCGGGCTCGGGTTACCACCAGTCACGGTGGTGGTGCCAGCGGTGGTGTCGGTGACGGCGCCGGTGCCGGTGGCTTGGCGGGGGGACGCCGCTGCCGTCGGGGGAGGGTGTGATGGTGTCGGGGTCGAGTCCCCATTCGCGCAGCCGGTGGGCGATTTGGGTGAGGTGCCGGGTGAACACCTGATGCCAAGGGTCCTGCGGGGGGATGGACAGCGCGATGTAACGCAGCACGGAGAGGTGCCGGGCTTCAGCCTCGAGGAGGTCGGCCCGCTTGCGGATCGGAATGGCAAGCTGGAAGCCACCGACGACGCGGGCGGGTGAGCCGGTGATCTGCTGGACGTGGAGCTGGTAGAGCTCTCCGGTGCGGGTGCCGGTTGGCAGGATCACGGTGAGCAGGCCGGGGATCTGGGCGGTCGAGCCGGTGGTCGGCAGGGGCAGGTAGGTGAGGTCGGGGCCGGCGCAGCGCAGCGTGTGCGGGTCGACCCGCTGCAGCCGGGGCGGGGTGGGTCGGTCGGCGGCCTGGGCGAGGATCTCATCGGCGTCGAGGGTGGGCAGGAACACCTCGATGCTGGTCCCGGCGGGGAGGTTGTCCCAGTGCACGGCGAGTTCGTCCGGCGGAACCAGCATGTCGTCGTCGGTGTCGCTTCGGCCGTACGCGACGCCGGCCACAGCGTAGTCGCGGAGGCGGGTGCCGCCGAGGGCTTTGAGCTGGAAGGTGTGCGATAGGGTGCGGGCGCCGTCCCCGCCGGGGTTATCCCCGCCTACGATGGCCAGGTTGCGTTGGGCGAGCTTGTCGGTGTTAGCGGTGGAGGTGCCGGTGGCCGGTTCAATGCCGTAGATGATCTGCGCGACGAGGCATTGGTGCAGGCCGCGGATCAGGCTTTGGATGGGAAGTTTGTCGGAGGCCGGCCATGGCCCCGCGTCGGAGCTGGTGTCGCGGGGGTAGTAGGCGGGGGCGGGCTGGTTGAAGTCCAGCCAGCAGCCAGCGAAGTCGTAGGTTTCCACCCCGCCGGTGGCCGGGAAGCTGAGGAGATTGTTGGGGTCGGTCTGCCCGGTGAGCGGGTCTTGGCGGGGGCTGGCGTAGCAGGGGATGCTGGCGAGCTCACCGAAGTGCAGGCCGAGGAGCGCGACCGGCGGGGTCGCCCCGTTGGTGGCGTACGTGCCGTTCGGGTCGTAGTCGGTGCCGGTGACGGCGGTGGTGAACAGCCGGAACGCGACCGGCACATTGTCAGCGGGCAGTGTCCCGCCGGCGTAGCGGACTTGGGCGATCGCGAAGTTGAACACGTTTACACCGCCGACCTGTTGGGAGAGCTCTAGCTCACTGCCGGTGGGGTCGGCCGGTGTGGGGGCAGTCGGCATCGATTCGAATAGGGCATGCCCCCCGCCGCTGCGCAGCTTGGTCAGGACCTGGCCGAGATAGCCGAGCGCGTCGCCGGTGCAGGTCAGGCCGAAGATCGGGTCCGGGACACCTCGGGTGACTTGGAAGACCCGCAGGTCTTCGGACAGCCAGGAGGTGGCCCCGTCGAGCATGTAGGGGCTGGCCTGGCGGGTCAGCGTGAGCGTGCCCTGATCAGTGAGCCCGAATCCGGTGGCGGTGACGGTTACCGTGGTGGTGTCCTGGGCGCCGCCCACCGGGAAGGCGCCGGTCCCCGTGAACTCGATGGTGTAGGTGAACGTGAAGCTTTGCGGTATCCCCGCCGGCAGGGTGCTGTCTTCCGGCTCGCACAGCGTCGCCTTATAGGTGATCGTGCCAACCGTGCCTGCGGCGTCGGTGAAAGTCAGCGGCGGGGCCTGGGCGGCCATCTGTGCGGGGGTCATGGTGGTGCTGATCCCCACCTGTTCAGGGGTGAAGCCGCCCGCGATCACATACAGGGCCGCGGGGAAGGCGGCCGGGCTGGCGACGGTCGGGTGTCGCGCGTTGACAGTGTCGTAGGCGAACTCGTTCTGGTCGGTGACGACCTGCACGCTCTGCACGAGAATCTGGACTTGGCTGGTGAAGATCTCCTGCAGCTGCGTGCGGGTGTCCGTCCACACGACGGTCGCCGCGCCAGCTTGCGCGTCGAGGCCGAAGTAGTCCCCGATGAACCCGCGGCCGTTCTCGTCGGTCACCTCGGCGACGGTGGGGTCCCACGGCTGGTCGGTGACGGTGATGCGGTACCAGGCGCCGTCGTCGCCGACCGCGACCACCACGTCGATCCAGTCCTGGTTCTGCGGGCCGTTCGGGCCGTACTGATAGAACGCCAGAACGAGGGAATCCTGGGTCGAGCTCAGCTGCGGGAACAGTTCGTGAAAGGCGGGGTCGGTGGCGACGGTCCCGGCGAGCAGCGGCACGCCGCGGGCATTGCCCAGCCACTCGCGGCCGTAGAGGTCGTAGGCCCGGTAGTAGATGCGGACCATCTGCGACGGGTCCCCGTCGTCGGCCCAGGCCAGGATCAGGGTGTCATCGACAACGCAGCTAGTCGGGAAGGAGTAGGCGCGAAACGGCAGATTCACATTCGACGGCTCGATCTCGAAGTAGCCGATTCCCGCCGTGACAGCCTGCGGCGCGGCGAAGCTGTCCCCGCCGTCGTAGGAGACAGTCCACCAGATGTCTTGGTCTTGGATCCAGAACACGTGCAGCGAGGAGTCCGGTCCGACGCACGTGTACGGGGTGAAAGAGGCGATCGTCACCCCACCGGCTACCAGCGGCGTCGCCGCCGGGTTCGGCGGCGAGCCGAAGCCGACCCAGCTTTGGCCGCCGTCCAGGCTTCGTGAAAATCCGAGGGTGGTGGTGGCCGTGATGTCCCAGAACCCGTAGATGCGGCCGTCATACAGGCCCCCCGACTGGTCGACGGCAAACCAGTCCTTGTCGTCCAGGTTCCCGGTGGTCGAGTCCGGGAACGCGGGCCCAGCCCAGGTGTCGAGATTCCCGGTCGAGGTGTAGCACGCGATCCCCTCCAGCGCCTCGGTCTCACCCTCCGATCCGACCGGCCCGTTGAACATGCCGCACAGGTACCCCCGGCCGGTGTTGTCGAACGCCACGCACGGGTCGTCTAGGCCACCCCATGACGGCTCGATCGGTGGATTGAACTCTCTCCACGACACCCCGCCGTTGTCGCTGATGTACGCCGCCACGTTGTAGTCGTAGGTCGCCCGGTCCGTAAACGTCTTCGAAGCTGCCAGGATCAGGTTCGGGTTCGCGGGGTTGACCGCCACCGCTGATTCCGACCGAGCGCCGGTCGCCGGGTTCGTGCCCGAGGTGACCTGAACGTTGTGACTCGGGCTGCGGGTCAGAAGGACCTTGGTGTTCTCCGGCATGTTCTCGCTCCTCGCCTATCGTCTACGCCGTACGATCGTGCCGCCAACTCGAGATGCCGGCCTTCGGCGACCTCCCCGGGCGCAGCCGGCCCCGGGCTCGCTGCGTCAACAGGTAGGTAAACAGCACTTCCGCGATATTGACTTTAACGGAAATGGTGTAATCCTTGTCTACAAGTAGACGGTTCGGCGTACCTAAGAAATGAGCTAAGCCTGCTGGCCCGCAGCAGCATGTACCCGAAGCTTGTTTAGGGGAACGAAGGAAGTGGCTACCGGGGAGGCGCCGGCCCCTAAGACTACTAGCTGTCCGAGCGCACATCCCGAGCAGGCCGAGGCAGCAATCATCGGGTTCGCGACGAAGGTGCTTCACGCCAGGTCGAACTGCCCGGCACTCAGTTCCATTATGGCTTCTCTCCCGGATTGGTTCCGGCAGAGGTGAGGCCTACCGAGGTACTTCGAAAGGGCAAGCCAAGGAGGTTGGTATGAGGAGATCAAGGGTCCGAGTCCGGTTGGAGACCGCGATCGCAGTGTTCGCAGCGGCGCTAGGCATCCTCACCATGTTCTGGCACGACTGGATTGAGGCCCTGACCGGCTGGGATCCGGATCATCACAATGGCAGCTTCGAATGGCTCATTGTGGCAGTTCTCCTAGTGATAGCAGCTGCAATGGGCCTCGTGGCGCGCCGTCACTGGAAACTGCTGGCCGCTGCCGCTGAATGATAACACCCAGGGATGACCAGACAGGGCCGTCGAATCCAGGAGATCTGATATGGCGTCGATCGATGAACTTGCTTCCATCGCCAATTCATCGGCCTTCATTTTTACCGCCAGCATCAGCGGGCCAACTGGCGCGCCGACGCATGCCGACCACCGGACGGTGACTGTCTTGGTGCGTGAGGTCATCAAGGCTCCGGTCGGCATGCGCGGTCTCGTCGGACGCGAGGTGACCGTGCATCTGCGTGACCCGCTATCCGGGGGAGACTACGTGCTCTTTGCCGACCCGGTCTCGGTTGGCGGCACAATCACTGTGAGGGAGACCGCCCAACCTCGACGCGGATCAGCGCGGCGACGCGGAGGCCGCCATGGAACGTGGGTACGCCGCGCTCCTCATACCGCGTCTAGAGGCCGCATCGCTGGTGGTCCTCGGCACAATCGGGGACGTCACCCCGGCGTTTCCCCCATCCGAGCGGCGCGGCCGCGTGCCGTGGGCACTGGCCCGGTTTGACATTGAGCGCGTCCTGAAAGGACCCAGGGCACGCCGACGCCTGACACTGATCGGGCCGTCGCCCGCCTCGAAGAGGCTGCCGCGTCCTTCGGCAACGACCGTTACGGCCCAGAACTCGCAATCGCGGTTGACCCTAACCACTCCGACCGCCTTTACATCGCCTACATGACCGGAACCAGCGCAGCTGATGCGACGCTGCACCTGCGCTGGTCCGACGACGGCGGCCAGAACTGGTCCAGCGACGTCCGCGCCATTCCCACGGCCAAGAACCCGAGCCTCGCGATCAATTCGCGCGGCCTCGTCGGCTTCGTCTATCAGCAGGTGGTCGGCGCCAACTGGATGACCGTACTGGAGGTCAGTCACGACGGCTTCGTCACCAGCTTCGCCACCCATGTGCTGGCAATCACGCCGACCAATACGCCCACGCCAGCTTCTGTCATGGCAACCTACCTCGGCGACTACATCAAGCTGCTGTCAGTCGGCGAGGATTTCTACGGCACCTTCTGCGCCGGCAACGAACCAGTGAAAGCGAACTTCCCTTCCGGCATCACATACCAGCGCAACGTCAATTGGGCGACACAAACGCTGCTCGGCAACGACGGCGTCACCCCTGTTCCAACCTCGATCGATCCATTCTTCTTCAAGCTGAGCTTCGGAGTTCCCAAGGTCACCACCGTGATCGCCGACAGCGGCGTGTTCGGTGAATACTGCGTGGGTTCATTCAAGGATGAGATGCTGACGATCAACAACAGCGGCACCGGCCTGCTGCTGATCAGCAGCATCAGTTCGTCCACGGTGGACTTCGAGGCGCCGGGCGTTCTGTCGTACCCGGTCAAGCTGGAGGTCAGCGATTCGATCGACGTCGCAATCCGCTTCGCGCCGAAGTCATTCGGCGCCAAGGCAGCGACGATCCGCATTGACAGTAACGACGCAGCCTCGCCGCACTATGTGGACGTGTCCGGCATCGCGCCGCGCCCACGTCTCAGTTTGGTTGTCGCCAACCGCGGCGGGTTCGGCAAGGTCTGTGTCGGCCACTTCGCCGACGAACCACTGATTCTCAACAACAGCGGCCACTGCCCGGTCACCGTGAGCGGCATTACCTCGTCGTCGGGCGCCTTCCAGGTCCCCTAGGTCCTGGCCTTCCCGCTGCTGATCGGCCCCGGTAACTCGCTCGATCTTCCGGTCCGCTTCGCCCCGACCGCCGTCGGTGTCGTTGCCCATCGGAGCGCTCGCGCAAATCCGCCTGGGCTCCCGGCCAGGCCGTGTCGTGGCGGCGGATGTCCCCACAGGGAGTCAGCGGCTATGCTCCTGGAACCTCGGCTGGCGGCTCGGCGGCCAGTGCATCCGATCCAGGCGCGGGCTCCGGCCTGGGCGCTGGATAGACGAGCAAGTGCAGCCCCGCGGCGGCGATGCCGCCGACCAGCGGGGCCACAATGAATAGCCACACCTGGCTCAACGCGGTCCCGCCGACGATAAGGGCTGGGCCGAGGCTGCGCGCCGGGTTCACCGACGTTCCGTCGATCGGTATCCCGATCAGGTGGACCACCGTCAGGGTCAGCCCGATGGCGATAGCAGCGGTCGATGCGTTCCCCAGCTTGCTGGTGACCCCGAGGATGACGAAGACGAACAGGGCGGTCAGGACGACCTCCGCGAGGAATGCGCCGCCCACCCCGATGTGGATGTCCGATGCCGCCCCCCAGCCGTTCGTGCCGAGCCCTGTCTTGGACGTGCTGTACAGGAGCGAGGTATTGAACATCCCCCACAACAGCAGCGCGCCGAGAATGCCGCCAACGAACTGGGCCACCCAGTAGCCGACGGCCTCCACCAGCGGGAGGCGGCCAGCCAGCAGCGCGCCCATGGTCACCGCCGGATTGACGTGACAGCCCGATATCGGCCCGATCGTGTAGGCCAGGCCCAGAAGCACGAGACCGAAGGCCAGCGCCGTGGCCACCACCCCTGCCGCGACACTGCCCCCGTCGAACTTGAACCCGAACATGAGGGTCGCCACGCCGACCCCGAAAAACACGAGCAGTCCGGTGCCCAGCAGTTCGGTTGCGAACTTGCGCATCATTGTCGTTCTCCCACCTCGCGACGGTTCTGGACGCCCGCTTTCTGCATGCTCAGCGCCAAGTAGCAGCTAGTTCGCCGGCCCGAAGGTGCCTTACGTGGCCAGTGACCTTAGCGGCGAGGGGGCTGTCCGGGCACCGTGCGGCCCGAGATTGTCGCACCGACCATGGATGTCAGCGCTCCTCACACCCCAGCGACCAAAGACCGCTACGTGGCCAGGATCCGCGCCTTCTCGGCGGCGAACTCTTCGTCGGTCAGCAGGCCCTGGGATCTCATCTCGCCAAGCTCCTTGATCTTGGCCATGCGGTCCTCCGGCGCCGCTGCGGGCGGGGCTGCTGGTTGTGCTGCTGGCTGCTGGGCCTGGAGCTGGGCCGCTGTCTGGGCGGCGGCCTGGGCCGCGGCCTGGTCGATCATCGCCTGCTGCTGGGCAGCCTCTTGCTGCTGCTGGGCTGCGGCCGCCTGCTGCTGCTGGGCAGCCTTCTGCTGCCCGTGCTGCGACACGCTGCCAGCTACGACGGTGGCCGTACCGGCGACGACCGCGGTGCGGGCCATCGTGCCCATCAGGCCGGGACGTCCTCTTCGTCTGGGTGGCATGGTTCCTCCTGCTCGTCTGGGTGGCGTGGCTTGTCTTACTCCTCGTCGAGCGCGGCGATGGCGCGCAGGACGGTCTGGCGGGGGATCCGCTCCTGGGAGATCAGCTGGCCGTGGGAGGCGCGGACCGCCGCCGCCAGGCGGGCGGCCCAGCTGTTCTCCCACACGATCACCAGCGCGGAGGAGCCTGCCTCCAGCTGATCGGCGATCCCGAGCAGATCCTCCTCCGAGAGCAGGTCGAACTGCGTGGCGTGGAAGTCGAACTGCTCGGCTACTTCTGCGTCACCGGCCTCAACGACCGAGGCCGAGCCATCGGTCTCCTTGCGCACGAACGCGAAGTCGATGATGCGAACGGTCCCGCCGTCGTTCAGGTCGGCCAGCGCGGGAGCCACGTCCCCGCTGAATTTGTTTCCCTCGAACAGGATCACGGCGGCGTCGACCGGCCCGACCATGTCCGCGTCCAGGCCTGTCGGCACGATAGGACCTCCGTCGGATATCGCTGCGGGGCACCCTGCAGAGCCCGTCATTGGGCGTCCTTCCAGTGCGCACTCATACCCTAACACAGTACGATACCGTATCGTATCTTTGTCAGGGCCGGTAAAGTGCTGCCATGACGATCTCCGCCCACGCTGAGGGCGGCCGCCGTAGCACGGGCCGGGGCTTGCTGGGCCCCTCGCTCACGCCGCGGGAGGCCGAACTGCTGACGGTCACCCTGCAGGTGCTGGACGAGACCGGATACGACAAGCTCACCGTCGATCAGGTCGTCGCGCGGGCGCATGCCAGCAAGACGACGGTGTACCGGCGCTGGCCCTCCAAGGCCGAGCTGGTCTGCGCGGCGTTCGCACACCGCATCCAGGGGGAGCTCGGCGTGCCTGCCGACACCGGCTCCTTGCGCGGAGACCTGCTCGCCCTCGCCGGGATAATCGCCAAGGACGCGGAGGAGTACGGCCGGACCATCGCCGGGATCCTCGCCGTCGGCGACCGCAACCCGCGGCTGCGGGAACTGCTCGTCGGCGACTTGTACCGCGGCCGGAAGGACCAGGTTCACGGGGTGCTGCGCCGCGCCGTCACCCGGGGGGAAATCGTCCCGGAGGTCATCAGCGACGACATCTGGGATGTGCTGCCCGCCTACATCATGTTCCGCGTCCTGCAGCACAGGCGGTCCGTGCCCGCCGAGACACTGAACGCGCTCGTCGACGAAGTCCTGCTGCCCAGCCTGACCCGCCACCCCCCACCCTAGTTACGGCATCGAAGCGTGGACCGGCCGTCACCTTCCTTGAGCTTGAGGAGAGTCGGGCCGGGCCAAGGTCCCGCGTGACGCGTGCCGAGGAGTCAGAGCTCCCAGACCGTAAGGACCGTTTCGATCGGCCAGGGCTCGACCGCCCCCAGCGTCTGACCGATGCCCGCCAGCGCGGGCGTGAGCTTCTCGTCACGGAAGCGCTCCCAGTCGGCTTCGCTGTCCCACAGGGTCACGATGCGCCAGCCGCCGGCCATCGGCCCCGCCATGCGGATCCTGAACCCAGCAGGGAGCGAACCCACTGGGTACAGCTTCTTCGCCAGAGCCGCATCTTGCTCGGCCGTCACGCCAGTGGCCTCACCCACCACCAAGATTGCCACTTCTGCCCTCCTTACCTACCGTCGGAACCTGATCGAGTCTGGTCCGCCAGCCTGCCCTCGGCTCCCGACAGACTGAATATAGGCCCGTCATGTACGACATGGACAGGTCTCTGCGCTCCCGCGAAAGCCCGGCTGTAGCCAAGTGCCGTTGCAGTGTTAAGAGTCAGCCTGTGCCGAACAACCTCTCAGCAACCTTCCAGGTGCTTCGTTGCAGTTCCAGTGTCGGCTGCCACACCAGTTGCGGCGAGGGTGTACCGCTTAGGGCCTACCTGGATGGCGGCGGGCATAGGCGACGTTGACGACGGCAATGGCGACCCAGATCAGTGCGATAAGGATCACCTGGATGGTGCTCACCGATCTGGTGCTCGTCAGAAGGGATGCCCGGAATGAGCCGAGATCGAGTTCTGCTTTGGGTGCGACTCCGTTGGACGACCAGGACTGCAGCGTCACGGCCGTCGCGCCGATACCCAGCCCGATTGAGCCCAGGCCCATGGCCAGGTTCGTCCATGCGGCCACGGCGGGCCGGATGCCCCGCTGCGCCAGCCTCGCGTCCACTTGCTTGTCGATCTCCGAGCTGATCCTCTCGACCAGCCCCTCGGCCACGGCGCCGTCGTACGCTTGGCCGAGCTCTGTATGCACGGCCGCTGCGGCGGCGACGTCCTCGCGTGCCCGTACGTCCATCCAGCCAAGCTATATCGCGATTGAGCGCCTGACAACGTGCTGCGTCGCGGCCACTCATGCTCTAGCGCCGACGGAGATCGACTCGACGCCGGCTCAGGAGTGGATAGGCGCAAGGACAACCCTGATCGCAGGGCTGCATGACTGCCCGCAGTCGAGCTCCACGGCGGGCTAACGAATGATCCCCTCGGTGTGGACTAGCTGAGCTAGGACCGGCGAAGACCCCTCCCCGGCGGTGAGGTCGCGCAGTAGCTTCCCTAAGTGGTTCCCGGAGCAGCGCTGGAGATCGCCTTATAGAAAGCTCCGATGCCGAGCCCGCCACCTTGGAGCGCGCGGTTCCGGCTTGGCGGGATGCTGGCGGTGCTGCGCTCGAGCGCGGGGTCGGACACCTGTCACAGTCGGGTTGAACCATGGCCACTACGGAAAGTAAAGGCATGGCATATTCGGCAGCCGGCGCTTCGCGCATGACGATTATTTGTTCCCGAATGGCGTCGGCTGAGGCGGCTGCCTCCCCGCTCAGATTGTCAATTCGCCGCGGCGCCACCGCCGTCCCCGCTAGAAGAGGCTCCTCGGGCGCATTAGGCGGTCGCGGGCGACGCTGGTCGTCAGTCCTCGTTACGCAAGTGCCGGGGCCAGCGCATCGTGGCCTCAGCCCATCGTCTGCAGTCGCATGTGACGCGCCGTTTATGAATCGCAGAATGTCCGGTTCCTGGCCAGTATCCAGCGGTGGGGACCCACGATCGCGCTGGTATACTCACCGGTATGACCATGACGACCATCAAGGTGCCGAAGGCGACGCGGGACCGGCTGCACCGACTGGCCGCCGCTGACGGGGTTACGCTCGCGCAGGAGATCGACAAGCTGGTCAGGGAGCGGGCGCCGCGACCCCGGCCGGCGGCCGGCGGGTTCCGAAGCAGTCGGCCGCTGACCGCTGAAGAGATCGACGACCAGCTCACAGCCGGCCTAGGCGATGACCGCCATCATCGTTGACACCAGCGCCGTCCTGGCCAGCCTCGACGAGGCCTACGCCGAGCACGAGGCGATCGCCACGGTCCTCGCGGCCGCCGACGGGCTGCTAGTCGTCTCGCCGATGGTCGCCGCCGAGAGCGATTACATGCTCTACAGCAGGCTCGGCGCTGCGGCCGCGCGCCAGTTCGCGGCCGACGTGGCCGCCGAGGCATACGAGCTACCGGAATGGACCGCGACCGACCACGCGGTGGCCTTGGACGTCATCAACCGGAACTCAGATGACAGTAGTTACATTGGTATCACGGACGCGGCCAACGTGGTGCTGGCCGATCGTTACCGCACAACACGGCTGCTCACCCTCGACCAGCGGCACTTCCGGCGGCTCCGGCCGTTGTGGGGAGCGGACCATTTCACGCTGCTGCCCTACGACCTGTGAGGAAGCGCGGAGGTCCTCAACGGACCGGCGGCGGGGTCCCACGCAGCAGACACCGGCCTTGAAGCGCAGACCAGCCAAATCTGTACCCGTCCAGCACGCGCCACCGAGCATCTCCGGATCAGGCATTGGCAGTGTGCGCGGGCACCTGAAAGTCAAGGTTGCTCTCTGTGACAAAGCCCCAGTCAGCCTGCGCCCGCCGACTGGCAGGGCTCACGGTTGTCGACTGACCGCTGGGCACCCTCAAGCTTCCGCCGCAGTCCACGGAGTAATTGTCAAGACCTGTGGGTGGGAGCCGCGCCGACCCAGCGGTGATAGGCGTCTAGGTCGACGTTGCTGCCGCACACGATGGTGACGACGTGCCGGCCGGCGAAACGGTCACGGTCTTCCAGGACGGCTGCGATGCCCAGCGCGGCCGACGGTTCGACGACCAGGCCAGCGTGGTCAAGGAGCATCCGCATGCCGGCCGTCCACGAACTCCAGCCTGGCGTCCAATGCGCGGATGCGATCAAGCTTGGCCGCAGGCGCAAAGCGAGATGCCACGACAGTGACCTCCAGCCCCCGGCCGCGACCGGCCCAGGCCAGGGCCTGGCCAAGGTTGCCCGCGCTGGCGCACACCACCACTCGCGAGCCATCGCCGGCGAGCAGGCTCGTGACGACCTCGGTGCCGCGCGCCTTGAAGCTGCGGACCGGGTTCGCCGTTTCGAGCTTGATGCTCACTGCGCACCCAGGCCGGGCTCCAGCGCCTGGCAGCGGTACAGCGGAGTGCCGAGAAAACCGGGTCGATCACCGGGCGAGCCGCCCGGATCCGAGCAGTGTCCAGGCGCGCCTGCGGCATGACACAGCAGCGTAGCGTCCCCGGCGCTGGCTTCCATCCGGGTGAAGGCCCCCGCTGCCGGTGCCCGTACCGGAGGTTAGTCAGCACCGACCGAGATGGACTTCCGTGCGATCTGCCCGGCCTGCCACCATGGTGACCGCAGCCCTAGTGCGCCTTGACCTGGCAGCCGCGGCCCTCAACCCTGTCCGCGGCTAGCGCGCACTTCCGCGGACGGCCGCGATGTATAAATATGCAGGCTGAGCGGCCGGTCGCCGTTGCAATCGGGGATTGCGCAACGGCTACCTTCGAGGCGAAGGCCTCTGGCTCCGCGCAAAATATCCGCCCTTATTGAGTTATGGGTGGACGACGGCTCGAGGCCGATCACGACCGTCCAGATCTAGGCATTCTGTGCGCTGGGTGCCGGACCGCGGCAGAGATCACTGATCCTGCCGCGGTCCGCCAGTGCTGTCTTGGCTGGAGTCGGCCGCATGCGTGTTCTGTGAACTGCGGGGATAAAGACTCAGTTCAGAAACCTGCCTAGCCGGGGCGGCGGATACGAGCATGACGGGAAACTTGCAGCTGGCAGGTCCATAGGGGCGTGAAGGCAGCTTGAACGCTGCTGAGAGCCGGCATGCGGTGCTGAACCGGCCGCCTGGCTTCTGCCGACCCGCGGCGGATGAGGGCGAGGCGCCTGCAGAGCCGAGCTGGCTGGCGGTCAGCCGTGCGGGGCGCTGCCGCGTGTCCTGGCAGCTTTCCAGGTAGCCGTGCGCGCTGCGATGTAGTGGTCGTAGTCCGCCGGTGTCTGCTGGGTGGCCAGCAGCGGCGCGGAGCGCAGCTCGCTCAGCGGAACCTGCAGCTGCGATGTCAGCTGGGCGTTCGCCAGCTGGAGGTTCGACACTTCGGCCGCGGCCGGGTTGGCGCCGGTTGAGGTCGGCGCGGCCAGGCCGGCGGGCAGGTCGGTGGTCCGGGGGGCAGGCAGGCTGAGCACATCTCCGACGTCAGGCGCGGCGGCGTCCCTTTGGGTTAGCGCGGGCAGCCCCCAGCGGGTCTGGATGGTTTTCAAGACGGAGGTGTGATCCAGCGGCGTCGGCCCGGGTACCCGGAATACCGTGCCGGCCGGGATGAGCGGCGAGACCAGCACCGCCGGGACTCGCACCCCGAACCGGGTGAAGTCGAACCCGAACTCGCCGGGCGCGGATGTGGTGTCGTCCGGCGGGGTGGCCCCCCATGGCGGCGGCACGTGGTCATATAGGCCGCCGTGCTCGTCGTAGGTGATGAACAGCAGCGTCTGGTTCCAGCCCGGGCTGTTGCGGACCGCGTTGTAGACGTCCAGGATGAGCTTCTCGCCGAGCGAGACGTCGTAGTTGGCGTGCTGGCTGTTGCCCGTCGATTCCCAGCTCGGCTCGAGGAAGGAGTACTGGGGCAGCGTCCCGGCCGCGGCGTCGGACTGGAAATCGGGGAACAGCCCGAAGCAGGAATCCGGGGCGCTCAGGGTGTCCGGGAAGTTCTTGCGGGTCAGCGGCTCCTGGTTGTAACCGTAGATCTTCCAGCTCAGGTTGTGCCTGGTCATCAGCCCGAAGATGGTCGGCACGGTGAAGGACGCCGTGCCGTCGTTCATGTGCCCCTGGCTCGTCGCGGCGCAGGCGAAGGCCCTGTTCGGGAAGGTCTCGGTGGGCACTGAGCTGTACCAGTGGTCGCAGACGGCGAACCCGGCGGCCAGACCGGACAGTACCGGCAGCGCCGCGGGCGGGAACATTCCCATGATGGCCGAGGCGGTGGTGCCGGCCTGCACGCTGCGGCCGGAGCGCTGGTCGTAGGCGATGGCGTCGGCGAAGTTCGTGACGAAGCCGGTGTTGGTCGCGGCCGGCGGGCTGCTCGGCGGCTTGCCGCTGCCGAATAGCTGTTGGTTGGTATTCGCGTATCCCTCACCGGGATCAGCGCCCGGCATGAAGTAGGCGCCCGGCGCCGTGTGATCGATCTGGTAAACCGTCACCGTATTGCCGCTGGCGTCTGTATTAGACTCGCTGCCGGTCAGGCCCTCGAAGTTGTCGGACTTCGGATACAGGAATCCAAGCATGTGGTCGAACGAGCGGTTCTCGAGCATGAGCTGGACGATGTAGTTAATCGACGGCAGCTGATTCCCAGCCATATGTCCCCACCCATTTCCGGCACCCGTGTTCTCAGACGGTACCGCGCGGACCCGAGGGCGGAGGTAGCCGTCGAGTGCACGCGCCACTATCGCTATGCTTCGGGCTGATCTGAGAATTCTCGCACACTCAATTATCGTTTATCCATACATCGATCAGCTGAGCGTCAGACGCTGCGGGAACTCTCCGAAGAGATCCACCCGGCGCTGGAGCGAACCCGGGACTGCGGGCCGCGTCCGGGATTCAGGAGGGCAAGGCCAGTCGCTCTGGTCGTTGCTATGCCGAAGGTACGACACCTGGCACCCAGGCGACGATGGCCGCAACGACAGATCACCACCAGCTCCGCGGGCCTGCAGGTCATCCGGCCAAGAGGACAGGGCAGCGGAGTGGCCCACGCTGCTCGATCCGGGCTATCAGCTGGGCTTCGCTGACCGACCGAGCTGGTAACCAATTCGCCGGAGCCGATCCGAAGGAGGTAATGCGTGCGGGCTGCATGCGGACGACGATGTCCTCAAACCACTCTCCGAAGCCCCCGGGCGATCACCACTGCTCCCGCGCACTTCGATCATGCCGGCCGCCATGAGGAGCACGTCATCGATCACGACACTCGCCGACCCGTGCGGTGTACGTCGCGAAGTCGATAGCATCGCGCTCCGCGTTGTGGCGAAACGACGCTGGGTACTCTGCGGGGAGGGACACGATGCCGCGCATAACTGGATCATCTGTGTACGGGCACGCTCATCGTCGACGCAGTTCTGATACGCGCCGATCCGGCCCGTCAGCCGGTTCGGCCGCGGTCCGCTCGCTACCGTAGCTCACGGTCCCGGTGAGGGTGAGGTTGCCGTTGCTCGCGGTCGCCTCCACGCCGTCTGGTACGGCGATGTTCAGCGTGAGCGCGTTGCTGGCCGTGGTGGTTAGCGTGGCGTCGTCACGGTAGTCCCCGGCCGACAGGACGACCTCGAGGTGGTTCTGCAGCTTCGTCACGCCCGCGACGCGCCGCGCCGCCGTGGCTGCCTCCAGGTACTGGGGGTAGCTGGGCACGGTGCCGTTCAGCGCCACGTCCCCGTTAAGGTTCTTTACCGAGATATCGGAGTCGTAGCCGAGCGGGTCGTAGCCGAGCTCGTTTTCCACTGCGTCACGGATGTCCTTGGTCTGGCTCATTTGCTTGCGTCCTTCCGGTGACTAGCCAGGATTTACATTTCTCATCCGCCAGTCCACCCGGCCGGCCGCGAATTGAAAAAGCGATGCTGGCTGTCGCGCCATAGGCACGCGCTATCAGCAGGCGTACCCGCGGCTCCGCGTGCTGACGCCAAGCTCCCCGGTCCGTCCTGATAGAACAAAAAGGCCCGCGCCCGGTAGCGGAAGGCATTGCGGGCCGCAATCATCGACATCGCCGCCGCTGCGCAAGCTTGCGGGAATGTTCCGCCGCGTGCGTGAACGTGCCAGCGTCGGCCACCGCCACGAAGTATCGCAAGTGCCGCAGCTCCACGCCCCGCCATGCCACGAGCCTGGCGATCGCGAGCCCGGCGACCCGTGCTGGCCAGAAGCCGTTAGCTATCGCGCTATTGGCGCCAGGTGTTGGCCAGCGGCGCGGGTCCCGGGCTGCACTGATGCTGATATCGGGCAACGAGGAGCGGGATGACGACCGGCGCCGCGGAACAGCCCGCGACGGAGGCCGATCGGGGGCGGGCGGCGCTGCTCGCGGCGGTCAGCCATGACCTGCGCGCGCCGCTCGCCGCGGCCAAGGCGGCGGTGAGCGGCCTGCGCGCGCGACGCCCGCCTGACCGCCGGCGATCGCGAGGAACTGCTAGCTGCCGCCGAGGAGTCCCTCGACCTGCTCGCCCGCCTCGCGGCGAGCCTGCTGGGCGTGAGGCGGCTCCAGGCCGGGGCGCTGGCAGTCTTCCCCGGCCCGCCGATCTGGGCGAGAACTGGTGCAGTCAGGGCCGGCGCAATTGGCCAGCAGGAAAAGCGAATAGGAAGAAAATTACAGGTCAGGCCCAGGACGGCGGTGGCGTCGCCTTCTTCGCGCAAGTCGGCGGCTTCGTGTTCGGCGTGGTAGCTGCGCGGGTCCTCACCAGAACCGGACGAGTCGTCCCGCAGACGCAGTAGCAACATCCCACCCGGTACCGGGGCTCAGATGCGACTGCCCGCGCACCAGTGGCCGTTCGGGGATGATTGCTCTTTTCTTTTACCGAACGGACAGTGGTTATACCTGTCGGGTCGAATTACCGAATCACCCGGAATATGACCAGCAGGATGAGGGTCACGACGACCGAGACGGTCTGCGCCGGAGGTCGGTCGCGCGCTAGGGCACCGGACTGCGCGTCGGCCGTTAGCATGTCCTTACTGCTCACCCGGCCAGGAGCGCTCCTAGTCGCTGCGCGGCGGCCTGACCCCGGAACGGCCGTCTGATTGCAGCAGTGTCCGTTGGGGCACACCGCGCGGGTGAGATGCTGGAGCGGTGTGATGGACTCATCTTTGTGATCACCGTTCCGTCCACGTTTCGGGCCATGCTGCGCGGGTCGCACGAAAGGCGCGCGTGGCTGGACTGCCTGCCTGAGCGGGTCGATCAGCAGTGCCGGGCTTGGAACCTCTCGCTCGACGGTGATCCCTGGCACGGATCGAACGCATTGGTACTTCCAGTCCGACGCGGTGATGAGCAGTTCGCGTTGCGGCTGACCGCACCGGATGAGAGCTTCCCCGCCGAGGTGGCGGCGCTCCGGTTCTGGGCCGGCCGGGGCACTGTGCTGCTGGTGGAGACGGACCTCGGGGCCGGGACCATGCTGCTGGAACGGCTGGATCCGGCGCGGTCGCTGGCCACCTTGCCGCTGACCGAAGCCAATCATCATGCGGGCAGGATGATGCGCCGACTCGCCGTACCTGCCCCCAGCTGGGTGCTCAGCACCGGCGAGCTGGTGCGGGATCGGCTGGCCACGCTGAAGTCAGACTGGGTCGCGCTGGGCCGTCCGGTGCCGGCCGGGATGCTGGCCGCTGCCTGTACCGCCGCCGAGACCCTGACCTCCGCCACCGGCGACCGTGCCGTCGACGCCGCGCTGCACCACGAGCAGGTGCTCGGGGGGGAGCGGGAACCTTGGCTGACCGTCGATCCCTGCCTACTGCGCGGCGACATCGGGTTCGACCTCGCCCGCTGCCTGTGGGACAGGCTCCACGAGATGCCCGACGCCGCGACGATCAACGAGCAGCTGGACATCATCGCCGACGCTGCGGGCCTCGACCGGGAACACGCTCGCCGCTCGGCGATCTTCCGCACCATCGACTACTGGCTGTGGGGTCTCCAGCATGGATTCACCGAGGATCCCCTCCGCTGCCGGCGTCTCGTCACCGCGCTGCTTCAGTGACCCCCCTTCACTCCCACGGGGATCACGCGTGGCAATGATAGATCGCTACCTCATACGTCAGGCAGCGCGCCCGCAAGGAAACCCCCACCGCACACCCGGCGCACAGTCGGTGCCCTAGCGCGCGACCGACCTCCGGCGCAGACCGTCTCGATCGTACGACTTGCCGCGCGTTTCAAGATCGAAACGTTACCTTCACGTTATTTGCGCCAGAGCCGGATCCGAATCAGGTTGACAAAGCCAAGATGACCGAACTGTGGTCAACCTTGGTAGTCAACCGCCGTTTCCAGCCTGTGCGGCTGCGGGCGGACTGTCTAGCAGTAGCCGTCCGCGAGGACCCATGTTCTAGACTTGTTGTCATAGTGTTTGCTGCTGCTGCGACCGCTGCACACTATCCGCCGGCTGAGCGATCGAAGAAATTGTCGAGGTTGTGGTACCCCGTGGCCATAGCAAGCAGCAGCTCGGGCGTTATCTGCCTGCCTGGTTCGACGAGGATCTCGACCACCTTCTCTTGCCTTTGCTCGGGCGTGGTGTTCCGGACCTTCCGGATACGAAAGACCGGCTGACCCGAGTTGTCCGTTGCGGTCATCACGGCATTCAACTTCGACGTCCCCTGCACTGGAAACCGCAGCGATTGCCCATTCGACAGATGTGTGACAGCTCTGGCATGGAGGTCGAAATTCTTCGTTCCTGTAAATGAAAGAATGGTCAAGCCATCAGGCGTAGTGACATGCGCATTCATCATTCGACCTTTGACGTGATATGTCTTTTCATCGATCTTCACGCGGCGTGGCGGTCTTGGGAGGAGGGGCCAAGGCGGAAAGAGGCTGAGGCCCTCGACGGTGGCGAGTAGCTGTCCGTCCCGTGTCACGATGTCTGAGACCCACCGGGCTGTCTGATGCCAGCCGAGGTGCTTTCCAGGGAGCTCCGGAAAAGCCTCCCATGCTTCATTGCACTCCTCTAGCCGCTTCATGTAACCCGAATAGGAAAGCCGATGCCGGGCCATCAGCACACCGTATCACGCCGTTGACCTGGCGCCCGGAGAAACTTTAGATCCTCAGCCTTCTAATCCGTAGTTCCATGTGCAGGCATCCGGATCCGTTCAGATCCGTCCGTGACCTCGGGCTCGTTCCTGCCCGTTGTTCATGGCCGTCCGGAATCCAAGAAGGTCGTTCGCCCCGGTGGCTCCCATTGAGTGAGGGCCCGGTCGCCCGGTTCGCCGTCCACGGACCGTCCGTTTTCAGGCCGGACATATCCCAAGTTGCGACAGATCGCGCGAATGTCTTTTGCAGCCGCCAGTCGCCGCCGTTTGCCGTAGGTCGTTGCTGTTGCTGTATGCAGGCCGATCCGCACCTTGCAGGGGATGGCCCGCGTCCGGTCCGGGCAGGCTCCGGCTAGTAACCGCTGCCGTGTCAGGTCTCCCCGGCGACCTGGCTCATGCGCGTCAAGCTTGGTTGCGAAGACCCCTCGCTTGTAAGGCGGAATGAGATAAGGATTGCGCCCGGCTTTCCGGGTCGTTCACGCATCTGAACTGCGAAAATCATGCCCGAATGTGCCCTAAGGTGCCTGGGATAGTTTGCACGGTGGTTCCCGCAAGCGGTTCCCGGAGCAGCATCTCAGATCGCGACGGCTCGGAAATCATGCTGCGGGTGGGCCTCGGCGATCGACCGGCTGATCCACTGATTGTGGGTCAGTCAGGCGGCACACTCGTGCAGACGCCGGGGAGGCGAGGAACCTGCGGTCCAGGCCGGTGATCCGCATGATCTTGACTAGCGGCGGGCTGAGTGAGGCCAGCCGGAACGGGCAGCCCTTCTGCTCCGCGTAACCGGCCATGCGCACCAGGGCGGCCAGGCCGCGGGCATCGCAGAAGGTCAGCGCGGTCAGGTCCACAATGACCGGCCCGTGGTCGCGGTCGATGACATCCCTGACGTAGCTGACGGCCACCTCGGCGCTGAGGATATCCAGTTCGCCGCCGAGATCCACGACGGCCCCGCCAGTGGGGCAGATCCGGTGGCTCAGCTCCAGCGGCGCGGTTCCCAGCGGATCGTCCTGTGCCGCCACGGCTGCTTCCTCGACGGTTCTTGTCTGAGCGACGCATGTAAGCATCCTGGGCTCCCCTCCTCAGCCACCCCCAGCGCTGCCTGCGCCCGCTCGCGGAGATTCCCCTCCTCCAGGCGTGTCCGTTGACGGATGGTGGCCAGCAGCGCGGGTTTGTGCGGCCAGCTTGCATGTCGGCGAGGGCCTGGGTAATCACCCGGAACCGGGTGATTAGGCCTCGGCCGACCACGAGCGCAGGTCAAAGTGAGCGGCCATCGCTGGCGATCGCTCGCAACTGGGGAATGGACGGACCTTGAAGGATCCTGGGCAGGTCCGTTCACGTTGGTCTCTCCACCGGCCGTTAGTTCGGCCAGCTATTGTCTCTCGGCATGGCGCCGAGCCGGGCCAGAGGGGTTCGGCTCATCCCTATGCCATAAGATGCCGGTGATATAGGCCGGTCTGCCAGCCAGAACGGCTGAGGAAGCTCCCTTCGGGGAGCTTAGAATGCGGAAGGCGTCCCAGATCGGGCACCCCGGATTGTTCAGTTTTCCCGAGGCAAGGTGGTACGTGGCCCGCTCTGCGAGCGCGAGCGTCGAGGTATTCGCCGACCTCCATGCCGATGTGGGCGAGGCACCGCATTGGGACGAGCGGGCCCAGACACTACTGTTCGTCGACTTGACTGCAGGCGTGGTCTTCCGTTACGACCAGTCCGGGGTGAAGCTGGGGTCCTTCTGCGTCGGCCAGGAGGTAGGCGCGGTTGTTCCCCGCCGCAGCGGCGGGCTGGTGCTCGCGGTACGCGACGGCATCGCCGTGGCCTCAGAGACCGGGGAGGGCTTGGAGCTGACCGCGCCGGTCGAGCGCGATACACCGGGCAACCGGATGAACGACGCGAAGTGTGACCCCGCCGGGCGGCTGTTGGCCGGGACAACGGCGTTTGACTTCTCCCCGCATTCCGCGGCGCTCTACCGTGTTGAGCCGGACTGGTCAGTCGAGCAGATAATCCGCGACGTCACGCAATCGAACGGCATCGCGTGGAGCCCCAGCGGCAACCGGATGTACTTCATCGACTCGGCGACCCAGGGTGTCGACGTCTTCGACTACGACGTCGGCACCGGCTCGGCCGACAACAGGAGACGGCTCGTCGCCATCGAGCGCGCGCAAGGGATACCGGATGGGATGACCGCCGATAATAGGGGCAACCTCTGGGTTGCGTGCTTCGGCGGCGCGGCTGTCCGCTGCTATTCACCAGCCGGTGCGCAGCTGGACGAGGTTCCCTTTCCGGTTACCCAGGTGACGAGCTGTACCTTCGGCGGTCCTGACCTAGCGGACCTGTATGTGACTTCGGCCGCTTACCGGCTGAGCGCCGACCAGCTGAGGACAGAGCCGCATGCGGGTGCGACATTCGTATGCCGTCCCGGGGCGGTGGGCATGCCCGCGTCGTCGTTCGCCGGGTAAGCGACCTACCGCTCATAACCGAACTTCCAGCGAACGCCAGGAAACCGCACCAGGCTGCCCGGGAGTCCTGCCTGGCGCTGCTTCGAGGGACACCACGGAAGCTACATCACAGAATTCCCAGCGAGGCCGCACGCTTGACGGCTGAAGACCGGGAGGTGACGCCGAGCTTCATGTAGGCGTGCCGCAGGTGCGTTTTCACCGTATTGAGGGACAAGTACAGCTCGGATGCTATCTCGGTATAGGTGAGCCGCTCGGACAGCTTCTCCACCACGCGGATCTCGGCGGTAGTCAGCGGCTCGAGAAGTTTGCCCTGCCGCGGAGCAGGCACGGCGCGTTTGCGCGCTTTAAGGCCAACGGTGATCAGCGCCGTTAGCTGCTGAGTCCGGGGATAAAGGTGAGAGTCGGAGATCACATGTTCGACCAGCTGGGGAGCTGTATCCACGACGGTCTGGGCGAACCCGTGGCGTTCGGCTACGCCGAGAGCCTGCCTGACCAGTGCGGGTGCCTGGGGTGAGGACTGGCCGATGGCGACGCTCGCGCGCAGCAGCCGCAGTTCCAGATCGGACCGGATCGTGGCCCCCTCGGCCGGGGCGCCGCGCAGCGCCTGGGCCGCTTGTCCGGGGTTCCCGGCGGCGAGAGAGCTGATCGCCGACATGACGATGCGCCGGTCTCCCGGCAGCCGCTCGATGACGCTTCTGGCACCGCTCTGGTCGCCGAGAGCCAGGCGAAGGCGGGCTTCTACCTCGTCGGCCTCGGCGAGAAGAACGGAGCGGTCGCTTTTGAGCGCCGACCGCGCGGCGGGTAGCGAGGCCAGGGCTTCATCGTGGTTGCCGCCTGCCGCCCAGATCCGGGCCCGGTCCAGCTGGGCCAGGTAATTGAAGGCGGGCCGCGCGCCGCTGACAATCTCCAGGGCTCGTTCCACCGGCTCGGCGGCCGCGGCCAGATCGTGCCGCTCCAGAGCGAGCAGGGCCGTTGTCCGCAGCGCGTGAAAGGCGAAATAGTGGCGGTCGAAGTGGAGGCGGCGGGCCGCGGTGAGAGTGCTGGCGGCCAGGATGCCAGCCTCTTCCAGAGCCCCCTCGATGAAGGCGGCCTGGCTGATCACTCCGGGGCAGAGAACCTCGGTCAGCGGATCGCTCACCTGAGCTGACGCGAGGGTATCGGCGAGCTGCCGGGCTTCGCTGAAGTGGCTCAGGTAGGTGTGGCAGTACATGGCCAAGGTGTTGAGCGTCACGACCCAGTCGCTGACACCCTCAGCCGTGGCCTCGAACGGTCGCGCCCATTCCCGGTGCGCCACCGCCTCGTCGAACTCGCCGATGAACGTGCAGTGAAGCATGTTCACCAGCGCCAGCCTCACGGCCAGCTGGGGCTGCCGGCCCGGGTCGATAGTGCACTGCCGGGCGAGTGCGACAGCCCGCGAACCTCGGTCGAACGCGCCTCGCCACAGCAGCTCGGCCGCCATAGGCAACAGGAACTCCGGTGCGCCCGCGAACAGCTCTGGCCGGATCTCGTCGAGGTCGAGTGCGCTGCCGACCGTCGGATTGGTCAGCACGTCGCGCACGACCCCCTCGTTGAGCAGGCTGAACGCGGCGGCCTGCTCACCGGCGGCCAGCAGATGCCGCGCTGCTGCGCCAGCCTGACCAGCCTCGACGAGGTACTGCGCGGCGGCCTCGCGCAGCCGCTTTTCCCGGACTGGATCCCGGGCCCGCAACTCGGTCTGGAGAACTTCCTTGATCAACTGGTGGTAGCGGTAGGTGCGGGCCTCCTCGTCCACGATCGCCACGAACATATGCGTGCCGTACAGGAACTCGAGCATCTTCGCTGATCCCTGGCCGCACAGCGCGGTGCAGGCGGGCACCGAGAGTTCATCCAGGACCGAGGCGGCGAGCATGAACTCGGCGATCTCGGGAGGCTGGTGGGAGAGGACCTCCTCCAAGAAGTAGTCGGCGATGGTATGGCGGTGCAGCTGCACCCGGCCAGCCGCGCTGACGTGATCGGGCGAACCTTGGATCGAGATCGCAGCCATCTGCAACCCGGCCACCCATCCCTCGCTGCGCCGGTGAACCAGAGCCAGCTCGGGCTCGTCCAGCCGCACGCCGAACCCGGCCAGCAAGCTCCTGGTCTCCTCCACGGAGAAGGCCAGGTCCCCGTCCCGCAGCTCGACCAGATCCTGGTGTGCCCGCATCCGGTGCACCCTCAGCGGC
Source organism: uncultured Actinomycetes bacterium (assembly GCA_963834685.1). Taxonomy (GTDB): domain Bacteria; phylum Actinomycetota; class Actinomycetes; order Streptosporangiales; family Streptosporangiaceae; genus Palsa-504. The sequence continues at coordinate 255,230 of CAWICW010000020.1, read as the reverse complement.
GGGTCAACCCGGCTCGCCACAACCAGCTGCAGCGACAGCGGGTGATACTCCACCAGCCAGCGGAGGGTATCGGCGCTGGCCGCCCCGGCCAGGTGAAAGTCGTCAATGACCAGCACCCGCGCCTTGTCCGGTACGTCAAGGTCGTCAGCCAGGGCAGCGATCGCATCGGCCGAGACCTCGGCATCGAGGCGGATCGACTGTCGGGCATCCTCGCCGATCGACGGGTCACCAAAGCCGTGTCGAACGGCCTCGATCATGGCAGCGACAAACCGGACCGGATCAGCATCGGCCGCGTCGCAGCTCAGCCACGCCGATGGCCGCTCCGGGTTAGCGGCCAGCCAGTCGGCGGCGAGCATCGTCTTACCTGCCCCCGCCGGGCCCACCACCAGGGCCAGGCGAACCTGATCTCCCCGGTCTAGCCGGTCGAGCAGCCGTGACCGGCGCACAAGCCCCGGCATCAGCTTGGGGACACGGAACTTCGAGGACGGAAACCGGGGACTACGCGGGCCGGGCTCAACCACCACCGTCGCTTGCGACACCCTGCCTCGGCCTCCCGTAACCCAACCCACCCGGCTTGGCCGTCAGGGAGGGTACGCAAGCCAGTCCCGGGCGATGGAATGATATTAAGCTGTGCGGGCGGGGACACGGTCGCGTTTCAATAACACGCCCGCCCCGGACATGCTGGACGCCCGGACCTTCTCACATCACTGGCCACCGTTTCGTGCGGCAGCTACCCGCCGGGCGGCGGCCAACTGGCCACCGTGCGCAATCGCCCAGCCAGCAGCATCTGGCGCACTCGCGCGCCACAGCGTCATCCCATCCGGCCATGCCGATTGCAAGGAGTGCTGCGCGGCATCGCGATCGCCGCGACCGCTTGATCCTGGTCAGCATGGGCGCGGCGGAGGGCAGGCAGCTCAGCAGCGGGTGCAGGCTGCCGAGCCCCGCTGGTCCCTGCTGCCGGTGCGGCCCGGCCCGCGGCCATCGCATCAACCCCCGGATCACCCGACAACGGGTGACGACACTGGGCCGTGCACCGGGCACCCTGACGGCCAGCGTCAACCACCAACTGCGAGGCGTAATCCCAGTGCGACCACACACATATGAGGTCACTTTCAGCGGCCAGGCGGGCAGAACGCTGCGCGCACAATTCGACGACTGCAAGGTCACCACAGGCCCGGACACGACCACCCTCCGCGCCGAGCTGCCCGACCAGGCTGCCCTCTCCGGGCTGGTACAGCGGATCGTCGGGCTGGGGCTCGTCGTGACCGATGTGCATCTGGTGACACCAGGATCTGGGCCATGACCGATCACCGGGTGCCGTAGCCGCACGCCGGAAGCCCAAGCGGCCAGCAAGGTCAGACCACCTCGATGCGAACTAGTAGCAGGAAGGTCCATAAAGGTCATTCGGGCAGGTCAGGAGGCTGATGCTCGGCTATGGTGATCATCATTGGGCGGTGCGGTGGCTGCCGTTTGCTGGCGGATAGTGCATCGCAAGATGAAGCCCGGGTGGCCCGGTCGTTCGCGCAGATCATCCCGTACGGGTGCGCCTCCGACAGGCCTAAACCTGAACGAGAGAACCGTGCCGACGGTTATTGGTCGTGACCCGTCGAGCAGGGTTAGTTACGAAATGTAGCAAGAGCGCGATCCAGTCCCAGCGACGGATCGCCGAGTCGGTACTGTCTGTGGATGACGCAGCTGCCGGGATCGGCCAACGCAGAACTTCCTTTCCTGGGCGTGTACGGCATCAGCGGCTGAGGGTGTGGTGCCGGCGGTGGGGCCGCTGCGCGATCTGAAGGTCATTGGTCGGTGCGGAGGGTGCCTGCCACGCTCGGCTCATGAGGCGTCAGCTGGCCGGCGGCTGAGTCGGCGATGATGCCGGCCCCGGCGCCTGAGGTTGCTTCTCCTGTTTCAGGATGCGTTCCTTGGCGGCCGCATAGGCGGCGTCGGAAAGCACGCCCTGGTTGTGCAGCTGCGCGAGCTGGTGCAATTGCGATATCCACGACGTGTGGTCATCCGGCGGCGGAGGCGGGGCGGGAACGGCTGACATGACGGTCGTGGCTGGCTGGGCGGGCACGGGAGCAGCGGGGCTGGCCGGCGTCCACGGCTGCTGCCCTGCGGGGTTCAGCCCGAGCTGACGCCAGAACCCCTCGACCTGCGCCTTGTACCGGGTCTGGGGGAGCCGGCCTGCGCGGAATGACGCAGTCGCCGCGGACATCGAACGTACGTGACGCAGCTGGGCGTCGCTGAGCTGAAGGCCCCGGCTGCACACGGGACAGACCAGGTAGTCGTCCGTCCCGTAGGGCACCACAGGCACGAAGTACAAACGCACCGACTTCTTGGACCGGACGTGGTGGAGGAACACCTGGTTATGACAGTTCGGGCACACGCACGGCGCGACCTCGCCCTGATCCTCCGGACTGCCTGGCCCGAAGCCGAAAATCACCACCACGCAGTCATTGAAACCCAAGCTCACCGCGCCACGGTTCACCCTTTGCAGGTGATAACGGGCGACGGCAGCAGGCACCGTCAGCCTGGCCAGCTCTGAACGCGGCCAGGAATCCCCGGACGCGACTGGCCGCGCAGATCACTCCCGGGACGGCGGTAACAGGCCGACGTGCCCGGTCAGGAGCCGGTCGTGCCGAGCGCCACCCTTCAGGCGTGAAGTGTGCGGTAATTCCCGGCTGGGGGCCCGGAGCGCGCGGAGGGACGACTCGAAGGAGGCCAGACGGCTGCGGACGACCTCGGCTTGCTCCAGGCTGGTCCCGCCCGGGGCCCGCTCGGCGTCCATCGCCGAGCGGACAGCCTGCAGCGAGGCGAGCGTGTCATCGATCCTGGCCCGGTCGGAGGAGTCCTGCGGGACCGCCTCGCGCAGCGCGTACAGCGTCTGCGCCAGATCATCGGCGCGCCTCTGGATATCGGACCACCGGGCGCCCGCGTCAGCGGCGGCCAGCCCGCCCGGCGCTTCGGCGACACTCATCGCATCATGCAGAGCCGAGCCCTTGGCGTACGCGTCAATGAGCCGGGACCGCTGGCCGGCCGCGGTCGCCGAGCGGCGGCGGGCCGAACGGGCGATCAACGCGATCAGGCCGGCCACGACCACGACGCCGAGCAGGATCCACAGCCAGAGCAGGCTAGTGCCGGAGGAAGCGCCAGGCGCCGCGGAAACGCTGGACGGGGCGGACGGCGCCGACGTGGTCGCGCTGTGCGTTGGCGGCTGGGTTGTCGGGGTCGCCGTCGCACTGGGCCTGGCGGAGACGGTCGCGGTCCGGCTCGGCAGGCTGCCGATCGAGCTCGTGACGGTACCCCCGCATCCCGCCGCCAGGCAGCCGACGACCGCGATGGCTACCAGTAGGGAAAGTCTTTTCGTAGAACGCCGCATGATGATCCCTCCGCATTGTTCATGGCCATCCGCTGAAGCCTCCGCCGCTGGCGACAGGGAATGGGTTTACTCTGTCCCCGCTGCTGCGGAGCTTCGCCACCCACCCGAGGGTGATTCCTGCCCAGTGAGGTGTCCAGCCGTGGCGGACAGCTTGCCCGTGAGATCTGCGGTGATCGCGCACGCTCCTACCTTTCGGTCACCCCGCCGCTGCGGGCCCGGCCGCGAGATGCAGGGCATGCCCTACCGGTTTGATGAGGCCGCTGCTGTTGCGCGGCATCCCCTTTGGGGTGATCTACAGATCGGCGTTGACCTGGGTACGCTAGCCTGCGCCAGCGCGTAACGCTATGAGCCCGAGATCGGTCCGCGCTTTCGCGGGCAGCAGGAAGAGGCCGCATTGGGTCCCGGGGTCCGAACGCTCTGGTCCGCTGATTCAGTTGACCGAGGCGGGCAGCGATGAGGCCGCGCTGGATATCGGCTGGTCAGCGCGAGGCGGACAACCGTCACTGACCGTCACCGACGTGGCTCGAAACGCAACAGACACTTGTAGGCCAGGCGGTAGCTGGCGGGGGCAATAGTCCCGGCTTAACGAGACATAGGGCCCGTGACTCACGGACCAGTGGCCCTATCACCCTCGCACACCTAAGACGAGCGTTACGGCGAGAGTACATCGCGTAGCGATAGGGACGGCCGTGCAATGAGCAAGCGTCCCTGAGCGCTTCCTGAAGGAGGCAACAATGGCAACACCAAGTCCAGTTCCACCGCCGGAGCAGCCCATCCGGCTCGTCCCCCCGTCCGCAGGACCGGCTACAGGACCGCTGGCCGGCGAGCCGTCCCTGATAGGATTCCCGAGCTTCATCGTGGGTGCTGTGGCGTTCGGCATGGTCCTCATCGGCGTGGTACCCACCGGGGTAGTCGGCGCAGCGATGCCGATCGTCCTCACGGCCGGACTAGGGATGTTCGTGGCCGCCATCTGGTCGGCGAGGATCGGCCAGAGCGCGCCGGCCGGGATATCCGCGATCGTGGGAAGCTTCTTCGTGAGCTACGCTCTGCTCGCGCTCGGGCTGATCCACAACTGGTACGGCATCCCCCCGACGGCGATCCCCGACACCCAGAAGCTGTTCACGATCAGCTGGCTGATCATCGTGACGATGCTGGTCCTGGCGACCCTCCGGATGCCGACGATCTTCACGCTGCTGTTCGCGCTCATCGACGCCGCGCTGCTGCTGAACCTGCTCTCGATCATCCAGACCTCGACGAACCTGAGCAAGGCCGCCGGATGGGTCGTGATGGCCGCCTCGGCCGTGGTCGTATACCTGTTCTTCAGCTCGGCGTCCCACGCCACCGGCGGCAAGGAACTCCCGCTAGGCCCGCCCATCCTGCACGCCTGACGGCGCGACCAGGACCCAGATCCAACCCGATATCAACCACAGGAGAACAAAACCGACCGGCCAGGGCCGACGCAGCCAGCGGCGCGTCAGCCCTGGCCGACGTCGATCTGCCCAGGGCGGACGGTTGACGAGAGCAGCCTCGGTTGATCCTCATCCTGCCGTTAGCTCACCACGCAGATCGGCCGCCCGGGCCAACGTTCCTCCTCCTGGCGGCCGGGAGCCGGGTCAATTCCTCTCAGCTGGGGACCAGTTCGCCCTTCAGGACCTTGCCGAGGGTGTTCTTGGGCAGCTCAGCGCGGAACTGAAATATCCGTGGGCATTTGTAGGCGGCCAGGTGCTGCCGGCAGTAGGCGATGAGCTCAGCCTCCAGCAGGTTCATTGCGGGCCGCGGGATCACCACCGCCATGACTTCCTCGCCGAGCCGCTCATCGGGGATGCCGACCACGGCCGCCTCGGCGACCGCCGGGTGGGCGTGCAGTACGTTCTCGATCTCGCTCGGGTAGACGTTGTAACCGCCGCGGATGATGAGCTCCTTCTTGCGGCTGACGATGAACAAGAACCCGTCCTCGTCGAAGTAGCCGAGGTCACCGGTCTGCAGCCAGTCACCGGTGAAAGCAGCAGCGGTCGCCTCGGGGCTATGCAGGTATCCCTTCATCACGTGCAGGCCGCGGGTGACGATCTCGCCCACGTGTTCCGGGCCGGGGGGCAGCGGCCGGCCGTGCTCATCCCAGACCTGCGTCTGTGTTCCCCAGATGGGCTTGCCGACGCTGTACGCGCGGCGCTCGGCCGCGCTGATGTTGAAGGTCGTCGTCGACGCGGTCTCGGTCAGTCCGTAGCCCTCGAGGATCACCAGCCCGAAGCGCTCCTCGAAGGCGTCAAGGAGCGGCGCGGGGATGGACGCCCCGCCGGAGATAGCGATCCGCAGCGAGGAAAGATCGTAGCTGTCCAGGTCCGGATAGGCGAGCAGGTCGGCGAACATGGTGGGCACGCCCTCGAAGATGGTCGCCCGGTCCCGCTGGATCGCGGTCAGCACCGCATCCGAGGTGAACCGCGGGACCAGCGACATGGTGCAGCCGAACCGCACGCAGATGTCCAAGATGCTGGACAAGCCGAACACGTGGAACAGCGGCAGTACGGTGATCACGATGTCGTCAGGCTGGACGTTGAACAGGCGCCCGGGGATGTCGGCGTTCATGTACAGCTGGAGGTGCGTGAGCTCGGCGCCCTTGGGTCGCCCCGTCGTCCCGGAGGTGTAGACGACGACGGCCGTATCTGTCGGCTGCCGGGTGGCCATCTCGAAGCGCGGCACCTCGACGGCCAGCAGCCGTTCGAACGGGACGCCTACCCCGGAATCGCCCGCGTGACCAACGACATAAATCTGATCGAGCCCTGCGGCCTCCGCCCCCTTAGTGGCCTCGGCCAGGATCCCTTCCCAGGTGATCAGGATGCGGGCGCCGCTGTCGCCGAGATGGAAGGCTACTTCCGGAGCCTTGAGCAAGACGTTGAGCGGCACGACCACGCCGCCCGCCTTGAGGATCCCGAAGTAGGAGATCAGGAACTGCGGGATGTTTGGCAACTGCAGCGCGATGAAGTCGCCAGGCATTATCCCGGCCGCCGCCAAAGAGGCCGCGAGACGGTCAGACGCTTTATCTAGCTGCCGGTAGCTAAGCTGGCCGCCGGGGAACATCGCCACAGGCCGGTCCGGTGATGATTGCGCGGTTTCGCTGAGAATGACAGCAAGATTGAAGCTCATGGGCCCCATCCCTTCCCGAGCTGACCTGGCGGGCCATCTCCTTTAGCGCGTCCGGCCAGCATGCGCGCGCCACGCGGCAGCCGCTACGGGCGTTCTGCCCGGCCTGGCGGGACCTTCAGCCCGAGATGCCCCTGGGCTGGACCTCCGCGGAGTGGACGGTTTCCTGCGGCCGGGCTCGCGGGCTGGGTGCTCGCCCAGGTGCCCGAAACCAAGCCGTTCGCGGCTCTGGCCGCCGGGCCGGCCTCGGTCAAGGACCTGCGCCACGGGTACGTACTGGACGACGACTGGACCGGCTGCGACCAGGACTGCTGCCTGCGCGATCACCGAGGCGACGCGCCGCTGCTGGCCGGAGCAAACCACTACGCCGTCAGCGCCACCGTGACCGCCGATCCCAGCCAGCCCGCTCGGCGCCGTCGTCGGCGACCTGCTCGTCCAGCCCGCCAGCGCACACGGGCGGCGCGGCCCACGCCAGCACATCCGGTTCCCCATTGAGCTGGGCCGCGGGCTGGGCGGAATGCACCACTTCGACCTGCTCAACAATGCCGACGTCTGGGAAGCCATGCACAGCCTCCTGTACCCCGCCGCGCGTTCGAGGCCGGACGCCGCGGATCCTTCAGCCCTGCGTGCCGCTTCAGTGCCGGTGGTGCCTGCCGTCGGCGCACGGCGCGCCCTGGTGGTCGAAGGGGACGCTGCGATGGCCGCTGGGCACCTTCCCCCCGTCCGGGAGCATGCACCGGTGGTTCCCGCCTGTGGTTACCGGTCCTCCGATTAGCGTTTCAAAAAGGCCGTCTAGCTGCAAAACTTGGTGGGCGCAACTGGGTTCGAACCAGTGACCCCTCGCTTGTAAGGCGAGTGCTCTACCACTGAGCTATGCGCCCCTCGGTGCCGACCGCCGGACGGTGCACCTGGATCGCAGCCAGCGTACCGGTCTCTGCGGCGTGGCCGCACCTGGCGGGCTGCCTTGAAGCTAGGGCTCGGGCTACGGTTGAACCGGCGCGATCGTGAAAGGCGGGCGAGGTGTCTGCGGACTCTCCGGCGACTGGTGGACCTCCTGAGCTGCGTGCTTCTGACGCGGACCGGGACCGGGTGGTGGACCTGCTGCGCGCGGCCGTGGGGGACGGCCGGCTGACGGCTGATGAGTTCGGTGAGCGAATGGAAGCCGCCTTGCTGGCCCGGACGCTCGGCGAGCTAGCGGTGCTGACCGCGGATCTAGGCACCCCCGGCGCAGCGGCGGCGCGAGCCGAGGATGTGGTCCGGATCGACCAGAAGGGAGGGTCGGTCCAGCGGACCGGACAGTGGGTGGTGCCGCGGCGGCTGGAACTGCGGTCGTCGTGGTCCGACGTGACGCTGGACTTCACCGAGGCGGTCATCGTGGAGGACATGCTGCTGGTCGAGATGGATATGCGGGGCGGGTTGCTGGTCATGGTGACCAGGCCGGGCGTGGTGGTGGACGCCGGTTCCCTGACGATCCGCTACACCGACGTCGATTTCCGCTCGGGCGGCGAGCCGGGCGTTCCGGTCATTCTGCGGGTGCGGTTGGCCGGCCGGATGCGATACGGCCGCATCGAGGTCCAGGCTTAACGTGCGGCGCGGCGTCGGTGCCCCTTGACGGTCTGTCACACATAGCAACTGAACGATTACGAGAAATCCTACGAAACGGGCGCGAGACGCTGGCCCGGATTGGGATAACTGGGCGGCGAGAGCGTCCCGGTGGGCCTGGGGGCCGCCGGACAGCCGCTCGGCGGACCAGGCGCGACGGTAGTACAGCTGCGCGTCGTGCTCCTGGGTGAAGCCGATGTCGCCGAACATTCCGATGGTGGCTTCGGCCGCGCGGCGGTAGGAGCCGCCGGCCCGCAGGGCGGCGACCCGGGCTGCCTTCTGGGCGTCGGCGGCGCTGACGTCGGTCGCGGCCGCGGCGTACCGGGCGGCCGCCGCGACGTTCTCCAGGTCTGCGAGCATGTCGATGCAGAAGCTGGCCACCGCCTCGAACGAGCCGGCCGAGTGCTCGGACTGACCCTGCTCCCGGACGTAGGCCAGGCTGGCGTCCAGGCACCAGCCGATGCCGCCCGCGGCCTCCGCGGCGGTCGCGATCAGGAACTCGCGCTCGGCCCGGGCCAGGGCTGCGCCCGGGTCCTTGGTGAGCAGCACGGCCGGGGCCGCCTCGAAGCTGATGATGCTGATCCGCCGGGTCAGGTCCAGGTCCAGCTGGCGGGATATCTCCAGGCTCGGGGAGCCGGTTTCGGCCAGGAACATGGCCAGGCCGGATTCGGTGACCGCCGGGACCACGAGGATGCCGGCGGCGTGGCCCGCCACGACGTACCAGCGGCGGCCGGACAGCCGCCAGCCGCCGGTCCCGTAGTCAGCCCGGACGCCACCGGGGCCGGAGGTCCAGTGGCCGGCCTCGTCGGCGGCCGCCACGGTCCCGGACACCGTTCCGGCGGCCAGCTGGGGAAGCCAGCGCTCGCAGGCCTCGCGGTGGCCGGTCGCCAGCAAGGCGCCGGCCGCCACCGAGCTGGGCAGGAACGGGCCCGGGTACAAGGCCCGGCCGAGCTCGATGTGAATGGCGCACGCCTCGACCTGGGACTTGCCGAGCCCGCCGAACTCCTCCGGGATCGTCCAACCGGACAGGCCCAGCTGGCCGGCTAGCTGAGCGTGCAGTTCGGGACGGTAGCCGGGCTCGCCCTCGAGCGCGTCGCGCAGTTCGGCGGAGGACAGCTGGTCGGTGAGGAGCGCGCGCAGGGTGTCATGCTGACTGTCCTGGTCTTCGCTGAGGCCGACCGAATCCCGAATCGTCATGAAGGCCGCTCCCTCACCCGCGGCGCCGCCGACCTGGGAACATCGGCGACGAACCCGGTCAGCCGTCTCATATTCTCAGACTGTCTGATAAATCATTGGCATTCAGGGCAAATCGGAGACCGGTCGTCTCGGCGGAAGAGGTATCGCGCTTGGTGGCGGAAGCACCACGGCCCGTTCGGCATAAATTTGAGGACAGGACCGGGGACGGCGGGTCAGGGGGTGACCGAGATGAGTGACCTGGTGCGGTATGAGGCGGCCGACGAGGTGGCCACCGTCACCTTGGATTCCCCGCACAACCGCAACGCCCTGTCCGCTCAGCTCGTGGCCGAGGTGTCGGACCGGCTGGGTGAGGCGGGCGCGGACCGAGCGGTGCGGGCGGTCGTGCTCACGCACACCGGCCGGGTGTTCTGCTCCGGCGCCGACCTGGCCGCCGCGGGTACCGGCTCGCTCGGCGACACGGGAACCGCGATCATGGCCCTGCTGCGGCTGATCGTGGAGCTTCCCAAGCCGGTCATCGCGCGGATCGCCGGGCACGTGCGGGCAGGCGGCATGGGCATCGTAGGCGCGTGCGACCTGGCCGTCGCGGCGGAGGGCGCCTCGTTCGCGTTCACCGAGGCGCGGATCGGCCTGGCTCCGGCGATGATCTCGCTGACCACGCTGGACATCATGGATCCGCGCCAGGCCATGCGGTATTACCTGACCGGCGAGACGTTCGGGGCGTCGCTGGCGGCGCGGCTGGGCCTGATCACGGCGGCCTGCGCGGGCGAGGAGCTCGACGGCGTGGTGGCGAGGCTGGTGGCGCAGGTCCGCGAGACCTCACCGCAGGGCGCGGCCGAGACCAAGCTGCTGCTGACCGCGCCGCGGCGGCAGCGGCTGGACGCGGCGGGCCCGGCGATGGCGGAGCTGTCGGCACGGCTGTTCGGCAGCGAGGAGGCGCAGGAGGGTATCCGCGCGTTCCTGGAGAAGCGCGCCCCCGCCTGGCGGACCTAGAAAAGATCCGCGGGGACTCTCACGATCCTCGAGCGCAGGTACTCCCCCAGGCCCTTGGCCTGCGAGTCGGGGCGGGTCGTGGCGGACACGCCGGGGGCGAGCAGGCCGTGGACGACGAAGTTGAGGGCCAGGAGGTTCGGCAGCTCGTAGCGGTCGACCTCGAGGTCGGCGGCCTCGGTGAGCAGCTCGCGGAACCGGCCGACGGTCAGGTGCCGGCACAGCCAGATGTAAGCGGCGGGGCTGACCGCCCACAGGCCGACGTTCGCGTTGCCGCCCTTGTCGCCGGACCGGGCGCCGCACAGCCGTCCGAGGGGGACGGGGACCGGCGGGCCGCTCGGCTCCGGTTCAGGGCCGGCGGGCTGGGGTCGGGGATCCGGTACGGCCTGGAGCGTGGCCTGACCGGGGGGATCATCAGTTGTATGCCGAACGGCCATGGTGCTTGCGTCCGGCAGATGCACCTGCTCCGCGACCACGCGCCGTGGGACAAGGGCCGGCCAGTAGACGCCGTAGGCGCTGGCGCCGGACGGCGGCGCGGTGGTGTGGAACCCGGCGTACCCGGCTAGGGCGAGCTCGATGATCGCATCGGAGAAAGCCCGGCCCACCTTGCGTTCGTCCTGGTCCTTGACGGTGACGCGCAGGTGCGCGGTGGCCAGCTCGTTGGCCGGGGCGTCCGGGCGGTCGAAGCGCAGCAGGCGGACGTCGGTCTCCTCGAACCGGGCGGCGCCGCCGAGCCGTTCGAACAGCAGGCTGGTAGCCTGCTCGGCCTTGGCCTCGACGTCGAGGCCGGTGATGACCATGGTCATCGTGTTGCGGTAGCCGCCGAGCATGTTGAGCGCCACCTTGAGGGTGTCCGGCGGCGGGCTCCCGCGGGTGCCGGTCAGCCTCACCCGGTCCGGGCCGGCCTGCCCGAGGCGGATGGTGTCGAAGTGCGCGACCACGTCGGGGTTGAGATAGGCGGGTTCGCCGATCTCGTAGAGCAGCTGGGCGGTGACGGTGCCGACCGAGACGAGCCCGCCGGTGCCGTCGTGCTTGGTGATGACGCTGCTGCCGTCGGCGGCGACCTCGGCGATGGGGAACCCCGGGTGGCGGCGGTCGGAGATCTCGTCCAGGAAGCTGTAGTTCCCGCCGGTGGCCTGCGGGCCGCACTCGATGACGTGCCCGGCGGCGACCGCGCCGGCCAGGGCGTCCCAGTCGTCGCGGGCCCAGCCGTGCCACCAGGCGGCGGGCCCGGTGACCAGGCTCGCGTCGGTGACCCGGCCGCAGATGACGACGTCCGCGCCGGCCTGCAGCGCCGCCGCGATGCCCCAGCCGCCCAGGTAGGCGTTGGCGGTGACCACCGGGAGCCCGGCCTTGGCCAGCGGCACGCCGGTGTCGAGGTTGGTGAACTCGTGGCCTTCGGCCTGCAGGTCCTTGATGACCGGGGCCAGGTCGTCGCCAGTCAGGTAAGCGATCTTCGCGCTGGGGCCTAGCTCGCCGAGCTTGGCGGCCAGGCCCTCGGGGTTGAGGCCGCCGGCGTTGGCCACGACCTTGATGCCGCGCTCCAGGCAGGTGCCCAGCACGTCCTCCATCTGGCGCAGGAAGGTGGTGGCGTAGCCGAGCCCGGGATCCCTGCGCCGGGCCTTCCACAGGATCAGCATGGTGAGCTCGGCGAGGTAGTCGCCGGTCAGCACGTCGATCGGGCCATCCAGCATCTCCCGGGCGGCGCTGATGCGGTCGCCGTAGAACCCCGAGCAGTTCGCGATGCGGATCGGCCTATTCATCGGCTTTCCTGGTGGGTTGTCGGCCGGGGCCGGGCGGGCCCGCGAAGGCCTGGGCAATGGCCATCCACTCTGCGGCTTTGGGCCCATCGATGATCAGCGCGAGGTCGTCGCGATGCCTGCGCTGGGTGACCAGGAGACTGAAGTCCAGGGCCGTTCCTTTTACCCGATCGTCAGCGTCGGGCGGACCCCAGGTCCACAGGGCGCCGTCCGGGGCGGTCAGCTCGACGCGTACCGGGGTGTCGGGCGGGACCTGGCCGCGGACGGCGTAGCTGAAGGCGCGCGCGCCGACGCCGATGTGCGCGACGTGACGCAGGCGACGGGTGGGTTCGCGGGTGACGCCGAGGGCGTCGGCGATGTCCTGGGTGTGCGCCCAGGTCTCCATGAGCCGCGCGGTCAGCGACGACGCGGTGCTCATGGGCGGCCCGAACCAGGGCAGCCGGGTTTTCAGGTCGAGGCCTGCGAACGTCCCGAGCAGCGCGGCGCGGGCGGCGTCGAACCAGGCCAGCAGCTGGGCGCCGGTGCGGTCGCGGTAGCGGGCGGCGATCGTGTCGGGGTCGATGCCGCCGTTCGCCTCGGCCGCGGCGAGCTCGGCGCGGAACTCGCCGGGGCGGACCGCGGACTGGACCGCGACCTCGTCGAAGTAGGCCAGGTGGCCGATCTGGTCGCCGATGTCCCAGCCGGCGGCCGGGGTCGGCGTCCGCCAGCCGGGCTCGTCGAGGCCGGCGACCAGGGCGCGCGTGACGGCGGACTCGGCGGCCAGGTCCGCGGCGAGCGCGGCCATGTCAACCGGCATCGCTATGCCTTGGTCTCGGCGGTGCTCGCTTCGACTGTGCTCGCTTCGACGACGGCGAGGACCTGGCCGGTACTGACCTGCTCCCCGGCCTTGGCCCGGAGTTCGGCCACCACGCCGGCGGCGGGCGCGGCCACGGCCTGCTCCATCTTCATCGCCTCCAGCACGAGCAGCGGCTGACCCGCGGCCACGAGCGCGCCGACCTCGACCAGGACGCGCCGGACCAGCCCGGGCATGGGGGCGAGCAGCGACCCGGCGGGCGCGCGCTTCTCCGGGTCACCGAACCGCGGCACCTCGGTCAGGGCGCTGGACCCGTCGCTGGCGTCGACGTAGGTGTCGGCGCCGATCCGGTGCACCCGGTAGACCCGGCGCATCCCGTCGATTTCCAGGTCCACGCGGTCCGTTCCGGATTTCCCGAGGACCCTGGCCGGGCCCAGCGGCACGTCGTTTACCGACGCCTGGACGGTGTCGCCGAGGACCCGGTAGGCGACGTCGTACTGCTCCCCCGCGGCGGTGTAGCTGACGCGCTGCGGCGCGGAGAAGACGTTGCGCCAGCCGGAAGGCAAAGTACCTAGGACCGGTGCCGCGGCGCGGCTGACCGCCTGGCGGGCCAGCGCCGCGACCAGCGCGTGCACCGCCGTCGTAGCCGGGTCGGCGGCGGATCGGCTGAGGCCGGCGGGCTCGTGACGGGTCAGGTAGCCGGTGTCCGTGGCGCCGGCCAGGAAACCCGGCTCGCGCAGGATGGCCACCAGCAGGTCGCGGTTCGTGGGCAGGCCGTGGATCTCGGCGTCCCGCAGCGCCCGGGCCAGGCGCCGGGCCGCGTCGGCCCGGGTGCGGCCGTGCGCGATCACCTTGGCCAGCATCGCGTCGTAGTGCGGGCTCACCGCCGACCCGTCACGGAACCCGGTGTCCACCCGCAGGCCGGGGCCGGACGGGATCGCGAAGCGGTGCAGCGTGCCGGTGACGGGCAGGAACCCGGCCGGGACGTCCTCGGCGTACAGGCGGACCTCGATGGCGTGGCCGCTGATCGTGGCCTCGCGGACCTCGGGCGGCAGCGGCTCGCCCTCGGCGATGCGCAACTGGAGCTCCACCAGGTCCAGCCCGGTGACTTGCTCGGTGACCGGGTGCTCGACCTGCAGGCGGGTGTTCATCTCCAGGAAGTAGAACGACCCGTCGCGGTCGAGCACGAACTCGACGGTGCCCGCGCCGGTGTAGCCGACCGCCTGGCCGGCGGTGACGGCCGCGGCGGCCAGCGCCCGGCGCAGCTCGCCGTCGACGGCCGGGGACGGGGACTCCTCCACGATCTTCTGGTAGCGGCGCTGGATGGAGCACTCGCGCTCGAACAGGTGGACCACGTCGCCGTGGACGTCGCCGAGGATCTGCACCTCGACGTGGCGCGGGTCCGGGACGTAGCGCTCCAGGAACACGGTGCCGTCGCCGAACGCGGCGGCCGCCTCGCGGCGCGCGGCGCCGACCGCCTCGTCCAGCTCGGCGGAGTCGCTGACCAGCCGCATGCCGCGTCCGCCGCCGCCGAACGCCGCCTTGACCAGCAGCGGGAACCCGACCTGCGCCGCCGCGTCGGGGCGGACGCCGTCGGCGTCCACGGTCACGCTGGGCAGCACCGGGACACCGGCCGCGGCCATCATGGCCTTGGCCGCGACCTTGTCGCCCATGGCTGCGATCGTGCCGGGGGCCGGGCCGATGAAGATCAGGCCTGCGTCCGCGCAGGCCCGGGCGAACGCGGCGTTCTCGGACAGGAACCCGTAGCCGGGGTGGACGGCGTCGGCGCGGGTGGCGGCGGCCGCGGCGATGATCAGGTCGCCGCGCAGGTAGGTGTGGGCGGGGGCCGCCCCGGGCAGCCGGACCGCCTCGTCGGCCAGCGTCACGTAGGGGGCACCGGCGTCCGGATCGGAGTAGACGGCGACGGTCGCGATGCCCAGCGCGTGCGCCGTCCGGATGATCCGGGCCGCGATCTCGCCGCGGTTGGCGACCAGGAGCTTGCCGATCCGCGTTTTCGGCGCCGCTGGCATTACTGGCGTCACTGGCATTACTGGCGTCACATCCGGAACACGCCGAAGCCGCGGCGGCCGGCCACCGGGCCGGAGTGCACGGCCGACAGGGTCAGGCCCAGGACGGTACGGGTATCGCGCGGGTCGATGATGCCGTCGTCGTACAGCCGGGCGGTGACGAAGAAGGCGTGCGACTCGGCCTCGATCTGGGCCTCGATCGCGGCCGTGCGGGCCCGGTCCGCCTCCTCCTCGAACGGCCGCCCGGCGGCCGCGGCACTCGCGCGGCCCACAATCGACAGCACTCCGGCGAGCTGGGCCGCGCCCATCACGGCCAGCCTGGCGCCGGGCCAGGCGAAGATGAACCGCGGATCGAAGGCCCGCCCGGACATGCCGTAGTTCCCGGCACCGAACGAGGACGCCATCGTGATCGTGAGGTGCGGGACCTCGGAGTTGGTCACCGCGTTGATCATCTTGGCCCCATCCTTGAGGATGCCGCCCTGCTCATAACTGGTGCCGACCATGTAACCGGTGGTGTTCTGCAGGAAGATCAGCGGCGTGTCGGTCTGGTTGGCCAGCAGGATGAACTCGGCGGCCTTCTGCGACTCCTCGCTGAACAGCACGCCTCGGTGGTTGGCCAGCACCCCGACCGGGTACCCGTGGACGCGGGCCCAGCCGGTCACCAGCGAGGTGCCGTACAGCGGCTTGTACTCGTCGAACTCCGACTCGTCCACCACCCGCGCCAGGATCTCACGCGGATCGAACGGCACCTTCACGTCGGCGGACACGATGCCGAGGACCTCATCGGGGTCGTACCGGGGCGGCGCGGCCGGCCCGGGCGGCGGGCCCTGCTTACGCCAGTTGATCCGGGCCATGATGTCGCGGCCGATGCGGATCGCGTCGAACTCGTCGACCGCGAGGTAGTCGGACAGGCCCGATACCCGGGAGTGCATCTCGGCTCCGCCGAGCGACTCGTCGTCGGCCTCCTCGCCGGTGGCCATCTTGACCAGCGGCGGGCCGCCCAGGAACACCTTGGCCTGCCGGTCGACCAGGACCGCGTAGTCGCACATGCCCGGCACGTACGCGCCGCCCGCGGTGGAGTTGCCGAACACCAGGGCCACCGTGGGTACCCGGTTCGCGGACAGGCCCGTGAGCTCGTGGAAAGTCCGGCCGCCCGGGACGAACAGGTCGGCCTGCGACGGCAGGTCCGCCCCGCCCGACTCCACCAGGTTCATCACCGGCAGCCGGTTGGTCCGCGCGATCTCCAGCGCACGCAGGCCCTTGCGCAGCGAGTACGGGTTCATCGCGCCGCCGCGGACGGTCGGGTCGTGGGCGACGATCACGCACTCGACGCCGGAAACCACACCGACGCCGGTCACTACGCTCGCCCCGACGGTGAACTCGGTCCCCCACGCGGCGAGGGAGGACAGCTCGAGGAACGGGCTGTCCGGGTCGAGCAGGAGCTCGATCCGTTCCCGCGCCAGCAGCCTGCCCCGGTCCCGGTGCCGTTGCTGGTAACGTTCCCCGCCGCCGGCGATGGCCAGCTCGAGCTGTTTGTCCAGCTCCTTCAGGAGGGACAGTTGCGCCTGCCGGTTGGCCCGGTAGGTCTCGTCGTTCGGGTCGACGCGGGAGGTTAGGACCGGCACGCGGTCAGCCCTCCTCGTAGTGCTTCGTGTGCTCGTCCCGCACCACGTTCTTCTTGCCGGTGGACGTCTTGGGCAGCCGGTCGGCGCTCGCCGTCGACCACCGCGAGCTGGCCGGGCCGGACCGCGGCGGAGCGGGCCGGGCTGTCGCCGACGTTGACCCGGCCGATGAGGTTGCGCGAGAGGTCCATCGCTGGCTCCTAGTAGGACCGGGGCAGGCCCAGGCTGTGCTGGGCGACGAAGTTGAGGATCATCTCCCGGCTGACCGGCGCGATGCGCGTCAGCCGCGCCAGGCTCCAGTAGGGCATCAGCCCGTACTCGGTGGACACACCGTTACCGCCATGAGTTTGGATGGCCGCGTCGACGGCGGCGAGCGCGGCCTCGGCGGCGGCGTACTTCGCCATATTGGAGGACTCTCCCGCCGGCAGGCCATGGTCGTGCTGCCAGGCGGCCTGCCTGGTCATCAGGGCCGCGAGCTCGGTCTCGATCTTGGCCTTGGCCAACGGGTGCGAGACGCCCTGGTGAGCGCCGATCGGCTCGGACCAGACCGTGCGCTCGTTCGCGTACCGGGCCGCGGCGGTCAGCGCGTACCGGGCCACGCCGACGGCCAGCGCGGCACCGGTGATCCGCTCCGGGTTGAGCCCGTGGAACACCTGCCGGAACCCCGCGCCCTCCTCGCCGACCAGCGCGCCCGGGCCGACCCGGACGCCGTCGAAGTGCAGGGTGAACTGCCGCTCCGGGAGCAGCAGGTCGACCGGCAGCAGGTGCTTGTCCAGGCCCGCGGCGTCGGTCGGCACGAGGAACAGCGACAGCGCGTCCTGGCCGGTCTTCGCGACAACCAGGAGCGCCTCGGCCTCGTCGACCCCGGAGATGTAGTACTTGGTGCCGTTCAGCACCCAGTCCTCGCCGTCCCGCTTGGCCGTCGTCGACAGGCGATGGGTGTTGGAGCCGGCGTCCGGTTCTGTGATCGCGAACACCATCTTCGAGGTGCCGCTGGCCAGGCGGGGCAGCCAGGTCTTGCGCTGCTCCTCGGTGCCGAACTCAGTGAGCACCTCGGCCGAGATCGCGGCCGAGACCACCAGGAGCAGCAACGGCGTGCCCGCCGCGGCGATTTCCTCGCAGACCAGCACCAACTCGGTCAGTCCTCGGCCGCCACCGCCGTACGCCTCAGGGATGTTCACGCCGATGAACCCGGCTTCGCCCAGGGCCTTCCAGAGCTCGGAGCACGGGCGCCGTTCGGCGGCCCGCTCGGCGTAGTAGCGCGGCCCGTAATCCTTGGCGATTCCGGCCACGGCGGCCCTCAGCGCCCGGTGTTCCTCGGTTTCGGCAAAGTCCACCGTGGCCTCCGGAGATTGTGCTCACCATTCACTAGCGACCTTAACGCCTCGGCCGCGCCGCCCCGCCCGGACCTCCGGGCTGGACCGGGCGTTTTCAGGCCTGGTCGGGAGTGAGATTGAGCAGCAGGACGCCGGCGGGAGTAACCACGGTCCGTTCGGAATAATGATCTTGAATTTTCAGGAGGGTCAGCGGAGCAGTTCGCGGGCGATGACGAGCTGCTGGATCTGGCTGGTGCCTTCGTAGATGCGGAACAGGCGGACGTCGCGGTAGAGGCGCTCGACGGGGATGCCGCGGATGTAGCCGGAGCCGCCGTGGATCTGGACGGCGCGGTCGGCGATGCGGCCGACGGCTTCGCTGGCGAAGTACTTGGCCGCGGACGGGGCGAGGCGCTGGTCGGTGCCGGCGTCATACTGGGCGGCCGCGTGCAGGACCAGGGACCGAGCGGCCAGGTACTCGGTGTGGGAGTCGGCGAGCATGGCCTGGACGAGCTGGTATTCGCCGATCCGGTGACCGCCTTGGGAGCGTTCCTTGGCGTAGGCGACGCTCTCGTCGATGAGGCGGGCCGCGACGCCGACGCAGAGGGCGGCGATGACCAGCCGGCCGTGGGCCAGGCTCCGCATGGCCGTGGCGTAGCCGGCCTGGGCCGCCTCGCCGACCAGGGCGTCGGCGGGGACGCGGACGCCGGTGAAGGCGACGTCGGCGGTCCACGCGCCGGCCTGGCCCATCTTATGGTCGCGGGCCGCCACCGCCACCCCGTCGGTGCGGGCGGGCACGATGAAGACGCCGATGCCCTTGCCGGGCGGGGCGTCCGGGTCGGTGCGCGCGAACACCACGAACGCGTCCGCGGCCGGGGCGTTGGTGATGTAGCGCTTGAGGCCGTCAATGATCCAGAAGTCGTCGTCCCGTCGCGCAGTGGTGACCAGCCGGCTCGGGTCGGACCCGGCGTCGGGCTCGGTCAGGGCGAAGGAGGCGACGACCTCGCCGGAGGCCAGCCGCGGCAGCCACTGCTTGCGCTGCTCCTCGGTCCCGGCCAGGACCAGGACCTGCCCGGCGATCCCGTTGTTCGTGCCGAACAGGGACCGGAACGCGGGGCAGGTGTAGCCGAGCTCGATGGTCAGCCGCACCTGCTGGTCCACCGACAGGCCCAGGCCGCCGTACTCGGTGGGCAGGGCGTAGCCGTACAGGCCCATCTCCTTGGCCTGCTCGATCAGCCGGGCGGGTATCTCGTCGGTTTCGTCGATGCCGGCCTCGGCGGGCATCACCTCGCGCCGGATGAACCCGCGCACCACGTCGAGCAGCTGGTCGAATTCCGTCTCGGTCACCATGAGCGCGACCCTAACCCGCGCGCGCGGATGGCGGAAGGCGCGGATGGCGGAAAGGCGCGGGGTTCGGCGTTCGGCTATCGTCGGGATGCCCGTCCCAAGCTTCTGGTTCGGCCACATCGTGCCTGGCACGGGCACGGGCGGATGGCCGGCTGGACTGGCTCGGCCCGGATCGTTCACGATGATCAGGGCGCGTACTTCGAGATCAACCTGGACTGAGGCGGACATGGCTGAGGAGAACCTGGCCCGGCAGGCCGAGCTGGCGCTGGAGCGGCAGGGCGACCACGACTCGCTGTTCTACGAGGGCCGGTGGCATTCGGCCGGCTCGCTCGCCGAGCGCGCGGCCAGGTTCGCGACCGGGCTCACCGACCTCGGCGTCCGGCCCGGGGACCGGCTGGTCGTGCTCATGGCGAACTGCCCGGAGGTCCTCATCACCTACAGCGCCGCGTGGCGGGCCGGGGCGGCGGTGACGCCGCTGATCTTCCTGGTCAGCGAGGACGAACTGCGGAACGCGCTGGTCGACTCGGGCGCGGTCGGCGTGGTGACCACGGCGGAGTTCCTGCCCAAGGTGTCCGCGGCCCTGGCTGGCGCGGTGGAGGTCCGGTTCGTGGTGGTACCCGGGGCCGGCGCCGCTCCGGATCCGGCGGCTCCAGGTGTTCCGGTGCTCGACTTCGCCCAGGTGGCGGCGGCCGTACCCGGGCTTATCGTCGACCGGTCGGGGACCGACCTCGCCGCCCTGCTGTACACCGGAGGGACGACCGGGCGGTCCAAGGGCGTTCCGCTCACCCACGCGAACCTGTTCTGGTGCGGATGGGCGGCGCACCAGAACTCGGTGCGGGCCCACGTGAGCACCTCGGTCCTGCCGCTCCCGCTCGCGCACGCCTACGGGCTCCTGGTCTTCTGCGGCGGCTTTCACCGCGACGAGGGCGCCAGGACCATCCTCATGCGCTGGTTCGACCCGGCCGGCTGGCTGAAGCTAGCTCAAGAGCACCGGGTGCAGGGCAGCGCGCTGGTGCCGTCGATGATCCAGATGCTGCTCGGCCAGCCGCTGGAGGAGGCCGACCTGTCCGAGCTGACCGCCATCTCCTCCGGGGCGGCGCCGCTGCCCGAGGAGGTCCGGCGGGAGTTCGAGGCGCGGGTGCCGACCGCGACGATTTACGAGGGTTACGGGTGCACCGAGTCGGCCACGCTCATCTCCGCCAATCCCGTCGGCGCCCGCCGGGTGGGCAGCGTCGGGCTGCCGGTGGCCGGGTGCGAGGTGTCGATCCAGGACGATAGCGGCGCGATGCTGCCCGCGGGCCAGGACGGCGAGATCTGCGTGCGCTCGCCGGGGGTGATGAGCGGGTACTGGCATGCGCCGGATTCGGCGGCCACCGTGCTCGCGGGCGGCTGGCTGCACACCGGTGACATCGGGCACTTGGACGCCGACGGCTACCTGTACGTGGTGGACCGCAAGAAGGACCTGATCCTGAGGGGCGGGTTCAACGTGTTCCCGCGCGACGTGGAGGACGCGCTGCTAGCGCATCCGGCGGTGGCGCTGGCCGGAGTGGTAGGGCGGCCGGACGCCCGGCTCGGGGAGGAAGTGGTGGCGTTCGTGTCGCTGCGGCCGGGGGTTTCGGCCACCGTGGAGGAACTCAGCGAGCATGCCCGGAAGCACCTGGGGGCGAACAAGTACCCGCGGCAGATCACCATCGTGCCAGCCATACCGCTGACCAGCGTGGGCAAGCTCGACCGCAAGAAACTGCGCCAGTGGGTTACTGCCGGGCAGGCTCAGGGCTGAGGGCCAGGGCAGATCGCTGCCGCTCAGGCGAGGAGCTTGGCCTTCTCGCGTGCGAACTCGTCGGCGGTGATAACACCCCGGTCGCGCAGGTCAGCGAGCTGGGCCAGCTGGTCGGCCGTACTCGGCGCGCCGGCTGCCTCCTGGACATAACTACGGACGGCCTGGTCCTGACGGCGCGCCTGCTCCGCGGCCCGTTCGTGCATCTCGCCGCCGCGGACGATCAAGTAGACCAGCACCCCTATCAGCGGGATGAACAGCACGAATATGAACCACAGGGCCTTTGCCCAGCCGGACAGGTCATGGCTGCGGAAGATGTCGATGAAGACGTAGATCAGGATCCAGAACCAAAGAATCCATAGGAAGAGCTCAAAGATGGTCCAGAACACCCCCAGCAGCGGGTAGGCGTAAGAACTCGAAGCAAGCACCATTTGCGCGTCTCCTTGGCGTGCAGGCGCCCGTGACAGACCAGGCACTACCACGTCATGATGGCGGCCGCGGGGCAAGCGCTGCGTCACCCGTGGCGGGTGGGTCTGGCCAAGCCGCGCGGGTCTACTTGCTCCACGCTGCTTTCAGCCACGGTGTCTGTTTCTCCGTCACGACGCGCCTCGTCCGGCTCGGGGTGAGTAAGGCGGCAAGGCCGTCACCCGTGGCGGGTGATGACAGGGATGGTCCCTGGCGTCGAGTATCGGTATGCGGGGCTAGAGGCGAGTTCGGCGACGAGCCGATCGGCGCCTAAGGCCCGAGATCGAGCGGCGGCCGAACCGCCGCCGTGATTGATGCGCGCAGCAGCCATAAGACTTTCAAGGGAGAGCCGCCATGCCCGAAACTGACACGCCCGTCCTCGACACGCTCGCGGTGATGACCGCCGCGTCGCTGGAGAACAGCGATCTGTCCCCCCGCGAGCTCATGATCGCCCGGGTCGCGGCCCTGGTCGCGGTGGACGCGCCGGCCGCTTCCTACGCGTTCAACATCGAAGCGGCGGCCGAGATAGGCCTCACCATCGATGACGCCGAAGACATTCTCGTCGCGGTGGCGCCCATCGTGGGCACGGCGCGCGTCGTCTCGGCCACGACGAACATCGCCGAGGGACTAGGGCTCGCGATCGCCCTGGCCGAAGACGAGGACGAGGACGGCTGAGCCAGGTTCCGCGGCTGACCTTTCCCGGAGCCCGACCTCACGGGGCGGGCAGGATCCGCCCGGTGACCTCGCCGAAGCCGATGCGGCCGCCATCGGCGGCCGGGGCGGTGGCGCTGATCGTGACCTCGTCGCCGTCTTCCAGGAAGGATCGCGCGGACCCGTCGGGCAAGGTCAGCGGCTCGGTGCCGCCCCAGCTCAGCTCCAGCAGGCAGCCGCGCTGGTCGCGGTCCGGACCGCTGACCGTGCCGGAGGCGTAGAAGTCTCCGGCCCGGGTCGAGGCGCCGTTCACGGTCAGGTGGGCCAGCATCTGGGCGGGCGTCCAGTACATGGTGGCGAACGGCGGCCGCGACACCACCTGGCCGTTCAGCCGGATCTCGAGCATGAGGTCGAGACCCGGGCCCGGGCCGGCCAGGTAGGACAGCGGTTCGGGGTACTGCGGCGGCGGGCGGACGTGGGCGTGCGCCAGCGCCTCCAGGGGCACGATCCAGGGTGAGATCGAGGTGGCGAACGACTTGGCCGCGAACGGGCCGAGCGGCCGGGACTCCCAGGACTGGATGTCGCGGGCCGACCAGTCGTTGACCAGGAACGCGCCGAACACGTGGTCGGCGAACGCGTCCACCCCGACCGAAGAGCCCAGCGGTGATCCGACGCCGATCACGAAGCCGACCTCGGCCTCGAAGTCCAGCCGCTCGGACGGGCCGAACGCCGGGGCAAGCTCTGCCGGACGCTGCCCGCGCGGGCGGTTGACCGGCGTACCGGACAGCACCACGGTGCCCGAACGCCCGTGGTACCCCACCGGCAGGTACTTCCAGTTGGGCATCAGGGCCTCGCCGCCCGGCCGGAACAGCCTCCCGACGTTGGCCGCATGGTTCTCGCTGGCGTAGAAGTCGACGTAGTCGCCCACCTCGAACGGCCGGTGCAGCCGCACCACGGACAGCGGGTACAGCGCGGCCTCGACGCTGGCGCGATGCCGCGACTTGGTCAGCAGCTCGGTGATCCGGGCCCGGACGTCACTCCACCGGGCCCGGCCCTGAGCCATGAACGCGTTCAGCGACGGCTCGGCGAAAACCTGCTCGCCGAGCACCGGCACCAGGTCGAGCACCGAGTCACCGATCCGGACCCCGACCCGCGGGGTCCGGTTACCGGCCGAGAACACGCCATAGGGCAGGTTGGCCACCCCGAACAGCGAGCCAGGCGGCAGGTCCAGCCCGGAAATAGGCCCGGAAATGGGTACGGTCAGGCGCCCTCCCCCTCTCCGTCGAGGTGGCGCATGGTCTCCCCGACGTAGATCTGCCGCGGCCGGGCGATCTTCTGCTCCGGGTCGGCCGAACCCTCCTGCCACTGAGCCAGCCAGCCGGGCATGCGGCCGATCGCGAACAGCACCGGGAACATGGCCACCGGGAAGCCCATCGCCTGGTAGATGATGCCCGAGTAGAAGTCCACGTTCGGGTAGAGCTTGTGGCTGATGAAGTAGTCGTCGTCCAGCGCGATCCGCTCCAGCTCGAGCGCGATGTCCAGCAGCGGATTGCGCCCGGTGACCTCGAACACCTCGTCAGCGACGCCCTTGATGATCGTGGCCCGCGGGTCGAAGTTCTTGTACACGCGGTGGCCGAACCCCATCAGGCGCAGCTCGCCGTTCTTGACCCGGGTGATGTAGGCGGGCACGTTGTCGACCGAGCCGATCTCGCGGAGCATGTTCAGCACCTGCTCGTTCGCGCCGCCGTGCAGCGGGCCGTACAGCGCCGCCGCCGCCGCGGCCGCCGCTGAGTACGGATCGACCTGGGAGCTGGCCACGCCGCGCATCGCGTTGGTGGAGCAGTTCTGCTCGTGGTCGGCGTGCAGGATGAACAGGACGTCCAGGGCGTGCTCGAGCACCGGGTTGGGGCTGTACTTGGGCTCGGTCATCTTCGCCATCATGTTGAGGAAGTTGCCCGCGTAGGACAGGTCATCGTCCGGGTAGGCGTACGGGAGCCCCCGCGCGTGCCGGTAGGCGAAGGCCGCGAGCGTGGGCATCTTGGCGATCAGCCGCACGACCTGCTCATCCTGGTTGGCCCGGTTGTGGACCGCCTTCGCCTCGGGGTAGAAGGTGGACAGCGCGGCCAGGGTGCTGACCAGGATGCCCATCGGGTGGGCATCGTGGTGGAAGCCGTCGATGAACTTCTTGACGTTCTCGTGCACGTAGGTGTGATGGGCGATCTGGTAGGCCCAGGCGGCCGACTCTTTCTTGTCCGGCAGGTCGCCGTGCAGCAGCAACCAGGCCACATCGAGGAAGGACGCGCGCTCGGCCAGTTCCTCGATCGGGTAGCCGCGGTAGCGCAGGATGCCCTTGTCGCCGTCGATGAAGGTGATGGCGCTGCGGCAACTCGCGGTGTTCTGGAAGGCCGGGTCGTAGGAGAGCAGTCCGAAGTCATCTTCGGACGTCTTGATCTGCCGTAGGTCCATCGCGCGGATAGCGCCATCGACGATAGGGAGTTCGTAGCTGCGGCCGGTTCGTGAGTCGGTTACGCGCAGCGTGTCGTTCGTGGTCATGTCTAGACCATAGGCCGTCCGGATGGGTGCTAGACAGCCCCTAAGATCACGTGTCTCACCTTGTGACCGTCAGCCCAGCTGGACCGAGCGTTTGGCCAGGCCACCCCAGAAGCCCTCGATCACCGGGCGTTGCCCGGCCAGGTCGGACTCGCCCGCGCCGAGGGTGACGAACAGCGGCGCGAAGTGCTCGGTACGCGGGTGCGCGGTGTGCGCGGCCGGGGCCTTGTGCTGGAAGTCGAGCAGCGCGTCCACATCGCCGCCGGCCAGCACGTCCCGGCCCCACTCGTCGAAATCACGCGACCACTCCGGCACGGGACCCTCAAACACGAACTCCCGCAGGTTGTGGGTGAAGAACCCGCTGCCCATGATCAGCACGCCCTCGTCGCGCAGCGGGGCGAGCTTGCGGCCCAGGTCCATCAGCTCGCGCGGGTTCAAGGTGGGCATGGACAGCTGGATGACCGGCACATCGGCCTGCGGGTACATCTCGACCAGCGGCACGTACGCGCCGTGGTCCAGGCCCCGGTCGGCGTGCTCGTGCACCTGGCCGCCGAGCAGCTTGCGCACCGCCTCGGCCAGCGCGGGCGCGCCGGGCGCCGGGTAGGTGACCTCGTAGTAGTGCTTGGGGAAGCCCCAGAAGTCGTAGTACAGCGGGACCGTGCGGGTCGCGCTCACCGAGGTCGGCGCGTTCTCCCAGTGCGCCGAGATGACCAGGATCGACTCCGGCCGCGGCAGCGCTTTAGCCCACGTCGCCAGCTCCCCCGGCCAGATCGGGTCGTCGGCCAGCGGCGGCGCGCCGTGGCTCAGGTACACGGCCGGCATCCGGCTGCTGCTCATGGCCTCATGCTAACGTGCCGCCGTCCGGCCTGGCTCAGGCGTCGCGTTCGATGGGGCAGCTCATGCAGCGGGGGCCGCCCCGGCCGCGGCCGAGTTCGCCGCCGGCGACGGTGAGCACCTCGATGCCGTTGTCCTGCAGGTAAGTATTGGTGGTCACGTTCCGCTCGTAGGCCACGACCACTCCCGGTTCGACGGCCAGCACGTTGCAGCCGTCGTCCCACTGCTCGCGCTGCGCGGCGTGGACGTCCTGGACGGCGGTCAGCACGGTGATGAAGGGCCGGTCGAGCGCGGCGGCGATGGCCCGGTGCATGTCCTGCGGCGGATGGTCGGTGACCTTGAGCTCGGTCGCGGTGGCGCCCGGCTCGACCGTGTAGGACGGCAGCATGCCCATCCCGGCGTACTTGGTGAAGACGCCGTAATCCGCCATGGTGAGCAGCGTGTCCAGGTGCATGAACGCGCGGGTCTTGGGCATGTCGATCGCGACCACGCAGCGGGCCGCGTCGGCTTCGAAGAGCCGGTGGGCGAGCACCTCGACGGCCTGCGGGGTGGTCCGCTCGCTCATCCCGACCAGCACCGCCCCGTTACCGATGACCAGGATGTCGCCGCCCTCGATGGTGGCCGGCGCGGCGTCGGCGCCGTCGTACCAGACATCGAACCGGGCCTCAGCGAACATCGGATGCCAGCGGTAGATGGCCACGTCGGTGACGGTCTCCCGGATCCGGGCCAGGCGCATCGCGTTGACCGAGACGCCGCCGTAGATCCAGCATGACGTGTCGCGCTGGTAGAGCAGGTTCGGCAGCGGAGCGAGCACGAAACCGTCGGGGTCGAGGGAATGGAACGCGATGCTCTTAGGCTCCGGGCCGAGCTCGGCGATCTCGCGCTTGGTGATCCCGCCCGCCAGGAACGCGGCCAGGCGGGCCGAGTCCAGCCCGTCCATCGAGGCCCGCAGGGTCGCGGCGGCCAGCGGCCCGTGCCAGCGCCAGTCGAACACCCGGTCCAGGATGTACCCGCGGGCCTCCGGGATCTCCAGGGTCTGGGCCAGCAGGTCGCCGTAGTAGTGGACCACGACGCCGCGCGAGCGCAGCACCTCGGCGAACGCGTCGTGCTCGGCCTGCGCCCGGCTGACCCAGAGCACGTCGTCGAACAGCAGGTCGGCCGCGTTGTCCGGGGTGAGGCGCTTGAGCTCGAGGTCGGGACGGTGCAGGATCACCTGCCGCAGCCGGCCGACCTCGGAGTCCACGTGGAACATGGCGCCCCCGTTCTGGATAGGTCCTGTTCCTTGTAGTTATCTCATGGTGCGACCTCACCGGGCGCCCGTGTCAGCGGGATGTCAGCGCCGGGTCAGCCGCGTCAGCGCGATCTGGGCGGCGTGTCAGGACCGGGCGGCACCTCGACGATCTCCCCGGGGTCGACGTCGGTACGGACCTCCAGTGGCCCGAGCATCGCGACCTGCACGGGCTCAATTGTGCCCGACCCGGCGGGGATGCCCGGCGAACGACCGGGGTAGAGATCACCAGTGGACCCTGGGCAGGCGTTGCGGCGGATCGCGTTCGAGCTGGAGCGGGGCGGGGCCCCGACCTACCGGGTCCGGGCCTTCCGGCGGGCCGCGCAGGTGGTCGACGACCTGCCGCCGGGCGAGCTCGAGCGGCGGCTGAAGGCAGGCACGCTGGCGGCGCTGCCGGGCATCGGCGCGACCACCGCCCAGGTCATCGCGGAGGCCGCGGCCGGCCAGCAGCCCGGCTACCTGACCCGGCTGCTCGGCGAACAGCCCCCGCCGGAACGCGACGCGATGCGCGATGCGCTGCGCGGCGACTGCCACACGCACTCGGACTGGTCGGACGGCGGCAGCCCGCCGCGGGAGATGGCCGAGGCGGCCCGGGCGCTGGGGCATGAGTGGATCGCGCTGACCGATCACTCGCCGCGGCTGACGGTGGCCAACGGCCTGTCGGCTTCGCGCCTGGAAGCTCAGCTCGAGCTGATCGAGGCACTGAACGCGGACCTGGCGCCGTTCCGGATCCTGTCCGGGATCGAGGTCGACATCTTGGAGGACGGTTCGCTCGACCAGCGCGAGGACCTGCTGGCCCGGCTGGACGTGGTGGTGGCCAGCGTCCACTCCCAGCTGCGGATGCCCGCCGGGCCGATGACCAAGCGGATGGTGGCCGCGATCCGCAACCCGCACGTGGACGTGCTCGGGCACTGCACCGGCCGGCTGCTCGGTGCTGGCGACCAGAGGGGGCGGGGCCGGCGCCCTGAGTCGGTGTTCGATCCGGCGGCGGTGTTCGGCGCCTGCCGGGAGCACGGCGTCGCGGTGGAGATCAACTGCCGGCCCGAGCGCATGGATCCGCCGGACCGGCTGCTGGGGCTGGCGGCCGAGGCCGGCTGCCGGTTCGCGATCGACACCGACGCGCACGCGCCGGGCCAGCTCGACTGGCTCGGTAACGGGACGGCGCGGGCCGAGAAGTTCGGTATCTCGCCGGAGCGGGTGATCAATGCCCGGGGGGCCGATGAGGTGATCGGCGGCTGAGCACCGGCCCTGTCCCGGCGTTCCCGGAGGGCTCAGGATCCCCGGGACCGCCGGGAGCCGCGTGAGCGGCGGTCCGATGGGGTTTGGCCTGATCGCAGATGAGTTCTTCGCTGCATGACGGTTCCCCCCTCCGGACCGGGACCGTCCCCCCGGCCACGAGCGGCCGGGGCACACTAGGTGATAGAACGATCTATCACATCGAGCGCTGTAGCTACGTGATGTCAAGGGGTGACTGGTGCGGGGTTGTACCGTAACTGAGTGACCAGGTCTCGATCAGGCCAGACCGGTCCGGCCGCCGCGGGTCAGGTAACCATTCAGGATGTGGCCCTGGCCGCAGGCGTCGGCAGGCAGACGGTCTCGAACGTGCTCAACGGCAGCGGCCGGGTGGGTGAGGCCGCCAAGGTCAGGGTGCTGGAGTAGGTCTCCCCTCGGGCACGCTGACACATCCGAGGGGAGATCTGCTCTCCGGGGCCGGGTTCGGCGTTGCGCCCGCGGGTCGCCGGGTCACCATCGCGGACGTGGCGGCGCGGTGACTAGACGGCCGCTGGCCCTAGCTATCCGGGCTCTAGTTGTCCAGGCCTAGGGTAAAGGTCGGCTTGGGGGAGGTTTCGGGCAGCCGGTGCTCGTCGGTGAGCCGACGGACGGCGGTGCCGGTGGCCAGGAACTCAGTCGCGTGCGCGCCCCAGACGTGGTTCTTGACGTCTACCGTCACGCCGACGATGCCGGACGCGCGGGCCTGCGCGGCTTCGGCCTGCATCCGGGTCAGGGCCAGCTCACGAGCCTCGTAGACGCCCTGGGTGAACTGCATCATTTCCTGGTTCTGGTAGGCCTGGCGCAGGCTCTGCATCACGGTCTGGTGGGCGATGTGATAAACGCAGGTGCCGAGCACGAAGGCGACCGGCACCGCGCCGGCCGCCAGCAGTCGGAAGAAGTCCTGAGCCGACAGGTCAGAGGTGAACGCGCGGCCGTCGGGCGCACGGTGCGCGCCCTGGCCGACCAGGTGGCGGACCGCGGTCCCGGTGGCCACGAACTCCAGGCAGTTCTGGCCCCAGGCGTACATCTGCATCCGGAGCTGGACGCCGACGATGCCGTCGGCGCTCAGGTGGTCGGCCTCGGACCGCATCCGGTCCATGGCCAGCTCCCGGGCGTGGTACATGGCCTGGGTCAGGACCTGCAGCTCCTGGTTCTTGTTCCAGCGGCCGATCTGGAGGCCGACGTGGTAGATCGAGGAGCCGACCACGAACCCGAGTGGCTCGAATCCGGCCTCTCCGAGCAGCACGTACTCCGATACCGACAGGTCAGAGGTGAATACGCCGGCCTCGCTGGCGCCGACCGTCTTGGCCAGCCGGCCCTCGGCCGCCTCCGGCTCCCACGCCCCCGGGTCCGGGCTCTGCGGATTCGAGAACAGCGGCATGTTGCCCTCCTGGCGTCGCTGACACGTGACCACGGGCAGCGTACTACCGCGGTGATGGCGGCCGGGAGTACGCTCGGCGCCGGGATGACGGACGACGCCGAGACCGAGCGGCTCCTGCTTGAGCCATGGAGCGACTCCTACTTCGAGGAGTTCGCTCGGGTCCTGCAGGACCCCGAGGCCATGCGGTTCATCAGCGGCGGCCAGCCCATGCCCCTCGAGACCATCCGGTCGATCACGCAGCGCTCGCGGGCGATGTGGGAGGAGTACGGGTACGGCCCCTGGGCGGCGATCGAGAAAGAGAGCGGTCGCTGGATCGGGCGGATCGGGCTGAACCTGCTCGCCGACTGGCCAGGCCCGGACAAGTGGGAGGTCGGCTACGAGCTCTCGCCCGAGTTCTGGGGCCGCGGCCTGGCCACCGAGGGCGCCACGGAGGCGATCCGCTTCGGCTGGGCCCGCACGCCGCTGCCGCGGATCATCAGCGCGACGGCCGCCGGGCATCTTGCCTCCCGGCGGGTCATGGAGAAGTGCGGCCTGGTGTTCCAGGGCGAGATCGCGTTCCGGACCGCCCAGGTCGCCTGGTACGCCATCGACCGTCCCGGCTGAGTTCCCGCTCCTGGTTACCGGCGGCTGCCGGGCAACCGACGGATGCGGCATCGTGATGGCAAGAGCGGTCTTGAATAAATCCCCCAACCGTCCGGCCAGCCCAGCGAGTCGTCTCGTGATCGAGGCCACCTACCCGCTCTGACAGCTCGGCTGAACGGTATCGGCCGCTCCCGGCGCTATGGCGGGAGTGGCCTGCCGTGGGAACTCGCGGGCCAGACCAGCCAGCGGAACGGACACAGCCACCAGCACGACGACCACCGCGCCGAGCACCGAGCCGAGCACCGACGCCGTGGTCGGCGACAACACCGCGAACCGCCAGGCCGGGGGGCCCGCCATCACCGGCACGCGCCCCTGCCCTGGCCGCGCCTCATCCATGACAGCAACGCTACGCCCGGACCGTTCCGGGAACGTTACCGCTGAGCACGGACTTCCCGGCCTAGGACCAGCGTGCCAAGTCGGCTTCCACGATACCCACCCTGACCAGCCCGAACTCATGGGGAGCTGGGCAACAAATCCCTAGAGCCGTCTTGGTTAAATCCCCCAACCATCCGCCCAGGCCATCACGCTAGCTGAGGTAAGCCCTGCTCCGGCGTAGTGGACTTGGTAAATCTGGCCACTGTGGTATGCCGTAGGCCTAACGCCGGTGCCGGACGGCATCTTGATCGCGGGTGAACTCTCGTTCGGGTCTAAGGCTAGGCCATCGCGCCCGTCAAGCGGAGCCGCCTTGCGGGCACTCCTCTTTGGACCGTAATACCTAGAGCGATCTTTGATAAATCCCACAACCGTCAGGCCAGCTCAGCGCGCCGTCTGGTGATCGAAGCCACGTTCGACCCCTAACTGGCGCGAGCAGAGGACTTACGACGCTAGCGTGTCGCGGAAGACTGCGCTTCGAGGCGCTCGACCCGTGCGGGGAGATCCACTGCGTCCGCTGCCTCAGCGGCGTCGCGCTGCTGTTCGATCCACTGGCGGATCAGCACGCCTGGGCGTACATGCTGGGCGGCGGCGCACCGGGTCGGCTATAGCAATCCAACGTAATAGGGCTACTGTCGGCACAGCGGATCTACGCTTGCGTAGTGAGATCCCCATCCCAGCCTGCGGCTCCGGGCGCCCCGGTGGCCAGCTCGGATACTCAGCTAGTCAGGACTGTGCACCTGCTGTACCGGCGGCGCGGCTGGGCCTGGACCGCGGCCGGCGGTTTCCTCGCATTCCTGTTGGCCAGCGCCGTCTACTCCAACCGGTACTCGGCGACAGGATCGGGACCCGTCGCGATCCTGGTCATCATGATGGTTCTCGCCGCCCTGACCATCATCGGGGTGGTCGTGGTGATAGTCGACAGCGTGCTGCTCAGACGCCGGTCCGCCGTTCTGCGCTGGCAGGCCGTCTCGTTCGAGGATCAGCACTCGCGCCGAGCGCATGCGTACCGGTATCCCCCCCAGCACGGATTCTCGTTCCTGGGTGCCTGGGTGATGCTGGCGTGCGTCCTTGGGCTCGGCGTGCTCTTTCTGCCCGGCGTTGTCAACGGGATCTCGTACCTGTCAGGCGGGAATAGCGTCATATTCGTGCCGCAGTCGTGGCAGACAACCTGCTCGTATTACCCCAGCAGCGGGAATGTCTGCTCCACGAGCACCGACGGCATTCTGCAAACCGGCGGCGCGGGAATGAGCGCCACCTGGCCAGAGCAGGTCCCGCTCAACCATCCGTTCCTGGTCCGTGAACCGCTATGGAAATGGGGGCTGGGCGCGGCGCTGGTCAGCAACGGCAGGATCGCCATCGTCGCCATCTGCGTCAGCCTGTTGTTCATCGGTGCCTCGGTCGTGGTCGTGATCTTCCTTGTGAAGATGGTGCGCAACTGGCTGCTGTACAGAAGAGAGAAAGCGGCCCGGGGACCGACAACCGTGTCAGCCGGGTCCGACGGGCAGCTGCGGGCGGAGCAGGCGTCCCAAGAACCGCCGTCCCTGACGGAGGACGAGGCGCGAGTCAAGTTGCGGCGGCGGCCACGTGGCTTGCTGGCAACCGCTCTCGTGGCGGGCCTCATCGTGGGGGGCAAGGTAGCCATCGCCGGCTTGATCGCACTGATCTGGCCCAGCACCGCCCCGGCCGCGCAGAGCCAGGCGTCGGTCCCGGTGCCGACGGTGTCCGTGTCGGTGAACGTGAATCTGCCCCCGACCAGCACGACGACGGCATCATTCGACTCGGCCATCACGCTCGCCGGGATCAGCAGCGGCGAGCAGGTGACTATCACCCCCGTCCGGGTCATCAACTCAGCGACGGCATCCGATCCGCTCTTTGGCCCCGCGGCCGGTGAACGGTACTACACGGTGCAGTTCCACTTCGACAACACCGGACGCGTGCCGTACAGCCCGACCCCCGCCCTCGAAGCCGCGGTCATCGACACGGCCGGGAAATCCTACAGCGGAGACACGTTCGTCACGGTCACGGGCTGCCCGCTGCTCTCCGACTCCGCCAGCATCGCACCCGGTGCCTCGGTAACCGGGTGCGTCCTGTTCGACGTGCCCAGCGCGGCGACGATCAGGGAAATCACCTACACCCTGGACACCGGCCTTGGCCCGCAGACGGGCCGGTGGACCGTAGCGAGCTGATGCCTCGGCGGTTAGCAAGGCCAGGCGAGTTCACTTAGTGAACTGCCGTCGCGCCGGTCGGCGGGCGCGGTTGGCTGCTAGGTGATGCTATTGACCACCCGCTGAGGTACAGGTGCTCGCGGACGCGACGCTCCGGTGACCCAGCCGCACGCGCCGGACGGCGGGCAGATCTTGAAAGACCAGGGTGCCGACGAGTTCCCGAGCTCTTCGACTGTGACCATCGAGGTGACTGTCTGGCCCAGATCCTGCCCCGAGGCATTTACAGCTCGTTGCGCGAGTCCCGGTCCCAGGCGATTCTGACGTCGGGGCAGTCCCGCTCATCGAGAAGAGCACGCCTGCTGTGTTCCTCACCGAAACGATCATTACCAGTCAACTATCGCTGAGCCCTGCCAAACTTGGAACGTTTCTTCGGTCGTGAGGTCACTAGGGGGAGCGCGCCAACGGTGCAGGTCCGGCGGACGTGGCCGGCAGCGGGATCGCCTCGGCGCGACCCGGCAGGGCGCGGGCATCCGGCAGGGCGCGGCGCAGTCCGGCCCGCATCGCGGGGTCGGGCTCGACCGCGATGACGTCGGCGCCCAGCGCGGCCATCACGGCCGTTAGCTTGCCGGTTCCGGCGCCGAGGTCGAGCACTCGCGGGCCGGGCGCGCGCCCAGCGCCCAGCGCACCGCGGCCCGCGCGTAGTCCGGGCGGTGCTCAGCGTATGCGGCCGCCGCCGCGCCGAACGAAAACCGGAGCCGTTCGTCCTGTTCCACGCGGTTACCCTTCCGCGCGGACTTTTAACTACTGCTCCTGCCGCGCAGGTCATCCAGGAAACTCCTGGTGGCGGAGACCGCGTCACTCGTCCGGCGGACCACGTCGGCGGCGGCGCGGATCACGGTTCCGGCCGGGCCCGGCATGACCGCCGTCGTGTCGGTGACCGGGTGACCCGTCTCTTCGACGACGCGGACGCCGGGCGGGATATCCAGGCGGAACTCCGCGGCCGGGACCGGCTCGGTGCCGATGCCGATGCCGCTCAGCTCGTACCACGACTCTGGCCTGTCGCCTGCGAACGAGATCAGCCGGAGCAGGCAGCCGAGCTCGGCGTCAACGATCACGTCGGCGGGGAAGAACAGCACCGGTGCCGCCACCAGCCGCGCCCCCGGTGATGATGGGCTGAGCTGGCCTTTACCGGACCGGCCGGACCCAGACCGCGGCGTGGGTGGGCTCCAGGGAGCGCTGGACCACGTGGAGCAGGTCGGCGCGGACCGCTTCTTGGTCGACGGCGTCCTTGAGGCGGGTTGCGAACGCGGTCAGGGTCCGGTCGGCGTCGTAGCGGGTCCGGTTGAACTTGCGGTCCACCAGGTGCTGCACCCGGGACCGCAGCGGGGTGAACAGCGCCGCGGCGGCCAGCGTGGAGCCCGCGACCGCGACCGGCGACTTGATCGTGAGTACCTGGGTGGCCAGCAGCACCAGCCCGGCGTATATGCCGACCAGCAGCCCGGTCACGATCGCGTAGGCCAGGGTCCGGCTGATGATCTTGTCGATCTCGTAGAGCCGGTATTTCAGGATCGCCACCGCGCAGGCCAGCGGAATGCCAGCGACCGGGGTGAGCGTAAGGAAGCCCCAGATCAAGGTGCCGAGCCAGGTGTTGGCCGCGGCGGGTGCGAGCACAGAGGCCAGGGACAGCGCGACGACCCATAGGACGGTGAGCACGCCGACATAGCCCAGCCAGGCCAGCTGTCGGCGCAACTCGGGGCTGGCCCCGCGCCGCCGTATCAGGACCGAGGCCACGATCAGCAGCCCAGTGACGATCGCGAGGATGAATATCACCCTCAGCAGATCGCTGTACCAGCCGTGGCGCGGGAAGATCCCGAACGGGTTCGGGTAGGTGACCTTCGCTGCTAGCAGCGCGTTGGTGAGCCCGCCGGTGACGGTGGTTCCGGCCTGAAATCCCTGTGTAGCCCAGCCGACCGCGACCACGAACATCGCCCAGGCCACCGGGCGCCAGCGGCGCGACGGCAGCCGCCCGTCCGGGAACAGCAGGATGAGAAAGGCCAGCAGCACCACCGTCAGCGAGGCGAAGCCACCGGCCAGGGCCCCGATCTGGCGGACCGCGGGCACCGATCCAGGGGCCGTGGCCAGCCCGTACAGCGCATACTGCTCGGCGAACGTAGCCGCCGCCACCGACAGGCCGACCAGGCCGAGCAGCCAGCCGATGGCGTTTCCCGGCAGGCGGCTGGTGATCAGGCGGCCGGTCCCCGTATACACCAGGACCGCGACCGCCAAGACGGCATCGGCGAACATCCGGCCCGAGCCCACGTGGCTGGCGTTCAGCCCGAGCAAAACCATGGCCGCCAGAACCACGAACACGGCGAAGACGGCCAGCGCCCAGCCGAGCGCCTGCGACCGGCTGCGGTACCTCACGAAAGGCCACGGTACGCCCGGATCGTTCCGGGAACGTTACCGGAGCGCGCGGATCCGGCGGAGTACCTCGTCGGTGCCGAGCGCGGCGGCCACGGACGCCAGGTCCGGGCTGCGCGGCGTTCCGGTGAGCAGGATCCGGATGATCTGCGAGGCTTCGCGGATGGAGCCCGGGTAGGCCTCCGGGTCCTGCTTGTAGACCTTCTGGTTGGGGGCGAATCCGAGGTCCGCCGCGAGCTGGCGGATCTGACCGAACCAGTCGGTGTCCACCCCCGGCGGCTGGTAGCTGCGGGCGAAGGCGTCGGCGACGGCGCGGACCAGGTCGGGGTCCAGGCCGCCGAACCGGGGGTCGGCGGGGTCGGTGACGACGGTAAAGAGCTCCGGGAAGAAGTAGCCGTAGACGGCCGGGAAGTCCGCCCACTTACGCAGGTCCTTGCGCGGCTTGTCGGTGTCTTCGCGCTCGATGGCCAGGGCGCGCAGCGCCAGCGGCCGCTCGGCTTCCAGGACCGGCACGAGGTCGGGGGCGTAGCGCTGCGCCCAGGTGGTGACCTCGGCGAGGATCTGCTCACCGGGCAGGGTGGCGATGTAGTCGGCGCAGATGTCGTCGAGCTTGACCATGTCGACCAGCGGGCCCGCGGTACCCATCTCGGACAGCCGGATCGGCTCGGTCAGCGCCTGGCTCAGCGGCATCTCGGCCAGCCGGCCGTTGGCCAGGCCGCGCAGGTAGTACTGCACGGCCGGGGCCGGGAAGCCCTGCTCGATGTAGAAGGTGACGCTGGCTTCCGGGTCCTTCCGCTTGGACAGCTTGCGGCGGCTTCCCCCGTCCTGCTTCATCAGCAGGGCAACGTGCGCGTACCGGACGCGGGGGAAACCGAGCGCGTCGAACAGCTGCAGGTGCAACGGCACCGAGGAGATCCACTCCTCGCCGCGGATGACCAGGGTGACCCGCATCAGGTGGTCGTCGACGGCGTGCGCGAAGTGGTAGGTCGGCAGCCTCGATTCGGTGGCGCTGCTCTTCAGGATCACCGCGTCGTTGCGGTTGTCGTCGAGGGTCAGCTCGCCGCGGATCGCGTCGGTGAAACTCACCCTCGCCCCGGCCACGCCCGGGGAACGGAACCTGACCACGTAGGGATCCCCGGCGGCCAGCCGCTCGGTGACCTGCTCTTCGGGGGCATCGCGCCAGATGGCCCACTGGCCGTAGTAGCCCGGCAGGGCGCCTGCCGCCCGCTGCCGGGCCGTGATCTCCTCCAGGTCCTGCTTGGTCGCGAAGCACGGGTACGCCTTGCCTTGGCGGAGCAGTTCGCGGACGTAGGTCAGGTAGGTGGCGGCGCGCCCGGACTGCGCGTACGGCCCGTAGTGGCCGGTCTGGTCGTCCTCGTCGGGGCGGATGGAGAAGTAGGCGAACGCCTCGGCGAACTGCTCGGCCGCGCCCTCGGTGACCCGGGCCTGGTCGGTGTCCTCCAGGCGGACCAGGTAACGGCCGCCGGAGTGCCGGGCGACATCTACGTCGATGGTGGCCACGTACACGCCGCCGATGTGCAGGAAGCCGGTCGGACTGGGCGAGAACCGGGTGACTTCGGCGCCTTCGGGCAGGTCGCGTGGCGGATAGCGGCGCTCCCAGTGCCCGGGCTCGGGCAGATCCGACGGGAACAGGGAATCGATGACGTGCTGGCTCAGCATGAGCTTGCGGCTCCTGGACGACGCGTTTATCAAGGCCGCAAGCAGCGTACCGCCACGGCGGCGCCGGAGCCGGCGGGAGCGGCCGGTAGCTCCGCTAATGTCTGCCTTAGAGTATGTACTATCAATAAGACATCACCTTGACATGCTCCCAGGGCCCGACAAGGCTGTGAGCACCAGATCACCGGGCAGCGCAGGGGAACCTCATGCGTATCGGACTCATCGGGGTAGGGCGGATCGGCGTGTTCCACGCCAGCACGCTGCGCGGCCTGCCGGGGGTTGACTCGCTGATCATCACGGACGCGGACCTGGACCGGGCGCGGCAGGTCGCCGGGGAACTGGGGGCGCAGACCGCCGAGTCGGTGACGGAACTGCTCGATGCGGGTATCGACGCGCTGGTCATCGCGGCCCCGACCGGCACGCATCCAGAGCTGATCAAGCGCGGCGTGCAGGCCGGGGTGCCGGTGTTCTGCGAGAAGCCGGTCGCGTCCGACGCGGAGGGCACGCTGGACGTGATCAAGTCGGCCAGCGGCAGCGCGACGGCGGTGCAGATCGGGTTCCAGCGGCGGTTCGACGCCGGGTACCGGGCGGCCCGGGAGGCGGCGCAGTCGGGATCGCTCGGCTGGCTGCACACGATCAGGTCGACGACGTTCGACGCGGCGCCGCCGCCGGCCGGGTACATCCCGGGGTCGGGCGGGATCTTCCGCGACTGCGCGGTGCACGACTTCGACTCGATCCGCTGGGTGTCCGGCCGTGAGGTCAGGCAGGTCTACGCAACGGGGGCGAACCGGGGTGAGGAGTTCTTCCGGGCCGCCGGCGACGTCGACACGGCCAGCGCCACCTTGACCCTCGACGACGGCACCCTGGCCGTGGTGTCCTGCAGCCGGTACAACGAGGCCGGCTACGACGTGCGGCTCGAGCTGTTCGGCTCGGCGGGCAGCGTCTGCGCCGGGCTGGACGACCATATGGCGCTGCGCTCGGCCGAGCCGGGCGAGCGCTTCCCGGCCGGCCCGGCCCACCGCGACTTCACGGGGCGGTTCGGGGACGCGTACGTCGCCGAGCTGGCCGCGTTCATCGGGGTCGCGGCGGGGCAGACGCCCAGCCCGTGCACCGTGCAGGACGCCCTGGAGGCGTTCTACGTGGCCGAGGCCTGCGAGCTGTCCCGGCACCGCCAGCAGCCGGTGCAGATGGCCGAGGTCCGCCAGCGAATAAGCAGCAGTGAACGAGGCGCAGTGACCGGACATGAGGAGCAGCGGTGAGCTACGACGTGCTCACCATGGGCCGGGTCGGGGTGGATATCTACCCGCTGCAGACCGGGGTGGGGCTGGAGGACGTCGAGACGTTCGGGAAGTTCCTGGGCGGCAGCGCGACGAACGTCGCGGTCGCCGCGGCCCGGCACGGCCGCACGTCCGCGGTCATCACCCGGACCGGCGCGGATCCGTTCGGCCGCTATGGCCAACGGGATCGGCGCCGGCGACGGGTTCGGCGGCGCGCGCTGTGCCACGGGCTGCTGGTCCGGTGGCCGCTGGAGCGGATCATCGGCTTCGCCAACGCGGCCGGGGCGATCGTCACCATCCGGCTGGAGTGCTCCTCGGCGATGCCGACCACCGCAGAGGTCGAGGACTTCCTGCGGGGGTCCGGTGTGTGAGCGGGGCCGCCCGCGCTCTGGTCCACGATGTACGGTGCGTCCATGACTATCCATAATGAGGCGGTGAACTGGCATTTCCCGGCCGGGAGCACGGCCGACGGACGAGAGATCGTCCGCATAACGCCCGAGGTCGCGCGCTGGGGGTATAGCGGCCTGCGCGTACTGGACCTGGCCGCGGGAGACACCGAGCTGGGCGACACCGGCGGGAACGAGATGATCGTGCTGCCGCTGACCGGCTCGTGCGCCGTGGACACCGACGCAGGCGGCGCGGATCTGGCCGGCCGCGCCGACGTGTTCTCCGCGGTCACCGACTGCGCCTACGTGCCCCGGGACACCGCCTACCAGATCAGCACCCCCCACGGCGGCCGGTTCGCGCTGGCCTGCGCCCGCTCCCAGGCGGAGGGGCTTCCGTTCCGCCACGTGAAGGCGGACCAGGTCCAGGTCGAGGTGCGCGGGGCCGGGGCCTGCTCGCGGCGGGTCAACAACTTCGGCACCCCGGACGTGCTGGAAGCCGACCGGCTGATCGCCTGCGAGGTGTTCACCCCGGCCGGGAACTGGTCGTCGTTCCCGCCGCACAAGCACGACACGCAGCGGCCCGGCGAATCGGTCCTGGAGGAGATCTACTACTTCGAGGTGGCAGACGGCCCGGTTCCTGGATCCGGCCCGGGCGTGGCCTACCAGCGGGTGTACGGCACGCCCGACCGGCCCGCCGACGTGCTGGCCGAGGTCCGCAGCGGGGACGTGGTGATCATCCCGCACGGCTGGCACGGGCCGTCGATGGCAGCGCCCGGCTACGACCTGTACTACCTGAACGTGATGGCCGGACCCGGGGCACGGGAATGGCTGATCTGCGACGACCCGGCGCACTCATGGGTGCGCGAGCAGTGGAAGAACCAACCGGTCGATCCCCGGGTGACCACCTGGAGCACGCCATGACGACGGTACGGCTGACGGTCGGGCAGGCGGTGGTGCGCTTCCTGGCCGCGCAGCGCAGCGAACGCGACGGCACCGAGCACCGGCTCATCGAGGGCTGCTTCGGCATCTTCGGGCACGGCAACGTGGCGGGCCTGGGCCAGGGCCTGCTGGAGGCGGAGCTGGGAGCCGGGCTCTCCCCGGACCACGACGGCGGCCTGAAGTACCTGCAGGGACGCAACGAGCAGGCCATGGTGCACGCCGCGGTGGCGTTCGCCCGGACCCGGAACCGGATGTCCACGCTGGCCTGCACGTCGTCGGTCGGGCCCGGCGCCACGAACATGGTGACCGGGGCGGCGCTGGCCACCATCAACCGGCTGCCGGTGCTGCTGCTGCCGGGAGACGTCTTCGCCACCCGGGTGGCCGACCCGGTGCTGCAGCAGCTGGAGGACCCGACCGGCCAGGACATCAGCGTCAACGACGCGTTCCGGCCGGTGTCCCGGTTCTTCGACCGCGTCTGGCGGCCGGAGCAGCTGCCGTCGGCGCTGCTGGCCGCCATGCGGGTGCTGACCGACCCGGCCGAGACCGGGGCGGTGACGCTGGCGCTGCCGCAGGACGTGCAGGCGGAGGCGTACGACTGGCCCGCCGAGCTGTTCCGCGAGCGGGTCTGGCACATCCCCCGGACGCCGCCGGACCCGGCGGCCGTAGCCCGCGCGGCCGAGGCAATCCGGTCCGCGCGGCGGCCGCTCATCGTGGCGGGCGGCGGGGTCTTGTACTCCGAAGCCACGCACGCGCTGAAGGCGTTCGCCGAGACCTTCGGCATCCCGGTCGGCCAGACCCAGGCCGGCAAGGGCACCATGCGTTCCGATAACCCGCTGTGCGCGGGCGCGATCGGCGCCACCGGAACCACCGCGGCCAACGAGCTAGCCGCCCAGGCCGACGTGGTGATCGGCATCGGCACCCGGTGGAGCGACTTCACCACCGCTTCCCGCACCGCGTTCGCCGAGCCGGGAGTGCGGTTCGTCAACATCAACGTCGCGTCGTTCGACGCGGCCAAGCAGTCCGGCGTGGCCGTGGTGGCCGACGCCCGGGCCGCGCTCGACGCGCTGGCCCTAGCCCTGGCCGGGTGGAAAGCGGAGCCGGCCTACCGGGTCCGGGCCGCGGAGCTGTCGGCCCGCTGGCAGGCGACGGTGGAGGCCGCCTACACCACCCGGCACCAGCCTCGGCCCGCGCAGGCCGAGGTCATCGGGGTGGTCAACGAGGTCTCCGGGGAGCGGGACGTCGTGCTGTGCGCGGCCGGATCGATGCCCGGGGACCTGCACAAGCTGTGGCGCACCCGCGACCCGGGCGGCTACCACGTCGAGTACGGCTACTCGTGCATGGGGTACGAGATCGCGGGCGGGCTCGGGGCCAAGCTGGCCGCCCCGGACCGCGAGGTGTTCGTCATGGTCGGCGACGGCTCCTACCTGATGATGGCCACCGAGCTGGTCACTGCCGTGCAGGAGGGGGTCAAGCTGGTCGTGGTCTGCGTGGACAACCACGGGTTCGCCTCGATCGGGAACCTGTCGGAGTCGGTCGGCGCGCAGCGGTTCGGCACCAGCTACCGGTACCGCAGCCCCGACGGGCGGCTCGACGGCGGGTTCCTGCCCGTCGACCTGGCCGCCAACGCCGCCAGCCTCGGTGTGTACGTGCTGCGCGCGCGGACCATCGAGGAGTTCCGCCGGGCGCTGGTCAAGGCGCGGGCCGCGGACCGGACCACGCTGGTGTACATCGAGACCGACCCGCTGCTGGGCGCGCCGTCCAGCGACGCGTGGTGGGACGTGCCGGTGGCCGAGATCGCCGAGCTGGCCAGCACCAGGGCCGCGCGGGCCAGCTACGAGAAGGCCAAGGAGCGGCAGCGGCCTTACCTGTGAGGGGCGCACGCAGTGTGGCCCGTTCGGCAGAAAAGGGTTTCAGTGGGCGATCAGGGTCATCTTGAATCAGCCGGACCGTCGTGAGGCGTCCTTGTCCAGGCCGCGCTGCGGGCTCGCGGCCGGGGCCTCGTCCCAGAGCAGCGACTCCAGCGGGCCGTTGAAGCAGTGACCACGCGGGCACCGGATCTTGACGCTCTCCAGCGGCCCGTCGGTGGACCGGACGGCGTACCGGTATTCCACCGCGGCCGGGAGCCCGCACCGGGCCGCGCCGGTCCGGTCCATGTAGGCCGGGCAGTCAAGAAACATCACGCTAGTACTCATCGGAAACCCCCGTTTCCGTTCGGTTGCTAGTTGCGCCCTGCCGATTCGGAGGGCGGGACGGTGGCGCTGATACAGGGCGAATGGGGCTCGTGGCACACAGGCCACGCTACGGAGCGGCCGTTATCGCATCGTTACGGAAACCGGAAACTATGGCTGAAAAGGACGCAGTCGTCTTTCCCGGGCGGCGGACGCGGCTTTCCGGCACGCGTCTGGCTTTTGTCACCTAGTAGACCGGCTGGCCGATGTCATAGAAACCCGCGCCCGCCGACCCGAACTGGTCGCGGAGACGGCGGCCCGGCGACCGCGAGTCCCGTCGTTCCTGAGTCCCGGCGGCACGCTGGTGCTCATCGCCGCCGACCATCCGGCGCGCCGGACGCTGCGGGCCGGGCGGCTCATGACGGCCATGGCCGACGGGCCGGCCGCGGTTAACGAGGCTGGTCGCGGTGGTCTGCTGCTTTCGGGTAGCCGGACGCCGAAGCCGGTAGCGGCGAGCTTCAGCAGCACCGGGCCGGGCGCCATCAGGGCAGCGACCTTGGCCGCGCTCAGCTCCTCGAGGTCGGCCAGGACTTCGGTGTATACGTCCGGCCCCTGACGGCGAGCCCGGCTCAGCGCGATCGCGTTGGCCCAAACCTTCTCGCGTGCCTCGCGCAGAAAGCGCTGGGTGCCGAGCCGGTTGAACGGCCGGAGCAGCCGGTCCACGAAGGTGCCCGGGCCGGAGATCTGGGTCAGCTCGTCGTCCTCGGCGGCGACCCGGGAAGCGAGCACGGCGTCGATAGCCTTGTGATCGGCCTCCCGGCGTTGGAGGAGCGCCGGATCGTCGAACTGCTCGTCGGTGATCACCGCCACCAGCGCCTGCGGCAGGTCGTAGTTGATGTGGGCGTTCATGCCAAGTAGTACGTGGCGGAGCGCGGGCAGGTCGGCGGGGGCACCGAACGCGATGGCCCAGGGCCGGCTGGGCTCGCGTCCGGCCAGCGCGGTCTGGAGGGCATCGAGGTAGAGGTCGGCAAATGCGACGTCCCAGCGCTCGACCCACTCCGGGTCGGCGAAGCCGCCGCGCTTAAGTTCCTCGGCGACCGCGATCGTAGTGCGCTGGTAGGTCGCGTGAAAGTACCGCCGCGGGTCGGCTGCGGCCTGGAGCGGCTCAAGCAGGGCCGCCATCCGGCCGATCAGCTCCTCGATCATGCGGCCATTATGGCGACCAAGGCTGCTGTAGGAGGGACAAGGCTTATTCAGCTCTTCGTTCTCCTCGGTCTTCTTGGTACGTCGCAATTCCCGGACGCCGTATGCCATGGTCGCCAGCACGGTCAGGCCCGCAATGGCCACGCTCGCGCCGGTTGCGATCCCGGAGAATGGCAGGAGGTCCGTCAGTGCCAGCACAGCGCCAAGGCTGAGGGCGCCAACGCCGAAAAGGACGGTGCAGGCCGTGGCGACGCGGCTGGCTGCTGCCTTGAGAGCCGCCGAACGGGCGCGTGCCTGCACAGCAGCAAGATGGCGTCTGGCCCATTGGTACTCGATGGCGAACACGGCCAGCGCCACCGCTATTACCACCAGGCCCGGCCCGGGCGCCACCAAGAGCACCACACCGACGGCGAGGATCACGGTGCCCGCGATGGTGACCGCGATCCGGCGGAGCAGCCTCATCTGTGCAAGGATGCCAGCCGGACGGGAGATCTGCTCTGCAGCGGCCGACGCCCAGCCGGGGCCGATCTGGCTGATCGCCAGCCGGCTTATCGCCAGCCGAGCGCAGGGGCCACGTGGGTGAGGATGCTGTCGATGAC
The DNA here is from genome assembly GCA_963834685.1 of uncultured Actinomycetes bacterium. GTDB lineage: Bacteria > Actinomycetota > Actinomycetes > Streptosporangiales > Streptosporangiaceae > Palsa-504. The sequence continues at coordinate 211,995 of CAWICW010000020.1, read as the reverse complement.
GTGGGCGTTGTAGTCGACGCCGAGCTGGTTGGGCACGGTGAGCAGCAGCGTGTCGGCGGCTGCGATCGCCTCGTCCTCCTTGAGCTGCTCGATCAGCACATCCGGCTCGGCAGCGTACGTGCGGCCGAAGATCGCCTGGGTCTTCGCGTCGATGAACCCGATCTCGTCGGTGTCCTGGTTCCGGAGGCCGAAGTACGCCCGGTCCCGGTCGTCGACGAGGGCGAAGATGCTCCGGCTTACCGACACCCGCGGCTCCCGCTCGTGCCCAGCCTTCTGCCATGCATCACGGAATGCCTGGATCTGCTCAGCCTGCTGCAGGTGAAAGGGTTTGCCCGACTCGTTGTTGATCAGCGTCGAACTCTGCAGATTCATGCCCAGCTCGGCCGCCCACGTGGCGGTCTGCTGTGACGCGGCACCCCACCAGATGCGGTCACGCAGCCCTTCTGAGTACGGCTCGACGCGCAGCAGGCCTGGCGGGTTCGGAAACATCGGGCGGGGATCGGGCTGCGCGAAACCCTCGCCGCCCAGCACCTCGAGCAGCACCTGGGCGTGCCCGCGGGCCATGTCCGCGTCCGTCTGACCCTCTTGCGGCTGGTAGCCGAAGTATCGCCAGCCCTCGATCACCTGCTCCGGCGAGCCGCGGCTGATCCCCAGCTGGAGGCGACCGCCGGAGATGAGGTCGGCCGCGCCGGCGTCCTCTGCCATGTAGAGCGGGTTCTCGTAGCGCATGTCTATGACTGCCGTGCCGATCTCGATCCGGCTGGTGCGCGCGCCGATCGCCGCCAGCAGCGGGAATGGAGAGCCCAGTTGCCTCGCGAAATGGTGCACGCGGAAGTACGCGCCGTCGGCGCCGAGCTCTTCGGCGGCGACGGCCAGGTCGATCGACTGCAGCAACGCATCCGATGCCGACCGCGTATGCGAGCCGGGTGACGACGACCAGTGCCCGAACGACAGGAAGCCAATCTTCTTCACCAGCGCGTCAACGCGAGCCGCCCGGGCGGCATTCCTCCCCGGCCAAGCTCCCGCGGCGCGCTGCTTCCTGACTGCCGACCTGGAGTACTCATCCGCAGTGGTGGCGCCCGCACCGGCCCGGATCACTACAGCACCAGCAGCCACGGCCATGACGTTCCCCGCGGAAGCGCTTTGTGCAGAATTTCACAAGCCGTTTCCGCGGAAACGGCTTGTCATGCCGCGGATCGGCTACAGCATTGCGGTCACTGATTCAGGTGGAATGGCGAGCCAGCCGACATGCTTATGCCGGGCGCGCACGCCGTGTCGGCCGCCCGGCGGCATCGGACTTCGACGGCTTAGTTGACCGGAAGCACCTCGAACGCCGGGTGCTTGGGCGCGATGGCGCGGATCTGGTCATCGCTTGAGTCTGGGCCGGTGCCCTCGAAGAAGATCCCGACCTCTGCCTTCCACCTCTTCAGGTAGGCGCGCAGGACCGGTACCTTCTCGTCGTCACTGAGTTCCCGGCCACGGAAACCTTCGGCACGCCTGCCCAGCCGCAGTTCACCGGCTCCGGCCGCCCGCAAGTTGCGCACCCATTGCGTTTCGCCGCGCGGCGCGACGATATAGCGGCGGCCATCGTAGGTGAGAAGGTTTACCGGCGTGGTACGCCACTGACCACTCGTCCGGCCCTTCACCGCCAGGACTCGCGAGCCGAGAACACTGACGCCCCGCCTGGTCAGCAACGCCACCAACTCGTTGAAGACGTTGCGCGTGAACCAACCAGGCGCACGGTAGTGATCGGACATGCTAGCCAGCGTAGCTGGCAAGCCGGCCCAGACCGCCAGCGGTCAGGGTTCGCCCATGGTGGCGGCGTGGGTGACCAGCAGCGAGTCGGGCGGGACCAGGTCCACACCGTCCGGGTCGTTGAGGTAACCGGGCGCGCTCCCGGACTTGCCGGTGTGGCCGTACTGCCAGACGATACGGTTGGTGACCGGATCGACCACGCAGATGCGGTGGTTGAAGTCGTCGTTGAGCAGGATGTCGCCGTTGGGCAGCGGCAGGGCCAGCGAGGGCTGGTTGAAACCGCCCATCCGCCACAGCAGGTGGCCGGTGGAGGTGAACTCGACGACCTGGCCGGGGTTGGAGTAGTCCACGGTCAGGTACCGACCCGGGTACACCTCATTGGTATCGGACGGATACAGCACCCCCGGCGGGTTCGCGGCCCACGACACGGCGCCGCGCAGGGACATCTCGTCGGCCCAGTCGCCGTTGATCTCGGTGATCAGGTAGTTCCCGTCGGTCATGGGGAACGCGCCGTTCGGGCTGCCGAACCGGTGCGGCGGCTCGTGCATGCAGGCGTTGGTGGTCTGGCCGATGACCCGGGTCAGGACGTGCGCAGGCGGCGTGATGATCACCACGCGGCAGTTCTTGATGTCGGCCGAGACGATGACGCCCGAGGGGGTCAGCATCGCGTCATCCGGGTTGAACAGGTGGTTCGGCCCGGCCCCGGGGACGCCCGGCACGCCGTACCGGTAGACGATCTTGCTGGTGGCGACGGATATCACCGAGATGACGTAGTCGTCTTCCTGCGTGGCGATGATGTACCGGCCGTCGGGCGAGAAGAACGCGTCGTCCGGCTCCAGGAACGTCTGGCCGGGCGCGAGGTCCCCTGGGCGCGGGAACTCCCACCGGACGCGGCCCTGCGGGTCGACGATCAGCAGCCGGTTGTTGTGGTGGTCGGCAATGAGGACATCGGCGGGCAGCACCGACGGATCGGAACCCGGCGCGAGCAGGCCGGGCCCGGTGGCGGGCGCGAGCCACGGCTCCTGAGCGGCCTGCGGTATGGCCCGGCCGGCCGGGACCAGGCGGAGCGTGGTCACCGTGGGTACGGCGCGCGGCCCGTCCTCGCCGCCGATCAGGTAGCCGACGCTACCGGTCACCGTCCCGGCGGCGTAGGCGACCGGCACGGGCAGCTTGCCCGCGGCGCTCACGGTGGAGGTGGCCGGGTCGAAGCGATACACGATCGGGCTGGTCGCGCCGGCGACCACGCCGCCGGCCACGTAGATCTGCCCGTCCAGGACGATCGCCGCCGCGCCCTGGACCGGAGCCGGCAAGTGCCCGGCCACGGTGGCCTGGCCGGTCGACGGGGTGATCCGCTGGACGGTGCTCGTGGGGCCCGAGCGTGTCTCGCCGCCGAACACCCAGATCTCCCCCGCGGCCGCGGCCACCGCCGCGTACCGCACCGGCACCGGGAGCCGGGCGGCCACCCGGAAGTGCCGGCCGTCCCGCGTGGCCAGGACCTGGGGATCCCAGCTGGTGCCGTTGTAGCCGCCGATCACGTAGGCCACCGACCCGTCGCTCACGCCGCTGGCGTCCGAACGGGCGGCCGGCAGCCGGCCCACCACTGCGCCCTTGGATGAGGTTCCGGCGCCGAGGGCCTGAACGGTGGGCACGCTGGCCACCGTGCCGCCTCCGAATACGTACGCCTGGCCGCCGAGGCTGGCGCCCGCGGCGTCATGGGTCGCGGCGGCCAGGTGCCCGGCCGCACGGGTCACGCCGGTCGCCGGGTCCAGGCCGGTTACCGCGTCCGTCGAGGTCCCCTGGGACGTCAGCCCGCCCGCGATCAGCAGGCCGCCCGTGCCGGGCAGCGCGACCTCGCGGGAAAGCGGCGCCGGCAGCTGGTATGGGGCGGGCATGATCTGCAGCGTCGGGCCGACGGCCGCCGGGTCGCTGGTCCCCGACATGGGCGTCGAGGTCGGTGCCGGCGCCGAGCGGGAAGGCCCGCGCGCAGCTACGTGAAAGACCGAGTAGGCCAACGGCAGCAGGCAGCACGCGGCCACTACGGCCACCGTGACACGGAATCGCCGTCCGACAGGCATAGCCCCACATACTGCCAGATCAGGGCGGGCCGAAACCCGCAGCGGTCAGCCGGTGACCGGCTCTGGCCGAGGGAAGCTCGTGGTGAACGCGTACCGGGAGGCCCGGTACAGGTGCCGGGCGAACTCGACGGGGCGGCCGGCCTGGTCGTAGGCGATGCGCTCCATGGTGAGCAACGCGGTGCCGCGCGTCTCGTCCAGCGTGCGGGCCTCGGAGGCCGAGGCGTTCTTCGCGCCCATGCGCTGATTGGCCGAGTACAGCCCGACGCCGGACGCGCGCAGCAGCTCGTACAGGCCGTGCTCCTCGAGCAGCTCGACGTTGAGCTGGACCAGCCCGGCGGGCAGGTAGTTATGCATCAGGGCCATCGGCTCGCCGTCGGCCAGGCGGATCCGCTCCAGTGACATCACCAGCGCCCGCCCGGGCAGCTGCAGGGCCTCAGCGACCTGGTCGCTGGCGTGGCTGACCTCGGCCTTCAGTACGCGGGTGGCGGGCTGGCGGCCGCTGGCCGCCAGGTCGTCGTAGAGGCTGGTCAGCTCGACCTTGCGGTCGATCCGCTCGTTCGCCACCAGGGTGCCCGCGCCGCGCTTACGGACGACCAGGCCCTTGTTGGCCAGGTAGAGGAAGGCGGCCCGGACCGTGGGCCGGGACAGGCCGAGCATCTCGGCCAGCTGCACCTCGTTCTCCAGCCGGGCGCCGACCTTGAGCGCGCCGGATCTGATGGCGGACTCGAAGTGCTGGGCCAGCTGGAAGTACAGCGGCACCGGGCTGGTCCGGTCGATGGTAATCGGGCCGCTCGCGCCGACCTCGCGTTCAGGCATCATCGTCATCCGGCGGGCTACTAGGCATATTTGTTTGGACATTGTAACCACTGCAGAGTTAATCTGTCGCCGTACCGCCCCAGAACGTAGCAGGTGGGAATCAGTTTTATATTTTGTCTTGACATACTCACAGACTCTTGAGGTACGCGGCCTGCTCGGCGAGCCGACCCGGCTGGACTACGCCAGCCTGGCCCTGAACCAGGTCACCGTGATGCTGCGGTTCGGCGACCTGCCGGCGGCCGTCCACTGGATCGACCTGCCCGGCATCGCGCGGTACGGGATGGAGTTCGCGCTGTACGCGCCGGACGCCCCGTGGAGCCCGGGATTCCGCGACGGCGCCGCAGTGCAGGCGGTGTGCGGCGCGATGGAGACCTCGGCCGCCTCGGGCCGCTGGGTCAGCGTCAGCGAGGTGCTCGCGAGCGCGCTGTGACCTGCGGCGTATGCCCTATACGATGGCCTGATCCCAGCGCGGAGAAGGAGCGTGACGGTGGCCGGGCGGCTGACGATTATCGGCGGCGGAGTCATGGGGCTCATGGCCGCGTACTTTGCGGCACCTCTCGCCGACGCCGTGACCTGGGTCGGCAGGGCGCTCGCTCAGCTCGCCGTGCAGCGGGGCACGGTCTACGACATCGGCCGCTTCGCCCCCGCCCGGTTCGCCGGCGGCGCGCCAGTGATGGGAGTGGCGTCTTGAGCGCTTCGATTACCGAGCGGCTGCGGGCCGGGACCGTGCTCGGCGCCGAGGGTTACGTCTTCGAGCTGGAACGCCGCGGTTACATCAAGGCTGGGCCCTTCGTACCCGAGGTGGTGCTGGACTTCCCCGACGCGGTGCGCGAGCTGCACCGGGAGTTCCTGCGCGCCGGCGCCGACGTGATGGTCGCGCTGACCTACTACGCGCACCGGGAGAAACTGCGCGACGTGGGCCGCGAGGGCGACCTGGAGGCGATGAACCGGCAGGCCGTTCGGATCGCCCGCGAGGTGGCGCGCGAAGGCGACGCGCTAGTGGCCGGGAACGTCTGCAACACCTGGGCCTATGACCCCGATGATCCGGGGACCGTCCGGACCGTCCGGGCCATGTACGCCGAGCAGCTGGGCTGGGCGGCCGAGGAAGGCGTCGACTTCGTCATCTCCGAAACCAACGACTACCTGGGCGAGGCGCTGATCGCGCTGGAGGTCATCCAGGGGCTCGGGCTGCCCGCGATGGTGACGATGGCGCCGACGCAGCCCAAGCTGACCCGGGACGGGTACGAGTACGCCGACGCGTGCCGCATCCTGGCCGCCGAGGGAGCCCAGGTGGTCGGGCTGAACTGCGACCGCGGGCCGCGGACCATGGTGCCGCTGATCGCCAGGATCCGCGAGACGGTGGACTGCGCGGTGGCCGTCCAGCCGGTCCCCTACCGGACCGACGCGATCGCTCCGACCATGGAGGCCCTCCGCTCCCCCGACGGCGAGCGGGCCTTCCCGATCGCGCTCGACTCCTTCACCTGCACGCGCTTTGACATGGCGAAGTTCGCCGTCCAGGCCCGCGAGCTCGGCGTGAACTACGTGGGCATCTGCTGCGGCGCGGGCCCGCACCACGTGCGAGCCATGGCCGAGGCCCTGGGCCGTGAGGTCCCGGCCGGCAAGTACTCGCCGTCGATGGAACTCCACCCGATGTTCCGGGCCGATGTCTCGGCCAAGGATGCGGCCTTCCTGCCCAGCTGGAATGCCTAAAACCCTTTGGCCGAACGGAGCGTGGTGCGTGATTTCCTGGTCGCGTGCCTGTCCGGCGGTGGTGGCGCAGGTCGGCGGCCCGCCGGTCCGGCGGATGGATGCTGCTTGATGGGCCGTTGTACCTGTAGAGCAGGTACAACGGCCCATCAACCCGGAAACGGCACGGCGGTCGAACACGACCGGCGGCGGCCCGGCCTGCGCCGCGCGACCGAAGACGATGCAGAAGGGGTGGCCGCTCGTTGATCCCGGCGACCTGGAAGCGGCGCCGGTGCTGTGTGCTTACCGCAAGGGAACCGGGGCGGGCGGAGATGTCTGGACGGTGTCCTGCTCAGCTCCTGTCGGTCAGGAAGGGGCGCAGCGCTTCGAGGGTCGACGCGTCCTCGATGGTGGGCGGTATGGGCTCGTCGTGGCCGTCGGCGATGCCGCGCATGGTCTTGCGGAGGATCTTGCCGGAGCGGGTCTTGGGCAGCGCGGCGATGATGTCGACTCTGCGCAGCGCGGCAACGGGGCCGATCTGGTCGCGGATCAGCTCGACAAGCTCGGCGCTGAGCGCGCCAGGGTCGGCGTCGACGCCCGCTTTGAGCACGACGAACCCGCGCGGGACCTGGCCTTTGAGCTCGTCGCTGACGCCGATCACAGCGCACTCGGCGACGGCGGGATGGCTGGCGAGGACTTCTTCCATTTCCCCGGTGGACAGCCGGTGGCCGGCCACGTTGATGACGTCGTCGGTGCGGCCCATGACGTAGAGGTATCCGTCGCTGTCCAGGAAGCCGCCGTCACCGGTGAGGTAGGTACCAGGGTGGCGTGACAGGTAGGAATCGATGAACCGCTGGTCATCCCCCCACAAGGTCGGCAGGCAGCCAGGCGGCAGCGGCAGCCGCAATACGATGTCGCCGGTGGTGCCTGGCGGGACGTCGACGCCGCTAGCGGGGTCGACGACGTGCACGTCGTAACCTGGTACCGGCACCGTGGGCGAACCGGGCTTGGTGGCCATGGGGTCCAGTCCCATCAGGTCGGCCGCGATCGCCCAGCCGGTCTCGGTCTGCCACCAGTGGTCGATTACCGGGATGCCGAGCAGGTCGCGGGCCCACCGGTAGGTTTCCGGGTCGAGCCGTTCCCCGGCCAGGAACAGGTACCGGAACGCGGATAGGTCGTACTTGCCGGCCAGGTCGCCGGCCGGGTCCTCCTTCTTGATCGCGCGAAATGCAGTGGGTGCGGTGAACAACGTCTTGACCTTGCGCTCGGCGATCACCCGCCAGAACGCCCCGGCATCCGGGGTGCCCACTGGCTTGCCCTCATACAGCACGCTGGTGCACCCGGCCAGCAGCGGCCCGTAGACGATGTAGGAATGCCCGACCACCCAGCCGATATCGGAGGCCGCCCAGAACACCTCCCCCGGATGGGTGTCATAGATGTACTGCATGCTCCAGCGCAGCGCGACCGCATGGCCCCCGTTGTCGCGGACTACGCCCTTGGGTTTTCCTGTGGTGCCCGAGGTGTACAAAATGTACAGCGGGTCGGTGGCCGCGACCGGGACGCAGTCGGCCGGCTCGGCGGCGGCCAGCGCCCGCTCCCAGTCCAGGTCACGGCCGCCGGCCAGCGCCGCGGGTGCCTGCGGGCGCTGCAGGATGACACACGAGCGCGGTTTGCGGCTCGACAGCGCGATAGCCCGCTCCAGGATCGGCATGTACTCCAGGACCCGGCTGACTTCGATCCCGCAGGACGCTGACACGACGACCTTGGGGGCCGCGTCATCGATGCGAGCGGCCAGCTCCGGCGCCGCGAAGCCGCCGAACACCACCGAGTGCACGGCGCCGATGCGGGCACAGGCAAGCATGGCGATGACCGCCTCGGGGATCATCGGCATATAGATCACCACACGGTCGCCGGCGCCGGTCCCTAGGCCCCGCAGCACTCCGGCGAACCGCGCGACCTGATCAAGCAACTGCCGATAGGTCAGCGTCTGGCAGGTGCCGGTCACCGGGCTGTCGTAGATCAGCGCGGCCTGATCGCCACGGCCATCGCGTACGTGCCGGTCTACCGCGTTGAAGCAGGTGTTCAGCACGCCGTCGCAGAACCAGCGGTAGAACGGCGGACTGGACCTGTCCAGCACCACCGCCGGCTCGCGGTACCAGTCGATGCCCTGCACAGCGCCGCCCCAGAACCCCTCAGGGTCCTCGATGCTCTGGCGGAACGCTTCGGTGTACCGGCCCATAGCCGCCTGCCCCTCACTGCGCGTCCAGACGTCCCGCTTCTCACCTAGGTGACCAGCTGGAAGAACCTCGCGGCCGGAGCGATCCCGGGGAACCTGCGGCCACGAGCACCGGGACCCCGACCAAGAGGAGCCAGCGCCTTATACCTGCTGCTCAAGTTACGCCTGCAATCCGGAAACAAGCAATAATTTCTACTCGGTAACCTGCCTGGTGCATCCGGCAGACGGCGGTGCCCGGGCTGAGGTTCTGGCAATCGGCGAGGATCGCGGCGGGCAGCTGGGCGGCGGGATCGATGAGGGGTGCCCGGGTCGGCGCTCTCGGCGATCATCTGCCCGCATCGACGACCGGGCAGGGTGGCTCTGTGACAAGCTGGCGGCAGCAGCCCCGGAGCGGGCGCACGTGGTCAAAGGAGAGCGTTATGAGCGTGTACAGGGTGACCGAGATCATCGGGACAAGCAGCACTTCATGGGAAGACGCGGCGGCCGAGGCGATCAGGACCGCCGCCGGGACGATCCGCGATCTGCGGGTGGCCGAGGTGGTCAAGCAGGACATTCACCTGGACGAGGGCGGGACGATCACCTATCGCACCAAGCTCCAGCTCTCCTTCAAGTACGAACCCGACCACTGATCCAGGTCAGGTGCTCCCCGCGCTGGCGGGGTTAAGCGCGCGCTTCCGGGGCCAGCCCTGCCGCCACGCCTGAATGGCCGGACGACACTATTGCCGTAACGATGCGGTAACGGGCGTGCAGCGGCGGGTGGACCGGCGGTTCAACCGGGCCCGGTATGACGCCGACCAGACCGTGGCCGCGTTCGCGGCCCGGCTGAAGGACGCGGTCGACCTGGACACCGTCTGCGTGGACCTAGCCCGCGTCGTGCAGGCGGCACTGGAACCTGCCTATGTCTCGGTGTGGACCAGCCGGCGCGAATGAGATCAGCCGCGTCGCTACGCCATCTCCGGGACGGGCGGCAAATCGAGGAGCCAGTCGACGTCGACCTCCTCCCCGCCGACGTTGCTGGTGTCCCAGGGCTCGCTCACCAGCAGCGTGTGCAGTGTCTGCCCGGGAAGCCGCTCCAGGTGGGCCCGCAGGGTCGTGTCGTCCGGCAGGCCGTCGACACGGCGTTCCAGCCGGCTCCGGATCCGGCTCAGCCGCTCCATCAGCGCATTGAGGTCGCTTTCCTTGTCGTAGGCTCCCTGCTCCGCTTCCGCGATCCCCAGAGCGATCTGGTCCTTGATCGCCCGCACGTTCCCCTCCGTGTCGGTCGTCACCATCTGCCGCCACGCCCGGCTCTTGTGCCGGTATTGCAGCATCGCCATCACCGCTTCGTGGCGGACGAAGTCCGCGTCTCGCAGAGCGTTTCCGCGCCAGGACGCCGCCAGGCACCTCGCCAGCGAGATGACCGAGGCCAGTCCGCTATTGAGGCCGCGTCCCGGCCAGAAGTGAATCGCATTTGCCGTATCGCCGAGCAGGAATCCGAACGTTCCCGGCGCCGTCGCCGTCCTCGGGTACAGCTCGGCGGTGAAGCGCGGCCGCTGCACCATATCCAGCCGGAAGCCGGTCACCGCGCTCAGGTTCTCCGGCGGGACCCCGAACAACCGCAGTCCTTCCTGCACCCGTGCCCACAAGCCCGATCCCTGGAGCAAGGCCGGCAGGAAGAGGGCGTGATGCCCGGCGCAGTAGAACTCGCGGCCGGCCCTCAGCTCGAGCACGCAGGGCGTGGCCTGGATACAGTCGGTGAACACCCGCCGGACCGGGTCGATCCCGACCGCTTCCCGAGCCTCCTGATCGGTCAGCCGCATGTTCAGGAAGCCCTCGCCGCGTAGGGAGTTCAGCAGGAAGCGGTTCTGGGCCACGGTCAGCAAGACCGCCATGGGGTCCGAGAGCTCGGACTTCACCCGCAGGCCGAGCACCATGTCCTGCACCTGCGTGCCATCAAGCGCGTACATCGACGAGTCGCAGGCACCGAAGTTCCGGGCGAAGTGCTCCAGCGTGCGCGAGCGGCTGCCCTCGCAGATCGCCAATACGTGCTGTCCCGCGAGGTCGGCTTCGGCCGAGGCAGGGTCGAAGCGTTCCGGAATGAGCTGGATACGGTCAGGCCTGTCGTTCGCGACGGCGAGCAGCTGATCTTCGACGTACGCGATCCGGACATTGCGCGGCCCGAGATCCTGAATCGAGTCCGGGCCCTTGGGCCACATCTCGGAATAGGCGCCCGGGATGAACAGGCGCTCCTGGACTTCCGGCGGAAGCTTCAAGTACTGGCGGCTCTGGATGGTCACGACTTGCTGGCGGCGCACATTACCCTGGTCAGCGGTCTTCCACACGACCCGGTCGCCATCCCGCAGCCAGCGGGTGTCATAGACCTTGATCGTCACGCGCGGCCCCATCAGATGTTCCAGGAGCAGGGCAAAGCTGAGGCCGACCGGCCCGCCCCCGGTTACCGTGACGCGCAAGGCAGGCATGGAAACTGACGTCTCGAAGCGGAAAGCCTCACCGCCGATCACGATCTCGTCGCCGGGCTGGAGGCGGTGAACGGTCACGCGCCTGCCGTTGACCCAGGTGCCATTGCCGCTGCCGCGGTCGTGAAGGACATAGCCGCCGTCCTCGTGCCGCAGCTCGGCATGCACACGCGAGGTCAGCAGGTTGGTGAGGACGACATCGTTCTCATCGTCGCGGCCGAATGTAATCGACTCGCTGCCGACCTTGAAACGCTTTCCCGCCAGGGCACCTTGAAGCCCGACAACCGTGGCTACCATCGCATTGCTCCCGCTCGACTGGCTTACCGTAACCGAGCTTGCCGTGCCTGGAAACCCTTTCAGCCAGCGTCCTCACCGGCGAACTCCCGGAAGGCGGCGTAGGCGCGTGGCGCCCAGGCATCGCCTGGGCCGCCGTTCATGGGACCCCTCTCTTAGGTCACGATCGCGGAGGTAGAACGTCCGCACCGGGCTCTGCAGTGCCAATATGACTGGTAAAGGCACTCTCCTGGGAGGTGTATGGGTGCGATCTCGAACGAAGGGAATGTGGTGGGGAACCGCGATCGAGGCACCTGACCCCGGTGCGTTGGCGAGGTTCTACTCAGGGCTGCTCGGGTGGAACATCGGTCACGAGGAGCCGGGCACGACGATCCTTGTCGCTCCCGAGGGATCGATCTATGTCGTGTTCCAGGAGGCGACCGGCTACCAGGCCCCGGTGTGGCCGCCCGTCGACGGGCAGCAGCGCCCGATGATGCATTTCGACTTCCAGGTCGGAGACCTCGACTCCGCGGTCGCCGAGGCAGTCGTCCTCGGAGCCTCGGTCGCTGCCGACCAGCCGCAGGACAATGTCCGGGTGCTCTTCGACCCAGCCGGCCACCCCTTCTGTCTCTGCCGCGATGACGACTGATCGCGCTGCCGTGAGCAGATCTGCCTGCAGCAGCGGACGAGGATTTCCGGGACGGCCATGGCGCAGGCTGGAGGCATGGCTCATGACGAGAAGAACCCCCTGTTCAGCGAGCGGGTCCGGGAGCAGCTGCTAATTCAGCGGATCCTGGTGCTGGACGGAGTGCTTGACGACGACAACGGGACGCTGCTCGCGAGCCAGTTGCTGACCCTCGCGGTGGAGGACCCGGCCGCCGACATCGCGCTGTGGATCCACTCCCCCGGCGGATCGGTCCCGTCCATGCTCGCGATCCGGGACGTCATGCGGCTGGTGCCGTGCGACGTCTCCACGCTGGCGCTCGGGCTGGCCTGCAGCGCCGGGCAGTTCCTGCTCTCGGCCGGGGCCAAGGGCAAGCGGTTCGCGCTGCCGCACGCGCGCATCTTGATGCACCGCGGCTCGGCGGGCATCGGCGGCAGCGCGGTCGACATCGAGGTCCAGGCCGACGACCTGCGGCACACGGTCGACACGGTGCTTGGCCTGATCGCCGAGGACACCGGCCAGCCGGTGGAGCGCATCTTCGACGATTCGCTGCACGACCACTGGTACACCGCCGCCGAGGCCCAGGAGTACGGCTTCATCGACGAGATCGTCGGGTCGTTCGGCCAGATCATGCCGGCCAGACGGCACCGGATCGGGCTAAAGGGCCCGGAAATGAGCACAGCATGAGCAGCTACACGATCCCCAACGTCATCGCCCAGCATCCGCGGGGCGAACGGATCATGGACGTCTACTCGCATCTGCTCACCGAGCGGATCGTGTACCTCGGCACCGCGATCGACCCCGGCGTGGCCAACACGCTCATCGCCCAGCTGCTGCACCTGGAGGCCGAAAGCCAGGACCTGGAGATCAACCTGTACATCAACTGCGAGGGCGGCGACCTGCCGTCCATGCTCGCGGTGTACGACACCATGCAGTACATCCAGGCGCCGATGGCCACGACCTGCGTGGGCCAGGCCATCGGCGTGGGCGCCGTGCTGCTGGCGGCCGGTACGGCGGGCCGGCGAGCCCTGCTGCCGCACGCCAGGGTGGTGCTGCACCAGCCGGCCGCACGCGGCCAGGGACCGATCCCGGACCTGATCTTGCAGGCCGACGAGCTGGTCCGGATGCGGGCCGACATCGAGGCGATCCTGTCCGCGCACACCGGCCAGTCCGTGCCCACGCTGCGTGCGGATACCGACCGGGACCGGGTGCTCAATGCCCGGGCCGCGCTGGCCTACGGGATCGTAGACCAGGTGCTGGGGCAGCGGTCGGCGGACGCCGAGGGGGCATCTGGTTAGGCCGCGAGCGACAGCATCACCGGGCCGGACGCACGCGACGCCCAGGCCGCCTGCTGGCGGCGCAGATCGTCGGTCACCTGCTCGGTCAGCCCGATGAGCGTAGTCCCCAGCGCGCCCGCCAGGGCCGCGATCATCTCACTCGACGGCTCCTTGCGGCCACGCTCGATCTCGGACAGGTACTGGGGCGAGATCCCGGCCCGGCCCGCGGTCTCGGCCAGGGTTTCCTGCTGATCCAGGCGCAGCGTACGCAGACGCTGACCGAGCACCTCCCGCCACAAAGGCTCTGGACGCGGCGTTCGGGGCGAGGGGGCTCGCCGCAGCGGGTAGACCTTCGCACGCTCGGCCATAACTCAGCGTACGGGCGGGATCCCGCCCGTACGCTGAGATTTCGCTGCCGGCGGACCTACTCGGCGGCGATGGCGGCCAGCACGTCCAGCTTGGCCGCCCGGCGGGCCGGCCAGCTCGCGGCGACCAGTCCGAGCAGAGCGGCCAGGATCAGGAAGATCACCAGGCTGGAGTAGGGCACCACGGTGTCGGAGATGCCTTGATTCTTCAGCGACGAGACCAGCGCGATGCCCATGCCGGTGCCGATGATGATCCCGATGATGGCGCCGAAGATGGCCAGAATCACCGCCTCGGACCGGATCATGGTCCGGACCTGGCGCCGGCGCATGCCGACCGCGCGCAGCAGGCCGATCTCGCGGGTGCGCTCGAACACCGAGAGCATGAGCGTGTTCACGATCCCGATCGCCGCGATGATCACGGCCAGGGCGAGCAGCGCGTAGACCAGGCCGAGTATCTGGTTGACTGCGGACACCTGGGCCTGCTCGTACTGGGCCCTGGTCTGGACCTGGACGTTCGGGTAGGGGGCCAGCGCGTTGGTGACGGCGTTGTCCACCGCGGTGCTGCCGTTGGTGCGCAGCAGCAGCGCGCCCGGAGGCTGGGCCGGGTAGTGGGACAGGAAGAACGCGGAGCTGACCACATAGCTGCCGATCAGGGCGTTGGCTTCGTAGATCCCGCCGATGCGCAGGGTGGCCGGGCCGGTCAGGGCGAACCTGGCCGGCACGGTGTCGCCGACCGCCAGGTGCTTGTTCTGCGCGGTAGTCGAGTCGATGAGCAGCTCGCCCTGGGCCAGGGCGGCCGAGGAACCCGACGTCATGCGCAGGATCACCGTGCTGGCCAGGTTATTCGTGGATACCGCGGCGAGCTTGGACAGCGTGTTCTGGAACTCGAACTGCCCGCCGTAGACCGTGCTGGTCGCGGTGACACCGGGCACGTGGGAAGCGATCGAAGCCGCCGAGTTGCTGAGTTCTCCCGACCCGGTGGGGCTCACGATCAGGTCGGCGCTGATCGCCTGGTCGGCGCTGCTGGTGGCCGACCGGGACACCGAGGCGCCGAACACCGATATCGCGGCGACCAGGGCCAGGCCGACCATGAGCGCGGAGGCGGTCTGCGCGGTCCGCCGGGGACTGCGCATGGAGTTCTCCCGCCCGAGCTGGCCCGGTTCCCCGAGCAACCGGGCCAGCGGACGCCCGATCAGGCTGGACAGCGGGCGGGCGATGGCCGGGGCCAGGGTGGCGGCCCCGAGGAAGATGGCGACCGCGCCGACGCCGACGAGCGCAATGGCCGGCTTGGCCAGCCCAAGGGCCAGCAGGATCACGCCGACCAGGGCCAGGGCCGTGCCGCCGATGAACCGGCGCCGGAGCGAGGCGGTGGGGCCGGACCGGCGGTCATCCAGCGCGGCGACCGGCGGGATGCGCACGGCGCCGCGGGCCGGCCCGAACGCGGCCACGACGGTCACGCCGACGCCGACCAGCAGCCCGACCACCGCGGTGCGCGGCTCGAACACCAGCGATCCGGGCGGCAGGGTGATCCCGAACCCGCGCAGCAGCGCCTGCAGCCCGAGCGCGGCCAGCACGCCGAGGCCCAGGCCGATCACCGAGGACACGAGCCCGGTGATGGCCGCCTCGCCGAGGACGGACCGGAACACCTGGCGGCGGCTCGCCCCGACGATGCGCAGCAGGGCCAGCTCCCGGGTCCGCTGCCCGACGATGATCGAGAACGTGTTGAAGATGGTGAACGCACCGACGAACAGCGAGATGAACGCGAAGACCAGCAGCGCGGTGGAAAAGAAGGACAGCGCCTGATCGATCGAATTCGTGCTCTCGTTCACCACGGTCTGCCCGGTGACCACCTCCACGCCCGGGGGCAGGATCTTGGTGATGTCCTGCTGGACCGCGGATTTATCCGCGCCGGGAGCGGTCACCACGTTGATGTCGTCGAGCTTGCCGGTCTCCTGGGCGATGGCCTGCGCGGTGGGGAGCGTGAACGCGGCCAGGGTCGCCCCCGCCAGGTTGTTCGCCGTCCCGAAGTCGGCGATGCCGCTGATGGTGAACGTCTGGGTCGGCCCGGCGGTCAGGATGCGGACCTGCTGGCCCACCGTGAAGTCGTACTTCTGCGCGGTCCCGGCGTCCATGACTACATCGCTGGAGGTGGTCGGCGGACCGCCCGCAATCAGGTGCAAGCTGGAGAGCTGCTGATACGGGTCGAAGTTCACACTCAGGGTCGGCGCGCCGCCGGTCTGGATGGCCTTGCCGTTGTGGCCGATGTACTGGGCGTAGCCCTCGACCTCGCCCTCGGCGGCGGCGACGCCGGGCACGGCGCGGACGGTGGTCAGCAGCGATTCGGGCAGCTCGTTGCGCACTGCGTTCCCGCCGCTACCGAGCTGGGCGACGCCGCGGACCTGGAAGTCAACCTTGGCGTAGATGTTGCCGAACAGCTCGGTGAACGTGTTATGCAGAGTGTCGGTCAAGACGAACGTGCCGGAGATGAACGTGACACCGAGCACGATGGCCAGCGCGGTCAGCGCCAGCCGGAGCTTGTGGGCCAGCAGGCCCTTGATCGTGACGTTCCACATGTCAGGCCCCCAGGGTCCGCATCCGCTCCAGGATGGAGTCGGCGGTCGGCTGCTGGAGCTCGCCTACCACTTGGCCGTCGGCCAGGAAGACGACCCGGTCCGCGTACGCGGCCCCGCGCGGGTCGTGGGTCACCATGACGACCGACTGGCCGAGCTCGGTCACCGACCGCCGCAGGAACGAGAGCAGGTGGGCGGAGGCATTCGAGTCCAGGTTGCCGGTGGGCTCGTCGGCGAAGATGAGGTCCGGCTTGTTGATCAGCGCCCGGGCACAGGCGACCCGCTGCTGCTGGCCGCCCGACATCTCATTGGGACGGCGGGTCAGCTCGTCGGCGATGCCCAGCTCCTGGACCAGGTAATTGAGCCATTCCTGGTCGACTTTCCGGCCCGCCAGCGCCGGGGGCAGGGCGATGTTCTCGGCCGCGGTCAGGGTCGGGACCAGGTTGAAGGACTGGAACACGAAGCCGATCCGGTCCCGGCGCAGCCGGGTCAGCCCGGCGTCGTCCAGGGTCCCGATTTCCAGCCCGCCCACGAACGTCTGCCCGGACGTCGGCCGGTCCAGTCCCGCCATGCAGTGCATGAGCGTCGACTTGCCCGAGCCCGACGGGCCCATGACGGCCGTGAACCGGCCACGGTCGAAGGTCACCGTGATACCGGCCAGGGCGTGCACCGCCGCCTGGCCGACCCCGTACGTCTTGGTTAGGGCAACCGAGTGCGCGGCCGGGACGGCCTGCGTCTCCTCGGTCACCGCCCCGGATGTGGGTTCCATGTTTTCCCCTTGGAATTCTGACGAGGCAGCTGCACCTCGAGTCACTGGTGACACGCGCTCGACCTCCCGGCTGTGTGCTTCCGCTGCTAGGTACCGTCAGCGTCGCAACAGAGCACCCGGGAGCGCATCGACCGGCCAGCCAGTTTCCGGGCTGAACCGCATGATGGTCCGGACGGCTGAAACCCATCCACCGATCGGCTGACCGCAAGCCGGTGAGCAGGGCAACGAGAAACGAGACGGCTCGCCCCTGCCTTCGCACGCGGCCCCCTTCTCCGCTTGCTTGCCCCTGGGATGACGATAGCGGCACCGAGGCCGCCGCGGAGCGGGGCGTCCGCTATCTGCCGGTCGACGCCTCCGACGACAGTCGTCCCATTCTCGAGCGACTGGGCTTCGTGGCCGTCACCACGACGACGCCCTACGTGTGGATCCCGGCGGAGCGTGACGGCTGAGCCTCGCGGGCGGGAAACGTGTCCGAGGTCACGCACCCGGGTCCGTTCGCGAGAAAATGTCTAGGCCCTTCCGGGGGCGATAATAGATAGATGACAGGCCTGGGTGCGGCCGACCGGTTTCGCGGGCGGATCGGCGCAGCAATCGTGGAGCGGGTCGCTGGCCCGCAAGACACGTCGCGCCAGCGGCCGGCCGGCCAGTCCCCGGGCGAGCGCTGGTTCGCCGAGGACCGGCCGATCCGTCAGGTGCACAGCGATTCGGCGATGTTCATCGGCGCGATCAGGGCCCTGCTGCTGCAGTCGCTGCACCCGCTGGCCATGGCCGCCGTCGCCGAGCACTCCGATTACCGCGGCGACCCGTGGGGCAGGCTGCAGCGAACCAGCCACTTCGTGGGCGTCACCACGTTCGGCCGGGCCGGTGACGCGCAGCAGGTGATCGCGCGGGTCCGGGCCGTCCACCGGCGGGTCACCGGGACCGCTCCCGACGGGCGTCCGTACGCGGCTTCCGACCCGCACCTGCTGACCTGGGTGCACATCGCCGAGGCGGACAGCTTCCTGCGGGCCCACGCGTGCTTCGGCGCCCGGCCCCTGGACCAGGCCGGGCGCGACGGGTACGTCGCCGACATGGCCAGGATCGGCGCCGAGCTCGGCGTACCAGACCCGCCGCGTACCGAGGCCGAGCTGGCCAGCCGGATCCGGGCCTACCGGCCCGAGCTGGCCGCCACCGCCGAGGCCCGCGAGGCGGCCCGGTTCCTGCTGCTGCGCCCTCCGCTCCCGATGATCGCCCGGGCCCCGTACGGAGTGCTGGCGGCGGCCGCGGTCTCGTTGCTGCCCGGTTGGGCCCGGCGGCCGCTCTACCTGCCCAGACTTCCGATGACCGAGACCGTGCTGGTCCGTCCGGCCGGGCAGGCCATGGTGCACGCGATCCACTGGGCCATCACGGCCCCCCGTTCCGCACCCGCGGCCTAGCCGCCCCATGAGCTACATAAAGTGACGCAGATAGCCCAGATGCCGGGACCGACGCAGGAGAGACAACGATGTTCAGCGCAGATTTTCCCGATAATCAAGAGAAAACGAGCCTTCCGGAGCTAGCCGCCTGGGTCCGCGAGATCGCGGAGCTGACCAAGCCGGACGCCGTGGTCTGGTGCGACGGCTCGCCGGAGGAGTGGGATCGGCTGACCACCCTGCTGGTGGAGAACGGGACGTTCACCAGGCTCAACCCGGAGCTGCGCCCGAACAGCTTCTGGTGCGTGTCGGATCCCGGTGACGTGGCCCGGGTCGAGGACCGGACGTTCATCTGCTCCGAACGCGAGCAGGACGCGGGACCGACCAACAACTGGATCGCGCCGGGCGAGATGCGCAAGACGTTCGCAGAGATCTTCGACGGGTGCATGCGCGGCCGGACTATGTACGTGATCCCGTTCTGCATGGGACCGCTCGGCGGCAGCATCTCCCAGCTCGGGGTGGAGATCAGCGACTCGCCCTACGTGACGGTGTCGATGCGGATCATGACCCGGATGGGGACGCCCGCGCTGCGCTCGATCGAGGAGAGCGGGTCGTTCGTCAAGGCGGTGCACTCGGTCGGGGCGCCGCTTTCGCCTGGTCAGGTCGACGTGCCGTGGCCGTGCAACTCGCTGAAGTACATCTCGCACTTCCCCGAGAGCCGGGAGATCTGGTCCTACGGCTCCGGGTACGGCGGGAACGCGCTGCTGGGCAAGAAGTGCTACGCGCTGCGGATCGCCTCGGTGATGGCGCGGGACGAGGGCTGGCTGGCCGAGCACATGCTCATCCTCAAGCTCACTCCCCCGTCCGGGTCGCCGCGATACGTGGCGGCGGCCTTCCCGTCCGCGTGCGGCAAGACGAACCTGGCCATGCTGCAGCCCACCATCCCCGGGTGGAAGGCCGAGACCATCGGCGACGACATCGCCTGGATGCGGTTCGGGCCGGACGGGCGGCTGTACGCGATCAACCCGGAGGCCGGGTTCTTCGGCGTCGCGCCGGGCACGGGGATGAAGACCAACGCCAACGCGGTCGCGATGATGTGGGGCAACAGCATCTTCACCAACGTGGCCCTGACCGACGACGGCGACGTGTGGTGGGAGGGCCTGACCGACGAGCCGCCCGCGCACCTGACCGACTGGAAGGGCCGGGACTGGACGCCCAGCTCACCAGAGCCAGCGGCGCACCCGAACTCCCGGTTCACCACCCCGGCCGACCAGTGCCCGATCATCGCGCCGGAGTGGGAGGACCCGGCGGGCGTGCCGATCTCGGCGATCCTGTTCGGGGGGCGGCGGGCTACTACGGTGCCGCTGGTGATCGAGTCGTTCGGGTGGGATCACGGGGTGTTCCTCGGGGCGAACGTGGCCTCGGAGAAGACCGCCGCGGCCGAGGGCACGGTGGGCGAACTGCGCCGGGACCCGTTCGCGATGCTGCCGTTCTGCGGCTACAACATGGGCGACTACTTCGGCCGCTGGCTGGCGCTCGGCGCTGCCGCGCCGGACCCGGGCCAGCTGCCGCGGCTGTTCTACGTCAACTGGTTCCGCAAGGACGCCGACGGCCGGTTCGTGTGGCCCGGCTTCGGCGAGAACAGCCGGGTGCTGAAGTGGATCATCGAGCGGCTGTCCGGTGACGCGGAGGCGGTGGCCACGCCGGTCGGGAACCTCCCGGCGCCGGGCGCGCTGGACCTGGACGGCCTGCGGCTCAGCCAGGCCGACCTGGACCTGCTGCTCACGGTGGACCCGCAGGACTGGAAGGTGGAGGCGGACCGGATGCCCGAGTTCTTCGCGATGTTCGGCGAGCACCTGCCGGACCGGCTGTGGGAGTTGCACCAGGACCTGGTCGACCGGCTCAGCTCGAGCTGAGGTTCCACTTCGCTGCTCGAGCCGAGGTTCGTCTCCCCGCTCGGGACGCATGCCGCTGTGCCCCGTGGGATCCCACGGGGCACGCTGTGTTCCAGGGGCCTCGTGCGTAATACCGTTAATCCTGGTCTGATAAATCAGGATTAAGTTATGGTTTGAGTGGATACGTTCCAGCGAGGCCAGATCCGTTCTCCCGTGGAGGAACCGTGAGCAGCACCGACACCTTCGTGGCCAACGCCGAGCGGTACGCCGCGAGCTTCGACAAGGGCGACCTGCCCCTGCCGCCCGCCTCACACGTCCTGGTGGTGGCCTGCATGGACGCCAGGCTCAACCCCTACGGCGTGCTCGGCCTGTCCGAGGGCGACGCGCACGTCGTCCGCAACGCGGGCGGGGTGGTGACCGACGACGTGATCCGGTCCATCACCATCTCCCAGCGGCTGCTCGGCACGAACGAGATCATCCTCATCCACCACACCGACTGCGGCATGCTCACCTTCCACGACGACGATGTGAAGGCCCAGATCGAAGCCGACACCGGCCTGCGACCGCCGTTCGCCCTGGAGGCCTTCGGTGACCTCGACGCCGACGTCCGCCAGTCCATCGCCCGGATCAAGGCCAGCCCCTACATCCCGCACAAGGACTCGGTACGCGGCTTCGTCTACGAGGTCGAGACCGGCCGCCTCCGGGAGGTCAAGGACTGACTCACCGTTGCGTACCATGCTGTCGTGGAGGAGTTCGCGGTCACTGAGGTGACACCCGATGACCATGTGCTCGGCCGGGCCGGCGCGCCGGTGACGGTCCTGGAGTACGGCGACTACGAGTGCCCGTACTGCCGGGGTGCGGCCCGGGACGTAAACGAGATGCTGGCCCGGTACCCCGACACGGTGCGGTTCGTGTTCCGGAACTTCCCCATCACCCAGTTGCATCCGCACGCGGAGCAGGCCGCCGAGGCGGCCGAGGCGGCTGGGGCGCAGGGGAAGTTCTGGGAGATGTACGAGCGGCTGCTGCGGCCCGCGTCCCAGCTCGACCTGGACTCCCTGCTGGACTGCGCCGCAAGCCTGGGCCTGGATGTCGGCCGGTTCCGCGACGAGGTCACCGGCCAGGCGTACGCCGCCAAGATCGAGCGCGACGTGCGGGAAGGGATCCGGGACGGCGTGAACGCCACCCCCAAGTTCTACGTCGACGGCGAGCGCATCGACGGCAAGCTCCCCCTGGAGGGACTGGAGGACGCGATCCGGGCGGCGGTGCGGGCCGCGTCGGACCCGGTCGGCTGACGCCCCTGGGGGTTATTTGATGGCGACGGCGTTGGCGGGTGAGCCGATCCCGCCGGGGCGTTCAGCGGCGCGCTGACCAGGAACATCTCGTAGACGCCGTCGGCGGCGCAGTCGCGGGCCACGTCGGCAAGCCACCACAGCCTTCTTCGTTGCCTTCTTCGGCCATGAGCCGACTGTAAGGCCGCGACGAGGGCCTCCGCATGCCGCTTGGTATCGTGAGCCGGTGACGGCCGTAGCGGAGACGAACGAACCGGGCGGGGACGCCACCGCCCGGTCGGCGCGGCTGCGGCACCTGATCGTGACCGTCTACGGGCTCTATGCCCGGTCCGACGGCGGCTGGCTTTCGGTCGCGGCGCTCATCCGGCTGCTCGCCGACCTGGGAGTGGACGAGCCCGCCGTGCGTTCGGCCATCTCCCGGCTGAAGCGGCGGGGCATCCTGGAGTCCCGGCGGCAGGCGGGCTCGGCGGGGTACCAGCTGTCCGCGGAGGCACTGGCCATCCTGCGCGAAGGTGACGCGCGGATCTTCCGGCGACGGCGGGCAGTGCTTGCGGACGGCTGGCTGCTGGCGGTGTTCTCGGTGCCGGAAGCGGAGCGACACCGGCGGCATGTACTACGGTCCGAGCTGACCCGGCTGGGGTTCGGGATGGTCGCGCCCGGGGTGTGGATCGTACCCGCCCATCCGGACGATGCGACTGCCGAGACGCTGCAGCGGCTCGGGCTGGACTCCTACGCCGACCTGTTCCACGCGGATCACCTGGCCTTCGGCGATCCGGCGGACAAGGTCGGCCGCTGGTGGGATCTGGACGAGCTTGAGCGCCGGTACGAGGCGTTCATCCGGGCCTACGAACCGGCCCTGGCGCGGCTGAAGCGCAGTGGCCCGCGCAGCGGCGAGGAATCCTTTGCCCAGTACGTACGGGTGCTCACCGACTGGCGGCAGCTCCCCTACCTGGACCCCGGCCTGCCGGCCGAGCTGCTGCCTTCGGGGTGGATCGGGATCCGCGCCGCTGAGGAGTTCTTCGCCTTGCGGTCCATGCTCGAGGAACCCGCGCGGGCCTACGTGACAAGCGTCATGGCCAGCTGAGCGGCGCGCCGCCGGTGGCGGCTCCCAGCGGTACGGCGGGGGCCGAGGAGGGGACCACGTAGATCGTCATCGTGATCACGCCAGGTCCGGTCAGCCGCACCGTGCGCCCGCCGTAGGCATCCGGGTACTCCGTCTCGCCCAGCCTGGCCACGACACTCGGCAGATGAACTCGCGCGGGCTTGTCCGCGGTCATCAGGGACTGACCGCCGCGATGCCCTGGATCTCCACCAGGGCCTCTGGGTTCCACAGCCGGGTCACGCCCACGCCCGCCATGGCCGGGTATTCGGCGCCGGCCAGCCGGCGCCAGATCGCGCCGATCTCCCTGGCGTGGGCCTGGTAGTCCGCCAGGTCAACGATGTAGATGGTCGCGCTGACCAAGTCGGCTGGCTGGCCGCCCGCGGCGGCCAGCGCGGTGAGCAGGTTGGCCAGGGCCTGCTCGAACTGGGCCGCCACGCCGCCGCCGACCAGCTTCCCGTTTCGGTCCAAGCCGACCTGGCCGGCCAGGAACACCGTCCGGCCCCCGGTCACGGCCACGGCATGGGAGAAGCCAGAGGGCCGGGCGAGCTCGGCCGGGTTGATCCGCTCCACGTTCACCATGAGTGCACCCTAGTGAGGGAACCCGCTGAGCGGGCCGGTGCCGCCGCAGCGCATAGCCCGGACATACGCGTCTTCGGGTTATGGGGCCGGGGCCCACGCGCCCCACGCGGCGGGCCCGGACGTTCGGGGCTTGTGGCCCACATGCCCCGATAGGGAGCGTTCGGAAATAAGGTGCTTCTGGGGCGGGTCCGGGGCTCGTGATGTGGTCTGATGGCCTGCTCCGGTCCGCGAGCCTGCCGCCGGCAGGCATCTGCCCCCGGTGCGGCTTTCGTGCCGGGGCGGCAGGCCCTGGTGACCTGGTTGATGGGCCGTTGTACCAGTTCTTGCAGGTACAACGGCCCATCAACCATGCTCGGCTGGCCGCTCCCGGGCGCCGCCCGCACGGACAAAGAGGGTGAGCGGGAATGAAACGGGCGCGCAGGGGCCAGGGCTTGCGGGCACGGGGCCGGGGCTCGCGGGCAGCGATCGCGAGAGGGCGCGGCACCATGGGACGACATATTGCGTTCTGTTGACGATCGTAGAAGATCCGGCATAACATCGGGGTTTAGGGAGCGGGGACGGCAGGCACGGAAGGAGTGAGCACCGTGCGCATTGCGGTCCTGGGCGGCGGCCCGGGCGGCCTGTACTTCGCGGCGCTGGCCAAGCAGCTCGACGCCCGGCATGACATCACCGTCTGGGAGCGGAACGCCGCCGACGACACGTTCGGTTTCGGCGTGGTGTTCTCCGACGAGACCCTGGGCGGTATCGAACACGCCGACGTCGAGATCTTCCACGCCATGCGCAGCGAGTTCGCCCGCTGGGACGACATCGACGTGCACTTCCGGGGCACGACGTTCACCTCGGGCGGGCACGGCTTCGCCGCGATGAGCCGCAAGCGGCTGCTGGCCATCCTGCAGGCCCGCTGCTCGGACCTTGGTGTGCCGGTCCTGTTCCGCACCGAGGCGCCGGAGATGGAAGCCCTGGCGGCACGCTACGACCTGGTGGTCGCTGCAGACGGGGCGAACTCGCTGACCCGGGGCAAGTACGCCGCTTCGTTCGGGCCAAATCTGGAACGACGACGGTGCAAGTACATCTGGCTGGGCACGGACCTGGTGTTCGACGCGTTTAAGTTCTATATCCTGGACACCCCGGCCGGGATCATGCAGGTGCACGGCTATCCGTACAGCGACAGGGCCAGCACCTTCATCCTGGAGATGCACGAGGCCGTCTGGCGGCGGGCCGGGTTCACCGAGGCCTCGGGCCTGACGCCGGGGCAGAGTGACGAGCGGTCCATCGAACGCATCCGGGACCTGTGCGCCGACGTACTCCACGGGCATGACCTGGTGGCCAACAACTCCCGGTGGGTCACGTTCACCACGGTGCGGTGCCAGACCTGGCGGCACGAGAACGTGGTGCTGCTCGGCGATGCCGCGCACACCGCGCACTTCTCCATAGGCTCAGGCACCAAGCTGGCCATGGAGGACGCGCTGGCCCTGGCCGCCTGCCTGCACGAGCAGGCCGGCGCCTCGGTCGCCGAGGCCCTGGCCGCTTACGAGGCCGAGCGCCGGCCGGTGGTCGCCTCGACCCAGCGCGCGGCGCAGGCCAGCCTGGAGTGGTTCGAGAATCTCGGCCAGTACGCCGGCCAGGATCCGCACCAGTTCGCCTTCAACATCATGACTCGCAGCCGCCGAGTCACCTACGACAACCTGCGGCTGCGTGACCCGGAGTTCGTCGCCGGGATGGACGAGTGGTTCGCGGCCAGCCAGGAGGACGCCCGCGAGGCGTGCCCGCCGATGTTCCAGCCGTTCCGGATCGGCCGGCTGGAGCTGGCCAACCGGGTGATCGTCTCCCCCATGGACATGTACTCGGCCTCGGACGGCGTGCCGGGTGACTTCCACCTGGTGCACCTGGGCAGCAAGGCGCTGGGCGGCGCGGGGCTGGTGATGACCGAGATGGTCTGCGTCTCTCCCACCGGGCGGATCACGCCCGGCTGCACGGGCATCTACTCCGCGCAGCAAGAGGAATCCTGGCGGCGGGTCGTGGGGTTCGTGCACGGGCAGACGGGCGCGAAGATCGGGATCCAGCTCGGGCACTCCGGCCGCAAGGGCTCCACCCGGCTGATGTGGGAGGGAATGGACGTCCCGCTGCCCGAGGGCAACTGGGAGGTCTGCGGCCCTTCGCCCCTCCCCTACACGGCGCAGAGCCAGACGCCGCGCGGGCTGACCGCGGCGGAGCTGGCCGAGATCAAGGACCAGTTCGTCGCCGCGGCCCGGGCCGCGGCGCGGGCCGGATTCGACCTGCTCGAGCTGCACTGCGCGCACGGCTACCTGCTCTCCTCGTTCCTGTCCCCGCTGACCAACCGGCGCACCGACCGGTACGGCGGATCGCTCGCCGCGCGGCTCCACTACCCGCTCGAGGTCTTCGACGCCATCCGGGCGGTGTGGCCGGAGGAGCGGCCGATGACGGTGCGGATCTCGGCCACCGACTGGCACCCGGACGGCCTGGACATCGACGACACGATCGAGATCGCCCGCGCGTTCGCCGAGCACGGCGCGGCCGGCATCGACGTGTCGACGGGGCAGGTCGTCAGCGAGGAGAAGCCCGCCTTCGGCCGCAGCTACCAGACGCCGTACGCGGACCGGATCAGGAACGAGATCGGCACGAAGTACGGCGTCGCGGTGATCGCGGTCGGCGCGATCTCCTCCTACGATGACGTGAACTCGATCATCCTGGCGGGCCGGGCCGATCTGTGCGCGCTCGGCCGGACCCACCTGTACGACCCCCAGTGGACCCTGCACGCCGCCGCTGAGCAGGGGTACGCGGGGCCGGGCGCGATCTGGCCGGACCCGTTCGCCGCGGGCAGCCGACGGCCGCAGGCCGGGCGCACCGATGACGCGCGGCCCCGGCTGGAGCTGATCCGGGCCGGAACACCGCGCACCGCGCACGCCCGCTGGCGTCCGGGGCCCGTTATGACGGACAGTGCCTCGTGACCGCGTTCGCGCTGACCGAGCCGCAGCGGGCCTTCACGGACCAGGTCCGCACGGTCGCCGCCGAGCAGCTGCGGCCGATCGCGGAGGCCGGAGCGCCGGGCCACGTGAACCGCGAGCTGATCAAGGCCATGGGCCAGCTCGGCCTGCTCCCTCGGCTGTTTCCCGGCCTCACCGACGAGGCCCTGTCCCGGGAGGCTGCCGCGACCGATCTGTGCTTGCTGCGGGAGACGCTGGCCACCCAGAGCACCGAGGCGGAGACCGCGCTGGCCCTGCAGGGCCTGGGAGCCTATCCCATCCTGCAGTCCGGTCATGAGGACACCGTCCGGCGCTGGCTGCCCGCCGTGGCCGCCGGGGACGCCGTGGCCGCATTCGCGCTCACCGAGCCCGAGGCCGGCTCCGATGCCGCCGCGCTGAGCCTGCGGGCCGAGCCGGACGGCGACGGCTGGCGGCTGACCGGCGAGAAGACGTGGATCTCCAACGCCCCGGAGGCCGACGTCTACACCGTCTTCGCCCGGACCACGCCCGGCGCGGGCGCTCGCGGCGTGAGCGCGTTCGCGGTGCCCGGCGACCGGCCCGGCCTGCACGGCGAGCACCTTGACATGATCAGCCCGCACCCGATCGGCCGCCTGATCTTCGACGGCGTCCGGGTGGACCGGACCGAGCTCCTCGGCGAGCCCGATAGCGGCTTCCGGGTCGCGATGCGCACCCTGGACCTGTTCCGGCCCAGCGTCGGCGCGTTCGCGGTCGGCATGGCCCAGGCCGCCCTCGACGCGGCCGTGCGGCACGCCGGGACCCGGACCGCGTTCGGCGGGCCGCTGAAGGACCAGCAGGCCGTCTCGCACCTGCTGGCCGAGATGGCGACCCGGACCGAGGCTGCGCGGCTGCTGGTCTACGCCGCGGCCGCGGCCTACGACGCGGGCAGTGAAGAGGGCAGGGGAGGCGGGCGGGGGATCACCGCGAGGTCGGCCATGGCCAAGCTGTTCGCCACCGAGGCGGCCCAGTTCGTGGTGGACGCGGCGGTGCAGATCCACGGGGCGCGAGCGCTGCGCCAGGGCCACCTGCTCGAGCACTTGTATCGCGAGGTGCGGGCGCCGCGTATCTACGAGGGCGCCTCGGAGGTCCAGCGCTCGATCATCGCCCGCGAGTTGTACCGCTGAGCCGTCACCCGGTCCCGGCGGCGGTTTGACTTCGAGCAAACTCCAAACCCTAGCATCGCGGTCATGAGTACCGCGGCGATGAAGGTGCTGGTGACTGGCGGGACCAGCGGCCTGGGCCTCGCGATGGCCTCGGCCCTGGCCAAGGCGGGAGCGACGGTGGTGCTGACGGGCCACCGGCGTCACCGTCAACCTGCTCCTGCCCGGCGGCGCGACCATCACCGGCATGCTGCCGCCCGGCGTCGTACCCGAGGGTCGGGGGTTCCTCGAGCCCGCCGTGATGGGGCCGCCGATCGTGTGGCTGGCATCGGAGGAGGCGGCTGGCGTGCACGACGAGCGCATCGTGGCCGTCGAATTCGAGCGCTGGCTACGCGACAGGAAAGGCAGACGGTGAGGCGGGTGGCCACGGCACCGCTGTGGCCGGCGAGGCGTGATAGGTACATAGCCATGGCGCTGGTGAACAATCCGCTCTTCGCGCGGTACTTCGCCCGGTTCGGCGGGCGTAACGAAGAACGTGGCAACCGGGAGCTCAGGCGGGAGATGCTGGCCGGGCTGTCCGGCCGGGTGATGGAGGTCGGCCCAGGCAACGGCCTGAACTTCCCGCACTATCCCCCCTCGGTGCAGGAGGTCGTCGCGGTCGAGCCCGAGCCGTACCTGCGCAGCCGGGCGGTGGAGGCGGCCGCGGCCGCCCCGGTCCCGATCCGGATCGCGGACGGGACCGCGGACGAGCTTCCGGCGGCGGACGGCTCCTTTGACGCCGTCGTCGTGTCCGGCCTGCTGTGCTCGGTGGCCGACGTGCCGGCGGCGCTCACCGAGTTTCACCGGGTCCTGCGGCCGGGCGGCCAGCTGCGTTTCTACGAGCACGTGCGCAGCAAGGACACCCTGTTCGCCGGATTCCAGCAGGCCGCCGACCTGGTCTGGCCGCGCCTCATGGGCGGATGCCACGTCCGGCGTCAGACCCAGCAGGCCATTGATCAGGTCTTCACCATCGAGACGTGCCGTGGCTTCCGGTTCCCGCCGGACGCTTTTCTGTGGCCGGTGGCGCCGCGGATACTCGGGATAGCCCGTAAGGCGGAGCAGGGACCCGGCGGGGAACACCAGTTAGCCGAGCCGAGCCTTCAGTCCAGGCCCCAGGTCGTCCAGCCCGACGGCGGAGTGTCGGGGGTAATGGCCAGCAGGACACGCCCCTCCGCGGCCAGGGCCCGCGGGTCGCGCCGGAAGATGGCGTACTGACTATCGCGGGTCCTTCCGGGAAGCCAGGTCGAGAATCTCGTCAGGGCTCAGCGCCACGCCCCGGGCATAGTCCCGCTCGGACTGCTCCTGGCCGAGGTGCGCACGAACCTGCACGAGGCTCTCGCGGCGATACCGGGCTTCGGGCTCTTGCCAGGGTTCTCCGGTCCGGTCGAGGACGGCTTGCGCGGCGCCCTGGAGCACGCAGGCCCGCGACCACTCGCCCGCATCCGCGGCGAGGCAGGCCAGGCCGAGCATGGCGTAGGCGATGTCGGAGCGCCCGCCACTGCGGCGGCTGATCCGCAGCGCGTCCTCGAAGCTGGACCGCGCACCGTCGTGGTCGCCGTCCTGCCGTCGGACCCAGCCCAGGTTGATCGCCACGGTGTCGCTGTTCTCCCCATTCGCCCGCGAGGCTTGGGCCGCCGCTTCCAGGTAGGCCCGGGCGGCGGGGATGTCACCGACGCGGAGCGCGTGCACGCCGGCGTTGTTGTGCAGGATCCAGGCGAACAACTGGTCGCCGGATCGCTGGGTGCAGGCAATGGCCTCGTCATACAGCTTCCCGGCCTGGACCGGGTCGATCAGGTCGACGCACATCACGTATCCCGACAGGGCCTCGGCGAGCAGGACGTCATCGCCCAGCGGCCGGGCCCGCTCGACGGCTTCCCGGCCGAGCGGCAGGCCGCGCTCGGCCGCGCCGGCGAAGTAGCAGGCCGAGCTGAGCACCGCCAGGGCCTGGATGAGCAGCCGACCGTTATCCAGCTGGCGGGCGATCTCGACCGCCTGTTCGCCGTACCGCCGGGCGGACGTTACGTCGCGAATGCGAGAGGCGAGCGCGGCTACGATCAGGGCGCGGACGAACAGGGCCGGGTCGGCCCGGGCATCGGGCCGCTCGAGCACCGGCGTGAGCAGGGCCACGGCGTCCACGCCCCAGCTACGCGCCATCCCGTAACGATCCAGGGCCACGGCGAAGCGAAGGACCTGCTCGGTCCCGCCCGGGATGCTGGACGCATACCAGGCCGCGCGCCGCAGGTTCGCGTGATCGGCGTCCAGCCCGGCAAACCAGCTGCCCTGGTCGGATCCACTCAGGTGAGGGGCCGCTGCCTCGGCGACGGACAGGTAGTGCCGGCAGTGGGCCGCCACGACGACGGCGGCCTCGTCCTCGCCCGCCTCGGCCAGGCGTTCCACGGCGAACTCGCGGATCGTCTCCAGCAGCCGGTAGCGTAGCGCGCCTCCCGCTGGCTCGGCCATGACCAGGCTCTTGTCCACTAGCGAACCAAGCAGCTCGGCGACGTCGAACACGGCGATGTCACCGAACCCGCAGACCGCTTCGGCAGCGTCTAGGTCGAAGGACTCGGCGAACATCGACAGGCGGCGCAGCAGCGACTGCTCGGCACCGTTGAGCAGCGAATAGGACCACTCGATGGTCGCCCGCAACGTCTGCTGCCGCGCCAGGGCGGTGCGGCTGCCGCCGGTGAGCAGGCGGAAGCGCTCGTCGAGGCGGTCGTGCAGGCCGTTCAGGGACAGAGAGCGCGACCGGGCGGCGGCGAGCTCGATGGCCAGCGGCAGCCCGTCCAGTCGCCGGCAGACCGACACGATAACCGGGAGCGTCTCTTCGTTGACCGTCAGCCCGGCGCCCTGGGCCCGGGCCCGGTCTATGAACAGCGCTACTGCATCTGAAGACTCGGGCGCCACGGAGCCGGGGCCGTCGGATGCGGGAAGCGACAACGACGGCACCCGGTAGATGGTCTCTCCGTTGATGCCGAGCGGCTCGCGGCTGGTGGCCACGAGATGTACCCGCGGGCACCGCCGCAGCAGGGCATCGGCGGTCTTGGCGCAGGCGTCGATCAGGTGCTCGCAGTTGTCCAGCACGATCAAGATGTCCTGCGGAACCAGAGCATCGAGCAGGGCCTCCAGGGCCAGGCCGGCCGACGGGGCAATCCCAAGCGCCCCGGAGATGACCGACGGCACGGCGTCCGAATCGGAGACCGCCGCCAGCTCGACCAGCCACACCCCGTCGCCGGCGCCGTCGAGCATCTCGGCGGCCACCTGCAGGCTCAGCCGGGTCTTGCCGCAGCCGCCGGCCCGGTCAGGGTGACCATGCGCGAAGACTCCACGAGGGCGCGGACTTCAGACAGCTCCGGGGCGCGGCCGATGAACGTCGAGAGCTGGGCCGGGAGGTTGTTCCGCAGCGCCGGGTTGCCGAGCGAGCGCAACGGAGGAAACTCCGCCTGCAGGCCCGGGACCTGGAGCTGGAAGATGCGCTCCGGGCGTCCCAGGTCCTTCAGCCGGTGGACACCGAGATCCTCGAGCGCCGCCCCGGCCGGAAGGGAATCGCGCACTAGGGTCGCCGCGGCCTCGGAGAGCAGGATCTGGCCGCCGTACCCGATCGCGGCCACCCGGGCGGCGCGATGGACATCCAGGCCGATCAGGCCGTTAGCGGTCTGCGATGCCTCGCCGGTATGGATGCCCATCCGCACCCGGACGTGCTCCCCGCCGGGCCAGGCGTGAGTCTCCAGGGCCTCTTGCATGTCGATGGCCGCGGCCACGCAGGCGCTCGGTGAGGGAAACACGGCGAACAGCCCGTCTCCCTGAGTGTCCACCTCTCGACCGCCGTGAGCGGTCAGGCCCGCCCGGATGAGCGAGCGATAATCGGCGAGTACCTGCGCGTAGAGGCTTTCTCTCAGGCGCCGCAGCAGAGCGGTCGAGCCCTCGATGTCGGTGAAGAGAAACGTGAACGTCTCCACAGACATAGCCTAGAGGGGTTCGCGTTGATGGCCAGGGGCCGCCGAGGGTCAGCGCCCCTGCCACCGGGGCTGGCGGCCGGCGTTGAACGCGGCGTGGAACTCGGCGTAGTCCTGGCCCTTCATCAGCAGCGCCTGGGTCATCGCCTCCAGCTCGACCGCGGCCGACAGGCTCATATCCTGCTCCCTGGTCAGCAGCGCCTTGGTCTGCGCGTAGGCCTGGGCCGGCCCGGAGGCCAGCCGCCGGGCCAGCCCGCCCACCGCCTCCTCGAACGCGTCGGAGGTGGCCAGCTCGGAGACCAGCCCGATCCGGAACGCCTCGTCGGCGTTGATCGTGTCGCCGAGCATCAGCAGCCGGGTCGCGTGCCCCAGCCCGACCAGTCGGGGCAGCAGGTAGGCCGCGCCCATGTCCGCGCCGGACAGCCCGACCTTGGTGAACAGGAACGCGAACCGGGCCGCCGGGGTGCAGACGCGGAAGTCGGCGGCGAGCGCGATCACCGCGCCGGCCCCGGCCGCCATGCCGTGCACGGCCGCGATGATCGGCATCGGGCACTCGCGCATGCCCTGGATTACGGAACCGGTCATCCGGGTGAAGGCCAGCAGCTGGTCCGGCGTCATGGACAAGGTGGCGCCGATGATCTCGTTGACGTCCCCGCCCGAGCAGAACGCCCGGCCGCTGCCCCGCACGACCAGGACCCGCACGTCGCCCCGCTGCGGGAGCTCGGCGAGCAGGTCGCGCAGGTCGGCGTACGCTTCGAACGTGAGCGCGTTGAGCTTGTCCGGCCGGTCGAGGGTCACGGTGGCCACGCCGTCGCCCACCGAGAACCGGAAATGCTGCCACTGGCTGGTCAGCGGGGCCGAAGCGCGGAACGGGCTCATCTCGGGCTCTCCTGGTATGGCGATCTCTTGACTGCCGTCACAAAAGGTAAATACTGGTGATCTACACGGTAGCTTCTTTAATAGTCGTGTTATTCAGATGCTGTGGTTCTCGCCGTACCTTACGGGTACCGGCCGCTCGCACGGGGCAGTATTGGCCACGGGGGGGCGACCCCCTGGCACCCCCCGCCGACAGGCCTGTGCTCGCTAACCGGTTCTGAATAACACTCCTACGGGACACAAGGAAGTGCGGCCAGATGTGGCTCTCCCCTACGGCGCATGTCGACACCTTCTGCCGTGACCGGCTCCCCCCGCAGGATCAGTGGCCGGAGTTTCTTTACGATCTCCCCCAGCTCAGATACCCCGAGCGGCTGAACTGCGCCGCGGAGCTGCTCGACGCGACCGCCGCCCGCGACGGGGAAGACCGGCCCTGCCTGCGCTCGCCGACCGAGACCTGGACCTACGGCGAGACCGTGCGGCGGACCAACCAGCTGGCCCGGGTGCTGACCGAGGACTTCGGCCTCCTGCCGGGCAACCGGGTCCTGCTCCGCGGCCCGAACAATCCCTGGCTCGCGGCGGCCTGGCTGGCCGTGATCAAGGCCGGCGGGGTGGCCGTCACGACCATGGCCCTGCTGCGCCCGAAGGAGATCGCCACCATCACCGGGCTGACCGAGCCGAGCCTGGCCATCTGCGACTACCGCGTCGCCGCGGACCTGGCGGCCGGCGCACCCGGGCTCCCCACGATGTGTTACGGCGGCGACGGGCCCGATGACCTGACTGCCCGCTGCGCGGCCAAGGATGGCGCGTTCACCCCGGTGCTCACCGCCGCCGACGACGTGGCCATGCTGGCGTCGACCTCGGGCACGACCGGCCAGCCCAAGGTGGCCGTGCACTTCCACCGGGACGTGCTGGCCACCTGCGACACGTTCTCCCCCTACCTGATCAAGCCGCGCCGGGACGACGTGTTCACCGGCACTCCCCCGCTCGGCTTCACCTACGGGCTGGGAGGGCTACTGCTGTACCCGCTCCGGGCGGGCGCGTCCACGCTGCTCATCGAGCGCGCCACCCCGGTTGAGCTGGCCGACGCGATCGCGGCCCACGGCGTGACCGTGCTGTCGACCGCCCCGACCGCCTACCGGGCCATGCTGGCCGCGGGGAAGGCGTCCTCGCTGAAGAACATGCGACGCTGCATCTCGGCCGGGGAGCACCTGCCCAAGTCGGTGTGGGAGGAGTTCCGCGAGGCCACCGGCATCGCGATCATCGACGGCATCGGCTCGACCGAGATGCTGCACATCTTCATCTGCGCCGCCGACGACGACATCCGCCCCGGCTCAACGGGCAAGACCGTGCCCGGCTACCGGGCGACGATCCTGGACGAGGACGGAGCCGAGGTACCCGACGGCCAGCCCGGCCGGCTCGCGGTCAAGGGCCCGACTGGCTGCCGCTACCTGTCCGACCCGCGCCAGCAGGCCTACGTGCAGCACGGCTGGAACATCACCGGCGACACCTACACCCGCGACGCCGACGGCTACTACTGGTACCAGGCCCGCAGCGACGACATGATCATCTCGGCCGGCTACAACATCGCCGGGCCCGAAGTGGAAGAGGCGCTGCTGGGTCACCCGGACGTGCTCGAGGTGGCCGTGGTCGGCGTGCCGGACGCCGACCGGGGCATGATCGTCCAGGCCTACGTGGTGCTCCGCGACCCGGCGGCCGCCAGCCAGGACAAGGCCGCCGAGCTGCAGGAGTTCGCCAAGCGGTCCATCGCGCCGTACAAGTACCCGCGGGTGGTCGAGTTCGTGGCCGAACTGCCCAAGACCATCAGCGGGAAGACCCAGCGCTACCGGTTGCGCCAGCTCGCGGAGGAGAAGATGCGGGGCCACTCCCCGCTAACCCCGGGAACCTTACTGGGGCCCGCCGAACTGGTCGGTGTCGCTGGCCGGCTCGCGCCCGCCGAACTCGTCAGGAAACTCGGACATCGTGACCTCCATCACCTGCGACCACGGCAGCCCTGAGGCTGGCTGCGACGCCACTGCAGTACCCGGGTTGAGCACGCTCGGGGGCCGGGGCGGAGAGCCACGGCCCGTTCGGCATAAATATCTTCGACGGAACGGACGTGGTGCGTGCGGTCAGCCAGGAACGGGAGCTCAGCCGCTCGGTTTTGGGGCGGCCAGATGCCATTTCGCAACCGGGGGAACCGAAGCACGTTCAGGTTAATCGATTTCCTGAACAAAAAAGGGTGCTTGCCTGTGACGGGAGGGCTCGTGCGGCGGGAGCGCCCGAGGGCGCCGGCTTCCCGGCAGCGGCCGTCCGGAGTGTCAGCCCGGCAGATAGATGCGCGTGAACTATCGTGGTGAGAAGTGACCTTGTTACCCCTAGTCAGGTAACCAACGACGACCCGATACCGGAGATGACGAGCATCCACCGGGGAGGATGTGAGCTGAGTGGATTTCTTGAAGACTCTCTTCAGCGTTAAAGGCCTCTTGATCGCCCTTTACATCGTGATCGGTGTCTTCGTGAACACAGCATCTCCCCACCTGCCCGCGACCCCTAGCAGTGTGTCGTCGCTGCACAGCTGGGTCCAGTGGATCATCTCGATTCTCTTCTGGCCCTTGGGCCTTTGGCATCCCACCTTTACCTTCGGTAAGTGGACGCCCTGATCACGCGTCGCGACAATCGTTGACGCCTCCAGGGTCTACCGGCGCCGTCTGATCGCGATCCAGGAAGGCGCGGACGGCGGCCTTGTAGGGCTCGCGGTCATAGCTGTTGACGTACGCGCCGGCCATCCGGACCGGGTCGCCGAAGAAGTAGTACTCGTACAGCGCCTGGCGGCCGGAGAAGGCCGAAATGCAGGTGTCCCAGACGAGCCGGAACAGCCTGACCCGGTCGGCTCCGCCCAGCGCGGCGGCCTGCAGGTAGGTCTCGATGTCGGCCGCCGCCGGGCCGGCCACGTCGGCATGGGTGGGCGTGGCCATCAGGCCGGACGCGCCGAGCTTGCGCAAGATCTCGGGAAACCGCTGGTAGAGCCGGGGGTACAGGTTGCGGGCCGCGTTCAGCGGGGCCCAGGCCGGGGTCAGCACGCCGAACTCGTTCGGCTCGGCGTCGGCCTGGGCCGCGCGGCCGAACGCGCGCAGCATCTCCAGCGTGGTGATGACCTCGGCGACGTCGGCCTGGACGTGCTGGAACTGCTCGATGCCGATGGCCTCGGTGAGCAGGCTGACCAGGCCGAGGATGTACTCGGTTTTGGCCGTGGTGCGCGCGATCACCTGGTGGGTCATGTGCACCACGGCCGAGGTCCGGGTGTAGAAGCCGTTGCACAGCTCGGGGTCGCCCAGCACGAAGCAGCGCTCGTAGGGCACGTGCACGTCGTCGAACACGACGACGGCGTCGGACTCCTCGAACCGGGACCCGAGCGGGTGATCGTGCCGGGGACGGCCGTAGTCGAGCGGCTCACGGGCCAGGTAGCGCAGTCCGGGGGCGTCGTTCGGTATCGCGCAGGCGAAGGAGTACCGCTTGTCCTCGGGCGTGTTGCGCAGGACCGTGGAGGGGAACACCAGCAGTTCGTCGGCGAACGGGCCGATGGTCGCGAGCATCCGGGCCCCGCGGATGACGATGCCGTCGTCGTCCTCGCGGAGGATGTGCGCCATCAGGGTGCCACCGGCCTGCTGGCTGCCGGAGACGGCCCGGTTGGCCTGCGGCGGGACCAGCGTGTGGGTGCAGAGCAGGTCGTCCTCGCGGACCTTCTCGTAGTAGGCGCGGATGTGGTCGCCGAACGCGGGGTCGGCCTGGGCGAACCAGTCCGCGGCCGCGGCCAGCGTCATCAGCGCGCTGTTCAGGTAGTCGGGAGTGCGGCCCAGCATGCCGAGCGAGCGGTCGGCCCAGACCTTGAACGCCTGGCCGCGTTTGGCCAGGTCTTCGGGTGTCCTCGGGATCAGGAAGGAGGTGGCGACCGGGTCGCCGGTGGCCGGCGAGGGGTAGGTGAGCACGTCGCGGTAGGCGGGGTCGTGCTGCATGTCGTAAAGCTCGGCGTAGCTGTTGATGACGTTGCGGAAGGCGAGGTGATCGTTTATGTGTCCGGTGAGGGTCTCGCCCTGGACCTCCACGTGCACGCGGGCGGCGGACAGCCGCTCGAGGAACTGCCTGCCGCTTCGCGCCGCCATATGCGGGACGGTACCGTCTGGTCATGGGCGCTCGTCAAGCCGCAGAGGTATGGGCCAGGCGGTGCACCTACTGGCTGGAGCCGAAAAACTGGCTGATCGTCACCGTGATCGCGATCGGCTGGCACGCCGACGGGCGCGCGGGGATCGGCTGGGGGCTGCTGGCCGCGCTGTTCACCGCCGTGCTGCCGACCTTGTTCATCTCCTACGGCGTCCGCAGCGGGCGGTGGAGCGACCGGAACGTGGGCGCGCGGCGCCCGCGGCTGCTGGTACTGGCCTTCATCACCGCGTCGGTCGCGGCCGGGCTGATCCTGCTGGTGGTGCTGGGCGCGCCGCGCCTGCTGACCGGCTACCTGGCCTTCATGCTGGCCAGCGTCGCGGTGCTGGCGGCCATCACCGCGGTTTGGAAGATCTCCATTCACTGCGCGGTGGCGTGCGGTTCGGTGACCATCCTCGCGTTGTCGCTTGGCCCGCTCGTGCTGGCCGGGTACGCGCTCGTGGCGCTGCTCGGCTGGTCCCGGGTGGCGGTGCAGGACCACAGCGTGGCCCAGGTGGTGGCGGGCTCGGTGCTCGGCGCGGGCGCGGGCGCCGTGGCCTATGCCCTGCTGGCCCGGTTAAACTTCCGGACCTTCGCGGGCGCCTCGACCCGGCGGTAACAGGACAGCACCACGGTCAGCGGCCAGGCCGCCTGGGCGCCGCCCAGCACCCGCTCGGCCAGCCCGACCTGGCCGCCGGCCATGATCAGTTCGGCGCCGAACCAGGCGAGCAGGGCGAACATCACCGCCATGGCCGCGGCCGCCACCGCGGGCCGAAGACCCCACGGCACCGCGATGCCGCGCCGCGCGGCCCCGACGGGCCAGGTCGTCAGCCCCGCGAACCCGATCGAGGCCCAGACGAAGTGCGGGACCGAGCCGAAGCCTCCGGCGTGCTCCGGGTTCGCCGCCACCAGGATGCCCGCGACGGCGGCCGCCAAGAGGATCATCCGGCCGGGGATCCGGGCCGGCCGGAGCGCGAGCGCCGTGACAATGTAGCAGAGGCCGACCAGGAGGAACGTGAGCGTCATCACCCACCGGTCGGGCATGCCCACCGCGGCCAGCGAGCTGATCGTGTCGGCCACCGGGTCGAAGTGCGGCTGCAGCCCGGCGGCCACCGTCCACCCGCCGATCAGGAGGACCGGAGCCGCGACCGCGGAGATCACGCCCCACCAAGGCACGTCCCGCATGACACTACGGTAAGCCTGCCTGGCTGGCTCGGTCTTGGTCAGGGCCAGCGCTGGCGAGTGCGGTGGCGAGTTCTCGAGTGCGGCCGAGCAGCCGGGCCCGGATCTCGCGGCCAGCGCGAGGATCCGGGCCCGAGTTCGGCGTAGATCGTGCGGGGTCAGTGCACCGTTTCCAGTTCCCGAGTCTGCTCGGCCTCGGAGCTTCCAGCCGTTGCGCGATGCATCCGCGGCAGGAACAGGGCGGCGGCCGACGCGACGGCCACCGCGGCCCCGCCGACCCAGACCGCCGGAGCCAGGCCGGAGACGAACGCCGTGCCGCTGGCGTAGCTCCCGTGGGCGGAGAACACCGCGCCGAGCACGGCGATCCCGAACACCCCGCCCAGCTCGCGGATCGCGTTGTTGGCGCCGGAGGCGATGCCCTCCTGGTCGCGGCGGACCGAGCTGAGCACTACGTTGGCGACCGGCGCGAAGAACAGCGACATCCCGACGCCGGCGATCACGAAGGCCGGGACCAGCGTGATGTAGGCCACGGTGGGGCTGGCCACCGCGGCCAGCCAGCCCAGCCCGATGGCCTGCAGGGCCAGCCCGGTGGCCAGCAGCGCCCGTCCGCCGATGCGGTCGGACAGGGCACCCGCGACGGGGGCGATCAACACCGGCATCCCGGTCCAGGGCAAGGTCCGCAGCCCCGCCTGCAGCGGGCTGTAATGCTGGACGACCTGCAGGAACTGCGCGAGCAGGAAGATGGAGCCGAACATCCCGAAGAACATCAGCAGCGACGCGGCGTTGGTCAGGGTGAAGCTGCGGCTGCGGAACAGGTGCATGGGCAGCATCGGCTCGCGGGCCCGCAGTTCCCAGGCGATGAACGCGGCCACCAGCAGCGCACCGATCACGATGGGCGGCAGCACGGTGACGCTGGTCCAGCCGTGGTCGTTGCCGCGGATCACGCCGAGCACGATGCCCAGCA
This sequence comes from uncultured Actinomycetes bacterium, assembly GCA_963834685.1. GTDB lineage: Bacteria > Actinomycetota > Actinomycetes > Streptosporangiales > Streptosporangiaceae > Palsa-504. The sequence continues at coordinate 173,487 of CAWICW010000020.1, read as the reverse complement.
GGCCCACGCTGGCCAGCACCAGGCCGGGCAGGTCCAGGCTGGTCGACGGCCCGTAGCTCTCGGTGAGCTTGGTACGGGCGATCGGCAGCAGCACGATCCCGATCGGCACGTTCAGCCAGAAGATCCACTGCCAGGACGCGCCCTCGACGACGGCCCCGCCGACCAGCGGGCCGATGGCGATGGCCAGGCCGCCGACGGCGCCCCAGGCGCCCAGGGCCAGGCCGCGCCGTTGCGGGGTCACCGCGGCCGACAGCAGCGTGAGGGTCAGCGGGATCACCATGGCGGCCCCGACGCCCTGCACGGCCCGCGCGGCGACGAGCGCGCCGATGCCGGGCGCGAGCGCGGCGGCGGCCGACCCGGCGGTGAACAGGCTCAGACCCGCGACGAACACCCGGCGGCGGCCGTACCGCTCGCCGAGCGTGGCCCCGGTGAGCAGCAGGACCGCGAAGGTGAGGGTGTAGGCGTTGACCGTCCACTGCAGCCCCTGGAGCGAGGCGTGCAGGTGATCCCGGATCGAGGGTAGCGCGGTCGTCACCACCAGGTTGTCGAGCGAGGCCATGAACAAGGCAGCCGAGGTCACGGCGAAGGTCCATGCGGTGCGGCTCTTCGCGGTCATGATCTTCCCTCCTAGGAAGTGAGTAATCACTAACTTGCTGGCTTAAAAAAAATTACGCGGGCGAGTTCTTCGGGCACCAACTGGTCCACCGCTCGTCGACGGCGGGCAGGTCCATCGCCGCGGCGACGTTCATCAGCATGCCGATGGCGAAGAAGTCCACCACACGCTGGAACGGCAGCCCGGTCAGCCGCTCGGTCAGCTCCCATAGCTTCTTGAACCCGGCCCGGGTCGCGGTTCGGATCTCGGGATCCTCGCACGCGGCATAGGCCTGCATCTGCAGCAGGAGCAGCGTCCGGTCCTCGAGGAGCCGCTCGTAGGCGTCCGCCATGGCCATCAGGGCCTCCTCGCCGGTCCGGTCGCCGGCGGCGGCGATGAACGCGTCGCGTACCCGCCGGAAGCACCGGTCCACCAGCTCCAGGAACAGCGCCTTCTTGGTCGGGAAGAGGCGGAACAGGTACGGCTGGCTGATGCCGGCCTGCCGAGCGACATCCTCGGTCGAAGTGCCCGCCAGCCCGTGTGCGGCGAACTCGGCGACCGCGGCGTCGAGGACCAGTTCGCGGCGCTTCGCCGCGGGCATCCTCTGCTTGGTCTCGGTCATGTCCGCTAAGTTAGTGATGACTCACTACTTTGTCAAGCGCGTCCACGGAAATCCGTGCGGGGACCGCATGCCGAAGCGGTCGATGACGCATCGAGCCAACAAGGACCGGTACATCGTCACATCGACCCGGTAACCAGGGGCGGCGTGGCGTGCTCAGCTGGACAGCGCGTCGTAGATGGCCTGGCCGTATTCGGCGCTGCGCTCGGAGCCGATGATGCCGGGTCCCATCTTGTTCATCATGTAGGAGATCGTCATCCGGCGGCCGACGTCCATCACGATCATGGAGCCACCCCACCCGCCCCAGTAGCAGATCCTCTCGTCAGGGAGCCAGGGCAGGATGTCGCGCTGGGGCAGCCCGTAGCCGATGCCGAAGCGCAGCGGGATGCCCAGGACCAGGTCGATGCCGTTCTGCTCCTCACGGAAGATCAGGTCGATGGTGTCCTGGCCCAGCAGGCGGACGCCGTCCACCTCGCCGCCGCGAGCGACGACCGACATGACCCGGGCCACCGAGCGGGCATTCCCGTGCCCGTTCGCGCCGCCGATGTCGGCGCTGCGCCACCCGGGCGTGTTGGCCACCTCGGCGGACACGAGTGGTCCGGTCAGCGTCTTGACCGCCGGGCTGTCCGGGTCGAGCGCGGCGAAGTCGAACGGCAGCGGCGGCGGCGGGACCACGTCCGCAATCCGGCCCCGGTCGCTTTCCGCGGCGCCGATCTGGAAATCGGCGCCGAGCGGCCCGGCGATCTCCTCGGCCACGAACTGCTTGAGCGCCTTGCCGCTGATCCGCCGGACCACCTCGCCGACCAGGTGCCCGTAGTTGAGCGCGTGGTAGCCCGAGGCGGTGCCCGGCGGCCACCATGGCGCCTGGGCGGCCATCCGGGACGTAGCGCTGGGCCAATCGTAGAGGTCCTCGGGGACGGCCGGCTGCTCCAGCCCGGAGACCCCGGACGCGTGCGACATGACGTGGCGGACCAGGACGTCCTGCTTGCCCTGGGCGGCGAACTCCGGCCAGTACCGGGCGACCGGCGCGTCGACGTCCAGCTCGCCCCGGTCGACCAGCATCAGGGCCGCGAGGCTGGTCACCGTCTTGGTCGACGACCAGACGTTGGTGATGGTCTGCTCGGACCATGGGACGGTCCGCGCCTCGTCGCAGAATCCGCCCCACAGGTCGACGGCGATCTCGCCGTCGATGTCCAGGACCAGCGACGCGCCCAGTTCCTCGCCCGAGTCCAGGTTCCGCGCCAGCGCGGTGCGCAGCCCGTCGAACCGGTCGTCACACTTGCCGAGTAGCTCCACCATGGTGATCATTTTCCTCGCCGCCCAGCTCAGGGGCTAGGGCCAGGTCAGCCAGTCTAAGCGGAGGACTTACTACACTTATGTCCGGGCCCGTGGCCCGCCGGCCGTCCGGCACGCCGCCTTCGCCGGTCGGCACGACCTTCCGTTCACGTTGCTCAGCGATGCCGGGGGTCGCGTCCGCAAGAGTTACGGGGTGCCGGCGGTGCTCGGCGTGCTGCCGGGCCGGGTCACCTACGTGATCGACCGCCAGGGAACGGTCCGGCACGTGTTCAACTCGATGACCAATATCGATCAGCACGTCGGCGACGCGCTGGCCGTGGTCCGGCGACTGCAGGCCGGGCAAGAATTACCGGCCAGGGCGGCGGTCACGGTATTCCCGGGATCACCAGCGGTAATCTGTGGAAGGACTGTGCATAAACAGGTGGATAACCTTCGCTGACTGCGGACAACCACCGGGGATCTGTGGACAGGTTGTGGATGGCAAAAAACCCGCCATAACTTTGCCGCAAACCCTTGCGCTCCACCCGCCGACGCAGTAGAAATACTTTCACCGTTGGAAACGGGCACCGCCCCGGAGGCGACTCAGGGAACGTGAGAGGCACCGGGAAACCGGTACCTGGAGCGGGTGCACGGCACCAGCGGGCGGCCCACGGGGCCGGCGAGGCCAGGCAACTGGCTGACCTGGTGCAGTGCGGCCAGGCAAGGCCCCCTCCATCTCATACATGGAGGGGGCCTTGTTCTATTCTGCCCGGCAGTGGTACACCTACCGGGAACAGCGAGGAGCATCCATTGACCATTACCGCACGGCCGACGCCGAATGCCGCACCCGCCCGGCTTAACGTCCGTCAGAGCATTGATTCCCTCAGCGCGCAGGAACTGGCCGACTTCCGCCGGGCGGTAAAGCAGGCGCTGGCGCTGAACGATAAGCGGGGTTTTGATTATTTCGCCGGATGGCATGGCGTGCCGCTCGGCTGGTGTCAGCATCACGACCCGCTTTTCCTGCCGTGGCACCGGGCGTACCTGTACTGGCTGGAGCTCGCGCTTCAATCGGAGGTGCCCGGCGTGACGCTGCCGTGGTGGGATTGGTCAAAGGACGCGGCCATTCCGTCCGCCTATTCCAGCGCGCAGGCGGACGGGTCGGAGAATGTGCTCGCGAAGGCCCCGATCAACGTACCCAGTACCGCGCGCAAACCCGGCTGGCCGACCGAGACGTCGCGCGCCCCGGGCCAGGCGCCGCAGGTGCCGGGGCCGCCGTATCAGCGGGAGTGGGCCTACGCCATGACGGCCACCAACTACACGGACTTCAGCCAGCGGATCTGGTCCGTGCACGACACCGTGCACGTCTGGGTCGGCGGCACCATGGGCCAGGTCGACTGGGCCGCCTACGACCCGATCTTCTTCGCCCACCACGCCAACGTGGACCGGGCGTGGCGGATCTGGCAGGCGGCCCATCCCGGAGCCAATCCCCCGGCCAGCATCCTCGGCGAGTCGCTGCAGACCGATCCGGCCATGAAGGTGCAGGCCACGCTTGACGTTCGCCAGCTCGGGTACGAGTACGCTGGGATGCAATCGACCGTTCCGGGGAGCGCATGATGCAGCGCTGGACCTCCCAGGCCATGACCGTGCCCCCGCGGACCAGCTGGCAGCGGGCTGACCTGGAGTTCGAGGGCGTCGAGCACGAGGGCCCGTCATTCGTCATCCATGTCTTCCTCAACCACCCCGACGCGGACGAGGCGACCCCCCGCACGGCGGAGCAGCGCTACGCCGGCTACCTGACCGTGTTCGCGCACGGCGACTGCTGGGGCGACGTGGGCCACTGCGATATCCCCGAGCCGGTCGGCCCGTTTGACCGCCGCCCGCCTCATCCGCTGGTGCCGTTCGACGCCACGCTGGAGATCACCGAGTCGCTCCAGGCCCTGCCCGACGACACCGGCGAGGTCACCGTGACCGTCCTCGCGTTCAACCAGGCCGACGATGCGGACGGCGTGCTCCGGTTCAAGCAGCTGACGCTGCTCACCTACGCTTAACCGCCGGCACCGCCGGCACCGCCGGGGCGGCCTAATGCACGGCCGCCGGGGGCGGCGGGCGCCAGTGCTTCCAGCCTGGGTGCACGGCGACCAGCCGGGAGGGTCCGGGCGGGACGCCGGCCAGGTCGGCCCGGGGATACAGCGTCAGCCCGGCGGGCACAGGCTCCCACCACCGCTCGCGGGAGAACAGCCGGCTGAACAGCTCCGGCGAGCGGCCCTGCGGCCCGAGGATCAGCTCGGCCGGGGCCGGCTGATCCGGCCGCTGCCAGCGGAAGTCACCGGAGATCCGCAGCGCCGAGCCGCTGTTAGGCAGGGCGGCGTGCGGGGTGAGGCAATGGAAGAGGATCACGTCGCCCGGCTCGTAGCTGGTCGTGGCCCAGCCTGGCTCGGCATCGCCGAGCGGGCGCGGCGGCCGGGGCGGGCCGAGGTGACCGCCGGGCTGGACGGCCAGGCCGCCGATCCGGACCGGGATATCCATCAGCGGGATCCAGCTGGTCAGCATGTCCTGGACGCCGGACACCGCGTAGTCGTAGTGGATGTAGCGGCCGCGCGGGCGGGCCTCGGGGCGTTCGGGGTAGACCGCGCGCAGTACCTTCACCGGGTAAGAGAAGGCCGCGGGCCCGAGGACGGCGCGGACCACCGCCCGCAGCGGCGGCAGGTAGGGCAGGCGGTTGAAGTCCGCGCTGGCCATGGCGGCCCGGAAGGCCGGGTCGGCGAGCGCGTCCATTGAGTTGACCGCGCGCGGCTGGACCGACGGGATGCCCCGGTCGTCGACCCACCCGCCGGATCGCAGCCGGGCCAGGACGGTCTGCCCGGCCGCCCGGATCTCGGTGGCGGGCAGCAGGCCGCGGAAGAACAGGTACCCGTCGCCGGCCAGGCGCCGGCGCAATCCACCCGGGTCACGGACCAGGGGCGCGGAATCGGCCAGCTCATCCACAGGCTCACTGTAGCTACCGCGGGAGCCTGTTCCGTCCGGCCGGGCAGACCGCGGCCGGGGTCAGGTTTGGCCCTGCGGACCCGGGGTAGCCGCTACGGTCGTACCGGCTACCGCAGGCCCTACTCCTCCGGGAAATGAGGGTGCCCCGGGGCTTAGCTGCTCGGGGAAGGCACATGGCACGAGACCTTGGGGTTCACGCCCACGTAATTGAGCGGGCCTGCCGCGACCGTGGCCACGATCGTTCCCGCATGAGCGCAGCTAACGGACGACGAGCCGTAATAACCGCGCTGGCCGGCCGCTATCGCTCCGATGATCAGCCAGATCAGGAGAATGACCCCTCCGGTCCGCATAATTACCTCCGAAAGACGGGCAGCACCTTTGATTCCGAAGGGCCGCGAATGCTGGTCGCCTTTTCGTCTACCCCGTCCACGGCGGATACACGTGCGGGCGAGATCCGATATGCGCCCCGTTTGCGGCAGGGCGACACACGTACCAGCCTGGGGGCCCCTTTCCGGCTCCGGTGTATCGTTGCTGCTGATGGCCTGGGATGCAAAGACCGCGCAGCGCGCACCGGCGGCACCAGAAGCACTCACCGGCGTGCCGTCCCGTCGGCGCGCCGGCGTCGGCCCGCTGCCTCCTCCGGCGCCCAGTGAAATGTCTTACGAATACACCACCGACCTGGCCGCGGTCCGCGCCGTGGTGTATCGCTATGCGAGGCAGGCCGGGCTGCCCGAATCGCGCGCGATCGACCTGGTGCTGGCGGTCAGCGAGGTCGCCGCCAACACCGTGCGCCACGCCAAGTCTCCCGGATCCCTGAAGATCTGGTACGACACCGAGGAGATCGTCTGCCAGATCCAGGACGAGGGGACCATCGCCGATCCGCTTGCGGGCCGGCGCCGACCCTCGCTGGAGGCCATGGGCGGGCACGGGCTGTGGATCGTGAACCAGGTCTGCGATGAGGTCGAGTTGCACTCCGACGAAACCGGCACCACGATCCGGCTGCACATGGACCTGCCCCCGGTCAAGGCCGGCTCCTGACCCGCGTTCGCCCCGGTTCCCGGCGCGGCGGCGGCCTGCCCGTTTGTGTCCGCCCGGTCCGGCGTTCCGGTCGTTTCTGGCCAGGTGAGGACTATCCCGCGGGAATCCGCCGTGTGGTACAACAAGTGCGTGGATCTGCTGACGGTCTCTGTGACGGCGCGGGAGTCCGCAGGCGAGCCTTACACGCTGGTGGAGATCGCCGGCGAGGCTGACGTGACGAACACGGACGAATTGCGGCGCCTGCTGGACGGCGAGGTGTCCCAGCAGCCGCGCATGCTGATCATCGACCTGTCCGGCCTGCGCTTCATGGACTCCTCGGCCCTGCACGCGCTGCTGCGGGTGAACCGGTCACTGGACCGGCAAGGCGGCGTCCTCGCGCTGGTGTCCCCGCAGGCCGCGGTGGCTAAGATCCTGCGGCTGACCACCGCCGACCGCCTGATCCCGGTGTTCGACAGCGTGGCGGCCGCCGCAGCCGGCTGAGCCCGTTCAGCCTGCGAAAAAAGTCATCCCGCCAACTGGGTTTGTTTGAGAACTCCCGCGGTGGGATATGCTAACCCCCAGTGGTGCCTACGACGCAGGCACGCTCAATGCGACACGGTGTTTTCGCGGAGCGTGCGACGAGGTACCACTTTTTCGCTTCCGCTGGCGACACCGTAACTGAGGTTCGTCAGCAAGGAGGCCCCCGGATGAAGATCGCCCTGGTAGCTCAGCACGCTACGCCGCTGCGCCCGCGCACCGGCGCCGGACCAGACAGCGATGACAACGGACTTAGCGAGCTCACCCGTGAGCTCGCCACTCATGGTCACGAGGTGACCGTATTCGCCCAGAAGCACCAGCCGGACCTGCCCGATCAGGCCGAGCTGCACGACGGAGTGCGGATCACGCACATCAACGCCGGGCCGGTCCCGGCCGACGGCGCCCAGGGCGACGCCAGCCTGCTGGCGCGGGTGCCCGCCTTCAGCGGCCCGCTGCGCAGCAGCTGGCAGCGCGAGCGCCCGGACGTGGTGCACGCGCTGCGCTGGACGAGCGGGCTGGCCGCCCTGGCCGCCGCCCGCGACCTGGACATACCCGTCGTACAGGAGTTCAGCTCGCTCGGGGTCACCGAACGACGCGACCGGGTCCGGGCCAATGGTGCCGCGGCCGCGCGGATCAGGCTGGAGCCTGCCATCGGGCGCAGCGCCGCCGCCGTGGTCGCCACCCACTCGGCCGAGGCCTCGGACCTGGCCAGCCTGGGCGTGCACCGGTCCTCGATCAGGGTCGTCCCGTGGGGCGTCGACACCGACACCTTTACCCCCGAGGGCCCGGTGGCGAAGCGGAACGGCCGTCCGCGGCTGCTCACCGCCGCTGACCTTAACGAGCGGGCCCCGCTGGAGACCCTGCTCCGGGCGCTGACCCGGGTACCCGGCGCCGAGCTCCTGGTCGTCGGCGGCCCGGACCGCGCCGACCTGCCCCGCGACAGCGCGTACGTCAGCCTGGCCAGGTTCGCCGGGGCGCTGGACGTCTCCGACCGCGTGATCTTCACCGGGAAGGTCGACCACGCCGAGATGCCGGCGCTGCTGCGCTCGGCCGACCTGGTCGTCAGCACCTGCCAGTACGAGCCCTCCGGCACGACGTCGCTGCAGGCCATGGCGTGCGGGACCCCGGTCATCGCACCCCCCGTGGGCGGTCACGTAGACGCCGTGGTGGACGGGACGACCGGCATCTTGATCCCGCCGGGCCGGCCGGCCCTGCTGGCTCAGCGGATCCGGCAGCTGCTCGCCCACCCCATGTTGATCGAGGCCTACGGGGTCGCGGCGGCCGACCGGGCCAGGTCCCGCTACTCGTGGGATCGCATCGCGGGCGAGACGCTCGCGGTCTACGACAAGGCGATCGCCCAGGCGGCCTGACCCCAGCCGCTGACCGGGCCCGGGAAGCCGTCGCTTCCCGGGCTCTGGTTTGCCCGGGCGCCGACGGGCCAAGATGGCGCCAGCTGGTCAGCGGATACGGACCGCGACCAGGCAGGCGTCGTCGCCGGTGTCAGAGACCGCGGCGGCCAGGATCTGGTCGGCCAGGGCGGCGGCGGTCAGGTCACCGGTCTCCGGCCGCCCCCCGGCGCCGGGACCCAGCCCGGCGACGAACTCCCCCAGCACGTCTTCGATCGAGTCACCGCGCCGCTCGATCAACCCGTCGGTGAACAACAGCAGGGTGTCACCAGGTTCCAGCGACTGCACGGCTTCCTCGTAGCTGGCGTCCGGGTCCATGCCGAGCAAGACTCCGCCGGGCAGCGGGAGCTCCCAGGCGGTGCCGCCGCGCACCAGCACCGGCGGCAGGTGCCCGGCACGGGCCCAGCGCAGCACGCGCGTCTGCGGGTTGTAGAGCCCGCACACCACGGTCCCGACCACACCCGAGGTGAGGTGGCACATCACGCCGTTGAGCATGCCGAGCAGCTCAGCCGACCCGGCCCCGGTGATGGCCAGGCCGCGCAGCGAGTTGCGGGCCGCGACCATGCCGGTCACCGCGTCGATGCCGTGCCCGGCCACATCGCCGACCACCAGCAGCACGTCGTTGGCCGGCAACAGCAGCGTGTCGTACCAGTCGCCGCCGACCAGGTGGCCCTGGCCGGCCGGCCGGTAACGCACCGCGACGTCGATCCCGGCCGCTTCTACCGGCACCGCGTCGGGCGGCATGATGGCCCGCTGCAGGCGCAGCGCGAGCAGGTGCTCCTCGGCGACCCGCTGCTCGCTGTCGGCGAGCTGATCACGCGTCGCGGCCAGGGCGACCTGCGTGTGGTAGTGCGCCGAGACGTCCTGGAAGGCCCCGCGCAGCGCGACCACCGCGCCGGCCGCGTCCATGACTGGTTCGGCGAAGACCCGGATCTGGCGGATGCTCCCGTCATCGGGGTGCACGACGCGGAACGTCGCCGTCGCCGCCTCCCGCCGCTCGGCCAGGCGCTGCCGGAAACGCGTCACGACCGGCTTGTCGGCCGCCACCACGTAGCTGTGCAGATCGGCCAGCGGGATCTCCGTCCCGGAGCGCGGCACCAGGCCGAACAGCTCGAAGGCCGAGTCGGTCCAGCGCACCAGCCCGGTGACGAGATTCTCCTCCCAGCCGCCGAGACGGCCGAGCCGCTGCGCGTGGTCCACGAGCACGGCCAGGTCCGGGGCCCCGCCCGCCGCGTCGTCGCCCTGCCAGGTGAAGATCGCGCCGTCGAAGAACCTGGCCACCCGCAGGCCGGCCAGCGGCGGCGGAGCAGCCTCGCCGGGAGCTGGATGAGCGGGGAACCCGCTGGCCAGGGCCTCGCTGAGCGGACCGGGAACGTGCTGAGGCACGCCATCGGCCAGGACCTGCATGGCCCGGGCGAACAGGCCCTGACCGGAAACGCTCGCCGGGTACGCCTCCAGCAGGGTCAGCCGGGCCAGGTCCTGGCCGGTCCGGCCCGCGAGATCGCGGAAGCGGAGGCTGACGTGCTCGATGCCGAAGTCGGTCACCCGGCCGCTGTCATCCCGCATCGCCTGCACCACGAGCACCGAGTCGGCTAGGCCGTCCAGCAGCGCGTAGACGGCTGCCCGGGGATGAGCGGCGGCCAGGCTGCCGTGCGCGAGCCGGGCGGCGATCACGGGCGCGCAGCCTGCGGCCAGCGCGGACAGCTCCTGGCGGACCTCGGTGCCGAACGCCGCGAGCGGCTCGAGCCAGCTGACCTCCATCACGCCGAGCAGCGGGCCGCCGCGCTCGCGCAGCGACAGGACCGCCCGAGCGCCGTCGGCCGGGCCAGGTACCGGCGCGGCGTCGCCTTCGGGCCGCCCCGCGGGCCACCACAGGTCGGCGGACCCCTGGGCCACCCGCTGGGCCGGGCAGTCAAGCTGCGGCGGGAGGTGCCGCCACCGGCTGGCCTCGCCCGGGCCCAGCCCGGCCTCGCCGAGCAGCGTGAGCGCGCCGTCCGCGTCAAGCAGCCACAGCATGACGGCGCCCGCGCCGAGCGGCCCGAGCGCCTGGCCCGGCCACGGTGCCGGCCAGCTCCGCGCCATCGGCGGCCAGCTCGGCGGCGGCCTGGACCATCAGCGAACCGGGCCCGGACGGACCCGCCCCGGCCGCGTCAAGACCGCCAGAGCCGGCGGAGGCGGAGGTGGTGTGAGACTGACCATCGGCGCGGGCCGAGGTGCCCGGGGACAGGACCGCGGCGGCCATCTCGGCGATCGGGACCCCGGTCGCCGCGGACAGCTCGGCGAGCTGGCCGGCGGCCTCGGCCGAGGACAGGCCGAGGCGCTCCATCAGCGCGCCACGGGCCATCGCGACGACCGACTCCCCCGCGGCCGCGGCCCGGATCTGGTCCAGGACCCGCCGCTGGTGCTCGATGACCGCGGTCAGCCGCAGCACGTCGTCGTCGCTACCGGTCACGATCACCCGCCTCCCGTACGGCGTACCGCTAATCCATCAACGCCCGCAAACCCGTCGCAACCCGGTACCAGCGGCGCTCATCGCGATCGGCGGCCGCTGCGGCGGACGGGCCTTTCACGCCTTTGCCCTGCTGCTGACGTTCGCCCGGCCCATGATAGTTACATCCGGTCTACCATCGGTAGAGATCGCACGACGGTGCTGAGCGGGTATCGCGCCGCATCAGCACAGCTGATGGGAGCGCTTGGTGACTGATACGGCTCAGTCGGGTCCGAGGCTAGACAAATCCGGGCTTGAGCAGCTACTCGCGGGGTTGACGGCGGTACGCGGCGGGGACTTCAGTACCCGCCTGGCCAAGACCGGCGACCCGCTGATGGACGAGATCGCCACCATCTTCAACGGCATGGCGGACCAGCTAGACCTGTTCACGTCCGAGGTGACCAGGGTGGCCCGCGAGGTCGGCACGGAGGGCAAGCTGGGCGGCCAGGCCTACGTGCCCGGCGTGTCCGGCACCTGGAAGGACCTGACCGAGTCGGTCAACGCCATGGCCGGCAACCTGACCGGCCAGGTGCGCAACATCGCCCAGGTGGCGACCGCGGTGGCCAAGGGTGACCTGAGCCAGAAGATCGACGTGGACGCGCGCGGCGAGATCCTCGAGCTCAAGTCCACCCTCAACACCATGGTCGATCAGCTGTCGTCCTTCGCCGACGAGGTGACCCGGGTGGCCCGCGAGGTCGGCACCGAGGGGCGGCTGGGCGGCCAGGCCGACGTCAAGGGGGTGTCCGGGACCTGGAAGGACCTGACCGAGTCGGTCAACGTCATGGCGGCCAACCTGACCGACCAGGTGCGCTCCATCGCCGAGGTGACCACGGCGGTAGCCAAGGGTGACCTGAGCCAGAAGATCAGGGTCGACGCCCGCGGCGAGATCATGGAACTGAAGGAGACCATCAACACGATGGTCGACCAGCTCTCGGCGTTCGCCGACGAGGTGACCCGGGTGGCCCGCGAGGTCGGCACTCAGGGCAACCTGGGCGGCCAGGCCGTGGTCCGCGGCGTCTCGGGCACCTGGAAGGACCTCACCGACAACGTCAACGTGATGGCGTCCAACCTGACCGCGCAGGTCCGCTCCATAGCTCAGGTGGCGACGGCAGTGGAGCGCGGCGACCTGAGCCAGCAGATCACGGTCGAGGCCAAGGGCGAGGTCGCCGCGCTGGCCCAGACGATCAACCGGATGGTCGGCACGCTGTCCGCGTTCGCCGACGAGGTGACCCGGGTGGCCCGCGAGGTCGGCACCGAGGGGCGGCTGGGCGGCCAGGCCGACGTCAAGGGGGTGGCCGGGACCTGGAAGGACCTGACCGACAACGTCAACTCGATGGCAGACAACCTGACCAGCCAGGTCCGCAACATCGCCCAGGTCACCACGGCGGTCGCTCAGGGCGACCTGTCCAAGAAGATCGACGTCGCGGCGCGCGGCGAGATCCTCGAGCTCAAGTCCACCCTCAACACCATGGTCGACCAGCTGTCGTCGTTCGCGGCCGAGGTCACCCGCGTCGCCCGCGAGGTGGGCAGCGAGGGCCGGCTGGGCGGCCAGGCCGAGGTCGAGGGCGTGTCCGGCACCTGGAAGCGGCTCACGGAGAACGTGAACGAGCTGGCCGGGAACCTGACCCGGCAGGTCCGCGCGATCGCCGAGGTGACCAGCGCGGTCGCCGCCGGCGACCTGACCAGGTCGATCTCGGTGGAGGCCCAGGGCGAGGTCGCCGAGCTCAAGGACAACATCAACGCGATGGTGTGGTCGCTGCGCGAGACGACCCAGGCCAACCAGCAGCAGGACTGGCTGAAGACCAACCTGGCCCGCATCGCGGGCATGATGCAGGGTCACCGGGACCTGGCCATCGTCGCCGAGTTGATCATAGACGAGCTCGCCCCGCTCACCGGGGCCCAGCACGCCACGTTCTTCCTGACCGAACCGACCGCCGACGGCGACACCCAGCTGCGCCTCATCGCCGGGTACGGGCTGCGGGCCGACAAGAGTGCGCCGATCCAGTACCGGCTCGGCCAGTCCCTGATCGGCCAGGCGGCCCGGAGCAAGCGGTCGATCGTGGTCGGGAACCTGCCGGAGGGTTACGTGACGATCTCCTCCGGCCTCGGCGAGGCGCCGCCCGCGAACCTGGCCATCGTGCCCATCTTGTTCGAGGACCAGGTGCTCGGGGTCATCGAGCTCGCTTCGTTCACGGCGTTCAGCCCGGTGCAGACCGACTTCCTGGAGCAGCTGACCGAGACGCTCGGGGTCAACTTCAACACGATCATGGCCAACGCGCGGACCGACACGCTGCTCACCGAGTCGCAGCGTCTCACCTCCGAGCTGCAGGCGCGATCGGAGGAACTGCAATCCCAGCAGGTGGAGCTGCAGCGGTCCAACGCCGAGCTGGAAGACAAGGCGGCCCTGCTGGCCGCGCAGAACCGCGACATCGAGACCAAGAACGCCGAGATCGAGCAGGCCGGGCAGGAGATCGAGGAGCGTGCGCGCCAGCTGGCCCTGGCCTCGAAGTACAAGTCGCAGTTCCTGGCGAACATGTCACACGAGCTGCGCACCCCGCTGAACAGCCTGCTGATCCTGGCCCGGCTGCTGGCCCAGAATCCCGGCCGGAACCTGTCCGCCAAGCAGGTCGAGTACGCCAACGTGATCCACTCGGCCGGCTCGGACCTGCTGCAGCTCATCAACGACATCCTCGACCTGTCCAAGGTCGAGGCAGGCCGGATGGACATCCACGCGGAACGCTTCCCGCTCAGCGCGCTGCTGGAGGACATCCAGGCCACCTTCCAGCCGCTCACCGCGGAAAAGGGGCTGGACTTCGCGGTCGAGACCGACCCCGGAGCCCCGCCGGAGCTGTTCACCGACCGGCAGCGGCTACGGCAGGTGCTCGGCAACCTGCTCTCGAACGCGGTCAAGTTCACCGAGCGCGGCCACGTTCTGCTGCGGGTCGGCCTGGATCCAGGCCGGCGGACGCCGGACGGCGACGACATCTTGTCCTTCTCGGTGGCCGACACCGGCATCGGCATCGCGCCGGAGAACCTCATTACCATCTTCGGCGCCTTCCAGCAGGGTGACGGTACGCTCAGCCGGCGCTACGGGGGCACCGGGCTCGGACTGTCCATCGCCCGCGAGGTCGGCGCCCTGCTGGGCGGCGAGATCGCCGCGGAGAGCGAACTGGGCCAGGGCAGCACCTTCATCCTGTACCTGCCCTGCGAGCTGCCTGGCGCGGCCAGCGGTGACGCCCCCCTCCCCGAGGCCGGCGAGCCGGCCAGCATCACCGCGAACGGCGAGGTGCACGCGGACGCCACCAGGGCCCTGCAGCTGCAGCCGGTGCTGCCGGATGACGGGGGGGCGGCTGGCGGGCGGCGCCTGCTGGTCCTCGAGGGCGCGCGAGGCGGCCTGCTGACCCTGCTCGCGCACAGCGCGGTCTCCGATCTCACCGGGATCCACGGGCCGGTCCACGTGGGCACGGCGGTCAGCCCGGAGCAGGGGATCGAGGCGCTCAGCGCCGCACCGCATCAGTGCGTGGTGCTGGATCTCGGCCTGGCCGACGCTTCCGCGTTCGCTTTCCTCGACCGGCTCCGGGAGGATCCGGACCTGCGGAGCGTCCCCGTGCTCGCCCACGCCAGGGACAAGCTGGACAGCGCGCAGGCCCGGCTGGCGCGGCTGCGCTTCGGGTCACAGCCGCTCGAGCTGCTGCCATCGCTGGATGAACTGCGCGAGCGCATCACGCTGCACCTGTCCGCCGCCCAGCCCGAGCACGTGCCCGCGCTGATCAGCGAACCGGCCGAGGCCGGGACACGGGTCGTGCCGGTCGAGGCCGAGGGCCACGAGGCGCTGCGCGGCCGACGGGTCTTGGTCATCGACGACGACACGCGTAACGTCTTCGCGATCACCAGCACGCTCGAACTGCACGGCGTGACCGTGACCCAGGCCCCCAACGGCCGCAAGGGCATTGAGGCCCTGCTCACTGCCGAGGACACCGATCTCATCTTGATGGACGTGATGATGCCGGAGATGGACGGCTACACGACGATGAACAAGATCAGGCAGATGCCCGCCTTTGCCGCGCTGCCCATCATCGCGGTGACCGCCCGGGCCATGCCCGGTGACCGGGAGAAGAGCATCGCGGCCGGCGCGAGCGACTACGTGACCAAGCCGGTGGACACCGACGAGCTCCTGGCCTGCATGGAGCGCTGGCTGGCCCGGCGATAACGCCGCGACCGTCCGCTTGGCGGCCGCGGCGGCCGCCCGCCGGCTGCGCCGCCGACTGCGTTGCCGGTCCTCGGCGGTGGTCCCGCCCCAGATGCCGTAGTTCTGATTCTGGGTCAGCGCGAACTCCAGGCACTCCCGCCGCACCCTGCAGCCCGCGCAGATCGTCTTGGCCCGCGCGATCTGCCGCACGGCCGGCCCGGTCGCGGTTATGGGGAAGAACAGGTCCGGGTCTGCCGACCGGCAAGCGGCTGCCAACCGCCAATCCTGAGCACTCCCAGTCGCGGTCATCGCATGTCCTCACGAGGTGTTCACAGGGTTTCGGGATCGATCTGAGCTGACGCTCGGCTTCCCTGCCAAACGCGGCTTAAATGTGACGATCCTCACATGGGTACACGTTTATTCGCTCTGGGCCGGGCACACCCTACTCGTCCGTAATTTCCAGGGTTCCAGGGAGACCACCTTGACGAAGGGAACGCTCCGGCGGCCGACCACAGACGCCATCGGCGCCGATCTTCACCTCGGATCGCGCGCGGAGCTGAAAGAGCTGACCGACAACGCCTTGCTGGCCAAGGTCCGCTCGCTGCCCCGCGAGAGCGAGCTGCGGGCCGCCGCCTGCGAGATACTCGTGGACCGCTACGGCAAGCTGGTCCGCTCGTGCGTCCGGCAGTACCGCGGCAGCCCGGAGCCCACCGAGGATCTCATGCAGGTCGGATACGTCGGCCTGCTCAAGGCGATCAACAACTACGACCCCGAGGTCGGCGACAGCCTGTCCGCCTACGCCCAGCCGTGCGTCAGCGGCGAGATCAAGCGCCACTTCCGGGACAAGCGCTGGCAGATCCATGTCCGCCGGTCGGCTCAGGAACTGCTGCTGGAGTTGCGCAAGGCCAACGAGGAACTCACCCAGCAACTTGGCCGCCACCCCGCCGAGGACGAACTCGCCGAGCGGCTCGGGGTCAGCGAAGACGACATGCAGGAGGCGCGCCAGGCCGACCTGGTGTTCAGCACCTACTCGCTGGACGCCCCGCTGTCCGACCGGGAGGATCCGGCGCTGCTGGCCGACGTGCTCGGCGACGACGACCCGGGCGTCGCGCACACCATCGACATGGAGTCCGTCAACGCCCACTGGGACGAGCTGCCCGAACGCGAGCAGCGCATCCTGGTGATGCGCTTCTACGGCAACCTCACCCAGACCGAGATCGGTGACCGGCTCGGCATCTCGCAGATGCACGTCTCCCGGCTCCTGGCCCGAGCCCTGGCGCACCTGAAAAGCAAGCTGGTCGATCCGTCCGAAGCCTCCGACGCCGCGCCCGCCTCCCCCTCCGCCCTGACCGCGGCGGCGGGATGACAGCCCGGGCGTTCACATAGCGGAAGGACCCTCATGAAAACCGGAATGGGACTCGTACTGATCGGCATCGGAGCGATCCTCGCCTTCGCCGTGACGACGAATACCTCTGTCTTCAACCTGCACACGGCCGGCTACGTGATCATGCTCATCGGCATCCTCGGGCTGGCCATCCCCCGCCGCGGCTATGGCTGGGTCGGCCGACGGCTTTTCGTCCGGCAGGCCCGCTGGCGGCCGGGCCGCGGGGTCGAAGAGGTCGTCTACCCGACCTACGTCAACCGCAACCCGGCCAACACGCGCGTGACGGCCGGCCTGCCCGCCCCGGGCGCGTTCGGCAGCCCCGAGGCGGCCACCCATCTCGACGCCACCCGGAACCCGTCCACCGAGCCACTCGGCCCGCGGCCGGGCGAGACCGAGATCGTGGAGGACGTGTATGAGGACTGAGGCGCGTTACACGCCGCACCGCATAACGAACGAAACCGTAAGGCATAACTAGGAGAGGTCATGACGCTCACCGCTTCCGTCATCATCGTCTGGCTCCTCATCGGGCTGGTGATCGGCGGGCTGGCACGGCTGCTCGTGCCGGGCCGTCAGCACATCGGGCTGATAATGACGATCCTCATCGGCATCGTGGCCGCGCTACTGGGCGGGATTATCACCACCGCCATCATCGGCGCGGGCCATGCGGTGATCACCTTCGTCGTCGCGCTGGTCGCGGCGGCCCTGCTGGTCAGCGCGTTCACCACCCGTGGCTACGGCCGCTACCGCACCCGCCGCCGGTCCGTCCGCTGGCGCTGGTAGGCCGGTGTTGTAGCTAGGCACTCGGTATCCGCCGGGGCGATATCGCCCCGGCGGATACTTGTGCATTAGTGCGGTTCTGTCGCCAGTACTATTGAGTCGGTTCAGGGGGTCGGCACGAGGGACGATGATCGGGAGAGATGCCGCAAGACACCCGGACGGACGGCTCTTACGCTGACCTTGGCGACCTGGCGGGGCGGCGTGACGCACTTCGCCAAGCTGCCGCTATGCCCGGCGCCGACCCGCGGGCCCTGCTTGACGCCGCCTTCGCCGAACTCGACGCCGCCGTCGAGGTGCTGACCAAGCTGGCCGAGACCGATCTGGGCGAGGCCGTGCCGGCCGATCCAGCCGATTCGCTCAGCGTGGAGAGGGCCCTGCTGCGGGCCGTGTTCCAGCACGCGCCGGCGCCGCTGTTCGTGCTCGAGCCCGACGGCACGGTGCGGCGCGCGAACGGCAGGGCGGGCCAGCTGATCGGTGCTCCGCCCGGTTATGCGACCGGCCGAGCCCTGACCGCCTTCGTCGACCTGCCGTCCCGGGCGGCGGTCAAGAGCCAGCTCGCCGCGGCCGCGCGGACGGGGACGGCCCGGCAGGTGGAGTGCAGGCTGCTCGGGCCGGACGGCCCGGTCGACGCTACCCTGACCGCGGACGTAATCACCATGCAGGACGGCACGCGGCTGCTCGTGGTCACCGCGGCCGACCCGGCCCTAGGGGCGCAGGGGGCCGGGAAGGCGCTCCCAAAGGGGGTCCGGGGGGATGGGTCCCCCCGGGAAGAAAAGCGGGGGTCTGGGGGAGGTCGTCCGCCCCGAGACGACATCATCCGGACCATGACCCGCCGGATGGATATGGTCACGGCAGTCACCAGGCTGCTGCTCGATAACAGCACATTCAGCGAGGCGGTCACCCTCCAGCGCTGCGCCCGGCTGCTGGCGGGGGACGTCGCGAGCTGGGTGATCATCGACATCGAGCGGGCGGACCTGCTGCGGCGCCAGTTCGTGATCGGTCCGCAGGACCAGGCCGCCCAGGAACTGGCCAGGAAGGTGCGGGTCCTGGATCCGCAGCCCGCCTCGGCGCCCGGGCAGGTCCACGCCGCGGGCACCTCGGTCGTGCTGGCCCACGCGGATGACACCGAGATTCTCGGTACTACGGCGGACGGGACGCCGCTGCTGGTGCTGCTCGGCGCGACTTCGCTGATCAGCGTCCCGATCACCGACGGCCTGACCAATTACGGCGCGCTCACCCTGGCCCGCACGGCCGGCGAAGGGCGCTTCGAGATCGCCGACCTGGCGTTGGCCGAGGTACTCGGCCAGCACCTCGGCGTGGCCATCCGGGTGGATCGCATGTTCCGGCATCGGGCCGCGGCCGCCGAGGCCCTGCAGAGCAGCCTGCTGCCGGCCAGGCTGCCGGAGGTTCCGGGGCTCGATCTGTTCGCGGCCTACCAGCCGGCCAGCGAGGGGCTGGACGTCAGCGGTGACTTCTACGACGTGTTCCCGGTCCAGGACGGCTGGGCCATCACGGTCGGAGACGTGTGCGGCAAGGGACAGGAGGCCGCCGCGATGACCGCGGCGGCCCGGCACGCGATCCGGGTCCTCGCGCACTGGAATCCGGATCCCGTGGACGTGCTGGCCCGCGTGAACGAGGTCATGCTGGCAGGCGACTACGAGGACCGCTTCGTAACGGTCAAGCTCGCCTACCTGCACTGGGACGATGGCCGGCTGCGCGTGACGCTGGCCAGCGCCGGGCACCCCGGGCCGGCGCTGGTGCGGCCGGACGGCCGGGTCGACGTGCTGAGCGGCGGAGGGCTGCCCCTGGGCCTGTTCCCCGACGCCGACCCGCACGTCGAGGAACTCGAGCTCGGCGAGGACGACCTGCTGTTCTTCTACTCCGACGGGGTCACGGACGCCCGCAGCCCGGACATGCGCTACTTCGAGGACAGCCTGGCCGACGAGCTGGCCGGCCTGGCGGGCCGGTCCGCCGCGGAGACCGCCCGCATGGTGCAGAGCCTGGTGACCAGCTTCTCCCAGGACGACCTGCGTGACGACATGACGATCCTGGTCGCGAAGGTGAAGGCGCCGCCGGACTAGGCCGGGCCGGGCCGGGGCCGCCGGGCCGCTGGCCCGCCGATCTTCTCGCTGCTGGAGGCGGCCACGATCTCGGCGGCCACCTCGGTGACCTTGACGTGGCGGCGCTGGGACTCCTGGCGCAGCCGTCGTAGCGCGTCGTCCGCGTCGCAGCCGAGCGCGTGCATCAAGACGCCCTTGGCCTGGTCCACCACCGACCGGGCCACCACGGCGTCCTTCAGCTGGCTGGCCGTCCGCTGGGCCTGGCCGTAGGCCGTCGCGTTGGCCAGCATCGCGCCGCCGAAGGCGGCCAGCGTGTCAGCCATGGGGTTGGACTGGGCATCGAGCACGCCGGGGCGGACCCCGAACAGCGACAGGACCAGGGCGCCGCGCGGGAGTTCGCGCACCAGGTGGACCGAGCAGCGGACGCCGCGGCGCAGCGCCGCCGCCGTGTATTCGGGCCAGCGGGTTTCCGCCAGCGTGTCCGGGCAGCTGACCGGGAGGCCCTCATCGGCAGCGGCGACAACCGGACCGCGCCCGAGGTCCAGCTGCAGGTCTGCGAGCTCGGCTAGGTCCGGATGCGTGGCCGCGGCGCCGATCACCTCGCCGTCACGCCAGACCGCCGCATGGGCTCCGGCGCAGGCTGGTACCTGCCAGGCGGCCAGTTCGGCGAGCCGGTTCAGCGACCGGGCCTCGGAACCGTTGGCGAGGCTCAGCAGCTCGGCCGCCTCGTACCCGAGGTGCTCGATCGGCAACGGGCCCTCCGTCCTGGCTCGGACTAGCAGGCGGCAGGCGGTCCCGCCGTGGCCGCTTCCGCCTTCACGGGCGGGCCGAACGCCTCGCCGCCGGCCCGGGTGACGAAGCGGATGGCCGGGATCCGGGCCGCGCAGGAGGCGAGGCGCGCGCCGGAGGCGGTCGTCTTCTGGATGGTCATCTGGCACCAGGGGCGGCCGATCCAGGGCGATCCGCCCGCCGAGTAGCCGGTCTCGCAGGTGGCCACGCTATGCGCCCGGCTGCTGAGCAGAGCGCCGATGGTGATCATCGCGAACATGACGGGGACCAGCACGAAGGCGTAGATGGTCGTGCCCGCCCGCAGCCACCGAAGCCGCCCTGGCCGCGGCCGGGCCAGCGGCTCCGCACCGACCGGCTCGTCCGCGTTGATTCGGGTGAAAATGGCGAACATCGAAACCAGTTGAGGCTCGCTGGCCTGCAGCGCGCCTTCCATACGATCGAGAACACGTTGCTGCGAGGCAGGCAGACTCACACAAAGCTCCTAGCACCATGACGAATGCGGGTGCGGAACTATCGCCTACCCCCGCCTTCTGGCCATAAACGGCGTCACCCGCAGCTTACCGGCTCGATTACGCGCACGACTCAGTCGGGCACGGTTCCGTCAAGAACTGTTCAGCCGAGCTCCGGGAGGGCTGAGCGCTCGTCCCGATCCAGGGCCAGGTCGCCGATGGACACCACACCCACCGGGATGCCGTCGGCGATGACCGGCAGGCGGCGCACCGCGCGCTCGCGCACCAGCCGGGCGGCGTGCTGGACGTCGTCGTCCGGGCTGAGCACGGCCAGCTCGCCGGTGCATATGTCGCCCAGGCGCGTGGTCAGCGGGTCGCGGTTCTCGGCCAGCACCCGGATCGTGATGTCTCGATCGGTGACCAGCCCGCCGAGCCGTCCGCCGGACACCACCAGCACGGTGCCGATCCCGCGCTCCTTCATGGCCCGGGCCGCAGCCGATACCGATTCGGTCGCCGCCATGCACACCGGCGCGGCCGACATGATGTCCCGTACCTTCCCGGTCATGATTCGTCCGGCGGGGCCAGGTCGCCCAGCGACACGATGCCGGCGACCTGCCCGTCCTCGATCACCGGCAGCCTGCGCACCGCGTGCTCGCGCATCAGCGCCACGGCCACGGCCGCGTCGTCGTCCGCGTGGACTCCGACCAGGTCCCGGCTGCTGAGCGGGCCCACCGGCTCGCCCGCCCCCTTCGACTCCGCCACGGCCCTGACCACGAGGTCGCGGTCGGTCACCAGGCCGTACAGGGCCTGATCGTCGACCACGAGGACGGCGCCCACCCCCCAGTCCCGCATGGTCCGCGCGGCGGTACCGATCGACTGGTAGTAGTCCACCCCGATGGGGCCCGGCGTCATCACATCACGCACCTTGGCGTTCATGACGTCCTTCCTCCACGTCGCGGGTCGGTTGATCCCGTACTTTCGCGCTACCTGCCGGGACCGGACCTAAACAGGAATCTGCGCGTGGAGAAGAAATAGCCGCGTGTGACGAGTGAGAAAGAGCGGATCTTACGGGGTTTTCGGGGTTTGCAGATCAGGCGCGGCCGAGGAGGCGGTCAAGCGCGCGGCTGACCTCGTCGGCCAAGGCGGTGTCGACCGCACCGGACGGCCGGCCCCGGCGGGTGCCCGGCCCGCGGCATCGGGGCCGCCGACCGGGACCAGCCCGGGATTGAGCCCGGGATTGAGCCCGGGATTGAGCCCGGGATTGAGCAGAGCCTCAGGCTCCCGCACCAGGCCGCAGTCCAGGCACTCGACCTGGCCCAGCCGCCGGATCAGGTGCGCGCTGCGGCACTTGGCGCAGCGCTCGAGCTCGGCGGTCCAGTCGGCCGACTCCTGGCACGCGGGGCAGACCAGCACCAGCTGGTCGTGCACCACCCCGCGCCGCCAGGGACTCTTCCCCCGCTCCGGGTCGGTCTGCCGCACGCCGCAGCGGTAACACGGCACTGCGCCTCCCCACCGGCTCTACTCTTCCCCCGGACCCACGCTACTTTTCCCGCGAGCCCACCCTAGGTCTGGATACAGTGCGACGCTAGCCGAGTGCGGCGAGCGCCTTGGAATACTCTGCCAGGTCGCGCGCCTGCGGGATCGGGTTGACCACCTTCCACCGCACGACGCCGTCCTTGTCGATGATGAACGTCCCCCGGGTCGCGATGCCGCGCTCGAAGTCGAACACACCGTACAGCTTGGCCACGTCTCCGTGCGGCCAGAAGTCCGACAACAGCTCGAACTGGAAGTGCTCCGCATCGGACCAGGCCCGATGGGCGTACGTGGAGTCCACCGACACGGTGAGCAGTTCCACGTCGCCGCGGGTCACCTCGGGGAACTCGTCGCGGATCGCGCACAGCTCGCTGGTGCACGTACCGCTGAACGCCAGCGGGTAAAAGACCAGCACGACGTTCTTGACGCCGCGGAAGCCGGACAGCCGCACGGGCGTGCCGTGCTGGTCCTTCAGCTCGAAATCAGGCGCCCGATCGCCAACCTCCACCGCCATGCCTGGTCCTTTCGCTGGATCGAGGGCCCGCCCGCCGCAGGCGGCCAGGCCAGCAATGTCCGTTACCACCCAAGTCTGCCACCTGACCGCGGGCGGGAACCACGGCCCGTTCGGCATATATATAAGGCGAACGGACGGTCAGCCAGGCCCCTACGGCGCGCCTTCGGCACCTACGGTGCCGGCCTTCGGCGCACTCTGCCTACCGGCGCGCCTTCGGCGCGACGAGGCGCGTGCCTGACCAGTCGCGGGCCGCGCTCACGCTCGAGGTCTGGGACAGCCCGGCCGTCGGCGCGGCCTCGCCGATGTCGCTCGGCTCGACGTGGCCTGACCTGCCCGCCTTCGGTGTGAGCAGCCAGATATACCCTCCGTCGGCAAGCGGCGTGAGGGCATCGACCAGCGCGTCGACGAGGTCGCCGTCCCCGTCACGCCACCAGAGCAGGACCACGTCGACCACGTCGTCGTAGTCCTCGTCGACCAGCTCCACGCTGTCTATCTGGGTGATCGCGCCGCGCAGCTGCTCGTCGCAATCGTCGTCGTAGCCGATCTCCTGCACCACCTGGCCCGGCTTGATGCCGAGCCGCTCGGCCTGGCCGCGTTCATCTTGGGCCTGGCCCGCGGTCGCGCTCACTGACGTCCTCCTTGAATCCCTCCCCGCGTCAGCGCACGCCTTGTGGACGCCTGGCTCAGGCCAGCCCCCTGACGACGATGACGCGTCAGCACTTCCTGTTGGGACAGTTCACACTGGGTCGGCCCGGCGCGCAAGTGGCAATCGCCCCGGCCGCGAAAACCGCCGCCATAAATTGATCTGCCCGATCCGTCAGCCGGTTACGCAGAGCGGTTCCGGGCACGTAGAGTGACGAGGTAGTCCGCTCTCGGCGAAACTGGCCCCCGGCCGGGCGTTACCGCCCCAGGCGGTGCGCCGCCTCCCCCAAACGGCGGTTACCGTCAAGTAGAGATGCGCTCAGAGCCAGTTCGTACGACGATTGGTCTGGACAACACATCACGAAGGTTCCGCGGCCGCACAGCCGCCCGATCTACGCGGAAGGCGAGGCTACCCCGTGGCTTCCGGACGCCAGCGATTCCCCATCATCAGCGACGGGCTGCCGACCCAGCTGCCCGACATCGACCCGGACGAGACGCGTGAATGGATCGAGTCGTTCGATACCGTCGTCCGGACCAGGGGCCGGGCGCGCGCCAGGTACGTCATGCTCCGCCTGCTCGAGCGGGCGCGCGAGCAGCAGGTCGGGGTGCCGGGCCTGCGCAGCACCGACTACATCAACACGATCCCGCCCGAGCGCGAGCCGTGGTTCCCCGGCGACGAGCACGTCGAGCGCCGGATCAGGGCCTACATCAGGTGGAACGCCGCGATCATGGTCTCCCGCGCCAACCGGCCCGGCATGGGCGTGGGCGGCCACATCGCGACGTATGCTTCGGCGGCGTCGCTCTATGAGGTCGGCTTCAACCACTTCTTCCGCGGCAAGGACCACGGTGAGTCCGGCGACCAGGTGTTCTTCCAGGGGCACGCGGCGCCGGGTATCTACGCACGGGCCTTCCTGGAGGGCCGGCTGACCGAGGACCAGCTCAACGGGTTCCGGCAGGAGCTGTCCCACCCCGGCGGCGGGCTGCCGTCCTACCCGCACCCGCGGCTGATGCCTGAGTTCTGGGAGTTTCCCACGGTGTCGATGGGTCTCGGCGCGCTGAACTCCATCTACCAGGCCCGGTTCAACCGGTACCTGCTGGCCCGGGAGATCCACGACACCTCGCGGTCGCACGTGTGGGCGTTCCTGGGCGACGGCGAGATGGACGAGCCGGAGGCACTCGGCGCGATCGGGCTGGCCGCCCGCGAGGAACTGGACAACCTCACCTTCGTCATCAACTGCAACCTGCAGCGCCTGGACGGCCCGGTGCGCGGCAACGGGAAGATCATCCAGGAGCTCGAGGCGTACTTCCGCGGCGCGGGCTGGAATGTGATCAAGGTCATCTGGGGCCGGGACTGGGACCCGCTGCTAGCCCAGGACACCGACGGCGTGCTGGTCAACAAGATGAACACCACGCCGGACGGGCAGTTCCAGACCTACAGCGTGGAGTCCGGCGAGTACATCAGGGAGAACTTCTTCGGGTCCGACCCGCGGTTGCGGGCCATGGTGGCGCACCTGTCCGACGACGAGCTGCGCGGCCTGTCCCGCGGCGGGCACGACTACCGCAAGGTGTACGCGGCGTTCAAGGCCGCGCGCGAGCACGCCGGCCAGCCGACCGTCATCCTGGCCCACACGATCAAGGGCTGGACGCTGGGCAAGGACTTCGAGGCCCGCAACGCCACGCACCAGATGAAGAAGCTCACCGTGGCCGAGCTGAAGGAGTTCCGGGACCGGCTCTACCTGCCGATCCCGGACTCGGCCCTGGAAGCCGAGCTGCCGCCCTACTACCACCCGGGCGAGGACTCCGACGAGATCCAGTACATGCGCGAGCGGCGGGCCGCCCTGGGCGGGGTGCTGCCCCGGCGGGTGGTTCGGGCCAAGCCGCTGCCGCAGCCGCCCGATTCGATCTACGACGAGCTGCGCAAGGGCTCGGGCAAGCAGGCGGTGGCGACCACGATGGCCTTCGTCCGGCTGCTCAAGGAGCTGATGAAGGACCCCGAGATCGGGGACCGGTTCGCGCCGGTCATCCCGGATGAGGCCCGGACGTTCGGCATGGACTCGCTGTTCCCGACGGCGAAGATCTACTCCCCGCACGGGCAGACCTACGAGGCGGTGGACCGCAACCTGCTGCTGTCCTACAAGGAGTCCGAGAAGGGCCAGATCCTGCACGAGGGCATCAGCGAGTCTGGCGCGATGGGCTCGGTGATCGCGGCCGGGACCTCGTACGCCACGCACGGCACGCACATGATCCCGGTGTACGTGTTCTACTCGATGTTCGGCTGGCAGCGGACCGGCGATGAGATGTGGCTGTTCGGCGACCAGCTCGGCCGGGGTTTCCTGCTCGGGGCCACGGCCGGGCGGACCACGCTGACCGGCGAGGGGCTGCAGCACAACGACGGGCATTCGATGCTGCTGGCCTCGGTCAGCGAGGCGTGCGTGTCCTACGACTGCGCCTGGGCCTACGAGCTGGCCTACGTGGTGCGGGACGCGCTGCGGCGGATGTACGACGCCACACCGGAGCACCCGGATGGCGAGAACATCTTCTACTACCTCACCGTGTACAACGAGCCGTACCCGCAGCCGCCCGAGCCGGTCTCCTTCCCCGGCGGGACAGCCGGGCTGGAGCAGGGCATCCTGCGCGGCCTGTACCTGTACGCGCCCGCGCTCGCGCTCGGTGCCTCGGGTGCTGAGGGTCCGGCGGCCTCCGGTTCGGCGTCCGGACCCGCCGTACGCGACTGGCTCGCCGGACTGGCCGGGGACTCGGCTTCTTCCGAACGGTCCGTGGTTCCCGTGCCCCGGGCCCAGATCCTGGCCTCCGGGGTGGCACTGCGGCAGGCGGTGACCG
This sequence comes from uncultured Actinomycetes bacterium, assembly GCA_963834685.1. Taxonomy (GTDB): domain Bacteria; phylum Actinomycetota; class Actinomycetes; order Streptosporangiales; family Streptosporangiaceae; genus Palsa-504. The sequence goes on along the minus strand of CAWICW010000020.1, from coordinate 147,390 downwards.
CCCAGGAGATGCTGGCCCGGGACTGGGGGGTGTCCGCCGATGTCTGGTCGGCCACGTCCTGGACCGAGCTGCGCCGGGAGGCGCTGGCCTGCGAGTCGTGGAACATGCTGCACCCCGACGAGCCGCCGCGGGAGCCGTACGTGACCTCGCTGCTGTCCGGCAGGTCCGGGCCGGTGGTCGCCGTGTCGGACTGGATCAAGGCGGTGCCGGACCAGATCGCCCGCTGGGTGCCCGGGACATTCACCTCGCTGGGCACCGACGGGTTCGGCTTCTCCGACACCCGCCCGGCGGCGCGGCGCTTCTTCCACGTGGACGCGGAGTCGATCGTCCTCGCGGTGCTGTGGGAGCTGGCCCGCACCGGCGCGGTCGACGCCGGGTTCCCGGCTCAGGCCATCACCCGCTACCGGCTCGATGTCTCGGTCAGCGAGGCGCTTGCATAAGGGGGCGGGGCTTTCATGATCGCGAAGACTTTGCCCCCGTTTCCCGGGGTAAAACCCTTCGTGATCATGGGGCCGTCATTATGGCGAAGGCCCGGGCGGGCGGGCCCCGGGTGAACGCGGAGACCGTGCGGCGGATCGAGCGGGCCACGGGGGCGCTCGGCACGGCCGCGATCGCCGCCATGGACAAGCGGCTGCCGTGGTTCCGGAACATGTCGGCCGAGAACCGGTCCTGGCTCGGGCTGGTCGCACAGGCCGGGATCGCCGCGTTCCTGGACTGGATCAGGCATCCGGAGCGGAACCGGCCCGCGGTGACGGAGGTGTTCGGCACCGCGCCGCGCGAGCTAGCCCGGGCGGTCAGCCTGCAGCACGCGGTCGAGATGGTCCGGGTCATCATCGACGCGGTCGAGGCACAGGTCGACGAGCTGGCCGCACCGGGCGACGAGGCCGAGCTGCGCGAGGCGGTGCTCACCTACGCCCGGGAGCTCGCCTTCAGCGCGGCGCTGGTATACGCGCGGACCGCGGAGGCGCGCGGCGCGTGGGACGCCCGGCTGGAGGCGCTGGTGGTCGACTCCCTGGTGCGCGGCCAGACCGAGGACTCGCTGCCCTCTTGGGCCTCGGCGCTGAACTGGTCGTCTTCCCCGGTCACGGTGGTGGTCGGCACCATCGGCGACGAGGACGGCGACGAGGAGCGCACGGGTCACGCCCCGGCCGGGGTGGAGCCACTGATCGAGGACCTGCGGGCCCAGGCCCGGCGGGCCCGGCTCGACCTGCTGGCCGGCCTGCACGGCAACCGGCTCATCCTGGTCGTCGGGGGGAGCGATGACCCCATCGCGGCCGCCGAGCGGTTCGCCGGGCGGTTCGGGCCCGGGCCGGTGATCGCCGGGCCGCTGGTCCGTGACCTGCGGACCGCCTCGGTGTCGGCGCGCGCGGCGCTGGCCGGGCTCCGCGCCGCTCCAGCCTGGCCGGACGCGCCCCGGCCGGCAGGTGCGGACGACCTGTTGCCCGAGCGGGCGCTAGACGGGGATCCCGACGCCCGGGCTGCCCTGATCAGCGACATCTACGAGCCGCTGCTGGGCGGCGGGCACGCCCTGCTCGACACGCTCACGACCTACCTAGAGCAGGGCTCCTCACTGGAGGCCACCGCGCGGCTGCTGTTCGTGCACCCCAACACCGTGCGTTACCGGCTGCGGCGCGTCGCCGAGCTCACCGACTACACTCCCTCGGCCGGCCGGGACGGCTTGACCTTGTGGGTCGCGCTCGTCCTGGGGCGTCTGGCCGCCGAGCCCAGCTGACTCCCGGTGACCCGTGCGGTGACGCTACGGTAACGTTTAGGTGAACGTTGTTTGTAGGAATGCGCCAAGAACACAGCGGATAACTTCGTACTGTTCGACATTCATGTGGCGGAGTCCTACAGGGCAACCTAAAGGGATGCTTATCATCACCGCGCCTGGGCAAGGCGCGCAGACGCCGGGTTTCCTCGCCCCCTGGCTCGAGGTACCCGGGGTCGCCGAGCGTCTCGGCACCGCCTCCGAGCTGGCGGGCTGCGACCTGATCAGGTACGGCACCACGGCCGATGCTGACCAGATCAGGGACACGGCCATCGCGCAGCCGCTGCTGGTGGCGGCCGCGCTGGCGGCGGCGGGCGCGCTGGCGGGTGGGACCCCGGGCGACGTGCACGCCGACGCGGCCGCCGGGCACAGCGTCGGGGAACTGGCCGCCGGGGTCCTGGCCGGAGTGCTGAGCGCGGACGATGCGATGCGCCTGGTCAGGGTGCGCGGCGTGGCCATGGCGGCGGCCTCGGCGGCGGAGCCGACCGGGATGACGGCCGTCCTGGGCGGTGACGAGGAGGCGGTACTGGCGGCGATCGCCCGGCACGGCCTGACCCCGGCGAACATCAACGCGGCCGGGCAGATCGTGGCCGCCGGGGCGATCGCGGACCTGGAGGCCTTCGCGGCCGATCCGCCGGCCGGCGCGCGGCTGCGCCCGCTGCAGGTAGCCGGGGCCTTCCACACCCGGTACATGGCGCCCGCCGTCGCGGCGCTGCGCGACGCGGCCGCCGGGGTCGCGGTCACCGATCCGCACCTCACGCTGCTGTGCAACGCCGACGGCGCGGCGGTCACCACCGGCAAGGAATGGCTGGAGCGCATCGTGGCCCAGGTCGCCGCGCCGGTGCGCTGGGACCTGTGCCTGCGGACGATGGACGACCTGGGCGTGACCGCGATCATCGAGCTGCCGCCGGCGGGCACGCTGACCGGCCTGGCCCGGCGGGCGCTGCCCGGGGTCGCCCAGCTGGCCATCAAGACCCCCGATCAGCTCGAGGCCGCGCGTGACCTGATCGAGGAGCACCTGTCGGAGCCCGACGGGCACGGACACGGTCACCTGCCGGAATGGCGGCTGATCGTGGCGCCGACCTCGGGCACGTTCCGCTCGCCGGCCGGGCCGCGGGGGTATGGAGGAGCGGGCAGCCCCCCCGTGATCGGGGTCGTCCCCACGGACCAGCAGCTGTTCGGTACCGTCGTCGCGCGCGGCGGGGAGCGGGCACTCGCCGTGCCCTGGCCGGCTGAGATCATCGAATGGCTCGTGGAGGACGGCGACCCGGTCAGCGAGGGTCAGCCGCTGGTCCGTGTTCAGCCTAGGGAAGGCGCATGACATCTTTCACTTCGTTCCCGCCCGCCGCGGGAGCGCGGATTATCTCGCTCGGTGGCTATCAGCCCGCCAACGTGGTGACCAACGACGACCTCGCGGCCCGGGTCGATACCACTGACGAATGGATCCGCAGCCGGGTAGGCATCATCAGCCGCCGGTACGCCGGGCCGGACGAGACCGTGGCCGACATGGCGGTCGTGGCCGGCGGCAAGGCGCTGGCCGGCAGCGGCCTGTCCCCCGCCGACATCGACCTGGTCATCGTGGCCACCTGCAGCACCGAGGTCCCGATACCGAACGTGTCCGCGATGGTCGCGCACCGGCTCGGCATCGTGTCGCCCGGAGCCTACGACCTCAACGCCGCGTGTGCCGGCTTCTGCTACGCGCTGGCCAACGCCTCCGACGCGGTGCGGGCCGGCACGGCGCGGCACGTGCTGGTCATCGGGGCGGAGAGGATGACGTCCTGGATCGACCCTCACGACCGCTCGACCTGCATCATCTTCGCGGACGGCGCGGGCGCCGCGGTGGTCGGACCGGTCGCGGACGGCCAGCCGCCAGGTATCGGGCCGGTGGTATGGGGCAGCGCCGGCGACATGGCGGACAAGATCGCGATCCCGGACCGCCGCTCGTACATGTACCAGGAGGGACAGGCGGTGTTCCGCTGGGCCACCACTACCATGCACCCCATCGCGGCGCAGGCCTGCGAGCGGGCCGGGGTGGCGGTGAGCGACCTGTCGGCCTTCGTGCCGCACCAGGCCAACCTGCGCATCATCGAGGCCATCGCGCGCAGGCTCGGAGTTCCCCGGGAGCGCATGGCGGACGACATCGTGCACTCGGGCAACACGTCCTCGGCGTCGGTCCCGCTGGCGCTGGCGCGGATGGCCGAGCGCGGCGACCTCAAGGCCGGCTCCCCGGCGCTGCTGCTCGGCTTCGGCGCCGGGTTGTGCTACGCGGCGCAGGTGATCACGGTACCCTAGCCGGGCCCTGGAGCGAGGTTGCCAGCCCCGCCTCGGGGCAGCCAGACCACATTCATCAGTTCACGACAAGGAGCAAACAGCATGACAGATCTGGAGATCCTCGAAGGGCTGGGCGAAATCGTCGAGGAGATCGCCGGCGTGCCCGCCGACGAGGTGACCCCCAACAAGAGCTTTGTCGACGACCTCGATATCGACTCGCTGTCCATGGTCGAGATCGCCGTCGCGGCCCAGGACAAGTTCGGTGTCGAGATCCCCGATGACCAGCTGAAGGACCTCACCACCGTCCAGGACGTGGTGAACTTCGTGGCCAAGAACGCCGGCAGCTCGGCGTGACGGTGGACCGCGAAACCGTCGTCGTCACCGGGCTCGGCGCGACCACCCCGCTCGGCGGGGACGCCGCGTCGACCTGGGCGGCGATGCTGGCCGGGCGGAGCGGCGTACAGCGCCTGACCGAACCGTGGGCCGAGCAGCTGCCGGTGCGGATCGCCGCACCGGCAGCCGCCGACCCGGCGGAGATCGTGGGCCGCGTGCAGGCCCGCCGGATGGACCGGTGCGAGCAGTTCGCGCTCGTCGCCTCGCGCGAAGCGTGGGCCGACGCGGGCGCGCCGGAGGTGGACCCGGAACGCCTCGGGGTCAGCGTCACCAGCGGGATCGGCGGCATCGGATCGACGCTGGGCGGCTACGACATCCTCAACTCCAAGGGCTGGCAGCGCATCTCGCCGTATACGGTGCCGATGCTCATGCCCAACGGGTCGGCCGGCTGGATCAGCATGGAGCTCGGGGCGCACGCCGGAGCGCACTCGCTGGTCAGCGCGTGCGCGTCCGGCGCGGAGGCGATCGGGTACGGCATCGACATGATCCGTTCCGGGCGGGCCGACGTGGTCGTGGCGGGTGGCACCGAGGCGGCGATCATGGCGCTGAACATCGCCGCGTTCGCGGTCATGCGGGCCATGTCGACCCGCAACGACGACCCCGAGCGGGCCTCGCGCCCGTTCGACAAGGGCCGAGACGGGTTCGTGCTCGGCGAGGGCGCCGGCATGCTGGTGCTGGAGTCGCTGTCGCACGCGCGGCGGCGCGGCGCGCGGGTGTACGCCGTCGCGGCGGGGGCCGGCTACTCCTCGGACGCCTATCACATCGCCCACCCGGCGCCCGACGGAGCCGGCGTCGCCGCGGCGATCGGCCGGGCGCTGTCCGACGGGCGGGTTGACCCGGAGCAGGTGGTGCACGTGAACGCGCATGCCACCTCCACCCCGGAGGGCGACCCGCTCGAGGCGCAGGCCCTGGTCAAGGCGCTGGGATCGGCGGCCGATGGTGTGGTCGTCTCGTCCACCAAGTCGATGACCGGGCACCTGCTGGGCGGCGCGGGCGCCATCGAGTCGGTGGCCGCCATCCTCGCGCTGCACGACCAGGTGGCCCCGCCCACGATCAACCTCGAAGACCTGGACGACGACGTGCCCGTCGACGTCGCCACCGAGCCGAGACCGCTGACCAAGCGCGGCACCGAGCCGATGGCCGTGCTGAACAACGCGTTCGGGTTCGGCGGCCACAACGTGTCGCTGGTGTTCACCGCCGTATGACCGGTAGAGGAGACCTCGGATGACGACCACCCTGGATCCGGGCGCGGCTGCCGCGCCCCGGCCGGCCCTACCGCCCCGGGGGGACGACCCCCCCAAGCCCCCCCGCCAGGGCACGCCCCGGGGGGACGACCTCCCCAGCCCCCCGCGCGTGGGCATGCCCCGTGACCCGCGGGAACGGCTGGCAGCGCTGTTCGACCCCGGCACGCTGGAGCTGCTGCCGGCGGGCGGAGACGAGCGGAGCGGGGTGGTCGCGGGCGTCGGGCTGGTCCACGGCGCGGGCGCGGTGGCCTTCGCCTCCGACCCGCGGGTGCAGGGCGGGGCCATGGGCACCGCGGGCAGCGCCGCGATCGTCGGCGCGTACGCGGAGGCGGTCTCCCGGGGGGTTCCGATCGTGGGCCTGTGGCACTCGGGCGGCGCCCGGCTCGCCGAGGGCGTGGCCAGCTTGCACGCGGTGGGAACCGTCTTCGCGGCGATGACCGCCGCCTCTGGACGGGTGCCGCAGATCTCGGTGGTGCTCGGTCCCGCGGCCGGCGGGGCCGCCTACGGCCCGGCGCTGACCGACATCGTGATCCTGTCCGGCCAGGGCCGCATCTTCGTCACCGGCCCGGACGTGGTGCGCTCGGTGACCGGTGAGGACGTGGACATGGAGCGGCTCGGCGGGCCGGAGCCGCACAGCCGCCGCTCCGGCGTGGTGCACGTGGTGACCGAGACCGACGCGGAGGCCATGGACCGGGCCCGCCAGATAGCGGCGCTGCTCAGCGATCAGGGGAAGATCGCCGAGGACGCAGAGGACCGCGATCTGTCCGGTGTGCTGCCCGATTCCGCCCGCCGCGCCTACGACGTGCACCTGCTGACCGCCAAGCTGCTCGATTCGCCGGGCGTGGAACTGCACCCCCGGTGGGCGCCGAACATCGTGACGATCCTCGGCCGGCTGGCCGGGCGCACGGTCGGCGTGGTGGCCAGCAACCCGATGCGGCTCGGCGGCTGCCTGGACGCCGCGGCGGCGGAGAAGGCGGCACGCTTCGTCCGGATGTGCGATGCGTTCGGCGTGCCGCTCGTGGTGCTGGTGGACGTGCCGGGCTACCTGCCCGGGGTCGGCCAGGAGTGGGACGGCGTCGTCCGCCGCGGCGCCAAGCTGCTGCACGCGTTCGCCGAGGCCGCGGTGCCCCGGGTGACGCTGGTAACCCGCAAGGCGTTCGGCGGGGCCTACATCGCGATGAACTCCCGCTCGCTCGGCGCGACCCGCGTCTACGCCTGGCCGGGCGCCGAGGTGGCCGTCATGGGCGCGGTCGCGGCCATCCGAATCCTGCACCGGCGCACGCTGGCCTCGGTGCCGCCCGAGCGGCTGCACGAGGCCGAGACGGAACTGGCCGCCGAGCACGAGGCCACCGCTGGCGGCCTGCAGCGCGCGGTCGATATCGGCGTCATCGACGCCATCATCGAGCCCAGCCAGACACGCCGCGAGCTGATCCGGGCCATCGCCGAGGCCCCCCAGCTCAAGGGAACGCACGCCAACATCCCGCTGTGAGCTCGCGCGGCCCGGGCTGAGCCGCTGGCGGCCCGGGCTGAGCGGCTCAGCCCGGGCCTAGAGGGGGTTCGGCGGGGTGCCGTCCGCGCCACCCAGGCCGCTGCCGCGGTCGGTGCTGCCTGCGTCGGGACCCGTGGCGGGCCCGGAGCCGGCCGGCGGCGCCGGCGGGGCGTCGGCCGCCGGAGAGCTCTTCGCGGCGGTGGAGCGGCTCTCGGCGATGAGCTCCTCGAGCCGGGCCGCGCGGATGCGGCGAAACGTGCGGTGATCCCGGGTCCGGTCCAGGACGGCGACCTCCAGCTGGCTCGCCGCCAGCTCGGTGCGCTCCCCGTTGCCGGTGGCCGTCAGTGCGGCCAGCGCGGCACCGAACGCCTCGGTCAGGGACATGCCCGCGGAGTAACGCTCCTTCAGCGCCGCGGAAACCTGGTCGGCCTGCCCGCCGAAGGCGACGAAGCCCGGTTCATCGGTCACCGACCCGTCGAAGGTGATCCGGTAGATCTGATCGGCGTCCGGCTGCGTACCGACCTCGGCCACGACGATCTCCACCTCGAACGGCTTGAGGTTCTCGGTGAAGATGGTGCCCAGGTTCTGGGCATAGTAGTTGGCGATGCCGCGGGCCGTGACGTCGTGCCGGTCGAACATGAGGCCGGTGGTGTCCGCGTACGTGATCCCGGCCCTGCGCAGAGTCTCGTATTCGTTGTACCGGCCCACCGCGGCGAACGCGATCCGGTCGTAGATCTCGCCGATCTTGTACAGCGCCCTCGACGGGTTGGGTGCCATCAGCAAGATCCCGCCCTCGTACTGCAGCGTGACGCAGCTGCGGCCGCGCGCGATTCCCTGACGCGCGTATTCGGCCTTGTCCCGCATGGCCTGTGCGGGTGAGACATAACCGAACGGCATGGACACCGCGAACGCTTCCTTTACCTAGGTGGGGCGGGACTCAGGGACAAGCTGCGTCAGCCGGCCGTGCGCAGCGGGGCGGATGGGCCGTCGGGCCTGGTCATCCGCTCCTGCACTACCTGCTGGGCGTAATCCTCGGACTCGGCTTCGGGCAGCTTGCGGAAGCCGTCGGGCGTCACCGTGGCGATGACCGGGAAGATCCGGCGGGTCATATCCGGGCCGCCGGTCGCCGAGTCGTCGTCTGCAGCGTCGTACAGTGCCTGGACGCAGGCCAGCACGGCGTCGCGCACCGGCATGTCGTCGACGTACAGCTTCTTCAGTGAGCCGCGGGCGAACACCGATCCCGAGCCGATGGAGTGGAACCGCTGCTCCTCGTACGGGCCTCCGGCCACGTCGTAGCTGAAGATCCGGCCCTGGCCCGCCTCCTCGTCATAGCCGACGAAGAGCGGCACGACGATGAGCCCCTGCATGGCCGCGGCCAGGTTGCCCCTGATCATCCAGGCCAGCCGGTTGGCCTTGCCCTCCAGCGACAGCGGGCGGCCTTCCATCTTCTCGTAGTGCTCCAGCTCGACCTGGAACAGCCGGATGAACTCGATCCCGACGCTGCCCGTCCCGGCGTAGGCGACGGCCGAGAACTCGTCACTGCGGAACACCTTCTCCACGTCCCGCTTGGCGATCATGCTCCCGGCGGTGGCCCGGCGGTCACCCGCCAGTACCACGCCGTGGTGGCAGACCGCAGCGACGATCGTGGTGGCGTGCGGCAGGTCGCGCAGCGCAGGGGAGTCTGCCGCTCCGCCGGGAGCCCGGCCGGGCAGCAGATCCGGAGAGTGGGAGGCGAGGAAATCCGCGAACGACGAGGTCTGCCGGTCCATGAAGCCCGCCGCGGGCCCGATCTGGGTCCGCCCGGGACCTCCTTCTCCCCCGGCGAACGGGCCGGACTGCCGGGAATGTGCAGAGCCGTCAAAGTACGAGCCCAACGCGAACCTCCTCCCGAGGTGGTCGGCACAGCAGTGCCTTCCACAGACCCTACTGCCGTGTCAGAGCGAGACAGCCACGCCGAAGACGCCGGCGTGTCCGCCCACGGCGAACCGCTGGGCCGGTTACTGGCCGCCCTTCTGGACGTACGACCGCACGAACTCCTCGGCGTTCTCCTCGAGGACCTCGTCGATCTCGTCGAGGATCGCGTCGACGTCGTCGGAGAGCTTCTCGTGCCGCTCCCGGACCTCCTCGGTGGTCCCGGACTCCACCTGCTCGGTCTCGTCGGCGCGCCTCGTGGTCTGCCGCTGACCGCCTGTGTCCTTGTTGGTTGCCATATCGCTACCTCCGTCTGTCCCAACGCTATCGTCACCCGTGTGAGTCCCGCCCAATCCCGCCGGGTGAAAATCGGTACGAACTCGCGACCCACCCTGAGGGTGGATGTGGGGGAGGAAACAGGGCGCTAATCCTGGCGGTCAGTCTTGGCCAGTCAGGGCGGCGACCAGCTCAGCCGCGGTCCGGCAGCGATCCAGCAGCTCGCCCACGTGCGCCTTGGTGCCGCGCAGCGGCTCCAAGGTGGGGACGCGTTGCAGCGACTCCCGGCCGGGGATGTCGAAGATGACGGAGTCCCAGGAGGCGGCGGCCACCGACTCGGGATACTGCCGCAGGCAGCGGCCGCGGAAGTAGGCCCTGGTATCCTCCGGCGGGTTCTCGACGGCCCGGTCCACGGTCGCGTCGTCGGTCAGCCGTACCATCCGGCCCCGGGCGGCCAGCCGGTTGTACAGGCCGCGGTCCGGTCGCACGTCGGAGTACTGCAGGTCGACGAGCTGCAGCCGGGGATGATCCCAGCTCAGCGAGTCCCGGGACCGGTACCCCTCGAGCAACTCGAGCTTGGCCACCCAGTCCAGCTCCTTGGCCAGCAGCATGGGGTCCTCGGCCAGCCGGTTCAGCACCGACTCCCACCGGTCCAGGACGTCGGCGGTGATGTCGTCGACGTCGTTTCCGTACCGGTCCTCGGTGTACTTGCGGGCTAGCTCGAGGTATTCAGCCTGTAGCTGAACGGCGGTCATCTTCCGGCCGTCCTTGAGCGTGACCAGGCGGCGGCAGGCCGGATCGTGCGAGATCGCGCGGAGCTCGGCCACCGGCGCCTCGACGGACAGGTCCGAGCCGAGAAACTTGTCCTCGATCATCGAGAGCACCAGCGAGGTGGTGCCGACCTTGAGGTAGGTGCATACCTCGCTCATGTTGGCGTCGCCGAGGATCACGTGCAGCCGGCGGTACTTCTCCGGGTCGGCGTGCGGCTCGTCCCTGGTGTTGATGATGGGCCGCTTCAGCGTGGTCTCCAGGCCCACTTCGACCTCGAAGTAGTCGGCCCGCTGGCTGATCTGGAAGCCGGAGCCCCGGCCGTCGGCGCCGATGCCGACCCGCCCGGCCCCGCAGATCACCTGGCGGGACACGAAGAACGGGACGAGGAACTTGACGATGTCGGCGAACGGCGTGGCCCGGCGCATCAGGTAGTTCTCATGCGAGCCGTAGGAGGCGCCCTTGTTGTCGGTGTTGTTCTTGTACAGCTGGATGGGCGCGCTGCCGGGTACGGTCGCCGCCTTAGTCGCGGCTTCGGCCATGACCCGCTCGCCGGCCTTATCCCAGATCACCACCGACAGCGGGTTGGTGCACTCGGGCGCGGAGTACTCGGGGTGGGCGTGGTCGACGTACAGCCGGCCGCCGTTGGTGAGGATGACGTTGGCCAGGCCCAGGTCCTCGTCGGTCAGCTGGGAGGAGTCCGCCGCCTCCCGGGTCAGGTCGAACCCGCGGGCGTCTCGCAGCGGGTTCTCCTCCTCGAAGTCCCACCGGGCCCGGCGGGCCCGGGCGGCGGTGGCCGCCTGGTAAGCGTTGACGATCTGGGACGAGGTCACCATCGCGTTGGCGCCGGGCTGGCCGGGCACGGAGATGCCGTATTCCGTCTCGGTGCCCATCACCCGCAGAACGCTCATGAAGTCACTCCCGCTCGCCTCCGGCCCGCGTGGAGGCGGCCCTCCAGCTCGCTCATGCCAAGCAGCCTAATGCCGTTACGGACGAAGGCGACATGCCGACACACTCTTTACCCCGCCCCCCTTGGAGGGCGAACGAGCATCAAAGGTACTGCCCGGTGTTCGCCACGGTGTCGATCGAGCGGCCTGCCTCGGTGCCGGTCTTGCCGGAGACCAGGGTCCTGATGTAGACGATACGCTCGCCCTTCTTGCCGGAGATGCGGGCCCAGTCGTCCGGGTTCGTGGTGTTCGGCAGGTCCTCGTTCTCGCTGAACTCGTCGACGCACGCGGCCAGCAGGTGACTGACCCGCATGCCCTTCTGCCCGGTCTCCAGGAACTCCTTGATGGCCATCTTCTTAGCCCGGGCCACGATGTTCTCGATCATGGCGCCGGAGTTGAAGTCCTTGAAGTACAGCACTTCCTTGTCGCCGTTGGCGTAAGTGACCTCCAGGAACCGGTTCTCCTCGGACTCGGTGTACATCCGCTCGACCGTGCGCTGGATCATGGCCTCGACGGTGGCCTGCGGCGACCCGTCATGCTCGGTTATGTCGTCCGGGTGCAGCGGCAGTTCCTTGAGCACGTACTTGGAGAAGATGTCCCGGGCCGCCTCGGCGTCGGGCCGCTCGATCTTGATCTTGACGTCGAGCCGGCCCGGCCGCAGGATCGCCGGGTCGATCATGTCCTCGCGGTTCGAGGCCCCGATGACGATGACGTTCTCCAGGCCCTCCACGCCGTCGATCTCGGACAGCAGCTGCGGCACGATCGTGTTCTCCACGTCGCTGGACACGCCCGAGCCCCGGGTGCGGAAGATCGAGTCCATCTCGTCGAAGAACACGATGACGGGCATGCCCTCGCTGGCCTTCTCCCGGGCCCGCTGGAACACGAGCCTGATGTGCCGCTCGGTCTCGCCCACGTACTTGTTCAGCAGCTCGGGGCCCTTGATGTTGAGGAAGAAGCTCTTGCCTTCCTTGGCCCCCTCGTCCGCGGTCTTGGCCGCGACCTGCTTGGCCAGCGAGTTCGCGACTGCCTTGGCGATCAGCGTCTTGCCGCAGCCGGGCGGCCCGTAGAGCAGGACCCCCTTGGGCGGCTTGAGCTGGTGCTCCTTGAACAGGTCGGCGTGCAGGTAGGGCAGCTCGATCGCGTCCCTGATCTGCTCGATCTGCCCGGCCAGACCGCCGATGTCCTTGTAGGAGATGTCCGGGACTTCCTCCAGGATCAGCTCTTCCACCTCGGCCTTGGGGATCCGCTCGTACACGTATCCGGACCGGGACTCCAGCAGCAGCGAGTCGCCGGCCCGCACCGGCTGGTTCAGCAGCGGCTCGGCCAGCCGGACCACGCGTTCCTCGTCAGCCTGGGAGATGACCAGGGCACGTTCGCCGTCGGCGAGCACCTCCTTGAGCATGACGACCTCGCCCACCTTCTCGTAGCCCTGGGCGATGACGACGTTGAGCGCTTCGTTCAGGACCACTTCCTGGCCTGGGCGCAGCTCGCTGAGCTCGACGTTCGGTGACACGTTCACGCGCATCTTGCGCCCGCCGGTGAAGACATCGGCGGTGTCGTCCTCGCACGCGTTCAGGAAGATGCCGAACCCGGACGGCGGCTGGGCCAGCCGGTCTACTTCTTCCTTCAGCGCCACGATCTGGTCGCGCGCCTCCCGCAGCGTCGCGGCCAGCCGCTCATTCTGCGCGGTGACGCCGTTGAGGCTGCCTTCGGTCTCGTGCAGCCTGTCTTCGAGCAGCCTGACCTGCCGTGGCGAGTCCGCCAGCCGGCGACGGAGCACGGCGATCTCCTCGTCAAGAAAGGAGATCTGTGCGGTAAGGCTCTTCACCTCATCGTCGTGCCGTGAGACACGCCCGCTGTCGTCTCTGGTGGCCACGCCCCTCACCTCCTCCTGAACCGCTAATAAGACATTACCTATACACCGGCATTCCCTAACCTCGCGAGGCCGTTTCGATGCCGTCTTGCCGCACTTCTGATCGCCAGCCCGTCACATCAGTATCGCTAAGCGTTACCGTTCACCGGAGGCGTAACACCAAAGGACCGTTCGGGGGATCCATCCCCCGAACCCCCATTGGATCATCTTCGTACGCGCCCTTGGCCGGCCGGCGCCTGCGGGGCGGGGGTAGCACCCCCGGCGCGAGTCGGCGCGCGGTGACCAGGAAACCGGTGTGTCCCACCATGCGGTGCTCCGGGCGGACGGCCAGGCCCTCGACGTGCCACCCGCGCACCAGGTTCTCCCAGGCGGCGGGCTCGCCGAAGCCGCCGTGCCCGCGCAGGGCCTCCACGGTCCGGGACAATTGGGTCGTGGTGGCCACGTAACAGCAGGCCAGGCCGCCGGGCGCGAGAACCGAGGCGACCGCGTCCACGCAGTCCCAGGGGGCGAGCATGTCCAGGATGACGCGGTCGAAGTCGGCCAGGCCTTCCTCGGCAGTGTGCGTTTCCGGGCCGAACTCACCGTTCACCAGCTGCCAGGCGGGCGGCGGGCCGCCGAAGAACTGCTCGACGTTCCGCCGGGCGATCTCGGCGAAGTCAGGCCGGCGCTCGAACGAGACCAGGGTCCCCTGCTCCCCTACCGCCCGCAGCAGCCAGCAGCTCAGCGCGCCCGAGCCGGCTCCGGCCTCGAGTACGCGCGCGCCGGGGAACACGTCGGCGAACGCCACGATCTGCGCCGCGTCCTTGGGGTAGACCACCGCCGCGCCGCGTTTCATCGCGAGCGTGTAGTCGGCCAGCAGCGGGCGGAAAACGACGTAGGGGGTGCCGCCCTGCGACCTGATCACGTTCCCGTCCGGGCCGCCGATGATGTCGTCGTGGTTCAGCGTGCCTCGGTGGGTATGGAAGGACGCCCCGGCTCGCAGGGTGATGAGGTGGCTGCGGCCCTTGGGGTCGGTCAGCTGCACCGGCTCCCCGGCCATCAACGGCCCGTGCCGCGGTTTGGTCATGGCGTCAGAGTAGTGGTGCCGGGGGTCAGACGCCGGCGAAGGCGAGGTCGACGTCGCGGGCGGCGAGGACGCCGTAGACCTGACCGGACGGCTCGACCAGCAGGTACTCCGTGGCGGGAGCTCGGCGGATCGCGTCCAGCAGGGCCATGCCGGACAGATCCGCGGGTAGCACCAGGCTCGGCTCGAGTGTCCTGGCCAGCGAGCCCGCGTCGATCCAGGGCCGCCGCTGCGGCGGCGTGGCCATCACCGCGGTCTCGTTGAGGATCGCGATCGGCTTGTCGTCGTGGTCCACGACCACCACCGCCCGGGCCTGGTTCTCGTCCGCGCGCCTGATCGCCTCGGCCAGCGGGGTGTCGGCGGCGACCGACACCGCCTTGCGGGCCAGCCGGCGGGCCTGCAGCGCGGGTAGCCGCTCGCGGAACCTGGTGGCCTTGATGGCCTGGCCCGCGCCGGTCCACATGAAGGCGGCGATCACCGCCAGCCACACCACGGTGACCATGTCCCCGCCGATCCTGGCCTCGACCGGCGGAGCGAGCACCAGGAGGAACAGGGCGATGGCGAGCACGCGGCCCGCCCAGGCGGCGGCGATGGTGGACGTCCCGGGACGTCCGGTAACCTTCCAGATCACGGCCCGCAGCATCCGCCCGCCGTCCAGCGGCAGGCCGGGGAGCAGGTTGAAGCCCCCGACGATCAGGTTGGCCCACATGAGCTGGGAGACCAGCGTGCCGCTGATGGTGCCCGCCGAGACCACGTGGGTCAGGCCGTAGCCGCCGGCGGCCAGCAGCAGCGACAGCGCCGGGCCGGCCGCCGACACCAGGAACTCCCGCCCGGGCGTCTGCGGCTCCCGCTCGATCTCGGAGAACCCGCCCAGCGGGTACAGCAGGATGCGGCGTACCGGCAGCCCGAATCCGCGCGCCACCACCGAATGGCTCAGCTCGTGGACCAGGACGGACAGGTAAAGCAGCACGACGAACGCGGCCGCGATCACGTACCTGGTGGACCCGTGCAGGGTAGGGGCCAGGTCGTATCTGGCGTAGGTGATGATGAAGACCCCGGCGATCACGAACCAGTACGGCGAGATGTATATCGGGATGCCAAACGGGCGCCCGAGGATGATCCCATGACCGGCCTCGCGGCGCTGCTTTTGCTTCTGCTTCTGCGGCGTCGTGCTTGCCACGATACCGATGCTACGTGGAGTGTTGACCCACTCCGGGGGGACGACCCCCCGGAACCCCCGCAGCCCGCTGTGGTGCCCGTCATCGACATCGCGCGACGGAAGGCTCTGCTTGCTCCCGCGAGCCGACCCCAGACCCCTCGCGGATCGCGCGATAAATGTCGGTGCGGTGCCCTACGGTTCAAGGGTGGAAGAGATGGTGCTGGCCCGGGTCGACGACCCTGCTGCCCTTGCCGCCTGTGGCGGCGGGCCGGAGACGCCGACGGGGCCGACGCTCTCGCCGTCGCGTGCGGCCGATTTCATGACGTGCCCGCTGCTGTACCGGTTCCGGGTGATCGACCGGCTGCCCGAGCCGCCGACTCAGGCCACGGCGCGCGGGACGCTGGTGCACGCCGCGCTGGAGCGGCTGTTCGACCTGCCCGCCGCCGAGCGGACCCCGGAGGCCGCGCGGGCGCTGCTCCTCCCGGAGTGGGACCGGCTGGCCGCCGAGGATCCCGATCTGGCCGCACTCTTCCCCGACGAGACCGAGCGGGCCAGCTGGCTGCAGTCCGCCATCGCGATCCTGGACGCGTACTTCACCCTCGAAGACCCCCGCAGGCTCGAGCCCGCTGAGCGGGAGAGTTACGTGGAGACGACCCTCGATTCCGGGCTGCGGCTGCGCGGCTATATCGACCGGCTGGACGTGGCGCCCGGCGGCGAGATCCGGATCGTGGACTACAAGACCGGCCGCGCGCCGCGCGAAGCCTATGAGGCGAGCGCGCTGTTCCAGATGAAGTTCTACGCGCTGGTGATCTGGCGGCTGCGCGGCCAGGTGCCAACGCTGCTCCAGCTCATGTACCTGGCCGAAGGCGAGGTGCTGCGGTACGCGCCTGACGAGTCCGACCTGCTGGCCACCGAGCGCAAGATCATCGCCTTGTGGCAGGCCATCGAGCGGGCCCGGGCGGCGGGCGACTGGCGGCCGAGGCCTAGCAGGCTGTGCGACTGGTGCAACCACAAGGCGCTGTGCCCCGAGTTCGGCGGCACCCCTCCCCCGCTTCCCGCCGCCGACGTCGCAGTCCCGCCCCGTGGCAACGTACATATTCCCCCAGCCCCACCAGCTGCAGGGTTAGTGGTGACGCTCGGGCAGCAGCCGGGTGAACGTTTAGGAACCCGCGGGCTTCAGGCTGGCTGCGGGGAGTTTTCGGGCAGCTGGGGGGCGTCCGCCGACACCTGGGGGGTGTTCTCCGGAAAGTGGCACGCCACCTGATGACCCGGGATCAGCTCACTCAGCGGTGGCTCCTGGGTCCGGCAAATCTGCTGGGCCTTCCAGCACCGGGTGTGGAAGCGGCACGCGGGCGGGGGCAGCAGCGGGCTCGGTACATCGCCCTCCAGCCTGATGCGCTGGCGTCGTTCCCGCTGGCCCGGCGTGCTGTTGAGCGGCTCAGGCACCGGAACCGCCGACAGCAGCGCCACCGTGTACGGGTGCCGCGGCTTGGCGTAGAGCTGCTCCCGGTCAGCGATCTCGACGATCTTGCCCAGGTACATGACCGCCACCTGGTCGCTGATGTGCCGGACCACGGACAGGTCGTGCGCGATCACCACGTAGGTCAGGCCCAGCTCGTCCTGCAGGTCCTCGAGCAGGTTGACGACCTGGGCCTGGATCGATACGTCAAGCGCACTGACCGGCTCGTCGGCCACGATCAGCTTGGGCCGCAGGGCCAGGGTGCGGGCGATCCCGATGCGCTGCCGCTGGCCACCGGAGAACTCGTGCGGGTAGCGGTTGTAGTGCTCGGGGTTGAGGCCGACGAGCTCGAGCAGTTCCTGCACGTTGCGCTTGATCCCGCCGGGCACGTTGACCCTCTGCAGCCGGAGCGGGGCGCCGACGATGGCACCGACCGTGTGCCTCGGGTTGAGCGAGGAATACGGGTCCTGGAAGATCATCTGGATCTCGCGCCGCAGCGGCCGCATCTTCCCCGGCGACAGGTGCGTGACGTCGCGGCCGTCGATCACGATCTGGCCGCTGGTCGGCTCGTCCAGCCGGGTCAGCAGGCGGCCGGTGGTGGTCTTCCCGCAGCCTGATTCGCCGACCAGGCCCAGGGTCTGGCCGCGGGCCACCGACAGGTTGATCCCGTCGACGGCCCGGACGGCACCGACCTTGTGCCGGAACACGACGCCGCGGGTGACGGGGAAATGCCGGACCAGGTCCGTCACCTGGAGCAGCATGTCACCGGACGGCACGCTGCCGGTCCCCGCCTCGGGTGCCGGCGGTGTCTGAATCTTTTCGGTCACGGCGTCTCCCCCGCTCGCCTCCGGTGCAGGGTCGGCTCGCTCATACCGGCTCCCGGGCTTCTGGTTCCCCGGCCGCCCGCGCCTGGGCGTCGTCCGCGATCTGGGCCGCCGACAGTTCGGCCCATTGCCGGGCCCGTTCCTCGGTGGTCAGGTGGCACGCCGCCGCGTGCCCCGGCGTCACCGCCTCGCGCAAGGGCGGTATCTCGGTCTCGCAGCGCCGGTCGCCGACCAGCCCGGTGTACCGGCAGCGGGGATGGAACGGGCAGCCGGGCGGGACCCTGATCAGGCTGGGCGGCGTGCCCGGGATCGGGACCAGCCGGGTGGTCTTCACCCGGTCCAGCCGGGGCATCGAGGACAGCAGGCCCCAGGTGTACGGGTGGTCCGGACGGCCGAAGATGTCGACGGCGGAGCCGTACTCCGCGGCCCGGCCGGCGTACATGACCAGGATGTCGTCGGCAAGCTCGGCCACCACGCCGAGATCGTGGGTGATGATGATGACCGCCGAGCCGAACTCGGACTGCAGGTCGGAGATCAGGTCCAGGATCTGGGCCTGGACGGTGACGTCGAGCGCCGTGGTGGGCTCGTCCGCGATCAGCAGTTCCGGGTCGCAGGACAGCGCCATCGCGATCATGGCGCGCTGCCGCATGCCGCCGGAGAACTGGTGCGCGTAGTCATCGACCCGGGTCTGGGGCGTCGGGATGCCGACCCGGCCGAGCAGGTCGATGGCGTGCTGGCGGGCCACCTTCTTGGTCACCTTGTTGTGGACCCGGTAGGCCTCGATGATCTGGCCGCCGACCGTGTAGTAGGGATGCAGCGAGGACAGCGGGTCCTGGAAGATCATGGCCATCTTGCTGCCGCGCAGTTCCCGGACCCGGGCCGGGCTGGCGGCGACCAGGTCCTCGCCGTCCAGCCGGATCTGCCCGGTGATCTGGGCCTTGGTTCCCTGGTGCAGTCCCATGATGCCCATGCTGGTGACGCTCTTGCCCGAGCCCGATTCCCCCACGATGCCCAGCGTGCGGCCGCGTTCCAGGACGAACGAGATTCCGTCCACGGCCCTGACCAGGCCGTCGTCGGTCTGGAAGTGGATCCGCAGGTCGCTGACGTCCAGCAGCGGCGCCATCAGAACCGCACTCTAGGGTCGACGACCGCGTACAGGATGTCCACGACCATGTTGGCGATGACGATGAAGAAGGAGGCGATCATGACCACGCCCATGATCTCAGGCAGGTCCTGGTTCTGGATGGCCAGGATGGTGAACTGCCCCAGACCGGGGAAGGAGAACGTCGTCTCGGTGAGGATGGCGCCGCCGAGGAGCAGGCCGAGATCCAGGCCGAAGATCGTGACGATGGGCGTCAGCGCGGCGCGCAGCCCGTGTTTGACTACCACCTTCCGTTCCGACAGGCCCTTCGCTCTGGCCGTCCTGATGTAGTCCTCTCCCATGGTCTCCAGCATCCCCGCCCGGGTCAGCCGGGCGTACAGCGCCGCGTAGAGGAAGGCGAGGGTGACCCAGGGCAAGACCAGGTTACGCGCCCACAGCAGCGGATCTGTGGTGAGGGGGACGTAGTGCACGTTGGGGAAGATCGGCCAATGGTAGCTGAACAGCTCCAGGGCGATCAGCCCGGTGAAGAACACCGGCAGCGACACCCCGGCCAGCGCGACGCCCATGGAGAGCCGGTCGAAGAAGCTGCCGCGGCGCAGGGCGGACAGCACGCCGATGGAGACGCCGCCGATCAGCCAGAGCACGGCCGCCCCGACTGCGATCGACAGCGTGACCGGAGCGTCGCTGATCAGCTGGGGCCAGACCGGCTGGTCGTTGCGGAAGGAGTAGCCGAAGCATGGGAACGGGCAGTAGCTGACGTCCGTGCCGTTGTTGTAGTGGATGCCGGCCACGATGCCCTTGATGTACCGGCCGTACTGCAGGTACAGCGGGGCGTTCAGGCCGAGCTTGATCTCGACCGCCTTGATCTCCGACGGGATGGGGTTGCGCCCCACGTACTGCGCGGCGAGCTGGTAGGCCGTCTGCCCGGCCAGCCGGGGCACGAGGAAGAAGATCGCGAACGTGATCATGCTGACCAGGAGCAGCAGGAACACGGTCATGATCAGACGCCGGATGATGAAGTAGATCATCGCGCGGGAGCCGCCGCCGGGCGGGTACTTGGTGGGTACCCGCCCGGCGGCGGCGCCTTCACCTGCTCTCTACGCTCGGGCCTTCACGATGAGGAACTTACGCCCATCACCGCGTAGTTGTACATGCCGTAGTACGCCTGGACGTAGACGTTGGTGGTAGCGGGATTCCGGTACAGCAGCGTCTTCTGGTAGACGCCGGGCAGGATGACCGCGTCCTTCATGGCCTGCATGTCGATCTGCGACCAGATCGCCGTCCGGGCCGAGCCGCTGACCTTACTGGACTGGGTGAACAGGTTGTTGATCACCGGGTCGTTGATCTGGGAGATGTTGGTGTTCCCGGTGGGCGCGATGGCGTTCCCGTTGAGGAGCTCGTCGAGGAAACCGTAGCCGTTGGGCCAGTCGGCACCCCAGCCGCCCCCGGCCAGGCCGATGTCGTGCGAGTCCGTGTAAGCGGGGTCGCCGGCGAAGTTGGTGTAGTAAGGACCGCTCGGGAATCCCTTCAGCGTCAGCTTGATCCCGACCTGAGCCAGCGATGCCTGCAGCGCGGTAGCCTCCGCGGTCTCCTGCGGGTTGTCGTCGCGGTAGGCCATGTTCGTGGCGAACCCGTTCGGCTGGCCGCACATCGCAAGCTGCTGCTTGGCCGCGGCGACGTCGCCGCTCGACTGGGTCAGCGCGTTGTAGTAGTCGAACGACTTGTAGCCCACGATGACCGGCGGCATGATCGTGCTCGCGATCGCCCCGCCCGCGACCGGGCCGCCCCACGAGGTCTGGATCGTCGTCTTGTTCGCCGCGTACTCCACCGCCTCGCGGCAGTGCAGGTTGGTCAGCGGCGCCACCTTGGTGTTGATGTAGACGAACCGCGCGAACCCGTTGATGGGGTTGTCGGCGTTGGCCTTGAGGGTCGGGTCGCCCAGGATCCTGGCCTGCGCCGCCGGGCCCACGCCGGCGCCGTACCCGTCGATGTCGGCGTTGCCTGCGATCAGGTTGTTGTCGATGTCGGCCTGGTTCACGTTGAGGTTGACGACGATCTGGGTGGCCAGCTGCTTGGCGTTCGGGTCCGTGGCCGGGTTCCAGTTCGGGTTGTCCACCATGACGAGCTGCTTGTTCAGCGCGTAGCTCTTGAACATGTACGGGCCGGTGGACAGCGGGTGCAGCTGGTAATTGCTGCCGGTGTCCGCGCTGGGCAGGACCGGGGCGGTGTTCGGGAACGCGAGCACGTAGGGCAGGTCCGGGAACGGGGACTGCAGGTGGAACACCAGCGTGGTCGCGTTCGGGGTGTCGATCGCGGTCAGGCCCATCAGGTTCTTGGACCGGTCCTTGTACGGGCCCGGGTAGGTCGGATCGGTGAGCAGCGCCTGGTAGTAGGTCGGCCCGTTGGCCATCACCGACCGGTCGTAGGTGCGCTCGATCGCGTACTTCACGTCCTGCGAGGTGACGACCACGCCGGTCTCGAACTTGACGTCCGGCTGGATGTGAACCGTATAGGTAAGCCCGTTGTCGCTGGTCGTGCCCATGTCCGTGGCCAGGTCCGGCACGAGCTGCAGGCCGCACGAGCCCGGGCAGGACTTGTACCCGAACAGCGGCATGGTGTACAGGTGGTCGAAGTCGAGCACCCAGGCGTAGTACGTGTTGCCGGGGTCGAAGGAGTCCGGTGTGCCCCTGACCTCGAAGGTCAGGGTCCCGCCCTTGGTGGTGGAGGGGTTGACGACGCTGGAGATGCCGGCGTTGAACGCCGCCGCCCCGGTCGTAGGTGTCGTGCTGCTGCTGCCGCTGCTGCTACTGCTGCTGCTGCAGGCGCTGATCAACAGTGCCGAGATCGCGCCGACTGCCGTCACCGCGATGATGCTGCGTCTCTTCATGCCGTGAAAACGCCTCCTGTTACTCGTTCCCGCCGGACCGCGTACCGCTGCTTACCGGGTCTTCGGATCCAGTGCGTCGCGCAGTCCGTCGCCGAATAGGTTGAATGCCAGTACCGTGATGAAAATCGTCAGCCCGGGGACGAGCATGTATTCCGGGTCGATGTAGTAGTAGCCGTTCGTCACCGCGCTGGAGAGCATCTGCCCCCAGGTGGGCGTGGGTACGTAGAGGCCGACGCCGAGGTAGTCCAGGGCCGCCTCGAACAAGATGTTGGTGGGGATCAGCAGCGTCGCGTAGACCAGGATCGGCGCCACCAGGTTCGGCAGCAGCTCCCGGAACAGGATGTACGGCGTGCGCGCGCCGAGGCTGCGGGCCGCGTCGACGAACTCCCGCTCGCGCAGGGACAGCGTCTGGCCGCGGATGATCCGGCCCATGTACGGCCAGTTGAAGAACCCGATGACGAAGATCAGGACCGCGATCCGCAGGGAGTTCCCGGACAGGCCGAACGCGGAGCTGGGGATGACGCCGGCCAGGGCCAGCGCGAACACCAGCAGCGGGAAGGCGAGGAACACGTCCATGGTCCGGGCGATCAGCGAGTCCACCCAGCCGCCGAGGTAACCCGCGACGATGCCGAAGAAGGTGCCGATGACGACCGCGAGCACGGTGGCCAGGAACGCGATGAGCAGCGAGTACTGGGCGCCGACCACGATCCGGGCCAGCAGGTCGCGGCCGGTCTCCGGCTCGACGCCGAGCGGGTGGGCCATGCTGATCCCGCCGAACGCGCCGTTGGGGCGCAGGAACGTCGGGTTGATCAGGTTGGGGTGGTAGGTGTCAGGGTTCTGCACGAGGTGCGGTCCGAAGATGGCGACCAGGACCAGGAACACGACGACGATGCCGCCGCCCATCGCCACCTTGTCCCGGCGCAGCCGCATCCAGGCGATCTGCCAGAGTGACCGGCCTTCGATCGCCTTGCCGGGAACTGACAGCGGAGCACCCGGCTCCGGCCCGCCAGGACCCGTCGCGACGTCTATGGGCACGGCCATCGTTGCAAACCATCTCTCTTGCTCGAACAAAGGCATCTATCGCGTCCGGGACCGGCCCCCACGGTTACCGCAATCCAAACGCCTCGGCCTTTACCTAGTGAGATTCCGTCATTTCACGCGTAGGTACCAGTCCCGCGCGGCAGTCGTAGCGTGATCGTGATTAAAACCCTTCCTATTTGTCATAGTGCGCTACGCACGAGGCCCATGTGACTACAGAGCTTGATCACAGCGCGTCGTCCCGACCACGACGCTACGCCTTAGTGACCCCAGACCTGACAGAATCTATGGCAACGGGCGGGGTTCGCGGGAAGATTTCCCGTGGGAGCGTTAGGCAGGACCGGCTGCGAGTGCAGGCCTTCTGGGTCTGCGCGAGCAGTCGGTGCAGGTCGCACGGACAGCAGAGAAGGGGGAAGGGGAGGTGGGCAGGGGGTTCTTGCCTAACGCGAACCTTCAAAGACACTAGGTGATGCCGTGGCGGCGCAGGATGTCTTCGACGTCCCCGAGGTCGTCGTCATCGTCGGCCGCGTTCTTGCCCTTGCGCGCCTTGGCCGGGGTCCTGGCCGGCGCCGTGGTGGCGACCGGTGCCGTCCGGGGCGCGATGCCCCGCCCGGCGGCCGTCGTGGTCGCCGCGCCGGCCTTGGTCCCGACGGCCTGCTGGTCCTGGCCCCGCTTCCCCCGGCGCCGCAGCCGACCGGACACCACGAACAGCACCGCGGCCAGTCCGGCCAGCGCGATGCCGGACCAGACCTCAGGCGAGAACACGAAGCCCCTTGCGAAGTCCCCGATGGCGATCCCCATCTTCCAGAACATCTGGATCGAGCCGGTCAGGTACGCGGCCAGCGGCAGCAGCGACCAGGCCGCCCAGCGCAAGCCCGCGCCGAGGCCGCGGCGCCGCATGACGAGGTAGCTCAGCACCAAGCCGAGGCCGGTCAGTCCCCCGCACAGTGGCAGCCAGGCAATCTTGTCGTAGTTGGACATGCGCACCTCCCCGCGGTTCTAGGAGCAGTCTAGGTCGTGATCCGTGCGGAGTCGCTGGGGCTAGCCCCCGGGTTGACCCGGGGGCCAGATTCCCTGATCCCGGAGGCGTCGGCGGTCAGGTCGAGCAGGGAACGCACCACGGTCCGGCTGGGGGCGGGCGGGATGGGAACCAGCGACGGCACGGCGAACACCCGGCAGCCCGCCGCCTCCGCCGACGCGACGCCGTTGGGCGAATCCTCCAGGGCGAAGCAGTCCCCGGGATCCGCGCCGACCAGCTTGGCCGCGAGCAGGTACGGCTCGGGGTCGGGCTTGGTGGCGGTCACGTCCTCGGCGCACACCAGCACCTCGAACCGCATTCCGGTGCTGGCCAGCACGGCATCCATGAAGTCGCGCTCCGACGAGGTCACCAGCGCGCGCGGCAGGCCGGCCCGCCTGACCGCGGCGAGCAGTTCGAGCGCGCCCGGCTGGACCGGCACGCCGCCGCGGCGGACACGCTCGACGATGCCGGACATGAGCCACTCCCCGACCAGTTCCGGCGGCACGGGCCGGGTCGCCTTGGACAGCAGGTACCGCACCGAGCGCTCCAGGCTGCCGCCGAGCAGCTGCGCCTGATCGGCCTCGGTCCAGTGCGCACCGAGCCTGGCCATGATGGCCGTCTCGGCTTCGAGCCACAGCGGCTCGGAGTCGATCAGCAGCCCGTCCATGTCGAACAGGACGGCGGGGTTGGCTCCCATGGTTCAGACGCTGAAGTACTTCGCCTCGGGATGGTGCACGACGATCGCGTCGGTGGATTGCTCGGGATGCAGCTGCATCTCCTCGGAGAGCTCGACGCCGATGCGGGACGGCTCGAGGAGGCGTTCCACCTTCGCGCGGTCGGCCAGGTCCGGGCAGGCGGGGTAGCCGAAGGAGTACCGCGCACCTCGGTAGTCGACCCGGAAGAAGCCATCCAGATCGCCGGGATCCGAGCCGCCGATGCCGAGCTCACGCCTGACCCGGGTATGCCAGTACTCGGCCAGCGCCTCGGTGAGCTGGACGGACAGGCCGTGCAGCTCCAGGTACTCGCGGTAGGCGTTCTTGGCGAACAGCTCGGCCGTGGCCCCGGAGATCCGCGAGCCCATGGTGGCGAGCTGGAACGCCACCACGTCGGTCCGGACCCCACTACCGGAGTCCGCGGGCTTGAAGAAGTCGGCCAGGCACAGCCGCCGGTCGCGCCGCTGCCGGGGGAAGGTAAACCGCTCCAGCTCGGTGCGGCCATCCTGACCGAGCACGATCAGGTCGTTCCCCGAGCTCACGCACCGGAAGTAGCCGTAGACCACCGCGGCCTCGAGCAGTCCCTCGGTCTGCGCCCGCTCCAGCCACATGCGCAGCCGGGGCCGGCCCTCGGTCTCGACCAGTTCCTCGTAGCTCGCCCCGTCTCGCCCTCGCGACGGCTTGAGCCCCCACTGACCCATGAACAGCGCCCGCTCGTCCAGGTAGGCGGCGTACTCGGCCAGCGGGATGCCCCTGATCACTTCGGTGCCGAGGAAAGGCGGCTCCGGCACCGGGCCATCAGTCGATATGTCCGAACGGACCGTGGTGGCTTGATCCGGGACGTCGGTCACCCCAGCCGCGGAGGCGACGGGCCGGACCCGCCGGGTCCGCAGCTCGGGCAGCTTGGCCCCGGGATCGCCGCGCTTGACCGCCATCGCGGCGTTCATCAGGCGCAGTCCCTCGAACGCGTCCCGGGCGTACCTGACCTCGCCGTCGAACAGCGCGGCCAGGTCCTGCTCGACGTAGGCGCGGGTCAGCGCGGCGCCGCCGAGCAGCACCGGCCAGCGCCCGGCCAGGCCACGCGAGTTCAGCTCGGCGAGGTTATCCCGCATCACCACGGTCGACTTGACCAGCAGGCCGGACATCCCGATGACGTCCGCGTCGTTCTCCTCGGCCGCCGCCACGATGGAGGAGATGGGTTGCTTGATGCCGATGTTCACGACGTCGAAGCCGTTGTTAGACAAGATGATGTCGACCAGGTTCTTGCCGATGTCGTGCACGTCGCCCTTGACCGTGGCGAGCACGATCTTGCCCTTGCCCGCCTCGTCCGTGCGGGCCATGTGTGGCTCGAGGTAGGCGACCGACGTCTTCATCACCTCGGCGGAGGTCAGCACGAACGGCAGCTGCATCTGCCCGGAGCCGAACAGCTCGCCGACCGTCTTCATGCCGTCCAGCAGCACGTCGTTGACGATCTCCAGGGCGGGCCGCTGGGCCAGGGCGGCCTCCAGGTCGGCCTCGAGGCCGACCCGCTCCCCGTCGATGATCCGTCGCTTCAGCCGGTCCCACAGCGGCAGCGAGGCCAGCTCGGCGGCCCGGCTGGCCTTCAGGTCGGCCGCGTCCACGCCCTCGAACAGCTCCAGCAGCCTGGCCAGCGGGTCGTAGCCCTCGCGGCGCCGGTCGTACACCAGGTCCAGCGCCACCTGACGCTGCTCATCGGGAATCCGGGCGATGGGCATGATCCGCGCCGCGTGCACGATCGCGGAGTCGAGTCCGGCCCGCACGCATTCGGACAGGAAGACGGAGTTCAGCACGGCGCGCGCGGCCGGCTTGAGGCCGAACGACACGTTCGACACGCCCAGCGTGGTCTGCACCGCCGGGTGGCGGCGCTTCAGCTCGGCGATCGCGTCGATGGTCTCGATCGCGTCGCGCCGGGTCTCCTCCTGGCCGGTGGCGATGGGGAAGGTCAGGCAGTCGACGATGATGTCCTCGACCCGCATGCCCCAGTTCGCGGTCAGGTCGCCGATCAGCCGCTCGGCGACCGCGACCTTCCACTCCGCGGTTCGCGCCTGTCCTCGCTCGTCGATGGTGAGCGCGATGACCGCGGCGCCGTGCTCGCGCACCAGCGGCATCATCCGCGCGATCCGGGAGTCGGGCCCGTCGCCGTCCTCGTAGTTGACCGAGTTGATGACCGACCGGCCGCCGGTCATCTCGAGACCGGCCTCGATCACCGGGGGCTCGGTCGAGTCGAGCACCAGTGGCAGCGTGGCGGCGGTGGCGAGCCTGCCCACCACCTCCCGCATGTCGGCGACGCCGTCCCGGCCCACGTAGTCCACGCACACGTCGAGCAGGTGGGCGCCGTCCCTGGTCTGGGTCCGCGCGATCTGGACGCAGTCCTCGTGCCTGCCCTCCAGCATCGCGTCGCGGAAGGCCTTGGACCCGTTGGCGTTGGTCCGCTCGCCGATGGCCAGGAACGCGGTGTCCTGGCGGAACGGCACATGCGCGTACAGCGAGGCCACCCCGGGCTCGGGACGCGGCCTACGCGCGGCGGCCGGCCGTCCGGTCACCCGGTCGGCCAGCGCCGCGATGTGCTCGGGCGTGCTGCCGCAGCATCCCCCCACCAGCGACAGTCCGAACTCCCTGGTGAACCGGTCATGAGCGTCCGCCAGCTGCGCCGGGGTCAGCGGGTAACGCGCGCCGTCGGGGGTCAGCATGGGCAGGCCGGCGTTCGGCTCGCAGGAGATCGGGATCCGGGAGTGGGCGGCCAGGTAGCGCAGGTGCTCGCTCATCTCGCCCGGGCCGGTCGCGCAGTTCAACCCGATCATGTCGATGCCGAGCGGTTCCAGGGCGGTCAACGCCGCGGCGATCTCGCTGCCGAGCAGCATCGCGCCGGTCGTCTCGATCGTGACCTGGGCGATGATGAGCGAGTCCGGGGCCAGCTGAGCCGCCGCCCGCTTGCATCCTATGATGGCCGCCTTGGCCTGGAGCAGGTCCTGGCAGGTCTCGACGATCAGCGCGTCGGCGCCGCCGCGCAGCAGTCCCTCGGCGTTGGCCTGGTAGGAGTCGCGCAGCTCGCGGAACGTGACGTGGCCCAGGGTGGGCAGCTTCGTGCCCGGGCCCATCGAGCCGAGCACCCAGCGCGGGCGCTCCGGCGTGGCCCACCGGTCGGCCGCCGCGCGGGCCAGCCGGGCGGAGGCCAGCGAGAGCTCCCCGATCCGGTCGCCGATCCCGTACTCACCGAGGTTGGACAGATTGGCGCCGAACGAGTTGGTGGTGAGGCAATCCGCGCCCGCGTCCAGGTAGGCCTCGTGGACCCCGGTCACGATGTCGGGCCGGGTCACGTTCAGTATCTCGTTACAGCCTTCATAACCGGCGAAATCGTCGACGGTGGCATCGCTGGCCTGAAGCATGGTGCCCATCGCCCCGTCGGCCACCACCACTCGCTCGGCCAATGCGGCCCGTAGTGTGTTCATCAGGCCCCCCAAGGCAGGCGACTACGTCAAGATTCCCTAGGTTACGTTGCCTCGCGCGGGACATGCCAGAGGTCACCCAACGAGTAGAGCCGACCACGTACCCTTGAAGGCGACGGCTGTACGGTGATCGGGGAGGTGGAGAGTCATCGAGTTCAACGACATCGGCGAACTCACCTCTCCGGTCGCCATCGCCGGGTTCGAAGGCTGGAATGACGCGGGTGAGGCGGCCAGCGGAGTGGTCAACCACCTCGGCATCGCCTGGCAGGCCACGCCCATCGGTGCCATCGATCCTGAGGATTTCTACGACTTCCAGGTCAACCGGCCGGTGATCGAGATCGAGGGCGGCCACACCAAGCGCCTGATCTGGCCGACGACCCGGATCTCGCTCGCGCGGGCTCACCCCGCCGACGGGTCGGTACCGCCCACCGGGCTGGCCCGGGACGTGATCCTGGTGCACGGCATCGAGCCAAACATGCGCTGGCGGGCGTTCAGCGAGGAACTCGTGCACAGCCTGGAAAGCCTGGGCGTCGAGTTGGTCATCCTGCTGGGCGCTCTGCTGGCCGACGCGCCGCATACCCGCCCGGTGCCGGTATCGGTCGGCTCCTCGAACGCGAAGCTGGCCAGCGAGGTCGCAGGCGGCGGGGTCAGCCGGGTGGACTACAAGGGCCCGACCGGGATCCTCGGGGTGCTCCAGCACACCTGCACCGGCGCGGGCCTGCCCACGGTCTCGCTGTGGGCGCAGGTGCCGCACTACGTGGCGCAGCCGCCCAGCCCGAAGGCCACCCTCGCGCTGCTGCGCGGCGTGGAGGACGTCCTGGACGCGCCGCTGCCGCTGGCCGACCTGCCCGAGGAGGCCCGTGCCTGGGAGCGGGGCGTGGACGAACTCGCCCAGCAGGACTCCGAGGTGGCCGATTACGTCCGGACGCTCGAGGAGGCCAAGGACGCCATGGACCTGCCTGAGGCGAGCGGCGACGCCATCGCCCGGGAGTTCGAGCGCTACTTCAGGCGGCACGGTGGCGCTGGAGAGTCAATGGGCCCCGGCGGTATCTGACCCGATGGGCCTGCGGTACTCCTCCACCTTCCTAGTCGGCAACTGGCGCCAGGCCGCCACCGCTGAGGGCGGCCGGACCCCGGGACTTTAGATCGGGGGCCAGGGGACAGCGGGCCAGTCGGCCGGCGGATATGGGTGGACGCGGTGCTTGAGCAGGGTCTCGAGCCTGCTCCTGGTGGCGTCGATCTCGCTCTCGGTCAGCAGCCCGGATAGCTCGGCGACCAGGCTGCCCTCGGTGAGTTCGGCGTTCAGGCGGCGCAGGGCCTCCACCGAGCGCCGGGGCAGGCCCTTGCCCCGCCACTGCCACAGGACGGTGCGCAGCTTGTAGTCCTCGGCGAAGCAGACCCCGTGGTCGCAGCCGTACAGGTGCCCGTCGACCACGGGCAGCAGGTGACCTATCTTGCGGTCGGCGTTGTTCACCACCGCGTCGAACACGGCCATGTCGCGCAGGCCCGCGTGATCGGTGCGGCGGGACAGGGCGATCAGGTCCACGCCGGTGTCGTGGTCGATCCACAGCTGGCACATGCCGGGGCCGAACGGCCCGTCCCGCATGACCGTCGGCGGGACCACATCCCACCCGGCCGCCCGGGAGACGGCGTAGGCCGCCACTTCCCGGCCGGCCAGCGTGCCCGCCGGGAAGTCCCACAGCGGCCGCTCGCCCGCGATCGGCTTGTAGACGCAAGCGACGGTGGCCTGCTGAGTCCGGGTGTTCTTGGCGTTCTTGGCGTTCTTGGTGTCCTTGGCGGCCCGGGGATCCGGCCTGCCGGTCCTGATCGTGCAGTACAGGGTGGCGTTGGACGCGTCGACCAGCCGCCCCTCGATCTCCAGGGTGCCGCGGGTGAGCAGGTCAAGCATGGTCTGCTCACCGTCGTCGGTTTCCGGGCCGGCGCTGTTCGGATCAAACATGGCTGACG
Organism: uncultured Actinomycetes bacterium; assembly: GCA_963834685.1. Classification (GTDB taxonomy): domain Bacteria; phylum Actinomycetota; class Actinomycetes; order Streptosporangiales; family Streptosporangiaceae; genus Palsa-504. The sequence continues at coordinate 117,752 of CAWICW010000020.1, read as the reverse complement.
CGGTGACCGTTCTGACGCGGGCAGATATGCCCGTCGGTGTCCAGCGGCAGGCCGCACAGCGGGCACGGCGGGCGGCCCGCGGCGACGATCTTGGCGGCGCGCTGGGCGAAGGCGCGCGCCTCCCGCGGCGTGATGCGTACTCGCAGCACCCCCGGCCCGTCGGGGGGAAGGTCGTCGGCCAGCGGCTCCACCGGCTCGTCCGATTCTTCCTGCGCCTCGATGACGACCATGCCGCCGTCGCCGTCCCAGGCCAGGGCGATAGCGCCGACCCGGAAGTCCTCCAGCAGCGGCAGGTCGAGCGGCGCGTCATCCTCCAGCGCGGCGGGTGCGGCGGCCGGCACCTCGGGCGATCCGCCGGTACGCCTGAGCACTTCGTCCAGAAGCTCGTCGATCCGTTCGGCCAGCAGGCTGACCTGGAACTTCTCCAGGACCACGCTGGTCACCCGACCACTCGCGGTCGCCTGCAGGTAGAAGATCCGCTCTCCTGGCTGCCCCACCGCGCCGGCCACGAACCTGTCCGGCGGGTCATAGAAGTAGACCGGCATGATGCTATCCTCGCGTGTCCGCCGACGGTTGACGGCTATCGGGAGTTGAGAAAGTCGCGGAGGCCGAAGGGGCGGCGTTCGCCTGGCCGTTCATGTGGCCGGCTCCGCCGGAACCGCCCCCGACCGCCGCGTCACTGGCCGCGGCGCCGTCCGCCCCGGGACCGTGGCCCCGGACGTGTGGCATGAGGTCATCGACTCCACCCCCTCGGTCGTTCATCCGGACCAGGAACGGCCGCAGCGGCGTATACCTGATCACGGTCAGTGAGCAGGGATCGGCCTGGATCCGCTGGCACTGATCGAGGTGCAATCCCAGGCTATCGGCCACGATGGCCTTGATGACATCGCCGTGGGAGCAGATCAGGTAGGTGGCGTCCGGGCCGAGCCTGGCGTTCCAGTCCCGGACCGCGGTCACGGCCCGGTGCTGCATGTCCGGCATGGATTCCCCGTCGGGGCCGGGGAACGTCACCGCACTGGGGTGCGCCTGTACCACGCGCCAGAGCTTTTCGGTCGCCAGCTTCTTCAGCGGCCGGCCGGTCCAGTCTCCGTAGCGGCACTCTCCCACCCGGTCATCGGTGACGACCTGCTGACCGTCCCGGCCTGCCGCGATCGCCCCCGCGGTCTGCACGCAGCGGTCGAGCGGGCTGGTGACGATGGCGTCCAGGCGGAGCGGGGCGAGCCGGGCGGCCAGCGCGGCCGCCTGAGCCTGGCCGCGATCATCGAGCGGGATGCCGGGCGTCCAGCCGGTCAGCACGTGACCGGTCGTCGCGGTGAGCCCATGTCGGACCAGCAGAACCGTCGTCACGCTCTATAACTTACCGGGGGGCAGAGCCCCCCGGACCCCCACCATTTCCCTGGGGGGACTCCATCCCCCCAGACCCCCCTGGGGAAGGGCTACCCGTCCCCCCATTCCCCCCCGGGGCCCCCTTGGGGGGGCTTTCAGGGCCCTGCGGGCCCTGGATGACGAACATCGCCGACCCGAACTGCAGCACATCGCCGGGCCGGACCGGGACCGGCTCTCGGACCAGCCAGCCGTTCACCCGGGTGCCGTTGTGGGAGCCCAGGTCGCTGAGCAGCCAGCCGTCCTCGCCGCGGTCCAGCTGGGCATGACGTCGCGATACCGACAGGTCAGCGATGCGCAGATCACAGTCCTGGGTCCGTCCGATGGTAAAGCTCGTCCCGCTGCCCGGCGGGAAGACCATCGGCGCCGGCCGGCCAGCGTCACCCGGTCCGCCGGACCCGCCGTGAACGCCCGACCAGCGCGCCGACTGCAGGGGCCAGCCCGCCGCATCCGCGGGACCAGGCGGCGCCCACATGCCCGGAGGAGCTTGCGGTCCCGGCTGCCAGTCCGTGCCGGCGCCGTCCGGATTCGGGTCCCGGCGACGGAAGGCGGCCCGGACCCGGTCCAGGAGCCGGGCCCGCCGGGGCGGCAGGTCGGTGAACAGCCCGACCAGCTGCCCGCGGTGCCGCGCGCCAAGCGCGCTGTGCATGCGGAACATGAACGTCTCGTGGGATAGCCGGCCCTCGACGAACTCCTGCCGGAGCGCGCTGATGGCGAGATCACGCTCCGCGTCGGAAGCGCGCAGATGCTCGGGCGTTGCGGGCGTGTCCGCCGCCGACCCTCCCATGAATGGAGTATCGGCATCATCTGCGCCCGGGGCAAGGGAAAGCCGCGGATATCTGCGCCGTGGCGCGGCCCGTACCGGGCCGGGACCCGCCTGGTGCCGGGCCTCAGGCCGTGGTCATCGCGGCCGTGCTGACGGCCTCACCGTCCGGGGTCTGCAGCGGGAAGTGGCAGGCGGCCACGTGACCCGGGCCGAACGAGCGGAGCTGGGGCTCCTCCGCGGCACAGATCTCCTGCGCGAACTGGCACCTGGTGCGGAACCTGCACCCCGAGGGCGGGTTCACCGGGCTGGGCAGCTCACCTCGGATGCCCACGCCCTTCTTGGCCCGCTCCAGCGCCGGCTTGGGCACCGGGATGGTGGCGATCAGGCCGGCCGTGTACGGGTGCGCGGCGCGCTCGTAGATATCCTGCCCGGAGCCGAGTTCGACCAGCTTGCCCAGGTACATGACGCCGATCCGCTCGGCCATGTACTTGACCACCGCCAGGTCGTGCGAGATCACCACGTAGGTCAGTCCGTGCGAGGCCTGCAGCCGCTTCATCAGGTTCAGCACCTGCGCCCGGATCGACACGTCGAGCGCGCTCACCGGCTCGTCGGCCACGATCAGCCTGGGGTTCAGGGTCAGCGCCCGGGCCAGGCCGATACGCTGTCGCTGGCCGCCGGAAAACTCGTGCGGATAGCGTTCCACCGCGTTCCGCGCCAGCCCGACCTCGCCGAGCAGCTCGAAGACCCGGTCCCGCTGCGCCCGCTTGCTGCCCATGTGCTGGATCGCGAGCGGCTCGCCGATGATCGCGCCCACTCGCATCCTCGGGTCGAGCGAGGACTGCGGGTCCTGGAACATGAGCTGCAGGTCGCGGCGCTTGCGCCGGAGCTCGGCGCCGCGCAGGCTCGATACGTTCACGTCACCCAGGGTCACCGTGCCGGAATTCGGCTTCTCCAGCGCCACGATCACCTTGCCGATCGTGGTCTTACCGCACCCGGACTCCCCGACCAGGCCGAAGGTGGTTCCGGCCGGCACCGAGAAGGTCACGTCGGACACGGCGTGGACGGCGCCCACCTTGCGCTGAATCACGCCCGAGGTGATGGGGAATTCCTTCACCAGATTGGTGATCTGGAGCAGCGGGGCGACCCCGTCCGCGCTCACCACGGCCGCCTCGATCGTGCGCTCGGTCACCTCAAGGCGGCCATCGGCCGTCACCTCGAGCCCGGCCGCCACCACGATGGCCTCGCCCTCCCGCGCTTCCCGGGTTTCCCCAGCCGCCGCGGCTACCTGGGGAGCGTCCCCGTCGGCCGACGCAGCGTCCGCCAGCGGGGCGTCAGCCACCAACTCGGACGTGTATCCAGCCATGTCGGTGGGCTGAACAGCTTCGGCGATGCTCTCGGCGTCCGACGAGGCCAGGCCCGTGCTCGCGGCGTCCGGCCCGGCCTCGCCGATCACGGCCAGGGCCAGCGGCCCGTCGACCGGGTGCCAGCAGGAGAACCGGTGCTCGTACGTCTTGCCGGACAGGGACGGCTCGTCCGTGCGGCACTTGTCCGAGGCCCGGGGGCACCGGGCCGCGAACCGGCAGCCGTTCGGGGGGTGCGCCAGGTCGGGCGGCAAGCCGGGGATGGCGTGCAGCGCCTTGTTGGCGTCCTGGTCGAGCTGCGGGATGGAGGCGAGCAGGGCCTGGGTGTAGGGGTGGTGCATGTCGCTGAAGAGCTGGCGCACATCGGCGGTTTCCACCACCCGCCCCGCGTACATGACGTTGACCCGGTCGGCGTGCCCGGCGATCACGCCCATGTCGTGCGTGATCAGCAGCATGGCCATGCCCAGCCGCTCTTTCAGGTCCCTGAGCAGGGCAAGAATCTGCGCCTGAATGGTGACGTCGAGCGCGGTGGTCGGCTCGTCGGCGATGAGCAGCTTGGGCTCGTTGGCCAGCGCCATGGCGATCATCACGCGCTGCCGCAGGCCGCCGGACAGCTGGTGCGGGTAGTCCTTGAGCCGCTCCTTCGGCCGGGGCAACCCGACCAGGTTCAGCACCTCGACGGCCCGGTCGAGCGCCTCGGCCCTGGTCGCGCCCCGGTGCAGCCGGACCGGCTCGGCCACCTGATAGCCGATGGTCTTGGTCGGGTCAAGCGAGGTGAGCGGATCCTGGAAGATCATCGCGATCTCGTTACCCCGGACCTGCCGCAGCGCTTCCTGCTTCAGGCCGACGAGTTCACGGCCGTCGAGCTTGATCGAGCCGTTGACGATCGACCCACCCGGCGGCAGCAGTCCCATGATGGACAGTCCGGTCATGGACTTGCCGCAGCCGGATTCGCCGACGACGCCGAGCGTCTCTCCGGCGTCGATCATCATGTCGATGTTGCCGACCGCCTGGACTACCGAGCTGGTCAGCTTGATGTGCGTCGACAGGTTCTCGATTTCAAGGACGGGGGCCATGTGGCCGTTACCTCTCGTGGTCGGGCATGGATCCGGCGGGTTTCACGGGTCGCGGCGGCTAGCGGCGTCTCAACCGGACGTCCGTCGAGTCGCGGAGGGCGTCGCCGATGAAGTTCAGCGCCATCACGGTGAGCACGATGCAGGTCAGGACCGGCCAGATCAGCCACCAGTAGCCGTCGGTCAGGTACCCGGTACCGTCAGAGAGCATGTCGCCCCAGTCGATGTTGGGGTAGTGGAGCCCGAAGCCGAGGAAACCCACGTAGGAGACGGCCAGGATCGCGTCGGCGACCTGGAACGTCACGTTGACGATCATCACGCCGAGCGCGTTCGGGAGCAGGTGCCTGCGGATCAGCCGCGAGTTGCCGGACCCCGCCGTCCGGGCGGCCAGGACGAAGTCCCGTTCCCTGATGGTCAGCACCTCGCCTCGGATCAGCCGGGCCGGGACCTGCCAGGAGAACCCGCCGATGACCAGCGACAGCGAGAGCACCGACGCGCCGTACCTGACCGCCAGGATGAGCACCACGAACAGGAACGGTATGGACAGGAACACGTCGGTGATGCGCATCAGCACGGTGTCCACGACCCCGCCGGCCAGCCCGGCGACCGCGCCGACCAGCGCGCCGATCGTGATGGCCACGAAGGCGGCGAAGAAGCCGATCTCGAGCGCGGCCTGGCCACCCTTCATGAGCTGGCCGAGGATGTCGATGCCGTTGACGTCGGTGCCGAGCGGGTGCCCGGCACCGGGCGGGTCGTGGGCGTCGATGAGGTTAGCCTGCAGGGTGTTCCCGTGGTAGAAGAACGGCCCGAGGAAACAGACGACCACGAAGAACAGCAGGATGGCGACGCCGACCACGGCCAGCCTGTTGCTCATGAACTCGCGCAGCGCGAGCCGCCACCCGCTCTGGATCGCGCCGACCTCGCCGCCCTCAGGGGCCCGGGTCACGTCGAGCGGCGGGGGCGGCGCGTTTCCGGTTGCCACCATTGCCTCCTTGCTGCCGGCCGGTCAGGCCAGCCGGATCCGCGGGTCCGCGACGGTCAGCGCGATATCCGCGACGAAATTGCCCACGACCACGAACACCGCGCCGATGAGCGTGTAGGCCAGCAGCACCGGATAATCCTCCTTGCCCAGGCTGTTAAAGAACAGCAGACCCAGGCCCTGGTAGTTGAACAGGTACTCGGTAATCAGGTTCCCGGCCAGCAGGAAGGGGAGGGACAACCCGATCAGCGTGATCATCGGCAGGGAGGCATTCCGCACCAGGTGCCGCAGCAGCACCAAGCGCTCGGGCAGGCCCTTGGCCCGGGCCACCTTGATGTAGTCCTGGGCCAGTACGTCGATCGACGAGGACCGCATGTACCGGGAGAACAGGGCGACGGTGATCAGGGTCAGGGTCAAGATGGGCAGGAACATGGAGTGCCAGTCGCCGATCACGGTCCAGATCGAGGTGGACTGGCTGGCCTCGAAGTTGAACAGCGGGAAGGACAGCGCGAAGACCTGGATGAGGATGAGCCCGAGGGCGAACACCGGCATCGAGTACAGGATGAACGCGGCGCTGGTGGCCACGCTGTCACCGAGGGAGTTCCGCTTCGCGGCCTGGAAGATGCCCAGCGGCAAGGCGATGATGATGGCGAACAGCAGGCTCATGCCGGACAGGTAGATGCTGCGGGCCAGCCGCTCCGCGAACAGGGAGGCCACGGTCTGGTTGTCAGCGTAGGAGTAGCCGAGGTTGCCGTGCAGCAGGCCGTTCATGTAGCTCAGGTACTGCTCGATCACCGGGCGGGAGAACCCGTACTCCTGGTTCCACGCGGCGATCTGCGCGTTGTTGGCCTTCAAGCCGAGGACGGCCCTGGCTGGCGACGGGTAGATCGCATGCAGCAGCAGGTAGATGAAGATGGAGATGCCGATCAGGACGATGATGGACGTCCCGAGCCGACGCAGGAGGTAGGCGGTCACCGGTAGGGACCCTCCCTTCCAGGCTGGAAGCCTGTCTCCCGGTTTACCACCGGGAGACAGGCCAGTCCAGCGCGTGTTATGTCGTGCCGGTCCGCTACTTGTTCAGGTACCAGTACTGCGGCGTGTTGTCGTACTGGGTCAGGTTCTCGATTCCCGCCGGCTCGGTCGACGAGATGTTCGTCTTCCAGGCCCAGATGTAGTCGAGCACCGGCTGCCACAGCACCGGCAGGTTCGTCGTGAAGAACGACGCCTCGGAGGTGACCGCGCTCGGGTTGCTGCCGAGCACGGAGGAGTTGATCAGCGAGTCCGCGGTCGGGTTGCTGTAGGCGCCGATCTGGCCGGACCCGCCGGTGTTGTAGACCCCGAACTGGGTGGGATAGGTGGAGTTGGTCTCTCCGCCGAAGTCCTCCATGGCCCACTTGTTCTCGTTCGCCGTCGAGGCGGCGTCGTTGTAGTTCTGGATCATGAAGTTGAAGTTGCTGCCCGACAGGGCGATCTCGATGCCGGCCGCCTTGGCGTTGGAGGCCAGGTCCTCGACCTGCTGCGGGATCGGCGGGGTGGTGTTGTAGATCAGGTTGAACGCCAGCTTCGTGCCGGCCGGGATGCCGGCCCCGCAGTCCCCGGTGGCGGTCCCGGGCTTCGCGCAGGTGTCGGTGCCGTTCGCGACCACGTTCCAGCCGTTGTCCTTCAGCACGGTCATCGCGGTCTGCACGCTGAACGGGTAGGGGTTGGTCGCCGCGTTCGCGGGCAGGAACGGGCTCTTCGGGTAGGCAGGGATCGGGCCGTAGGCCGGGTCGCCGGCCCCGTTGAAGTAGGCCTTGATCTGCCCGGCCTGGTCCTCCAGGTGCTGCATTGTCTGCCGGAAGTACAGCTGGTTGGCGACGGCGTTGAAGTTGCCGGTCGTGTCCTTGAAGTTGTAGGCCACGAAGTAGTTGCCGAAGTCCGGCAGGCCGTAGTAGTTGTAGCCGAGGCCCTTGAGCTGCGAGAGCTGCGGCACGTCTTCCTGCGGGACATAGCCGAAGTCGACCGACCCGGTCTTGACGGCGTTCCATTCCGCCGCGTTCGAGGTGAACGGCACGCCCACGTAAGTGGACATGGGGCTGGCGTGCGGTCCGCTGTAGGTGGTGTTCGGCGCCATCGTGAACGCGCCGGTGGTGTCGTTGAACGAGCTCAGCTTGTACGGTCCGTAAACGGTCTGCCATATCGGGTTGCTCGCGTAGGTGGACACCGACTTGGCCTGCGCGGTCAGGTAGGCGAAGATCTTGGCCGCGTTGGCCGTGTTGGTGAAGTCCACGATCGGGCCGGAGGCGGACTCCTTCGACCACACGGCGCTGGGCATGATCGGGACGGACCCGAGGATGTCATATTCCAGCCAGGTCGGGTTGACCGCCTTGGACATGTTGACCACGATCGTGGAAGCGTTCGGCGTGGACATGCTGCTGATGATGTCCGGGAAGTAGCCGGGCACGTAGGGCGCCCAGTTCGACGGGGACGCCTTGACCCCGGCCTTGATCATGTCGAAGGTGAACAGCATGTCCTTCGAGCTGATTGTCTGGCCGTTGGACCATTTCCAGGGCTTCAGCGTGATCGTCATCGTCTTGTCGCCGTTCGACCAGGTCGGCGGGTTCGCGACGCTCAGCGTCGGGTCGATGGTCGGGGTGGAGCCGCTCGGCGCGTAGTACATCGGCGGCCACATCTGCCACTCGAAGTTGAAGACGTTGTAGACCGAGTTGGTCGCCGAGGTGGGCATCGGCAGGATCCAGTTCGGCACGGCGCCGGGCGCCAGCGCGTAGGTTATCGAGCCGGCGGTCCCGCTGGGCGTCCCGGCGGCCGGGATCGAGCCGATCGAGCCGGGCTGCGTTATCGCCCCGTTGGTGCTTGGCGAGGTGGTAGCGCTGGTGCTGCTGCTGCTGCTACTGCTACAGGCGGCGAGAGCGGTGACGCTCGCTACCGCAAGGGCAAGCCCGCCGATGCGCTTGGTTCCGAATCTGGTCATCGCTCCTCCCTCCTTGCGCTGTTCGCGCCACTGGTCCGTCCTGGGGTCATCAGCTTGTCGCCCTTCTCTCTCGCAGTTCGCCGGTGATCCGCTCCGCCACCGTCGCGGGGCACTGGGTCGCAATACCCCGGTACCGGTACGGCCCGTCTCCCCGGCACATCCGCGCCGGCCCATGACAGGCCGGCCGGTCAGTTACCGGTGTTATGAGTTAGCGGAAGCGTAAGTTCCATATTGCATCGATCTCCAGGCAAAAAAGTCACAACTTGCCATCAATCCCTTGGGAACGGCGTCCCGCCCTGTCTCCGTTAGCATCCGGACATTTCCGGACCTAGCCACTATTGTTAATTTTAACCCCAACGGCCACAGCTGACCTCGCCTGCGTGAAGGCTTGCCGCGGATGCCACGTCTGACCGCAGATTCTCCGTCCGCGGCTGCCGCCACCGCCAAGAACGTCAGTGAAGCCCCTCCCCGGTGACACCCTGGGACCGTCGGCGTTGTCCCGGGCGGTGACTACTAAGCGTAGCTATATAGCAGTGAGTGGCCGGCAGCTAATTTCAGCATTCAACGTTTTGCGGCCGGCCGACGGCGGCCGGTTGGCCCGGGCGCCGTCGGGCGCGGTTCACCGGAAGATCACCGTGCGGCGCCCGTGCAGCAGGACGCGGTGCTCAGCGTGCCAGCGCACGGCGCGGGCCAGCGCGACCCGTTCGGCGTCACGGCCGATGGCCGCGAGGTCCTCCGGGCCGCTGGTGTGGTCGACACGGGCCACTTCCTGCTCGATGATGGGACCCTCGTCCAGGTCGGCGGTGACGTAGTGCGCGGTCGCGCCGATCAGCTTCACGCCGTGCGCGTGCGCCTGGTGATAGGGCCGCGAGCCCTTGAAGCTGGGCAGGAAAGAATGGTGAATGTTGATGATCCGGCCCGGCAGCTTGGCGCACAACTCCGGTGACAGGATGCGCATGTAGCGGGCCAGCACCACGAAGTCGATACTCAGCTCGCTGACCAGGTCCAGCAGCCGGCTCTCGGCGCGCTGCGCGGCCAGCGGGTCGTGCGGGTCGGCGGGCACGTGCTCGAAGGCGACGCCGTGTGCCACCGCGAGCACGGCCAGGTCGGGATGGTTGCCGATCACCAGCGGAATGTCGATGCGCAGCGACTCGGCCGCCCGCCGGTACAGCAGGTCGTTCAGGCAATGACCGGCCTTGGACACCATGATCAGCACCCGGGGCTGGACCGCGGTGTCGTGCAGTTCCCACTCCATTGCGAACTCGGCCGCCACCGGGCCGAACCCGGAGTACAGGTCCTGGTAGGTCGTGGGACCCGGCTGCAGGCTCTCCACGTGCACCCGCATGAAGAACCGGCCCGCGGTGCGGTCGCCGAACTGCTGGCTGTCCAGCACATTGCAGCCCGCCTGGTGCAGGTACGCGGCGACCGCGTGCACGATCCCGACGCGGTCCGGGCAGGACAAGGTGAGGACGTACTCCCTGCTGGCCTGGCCGCCTGCGGCGGAGGGCATCAGGCGCCCACCGCGTGGACGCCGCCGTCGACGTGAACGATCTCGCCGGTCGTCGCCGGAAACCAGTCGGACAGCAGCGCGACGCAGGCGCGCGCGACCGGCTCCGGGTCGGTAATGTCCCAGCCAAGCGGAGCGCGATCACCCCACACGCCCTCGAACCGGTCGAAGCCCGGGATCGACTTGGCGGCCATGGTCCGCAGCGGCCCCGCCGCCACCAGGTTGACCCGCACCCCCTTGGGGCCGAGGTCACGGGCGAGGTACCGGGCGCACGACTCGAGGCCGGCCTTGGCCACCCCCATCCAGTCGTAGCCCGGCCAGGCCACGCTCGCGTCGAAGTCCAGGCCTACCACCGAACCGCCGCCGCCCATCAGGGGCAGGGCGGCCATCGTGACCGCCTTCAGCGAGTACGCCGAGACCTGCACCGCGGTGGCCACGTCGGCCCACCTGGTGTGCAGGAAGTTCCCGCCGAGCGCTTCTTCGGGGTTGGCGTAGGCGATCGCGTGCAGCACGCCGTCCAGGCCGTCTAGGTGCGCGGAAACCCGTTCGGCGAGCGAGTCGAGGTGCTCCTCGCTGGTCACGTCCAGCTCGAGGACCGGCGGCGGGGCAGGCAGCCGCCTGGCGATCCGCTCGACCAGGCTCAGCCTGCCGAATCCGGTCAGCACGACGCTCGCGCCCTCCTGCTGGGCCACCCGGGCCACGTGGAACGCGATCGAGGCATCGGTGATGACCCCGGTCACCAGGATCCGCTTGCCCGCCAGGATTCCCATCACAGCCTCATTCCCGTGGTGTTCGGCACACGTTCCACCCTGCCCGGCCGATCCCGCTAACTAAATGACCAGCGGTACGAACGTTTCCCGCCGGAGCTTGTGCGCACCAGACAAATTGAGCCTCAGTGCCCCATCCCGAGCCCGCCGTCCACCGGGATGACGGCGCCGGTGATGTAGGCCGCGTCCTGGCCGGCCAGGAACGCCACGGCCGCCGCGACCTCGTCCGCGGACGCGAACCTGGCCAGCGGGACGGCGGACAGGATAGCCGCCTTCCGGTCCTGCGACAGAACGGCCGTCATGTCGCTGTCCACGAAGCCGGGGGCGATGACGTTGGCGGTGATACCACGGGAGCCGAGCTCGCGGGCCAGGGACCGGGCCATGCCGACCAGTCCGGCCTTCGATGCCGCGTAGTTGGCCTGGCCAGCCGAGCCGTACAGGCCCACGACGGAAGAGATGAAGATCAGCCGCCCGCGGCGCATCTTCATCATGCCCCGCACCGCCCGCTTGGCCACGCGGTACGCGCCCGCCAGGTTCGTGTCGAGAACCAGGCCGAAGTCGTCCTCGCTCATCAGCGCGAGCAACTGGTCGCGGGTCACCCCGGCGTTCGCGACCAGCACCTCGACCGGGCCCTGGATCTTCTCCACCTCCCCGAACGCCGCGTCGACCGAGACCGCGTCGCGCACGTCGCAGCGGACCACCTCGAGCCCGTCCACCGGCTCACCCGAGCGCGAGGTCACCGTGACGCGGTCGCCGTCGGCCGCGAGCCGCCGCGCGATGGCCAGCCCGATACCCCGGTTCCCGCCGGTCACGAGCACTGATCGCCCCACGTTCACGTCTCCCGAGGAGGTCTGGGGGATGGGTTCCCCCAGGAGCGGGTCCCCAAGGGGTCCGGGGGATGGGTCCCCGGGGAGAACCGTGGTTCCCCCGGGCTAGCACCTTACCGCAGGGGTGCTGGTGGGGCAGGGCGGGTGAGATAGGTTTTGGAGCCGTGAATGATCGCCGAAAATCGACCGAGCCGGAGATCGACCCTGAGTTCACGGCCCTGCCGCTACGCGACCTGGCGGATGCGGCCCTCACACAGGCCAGGGCCCTCGGGGCCCGGCACGCCGACTTCCGGGCCGAGCGCCTCCGGGGCCAGCAGATCGGGCTGTCCGACGGGACCCCGCAGACCCTGTTCGACGCCGACGACACCGGTCTGGCCGTCCGCGTCATCGTGGACGGCACCTGGGGCTTCGCGTCGGCCGTCGATCTGACTACGGACGCCGCGGCGCACACCGCGCGGCAGGCCGTCGAGGTGGCCAAGGTGGCGGCGGCCATGAACACCGAGCCCATCGAGCTCGCCCCCGAGCCCGGCTACGGCGACGTGACCTGGATATCGGCGTACCAGACCGACCCGTTCACGATCAGCGTCGCGGACAAGGTGGCCCTGCTGGCCGAGTGGAGCGCGGCCCTGCTCCGGCACGACGCGGTCAGCCACGTGGACGCCGCGCTGCACCAGATCAGAGAGTGCAAGTTCTACGCGGACGGCGCCACCGCCGCGACCCAGCAACGGGTCCGGCTGGCCCCCGTGATCACCGCCGTCGCGGTCACCGACGACGGCCGGTTCGACACCATGCGGACGCTCGCCCCGCCGGCCGGGCGCGGGTATGAGTACCTCACCGGCACCGGCTGGGACTTCGACGCGGAGCTGGCCGAACTGCCCGAGCTGCTCGCGGCCAAGCTGAGGGCTCCCACGGTCCAGGCCGGGCACTACGACCTGGTGATCGACCCGTCCAACCTGTGGCTCACCATTCACGAGTCGATCGGCCACGCCACCGAACTCGACCGGGCGCTGGGCTACGAGGCCGCCTACGCCGGCACCTCGTTCGCCACCCCGGACAAGCTCGGCAGCCTGAAGTACGGGTCGGGCGTCATGCACGTCACCGGCGATCGCACCGTCGAGCACGGCCTGGCCACGATCGGCTACGACGACGAGGGCGTGGCCGGCCAGTCCTGGGACCTGATCACCGGGGGCGTCCTGACCGGCTATCAGCTCGACCGGCGGATGGCGCGCAGCCGCGGCTTCGGGCGCTCCAACGGCTGCGCCTTCTCCGACGGCCCGAACCATATCCCGCTCCAGCGGATGGCGAACGTCTCGCTGCGGCCCGCCCCGGCGGGCGGCCCGTCGACCGAGGACCTGATCTCCGGCGTGGAGGACGGTATCTACATCCTCGGCGACAAGAGCTGGTCGATCGACATGCAGCGGTACAACTTCCAGTTCACCGGCCAGCGGTTCTTCAAGATCAAGAACGGCCAGCTGGCCGGGCAGCTGCGGGACGTGGCGTACCAGGCCACCACCACCGACTTCTGGGGCGCCATGGAGGCCGTCGGCGGACCGCAGAGCTACGTGCTCGGCGGGGCGTTCAACTGCGGCAAGGGCCAGCCCGGCCAGGTCGCCCCGGTCAGCCACGGCTGCCCGGCCGCGCTGCTGCGCGGGATACGGATCCTCAACACGGTCGAGGAGGGCCAGTGAGGCGAGCGGGAGATACACAGTGAGCGGGTTGTCCCCGCAGGAAGCCGTCGAGCGGGCGCTGGCCGCCAGCCGGTCCGACGACTGCGTGGTGATCGCCGAGGAGACCTCCAGCGCCAACCTGCGCTGGGCGGGCAACACGCTCACCACCAACGGCGTGTCCAGCTCGCGCCAGCTCACCGTCATCGCCATCCACCGGCGAGCCGAAGGCGCCTCAGCCGGCATCATCTCCCGGGCCGGGGTCCGCCCCGACCAGATCGAGGAGGTGGTGCGTGAGGCGGAGCACGCCGCCGCCGAGGCCACGCCCGCCGAGGATGCCGCGCAGGTGACCGGGCTCGATGAGGCCGGATCGTCCGGAAGAAAAAGTGACGAACCATCCTGGGACTCCCCGCCAGGCCAGACCGAGATCGGCGTGCTGCGCGACTTCGCGGCCGCGCTGGGCCAGACGCTGCGCGAGGCCCCGGCCGCGGGGCGGAAGCTGTACGGGTTTGCCGAGCACGATCTGGTCAGCACCTTCCTGGGCACCTCACGCGGGCTGCGGCGGCGGTACGACCAGCCGGCCGGCCGGGTCGAGCTGAACGCGAAATCCGCCGACCTGACCCGTTCGGCCTGGACCGGCGTGGCCACCCGCGACTTCGCCGACGTGGACATCGCGGGCCTGGACGCCGGGCTCGGCGAGCGCCTTGACTGGGCCAAGCGCTCGATCTCGCTGCCAGCCGGCCGGTACGAGACGCTGCTGCCGCCGACCGCCGTATCCGACCTGCTGGTCTACCTGTACTGGTCGGCCGGGGCCAAGGACGCCGCTGACGGGCGGACGGTGTTCAGCAAGGCCGGCGGCGGGACCCGGGTTGGCGAGCAGTTGTCGACCCAGCCGGTCACGCTGTCCAGCGACCCGCTGGCGGCCGGGCTGCGCTGCCCGCCGTTCGTGATCGCGCACGCGTCCGGCTCTGACTCCTCGGTCTTCGACAACGGGCTCACGCTGAACCCGACCGCCTGGATCCAGGACGGCACGCTGGCCGCCCTGCACTCCTCACGGCACTCCGCGGCGCTGGCCGGGCTGCCGTTCACGCCCGCCATCGACAACCTGATCTTCTCTGTGCGCACTTCCGGCGCTGCGCCCACTTCCGGCCCCGGCGCGGCGACCCTGGAGGAAATGATCGCGTCCAGTGGCCGCGCGCTGCTGCTGACCTGCCTGTGGTACATCCGCGAGGTCGACCCGCAGGTCCTGCTGCTCACCGGGCTCACCAGGGACGGGGTCTACCTGGTGGAGGACGGCGAGGTGGTCGGCGCGGTGAACAACTTCCGGTTCAACGAGTCGCCGGTAGGCATGCTCGGGCGGCTGCTGGAGGTCGGCGCCACCGTGCCCACGCTGCCGCGCGAATGGGGCGACTACTTCAACCGCGCCGCGATGCCCCCGGTGCGGGTCGAGGGCTTCAACATGTCCTCGGTGAGCCAGGCCAGCTAAGGGGTCGCGAGGGCTGGGTAGCGGGGCATACCGTGGAGGGGTGAGGTTGGGGCATGCTGCCCGCGGGCGGTCACAGGTACACATGGTGACGCAGGCACGTCGCTCGCGGTCCGACGACATCAACTTCCGGCAGCGCAGGTACCTGCTGATGATGGGCGTCCGGGCCGCCTGCTTCATAATCGCCGTGGTTATGTTCGTCAATCACCTGGGCTGGCTCACCGTGATACCCGCCGTCGGCGCTATCCTCATTCCCTATTTCGCCGTGGTGTTCGCCAACGGCGGCCGGGAGCCGAGCAACACCCGCGGCTTCATGGAGTACCAGCCCAACCTGCCCGCGACCCGCGACCCGGCCGGCCCATCCTCAGAAAACGGCCATCGGCCCGCACGGCCAGGTGGCGGCGACTACTGATTGCGCTGCTCAGCCTCCTGGAGAGATCTGGTTGTAATTGGGTCTTGACACACTGGGGGGTGTTTCCGTGTAGCATTCATATCGGTGCTCTGGTCCCCCGTCGGAGCGCCGCTGCCGGCGTTCCGGGCCCCCGTCGGAACGCCGATGATCGCGACGCCGGGTGGTTTGCCCCCGTAGCCACCCGGCGTCGCCCTAACTTCGCTGGGCTTTCAGCCCAGCTTCGCATTGGCTCGCAGTGCTAATCCGGGGGACGACCCCCCGGACCCCCCGCGTGGCGCCCTCTGTACGGCGGGTTGGGGTCGGAGGCCTTCTTCCGTGGCCTTCTTCTGTGTGCACGTGCATTATGGTCGGGCCGGGATATGCCTGGTTGGGCTGTGTCGCAGTTAATTCGCAGCGGGGGGTTGGTTGGCCAAGTTGAGGTCGGCCGGGTTGGGGTGGGTCAGTGCTAGTGATGCCCGGCGGTCGTTCTGGCTCTGGATCGGCTCTGAATGCACAATGTATGCAGCGGTTACGCCGGGTGGCTTTGAGCGGGGATTCTTAGGCTTTGTTGAGGCGCTTTTCGTTATTGGCGAGGGCAAATTCGGGGGAATGATCAGCGGGCGCTTACTAATGGGCGGGGTAATGCCACATTGTGGGCGGCGAGGCTATTCGGTCTTGCGGAACTCGGCTATGGCTATGCCGAGCATCGCGGTTCCCATGACGGCGACGATGGCCAGGCATAGTCCCAGTGGGACAACCCAGCCGAACCAGGTGATGCCGGGGCTCAGCGCTTGCACGGCCAGCGGGCTGACCGACAGGTGGCTGAACACCGCGGACCGCATCGGGTAGACGATATAGGTCAGCGGGTCGATGCGGGTCAGTACGGTCAGCCAGGCGGGCAGGCCGTTCAGCGGGTAGAGCGCACCGGACAGGAAAAACAATGGCAACACCAACAACTGGGTGAGCGCCATGAACGCCTGTATCTTCTTTATCCGGGCCGCCATCATGACCCCGAACGCGGTCAGCGTGAACGACAGCAGCAACAGTTCCCCGACCAGGATGAGCAGCAGCACCGGGTCGTAGGGCACGTGGGCCACGCCGGCCAGGGCCAGGAAGATGATGCCCTGGAAGGTGGCCACGGTCGCGCCGCCCAGGCACTTGC
The DNA here is from genome assembly GCA_963834685.1 of uncultured Actinomycetes bacterium. Taxonomy (GTDB): domain Bacteria; phylum Actinomycetota; class Actinomycetes; order Streptosporangiales; family Streptosporangiaceae; genus Palsa-504. Next base: position 101,418 of record CAWICW010000020.1, on the reverse strand, counting down.
CGACCACGATGGCCCACCGCCGCACCGGCGCGACCAGCATCTCGCGGAGGAACCCGAACTCCCGGTCCCAGACGATCGACGCGGCCGAGAAGATCGAGGTGAACAGGACCGACATGGCGAGCACGCCCGGGTAGATGAACGTCTTGAAGTCCACCCCGACCGGCAGGCCGCGGGAAGCGAGCCGGGACAGGCCGGTGCCGAGCACGAACAGGAACAGGACCGGCTGCACCAGGGACGTGATGGCCCGCAGCCGGTCGGTGCGGAACCTGATCAGCTCGCGGCGCCAGACGATGCTGACCGCGCGCAGGTCGTGCTGCAGGCTGCGCTCGGGCACCGCCACCCTGATGATCTCGGTGAGAGCACGCTCTTCGGCCTCAAGGACGTCCTGAGGCGCGGTGTCTTGAGCCGCCATGGCTACCTCCTGCCGAACCGCGTCGCGATCATCCGGTTACGGTCGCCGATGGTCGCCTCTGCATCACGAATCGTCTTGCCTGTGTAGGACATGAACACGTCGTCGAGCGACGGCCGGGAAATGCTCACCGACCGGATGGCTACCGGCATCTCGGCGAACAGCCGGGGCACGAAGTGCTCGCCGGATTCCACCGAGAACGTGACCAGCCCGTCGTGCATGCTCGCGTCGATACCGAACACATCGTCCAGCGCGCGGATCGCCGCCTCGTCGTCGGTCGTGCTGATCTGCACCCGGTCCTTGCCGATGGAGGCCTTCAGCGCCTCCGGCGTGTCGATCGCGACGATCTTACCGTGGTCGATGATCGCGATCCGGTCGCAGTTCTCCGCCTCGTCCATGTAATGCGTGGTGAGGAAGATCGTGATGTCCTCGCGCTTCTTCAGCTCGTTGATGTAGTCCCAGATCGAGACCCGGGTCTGCGGGTCTAGGCCCACCGTGGGCTCGTCGAGGAACAGCACCCGCGGGGCGTGCAGCAGGCCGCGGGCGATCTCCAGCCGCCGCTGCATGCCGCCGGAGTAGGTGGCGACCACGCCGGCCCGGCGCTCCCACAGCCCGACCATCTCGAGCACCTGGCGCAGCCGCGGCGCGAACGCTGCCTTGGGCACCCCGTACAGGTCGGCGTGGAAGCGCAGGTTCTGCTCCCCGGTCAGGTAGCTGTCCAGGGTGGGGTCCTGGAAGACCAGGCCGATGTTGCGGCGCACGGTGTCCCGCTCCCGGACCACGTCGTAGCCCGCGACCCTGGCGGAGCCCGAGGTGGGATCCGCCAGGGTGCACAGGATCTTGATCGTGGTGGACTTGCCGGCGCCGTTCGGGCCGAGGAACCCGAACGTCTCCCCGGCGGCAACCTCGAAGTCGATGCCGCGGACGGCATCGATCTCGCCGTACCTCTTGGTCAGCGCGCTGACCGAGATAGCCGAAGTCACCCCTGCGAGCCCTCCGCGTCCTCGTCGTCTGCCGCGAGGATACGGTACAGGGCCTTGCGGGTGTCGGCCAGGATCTTGCTGGCCTGCTGGACCTGGGCCGGCGAGCCGGCCTGGGCGACCTGGACGGTGGCCATGGCCACCTGGCGGGCCAGGTTGTGCATCTGGACCGCGGCGTCGTCGACGCTGCCGGTCACGGCGTCCCAGGACGCCTTGAGCTCATCGGCGTGCGCCTGGACGTAGGCCCGGCCCTCGTCGGTCAGCGTGTAGTTCCGTCTGCGGTCTTCGCCGGCCGCCGGCGTGATCAGCCCCTCGTCCTCCAGCTGCTGCAGCGCCGGGTATACCGACCCTGCGCTCGGCCGCCAGACGCCCTGCGTGCGCCCGCCGATCTCCTGGATGATCTGGTAGCCGTTCCACGGCTGTGCCTCTTCCCCGCCCTCGGCCAGCAGGTCGAGGATCGCGGCCCGGACGTCACCGCGCCGCACGCGCGGCCCGCGGCCTCCGGGACCCCGGAACCTGGGCGGCCCGAACGGCCCGCCGCGCCCCTCGAACTGGAACGGGCCGCCGCTCCACGGACCGGGCCCGCCGCGCATGCGGACACGCCCCCGTTCGTGCCCACGGCGTCCTTCTCGGGGATCTCCCCATCCTTCGTTATGCATTGTGATACTCCTTATAGCTCTCTAGATCGCTTCTCGATCCTTGTCGTTATGTTAACGATATATCGATATCGATCGCGTGGCAAGATCCGAGTTCAAGATCTTTTTCCGAACTGGCCGCAGCGCCGCGCCTCGCCGGACGCGGTTCCGCCAGGCCCTGGTCACCTGGTTCGGCTGGCCGCTCCCGGGGCCGTCCCCACGGCCAAACAGGGTGACCGGGAATGGAACGGGCACCGTATCGCGGTGGCGACCGCGGGAGGGCTGGCTACGGGCGGACGGGGAGGCTGTACTCGCGGCGGATGCTGTTTCCGAGACGGGAGATGTCGGCGCCGTAGATGTGCACGGAGATGGCTACGCTGTCACCGGTATTGCGGACGCGGTGGATGTCGCCGGGCGGGGCGAAGCCGCTCACGGCGCCGTGCGGGTTCACGTTTCGGGCGGCGAGCCGGAGTGCGCGGCCGTCGTCGGTGAGGGCGAAGATCTCCTCGTGCTCACGGCCCTGCAGGACGCCGGTGACGCACCAGGCCACGTGGTCGTGAATGATCGTCTCCTGCCCGGGCAGCCAGACCATCGCCGCGATCGAGAACGAGCCGTCGGGCTCGCTGTAGAGCAGGTGACTCTGGTAGCAGGACGGGTCGCCGTGCCGCAGCTGAGCGGGGAGCAGGTCCGCCGGGTCGGGAAGGTTGGCGCGCAGGGCGCACGCGACGCGATCGGCGGATTTCTGCCAGCCCAGGGCCAGGCGCACTTCGGCGCGGACCGCTCGCACGAGGCTGTCCGGACACGTCCCCGCGACCGTCGACGGACGCGCGACGGTAGTATCAGTGCCGGTCAGTGACATGACACCTCCCTGGTGAGGTTTCCAGGCTAGCGATCACTGGCGTATCAACACCAATGCCAATCCAGTGGTCAACCCATAGCCGACGTTGATCAATGCTGACGGCGGGGGGAGGTGGCGACTGGAACCTGGTGGCGGGGTCTGGCGGCGAGGGCCGCGGCCGCGGGGCTAATCGGCGACGGCGGAGTAGGCGATGACGCCGCGGCGCATCGCGTCGATCGCGGCCCGGGCGGTCGCGGACAGGCTGCGCGGCGCGCGGCCGGGGGTGGCCGCAGGCGCAGGCGCGGGATCGGGGGTAGCCGCGGGATCGGGGGCGGGCGCGGGATCGGGGCCGGAGGCTGAGGCGGGGGCCGGGCCGGAGGCGGGGGCGGGGGCGGCGGAGGCGATCTGGTCCAGGAGGTCGATGAGCTGCTTGACCGAGCGGACGAAGTCGCCGGGGGTCAGGTCGGGTGATTCTTCCAGGACGGTCTCCAGCTTGACGCCGCGGGCCCAGCGGTAGGCGGCCCAGGCGAAGCCGAAGTCGGGCTCGCGGAGGAACGACAGGTCGTTATCCTTCTCCAGCTGATCGAGCTCGCCCCAGGTCCGGACCATCTCGGCCAGTACCTCAGGTGCGCGGCCCTTGGGCAGCCGGGGCGGATGAGTGTCGTCCGGCTGCCGCGACTCGAAGGAGAGGGCCGACACGCAGGCGGCGAGTTCGGCCGGGGACAGGCCGTCCCACAGGCCGCGGCGCATGCATTCGGCCGCGAGCAGGTCAAGCTCGCTGTACAGGCCCGCAAGCCGGCGCCCGTCCGCGGTGACCGTGTCCCCGGCCAGGTAACCGAGCCGCTCCAGGACGCGGCACACCCGGTCGAAGGTGCGGGCGATGACGTGCGAGCGGCCCGCGACCCGGTGCTCGAGCGTCTCGGTCTCGCGGGCCAGCCGGAGATAGCGCTCCGCGTACCGAGCATGATCCTCGCGGTCCGGGCAGTCGTGGCAGGGATGCCGCCGCAGGCGGCGCCGGAGCTCGGCTATCTCCTCGGGCCCGTCGTCGTAATCGGCGTGCCCGTTGTCCGCGACCCGGACCCGGCCCTTCCCTGTCCCGCCCGAGCGAGCCAGGCCGGCCAGCCGGTTCCGCATGGTGGCCGCGAGGTCCTTGCGATGTTCCGGCGACCGCGGGCTGAACCAGCTGGGAATCCGGATCTTGTCGATGACCTCGGGTGGCACCGGAAAGTCGGCGATGGCCAGCCGCTTGACCTGCCGTCCTTCGGTGAGCACGAGCGGTCCCGGCCCGGTGGGCCGCCCGTTCCCGCCGTCGGCGTCGCGGTCGGCGGGAGCCCGGTGACCACCGCCGTTGCGTCCAGCCGGGCCGCGGCCGCCGCTGGCCCCGCGGCCCGGGTGCAGGCCAGGTTGCAGGACGACGGCCAGGCCGGCTCGGCGGCCGCCAGGCACGCGGATGATGTCGCCGGGGCGCAGCAGCGCGAGCGATCGGGCCGCCTCGGCCCGGCGGGAACTGGCCCGGGCCCGGGAGAGATCGCCCTCGCGGTGCGACAGTGTCCTGCGGAGCTGCGCGTACTCGGCGAAGTCGCCCTTGTCGCACGTCATCGCCGCGGCGAGGTCGGCCATCGCCTGCCGGTTCTTGCGGACCTGCCGGGCCAGGCCGACAACGCCGCGGTCGGCCTGGAACTGCGCGAACGAGGACTCGAGCAGGGCCGCGGCCCGGGCCCGGCCGGCCCAGCCGGTCAGGTTGACGGCCATGTTGTAGGAGGGCCGGAAGCTAGAGTTCAGAGGGTAGGTACGGGTGCTGGCCAGGCCGGCCACCGCGCCGGGGTCCATCCCCGGCTGCCACAGCACGACCGCGTGCCCCTCCACGTCGATGCCGCGCCGCCCGGCGCGCCCGGTCAGCTGCGTGTACTCCCCCGCGGTGAGGTTCGCGTGAGTCTCCCCGTTCCACTTGTCGAGCTTCTCGATGACCACGGTCCTGGCCGGCATGTTGATGCCGAGCGCGAGCGTCTCGGTCGCGAACACGGCGCGTACCAGGCCGGCGGCAAAGAGTTCCTCGACCACTTCCTTGAAGGCGGGCAGCATCCCGGCGTGGTGGGCGGCGATCCCCCGCCGCAGCCCGTCCAGCCATTCGCCGTAACCCAGCACGGTCAGGTCCTCCGGCGGGATGTCCGCGGTGCGCCGCTCCGCGGTGCGCTGGATCACCTCGGCCTCTTCCGGCGTGGTGAGCCGGAGTCCGGCGACCAGACACTGCTGGACCGCCGCGTCGCAGCCGGCCCGGCTGAAGATGAAGGTGATCGCGGGCAGCAGCCCGCCGGCATCCAGCCGGGAGATCACGTCGGGCCGGTAGGCCAGCGGGAACCGGCGCGGACGACGGCCGCCCCGGCCGGGCCGGTGCGGGGCCTTGCGTTCGATCCAGGTGTCCCGCTGGGCTACCCTCAGCAGCTCGGGGTTGACCCGGGTGTGGTCGTCGTCGGTGAACAGATCGTAGAGCCGGTTCCCGGCCAGCACATGCTGCCAGAGCGGCACCGACCGGTGCTCGTCCACGATGACCGCGGTCCCGCCGCGGACCTGGTCCAGCCACTCGCCGAACTCCTCGGCGTTGCTCACCGTCGCGGACAGCGCCACGACGCGCACCGACTCCGGCAGGTGGATGATCACTTCCTCCCAGACCGCGCCGCGGGAGGAGTCCGCCAGGTAGTGCACCTCGTCGAGGACGACGTAACCGAGGCCCGCCAGCGTCGGCGATCCGGTGTACAGCATGTTCCGCAGCACCTCGGTGGTCATCACCACCACCGGTGCGTCGCCGTTGATGCTGTTATCCCCGGTGAGCAGGCCCACGGTGGCGTGGTCGTAGCGGCGGACGAGGTCGGTGTACTTCTGGTTGGACAGCGCCTTGATCGGCGTGGTGTAGAAGCACTTGCGGCCCTGGGCCAGCGCCAGGTGTACGGCGAACTCGCCGACCACCGTCTTGCCTGACCCGGTGGGCGCGGCGACCAGCACGCCGTGGCCCGTGCCCAGCGCACGGCACGCGTCCACCTGGAAATCGTCGAAGTCGAAGTCGTAGAGCGCGCGGAAAGCGGCTAGCTCTGGGTCAGACTGCCGTTCGCGGGACGCGGCGTACCGTTCCGCCGGAGTAGTCATGGGTTAGAGCCTAGGTCGCGAACGGAGCCCGGCGGTCAGTTGAGCCGGCTGCGGTTCTCTGCGTCGTCGAGGTCGATGGGGGAGAGCTGGTCGTCGGTCAGGCCGGCGTAGGGGTCGGGGTGCCGGCGGGCGCGGCGCTTGTCGTTCAGCCACACGATGACCTCGGCCCCTTCCACCAGGGCCAAGCACACGGCCCCCAGCATCAGCATGGTGATCGGGTCCGGGCTCGGAGAGGCGATCCCCGCGAACACGAACACACAGAAGATCATGACGCGGCGCCACTTCTTGAACCGCGCGTGAGGCAAAAGGCCGACCAGGTTGAGCATCACCAGGAAGAGCGGGAGCTCGAAACACAGCCCGATGCCCAGGATCATCGCGATGAAGTAGCTGATATAGGTGTCCGCCGTGAAGATGGCGACGGTGTTCTGCGGCACCATGCCGATCAGGAAGTGCAGGCCGCGGCCCATCACCAGCAGAGCGAAGTAGCAGCCGAGGAGGAACAGCGGTACCGCGGTGCCGAGGAAAATGTACGTCCAGCGCTTTTCCCTGGCGTAGAGCCCGGGTGCGACGAAGCCCCAGATCTGGTGCAGCCAGACCGGCGAGGTGAGGATCACCCCGACGACGAAGGCCACCTTGATGTGCAGGTAGAAGCCGTCCAGAGGGCTGGAGGCGGCGAGGGTGTGGCCCAGGGTGCCGGTATGGCAGCCCCCGACCGCGCGACAGTAAGGCCGCGTGATGAAGTTCCATATCGGGTCGAAGAAGACGTACCCGAGAACCATCCCAGCCACCAGCGCCAGCGCGATCTTGACCACCCGGTTGCGCAGCTCCCGGATGTGATCCATGAGCGGCATCCGGCCTTCGGGGTTCTGCTGCCGCTGGGCGTGCACGAATTTCTCACCCACGATCCGGGCGCCCTGGATGGCGCCGGGGAGTTTCGCCATCGCCGCCTCTCAGCTACCTCCTCGGGACTGGGTTAGGTGGTGGGCTGCTGAGTCCGCTGAGCCTCAGCCGGGGCCGGGTCCATGGCGGAGGCCCGCTGCAGGTCGCGGATCTGCTGCTGCAACGCGTCGATCTGGGACTGCTGCTCCGACGGTGCCGCCACCGGGGCCGGTGTGAGCTGGGCCGGCGGGAACTGGGCCTCCGGGGTGGCACCCATGTCGGCGGCCGGCGCGTCCTCGTGGTGCAGGTCACTGACCTCGGTCTTCAGGATGCGCATGGACTTGCCGAGCGAGCGCGCCGCGTCCGGCAGCTTCTTCGACCCGAACAGCACGATCAGCACAACGGCGACGATCAGCACCTTCCAGGGGCTGTCGAAAAGGTCACCAATCATGTCCGTCCTCTATTGCAGGGAGACATCTTTCTAGGGGCCGAGTCTACACGCCGGTCCCAGGCGGAGACAGTTTCCGCCCCGGCCGGCGAGTATCGGCATCACACCACGTAATTCGCAACCGCCGCCGCAGCGGATTGGTGGATTTCGGCCACAAGTTGGGGCGGCGCGATGACCCGGCCGTCCTCGCCGAGTTGCAGCGCCAGCCGCCGCACCCACCCGGTATCCGGGGTGCGCAGGACCACCCGCTGGCGGCCATCAGCCAGGTCGGAGGTGGACTCGCACGGGTAGTACTCCGCCACCCACCGCCCGGCCACGGACAACTCGAGCTCCACCCGGACGTCCTCGGGGGACGGCCGGAACAGGCCCTCGTCCAGGTCCACCGGCTGGGCTTCGGCGGGCGGCTCGGCGGCCATGTCGAGCACCTCGAGCTCGAGCACCCGGTCCAGCCGGAACAGCCGCATCGCCTCGGCGCGCCAGCACCAGCCCTCCAGGTACGGCCGCCCCTCCACCATGTGCAGCCGCATCGGGTCGACGTCGCGTTCGGTGGCCTCGTCCCGGCCGGGCACGTAGTACCGCAGGTGCAGCCGGCGACCGGCCGCGATGGCGGCGCGGATCCGGACGGCCAGCTTCTCGGACTCGTCGTCGGGGATGTCGACCTGCACCGCGACCTGGGCGCTGACCGAGGCGGCTTCCCCGGCCGCGGCCTCCAGCTTGGCGATCAGCCGGGACAGGGCCGACCGGTCCTGGTCCCCGTCCCCCGGCATCTCGGCCAGCATCCGGAGCGCCACGAGCAGCGCGCTGGCTTCGTCGACCGAGAGCCGCAGCGGGCGGCCCATGGATTCGGCCTGGCTGACCACGATTTCGCCGCCCTCATACGACAGGTCGATCGGGCAGTAGGGATCGGGGGCGCGCAGCTCGACGCACCACAGCAGGTTCAGGTCGTCGACCAGCTCGCGCTCACTGACCCCGAAGGCCGCCGCCGTCTCGGCAAGCCCGACTACCTTCCTGCTGACCACGTACGGCACCAGGGCCAGCAGCCGCTGCAGCCGCTCCGTCGAGGTGATGGCGCTCATGCCAGGACCCCCTTGAGGCGAGCGATGACGGCTTCGCGCAGGTCGGGCGGGTCGAGGACTACTGCGTCGGGGCCGAAGCGGGCGGCGTAGTCGGCGAACGATCCCACGTCGGCGAAACGGGTCGTGACCAGATCCCAGCCCGGCGGCCCGGTCTGGTCAGCGCGGACCGAGACGGCGTGCTGGCGCAAGCCGACACCGGCGCCGGACCGGACCCGCAGGACCGCGGTGTGCTCGCGCGCGGGCGCCGAATCCCAGTCCCGGACCAGCTCGCGCACGTCGGCGCCGTCCGGCACGGTCACGCTCCCCGGCGGCCCGCAGAACTTCACCGCCCCCGCGATCCGGCCGAGCCGAAACACCCGGGTGTCGTCGCGGCCGCGATCCAAGCCCGCCACGTACCAGCGGCCGTGCCGGTTCACCACGCCCCATGGCTCGAGCTCACGCCTCTGCGGCTCGCTCCGGCCGGCTGCCCGGTAACTGAACGTCACCGGCCGACGGTCCCTGACGGCCTCCCAGAGCGGACCGAAGGCCGGCTCGGGGGTGCCGAGCCGCGGCTCGATGGCGTGCGCGACGGACTGCTCGTCCCCCGCATCCATGCCGGCCGCCCGCAGCTTCAGCAGCGCTCCCGCGGCCGCGCCGGCCAGCTCGGCCCGCTGCCAGACCCGGGCGGCCAGGCCAAGCACCGCCGCCTCGTCCGCCTCCAGCCGCAACTCCGGCAGCTCGTAGGCCTGCTGCCGGATCCGGTAGCCGAGATCGTCGTCGAACGGGTGGTTGAGGCCGGTCTCCAGGGGCACGCCGAGGTCGCGGAGGTCCTCCTTGTCCCGCTCGAACATCCGCTTGAACAGGTCGTCCTGCTCCGGGTACCCGGGTACCGCCTGCCTGATCTGGTCCGCGGTCAGGTAGCGCCTGGTGGACAGCAGGCACACGACAAGGCCGAGCAGCCGCTCGGTCTTGCGCTTCGACATGGGCCCTCCAAACCCCCTGCGAGTGGCTCCAGGCTATTGTCTCGCAAGCAGTGCTGCGCCGCCGCCTTGTAGGCTCCCGGCGTGATCACATGGCGGAACGGCACGGTCAGCGGGACGCGGCGAGAGTGGCCGGGCGCGGTCGAGCTTGACGTGTCGGTAGACGGGACGCTTATGCGGGCACTCGCCTACCCGGCCCTGACCGGGCTCCCGCGGGCTGGCGACCGAGTCCTGCTGAATACCACGGCCCTGGATCTCGGGCTCGGCACCGGCGGCTACGCCCTGGTGGTGGCGATCCCCGACCGCCTGCCGCCCGACTCCGGGCTCGGCGGCCACCTGGTCAAGGCCCGCTACACGCCCCTGCAGGCGACCGTGGCCGGCGCCGACGAGCAGGGGTCTGCGCACTACGAAGTGCTCCGCGACGCAGACGACCTCGCCGGGATGCCGGTCGTGGTGGCCGACCTGCACTCGGCTCTCCCGGCCGTGCTGGCCGGCGTCTTCGATGAGGCCGAACGGACCGGTGGTGACAGCCACCGGCCTCGTGTCGTCTACGTCATGCAGGACGGCGGGGCCCTGCCGGCCTGGTTCTCCCAGACCTGCGCGGCGCTCAAGGACGCGGGCTGGCTGGCGGCGACCGTGACTACCGGGCAGGCGTTCGGCGGGGACCTGGAGACGGTGACCGTACATACCGGACTGCTCGCCGCCCGGCACGTGCTCGGGGCCGATATCGCGGTGGTCGCGCAGGGTCCGGGCAACCTCGGGACCGGGACCCGCTGGGGCTTTTCCGGGGTGGCGGCGGGCGAGGCGGTCAACGCCGTCGCCGTGCTGGGCGGACGCGCGGTAGCCTGCCTGCGGGTGAGCGACGCCGACCCTCGAGAGCGGCACCGGGGTATCTCGCATCACAGCCTGACTGCGTACGGCCGGGTGGCGCTGGCCCGGGCGGACGTGGTGGTCCCCGGCCTGCCCGGCCGGTTCGGCGCCCAGGTCGCGGCCGAGGCGGCCGAGCTGAGCCCGCGGCACGCGATCGTCACCGTGTCCGTCGACGGTCTCGAGGCGGCGCTGCGGGCCAGCCCGGCCCGGCTGTCCACGATGGGCCGAGGGCTAGCTGAGGACCTCGCTTACTTCCTTGCGGCAGCGGCGGCCGGCAGGCACGCCAGCCGCCTGCTGCGCGGGAAGCGGCCGCGGGCCCCGCTTTCCCCCTGACCTCTAGGAGGCGGGCTTGAACGCGTCGATGATGTCGATCACGAAGACCAGCGTGTCCGTGCCCGTGATGCCGGCCTGGGATGCGCCGGTACTTCCGTAGCCGTCCTTCGGCGGGATGACGAGCATGACCCGGCTGCCCACGGTCTGGCCCGCCAGGCCGCTGTCCCACCCGGAGATCACCTGCTCCGGCGACGCGCCTATGACGAAGCCGAACGGGGAACCAGAGGTCCAGGAGGAGTCGAAGACCTTCTTGGTCCGCCAGATGTAACCGGTGTACTGGGCGATGACGAACTGGCCCTTGACCAGCTTCGGGCCGCTGCCCTTGATCAGCGTCTTGGTCACCAGGGAGGAGGGCGGGTCATTGGCCGGGACCGTGATCGTCGGCGCGGTGCCCGGATGGGCCGTGACCGTCGGCAGGTTACCGCCGCCGCTGGATACCTCGGTGCCGGACGCGGACGCGGTGTCAGCGTAGGACTTGATCACGTCGATGACGAACACGAGCGTGGTGCTGCCGGTGATGCCGAGCTGGGAGTTCCCCGAGGTGCCGTAACCGTCCGCGGGCGGTATCACCGCGAGGACCCGGCTGCCGACCTTCTGGCCGATCAGCGCGGTTTCCAGGCCGGGCAGCATGGTGCCGCCGATCACCGTCGGGTTCTGGGTAAAGGTGTTCGCCTTCAAGGTGGAGCCGGTCCCATTCCAGAAGTACAAGACGAAGTTCGCCGCCATGGCGTCCGTCTTGGTCACTGTGGCGCCGGTGCCCGGGATCACCGTCTTGACGGTGAGCTTGTTGTTCGCGTCGAGCTTCGGGATCTTCACCACGGGCGCAGTGCCGAACGCCCCCGCCACCGTCACGGACGCGTTCGCGTTCGAGTTGGCGGCAGCGCTCGAACTCGAGCTAGCGCTCGCGCTCGGCTTCGACGAGCCGCAGCCGACGATGACCAGGCAGGCCAGCAGGGGGATAACGGTGATCGCTAGAACGCGTCGCATGAAAACCTCAATAGTGGTCGATGTCAGCTTCGCCAGCCTACTGGCCCGACCGAGCGGCTGGGTCCCACCCTCAGGGGTCTTACAGCGAACTTTCAGGCTAGCGGTAACGCTGGGTCACATGCCCGCGATGAGCTTTTCGACTCTTTCGTCCACCGAACGGAACGGGTCCTTGCACAGGACGGTCCGCTGCGCCTGGTCGTTCAGCTTCAGGTGCACCCAGTCGACGGTGAAGTCACGACGCTTTTCCTGCGCCCGGCGGATGAACTCACCGCGCAGCTTGGCCCGGGTGGTCTGCGGCGGGACCGACTTGGCCTCGAAGATATCGATGTCGCGTGCGGCCCGCTCCACCGCCCCGGCCCGCTGCAGCAGGTAGTACAGGCCCCGGCCGCGGTGCACGTCGTGATAGGCCAGGTCGAGCTGGGCGACCCGGGGCGAGGACAGCGGCAGGTCGTGCCGGGCCCGGTAACGCTCGATGAGCTGGTACTTGGTCACCCAGTCGATCTCGCGGGCGATCAGGTCCAGGTTGCCCGTCTCGATCGCGCCGAGCGCCCGCTCCCACATGTCCAGCACCCGCTTGCTCACCGGGTCGGCGCCGTTCTTGTCGGTGAAGTCCTTGGCCCGGTTCAGGTACTCGTACTGGATGTCGAGCGCGCTGAGCTCGCGGCCGTTCGCCAGCCGGACCCGGCTGCGGCCGGTCATGTCGTGGCTGACCTCGCGGATGGCCCGGATCGCGTTGTCCAGGGTCAGGTCCCGCATGATCGCCCCGGCCTCGATCATCCGCAGCACCAGATCGGTCGCCCCCACCTTGAGCAGGGTGGTGGTCTCGCTCATGTTGGAGTCGCCGACGATCACGTGCAGGCGGCGGAACCGCTCGGCGTCTGCGTGCGGCTCGTCCCGGGTGTTGATGATCGGCCGGGACCGGGTGGTGGCCGACGACACGCTCTCCCAGATGTGCTCGGCCCGCTGGCTGACGCAGTACACCGCGCCGCGCGGCGTCTGCAGCACCTTGCCCGCGCCGCAGATGACCTGCCGGGTGACCAGGAACGGGATGAGGATGTCGGCCAGCCTGCCGAACTCGCCGTGCCTGCCGACCAGGTAGTTCTCGTGGCAGCCGTAGGAGTTCCCGGCCGAGTCGGTGTTGTTCTTGAACAGGTAGATGTCCCCGGCGATGCCCTCTTCGCGCAGCCGCCGGTCGGCGTCGACCAGCAGGCCCTCCAGGATCCGCTCGCCCGCCTTGTCGTGCGCGACCAGGTCCAGGACGTTGTCGCACTCGGGGGTGGCGTACTCGGGATGGCTGCCCACGTCGAGGTAGAGCCGGGCGCCGTTGCGCAAGAAGACGTTGCTGCTCCGCCCCCACGACACCACGCGCCGGAACAGGTACCGCGCCACCTCGTCGGGCGACAGCCGCCGCTGCCCGCGGAAGGTACACGTGACGCCGTACTCGTTCTCAACCCCGAAGATTCGCCGATCCACACGCCAAGGCTACGTCCCGCGGCCCGGTGACAACAGCATCCCGCGATACCGGCTGCCCGCTGTGCCGAACGGTAGCACTCCGGTGATCTCCCTGCCCAGATGGTCCAGGGTCAGCAGCAGCAGCAGGCTGGTGCCGAAGCCGGGCGCGGGCACCACCATGATCCCGGCCGCGATCAGCACCCGGGCGATGCCGACGCCGACCGCGGCACGCAGCCGCCGGGTCAAGGTGTCCGGCGCTGCGCCAGCAGGTTCTTGTCCCAGACCATGATGGTGTACGGGCCCACGTGGTAGGTATGTGCGGGCGCCCCGTACGCCGCGAGCGCCGCGGAGTTCGGCATCCAGTGATTGAAGAACCCCGGCCGGTCCTCGGTGACCAGGAACGTCGCCTGGTGCGCGCCGGGATCATACCAAGAGGCTTTCGCCTCCCACAGGTCCGGCTGCAGCGTTCCCGGCAGCAGCGCCCTGATCGTGACGGCGCCGTCGGACTGGACCGTGACGATGCTCGACTGCCAGTAGCCGCTCACGCCGTCGCTTAGGTGGTGCGCGGCAAGGAACGCGGCAAGCTCGGAGTTGGCCGGCGGCGCGGCAGGCTGTGCGGCGGCATACCCGAGGCTGGAGGCATAGCCGGCCAGCAGCGCGCAGGGCAGCAACGCCCCAGCCAATGTGATCTTGGGTTGCCAGGAAGCGATGACCGGCGCCAGCGTCCGTCCGGCGAGTACCGCACCGAACGGCAGCACCACCGCGAACTCCCGCGCGTTCAGGTCCGTGGCGTCCGCCAGCGTGCTCGGCACGTAGGCCGCGACGTTGACGACCATCGCGACCAGCAGGACCTGGCTGATCATGTCGGGCCAGCTGAGGAAGCGGCGGGCCACCCTGCACGCTGCCCAGGCGACGAGCACCACGCCCGCCAGGTGCGCCACCGCGAATGCCAGCTCCGGCGCCGGCCCCTGCGGCTTGGCGCCGAACATGGCAAGCAGGCCCTCCGCGCTCACCCACGCGTGCTTCGGCCACGTGTGCAGCGGCGCGAGTGTGTAGCCGATCGGGTGCAGCACGAAGCCGCCGTTGGCGCTCAGCAGCCTAGAGGCGGCCGACGCGACGGGCCACGCGGCGAGCGCCGCGACGGCGAGGGAAAGCTCGTACCACCTCGCGCGCAGGCCGGTCCGGAACCATCCCGCACCGCCGGCGGCGCGGCGCGCGGCCGGCATCTCCCGTATGACGCGCAGCAGGCACACCGCCGCGAGCGGGACGATCCCCGCCAGCAGCACGAGCTGGTCGGCGACGAGTACCCACGCCAGCAGCAGGCAGACCAGGATGGGAACGTACCAGCGCGACCGCAGCCGGTCGATGACCAGGAAGGTCAGCATGAGTGGCACCGACGTACCGATGTGCCCGAGGGACAGCAGCACGATGAAGACCCCGACCCCGAGCTGGGGCGCCAGCATGATCCCGCCGGCCAGCAAGGTCCGCGCTAGTCCCTCCCGGCCCCGGTCGGCGCGCTTGCCCCTGGCGAGAAGCACCGCGAACACGAGCACGAGCGTGTACGTCATCGCGGCGGCAATGTGGGCGGTGCCGGGGTGCAGGCCGAACAGGAACTCAAGCAGCGCGTACTGGGGCAGCTCGGTCGTATAGAAGGAGACGTCCGACAGGTACCAGCCGTGCAACAGGACGTTGCCGTGCAGCATGTCCCACGCCATCAGCAGGTCGTTCGCCTCATCGGAATTGGCCGAGTACGTACGGGACACCTGCAGGTAGCCGACGAACAGCAGCGCCACGACCAGCACCAGAGCAAGCGCGATCAGCGGACGGCGCACCGAGGCAAGCCAACCTTGCGCCGGGGGCAGGCGCCGCAGGCCGCGCGAGCTCCCCGGGTCGCCGCCGGCGCTGGCGGGCGGCACGGCCGATTTCTGCGGCGTCCCGCTGGTATGCACGGCAGGCACCACGTCCTTCGGATGTTCGGCTCGGCCTGTAAGCCTAGCCTGGCATGGCCGGGGGCGTGGCCCGGTCCGCTCTGGTAAGCTGCGCGCGCCTGGCCACAATCGCCCGTTCCGCCCCGGAGGCCCGCGGTTGCAACTCACCTCGCGATCGGATGAACGCAGATCCGTCCGGCGGACTGCGCCATCGCTGCGGGCAAGGCTGAACCACCCGGCCGTGCCCGGCGTGATCGCCTTCCTCGGCTGGCTGGGCTTCGTCCTTGCCCGCTTGGAGGTCTGGGCCAAGGGGCAGCTGAGCCTGTTCATCCTGCTGGGCTCGGGGCGTCACGGGTACACGCATGCGCGGCAGCTGCCGCCAGGCGTGATGATCGCCGACCCGAATAGCGCGGGATACGACGGGCAGTTCTACTACCGACTCGCGCTCGATCCGGCCGACTGGACCAAGACCGCGTTCGGCATCACGATGGACCAGTCTTACCGGTACACCAGGATCGGGTACCCGGTCCTGGCTTGGCTGGTCTCGCTCGGCCAGCACCAGCTCGTGCCGCTCGCCCTCGTCGCGATCAACCTGCTCGGCGTGGCCGCCATGGCCTTCCTGGGCGGCATGTTCGCCCGCGAGGCCGGCCGCCACGCCCTGTGGGGGCTGGCCTTCGCGGCCTACTTCGGCCTGGTCATCAGCGTGGGCCGGGATACCGCCGAGCCGCTGGCCGAGGTGTGCATGCTGGGCGGCCTGCTCGCCTACCGCCGGAACAAGCTACTGCTGACCACCTTCTTGTTCGCGGTGGGCGCCGTCACCCGGGAGACCATCTTGCTCGCCCCGGCGGCGATCGCGGTTACCCGGCTGGTGGCCATGGCCCGCCGCCGTGCCCGGCCTGGCCTGGCCGACCTGACCTGGGTCGTGCCCGCCCTCGTCTACGGCGCGCTGGAGCTCGCGGTCCATTTCGTGGTCAAGGGCGAGTTCCCGCTGCTGGCAAACGGCAATCGCAACCTCACCCTGCCGTTCACGGCGATGGTCGACGCGCTCAAGTTCGACATCAGCCACATCAACACCGCTCACCTGAGCCCGATCGACATTGCCCTGCTCGAATACGCCACGCTGGGCATCTTCGTGGTGGCCGGGCTGGCGGTCCTGCTGGTCACCACCGCGCCCGTGCACGAGCGCCTGGCCTTCGTGTTCTTCGTGCTCCAGCTCGGCCTGCTGTCCAGCCAGATCTGGACGAGCACGTTCGGCGACGGGCGCTCGCTCATCGAGCCTTACCTGATGGCGCTCATCCTGCTGCTCGCCACGCCCCGGCAGTACCTTTCCTGGCGCTATCTCGGCCTGATCACCGCCTGCGTCCTCCCGGTGCTGGCGGTGGTGGCCAGGCGCCGCATCCTGTACATGTAGGGGATCAGACGATCCCCGGGTGGCCGAGGCGCAGCAGCAGGTTGGTGTCCCAGACCATGATGGCGTAGCCGTCGTGGCGGTAGATCCGCTGCGGACGGCCGAAGGTGCGAAGCGCCGCGGACTGCGCCCAGGGCGGCGCGGCCGGGCCGTCGGCCACGACGAAGTTCGCGTCGTGCAGCGACGGGTTGTAGCCGGTGTCGTCGGTCTCCCACTCGTACGGGACCAGCTTGCCGTCCGGGGCCTCCGTCACCCCGCTGACCTGAACCCGGCCACTGCTGGCCAGCGTGGTGCTGTTGGCCTGCCAGTAGCCGGCCAGCCCGTCGGTGAGACCATGCGCGACCAGCCAGTTGGCCAGCGGCTGGTAAGCAGGCGGCGCCGGCGACTGCGCCGCGCCGTACGCGAGCGTGCCCAGGTAGCCCGCGGCGACCACGCCGAACGCCGGCAGCAGCCAGTGCCTGGCTCTTCTGGCCGCCTGAACCAGGTTCAGCAGCGGTCCGGCCAGTACCCGCCCGGCCAGGACCGCGCCGAGCGGGAGCACGGCGGCGATCTCGCGGGTATCCACGATGTCCGCCGCGTGCAGGCTGAACGTGTAGCTGGCCAGGTCGAGCACGATGGCCACCGCGAACACCGGTATCACCAGGTCCTGAAAGCGGAAGAGCCGGGCCAGCGCAAGGCCCAGGGCGCAGATGACACCGATCGCGCCGACCAGGTGCAACCAGACGAAGACAACTTCGATCGCGGGCCTGGCGTCGAATACGTTGGCGCCGAAGAGCTCGAGCACGCCCTGGAACGTCACCCAGGCCTGGTGCCGCAGCCCGGCCACGGCCGTTTCGGTCTCGACCGGTCCCTGCCGGTATCCGCCTAGGGCAGCGATGACCCGCGGCGCGGCTGAGCCGAGCCCGCCGGCCACCGCCGCTGCGCCGGCCAGGGACAGCTCGTACCAGCGCGGCGCCGGGCGCGCTCCGCGCCGGATCAGCCCCGGGCAGGCGCGCACGACCACCACCAGCGCCAGCGGCATGATGCAGGTGACCAGCACGATGGAGTCGGCGACCATGGTCCAGGTCAGCAGGACGAGTACCACCAGCGGCACGACCCAGCGCGCGGCCTTCCAGCGGTCGGGCGTCACGCCGTCGATCACCAGCCAGGTCACCAGCACGGGCACCGCGGTCCCGGTGTGATCCGGGGACCTGAGCAGGATCTGGGTGGCACTGAGCTGGGGCGCCAGCATGATGCCCGCGGCAAGCAGCGCACGGGCCCAACCGACCCGGCCCCGGGCGTGACCCCTGGCCAGTAGAGCCGTCAGCAGCACGAGCAGCGTGTAGGTCATGGCCGCGCCGACCTGTACCACCGCGGCGCCTGGTCCCAGGACGGCCTCGATCAGCGCGTACTGCGGGACTTCGGTGGTGTAGAACGACACGTCCGACACCCGCCAGTCGTGCAGCAGCAGGTTTCCGTGCAGCATGGCCCAGGCCTGCAGCACGTTGCTCGCGCCGTCGGACGATAGGGGTACCGACTGGGACTGGCGCCAGTACAGCGTGAACAGGCCAGCGGTGGCCAGCACCACCACGGCAGGCCACCAGACCACGCGCGCCCGCGTGCGCGCGGTCCCCGGCGTGCGCACCGCAGAGCGTTCAGATCGTGCCGTTCTTGATCGCCTCGTCGATCCAGGGGATGACCTCGTCTAGCATCTCGCCGAGAGTCGTTGTCGCCTCGAAGCCAAGGACCTTCTTGGCTTTCTCCGTGTCGGGGACGCGCCGCTGAACGTCGTATTCGAACGGGTCGTCGTGGACGAGCCGCAGCGGGACCCCGTCCCCCTTGACCTTGCGCCATATGGCCTCGGCGAGCTGCCGGACCGTCGTGCTCTCCGAAGTGGACAGGTTGAAGTCCTCGTTGAGGGCGTCTTCATGTTCCATCGCGGTCACCACCCCGACGGCCAGGTCACCGCCGTAGGTGTAGTGCCGGACCTGATCACCCGAGCCGAGGATGTGCAGCGGGTCCTGGCCCTTGAGCACCTTCTGCGCCAGGTCGGGAACCACGTGGCTCATCGCGAGCCGCACGTTTCCGGACAGGATCTCGTGGTCGCCCAGAGCCCGGCTTTCCCCGATTCCCACGCAGTTGAACGGCCGGATCAGGGTATACGGGAGGGCGTACTGGTCCCAGGCGGCCCGGGCGAAGTACTCCACGGCCAGCTTCTGGAACCCGTAGGACGACAGCGGCGGTGGTATCTGCCGCTGCTGCCCCTCATACGAAGGCCACTCGTCCGCGCTCTCGAACACCATCGACGAGGACAGATAGGTGACCTTGCGCAGCCGACCGTCACGGTGCGCGGCGATCGCCGCGTCGCAGGACGCCGCGATGATGCGCTCATTGGTGGCGAGCAGGTCGTAGGCGTAGGTGTGGAAGTAGGAGATCCCGCCGATCATCGCGGCGCCGGCGATGAAATGGTCACAGTCGGCCAGCAGTTCCGTTATCAGGGCGATGTCCCTGGCGTCGCCCTCGACGAGCCGGTAATTCGGGTTGTCGTCGTAGGACTTCCTGACCTTCCCGTACTTGGAGAAGTTGTCCAGGCCTATCACCGAGTAGCCGCGTTTCAGCAGCTCCGCTACAACGTACCCGCCGATGAAACCCGCGGACCCGCTGACCAGAACCTGGTCCATCAACCCTCCTGTCTTGTCTGTTGTTCCCGGCTCTGTTCCGTGCTGCGGACGGGCGCGCGCCCACGAACCTGCTCGGCGGTCAGCCGCGGTCCGAAGGCGAAACGGTACCAGCGCACGTAGCTGGGCACCCATTTCGCCACCTTGAAGTTGGAGACCCCCGCCTGCCTGTCCAGCCATATAGTAGGGATCTCCGCCACCGGCATGCGCAGTCGCTTGGCCTTTGCGGTCAGCTCGATGCCGATCTCGAAGCCGTCCCTTGAATCGATCCCGACCTGCCGGACGAACTCCGTGGAGTAGGCCTTGAACGAGTTCGTCGCGTCCCTGGTGCCGACGTGGGCGAAGGTCCGCAGCGAACGGCCGGCCAGCCGGGACAGGGTTCCCTTGAGCACCGGGCCGCCGACTTGCTGGCCGCCTGGCATGTAGCGGGACGCGGCCACCACCGCCACCCCGCGCTCCACCAAGCGGACGAGGTCGTCGATCTGCCTGGCGTCGTCGCACCCGTCCGCCATGGTCACCACGGTCACCGGCGCGGTCGCGGCGTCGAACCCGAACCTGATCGCGTTGGCAGGCCCCCGCCCGTAGGTGTTGACCAGGCACTTCAGCCGCGGTTCCTTCTGCGCGTACTCCCCGGCCACCGGGACGGTCGTGTCGTCGGCCGAGTCGACCACCAGCAGGACCTCGCATTGCAGCCGGACCGACTCGAACAGCCGGTCCAGCACGCTGATCACCTGGTCACCCTCGTTGTAAGCGGGAATCACCACCGAGACGCGAGGACGCTCGGTCATACCCGCACACCATTGCCAAGGACATCCCAGATGTCAGCCGCTGGCTTATCCGTCACCAGGCCGCGGTACTCGGGGTGCGGTGCCCCCACCACGAGCAGGTCCGAGCGGGCGAGTACCTCATCGAGCGGCAGCAGGCCCGGGTCGACGGTCACGTAAGGGTCGGTGCACAGCACCTCGTTCGCCTTGAATTCCAGGATCCGCTTGAGCTTGTACGACAGGCTTGACCTGATGTCGTCTGAGCCCGCCTTGAACGCCATGCCCAGGATGCCGACGGTCATCGAGGCCAGGTCGAATCGCTGCTCGAGCCGGTGGACGACATACAGAGGCAGGCCCTCGTTGACCGCCATCGCCGCGTGGCCGAGCGGGAAGTTGTTATGGTTGAACGCGGCGAGCTGCATCGTGTCCTTGAACAGGCACGGGCCGGCCGCGAAGCCGGCGGCCGGCATGTCCGCGGCCCGTGGGTAATCCTCGGCGAGCCCGCGCCGGATCCGGTCGAAGTCCAGCCCTTGCTCGTTGGCCATCATGTAGAGCTGGTTGGCCGTGGCGAATTTGATGTATCGCCAGACGTTGGTGAACAGCTTGGCGAGCTCGGCCTCCTCAGGCGTCATCACCACGATTTTGCTGGTCAGCATCTCGAACAGCGCGGACGCCCGTTTGGTGCCCGTCGCCGTGCGGGAGGAGACGATCTGCGGCAGCTCGAACAGCTCGGTCATCGCCTTGCCCTCGGCGATCCGCTCGGGGCAGAACGCGACGTCTACCTCCAGTCCCCGCCTGGCCATCATCTTCTCCACCAGCGCCGTCACGCCGGGGAACACCGTACTTCGCAGGATGACCACCTGGCCGTCCCGCAGGTATTCCACGCACCCGCCGAGCGCCCGGTTGATCGCCAGCTGCTGGGGGTTCAGGTGCTCGTCCACCGGCGTGCCGATGACCACCACCACGTGCTCCGCGGTGCTCACGATCCCCGGCTCGGCGGACGCCTCCAGGCGCCCGGCGCCGAGCACCCGGTGCAGTACGTCAAGCGCGCCAGGCTCCGCGAACGGCAACTGGCCCGCGTTCACCATATCGACCGAAGCCTGGCTGAGGTCATAGATGCCCACCCTGGCGCCCCGGTCCGCGAACGCGAGGGCAAGCGGCAAGCCCACGTGCCCGCAGCCGCCGATGACTACCACATCTCGGTCTACCTGATCGGGCAACTTCGTCACCTGCACACCTCCGGCTATTCGTCACAGGCCTGCAGTCGGCCCCCGGGGCACGTTATAAGATGCTCCGTTCACACGTATGGCGGTTTACCTTACCGGAATGCTGGTCCCGACGACCTTGCCCGCCGCTGCTCGCATAGCCTGCTAAGGATATTCACCACTACCATGCGGCCAGTTAGGTTATCCTCTCGCAGCGATCACAGCACGGCTTGTCCGGTCCAGCCCCGATCCGGTCCGGCCCCGATAGACCCGCCTCGACCCGAGGGATAGACGATGCCTGGGCAGGAGCACGTGACGGCCGACACGCCGACCAAGCCGCATGGCCCTTCCGGCCCGGGACCTGCCGGAGAGGCCGTCGGCACCACGGCCGACAGCGCGTCCGGCGGGACCGGCCCGCAGCCGTTCGGCTGGCTGGCCCACCGGACGAACCACCCCGCCGTCACCGGCCTGATCGCCCTGCTCGCGGCGCTCGCCTTCGTGCTGGCCCGCTGGCTGACCTGGGCTCACCACAGCCTCGGCCGGTTCATCCTGGTCGGGCAGCACTTCTCGACACCAGCCCAGTTGCCGCCCGGTATTCCGGTGACCCCGAAGTACGGCTACGACGGCCAGTTCTTCTACCGGCTGGCCCTCAATCCATTCAACTTCCACCACACGGCCTACGGCATCACCATGGACCGACCGTACAGGTTCATGCGGATCGGCTATCCCCTGCTCACTTGGCTGGCCGACTTCGGCCAGCACCTGCTGGCGCCGGTGATGCTCGTCGCCATCAACATCGTCGCCGTTGGTGCCATCGGGTACCTGGGCGGCATCTTCGCCCGAGACGGCGGCCGTCACGCCCTGGCCGGACTGTTGCTGCCAGCATACTTCGGCCTCATCACCAGCCTGGCCAGGGACACCGCGGAGCCACTGGCCGCCGCCTGCCTGCTCGGCGGGCTGCTGGCCGTGCGGAGACGACGGCCGGCGCTGGCCGCGGTTCTCCTCGGATTCGGCGCGCTCACCAGGGAGACCGTCATGGTCGCCGTCGCGGCGATCGCCGCCGTGCGGGTCACCGGCATCCTCAGGGGCCGGCAGCGGCCAGGCCGTGACGACCTGCCGTGGGTGGTGCCCGCCGTCATGTTCGCGGGCTGGGAGGTGGTGGTGAAGGCCGCCACGGGAACCTGGCCCCTGCTGGCCGACAGCGGCCGTAACGCGGGTGCGCCGTTCGTCGCCCCGCTCAAGGCGCTGGGACACAACGCCTCCCACCTCAACCTGCACCACTTCGAGCAGTACGATCTGTGGTTCCTGGAACTGGCGATCCTGTGCCTCTTCGCGGCCGCGGCACTGCTTTCTCTGCGCTCCACCAGCGCGCCCGCCCACGAGCGCCTGGCGCTCGTTCTCTACCTGATCGAGATCTGCGTGGTCACGCCGAGCACCTGGAACAGCCTGAGCGGCGACCTGCGGTCCTTCATCGAGGTGTACCTGATGGCCGTGATCATCCTGCTGGGTACTCCCCCGCGGAGCCTGCCGTCCCGGGCGCTGCCCTGGCTTGCCGCGTTCATCCTGCCCGCCCTCATCGCGGTCACTCAGCACCTGCTGATTTTCGCCTGACCGGTTGGCCCTGCGTTCCCGTCACGGGGTAGGTTCCCGCCGCGCCTCGACGTAGATGGTGCCGCCCGACCGTGCCGCTACCTCCACCGCGGTGGCCGCCAGGGCGAACGGAAGAGCGGCCACGCCGGCGGCCAGAGCGTACAGCCGGAAGGCCGGGCTCTGGGCGGCCTGGCGCGCCTCGCTGCGACGGATAGCGTCGTACAGGTTCGGATGCCCGGGAAGCTGGCCGACGATGCCGTGAACCCATCCGAAGACGACCTGCCCGCCCCGCAGGTAGCTGACTCGCTCGATCCGCAGCCCGAGGGTCTCGATCTTGGACAGCAGCGCCGGCGGGCTCAGGTGAACGAGGTGGCGGGGCAGGTCGAGGGCGAGCCAGCGGTCGCCGAAGACGCGGGCCTGGAGGCTGGTCGCGTTGGGCACGGCGACGACAAGCGTTCCGCCGGGAGACAGCAGCGCCGCCGCATGGCTCAGCGCCCGGCCGGGTGAGCGGAGGTGCTCAAGCGAATGCCAGAAGATGACCGCCGACCACTTCCCGTCCACGTCCTCGACCTCGGCGTTACGGATGTGCGGCCCGGATGCGTACGGCTCGAGGCCGACGGCCTCGCGCCCGTGCCGGACGAAGGCCCCGGCCAGGGTCCCGTCGCCGGCCCCGACGTCCAGGACGGGGCCAGGGGGCAGGATCCGGTGCAGGCGGTCGGCGAGCGCCGAGCGGGTGCGGCGGAGCAGCTTGTCCCCGACACCGGAGAACCGGCCCGACGTCGGGCGGTACCACTGCGCGTAGGCGGCGCTCAGCTGCTCATCGCTTGGCCATGGCGACGTCGTAGCCACGCCGCAGCTGGCGCAGCGCACTCGGCCGGCAAGACGCTCGTCGGTGCCGTCGAACCGGCGCTCGCACCAGGCGCACCGGACGGCAGGCGGGGCCTCGGTCAGCGAGTACGCGAACGCGTTGGTATGGTTTCGCCTGCCCTCAAAGCGAATTGCTGATGACAACGGATCATCCTTTCCGGCGTTCGCTTACCGTCGAGGTGAAGCATAGCCAGTAAAGGAGCGGCGAATGGAGCCGATGGGTATCGGCGGTGCCTGGACGTTCACCCCCGCCGTCCACCGGGACGAGCGGGGTTACTTCCTGGAGTGGTTCCGGGCCAGGGAGCTATCGGAGTCTCTCGGGTACTGGCCGGAGACCGCCCAGGCCAATTGCTCCGTGTCACGCCGGGGAGTCATCCGGGGCATCCACTTCGCCAGCGTCCCGCCCGGGCAGGCGAAGTACGTCACGTGCGTCAGCGGGGCGGTCCTCGACGTGGTCGTCGACCTCAGGGTGGGCTCGCCCAGCTACGGGCGCTGGGAGGCGGTGCGGCTTGACGACGAGAGCAGGCGCGCCGTGTTCCTCGCCGAGGGTCTCGGGCATGCCTTCACCGCCCTCAGCGAGGAGGCCACCGTCATCTACCTGTGCTCGACGCCGTACTCGCCGGGACGCGAACACGGCGTGCACCCCCTTGACCCGGACATCGGCGTCGAGTGGCCGACGGGTACCGAGCCCATGCTCTCCGCGAAGGACGACGCCGCGCCGACGCTGGCCGACGCGCGCCGCGCGGGGCTGCTGCCCGTCTACGCCGACTGCCAGGCTTACCTGGAGGACCTGCGCAAGTCCGGGAGCTAGTTGGCCGGCTGCGCGGCGGCCCGGCACACGGCCAGCAGTCCGGGGAAGGCACGATGCAGCGAGGCCCGCCACTCGCCGATCGGCGTTATGCCGGCCCGGCGCCGGCGCCGTGCCCGAGCACGCTGTAGGCGGGCCTGTGCGCAGGCCGGGACAAGGCGCTGCTCGGTATCGGCCGTACCCGGGACGGATCGGCGCCGAGCAGGCCGAAGATCTCGCGGGCCAGGCCGAACCAGGTCGTCTGCCCGCTGCTGGTGGCATGGTAGATGCCGGGCGCGGCCGTGGAGCGGGCCAGCGCGATGATCTGCTGCGCGACGTCGACGGTCCAGGTGGGCTGGCCGTGCTGGTCGTCCACCACGTCGACCGTCGGCCGCTGGGCCTCAAGCTTGATCATCGTGCGGACGAAGTTCGGCCCGTGCGCCCCGTACAGCCACGCCGTCCTGACGACATAGGCCGACCCGGGCAGGCGGCCGAGCACGGCGCGCTCGCCGGCTAGCTTGGTGCGCCCGTAGGCAGTGCGCGGCGCCGGACCCTCGTCCTCGGCATACGGCCGGGCCGCGTCCCCGGCGAAGACGTAGTCCGTCGAGACCTGGACCAGGCGGGCACCGAGTGCGGCACAGGCCACGGCCAGGTTGGCCGCGCCGCCGCCGTTGACCGCCAGTGCCTGTGCCTCGGCCGCCTCGGCGTCGTCGACCGCGGTCCAGGCCGCGCAGTTGACGACCACATCGGGGCGCGCGCGGGTGACCGCGTCGGTGACCGCGGCGGCGTCGGTCACGTCCAGGCCGGCTCGGTCCAGCCCGGTCACCGGCTCGTCCCGAGCAACCACGGCAGCGACCAGGTCGGTACCGAGCATGCCGCCGGCGCCGGTGACCAGCCACCGGGTCATGACGGCCGGCCTGACCCGGCGGGGGCAGGTGCCGCGCCGTGCCGCATGAGCGGCTCCCACCAGTCGCGGTTGTCGGCATACCACCGCACGGTTTCCTCCAGGCCCCGCCGGAACGGGATCCGCGGCGCGTAGCCCATCGCCCGCAGCACGGCGTCGTCGAGGGAGTAGCGCCGGTCGTGCCCCTTGCGGTCGGGGACGCGGGCGACCATGTCCCACCCGGCGCCGCAGCACTCAAGCAGCGCGGCGGTCAGCTCAAGGTTGGTCAGCTCGGCATCGCCGTTGATGTGATAGGTCTCCCCTGGTCGGCCGCGCTCCAGCACCAGTTGGATCCCCCGGCAGTGGTCGTCGACGTGGATCCAGCCCCGGACGTTGCCACCGTCACCGTACAGCGGGACCTGCTGCCCGTCGAGCAGCCTGGTGACGAACAGCGGGATGACCTTCTCCGGGTACTGGTAGGGGCCGTAGTTGTTGCAGCAGCGGGTGATCCGCACGTCCAGCCCGTGAGTCCGGGCGTAGGCCCTGGCTATCAGGTCGCCGCCGGCCTTGGCCGCGGAGTACGGCGAGTTCGGCTGCAGGGGCGCCTGCTCGGTCCACGAGCCCGACGCCACGCTGCCGTACACCTCGTCGGTGGAAACCTGCACCACAGGACCCACCCCGGCGTCCATGCACGCCTGCAGGAGCACCTGCACCCCGGCCACGTTGGTGGTAACGAACGGCGCGGCGCCGGCGATCGAGCGGTCGACGTGGGTCTCCGCGGCGAAGTTGATCACCGCGTCGTGGCCGGGCACCAGCGAGCGCACCAGCACGGCGTCGGCGATGTCGCCCCGTACGAACCGCAGGCGAGGGCTGGCGGAGACCGGGGCCAGGTTGGCGGGGTTCCCTGCGTAGGTCAGGCTGTCGAGGACCGTCACCGCCGCGTCCTCGTAGCCCGGGTACCCCCCCGAGAGCATCGTGCGCACGTAGTGCGAGCCGATGAACCCGGCGCCGCCGGTCACCAGAATCTTCACGAAGCCTCCAGTTGAGAGCTGAGCCCAAGAGCCGACTAGGAGCTGATCTGTACCTTGCTGTGATCCCCGAGCACGAGCCGGTGCGCCTGGCACACCCGGGGCGCGGGAGTCACCTCGACATCGTGCCCGATGAGGGACGCCTCGATGCGGCGTACTCCGCGGATCGAGGCCCCTTCAAGGACGATCGAGTACTCGATCTCGCTGTCGGCGATCGTGCATCCGGGCGCGACCGAGGTGAACGGCCCAATGTAGGAGCCGGTCACCTCGGTGCCGGCGCCGATGATGGCAGGCCCGACGATCCGCGATCCGGTCACCCTGGCTCCGGCGTCGACGACCACCCGGCCGATGAGCTCGCTCGCCGCGTCCACCTCGCCGGACACCGCCGACTCCACGCTCTCCAGCACGATCCGGTTGACCTCCAGCATGTCCGCGACGTTGCCGGTGTCCTTCCAGTACCCGGTGATGATCGTCGAGGTGACCTTGCGGCCGCTACGGACGAGCCAGCCGATGGCCTCGGTGATCTCCAGCTCTCCGCGCCGTGACGGTTCCAGGCACCCGATCGCCTCGTGCACCGCCGGCGTGAACAGGTACACCCCGACCAGCGCCAGATCGCTCTTCGGCTGCCGCGGCTTCTCCTCCAGGCCAACGAGCTGGCCCGCGTCGTCGAACTCGGCGACCCCGAACTGCCGCGGGTCCGGCACCCGGGTCAGCATGATGTGGGCATCCGGCCTTGACTTGCTGAACTCCTCCACCAGCGGCGTGATGCCGCCCACGATGAAGTTGTCGCCGAGGTACATCACGAAATCATCGTCGCCCAGGAACTGCCTGGCCACCAGGACCGCATGCGCCAGCCCCAGCGGGGCCGACTGCCGGATGTAGGTCACTTCCAGCCCAAAGTCCTGGCCCGACCCGACCGCCGAGCGTATGGCGGGCTCCGTGTCGCCGACGACGATTCCCACCTCGGTAATCCCGGAGTCCCGGATCGCCTCCAGGCCGTAGAACAGCACCGGCTTGTTCGCCACGGGGACCAGCTGCTTGGCGTAGGTATGGGTGATCGGCCGCAGCCGCGTGCCCGATCCCCCGGCCAGGACGAGGGCCTTCACGATGGCCTGGTCAGGACCACGATCAGCAGGCCCGACACGACCAGGAGGGAGCCCAGCCAGGTGAGTACGTTGGCGCGCTCATGCAGGACGACGACGCTTGCGGTGAGGATTATCAGGTAGCCGAGGGCATTGAACGGGTAAGCCACGCTCAGCGGTACCCGCGAGAGCGCGGCCAGCCAGGCGACCGCGGAGATGCCGAAAACCACCAGCCCGAGCAGCACCCACGGCGAGGTGGCCGCGCGGAGCGCCAGCGATCCGCCGGAGTGGGCGGCGCGGGCCGTGGCGATCTGCATTCCGTGCTTGAGCATCACCTGCCCCGTCGCCGCGGCGGCGACGGAGAACAGCAGCAGCGCAACGCTTGCGATGGTCATATGACGCCTCCCCAGTGCCACTTCATGCTCGGCCGGACGGTTACCTCCCCGCGGGCCTGCCGCACCCGCGTCAGGGCGGGGCCTGGCATCCGCGTCAGGTGACTTTGACATTCGCCGTTCCTCGGTGTGCGCTCGGTTGTCCGCGCCATCCGCAGTTTATGCCCGGCCCCGCCCCGCGGACTGAGGCCGGCCCAGGACCGCGGCGGACTTGAAGTCCAGATACGGGTAACGGCGGAGCCCGTGGGAGTGCAGCCAGTACTGCCCGCAGGTGTGCAGCACGCCGAAGCCGTACCGGATGCTCCTGCGCAGGTTGATCGACGACGAGTGGGTTTCGTAGCGGGTCGGGCAGGACACCTCGCCGATCCTAGCGCCCGTGGAGATGGCCTGGGCGAGGATCTGATTGTCGAAGACGAAGTCATCGGAGTTGCGCTCGAACGGCAGGCCGGCCAGCAGCGTGCTGCTGAACGCGCGCAGGCCGGTGTGATATTCGGACAGTTTCTGCCGGAGGATGACGTTCTCCACGAAGGTGAGGAAACGGTTGGCGACATACTTGTAGCGGGGCATGCCGCGGGCGACCGAGTTCTGGGCGAGGATTCGCGAGCCAAGCACTAGGTCGTACTCGCCGTAGGCGATCATCGATGCCATGGCCGGAACCAGCAGCGGCGAGTACTGGTAGTCCGGATGCACCATGACGATGATGTCCGCGCCGAGCTCGAGTACTCGCCGGTAGCAGGTCTTCTGGTTCCCTCCGTAGCCGACGTTGTTTTCGTGGCGGATCGGCTCCAGGCCAAGTTCGCGCGCCAGGCTAACCGTGTGATCGGTGCTGGCGTCGTCGACAAGCACGATCTCGTCGATGACCTCACGGTCAAGTTCAGCAACAGTACGTGACAATGTTGCGGCTGCGTTGTAGGCGGGCAGTACAACGCCGATCCGGCGGCCATTAATCATTCCGTCAGTGTACGGAACGCCGGAATGCCATGCCGACAAACGATGCGGCTGGGTCAGCCGACGTCGCCGGGCCACGCCGACGGGGGCCCGCCCAAGTCGGCGAGGAGATTATGGTTCCAGGTCCATATGGTGAAGATTCCGTAGTGGTAGATGTGTGCTGGGGGTCCGGCGAGCGCGAGAATATCGCCGGGGGGAATGTTGACTCCTTGGCGGCCGGGTCTCGGGTCGGCGATGTTGATCACGAAGTTGGCGTAGTTCAGCCGGGGGTCGTACCAGGAAGCCTCCGACTCGTAGGCGCGCGGAACGGCACGGGGCAGCAACCACGTGACCGTCCTGATCGCGACCCGGCCTCCGCTGTCGAGCGTGATGAGGTTCCCGTCGGCGTAGGTGCCGAGCCCGGTGCTCAGATGGTGGGCCTCGAGCCAGCCGACAACCGGCTGGTCGGTGTCGGCGGCGGCGGGCTGGACGGCACCGTACCCGAGGGCGATCGCGTAGCAGGCCAGCACGCCGACCAGCACCGGTCGCACCCACGCCCTGGCCAGCGTCCCCGCGAGCAGGCGGCCGGCGAGGACGGCGCCGAAAGGCAGCACGGCGGCGATCTCCCTGGTGTCATACCAGGTGACCGGGGTGACACTGACTATGTAGGCGGCCAGGTTAAACACGATTCCGGTCGCTATCACCGGGACGATCAGGTCGTCAGCGAAGAAGCGCCGGAAGGCTCGGCAGAGGGCCCACAGCGCCAAGACCAGGCCGACCAGGTGCACCACGGCAATGGCTGCGGCCCCAGCGGAGACGCCACCGAAATCGGCCCCGTAGAGGATGAAGATGCCCTCGACGGCTACCGACAGGTGATGCGGGATGTCGCCCGCGGCGGCGAACTGCTGCGTGGGCAGCGGGAGCGATGTGTACCCGCCCACGTGCTTGATCACGGCCACGACAAGCTCAGCCGCGGCAAACGAGACGACGCCCGCCACTACGAGGGAGAACTCGAACCATACGGAGGTCAGCCGTTTGCGGCCATGGACGACAGCCCAGCAGGCTCGGATGCCGCACACGACGACGAGCGGGAGGGCCGCGTCGAGCACGGCGACCCGGTCGGCGACGATGACCCAGGCGAGCATCACCGCGACCGCGGCCGGCGTGTACCAGCGGCGCGGTGCACGGTCAAGCACGATGAAGATGACCAGCAGCGGCACCTGGGTGCCAAGGTGGTCCGGCTGCGAGAGCAGGAGGGAAACGCCGTGGCCGAGCTGCGGAGCGAGCAGGATTCCGGACGCTACCAGCACACGGAGCACACCCTCCCTTCCCGTTGCCCGCCCCTTGGCCAGCAGGCCGACCAGCAGCACCAGCAGCGTGTAGGTGATCGCGGCCGCCACATGGATTGCGCCCGGGCCAAGGCCCCGAATCATCTCCACGATGATGTATTCGGGTAGCTCGGTGGTGTAGTACGACACGTCCCCGACGGTCCAGCCGCGCAACAGCCAGTTACCGTGCAGCATGTCCCATGCTTGCAGCGCCTGATCCGCGCCGTCGGAGTTGTCCGGGGTGGTGCCCGACAGCCGTTGGTAGCACAGGAACAACACGACGGCCGCCACGGCCAGCACAACGGGCCACACCAACCGGGCGAGGGGGACACGCCGGGTTCGTCTTGCCGTCAGCTGCCCGGCAGGGGCGCTAACGCGGATGTCCTCGGCCGACATTTCACTACATGCGCTAGCGACTCCTCGACCACAAAGTGACCTTAGCAAAGCACGGAGCAGGTAGACGTTGATGGGCTTCGGCGTGCGCTGCATGGCCGGCCGGGATCTCGGTCGCGGTGACCTGACCTGACGCTGTTCAAGGGCGCACCGGAAATCCGCGCTAAGCTCCGCTTTCCAGGACGGGTACGCGCCGACGCCGAGCCCAGTCACCTGCCAGCGAGCATCGGGACACGCGGACAGCCGGGCCGGCCGGGGTGTCCGGCGTCCGGCGGCTGGCCGCTGCGACGGCCGACCTGCTGGTCGGCGCCACCCTGTTTGCGGTCTACTAGAACCTGCTCAACAGCATGAAGGAGAGTGCCAGGTGAGCATCAACAGGCAGCGCGAAACGCCTGTCCCTGTCGACACGGCCGAAACTGATGGCGTGTCGCAGGACCAGAGCCGGGTCCGCCCGTGGTGGGTGGTGGCGGCCCTGCCGGCCGCGCTGGTGGTGCTGCTGTACGTCCGCAACCGGTTCCTGTTCAGCACGCGGCTGTATGAGGACGCGGACATGGGCGCGAACTCCATCCTCGTAGAGCAGGCACGGCACTTCACGCTGCTGGTCGGGAACTACTCCCGGGATCACTTCCATCATCCCGGGCCCGCGTACATGTACGTCATGGCGGCTGGTGAATCCCTGTTCTGGGCCTGGTTCCACATCGTGCCGACGGCCTGGAACGGCCAGTTGCTGGCGGTGTACGCGCTGAATTCCCTGTTCGTGGGGCTGGCCACCTGGGTGGGTTATGGCTGGACCAGAACGGTGCGGGGTGCGGCGGCGTGCTTCGCGGCAGTGCTCACCCTCGCAGCGGTGCACCCGGCGGTGCTCAGCTCGGACTGGATGCCTTACTTGTACGTGCCGGCCTACGTGACCTTCCTGATCGCGGCGGCGTCGGTGGCGACCGGACGGGGGCGGGACGCGTGGGTGATGGCGCTGACGGGGTGGTTCCTCATCCACGGGCACGCGTGTTTCCTGTTGTTCGTGCCCGTGATCAGCTGCGCCGTGCTGGCTGCGGTGCTGTGGCCGCAACGGCACAACCTCGGCGCCTCGGTACGGTCTTTCTTCGCTGTTCAGCGGCGGGTGTGGATCCCAGTGGCGGCCATCAGTGCCGTCTTCGCCTTGCCCATCGTCTTGGACCTGATTCTGCACTGGCCCGGCCAGTTTGGTAGCTACCTGACGTTCGCGACCTCTAACAGGTCAGGCGGCCATAGCCTGGTGCAGGCGGTGCCGGCCGCGCTGTGGTACTGGTGGCCGCATGGCGGTGCCTGGGCGCTCCCGGTCGCGGGGTATGCGGTCGCGGTGGCCGTCACCGGGTGGCTCGCCCCCTCATCGCTGCGACGGTTCCTGGCCGCGCTGCTCGCCGTCAACGTGCTGTCCTCGGTGGTGTTCGTCTACTACGCCATGAGCGGGATCGACGCGCTTTCCCGACACTACGAAGGCTATTTCTACTGGTCGGCGCCGGTCATCACGCTGCTGGTCATCGTGCTGGGCGTGATCGAAGCGATGCCGCTGCCGCTGGGCACGCTCGTCGCCGGCGGCGCGGTGGTGCTCGTGCTCGCCGCCCTCGCGGTGGCACCGGGCACGCGCACCAGCACGACCAGCAGCGATCCGGCCGTCCCAAGCAGCGGCCAGGACACGGATGCCGCGCTGCCCGGTGCGGTGGCCACGCTCGCCGCACGCTCGGACGGCCGGATGATCGTCTTGCGGTTGGACCCCCAGTTCTGGGGCGACGCCACCGGCATCCTCGTGCAGGCGGAACGGACCGGGGTGCGGGCGTGCGTGGCGAACCCCGAGTACACGTTTATTGTGACGAGCCAGTTCATCTGCACGCGGCGGGATATCGCGGATGGCCGGGTCTACTGGCTGCGTCCGGCTGCGCCGCCCGGCAGCACGGTCCTGGCCCGGCTGCGACAGGCCGTGGTGACCGCCGGCCCGGCGTCGCCGTAGCCGGGTGGTGTTGCCGGGGGACCGTGGCCGGGTCGTGTCGCGTGGTTCAATGGGGCTCGTGAATTTGGGTAAGGCGCTGCCCGCCGAAGCCGAGGATGACCAGGCACCTGGTCCGGCGGGGCCCGCGGGGCTTGGTGCGCTGCGGCTGCGGCCGTGGGCGGTAACGGCGGTCTGGGTTGCCGGCGTGATCGTCGCTTTCGCGTGCTACCTGCAGCTGGCGCGGACGCGGGCGGTCAACGCCGATGGGGCAGGCCAGGCCCTGCAGGCCTGGGACATGCTGCACGGCAACCTGCTGCTGCACGGCTGGCGGCTCGGGGACGTCTCGTACTACACCACCGAAATCCCGCAGTACGCGCTGGTGGAACTCCTGCGCGGGCTGAACGCCGACGTCGTGCACGTGGCCGCGGCCATGACCTACACGCTCGCGGTGCTGCTGGCCGCGTTGCTGGCCAAGGGCACTTCCACGGGGCGTCAGGCCGTCGTGCGGGTACTCATCGCGGTCGGCATCATGTTGGCGCCGCAACTGTCGTCCGGGGTGAACATCCTGCTGTCTTCGCCGGATCACATCGGCACCTCGGTGCCGGTAATGGTGGTCTGGCTGATCTTGGACCACGCCCGCCCGCGCTGGTATATCCCGGTCATCGCCGGGGCATTCCTCGGCTGGGCAGCGGTGGCGGACACCCTGGTGATCCTCATCGGGGTACTGCCGCTCGCAGGAGTATGCGCGATCCGGGTCTTCCAGGCCGCGGTTATCAAGCGGAAGCCACTGGCGGCGCAGTGGTATGACATGGCTCTCGCCGCCGCCGCCCTGGTGGGAGCGGCGGCGGCGATACTGGCCCTGCACGTCATCCACGCCGCGGGCGGGTTCTACATGCCTGCCCCCGCCACGCACCTTGCTCACGGCAGGCTCCTGGTCCACAACCTGGGCATCGCCGGCCAAGGCCTGCTGCTCTTGGGTGGTGCCGACTTCCTCGGGCTCCGCCTGACGGCCAGCACTGTCTTCACGATGCTGCACGTGGTGGGCGTGGCCCTGGCGGCATGGGGGACGTGCCTGGCGGCGTGGCGCTTCCTGCGGGACCGCGACCGGGTCGCTCAGCTGCTCGTCGCGGGGGTGGTCATCAACTTGGCCGTCTTTGTGCTCAGCACCAGGGCCGGCGTGGTCTCCCAGACCCGCGAGATCGCACCCGTCCTGCCGTTCAGCGCTGCCCTGGCCGGGCGCCTGCTCGGCGGCCGGGCGCTGGCCGGGCGGCTCAAGCCGGCCCTGACCGTGACCCTCCTGCTTGCTGTCATGCTCGGCTACCTGCTCGGCCTGGTGGGCGAGATCAGCCAGCCGCCAGCGGCCGCGCAGAACCAGCAGCTCACTTCCTGGCTGGCGGCCCGGCACCTGCACACCGGCCTGTCCGGCTACTGGGAATCGAACATCGTCACGCTGACCAGCGGCGACCAGGTCCAGATCCGGCTCGTGAACGTGTCCGGCGGACGGCTCGTCCCGGGCGCATACGAGCTGAACAGGGACTGGTATGACCCAGACCGCAATACGGCGAACTTCGTCGTGCTCTCCCCCGGGATAACCGGGTATCCCGGCTTCACCCAGCAGCGGGCGGTGCTGGCCACATTCGGGCCGCCGGCGCGAACCTACCACCTCGGCTCGTACACGATCCTGGTCTGGAACAAGAACCTGCTGACCGAACTCGGCTGAGCCGCTGGCCCGGGAGCCAGCCGGATCTCGCCTACGGCGCCCATCGCCCGATGACGATCAGGTACAGGCCAAACCAGGTTGACAGCGCGGTCAGCACGGCAAACAGCGGCACGAGCACCGAGGTTCGCACCGGAGCCAGCAGACGGGCTACCGGAAGGGCCAGCAAGACGGCGGGAAGGATGAAACGCGGCTTGGAGCCTATCCAGTTGGCACTGGTCACCAGGGCCACGACCACGACCACGACCGTATAGACGTGCAGGTAGAACGGGATACGCTCGGTCAGGCTCCACACCATGAGCAGGGCGCCGGCGATCACGGCCAGGCCGACGAGGATTTCAGGCACTGAGGGCGCGTCCACGAAGTCGCCCTTCAGGACTCGCAGCGTGCTTGTTCCCCAGTCGAAGGACATATGGAATGTGTGGCTCTCGATCCAGAACCACCCGTCCAGCCGATGGGTGCGCAGGGCCACGTATCCCAGAAATCCGAGCAGCCCGAGCGGGGCCAGCAGGGCCGCGACCAGGGGACGCCACCACCGGGCGATGGGCTGGTGTGCCCGCGCCGCCTCAACCACGGCCGCTAGCGCGGCGACCTCCACCGCCGCGATGAGAGCCAGGACCGTGCTGCGCACGGTCCCGGCTGCGACGGTAAGCCAGGCCGCGGTCAGCCACCGCCGGTCGACCAGGGCGACCAGGGCCCACACAGCCAGGGCGCAGAACAGCGCCTCGGCGTAAAGCATTTCCAGCACCGTCGAGGCGGGCGCCACCGCCCAGACCGCCACCATGAGCAGGCTGATCCGCGGGTCGGCGGTGAGCTTCATGCCCAGCGTGGTAATGCCCGCCGCGGCGGCAAGGCCGGCGATGGCCGTCACGGCCAGGCCCGCTCCTACCAAGGTGACCCCGGGAAGCCAGGCAATGGAGTCCATCGCGGCCGGGTAGGCGGGGAAAAACGAGAAAACAGAGGCATGTGCCAGCTGACCGGCCGGATAGGTATAGCCGTGGGCGGCGATGGCCAGGTAATGGCCGCCGTCAGCCGCCCTGGCCCACCGCACCACCGACCAGTGGCGGTCGCTGAACTTACCCTGCCGCAGCACGAACCAGCCGATCGCAACGCTGAGCACGCGGATGCCCGCGTAGATAATCGCCCCGATCAGGGGCAGCGGCAGCAGTGGAAGGGGCGGGACGGACCAGCGTCTGCGCGCGGTGGCCGGGCCCGGCAGGACCGGTGCCGCGATGTCACCGGTGTCGGACGGCGCGCCAGAGTGTGACATCTGACCTCGGGCTCTCGTGAATAGGACACTCAAAGCTGGTCACTTGTGTGAAAAAGTGCCTTTAACTGGGAGAATTGGATGGTCGAGGGTCGGCTCGCGCCGGTTCGAGAGACACTTTCCCCCCTGAATGCTATCGCCGGCGTCGCCACGATCGCAGCGTCCGCTGGCTGGACCAGGATCATCTGCCAGGCGGGATACTGCTGACGCAGACCGCGTGAACGGCTGGGCCGGGATCCCAGGCCGCCCGTAGGCCGTCTCAGCATACCGAGCGGGTCGTCACCGGCGAGGGGCTCCCAGTAGGGTTCGAACCATGGTCCGAAGCAAACGGACGGTACCGGATGCGGAGCCGGTTGCAGATCCGTGCGTTGTCCAGCGAACTGAGATGCCGCCGGCGCCGTCTGCCCGCCCGGTCTGCCCCGCAGACCCCGGACACCGCTGGATGCGTCGCCTGCTGGCGGCGACGGCGTGGATCGCGGGCTGCGCGGCGTTGTTCGCTTGCTACCTGCGGATCTCGTTCACCGCGCACGTGACCTCGGACGGGGCGAACAACGCGCTGCAGGCATGGGACATGCTGCACGGCAACCTCCTGTTGCACGGGTGGATCGTCGGCGATGCGACGTATTACACCTTCGACCTGCCGGTGCTCATGCTTACCGAGATCTTTTTCGGGTTGCAGGATCTCACCAGCCATGTGGCGGCCGCACTTATCTACCTGGTCGTCACGGTCTGCGCCGTGGCCCTGGCCGTGGCGGACAGCCGCGGGCTGGCCAGGCTGGCCCGCGCCGGCGTCGTGGTCGCCGTGCTGGCCGCCATGTTCCACGTCGAGTCGAACGCGCCGTACCTGCTCGGAGCGCCCGACCACACCGGGACATCGGTGTTCCTCCTGGTCTCCGTCCTGCTGATCGACCGGGCGCCCGCCCGGTACTACACCTCACCGCTGCTGCTCGCGATCCTGTGCGCCGGCCAGATCGGCGACGCCACCGTCGGCTACGTCGCTGTGCCGGCGGTCGTCGTCGTAAGTGTCTATCGCGTGGCGGCGGCGCGAAAGGTCCGCACCGGCGATGCCGCGAACGCCCTGGCCGCGGTCGCTTCGGTGCCTCTTGCCGCCGCGGTCCGCGCGCTGATGCTGCATTTCGGCTCGTACCAGATGGTCGCACCGAAAACCGCGATCGCGCCGCCCGGGCAGTGGCCGCACAACGCGGCGATCGCCTGGCACGCGATACGCGTCCTGTTCGGCGCCGAGGTCGCCTCGGGCTCCGCGAATCCGGCCCGCGACGCCGGGTACATCCTCGGGATCGCCTGTCTGCTGGCGGTGGCGGTCGGCTTCGCTCGGGTGGCGTGGACCTGGCGTACCGCGAGCCGGGCCGAGCAACTCCTGTGCGCCGCGATCGTCATCAACCTCGCGGCGTACGTGATTTCCACCATGCCGATTCCTAGCAACCCCTACGAGGTGGTCGCCATCCTGCCGTGCGGCGCGGTACTCGCCGCACGCGCCTGCGTGCCTCGGCACATCGCCGGCCGGCTACGCGCCGGCCTGGCGATCAGCCTGGCCGCCGTCGTCGGACTGCTGCCGCTGTCCATCGCGGCCGCCCGGCCCGCGGCCGCGGCGCCGACTGCGCCGCTCGCTGCGTGGCTCGAGGCGCACGGGCTCACCTACGGCCTGGCCGGCTACTGGAACAGCTCGGTCATCACCCTGCACTCGGGCGGCCAGGTGCAGGCCCGCGCGGTCGTCATGCAGGGCAGCCGGGTCATCCGGTATGACTGGGAGACGAACACCTCGTGGTTCGACCCGTCCCGGCACGACGCGACCTTCCTGATCACCGACCTGGCCGGCGACGGCCTGAGCCCGCAGGCCGAGCAGTACTTCGGCAAGCCATACAAGATCGACCACGTGGCGCACTGGGCGATCTTGATCTATCGGAAGAACCTGCTCAGCCAGGTCGGTGTGGCTGGGCCAGGATCATGATGATGGTATTGCCCGGCAGCAGTTAGAGACGGCGCCGGTCAAATGTTGCTCATGAGCCCGCCTGGCAATTCCTGATACGGCATGATGATCCTGCTAGGAAGGCGACCGGGCAACTAGCGCGGTATCTCCCACTGCCTGATGCGACTCATGCAAGGATTCTGCGTGACCAACAGGAACGAAACCGTATCGCCTGCTGCGAGCCAGATCGATACGGACACGAGCGCCGTCGCGGTTGAGTCCCGCCTCAGCCGGGCCGTCAAGGTCACCGTTCACCCGCCGCGCAGGAACTGGGTGTTCGCGGTGCTGCTGGTGGTGGGGTGGCTGGCCCAGGCCGGGCTGCGCGCGTGGTTTAGCCGCGCGCAGACGGTACCGCTGGACAATCCCGACGAAACCGCGTATCTGGTCGCGGCGCGGTTCCTCGCGGGCGGCCCAGCGGCCGACTTCTCCGGCGCCACGCTGTACCGGGGCGGCTATCCGCTTCTGATCACGCCGGTCTACTGGTTCACCAGCAGCCCCGCCGCCGTGTATCACGCCGTGCTGCTGATCAACGCGGCGGTCAGCGCCACCGTCATGCCGCTGGGCTACCTGGTCTGCCGCCGACTCGGGCTCGACCGCCCGGCCGCCTATGGCGTGGCCATGGTCGCGGCGCTGCTGCCCGCCGGGTTCTTCTTCAGCGAGTACGCGATAGCCGATGCAATCTTCCCCGTGGTCACGCTGGCCTGGCTGCTGGCCATCCACAGCTGGCTGGTGGCCACTTCGCCGCGGGCGCAATACGCCGCGGCCATCGGTTCCGCCGCGCTGTCTGGCTATGCCTACGCGGTGCATCCCCGGGGTCTGGTGCTGCTGGCCGGCTTCGCCGCCGTGGGAGCATTCACCGCCTGGCGTCGACCGGCCGCCCGCGGCAGCGTAGCCGCGGCCGCGCTGACCGCGGTGGTGACCGTCGGCGCGGGCTGGATGCTGGACCGCTATCTGGCCTCTGCCCTTTACCCGGGGGGCACACGCAGCCTTTCCGACCACTTGGTGAGCACGCTGGAAAGGCCGTACGAGGTCATCCATGTGGCCGAGATGGCAGGCGGCCAGTTGTGGCGGCTGGTGCTGGACAGCTGGGGTATTGCCGGGATCGGCCTAGTCGCTGCGGTGGCCGCGATCGCGCGGCGCGACGTACGGACCGACCTGCGGGTAATGGCGTCGCTGTCGGTCGGGGTTACCGTCCTGATCGCCTGCTCCGCGCCGGCCGCGCTGCCCCCCCAGCAGTCGCTGACCTGGGCCTCGGGCCGCTACCTGGACGGCATGACCGTCGCGTTCTTCCTGGTCGGCGCGGTGGTGCTGCTGCGGGCGGCGCCCCGGACGATCCTTGCCTGCGCCGCTTGCACGACAGGCCTCACCATACTGGCCGCCGTGACGGTGGCTGTGTACGCCGGAAAGTCCCTGCCCACGAAGCGAGGGATGAGGTTTAACTTCGGCGAACCGGCCGTGCTGACCCAGAACTGGAGCCGGGCCAGCGTCCTGGTCGCGACGGCGGCGGCGCTGGCCCTGCTCCTGGTGTGGGTCGTCTTCGCACTCCTCGCGCGCGGCGTGCCAGCCCTGACTTGGGTCTTGGGCGCCTTGGCGGCGACGGTAAGCCTGGGGGCCCTGGTCCAGCTCACGGTCTACTGCTCCCAGGCCGACGCCGCGTGGGCCAAGGCGATGGGCGTAAGGGAGATGGCGACGGCCGACGGACTGCAGCCGGGTGAGCAGATTGCCGTCGCCGGCAACATCAGCGGGGTTCTGCGAATCGCGCAGGAATTCGAAGTGTCATCGACGCAGGTACACCTTTATAATCCCATCTGCCAGTCGCCTCCGGCCGACGTGACCGTGATTGATGCGGCATGGCCGACCGGACAACCCGCCCGGGCGAGCCTGCCGGACGCCCCGGCCGGCTGGCGGGTCGTCGCCGCCAACCGGTTCGGCAGCTGGGTCGTCTGGCGTAAGTCACCAGGGGCGGCGGCGGTGAGGGTCGGGACTGGCCGGTGCCCGAACCGCTTACGAAGGCGGTATCGAGGTCTAGACCGAACCTGGCGCAGCCTTCGGTAACGGACGAAGGTGCCCCTAGGCCCACGGCAGTGCTGCGCACGGTCCCATCGCCGATCGCCGACGAGCGCCGAAAGAGAACCGAATCCTAGAATCATTCATCTAGTAGGGTCCTGGTATGCGTCCTGGCGACCGGTATCCGGGCGGTCCTGAACTGGCGGATCGGCAGGGAACAGCGCCTCCCGCGCGTCATCTCGAGCGACACGCCGGCCAGGAAGATCGCGGAATGCGTCCCGGGGTGCGCCGCTGGTGGGCCGCGGCGGCGTGGGTCGGCGGCGGTCTGGCGCTATTCGCATTTTTCCTGAGGATCTCGCTTGGCTCGCGGGTGGATTCGGACGGGGCGAACAATGCATTGCAGGCGTGGGACATGCTGCACGGTCATGTCCTGCTGCACGGTTGGCTGATCGGCGACGCGACGTTTTACTTCTTCGAGCTACCGCTGAACGCGATCAGCGAGTTGTTGTTCGGCCTGGGCAACCTCGCTGCCCATGTGGCTTCCGCCCTGACGTACCTGATCGTAGCGGTCTGCGCCGTGGCCCTGGCCGTCACGGGCAGCCGCGGCCCGGCCAGGGCCGCCCGCTGCGCGGTCGTGGTCGCGGTGCTGGCCGTGCCGCTGTTGACCGCGTCGTCCGTGCCGCTGCTGCTGGAGGAGCCCGACCACATCGGAACCTCCGCGTTCCTGCTGGCGTCCTTCCTGCTGATCGACCGGGCTGCAGGCCGGCGGTTCACCGCGCCCCTGCTGTGCCTGATCTTGTGCGCCGGCCAGCTCAGCGACCTCACCGTCCGCTATGTCGCGGTGCCAGCGGTCCTGCTGGTGTGCGGTTACCGCGTGCTGGCCACGCGCAGACTCCGATCCGGCGACGCGGCGCTGGTGGTGGCGGCCGCCGCATCCGTGCCGCTGGAGTCGCTGGTCCGCGCGGCGATGCGGCATCTGGGAGCGTACTCGATGGCCGCGCCGGGAGCGCGGCTCTCGCCGGTGCGGCTATGGCCGCATCACGCGGCCTTGACCTGGTTGGACGTCCGCACCCTGTTCGGGGCGATCGCCGAGCCGGACACCAGGCTGGGCAGCATAGGAGGCGCCCTCGGGCTGGTCTGTCTGCTGGCCGCCGTGTTCGGCCTGGGGCGGGTGGCTTGGACCTGGCGTGCCGCGAGCCGGGCCGAGCAGCTGCTGTGCGTCGCAATCGTCGTCAACATCGGGCTGTTCCTGGTCTCCGTGTTCGCGGGCGCCACAGCCTCCCACGAGATCGCCATGGTGCTGCCGTGCGGGGCGGTGCTCGCGGCGCGGGCCTGCGTGCCCGCCCGGATCACCGGGACGCCGCGGGTCTTCCTGGCGGTCATCGTGACGGCACTTGCCGCGCTGGTGCCGCTGTCCGCCGCGGCCACGCGGCCGCCCCTGAGACCGGCCACGGCGCCCCTCGCGGCGTGGCTCGAGGCGCACGGACTCACGTACGGCCTCGCTTGGTACTGGGATGCCTCGATTGTGACCATGCAGTCCGGCGACAAAGTTAAGATCCGCGCGGTCGACATAAAGTACGACAACAAGAAGGTCCTCGTCCCCATCTGGGAGACAAATACCCTCTGGTACAACCCGTCCCGGTACGACGCCAGGTTCGTGGTCGCCGACCGCGATGGCAGGTACCCGGCCGCCGATTACGAGCGGCGCTTCGGCAGGCCAGTCGCGACCTACCAGGTGGCAAGCTGGTTCGTCCTGGTCTACCGGACAAACCTGCTCCAACAGCTCGGGCACTACCCTAGTCAGCTGGTCCCGCCGCAAGCGAGCCCGCCTAGCTGCCTCGAACTGAAGCCTGGGCGATGCGTTACCGTCGGTGATGGGGGCAGGTGGAAGTCCGCGTTAGTTGCTTCGCGCGGGGCTCAGGCTCACCAGTTGGTGGCGATGTACTTGGTCTCGGTGAACTCCAGGAGCCCTTCGTGCGCGCCCTCGCGGCCGATGCCGGACTGCTTCACCCCGCCGAACGGGGCGGCCGGGTCGGAGACCAGGCCGCGGTTGAGGCCGACCATGCCGGCTTCGAGGGCCTCGGACACCCGCAGGCCACGGCTCAGGTCTCGGGTGTAGACGTAGGAGACGAGCCCGAACTCGGTGTCGTTGGCCCAGTTGATGGCGTCTGCTTCGGCGGTGAACCTGACCACGGGCGCCACCGGGCCGAAGATCTCGGTGCCGAGGATGCCCGCGTCCGCCGGGACCTGGTCGATCACGGTCGGCTGGTAGAAGTAGCCGCGCCGGTCCGGCACCCGGCCGCCGGTGACCACCTTGCCGCCGTCCGCGGTGGCGGAGTCGACGAGCTCGGCCACCTTCGACCGGGTCGCCTCGTTGACCAGCGGGCCCACGTCGGTGCCCTCGTCCAGCCCGGGCCCGACGATCATGCGGTCCAGGCGGGCCGCGAACGCCCGGCTGAACTCGTCGGCGACCGCTTCGTGCACGTAGAAGCGGTTGGCTGCGGTGCAGGCCTCACCGCCGTTGCGCATCTTGGCGAGCAGCGCCCCCTCGACGGCGGCGTCGATGTCCGCGTCCTCGAAGATGATGAACGGCGCGTTGCCGCCGAGTTCCATCGAGCAGTTCACCACGGTGTCGGCCGCCTCCCGCAGCAGGACCCGGCCCACCTCGGTCGACCCGGTGAAGGACAGCTTGCGGACCCGCGGGTCGTGCAGCATGGCCGACACCAGCGCGCCGGACTTCCGCGAGGTCAGCACGTTGACCACCCCGTCCGGCACGCCCGCCTGGGCCAGCAGCTCGGCGATGTACAGCGCGGTCAGCGGTGTCTCCGAGGCCGGCTTGAGCACGACCGTGCAGCCCGCGGCCAGCGCCGGGCCGATCTTGCGGGTGGCCATGGCGGCGGGGAAGTTCCACGGCGTGACGAGCACCGAGACGCCGACCGGCTGGCGCATGACCAGGATCTTGTTGGCCCCGGACGGCGCCTGCATCAGCACGCCCTCCAACCGGACCGCCTCTTCGGCATACCAGCGGAAGAACTCGGCCGCGTAGGCCGCCTCGCCCTGGGCGTCGCGCAGGGCCTTGCCGTTCTCGGTGACCATCAGCCGGGCCAGCGCGTCCGCGTTCTTGGTCATCAGCTCGAAGGTCCGGCGCAGGCACTCAGCGCGCTGCCGCGGCGGGGTCGCCGCCCAGCCGGCCAGCGCGTCCTGGGCCGCCGTGACCGCGTCGAGCGCGTCCTCCACGGTCCCGTCGGCCACCTCGGCCACCGCGTCCTCGGTGGCCGGGTCGATGACCGGCAGCGTGCCGCCGCCTCGCCCGCCGGTCCACTCCCCGCCGATCAGCAGGTCCGTGGGTATTTCGATACCGACCAGTTGGGCCCGGTTGCTCACCATTCCTCCAAAGACTTGCGCACGGTCTCGGTGATCTTGTCCGCCGAGGGCAGTACGTAGTCTTCGAGCTTATCTGCGGCAGGTAGCGGGATATGAGGGGTGGTGATGCGTACCGGGGGGCCGGTGAGCGCGCCGTACCCCTCCTCCGCGACGATCGAGACGATCTCCGCGCCCCAGCCGCACAGCCGGGGGTTCTCCTCGACCGTGAACAGCCGGCCGGTGTTGGCCACTTCGGCCAGGATCGTGCGGGTGTCCAGCGGGACCAGCGACCGCACGTCAATCACGGTGGCCTCGATGCCGTACTCGGACAGCCGTTCGGCGGCCGCCAGCGACCGCGGCACCATCGCGGCCAGCGCGATGACCGTCGCGTCCCGGCCCTGCCGCAGCACCTTGGCCCGGCCGAGTTGGTCGACGACCTC
The DNA here is from genome assembly GCA_963834685.1 of uncultured Actinomycetes bacterium. Classification (GTDB taxonomy): domain Bacteria; phylum Actinomycetota; class Actinomycetes; order Streptosporangiales; family Streptosporangiaceae; genus Palsa-504. The sequence continues at coordinate 58,428 of CAWICW010000020.1, read as the reverse complement.
GCCGTCGGGCACGTCGCCCTTGCTCGCCATCAGGCCCTTGTGCTCGAAGAACACGACCGGATCGGGATCCCGGATGGCTGCCGCGAGCAGCCCGACGACGTCGCGCGGGCTGGAGGGGGCGACGACCTTCAGCCCCGGCACGGCCATGGCCCAGTTCTCCACCGACTGGGAGTGCTGGGCCCCGAACCGCACTCCGGCCCCGTTGGCGCAGCGGACGACCAGCGGCAGCGCCAGCTGGCCGTCAGACATGTACCTGATCTTGGCCATCTCGTTGGCGATCAGGTCCCAGCAGACCGCGAAGAAGTCGCTGAACATGATCTCGGCGATCGGCCGCAGGCCGGTCATCGCGGCGCCGATCGTGGCCCCGAGGATGGCCTGCTCGCTGATCGGGGTGTCCCGGACCCGGGCCGGGCCGAACTCCTCGAGCAGGCCGACCGTCGTCTTGAACACCCCGCCGGCCGCCGCCACGTCCTCGCCGAGGAACACGACGTCGGGGTCGCGCCGCATCTCCTGTGCGATACCCCGGGCTACTGCCTCGCGGTAAGTGATTACTGCCACCACGGCTCCGTTCGGAATATAAAGAGATTTTCAGGTGATGACGGCGATGACCGTGGCTACGGGTACGGTCTCGCCTTGCTGAACGCGGATCTCGGAGAGCACGCCGGTGGCGGGCGCGGGAATCTCCGTGTCCACCTTGTCGGTGCCGATCTCGAGCAGCGGCTCGCCTTCGGTAACCGCGTCGCCGACCTGCTTGAACCACTCGTTGACAGTGCCCTCGTCGACGGTCTCCCCCATCCGGGGCATGACGACTTCGGCCATCAGTTCCTCCAGGAGTGGCCGCCGTCGGCCCACACGTTGGTCTCGGCCAGCTCGAGGCGGGGCTCGGCGCCGGCCTTGGCCTCCTCGGTGGCGCGGTCCACCGCGTCCCGGGCGTTCTTGTCGATCGCGTCCAGGGTCGCCTCGTCCACGCCGCGGCCGATGAGGACCCGGCGGTAGGCGGGCAGCGGGTCGCGGGCCAGCCACTCCTTGACCTCTTCGGCGGGCCGGTACTTGCCGGGATCGGCGCGGGAGTGACCGCCGTGCCGGTAGGTGATGGCCTCGATCAGGGAGGGACCGCCGCCGTCGCGCGCGCGGCCGATCGCGGCCTGCGCGGTGTGGTAGACCGCCTCGACGTCGTTGCCGTCGACCACGACCGGCTCCAGCCCGTACGAGGCGGCGCGATCGGCGGCGGGCCGGGGCACGGCGGTCACCGTCCCGATCGCGGTGTACTCCATGTACTGGTTGTTCTCGCAGACGAAGATGACCGGCAGCTTCCAGACCGCGGCCAGGTTCAGTGCCTCGTGGAAGGCGCCGATGTTGGTCGCGCCGTCACCCAGGAAGCACACCGTGACCTGCTTGGTGCCCCGGTACTGGGCCGACCAGGCCGAGCCGTTGGCGATGACCAGCTGGGCGCCGATGATCGCGTAGGCGCCGAGGATGCCGCGGGAGACGTCCAGCAGGTGCATCGAGCCGCCCTTGCCGTGCATCAGGCCGTTTTCGCGGCCCAGCAGCTCGGCCATCACCGGGGTCATCGGGGTGCCGCGAGCCAGCACGTGGTTATGGCCGCGGTAGGTGGTGAAGATGTAGTCGTCGTCGTTCATCGCCTGCGACACCCCGGCCGCGACCGCCTCCTGCCCGGTGCCCAGGTGCGTCGTCCCCTTGACCAGGTTCTGCAGGAACAGGTCATGCGCGCGCTTCTCGAACTGCCGGAGTTCGGTCATCTTCCGGTACATCTCGAGCGCGGTGTCAGTGTCTATGTCCGGCACGTGATCGCCCTATCTATTTTCGGCGTCAGTAGGGGTTGGTGACGTAGAGGTCCTGGGCCGGGAACTTGGTCAAGATGTCGACCCCGTTCGGGCCGACCACCACCTCTTCCTCGATCCGGGCTGCCGACTGCCCGTCGGTCGCCGGGCAGTAGGTCTCCAGCGCGAACACCATGCCTTCCTTGATCTCCAGCGGCGCGTCGAGCGAGGTGAGCCGGGAGATGATGGGCCGTTCGTGCAGGGCCAGCCCGAGCCCGTGCCCGAACTCCAGGCCGAAGGCGGTCTTCTCGTCGGCCAGCCCGATCTCTTCCGCGGTCGGCCAGAGCCGGGCCACCTGGTCGGTGGACACGCCGGGCTTGATCATGTCGATGGCGACGTCGATCCACTCACGGGCTCGCTTGTACGCATCCTTTTGCGGCTCGGTGGCCCAGCCCACCGCGAAGCAGCGGTAGTAGCACGTCCGGTAGCCGTTGTAGGAGTGCATGATGTCGAAGAAGGCCTGCTCGCCGGGCCGGATCATGCGGTCGGAGAAGTTGTGCGGGTGCGGGTTGCACCGCTCGCCGGACACCGCGTTGATCGACTCGACGTCGTCGGAGCCCATCTCGTACAGCCGCTTGTTGGCCAGGGCGACGATCTCGTTTTCCCGTACGCCGGGCTTGAGCGCGGCGGCGATGTCCTGGTAGGTGCCGTCGACCAGGGCGGCGGCGGTGGATAGCAGGGTGATCTCGTCCCGGGATTTGATCTCCCGGGCGTCCAGCATCACCTGCTGGCCGTCTCGGATCTCGAGGCCCTGCTGCTGCAGCTCGAAGAAGGTGGGGACCTCGGCCCAATCGACGCCGATGGGCTCGTTTGTGATTCCGGCTGCGTTGAGGCGGTCCTTGATCTCGGCCACCTGCTTCTGCGTGAGCCCGGAGGCGGGCGGAGCGGCGCCGCGCATGGTGGTAAAGGAGGCGATGCAGTTCTCCGGCTTCAGCCACGGGCAGTACATCCGGTGGTGCACCGCAGCCGAGCCGAAGTCCCACAGCACCAGTTCGCCGGTGCGGGTGTACAGCGCGTACCGGCACAGCTTGTCCCGGGTCCACTCGCCGATGGCGACGCCGGTCAGGTATCTGATGTTGTTGTTGTCGAAGACCAGCAACGCGCCCAGCCCGGCATTTTCCATGGCTTGTCGGGCGCGGTCCAGCCGGTACTGCCGCAGACGGCCGAAGTCGAGCCTCTCCTCGAAGTCGACGTACATCCGGCCGGGCGCGGGGGCAAGGGGAAGTGCAGGTACGGCCATGGAAGCTCCTCTGCTCGTCGCACCAACCATCCAATGCCGTGTGCAGTGGGACTGTCAAGCTTCCCCTGAAGAACGTGCAGTGTACATTGACATCATGCCGAGCGATTTCGATCCGGGCACCGGGCTGGGCCCCCGGCTGCGCCTGGCCCGCGAGCAACGGCAGTTGTCCGTGCGCGAGCTGGCGCGCAGGATCGGGTGTTCGGCCAGCCTCATCTCGCAGATCGAGCGCGGGGTCTCGGTGCCCTCGGTGGGCGTCCTGTACTCGCTGGCCACCGAGCTGGACAGTTCGCTGGACCACCTGCTGTTCGGCGCGGAGCCGCGGCGGCCCGCCGCTCCGGCTCCTGGCCCTGACGTACAGGTGGGCCGCGCGCCGGAGCCCGCGCCGAGCGCGCCCGGCATCGTCCAGCGGGCCGGCGGCCGGAACATCATCGACCTGGCCAGCGGGGTGCGCTGGGAGCGGCTCACCCCGGGCGCGGACGCCATGACCGACTTTCTCGAGGTGATCTACTCCCCCGGCGGCCACTCCACCGACGAGCGCCGCCCGCTACGGCACGACGGCCGCGAGTACGGCCTGGTCATCAGCGGCTCGCTGCAGGCCAACGTGGGCTTCGAGAGCTACGAGCTCGGTCCGGGCGACTCGATCGCGTTCGACTCCTCGACACCGCACGAGTACCTGAACAAGACCGGCGAGCCGGTACACGCGATCTGGGTCGTGGTGCACTCCGAGCCCGGCCGCGCGTGAAACGTGTCGACAATTGTTCATGGCTTGCATTTCGTCGGCGTGAGGGCGTCCGCGGTAGACGCGGGCGGGCGACGCTCGCTGCACTCGCTGCACACTTGCCACGGGCCCACGTGTGAGGGCGAGGTCTAGGCGCTTGGATGCGCTCCGGCGGCCATTGCGTTGCCGGCCGGGTCGGCGGTGCGGGCGGCGGGCAAGGCGGCGTCGTCTAGGGCGGCGTCGTCTAGGGCGGCGTCGTCTAGGGCGGCGTCGTCTAGGGCGGCGTCGTCTAGGGCGGCGGGGTCGCGGGTAGCGTGGTCGAGCCAGCGGCCGATGCGGTCGACGAGGTCCCGGCTGCACGCCGTCTCGGCGTGGCCCATCCCGGGCACCAGCCACAGTTCCTTGGGCTCCTGGGCCGCCAGGTACAGCTGCCGCGCGTGCTCGGGCGGGAAGTACGGGTCCCGGTCACCGTGCACGATCAGCAGCGGGACCGGCGCGATCTTCGCCGCCGCCTCAGCCGGCGGGACCGGGATCAGCTTCCAGCCCTCCGGGCTGATCCGGGTCTTCAGCCAGTGCCGGGTGACGAACCGGCCGAGCCGGTGCTCGACGGCCAGGTGCACGCGCCGCATCCGTTCGGTGCCGCGGTAATACCACCGGCCGGGGCCGCTGACCGACACCACCGCGTCGACCCCGCCGATCAGGCCGGCGTACCGGAGTACCACCGACGAGCCCATCGAGAAGCCGACCGCGGCGATCCGCTGGTAGCCGAGCTCGCGCGCGTAGGCGACGGCCACGTCCAGGTCCTTGACCTCAAGGTCGCCGAGGGTGGACAGGCCGCCGGAACGGCCGTGGCCGCGGAAGTCGAAGGTGATGACGCCGGCCGTCAGGTTGAACCGGTTGGCGATCCGCCAGACGCGCGGGCGCTGCCAGGACAGCGTGAACCCGTGCGCGACGATGATCGCGAGATCCTTCGGGCCGGGCAGGTGGATGGCATCAATCGGGACGCCGTCCTCGGTGACCAGGGTCGTTGCCGTGACAACCGGCTTAGTCATGCTTCACCCCGACAGTAAGGTTACAGGACTAGCGGACGAGGGCGCCGATGGGGAAAGCTACCGGGATAGCCCAGTGAACGAAGGAGCATCATGTCCGTGCTGCAGGCCCTGACCGACGCGATCCGTGATGGCTCCGTGGAGGTGATCGACCTCACCGCGCCGCTGTCGGCGAGCACGCCGATCATCCAGCTGCCGCCGCCGTTCGGTAACACGACCCGGTTCGGGCTGACCGAGATCAGCCACTACGACGAGCGCGGACCCGCGTGGTACTGGAACGACATCGTGACTGGCGAGCACACCGGCACCCACTTCGACGCCCCGGTCCACTGGGTCACCGGGAAGGACGGCGAGGACGTCGCCCAGGTTCCCGCGCCGCGGCTGATCGCCCCGGCCGTCGTGCTCGACTTCAGTGCCGAAGCCGCCGCGAACCCGGACTTCCTGCTCGAGATCGACCACGTCAAGCAGTGGGAGGCCGCGAACGGGCCGCTGCCCGAGGGCGGCTGGCTGCTGTACCGCACCGGCTGGGACGCCCGCTCCGATGACCAGGCCGCGTTCCTCAACGCGAACGAGACCGGCCCGCACACGCCGGGGATCAGCATCGCCTGCGCGACCTGGCTGGCCGAGGAGGCGCCGATCCTCGGGCTCGGGACCGAGACCGTCGGCACCGACGCCGGGGCCGCGCACTCCTTCGACCCGCCGTTCCCATGTCATTCGTTCCTGCTCGGCGCGGGCAAGTACGGCCTGACCCAGTTGCAGAACCTGGCCCGGCTGCCCGTCACCGGCGCGGTCGTGATCACCGGGCCGCTGCCCATCGTCGGCGGCTCGGGATCCCCGTGCCGCGCCCTGGCCCTGGTCGAGCGCAGCTGAGTATGCGGGTCGCGGAGGCGGTCGGGCAGGCGCTGGCCAAGCTCGGGGCCGACACCGTGTTCGGCGTGGTCGGCAGCGGCAACTTCCACGTCACGAACGCGCTGATCGCCGGCGGGGCCCGGTTCGTGGCGGCCCGGCACGAGGGGGGCGCCACGGTCATGGCCGACGCCTGGGCCAGGACCGCCGGCCGGCCGGGTGTGGTATCCGTGCACCAGGGACCGGGCCTGACCAACGCCATGACCGGTATCGCCGAGGCGGCCAAGAGCCGCACCCCGCTGCTGGTGCTCGCCGCGGAGGCCCCGGAGGTCAGGTCCAACTTCCACGTCGACGTGGCCGGGCTGGCGGCCGCCGTCGGCGCGGTCGGCGAGCGGATCTACTCCCCCGCATCGGCGCTGGCCGATGTGCAGCGGGCCTACCAGACCGCGCTCGGCCGCCGCACGGTGGTCCTCGCCCTGCCGCTGAACGTCCAGGCCGCGCCAGTAGTCCAGCACGGCGAGGGGGCCACGGTCCAGGCCGCGCCTCGCACCTATCCGCCCGGCCCGGCCCCGGAGGCCGTGACGGCGATCGCGGCCGTCCTGCGCGGCGCGGACCAGCCGGTGTTCATCGCGGGCCGGGGCGCCCGCGGGCGGGCCGGCCGGGCATCGGCGCGCGCGGACCTCGAGCGGCTCGCCGATGCGTGCGGCGCGTTGCTGGCCACCTCGGCCGTCGCGAAGGGGCTGTTCCGGGGCAACCCCTGGGACCTGGACGTGAGCGGCGGGTTCGCGTCACCGCTCGCGGCCGAGCTGATCACCGGCGCGGACCTGATCATCGGCTGGGGCTGCTCGCTCAACATGTGGACGATGCGGCACGGCAGGCTGATCGGGACGGGCGCCACGCTCATCCAGGTCGACGACGACGCCACCGCCCTCGGGGCGCACCGGCCGGTCCACCTGGGCGTAGTCGGGGACGTGGCCGAGACCGCCCGCGCCGTGGCCGACGCGCTCGTCGGAGACCGGGAGGGTGAGCCACGATCCGTTCGGCATAAAAATGAAGACGACGGCGGGTCACCTGATACGGCGGGGTACCGGTCACCTGAGCTGCGCGAGCGGATCGCGCGGGAGGTGCGGTGGCGGGACGTGCCGTTCAGCGACGACAGCGACGGGCAGCGGATCGATCCGCGCGCGCTGTCCATCGCGCTCGATGACCTGCTGCCCGCGGAGCGCACCGTGGCGGTCGACTCCGGGAACTTCATGGGCTACCCGAGCATGTACCTGTCGGTCCCCGACGAGGCCGGTTTCTGCTTCACCCAGGCGTTCCAGTCGATCGGGCTCGGCCTGGCCTCGGCCATCGGGGCCGCGGTCGCGCGGCCGGACCGGCTGGCGGTCGCCGCGCTCGGCGACGGAGGCGCGCTGATGGGGGTCAGCGAGCTGGAGACCGTGGTGCGGCTGGGGATCCCGATGGTGGTCGTGGTCTACGACGACGAGGCGTACGGCGCGGAGGTGCATCACTTCGGGCCGGACGGAGACCCGCTGGACACGGTCCGGTTTCCGCCGGCCGACATCGCCGCGATCGGCCGGGGCTTCGGCTTCGAGGGCGTCACCGTACGGTCGGCCGGGGATCTCGGCCCGGTCGGCGGCTGGCTGGCGGGGCCGCGGGAGCGCCCGCTGCTCATCGACGCCAAGGTCACCTCCTCTCGCGGGTCATGGTGGCTGGAGGAGGCCTTCCGGGGGCACTGAGGCCAGGACGCACCCGGGCACCAGCTCGGTGCCCGGGTGCGTCCCTGGTTACGCTACGGCCGCACGTAGCGCACGCTAAGAATCGTCCTTCGGGGCGGTGACCGCCTTCTCGGGCACCTTCCCGTCCATGGAGGACACCTCGTCGGCCCTCGAGCTGGCACCCACGCTGATCAGCTCGTCAGACGGGTACACCTCCTCGCCGTGGACCGCCACGTCGCCGATCTCCAGGACCGCGTCGGGCAGCCGCAGGTTCATCCTGAACACGTGCTTGATGAGCATCAGAATGAGGAACGTGACCGCCCCGTCCCAGACGATGATGGTGAGCGCGGCGCCCGCCTGGATGGCCAGCTGCTTGGGGTGCCCGTAGAACAGGCCCGCCCCGGCGACCGAGGAGGTGTTGCCCAGGCCGATGTACTCGATCATCTTCGGGTCGGCGAGCAGGCCGACCAGCAGGCCGCCGAACAACCCGGCGATGCCGTGCGTATACACCACGCCGAGCGCATCGTCGACCTTGTTGAACGGCCAGACGTACTTCGGCAGGTAAGTCCAGGCCACCCAGACGACCGAGGAGCAGACCAGGCCGATCACGATGGCGCCGAAGCCGTTCACGTAGCCGGCCGCCGGGGTGATGCCGACCAGACCGCAGATCATGCCGTTCACGCCGCCAAGGAAGGTGGGCTTCTTCTCGCTGCTGAACATCATGTCCATGACGATCCAGGTCATCATGGCCACCGCGGTGGCCACGTTGGTGTTGACGACCGCCGCGGCGGCGTCCGCGCCCGCGAAGTACGGGTCGCCGCCGTTGAAGCCGTTCCAGCCGAGCCACAAGATGCCGGCGCCGACGGCGACGAACAGCAGGTTGTTCGGGATGGCCCGCTCGCGGTCGCGCTTGAGCCGCGGCCCGATCACCGCGGCGGCGGTGAAGCCGGACACGCCCGCGGCCAGGTGGATGACGTAACCGCCGGAGAAGTCCAGGGCGCCCTTGCCCGCCCAGTAGCCGCCGCCCCACAGCAGGAAGGCGTTGACCGAGTAGACGAAGGTGATCCACAGCGGCACGACGATCAGCCAGACCTTGAAGCTGATCCGGCCGATCACGCTGCCGATGAACAGGATCGGGGTGATCGCCGCGAACACGAACTGGAAGTACATCAGGGACGACTCGGGGAACCTGAAGTTCGGCATCAGCCCGTTCAGCAACGGGATGTTCGCCTGGCCTTCCTCGGCGTTATGCCCGAGTACCGACCGGGGGTCGCCGAGGAAGGTGTGGACCAGGGGCGTGCCGAAGCCCATCTTGAAGGCCCACAGGACCCACACGATGAGCGTCAGGCAGAAGGTGGTGAACACCATCATGACGGTGTTGATGGCCCACTTCTTCTGCACCAGGCCGCCGTACAGCACGGCCAGGGCCGGGATGGACATCAGCCCGACCAGCGTGGCTGCTGTCATCTGCCAGGAGTTATCCCCGGCGTTCAGCCAGCTAGGATAGGGAACCACTACGCCTCCAGGGGCTATCGGGGCCTTCTGGGGGCCAACGTGACGCTGGCTGTACCCGGCCGCTCCGTATACCTGCAAGGCATGTGTCCCATGCGCGAGTTTCGGTCGTATTACTCGGTTGTTACGCGGGCGGTAACGAGTGCGGCTGAGGTTTCCTCGATGTGTCACAGCCGATCACCTGGTCAGCGCCGGTCTGCCGGTGCGCCCGCCATCCGGCCCGGCGGGCTCGGGCTTCCGGGCATGTCACGTTCCCGTAACAGTGGGGACGATTGCTCTTGTGATAAATCACCCGATGGTCGTACTCTGCTGCCATACGAGTCCGGTAAGCGCTTACCGCAACGGTTCGGTCCCGGTGCCGTCACTGGCGGCACCTTTCTTCGGGCGATTACGGAAAGCGCTTACCTCAACGATTGAGGAGCACAGGTGTCGGCTGACCAGGACGCGGTGAACGGCGGGCGGGACCTGGCCGCCGACGGCCTGGGCACGGATCCCGAGCTGGGCGGCCTGGGCGCGGACCCGACCGCGCCGCCGACGATCTACGACGTGGCCCGGGCGGCGGGGGTCTCCATCGCCTCGGTGTCCCGGGTGCTCAACGGGCAGCGCAACCCGCGCCAGGAAACCCGGGAGCGGGTCCTGGCGGCGGTGGCCGAACTCGGCTTCGTGCCGGACGGGGCGGCGCGCGCGCTGAGCGCGCGGCTCAAGGAAGTCGTCGGCGTGATCGTGCGCCGGCCGTGGCCGGCCGCGAACATGGACGAGGACCTGTTCGCGGACGAGGCCGAGAGCCTGCAGTACCCGGACCTGATCAACCGCGGTATCGAGGCGGCGGCCCAGCGCCGCGGCTTCGACCTGCTGATCCGGTCGGTCGGCATCACCGAGCACGACCCGGGCGGCCGGACCCTGGCGCTGGCCCGCAAGAGCGACGGGCTGATCCTGCACGACCGGGTGCTCGATCCGGATCAGATGGACCGCCTCTCCCGGCAGCTCCCGATCGTCACGCTGGCCGGCTACGCGACCCCGACCACGGCGAACGTCCACGGCGACAATAAGGCGGGCATGCGCGCGCTGGCCCGGCACCTGCTACGCGACCACGGCTACGGATCCCTGGGCTACCTGGGCGGCTACGCCGACAGCCCGGACAGCATCGAGCGGCGGGAGGTCCTGGCCACCGAGGCCGTCGCGGCCGGCGCGACCCTGGAGTTCGGGCCGAAATGGCAGGGCTACTACTTCGCCTCCGGCGGCGCCCAGGTGATCAACCAGCTGTTCGAGGAGGGCCGCGCGCTGCCGCGCGCGATCGTGTGCGCGAACGACCAGACCGCCTTCGGTGTCATGTCCGCGCTGCGCAAGCACGGCCTCAGCGTTCCCGGCCAGGTGGCGGTGACCGGCTTCGACGACATCCCGCTGGCCCGCCACCTGCGCACCAGCCTCACCACCGTGCGCCAGCCGATCAAGCAGATGGGGACGACCGCCTTCGACGTGCTGTATTCGATGCTCAACCGCGAGCACCTGCCCGCGCGCGACATCGTGCTGCCCACCGAGCTGATCCGCCGGGAGAGCTGCGGCTGCCCGGCCCCGGCCGACCGGGCCGACATCGGCTGGTACCGGGAGGTATGAGTCATGCGCATGATCACCCGCAGGACCGCGTTCTACATCGTCACCGCCATAGTCGCGATCACCATCAACTTCTTCATCCCGCGGCTGATGCCGGGCAACCCGGCCCTGGCGGTGCTGGGCCGGGTCCAGGCCCAGGAGTCCAAGCAGGCCATCGCCGCGCTCGAGCTGCAGTACGGGGTACTGACCAAGACCGGCCTGTGGGGCCAGTACGTCCAGTACTGGAGCCATCTGCTGCACGGGAACCTAGGCACCTCGCTGAACTTCTACCCGGCCTCGGTCGGCGGCCTGATCCGGGCCGCGCTGCCCTGGACGGTCGCTCTGGTCGGCGTCGCCACGGTGATCAGCTTCGTGCTCGGCACGCTGCTCGGCGTGGCCGCCGCCTGGCGGCGCGGCAGCTGGCTGGACGGGCTGCTGCCGGCCATGACGTTCTTCCAGGCCGCGCCGTACTTCTTCGTGGCGATCCTGGCCGTGGCGCTGTTCGCGACCAAGCTGGGCTGGTTCCCGCCGAACTCCGGCTACGACACCACCACCTTGAACCCGGGGCTGGACTGGCCGTTCGTGTCCAATGTGCTCGACCATGCGGCGCTGCCCGCGTTGACCATCGTGCTGGCCTCCATCGCCGGCTGGATCATCGGCATGCGCAACATGATGATCACCACGATGGACGAGGATTACGTGCTGCTCGCGCAGGCCAAGGGGCTGTCGTCAGGGCGGGTGATCAGCTACGCGGCCCGGAACGCGCTGCTGCCCAGCGTGGCCGGCTTCTCCCTGGCCATCGGGTTCATCGTCTCGGGCGCGCTGCTTACCGAGATCGTCTTCTCCTATCCGGGCGTGGGGTACCTGCTGTTCACCGCGATCGGCAGCGACGACTACCCGCTGCTGCAGGGGATCTTCCTGATCATCACGCTGGCGGTGCTGCTGGCCAACCTGGCTGCCGACTTCGTCTACGCGTTCCTCGACCCGCGGACCCGGCAGGAGGCCTGACATGACCCGGTTGCTCCGGTCCCCGAAGATCTTGATCGGGCTGTGCCTGTCCGCGGTGTTCGGGATCGTGGCCATCATCGGCCCGCTGGTCGCCCCGTACAACCCGAACGCCAGCGCCTCGACCACCGTCAGCACGCCGCAGCCGCCCTCGGCCGCGCACTGGCTCGGCACCACCCAGGTCCAGCAGGATGTCCTGTCCCAGTTGCTGGTCGGCGGGCGCAGCACGATCCTGGTCTCGGTTATCGCCGGGGTGGCGGCGACCGTGCTGGCCGTGCTGTTCGGCGTGACCGCGGGCTACTTCGGCGGCGGGACCGACGACCTGCTGTCCATGCTGGCCAACATCTTCCTGGTGCTGCCCGCGCTGCCGCTGCTTATCGTCATCTTCGGGTTCCTGGGCAAGGGCGCGAACCCGAACGATGTGGTAATCGGGGTCATCATCGCCATAACCGGCTGGGCGTTCGGCGCCCGGCAGTTGCGCGTCCAGACCTTGTCCATGCGCAACCGGGACTTCGTCGACTCGGCCCGGATCATCGGCGAGAAGAGCTGGCGGATCATGACGTTCGAGATCCTGCCCAACCTGATCCCGGTGGTGGCCACCTCGTTCTTGTTCACCGTCATCTACGGGGTCGGGACCTTCACCGCACTGTCCTTCCTCGGCGTCATCAGCACCACCCACTGGAGCTGGGGGACGATGCTCTACTGGGCGCAGAGCGCGCAGGCGGCCCAGCAGGTGCACCTGGAGTGGTGGTGGTTCGTGCCGCCCGGACTGGCCGTCGGGTTGTTCGGCACCGGGCTCGCGCTGCTCAATTTCGGGATCGACGAGTTCGTCAACCCACGGCTGCGGGGCGCCGGAACGGGCGGGGTCTCCGGCCGCGTTGCTCGGCGAGCCGGGCTGCCGCGGCGGCCTCAGCTGGGCCTGACCCCGGTGCTCCGCACCACGAGGAGGGCATCGTGACGTCCTCTGACGTCCTGATCTCAGTTGAACACCTGTGCGTCGACTACGGGCTGGGCGACGACGCGGTGCATGCCGTGGTGGACGCCGACATGGAGTTGCGCCACGGCGAGGTGCTGGGTCTGGCCGGGGAGAGCGGCAGCGGCAAGTCCACCCTGGCCTACGCGATCACCAGGCTGCTGCGGCCACCGGGTGTCATCACCGCGGGCTCGGCGCGCTTCGGCTCGTCGGTCAACCTCCTGACCGCCGGACAGCGCGAGCTCCGGGGGCTGCGCTGGAACGAGATCGCGGTGGTGCTGCAGAGCTCGATGAACGCCCTCAACCCGGTGCTCAGCATCGGCACCCAGTTCTCCGACGTGCTGCGCGCGCACCGGCCGGACATGAGCCGGGCCGACCGCCAGGCCCGGTCGGGCCAGCTGCTCGAGATGGTGGGCATTCCCGCCGACCGGCTGAGCAGCTACCCGCACGAGCTGTCCGGCGGCATGCGGCAGCGGGTGATGATCGCCACCGCGCTCGCGCTCGACCCGTCGGTGGTGATCATGGACGAGCCGACCACCGCGCTCGACGTGGTCACCCAGCGCGAGATCCTCGAGGAGCTCATGGCGCTGCGCGACCGGCTGGGTTTCGCCGTGCTGTTCATCTCCCACGACCTGTCGCTGCTGGCCGAGATCGCCGATTCGATCGCGGTCATGTACGCGGGCCGGCTGGTGGAACGGGGCGATGCCAGCGCGATCTTCCGGGCGCCGCGGCACCCGTACTCGCTCGGCCTGCTGAGCTCGTTCCCCGCCCTGCACGGGCCGCGCCGGGCCATGGAAGGCATCCCCGGGTCGCCCCCCGACCTGCGGAACATGCCGCCGGGGTGCACGTTCCACCCGCGCTGCGGGTACGCGTTCGACCGGTGCCGCAGCGACCCGCCGCCGCCGCTGCTCGACCTGGACGCGGGCACCCGGGCGGCCGCGTGCTGGCTGCAGGACGGGCGCGTGGCCGTGCCGACCGAGTTGGCCCGCCCGGCGGCCACACCTGGCGACACCGTTCCCGGCGACGCTGGACCTGGCGACGCTGTGGCTGCCGATTCCGGGCCGATGGGAGGCCGGTCATGACCATCATTCCCCTGGACCGGGCCCGCGCCGCCAACGGGGCCAGCGGCGGCACGCCGGTGCTGGAGGCCCGCGGCCTGACCAAGCACTTCCCGGTGCACGGCCACCGGGGCGAACGCCGGGCCGTGGTGCACGCGGTCGAGGACGTGACGTTGGCGCTGCCGGCGGCCGGCATCACCGCGGTGGTCGGGGAGAGCGGCTCGGGCAAGTCGACGCTGGCCCGGCTGCTGGCCCAGCTGATCAAGCCGACCGCCGGGGCCGTGCTGCTCGACGGCGTGGCGGCCTCGGGGCGGCAGCGCTACACACGGCAGGTGCAGCTCGTGCTGCAGGACCCGTTCTCCTCGCTCAACCCGGTGCACAACACCCGGTACCACCTGGCCCGGCCGCTGCGGTTGCACGGCCTGGCCAGCGAGGCGAACCTGGACACTCAGATCGCCGAGCTGCTGGAGCGGGTGGCGCTGAGCCCCGCGTTCGCGGCCAAGTACCCGCACGAACTGTCCGGCGGCCAGCGGCAGCGGGTGGCCATCGCCCGGGCGCTGGCCATGCGGCCCCGGGTGCTGCTGGCCGATGAGCCCGTCTCGATGCTGGACGTCTCCATCCGGCTCGGCGTGCTCAACCTGCTGGCGGGCCTGCGCGACCGCGAAGGGCTGGCCATCCTCTACGTGACCCACGACATCGCGTCCGCCCGCTACCTGGCCGACGTAATCGCCGTCATGTACGCCGGGCAGATCATCGAGTCCGGACCCGCGGCGCAGGTCACGGACCTCCCGGCCCACCCCTACACGCAGTTGCTGCTCAGCGCCGCGCCCGACCCGGACCGGGCGCAGCCGCCGTCGCTGCGGGGCCGGGGAGCGCCGCCCAACCTGATCCGGCCGCCCAGCGGCTGCCGGTTCCACCCGCGCTGTCCGTTCGCCATGGCGGTCTGCGCCGACCAACGTCCGGCGGCCATCGAGGTCGCCCCGGGACAATCCAGCGCGTGCTGGCTGCACGTCAAGGGCCTGACCGCGGCCCAGTCCCGGCCGTTCAGGGAACCCGGACCGCTCACGGAACCCGACACCGAAGCCCGAAGACCTCAAGGGCCTGGAGAGGAGAAGCGATGAACCGGCACGTCACATAGCGATCACGGCCCGCGACGGCTCTTTAGGCCCTTAGAGGGTCATAAGGGGGTTTTACGGGCCCAGGCCGCACCAGCCGCACAAAGCGGCAGGCCGGAGGGTGAGTACGCCCGGCCGGTCTCGCACGTACCACGTTATGACGGACCCCGACACGGTCACCATGACAGGCCGGCGACAGCCGGCCGGGCAATGGGAGTTTAGACAATGAATCACAGAACTGTAAAAGCCCTGGCTGCGGCGACCATCCTGGCGATGGGCGTGGCGGCCTGCAGCAGCTCGAGCTCATCTTCGGGTTCGACGGCGACGTCCACCTCCAAGCAGGGTCCCCCCCTGGTCATCGTGGACAACACCGGCCAGGTCTTCGCCCAGACGTTCAACCCCTACGTTTCGACCTCGCTGGGCGTCGAGGACAACATGCAGTCGATGACCTACGAGCCGCTGCTCGAGTTCAACATCATGCATCCGACCCAGGCGCCGATCCCCTGGCTGGCCACCGGCTACGCCTGGTCCGACGGCGGCAAGACGCTGACGTTGACCATCAGGCAGGGCGTGAAGTTCAGCGACGGCACGCCGCTGACCGCCAGCGACGTGGCGTTCACCTTCAACCTGCTGATGAAGAACACCACCCTGGCCTCGCAGGCGCCCGCGCCGACGCCACTGCCGGTCAGCGCCACGGCACCCAACGCCACCACGGCGGTGCTCACGTTCAGCCAGGCCGAATACGCCAACCTGTTCCTGATCGGGTCGACGTACATCCTGCCCGAACACATCTGGCAGAGCGTGTCCAACCCGGCTACCTATGCCGACGCCAACCCGGTCGGCACGGGCCCGTACGAGCTCGGCTCGTTCTCCTCGCAGAAGGTCACGTTCAAGGAGAACCCGTACTACTGGCAGAAGTCCAAGGTGACCGTGCCCGAGGTGATCTTCCCCAGCTACGTGAGCAACACCACGGCTAACCCGGCCCTGGACAGCGGCCAGATCGGCTACGCCGGCAACGACGTGGCCAACGTCCAGTCCGACTACCTGTCCGCGAATCCGGACAACCACACCTGGACGTCCAACCAGCCGTGGTTCGCCGACAACAACGTGGTGACGCTGTGGCTGAATACCACCAAGGCGCCGCTGAACGACCCGAAGGTCCGGCTGGCCATCAGCGCCGGGATCGACCGGCAGCAGCTCTCGGACCAGGGCGAAACCAACTACGAGCCGCCGGCCACATCGTCGAGCGGGCTGCTGCTGCCGACCCAGAGCGCCCTGCTCGACCCGTCCTACAGCAACGACATCTCCGCCACCAGCAACAACGCCAAGGTCACCCAGCTGCTGACCAGTGATGGTTACACCAAGACCGGCGGCAAGTGGATGAAGAACGGGCAGGCGATCAAGTTCTCCATCGAGGACCCGTCGTCGTACACCGACTACGCCACCGACGCGCAGCTGATCGCCAACCAGCTGACCGCCGAGGGCTTCGAGGTCTCGTTCGACGGAGTCCAGGCCACCCAGTGGTACAACGACTACCCGGTCGGAAACTTCGACGCGATCATCCACTGGAGTAACCAGGGGCCCACCCCGTACGACTACTTCGACTACTGGATGGACAACAACCTGTCCGCGCCGATCGGCAAGCCGGCCGGCAGTGACTACGGCCGGTACAACAACCCGCAGGCCCAGGCGGCCCTCGCGCAGTACGCCGGCACCAATGACACCGCGACACAGCAGCAGGCGCTGAACACGCTGGAGACCATCGTGTCCACGCAGGCTCCGGTGATCCCGCTGCTGTACGGAGCGGCCTGGTACGAGTACTCCACCAAGGACTACACCGGCTGGCCGACCGCGAACAACCAGTACATCGACCCGGTGCCGAACGCGCCCTACATGGAGTACACGCTCCTGCACCTCACCCCGGCGTCCTGAGCTGTACGACACCGTATGAACAACGCCCACGGGGCGCCCGGCCGCACCAGCGGCCGGGCGCAGCCCCGCACTGCCCAGACCACCGATAATCACGACCTGCTGGCCGGTGACCGCGACCTGCTGGCCGAACTCGGCCTCGAGGACAAGGTGCGGCTGCTGACCGGCGCGGACAACTGGAGTACCTGCCCGCTGCCTGCCATCGGGCTCCGCCCGATGGTCATGTCCGATGGCCCGGCCGGGGTCCGCGGCCAGACCATGGACGAACGCAACCCGTCGACGAGCCTGCCCTGCCCGTCGGCGCTCGGCGCGACCTGGGACCCCAGCCTGGTCCGCGAGCTCGCGTTCGCGCTCGGCACGGAGGCCAGGAGTAAGGGCGTTGATGTGCTTCTTGCTCCGACCATCAACGTCATGCGTACGCCGCTCGGCGGGCGGGGCTTCGAGTCGTTCGGCGAAGATCCGGTGCTCATCGCCCGGATGGCCGTGGCCTATGTGGAAGGGCTGCGTCAGGCCGGGGTGGCCGCCGCGGCCAAGCATTACGTGGGCAACGATTCCGAGACGCAGCGCTGGACGTACGACGCGCGGATCGCCGAGCACGTGCTGCGCGAGCTGTACCTCGTCCCGTTCGAGGCGTGCGTGCGCGAGGCCGACCTGGACCTGGTGATGACCGGCTACAACATGGTCAACGGCGTCACCATGACCGAGCACGCCCGGTTGCTGTCCAGCATCCTCAAGGACGAATGGGGCTTCCAGGGCGTGGCCCTGTCCGACTGGCACGCCGCGCGCAGCACGGTGGGGACCGCCATCGCCGGGCTCGACCTGGCCATGCCCGGCCCGAGCGGACCGTGGGGCGGCCAGCTCACCGCCGCGGTCCGGGCGGGCCAGGTCAGCGAGGACGAGGTGGACGCCAAGGTCTTGCGCATTCTGCGGCTGGCCCGCCGGGTGGGGGCCGTCGGCCACAACGGTGCCTCGTCGAACCCGCGTCTGTTGCTCGCCGACCCGTCACTGCTCCGCCGCTGCGCCGCGGCGGCGTTCACGCTGCTCAGCAACGAGGCCGACGTGCTGCCGCTCGACACCGATACGCTCCGCAGCCTGGCGCTGATCGGGCCCAACGCGGTCAGCCCGGTCACCCAGGGCGGCGGCAGCGCGACCGTCCCCCAGGTCAGCGTGTCGACCCCGGCCAGCGCGCTGACCGAGGCCCTGGCCGGGCGGGCTCAGGTGATCGTGCGGCCGGGCTGTGTCACGTGGAGCAGCGTGCCCGAGCCGGAGCCCGCCGCGCTGCGCGATCCGGACACCGGCGAGCCGGGCGTCCGGCTGGAATTCCGTACCGAGAACGGGGAGCTGGCGGGCACGGAGCGCCGCACCGCGACCATGTTCACCTGGTGGGACGGCCTGCCAGCGGGCATCGGCTGGGGCGGCCGGGGCACGATCGTGCTCCGCGCCCGCTACCGAGCTCGCCAGGCCGGCCCGCACGTGATCGGCGCGGGCGGGGTGGGCCGGCTCACGATCGCGGTCGACGGAACGCAGGTCGCGGCCGGCCACTCCGGCGTGCCCGCCGACCCGGTGGAGGCCATGGTCCGGCCGGGCGAGATCAGGGCCACTGTCGACCTGGCCGAAGGCCAGGAAGCCGAGGTCGGGATCTCGCTGCGGCCCGAGGACTGGCCGCAGGGCCCGGTGGCGATCCGGCTGGGCATCGTGCCCGCGCCGGACGGCGACGCGCTGCTCCGCGAGGCCGTAGAGGCCGCGCGGACGGCCGACGCGGCCATCGTGGTGGTAGGGTCCGGCCCGGCCACGGAGAGCGAGGGCTTCGACCGCCCCGGGCTCGCCCTGCCCGGGGATCAGGACGAGCTGGTGCGCCGGGTCGCGGCGGTGAACGACCGGACCATCGTGGTGGTGAACGCCGGGATGCCGGTGCTCATGCCGTGGGCGGACCAGGTGGCGGCGATCGGCTGCTGCTGGCTGCCCGGGCAGGCCATGGGCGACGCGCTCGCGGACGTGCTGCTCGGGCGCGCCGAACCGGGCGGCCGGCTGCCGGTCACGATCCCGGTCGCCGAGGCGGACTGCCCGGTCCTGCACTCGGTCCCGGAGCAGGGCCGACTCGATTACACCGAAGGGCTGCTGATCGGCTACCGAGGCTATGACCAGGCCGGGACAGCGCCGCGCTTCGCCTTCGGCCACGGGCTGGGCTATACGACCTGGGAGTACCAGTCGGCAGTCACGGAGTCGGTCGTGGTCGGCCCAGCCGCTGATCTGGATCTGACCGTGGTAATCCGCAACGCCGGAGCCCGGCCGGGCCGGGAGGTCGTCCAGGCCTACGTGGAGCCGGTCACCGCCGAGGCGGACCGGCCGGTGCGCACGCTGGCGGCCTTCGCCGCCGCGACCGCGGGGCCCGGCGAGACCGAAGAGGTCAAGCTGACCGTGCCGGCCCGGGCATTCGCCCGCTACGACGAGGTGGCCCGGGGCTGGGTCTGGCCGCCTGGTGAGTTCGCCGTCCGCGTCGGCCGCTCGTCCGCGGACCTGCGCCTGTCCGTCCGGGTCAAATCTTTATCCGGGGTTAGCTGCACTGCGAACTGGTCGCGTCCGTGAAGCTCTTAACCGAGCTCACGACGCTGGCCGCGTCCTTGGTGACCGTGGCGATCTGCGCAGCGGAAGGACTCGATGACAGGCCCGCGACGGAGCTCTTCAGCGCGTCAACCGATGAGGTAATGGCACTGGTCTGGCTCGGGAAGTCGCTCTTGGCCGAGTTGACCAGCGCGGTGGCGTCGCTTTGGATCATCGCGACCTGCGATTTCAAGCCGCTGACCCCGCTGCTGACGTTCAAGCTGGTCAGCCCCTTGACGGAGTTCTCGAGGCTGGTCCGGTCCGCGCAGTAACCAGGCTTGCTGCTGCTGCAGCCCGCGAGCGCGACTACCCCGGCCGCGACGACCAGGGCCAGAAGAACCCGAGCCCAGGTGCCGCCTTGACGGATGGGTGTTCTCCCTGACCTGGCACTCATTCTCATCGTGCTCCCAACCGAGACTTTCAGCGGCACTAGGAGGCGTCAATCGTCTTGAACAGGTGATCGAACGGGTCTCGACGTGGACGTCTATGCCGGCTCATCAGAATGAATGTAGGCAAATTGCGCAGCCGGATGAGTCACCCGCCCGGGGTGATCCTCGCTGGATGACCGGACAGGCGGCATCAAGGTCGGCGGTGCTGCCCCGTGCTCCCGAGGCGGCTGGTCACCAACTGCGCCTACGGTCAGCCCGAAGCGGTCAGCATCCTCATGTGCCCGTTCAAGAGCCGGGGCTGACCATCGATTCGACCAGGGCTCCCTGCTGAACTTCAGTGGTGTATTCGCCGCCCAGGATGCCGAACTGAAGCATGGCCTCGGCCTCGCGCTGAATGCTCGTCGTATCCACCGGACCGGTCGGGAAATCGGGCAGGGCCATGACGGCCGTCACTTGGGACGGCAGTTTGTCGAACTGCCCGAGAGCCGCCTCGACGGCGGCACGGTCGGTGTCGGCGAGCGTCTGTCCCTCCTCGATCGCCCGCACGAACGCGGCCGCCGTCTGCGGGTACTTCTTTGCCCACGCTTGGGTGGCGACGTAGCCGTCGATGGGGAAATTCAAGGTAGAGCCCTGGTCGAGGTCGGCGAACACCCGTTCGCCGTATTTCTCTCCCGCGAGGGAAACGTAGGGTTCGGCGAGAAACGCCGCATCCCAGGCCCCGTCTCGGAGCTGGCCGGGCATCACGGGGAAGCCGCCAGAGTCGGTTATGAAATGGACCTTGTCCGGCGAGATTCCTTGTCCGGAAAGCAGCGCGCTGATCAGCAGGGTACCGATGCTATTAGTCCCGTTGACCCCGATCGTCTTGCCTACCAGGTCCGCGACGGTCGTAATGCGCGAATCCGCGGTGGTGACCAGCACGCGCGTATCCGGCCGGAGGGTGGAGGCCTCGGCGAGGATGCGGAACCTGGCGCCCGCCGCCTGCGCCACGATGTAGGGGACATAGCTTCCGGCACTGATGTCGACCTGGCCCTTCAGCTGGTCGGCAATTATCGCCGCGCTGCTGGGTATCTTCTCGATCGTGACGCGCAGTCCCTGCTGAGCGAACAGCCCGTTATCTTGCGCGATGTACAGGCCAGCCAGGTCGGCGGTCGGCAAGGCCGCAAGCGTGATATCCGGCTCGGACGCCGAGCTCAGCCCCGCGCTGTTCCCCGCCGTACTGCATCCGGCGGCCAGGAATATGATCACCGTCGCAATTAGCGGCGAAGAACGGAAGTACCGGGTATTCATCTTCCCCCCCGGGCATAGCGGCCGTGCGTGGACACCCCACCAGCGTCCCCGCAGATTGCCGCAGGGATGAGTGATTTTGGGCCATGTTAGCGATCCGGGTCGAACGGTGGCAGGTTAACCGAAAAGGATCTTTATTATTCTTGCCTATGTTGTAGATAATTATGATGAGATTGGAGGGAAATCAGTCGCGTCACGGGAGGTCGACGCGGATGGTGAGCGGGAGGGACGCGGACGAGGAGCCCGCGGACAGGACGAAAGAGCCGGGTTCGGTGAACCAGCCGTCGCCCGTCCAGTGCTGGAAGGCGCGCTCGGGGATGAGGATGCCGACCGTGACCGTCTCGCCGGGGTCAGCGTCGACGGCGGCGAAGCCGGCCAGCCACTTGGCCGGGCGCTCCACCGCCGAGTCCGGCCGGGAGGCGTAGACCTGGACCACTTCGCGGCCGCGGCGCGAGCCGGTGTTCCGCACCTGGACGCAGACCGCGACACCGGGAGCACCCGCCGGGGCCTGGTCCATCGTGACCGACTCGTGGGCCCAAGTGGTGTAACCGACGCCGTGCCCGAACGGGAACAGCGGTTCCCGGCCGTCACGGTCGTATCCGCGGTAACCGACGAACAGACCCTCGTGGTAGGTCAGTACGCCGTCGACCGGCTGGGTGGACGGCAGGCCTTCCCCGGACGCCGGCCACGTCATGGGCAGCCGCCCGCCGGGCTCTACGTCGCCGAGCAGCACATCGGCCAGCGCGTCGCCATATTCCTGGCCACCGAACCAGGACAGCAGCACCGCCGCCACGTCCTGGGCCCAGGGCAGCAGGACCGGAGCGCCAGAGTTCACCACCACCACGGTCCGCGGGTTGGCCGCGAGGACCTGGCGGACCAGTTCGTCCTGACGGCCTGGCAGCGCCAGCGTGGTGCGGTCGAAGCCCTCGCTCTCCACCTCGGCGGTGGTGCCGACCACGACCACGGCCGCGTCGCTGGCGGCGGCCAGGGCCGTGGCCGCCGCGATCTCCTCGTCGTCGGTCCCGTGCGGCGGCACCAGGTTGAGCTGCACGAGCGTACCGAGCCCGGCGAACGGCGAGGAGTCCACGTCGTGCTCGACCACGACGTCGACCGACTGGCCCGCGGCCAGCTGGACCGGGGCCAGCTGCTGCGGCGGGCGCATCAGGGCCTCGGCGATGTCGGAGTCTTCGGGCAGCGTCAAGGTGGCGTCGAAGGCCTCCGCGCCGTCCACCAGCAGGCGATAACGGCCGAGGCCGGAGACGCCCAGCTGGTATTCGCCGCCGACGGTGGCCCGGATCAGGCAGCGGACCTCCAGCTGGGCCACCGGTTCGGTGACCCCCGAGGTCGCGAAGCCGCTCAGCCACATGAACGTGGCCCCGTCGCGCAGCTCCGATCCGGCTAGCTCACCGGTCTCGGACAGGAACCGGATCTCCGCGCCGGTCCCGGCGTCGGCCACCCGATCCGGCCGCAGCAGCCAGGGCGCCCGGGCCGCCCCGCCGCGCAGGTGCGAGGTCACGCCCGGCGCGTACGTCACGTGCAGCCCGGCATTACGCAGGCCCTCCAGCGGCGAGATCGTGTAGGGCGGGAACACGGTGGCGCTGCCGCCGCCCATGGTCCGTGCGACCTCGGCGTTCGGCCCGATGACGGCCAGGCGCAGCCGCCGGCCGAGCCCTGGCCGGTCCGCGGGTCCGTATCGCGCCAGCGGCAGGAGGCCGTCGTTGCGGGCCAGCACGAAGCCGGCCGCCGCGGCGGCCCGCAGCTCCTGCGCGACCGCCACCGAATCCGGGGCCTCGACGGCCAGCTCAGGCGGGGCGGGGGTGGAGGCGGGGGTGGGGGCTGCCGGAGGCAGCCCGGGCGGGATGAGAGTATGAGCCAGCGCGCCGACCCGCGCCGCCAGGCGGAGGATGCGGACTACCTTGTCGTCGATGAGCGCCTCGTCCACCGCGCCCTTCCCGACCGCGTCCAGCAGGGCCTCGCCCCAGGGGCCGTACAGGCTGGCGGGCCCGGGCATGGCCAGGTCGAGGGCGGCCCGGGCGGCGGCCTCCGTGGTATGGGCGGCGGTCCAGTCCGACATGACCAGGCCGTCGTAGCCCCACTCGCCGTGCAGGATGTCGCGCAGCAGCGGGCTCTCGGTCATCGGCGACCCGTTGACCCCGTTATAGGCGGCCATCACCGCCCAGGCGCCCGCGTCCCGGACGATCGCCTCGAACGGCGCCAGGTACAGTTCCCGCAGCGTGCGGTCGTCGATGCGGACGTCGACGGTCATCCGCTGCGTCTCGGAGTCGTTGCCGACGAAGTGCTTGACCGTCGCACCGACGCCGGAGCGCTGCAGGCCCCGCACGTAGGCGGCGCCGATCCGCGCGGTCAGCAGCGGGTCCTCGGAGAAGCACTCGAAACACCGGCCCGCGTACGGGGTCCGGTGCAGGTTCACGGTGGGGGCGAGCAGGACGTCGACGCCCTTGCGCCGCGCCTCGCGGGCGAGCAGCGCGCCGACCGTCTCCACCCGTCCGGCATCCCAGGTGGCGGCCAGCGCCGTCGCCGACGGCACGTTCGCGGAGCTGTCCCGCTCGTCCCAGGACTCGCCGCGGACCCCGGCCGGCCCGTCGGAGAGCACGAGCCGACGCAGCCCCACCTCCGGCTCGTCGTACAGCGCCCAGAAGTCCGCCCCGGTCAGCAGCCGGATCTTCTGTTCCAGCGACAGGCGGCCGACCCGGCGGCGCAGTTCGGCCTCGTCCGGGATGACCACACCGGTCACGGCGTCCACGATCAGGGCGCGGGGAGGTTGATCAGGGAGGCGAGCACGGCGCGGTGCGCGTCGGGGGTACCGAAGGCGATGGAATCCGCCTTGGCCCGTTTGAGGTACAGATGCGCGGGGTGTTCCCAGGTGAAGCCGATGCCACCGTGCAACTGCACGCACTCCTGCGCGGCGTGCACGGCGGCCTCCGAGCAGTACGCCTTGGCCATCGCCACCGCGACCTTTGCGTCAGGGTCACCGGAGGCCAGGCAGGCCGCCGCGTACCGGGACGCCGCGCGAGCCTGGCTGACCGCGACCCAGACGTCGGCCAGCCGGTGCTTGAGCGCCTGGAACGAGCCGACCGGCCGGGCGAACTGACGGCGTTCCTTCACGTAGGCCAGCGTCATGTCCAGGCAGCGCTGTGCCAGCCCGACCTGCTCGGCGGCCAGCACGGCCGCGCCCGCGGTCAGCGCCGCGTCGACCGCCTGCGAGGCGGCCGCGCCAGACGCGATGAGCCGGCCGGGGGCGTCGTCGAAGGACAGGTCGCACAGCTGCCTGGTCATGTCCAGCGACACGACCGGCGCCTTGGCCACGCCGGGGTCCGACATGTCGATCAGGTACAGGGCGTGCGGCACGCCGTCGGCCGGGACCAGCAGCACGGTGGCCGGCAGCGCGTCGGCGACCCCGCTGACCGTCCCGCGCAGCCGCGCGACCCCGGTCTGGGTGTCGCCGGGCTTGGGCGCGGCCACCCGGACCGAGACCGGGAACGGGCTGCCCAGCGCGCTGGCGAACGGCACGGCCAGGGTCACGGTCACGCTGCCGTCTGCCATTCGGCGCAGCAGGTCGGCCGCGGCCCGCGCGGGGGTGAAGGGCGTACCCGAGGAGACGGAGGCGGCGCTGCGCGGAACACCCGCGGCCGCGTCGACCGGGATACCCGACGCCACGCTCAGCAGCGCGGCGGTGGCGACGACCGCGCTCCCGAGAAACGGAACCGGGGCGACGGAACTGCCCAGCGCCTCGGCAACCGAGCACACCTCGCGGTAGGAGGCGCCGACGCCGCCGTCACGCTCCGGGATGAGCAGCCCGGCACAGCCCAGGTCGCCGGCGACGGCCTGCCACAGGCCGTCGTCATAGGTCTCGGCCGACTCGGTGCGAGCCAGTACCTTGTCCAGGCTGCCCCGGTCGGCGAGCAGGGAGCTGAGGCTGTCCGCCAGGGCCCGTTCGGTATCTGAATAAAGGAGATCGGGCAGGTCCGCCCTATCGCTCACTGTTGTCCTCCGCTCGCTCTGCTTGTCCCGTTCGCCTCCGGGCGCTCTTGACCCGCCGCCTTCCCTCCTCGCTCGTTCCTCGCTCGTCGGTCCAGGCGGCGGCGCGCCCTTTGGCTCGCGGGGGAGTCCAGGCGGCGCCGCGCCCCTCCGGCTCGCTCATCGCGGCAGGTCCTTCCATGGGATGTCCTTGTCGACGCGGGGCTCGGGCGGCAGGCCGAGCACCCGCTCCGCGATGATGTTGCGCAGGATCTCCGAGGTGCCGCCCTCGATGGAGTTGCCGCGAGCGCGCAGGTAGCGGAAGCCAGGGCCGCGGCCGAAGAAGTTGGATTGCTCGGGGCGGCGCATGGTCCAGTCGTCGTAGCGCAGGCCGTCACCGGCGCTCAGCTCCACGTCGAATCCGGAAATTTCCTGATTGAGCCGGGCGAAGACCAGCTTGGCGGCCGAACCCTCGGGCCCGGGCTTGCCCGCCGCCAGCTGCTGGCGCATCCGCTCCCCCGCCAGCCGGGCCACCTCGGCGTCGGTCCAGAGCCGGAGCAGCCGGTCGTGCAGGCCCGGGGTGCGCAGGTCGGGGCGGTTCCGCCAGGTGGCAGCGACCGGGCCGATCATCCCGGACTCGCGGGGCGCGGCGCGGGAGGCGCCGATGTTGACCCGCTCGCTCATCAGCGTGGCGTTGGCCACCTTCCAGCCCTCGCCGACCGGGCCGATCCGGTCATCGTCGGGGATCCGGACATCGGTCAGGAATACCTCGTTGAACTCGGCCTCACCGGTGATCTGCCGCAGCGGGCGGACCTCCACGCCGGGGGCGGTCATGTCCACCGAGAAGTAGGTGAGGCCCTGGTGCTTCGGCACGTCGGGATCGGTACGCGCGACCAGCAGCGCGCGCTTGGCCAGCTGCGCCAGCGAGGTCCACACCTTCTGCCCGGAGACCACCCACCCCCCACCCGCCTCCCCTTCCCCCTTCTCCCGAACGGCCCGGGTGCCCAGCGCGGCCAGGTCGCTGCCCGCACCGGGCTCGCTGAACAGCTGGCACCAGATCTCGCGGCCCGTCCAGAGCTCGCGCAGCCAGCGCTTCTGCTGCTCGTCGGTGCCGTAAGCCAGGATGGTGGGCGCGGCCATGCCCAGGCCGATGGCGTTGTGTTCCGCGTCGTTGCCCGGGGAGCCGGCCGCGGCGAACTCGGCGTCGACGATCTGCTGCAGCGAGCGTGACAGGCCGAGACCGCCCAGCCCTTCCGGATAGTGCACCCAGGCCAGGCCCGCGTCGAAGCGCGCGTTCAGGAAGTCCTGCCTGGGCATCTCGTGCGGGTCATGCTCCGCCAGGAACGCGCGGACCCGCTCGCGAAGATCTTCGGGTGTCAGCACAATGTCTTCCTTAGCACAGTTTCCCGCCCATTAGCACAGGGGACCGCCGGCCACGTAGATGACCTGGCCGGAGACGAAGCCCGCGCCCTCGCTGGCCAGGAACGAAATCAGGTTCGCCACGTCGGCGGGCTGCCCCACCCGGCGCACCGCGATCCGCTCGGCGGCGGCCTTGGCGAAGTCCTCGAAGGGCACGCCGACCCGGGCCGCCGTAGCCGCGGTCATGTCGGTGGCGATGAAGCCCGGCGCGACCGCGTTCGCCGTGACCCCGAACGGCCCGAGCTCGATCGCGAGCGTCTTGGTGAAACCCTGCAGGCCGGCCTTGGCCGCGGAGTAGTTGACCTGGCCGCGGTTACCGAGCGCGGATGACGAGGACAGGCTGACGATCCGCCCGTAATGTTGATCAACCATGTACTTCTGCACCGCGCGGCTCATCAGGAACGCCCCGCGCAGGTGCACCCCGAGCACCGTGTCCCAGTCGTCGTCGGTCATCTTGAACAGCAGGTTGTCGCGGATCACGCCGGCGTTGTTGACCAGCACGGTGGGCCCGCCGAGCTCGCTGGCCACCCGCTCGACCGCGGCCTCGACCTGATCCCGCTGGCTGACGTCGGCGCCCACCGCGACCGCGCGGCCGCCGGCGTCGGCGATCTCCTTCACGGTCCCGGCACAGCCGGCCTCGTCCAGGTCGAGGACCCCGACGGCCATCCCGTCCGCGGCCAGCCTGCGCGCCGTCGCGGCACCGATGCCCCGGGCCGCGCCCGTCACGATCGCGACTGTCTGTGTCACTGAGTGTCTCCTTTATTTTTTTCCGAACGGCCCGTCGTGCGTGCTGCCGTCTTCCTTAGCTCGCGGCGGGCGAGCGATCTCTTGTGGACCTCGTCGGGACCGTCGGCGAACCGGAGCGAGCGCGCGCTCGCCCACAGGTGGGCCAGCGGGAAGTCCTGACTCACCCCTCCCCCGCCGTGGGCCTGGATCGCCTTGTCGATCACCCACTCGGCCATGGCCGGGGTCACGATCTTGATCGCCTGGATCTCGGTGTGCGCGCCCTTGTTGCCCACGGTGTCCATCAGCCACGCGGTCTTGAGCACGAGCAGCCGGGCCTGCTCGATCCTGACCCGGGACTCGGCGATCCAGTCCTGGATGACCCCCTGCTCGGCCAGCGGCTTGCCGAACGCGGTACGGGAGGTCGCGCGCTGGCACATGAGCTCCAGGGCGTGCTCGGCCGCGCCGATCTGCCGCATGCAGTGGTGGATGCGGCCGGGTCCCAGCCGCGCCTGGGCGATCGCGAACCCCTCCCCCTCGCCGGCGATGAGGTTCTCGGCGGGCACGCGCACGTCGGTGAAGTCGACCTCCGCGTGGCCGCCGTGCGTCCCCTCGGTGTAGCCGAACACCCGCACCCCGCGCCTGACCTCCACCCCGGGAGTATCCCGGGGCACCAGGATCATCGAGTGCCGTCCGTGCCCGTCCGCGCCCTCGCCGGTCACGCCCATCACGATGAGGATCTTGCAGTCCGAGCTCATCGCGCCCGAGGACCACCACTTGCGGCCGTTGATCACGTAGCCGTCGCCCGTCTTGCTGATCGTGGTGGCGATATTGGATGCGTCGCTGGACGCGACGGCGGGCTCCGTCATGCAGAACGCCGACCTGATCGTCCCCTCGAGCAGCGGGCGGAGCCAGCGTTCCTGCTGTTCCGGCGAGCCGAACTCGGCCAGCACCTCCATGTTGCCGGTATCCGGCGCGGCGCAGTTCAGCGCCTCCGGCGCGAGCGCGGGACTCCAGCCGGTGATCTCGGCCAGCGGCGCGTACTGCAGGTTGGTCAGCGGCGGGTCCGGCAGGAGCGCCGGGTCCAGCGAGCCGACCGCCTTGGCGGCCTTGCCGGTCAGGAACAGGTTCCACAGCCCGCGTCGGCGGGCCTCGGCCTTGAGTTCGGCGGTGACGGGCAGGCGCTCCCACAGACGGCCCGCAGCCTCGGCCGCCTCGGCCTGCTCCCCGAACACCGCCTCGGCCGGGTACACCTGCTCGTCCATGAACGCGAGCAGGCGTTCACGGAGGTCTTGCGTCCGGTCGTCGTAAGCGAAATCCATGAAGCACAACCCTCCCTGAGGTCGCGCACCAGCCTACCTACTGACCAGTACGCCCTCGGTGGCGGCTCCCCTCGGCCGCTGGCGGCCGAGGGCCGGGTCAGTGCGTGAGGCGGAAGACGTAGACGTCGCCGGAGGAGTAGATCTCGGTGTACGTGTGTGGCGGGTACAGGCCCGCGATGAAGGCGGGAACGTTCTTGATCGCGGGGCTGTAGTCGCTGTCGAGGCCGTCGAACACGATGTACTGGGTCCGCGGATTGCCGCTGTTGCCGATCCAATAGGTGTCGGTCCGGGCGGCCAGCGGGGCCAGCAGGTCCAGCGTGGTCAGGACGCTGGCGCCATCGGGCACCCGGGCCATGGCCGCGTCGGCCGCCGCGACGTGCGGGCTGATCCGGTAGGTCTGGGCGTTCCACAGCTGGCTGAGCGGGAACTGGAAGGCGAGCGGGACCGCGATCGCGACCATCATGGCGGCGCCGTATCGCCGGGCTCCGGCCAGCGTCGCCCGCCACGGTCCCCGCCGTCCGCTGGCCCAGCCGGCCGGTCCGGCCGCGGTGGCATCGGCGTCCATCGCGGCGCCGATCCGGGCCAGCGCGTCGATCGCGGCCACGAAGATGATCGGCATCACGGTGGCGTTGTAGTGCCAGTACGTCCCCCAGAAGCTGCTGTTGGTAGCGATGAAGCGCAGCAGCAGGCTCGGTGCGGCGATCAGCACCAGCGGCGAGCGGAGCGCGATGAACGCGGTCGGCAGCAGCAGCAGCACCAGGGTCTGCAGCTTGTCCGGCCAGGCGTGCAGGAGCTGGCGGACCAGGCCGAAGACCGACGGGTGCCCGCCGGGGGCCAGGACGCCGCCGTCGCTCCAGTACTGGTACATATGGGCCGGGTTGAAGTGCGGGATGATCACGCCGATGGCCACGAACGACCAGGCGAAGCCCCAGATGAGCAGGAACTGCCCGGCCGTCATCCGGCCGCGGCCTTCCGGATCCGCCGGGTCCCCCGGAGCGGGGACCCGCGCGCGCAAGCCGGCCACGATCAGGTAGATCCCGATGGCGGCCACGGTGAAGCCCTGGTCCTCCTTGACGAAGACCAGCGGCAGCGCCCACCCCACCGCGGCCCTGGTGTGCCCGCGGGCCAGGGCCGACAGCGAGAAGGCCAGCAGCGGCACGGCGAACGCGATCTCGTGGAAGTCGAACTGGGCCAGTTGCTGCAGGCCCCAGGAGAACCCGTACGCGACCGCGATCGCGCGGCCCGGACCGACGCCCAGTTTCTCGCGGGCGAGCTGGCTGACCGGGAAGATCGACACCGCGGCCAGCAGCGCCTGCCCGACGAGCAGCGTCGCTGAGGAGGGAAAAACCCGGAAGAACGGAGCCAGGACCGCGACGATCGGCTGGAAGTGATCTCCGAGCAGGTTGAAGCCGGGGGCCCTGATGTCCACGATCGGCGCGCTGAGATCGGCGTACCGCTTTACGTACTCGGTGTAGATGCCCAGGTCCCAGGAGGACGGGTTGAGCTGCATCAGCCGGAACAGCGAGATCGCGGCGTACGCGCCGAACGCGGCGATCGCGATCGCCCAGGTGACCGGATCGGTGTAGGCACCAGACCTGGTGGGCTCGTCCGCCGCGGCTGGCCGGGGGACGGAGGGCCGCAGGATCAGGGGCCGCAGCGCGAAGGGCCGCATGGCGAAGGGCCGCGGGACCGCCCGCTGCGGCGCCACGGCCGACGGCGCCGATTCGGCACCGGATCGGGCTGGTTGCTCCTCCCCCATCGCGCGCAGGATACCTGTTCCGGCGGCTACCGGAAATGGGTCAGACGAGCAGGAGTTTTCCGATCCGGCGGCCGGAGGCGTAGAGGCCCGCGACGCCCAGCGCGGCCAGGTAAGCCGCGCGCCACAGCAGGTCGGGACCGACCACGCCGACGGTGAGATCGCGCAGCAGCACGATCCCCTGGTACAGGGGCGTGCACTCGATCACGATCTGGGCCGGCCGCGGGTAGACGCTGAGCGGGTAGAACGTGGCGGAGAACAGGAACAGCGGCATGCTGATCAAGATCACGTAGTCGAAGTCCTGCCAGCTCTTCATGTAGGTGGTCCCGGTCATGCCCATGGCGGCGAAGCCGAAGCCGATCAGCACCGCGACCGGGACGTCCAGCACCGCCCACGCCGAGTGGACCAGGCCCAGGGCCACCATGACCAGCGTGAACGCGATCGCGTAGATGGTCCCGCGGAGCAGGGCCCAGCCGATCTCGCCCAGCGCGACCTGGGCCGGCCGCATCGGGGTGGCCAGCACGGCGTCGTACAGCTTGGCGTACTTGAGCCGGAAGAACACGTTGAACGTCGAGTCGTACATCGCGCCGTTCATCGAGGACACCGCGAGCAGGCCGGGCGCCACGAATTCCCGGTACGGGATGAGCTGCCCGCCGGGCCCTGGCACCTTCCCGACCAGCACGCCCAGCCCCAGGCCCACGGACAGCAGGTAGAACAGCGGCTCGAAGACCCCGGAGATGAAGATCAGCCAGGCGCGCCGGTAGGCCCGGGCGTGCCGCTCGATCAGCCGCAGGCTGCCGGTGTCTGTGCCCGCCCGCCGAAGGCGGCCCAGCAGCCCGG
Organism: uncultured Actinomycetes bacterium; assembly: GCA_963834685.1. GTDB lineage: Bacteria > Actinomycetota > Actinomycetes > Streptosporangiales > Streptosporangiaceae > Palsa-504. The sequence continues at coordinate 27,522 of CAWICW010000020.1, read as the reverse complement.
CCGGCGGGAGCATCCGCAGCGTGACGCTAGACATACAGACGCCTGCGGTAGGTACGGGCGCCGGCCCAGGTCCCCACGGCAGCCAGCGCGGCCAGGTAGGCGGCATGGAGGAGCATCCCGACCGGGTCGCCGGCCGCGGTGCCGAGGCTGAACGCCCGGCACAGCGCCACGCCCTGCCACAGCGGCGTGACGTAGGCCAGCACGCGCAACCCGGCGGGCAGCTGGGACACCGGGAAGAACGTGCCGGAGAACAGCATCAGCGGCACCAGGCCGAACCTGAACACGTAGGCGAAGGAGCTTTCCACCTTCACCGTGACCGCCCAGGCCGCGATGGGGGCGGCGAAGGCCAGCCCGGTGAGCACCGCGGCCGGGAAGGCGAGCACCACCCAGGCGGACCTGATCGCCCCGAACACCCACATGACCACCAGGACGAACGCGCAGTTCATGGCGATCCGCATGGCCATGAACACCAGGTGACCGCGGAAGATATCGGCGGGCCGCAGCGGCGAGGCCTGCGCCCCGATGTAGATCCGGTTCCACTTGAGGGAGCCGTACACCGGGTAGCTCGCCTCGCTCATGGCCGTGTTCATCGCGCCCGAGGCCAGGATGGCCGGCGCCACGAAGGCCAGGTAGCTGACCCCGCCCAGGCTGGCCGTACCGTGCTTGTCCACCAGCGAGCCGAGCCCGAACCCCAGCGCGCCCAGGTAGCACACCGGGCCGAGCACGCTGGACCAGATGCTGGAGCGCCAGATCCGCCGGTAGACGGTCAGCCAGCACTTGAACGCCCTGATGGAGAGCGACCAGGGCCGTGTGCCGACGGCGGCCGGATTCAGGACCGTCATCAGTCCTCCAGCCTCCGCCCGGTCAGGTGCAGGAACACGTCCTCCAGCGTGCCCCGGCGGACCAGCGAGGTGACCGGCTCAAGCCCGCCGGCGCGCACCGCGGCCAGGGCCGCGTCCCCGTCGGCGAGGTAGAGCAGGATCCGGTCGGCAAGCACCTCGGTCCGTTCGGCAGAAAAGTCTTTGAGTTTGTCGGCGGCCGCGTCGTGCAGGTCGGGGTCGAAGCGCACCTCGAGGACTTCCGGTGAGCAGTAGCGGGCGATCAGGTCCCGGGGCGAGCCCGCCGCGGCGAAGCGGCCGTGGTCCATCACCACCAGCCGGTCGCATAGCTGCTCGGCCTCGTCCATGTAGTGCGTGGTCAGGATCAGCGTGACGCCGCGCTGCTTGAGGCGGAACAGCCGGTCCCACACGACGTGCCGGGCCTGCGGGTCCAGGCCGGTGGTGGGCTCGTCGAGGATCAGGATCTCCGGCTCGTTGATGAGCGAGCGGGCGATGGTCAGGCGGCGCTTGAGGCCGCCGGACAGCGGGTCGACCTTGTCGCCGGCCCGGTCCGCGAGCTGCACGAACTCGAGCAGCTCGGCGGTCCGCTCCCGGATGACGCGCCGGGGCAGCCCGAAGTACCGGCCGTAGACGAGCAGGTTCTCCCGCACGGTCAGCTCGACGTCGAGGGTGTCCTCCTGCGGCACCACGCCCAGCCGGGCCCTGATCGCCGGGCCGTCCCGGACCGGGTCGCGGCCGAGAATGCTCAGTTCCCCGCCGGTCGGCGGTGAGACGCAGCCGATCATCCGCATCGTGGAGGACTTGCCCGCGCCGTTCGGTCCCAGGAAACCGAACGCCTCGCCGCGGTACAGGTCGAAGTCGATCCCGTCAACCGCCGTGAAGCTGCCGAACGTCTTGGTCAGGCCGCGTGCCCGGACGAGTACCTCGGTTTCGGAACGCTCCAACACCTGATCCAGGCTAGCCGGGGGTTATGACATTCCTCGAACGGTTTTGCCGCCCCTCCCATACCACACCAGGGGACACGATAGTGTCGGGTCTATACGGGATGGACCAAGCAGAGGGACGACGCCACGGTGACTCTCATTCGTGACCTCTACGCGCGCTTCCGGGTGCTGATCCACGAGGTCGCCAAGTTCGGCATCGTCGGCGGCCTCGCGTTCGTGCTCACCCTGGTCCTGGTCAACGTCTTCCATTCCGGCCTCGGCCTGGGCCCGATAGCCGCGGCGACGCTGGCCAACGCGCTGGCCACGGTGTTCGCCTTCGTGGGCAACAAGTTCTGGGCGTTCCGGCACCGCAAGGGCAGCCACTGGGGCCGCGAGACCCTGTTGTTCTTCCTCTTCAACGGTCTCGGGATTCTCATCACCGACGGGGTCGTCGCGGTGGTGCATTACGGGCTCGGGCTCACCGACAACTTCTCCTACAACGTGGCCAACATCATCGGCATCGGCCTGGCCACGCTGTTCCGGCTGTACTGCTACCGCCGGTGGGTCTTCCTCTACGCCGAGGAACAGGCGCCCGCCGCGGAGCAGCTCGAGCCGGAGACCTCGGGCACCTGACCGCTGGGTTACCGGGTTTCGCTGACCCAGACCGTGACGTGGACCGGTTCCAGGGCCTTCTGCACCACTCCGGCCAGGTCATCGCGGACCGTGTCTAGGTCCACCGGGTCCTTCAGCCGGACCGCGAACGCGGCTACGGTCTGGTCCGCGTCGTAGCGGGCCCGGTTGAACCGCCGGTCCACGGCGCGCTGGACCCGCCGCCGTAGCGGGCTGAACAGGGCCGCCGCGGCCAGCGTGGAGACGGCCACCGCTACCGGGGACTTGATCGTGAGGACCTGGGTGCACCCAGCCCGAGCCGTGAGCGCCTACTGGCAGCCGCGGACGGCGGACAGGCCCAGGGGCGCGGCGAGCGCGGCGTCCTGCTGGGCCTTGGTCAGGTACCCGACGGCGGCCATCCGGTCGATGACGTGCACCAGCCGGGCCCGGGCCCGGGCCGGGTAGACCAGCGGGTCATCGTAGGTCGGCGCGTTCACCGCGCCGGCCAGCATGGCGGCCTGCACGACGGTCAGGTGATCCGGGGTCCGCCCGAAGTAGCCGCAGCTGGCCGCCTGGAGCCCGTAGTAGCCGTGGCCGTAGTACGCGATCTCCGCGTACAGGCGCAGGATCTCGGGCCGGCTGTAGGCCCGGTTGAGCTTGACCGCCAGCGCGACCTGCTCGACGATCTGCGGGAAGCTGCTGTTGCCCGAGGTGTACAGGTTCTTGGCGAGCTGCTGGTCGATGGTGCTGCCGCCGCCGTCGGTGTGCCCGGTGATCCAGGAGGCCGCCACCCGGAACAGTGCGAGCGGGTCCACGCCCGGGTCGGCGTAGAAACGGTGGTCTTCGGTCGCCACCAGGGCCTCGGCGAAGTACTGCGGCACCGGCGGGCCGGGGTAGGCGATGTGGTGTTCGGCGGCCTGGGCCGCGGCCAGGGACGTGGCCTGGCTGGCCGAGGGGGTGAACGCGTACAGCAGGGCGACGCTGGCCAGGAACACAGCGATCACGACGGCTGCAATCTTGACGATCCCGAGGGCCAGGCGGAGCTGCCAGCTGCGCCGACTCCGGCTGGGGAGCGGGCGCGTCGGCTCGTAGTCGACGTCTTCGCCGCCATCGCCGGAGACCGAGCGGCGAGCGCCAAGTACCTTCAACTGCCCAGTCCTCCGTCCGTCCGCACGCTGCTCCCTCTGGCTTCAACGAGCGGGGCACCCTCGCCATGCCCGGCACATCGTAACTTTCTACCCAGCCTGAAGCACGTATGCCTGGCGGTGCGGCGGTCCAGGTTCGTTCCGGCGGGCGCCGCGGTTGCGCTAAGCTGACTGAGCCGATCTGCGGGTGGCAGGTTGGCACCACGGGTTGTATCCGTGGTGTAACGGGACGTGGCGCAGTTTGGTTAGCGTGTCGGTCTGGGGGACCGAAGGCCCCGGGTTCAAATCCCGGCGTCCCGACAACAGGCAGTTCGAACTGAGCATCAAAATGTCAGTAGTACCGGCTACCGTTCTGATGTGGATCAACCATCAAAATCAGAATGCCCGTGGTCGGACGCCCAGCTAAAGGATGCTGTCGCGGCGGCCACGAACTGGCGCGACGTGATGCGCGCGCTAGGATTGCGCCCCAACTCCGCCGGAGCGATCCGGATCATGAAGCGCCAGGTTGTCCGCCTCGGGCTGGATACATCCCATTTCAAGGGAAAGCGCGGGTGGTCCGACGCGCAACTGAGGCGCGCTGTCATTGATGCCCAGTCCTGGGACGAATTGCTTATGACGCTCGGCTTGGCGCCACATAGCGGGGATGGGCGTACACGGGTTAAAGCTCATGCGATGCGCCTGGGACTCGACCTCGCGCACCTGAAGAACCCCACTGCGAGCTCTCAGGGATCTGCCGAAATAAAGCCGGACCTTCGCTACTTGCGTGATGCGGCCACATCCATCGCCGCATCCTGGTTCTCGCTGTGCGGGTTCAACGTGGCGGTCCCCTTGGAGCCTGCCGTTTATGACCTGCTGGTATCGATGCAGGAGGGAGTCAAGCGAGTACAGGTCAAGACGACGACATGCTTCAGCAAGGACGGCTGGACGGTGGTGGTCGGCCGAAGGCCCTATTCGGTCGGCAATCGGGAACGCCTGGTTCCTTACGATCCGGAATTGATCGACTGGTTTTTCATCGTGGACGGCGACCTCGCGATTTACCTGATCCCGAGCCGGGTCATCGCAGGACGAGTTGCTATCTTACTCCATACCTACACCAATTACATCGTTGGTAGCGTCGCCGGGCTTATGGCTCCGCGCCCTCACGCCGCATAACTGGCTGCGGCCAGGCAGGTGTCGGCCCCGTTAGTCACCTTTGGTAATCCGGACGGTGCTGAGCATGGCGGAGATCTGGGCTTCTTGCTGAGGCAGGTCGGCGGGCTCAGGCAGGCGTCCATCTGGTACCAGTTGTCGGGTGTGTCACGCGGGATCGCGGCCGTCAGACGTGGCCCGGGGCGCCGGGGTTGCGCGGCGTCTGGTATTGAATAGCGCCATGCCTGTTGAAGGAGAATACGAGCCGAGCACCCAGGCCTGGGTGCGCGATCAGGTCGAGCTGTACGAGGGCTCCGGCGGGACGCAGGGCCTGACGCTGCGCGACACCGGGCTTCCGGTGGTGATCGTGACCAATCTTGGCGCCAGCAGCGGCAAGGTGCGCAAGACGCCGGTCATGCGGGTCGAGCACGACGGCCGGTACGCCATGGTGGCGTCCAAGGGCGGCGCCCCGAAGCATCCGGTGTGGTACTACAACGTGCGCGCGAATCCCCTGGTCGAGGTGCAGGACGGGCCGCACAAGCAGGATATGAGGGCCCGCGAGGTCAGCGGCGAGGAGCGTGCCGCGTGGTGGGAGCGGGCGGTCGCCGCATACCCGCCTTACGCGGAATACCAGCGGAAGACCACGCGGCAGATCCCGGTGTTCGTCCTGGAACCGGTCGGCGAAAGCTGACGCCGCCCCGCGGAAGCCCGGCGAGGCGGCGTCAGGAGGGCGTAACGACTCAGCCGTAGACCGTGCCCACGCCGGGGACGATCGGCTCGGTGATGCTCATCCAGATCGGCCCGGCGTGCGAGCACGCCTCGAACGAGAAGGCCGCGAAGGTGTAGCTGCGCTGGCCGGGCGGGTAGACGCGCAGCAGCGCCGCCGAGAACACCGGGTCGCATCCGGGCTCGGTGGTGACCGCGGCGTCGTGGTAGGCCAGCAGCGTGTGCGCGGTCGCGCCGGGCGCGATGTTCACGATGCGCGCGCCCTTCAGGCTGCCCCAGCCCGCCGGGCTGCCGAGCTGGTTCCCGTTGTGGTCCAGTGCGGAGACGCCCGGGTAGCCATACAGGTAGCACGTGTGGTGGCTCAGGTTGGTGAACTCAAGCGGATAGTAGATGGTGCCGGCGGCGCCGTTGCCCTCGTTGACCGCAAGCCAGACGCCGAGGTCACTGGCAGTGCACCTGGAGATGGAGGCGGCCGAGGCGGCCGCCGTGCCTGACGAGGTAGCGGCGTAGGCGGCGGTGGAAATGGCCAGGCCGGCTACGGCCGCGGCGGCGACCGCGACCACCCGCCGGGCTGTGGTGGGAAGAAGCTTCATGACAATCGTCCTGTATGCACGGGATCCGCTGATTGCGGAGTCCTTCTGCCCACTAAGACTGAGATGCCCCGTCCTCGGTTGGGGCTTTCGGGGAGCACACTAGTGCGGTGACAGGACGGGCAGAACTCATCCGCCGGGCCCAGGCGCACGGCGTGGCGGTCGCGTACCAGAACTGGCGGGGCCGCGTCGTCGAGGTCATCGACGAGACGCTGGCGGCCGTCCTTGAGGCGCTGGATGACGAGCGATGCCCGGCCGCGGCGAAGGCGCCGGCGGGCGAGGCAGTGGCGCCGTTTCCGCGCCGCAGGTCCTGGGGTTTCGCCGTGCAGCTGTACTCGGTGCGCTCCCGCGGCTCCTGGGGGCATGGCGATCTGCGCGACCTGGCCGACCTCGCCGCGTGGAGCGGCACCGCGCTGGGCGCGGACTTCGTGCTGGTCAACCCGCTGCACGCGGCCGAGCCGACCGCTCCGATCAGCCCGTCCCCGTACCTGGCCATGACCAGGCGCCACCTGTCCCCGCTCTACCTGCGCATCGAGGACGTCCCCGAGTACGCCAGGCTCGGCGCGGGTGACCGGGCCCGGGTCGACGCGCTCGGTGCACCGCTGCGCGCGGCCAGCCGGACGGCGGCCCTGATCGACCGGGACGCGGTCTGGGCGGCCAAACGTGCGGCGCTGGAGATCATCCGCGCGGCGGGGCTCAGCCCCGGGCGCCAGACCGAGCTTGATGCCTTCCGGGCCCGCGACCTGGAGGCGGTGCAGGACTGGGCGATCTGGTGCGCGATCGCGGAGGTGCACGGCCCGGACTGGCGGACGTGGCCGGCCGCGCTCGCCGATCCGCGTTCGCCGGAGGTGGCGGCGCTGCGCCAGGCGCGGGCCGACCGGGTGGACTTCCACGCCTGGCTGCAGTGGCTGACCGCCGAGCAGGCGGTCGCCGCGCAGCGCGCGGCCCGGCGGGCCGGCATGAGCATCGGCGTGATCAACGACCTGGCCGTCGGCGCGCATCCGGGCGGCGCCGACGCGTGGGCCCGGCAGGACGTGATCGTCACGGGCATGAGCGTCGGCGCGCCGCCGGACGAATTCAACCAGCGTGGCCAGGACTGGACGCTGCCGCCGTGGCACCCCGGCTGGCTGGCCGCGCAGGCCGGCCGGTGGCCGAGCTCACCGCGGCCACCATGCGGAACGCCGGGGGCTTGCGCATCGACCACGTCATGGGGCTGGCCCGGCTGTGGTGGATACCCGCCGGGATGACCCCCGGCCAGGGCACCTACGTGCGCTATGACCACGAGCTGATCGGGAACGTGCTGTGCGCCGAGGCGGCCCGCGCGCAGGCGCTGGCCATCGGGGAGGATCTCGGCACGGTCGAGCCGTGGCTGCGCGACTTCCTGGCTCACCGCCGGGTGCTCGGCACGTCCATACTCTGGTTCGAACGCTGTCAGGACGGCACGCCGCGTCCGCCGGGCGGGTGGCGCCGGGGCTGCCTGGCCACGGTCGGCACGCATGACATGCCGCCCGCCGCGACGTTCCTCACTGGGCAGCAGGTCACCATCCGTGCCGAGCTCGGCCTGCTCACCGAGCCGGAGGCGGACGAGCGGGCCGCCGCCCGGGCCGAGATGGACGGATGGCTCGCGATGCTGGCCCGCGAAGGCCTCCTCGCCCGGCCGGACGGGGCCGCCGGGGTGACGCCGGAGGAGTTCACGGTCGCCCTGTACGGCTTCCTGGCGCGGACGCCGGCCATGCTGATCGGCGTGTCGCTGGCCGAGGCGGTGGGCGCACGCCGGCCGCAGAACCTGCCGGGGACGGTGAACGAGTACCCGAACTGGCGGATCCCGCTCGCCGACGGGGAGGGAGCGCCGGTCCTGCTCGAGGACCTGCCCGCACACGAGGGCGTCCGGGCCGTCGTCCAGGCCGCGTCCGGCGGCCGGCGCGGTGCGAGGGGTGCCGAGGAGATAGAGTCCACGCGTGACCCGCGATGAACTGGACGCGCTACCCTCCCGCGAGCTGCATGACATGGCCGTACGGCGGGCCCTGCATCACGTCGACGTGGAGTTCCTGTGGGAGCTGCTGCGGGCCATCCCGGCGGCCGAGGCCTCCGAGGGACACGACATCGAGGCCGGGCGGGATATCACGAAGGTGACCGCCCTGCTCGCCGACGCGATCGACTCGGGGAAGGGTGACGTGGCCGAGGCGCTGCGCCCGCTCTACCTCGACTACCTCGAGAAGCACGGTGTGGGCGGCTGAGCAGGCACCGTGGTCCGTTCGGCCGAAAATAAAACGCGCTGAGCCGAGGGGGCCGTGCTGACGGTTCCCTCGGCCCAGCGCTCTGGCGGGCGGTGCTGGTGGTGCTGGTTTACTCGCCCTGACTGAGGACGGCTTCGATCTCCAGGTTGATCGTGACCTTGTCGCTGAGGACCATGGCGTTGTTAGTGCCGGGGATCGCACCGTTGAAGCTGACGTCCCAGTCGTTGCGGTTGATCTCGGTGGTGGCCGAGAAGCCGGAGCGGGTGCCGCCGTACGGGTCGGGGCCGAAGCCGTTCAGCTCCAGGAAGAACGTCACCGGCTTGGTGACGCCGTGGAGGGTGAGGTCACCGTCGAGCAGGAAGTTCTCGCCCTCGGGGCGGATTCCGGTGGAGCGGAAGGTCATCGTGGGGTGCTTCTCGACGTGGAAGAAGTCCTCGCTGCGGATGTGGTTGTCCCTGGTCTCGTTCCCGGTGTTCACCGAGCTGAGGTCGACGGTGGCGGTCACGGTCGACTGCAGCGGGTCCGGGGCGGTCGTGATCGCGCCCTCGAACTTGTCGAAACGGCCACGGACCTTGCTCACCATCATGTGACGGACGACGAAGGACACCTCAGAGTGCACGGGGTCGATGGTCCAGGATCCGGCGACGTAGCCGGGAATCTTCACCGCGGCGGTGGTCATTATGCCTCCAGGTAACTTGATACTCTCTTGTGTGCAAGTACGCTTGCGTGCCTTGCTTCCTTATAGTAACCCGTTATACTTGAAGCGTCAAGCACTAAATGTTGAAGCGTCAAGCTCTTCGCCGGCCGGGCCGCGCGAAGTAACCTGGTGGGATACGGAGGAGGGATTTTCGTGGATTCCGGGCACGTCGACCCGGTTTGCCCGTCTGCTGCGGCGGGGGGCGAACCGTCGGCCTGCCGCGCCCGCGAAGTCCTGCAGCGGGTTGGTGACAAGTGGTCGATGTACGTGATCGACCTGCTCGGTCAGGGCACCAAGCGGTTCAGCGAACTGCACCGCTCGGTCGACGGCATCACGGCCAGGATGCTGACCGTCACGCTGCGCGGGCTGGAGCGGGACGGCATCGTGACCCGCACCATCCATCCCGTCATCCCGCCGCGGGTCGAATACGACCTGACCCCCATGGGCCTGACCCTGCTCGACACCATCGGCCAGCTAGTCACCTGGGCCGACAGCCACCTGCCTGAGATCAGCGCCGCTCAGGTCGCCTACGACGCCAGGCACCCGGCCGAATAAACTGGGCGGAGTGGAGCTGACCGAGGAAGAGAACCAGGCCGAACTGGATTCCATCGTGCGGCAGGCTTCGTCGTTCGGCACCGTCGCGGCCGCCTACGCGGAGCACCGGCCCGGATATGCCGAGGCCGCCGTCCGCTGGGCCCTTTCGCCGGTCCGGGATCGCGAACCGCTGCGGATACTCGACCTGGCGGCCGGAACCGGCAAGCTGACCGCGACCCTCGTCCGCCTCGCCGCCGAGGTCACGGCCGTGGAGCCCGATCCGGCCATGCTCGCCGAGCTTCGGCGCGAACTCGGATCGGTGCCGACCCTGAGCGCGCTGACCGGCACCGCGGAGAACATCCCGCTACCCGACGCGAGCGTGGACGCCGTCCTGGTCGGCCAGGCCATGCACTGGTTCGACCTGGACCGGGCCATACCGGAGATCGCCCGGGTACTCACCCGGGGCGGCGTGCTCGCCGCGCTGTGGAACGTCGATGACGACCGGGTCGGCTGGGTCGCGACGCTGGCCCAGATCAGCAAGGGCAAGTCGAACGTCACCCTGCTGCGGTGGCGGGACACGGCAGCGCAGGCCCGCCTGGAGCGGCTGGCCGCGGCGGGGTCCGGTTGGTTCGAGCCGCCCGACGTCGCGGAGTTCGAGAACGGGCAGCGGCGAACCGCGGACTCCCTGCTGGCCACCATCGCGACGCACTCGAATTTGCTGGTCATGGAGGAGCCCGGACGGGCCCGGCTGCTGGCCGAGGTACGCGACTTCCTGCACGCCCGCCCCGAGACCGGCGCGGGCGAGTTCGTCTTCCCGCTGGTCACGGCCGTCCTGCGGACCACGCGGACGTAGCCTCAGCCCCGTATGCGTGACGTCAGTGTCCGGCGTGTCCCGGTGATGCGCCCTTACGTTCCTGCTGCGAGACCCGCGGCGCCCCCGGTGATCGTGAGGCCCGAGCCGCTGCTGGCCCGAACCACGAGCTCGGGCGTGAAGACGATACGGCGGTGCTCGTGCTCGGCCGGGCGGTCGGCCTCGTCGAGCAGGAGCTCGGCCGCCGCGCGTCCGAGCTGGTACTTGGGCTGGCGGACCGAGGTGAGCGGAACGGCAGCATCCGCGGCGAACTCGATGTCGTCGTAGCCGACGACCGCGAGATCTCCCGGCACGCTCACGCCCGCCTGGCTCAGCCCGCGCAGCAGGCCAAGCGCCAACATGTCGTTGGCGCAGAACACGGCGGTCGGCTTGGTGCGTGCGTCGCGGAGCAGGTCGTCGGCGGCGGCGGCACCGCCACGCGGGTTCATGGCCGGGACGGTGACCTGGGTCAGGACCGCGGCCGGGTCGAGCCCGGCCTGCTCCACCGCCCGGTAGGCGCCCCAGCGGCGGTCGGCGCACTGCCGGATCGCGGTCGGGCCGTTGACCAGGGCGATGCTCCGGTGCCCGAGGCCGAGCAGGTAGGTGACCGCGATCTCGCCGCCGCGCCGGTCATCGACGGCGACCGAGCACTGAGCGTGCGAACCCGGCCGGTCGAGCAGCACCACCGGAGTGCCGCGGTCGCGGATCCGCCGCAGCTCGGGTGAGCGGCCGTGCACCGGGGTGATGAGGATGCCGCGCACCCGCTGCTCTTCGAGCACCCGCAGGTACCGGCGCTCCTTGTCATGCGCCTCGTCCGAGTTGCACAAGATCACGGCGTAGCCCGCAGCCTGCGCGTAATCTTCGACGCCGCGGGCCACCTCGGTGAAGAACGGGTTCGTCACGTCCAGCACGACCAGGCCTAGGCAGCGGCTCCGGCCGGCGCGGAGCTGGCGCGCGGAGCCGTTCGGGATGAACCCGAGCTCCTCCATCGCGGCCTCGACGCGAGCGCGGGTCAGCGGGCGCACCAGGTCCGGATGGTTCAGCACGTTCGACACGGTGCCGACCGCAACCCCGGCCAGGCTCGCCACGTCCTTCATGCCCGCAGCCATCAGCCCTCCGGACCCTCGGCGCTGGTGTCCCAGCTCAACACGCCCTCGGCGTTCCATCGTAGACGCCCGCACCTGATACGCCTGATCGCCCGGGCCAGGAAGTTCGTGCCCTGTTCCAAGCTCGTCGCGGTGGGCGGGTGGCAGGCATTCCGGGCACTGCCCGGCGCTTGGCCCTGATAACGATTGAGTGGCGAGGCGGAGCGGGGGCATTGACATGCATTCAGCCCGAGACGACACTACAAGACTAATTGAAACGTTCCATTAATGGAATCTTGCGCAGCAGAGTGATGCCCGGGACGCGAGAGGTCTCTGAGAACGGAGGCTGAGGGTGGAGAACGGCGAGCGGGAGACCGGCTCCGGGCAGCTTTCCGGCTCCGGGCAGCTTTCCGGCTCCGGGCAGCAGGAGACCGGAGCTTCCGGGCCGGTACTGGCGCTGAGCCACGCCGCGAAGTCCTTCGGCGCCTTGCACGCGCTGCTGGACGGATCGATCGAGCTGTACCCCGGGGAGGTACACGCCCTAGTCGGGGAGAACGGCGCGGGCAAGTCGACCCTGGTGAAGATCCTGGCCGGGGTGTACCAGCCGGACGCCGGCGCGCTGCTGGTCGACGGGCACGAGGCCACGCTGCACGGCCCGGCGATGGCGCGGGCGGCGGGGATCGCGGTCATCTACCAGGAGCCAGCGCTGTTCCCGGACCTGACCGTGGCGGAGAACATGTTCATCGGGCGTCAGCCGCTGCGGGGCGGGCGGCGGATCGACCGGCGGGCGATGCGTACCGAGGCGGCGGCGATCTTCGCCCGGCTCGGGGTCCAGCTCGACCCGGCGCGGATCGCGCGCGGGCTGTCCATCGCGGACCAGCAGGTGGTCGAGATCGGCAAGGCCATCTCGCTGGAGGCCCGGGTCATCGTGATGGACGAGCCCACGGCCGCGCTCTCGGCCGCCGAGGTGGACCGGCTGTTCGACGTGGTGCGGGCGCTGAGCGCGTCGGGGACCGCGGTCCTGTTCATCTCCCACCGGCTCGAGGAGGTCTTCGAGCTGTGCCAGCGGGTCACGGTGATGCGCGACGGCCGGCACGTGCTCACCCAGCGGCTCGACGGCCTGGTCGCGGGTGACCTGGTCCGGGCCATGGTCGGCCGTGAGCTCGCCGAACGGCCGGACGAAGCACACGGCACGCCCGGTGAACCGCTGCTGAGCGTGGAGCGGCTGACCCGCGAGGGCGTGTTCACCGATATCTCCTTCACCGTCCGGGCCGGCGAGATCGTCGCGCTGGCCGGACTGGTCGGCTCCGGGCGTAGCGAGGTGGCCCGCGCGATCTTCGGCATCGACCGGTACGACGCGGGCTCGGTGGCGGTCCGCGGGCAGGGCCTGCGCCGCGGCTCTCCGACCGGGGCCATGGCGGCCGGGGTGGGCTTCGTGCCGGAGGACCGCCGCCAGCAGGGCCTGGTCATGGACATGTCCGTGCAGCAGAACATCGCGCTCGCCTCGCTGCAGCGCCTGCAGCACGGGGGGATCATCCGGGCGGCGGCCGAGCGCACCCTGGCCAGCGACTGGGCGGCCCGGCTGACGATCAAGTACGGCCGGCTCAAGGATCCGGTGTCGATGCTGTCCGGCGGCAACCAGCAGAAGGTCGTGCTGGCCAAGTGGCTCGGCCGCCACCCCGCGGTGCTGATCGTGGACGAACCCACTCGAGGCATCGACGTGGCCACCAAGGCCGAGGTCCATCACCTGCTCCTGCAGCTCGCCCGGGACGGGGTGGGCATCTTGATGATCTCCTCCGAGCTGCCGGAGGTGCTCCGGGTCAGCGACCGCATCCTGGTCATGCGCGAGGGACGGCTGATGGCCGAGTTCGCGCACGCGGGCGCCTCGGAGGAGGAGATCCTCTCCGCCGCCACCGGCCAGGCCCCGCCCCCGCCCCCCGAAGCCAGCGAAGCGCCCGCGAGGGGGGCCAGTAATTGAACACCACCTTGGTCTCGCGGAGCGAGCGGCCGCCGGCCGCGGCCGGCGCGAGCGCGCGCAGGCTGACCGAGCGCGCCTTCCGGATCAGGGAATCGGGCATCATCGTCGTCCTGGTCCTGTTCGTGGCCGTCACGGCGTCGGTCCAGCCCCGGTTCCTCGACACCACGAACATCCAGTTCATACTGATCAACACCACGGTGTTCGCCCTGCTCGCGCTGGGCGAGACGATGGTCGTCATCAGCCGGAACTACGACCTGTCGGTCGGCTCCGTGCTCGGGCTCTCCGCCTACCTGTCGGCCAACTTGTTCGGCCAGCACCACGGCATCCCCATCGTCGTGGTGTTCCTGGCCGGTCTCGGCATCGGCCTGGTCTGCGGCCTGCTCAACGGGATCATGGTGTCGGCCGGGCGGGTGCCGAGCCTGGTCGTGACCCTGGCCACCTTGTACATCTTCCGCGGCGTCGACATCTTGATCGTCGGCGGCAAGGAAGTCGTGGCCAGCTCACTGCCCAGCGCGTTCCTCAACATCCCGAAGGCCACCGTGATCGGCATCCCCGACCTGGCCATCGCCGTCGCGGTGGTGATCGGGATCGGCGCCTACTACCTGCGGTCGTTCCGGTCCGGCCGCGAGCTGTACGCGATCGGGTCCAATCCGGATGCGGCGCGGCTGGCCGGGATCCCGGTGGGCCGGCGCGTCTTCGTGGCGTTCGCGGTGAGCGGCGCGATCGCCGGGGTGGCGGGCGTGCTGTGGGCCGCGCAATACGGCACCGTCGACTCCACCGCGGGAACCGGCTACGAGCTCCAGGTGATATCCGCGGTGGTGGTCGGCGGCGTCGCGATCTTCGGCGGCAGCGGCAGCGCGGTGGGCGCGGCGCTCGGCGCGCTGCTGCTCAACACGATCAGCTCCGCGCTCTACGTCCTGGGCATCTCGCCGTTCTGGGACCAGGCCATCTGGGGTTTCCTGCTCCTCCTGGCCATCACCGTGGACCGGTTCATCGCCGTCCGGCTCGCCGCTTCGCTGCGACTGAGAGGAGGCCCGCGGTGAGTGAGCCGGAGGGGCGCGGCCGCGCCACCGTGAGTGAGAAGCTACGTCCGGCCCTGCGGTGGGAAACGGGCCTCGCGCTGGTGGTGGTGATCATCGGCATCGTCGGCGTGTCGGTCTCGCCTCAGTTCCTGACCAGCAACAACCTGTTCAACCTGGGCCTGTCCAACGGCGAGATCGCGATCATGACGCTGCCGATGACGCTGATCATCATCAGCGGGGAGATCGACCTGTCCGTCGCGTCCATCCTCGGCATGTCCAGCGCCCTGCTCGGCGTGCTGTGGGCCGATCACTGGCCGATGATCGGCATCTTCACCCTGATCGCGGTGGTGGGACTGGCCGCGGGCGCGTTCAACGGCCTGCTCGTCACCCGCCTCGGGCTGCCCTCGCTGGCGGTCACCATCGGCACGCTGGCGCTGTACCGCGGGATCGCGACGATCCTGCTCGGTCCGAACACGGTGGCCAACTTCCCGACCACCTACACCAACCTCGGCGTCAACGCGGTGCCGTTCACCGGGAACGCCCTCACCTACTCCGCCGCCCTGTTCATCGTGCTGGCCGTGATCTTCGGCGTGGTGCTGCACGCCACGCCGTTCGGCCGGTCCCTGTACGCCATGGGCGCCAGCGTCGAGGCGGCCCGGTTCGCCGGCCTCAGGGTCAAGCGGAACAAGACCATCCTGTTCATGGTGTCCGGGCTGACCTGCGCCCTGGCCGGCGTGCTGTGGACGTTCCGCCTCGACACCGCCGTGCAGAACAACGGGCTGGGCCTGGAACTCGACGTGATCGCGATCGTCCTGCTCGCGGGGGTGTCGATCTTCGGCGGCAAGGGCTCGATCGTCGGCGTCGTCCTCGCGGTGCTCGCCTTCGCGGGCCTGCAGAACGCGCTGCTGCTCACGAACTTCAACCAGGAAGCGGCCGGGATCGTCACCGGCGCGCTGCTGCTCCTGTCCGTCTTCGGCCAGAATGCGGCGGCCTTGTCGGGCCGGCTCCAGAAGTGGCTACCCGGGCGGCCTGGCCACCCGGGCGCCGACGCATCGCAGATCCCTCCGACGGCGAGTACTCCGCCGTAACCAGACGGCTGACGCTGGCGTTACCGGCTCCGGCGCCGCGCCGCACACGCAGGTTTCGCTCATCGATCGCATTGAAAGGATTCAGATATGAAACTGAGACAGACGGCCTGGCTGACCAGCGGCCTGGTCATGGTGTCGGTCCTGCTCGCGGCGTGCTCATCATCGAGTTCGAGTTCAACGTCGTCGTCAACGTCGTCGTCGGCCTCGTCGAGTTCCTCGGCTTCGGGCGGGCTGAAGACGGGCCTGAAGGTCTTCATCATCCCGAAGAACCTCGGGAACAACTACTTCACCACCGCTGACAGCGCTAAGTCCGGCGGCGCGATCGCCGCCCTGGACGCGCTCGGCGAGACCGGCACGGAGACGAGCGGCACGGCGGCCACGCCGGCCTCACAGATCCCGGCCATCCAGGCGGCGATCAGCAAGGGCGCGAACGTGCTCATCGTGTCGGCCACCGACCCGACGGCCCTGTGCCCCACGCTGAACGCCGCGATGAAGCGCGGGATCACGGTCATCACCTACGACTCGGACGCGCCGACCTGCCGGGACATGTTCATCAACCAGGCCTCGACCGCGCAAATCGGTACCAGCGAGGTCGACGTGCTGGCCTCGGAACTCAACGACACCGGAGACATCGCGATCGTGTCGGCCGCCGCCTCGGCCACGAACCAGAACGCCTGGATCGGCTACATGAAGCAGGAGCTGACCAAGTACCCGAAGATGAAGCTCGTCGCGACCGTCTACGGCAACGACGACCCGACCACGGCCACCCAGGTGACCCAGGGACTGCTCGAGCAGTACCCGAACCTGAAGGGCATCATCTCCCCGACCACGGTCGGGATCGCCGCCGCGGCGGCGGTCCTGGACACCGCCAAGTACCGCGGCAAGGTCCTGCTGACCGGGCTCGGCACTCCTGACTCGCTGAAGAAGTACGTTGCCGACGGGACCATCAAGGAATTCGAGCTGTGGAACCCTGCCAACCTCGGTTACCTGGCCGGTTACGCGGCGGTCGAGTTCGCGTCGGGCAAGATCAACGGCACCCAGGGCCAGACGTTCAGCGCGGGCAAGCTGGGCACGTTCACGATCGGCGCCGACAAGACCGTCCTGCTCGGTCCGCCCTTCACCTTCAACTCCTCAAATATCAACCAATTCAACTTCTGACCCAGGCCGGATGAGGTCGATGGGCCGTTGTACCAGTAAGAGCTGGTACAACGGCCCATCGACCCGGCAACCGGGGCGCGGAGGCAGGGCGCATGGAGAGGGTTTGCTTTCTGGGGCGGGTCCGCGCGGAGCGGCTGGCGGAGTACCGGGAGCGGCATGAAAAGGTATGGCCAGAGATGCTGGCTGCGCTGCGCGAGGCCGGGTGGGGTAACTACAGCCTCTTCCTGACCGACGACGGGATGCTCGTCGGCTATCTGGAGACCGACGACTACCAGGCCGCGCTCGACCGGATGGCGCAGACCGAAGTAAATGAGCGATGGCAGGCGGAGATGGCGCCCTACTTCGCCGAACTGAACGGCCGGCCGCCCGATCAGGGGTTCCAGCGGATAAGCGAGATCTTCCATCTGGACTGACCAGCCGGGCAGGAACGTGAACTTGAAGTGGAGATGAACGGAATGCGTGACCTGGCCGCCGTCAAGGCCGCCCTGCGGCAGCACGAGATCGAGCTGCCTTCCTGGGCGTTCGGGAATACCGGGACGCGGTTCAAGGTATTCGGCCAGCCCGGGGTGCCCCGCACGCCCTGGGAAAAAGCCGACGACGCGGCCCAGGTCCACCGCTTCACCGGCGTGGCCCCCAGCATGGCGGTGCACATTCCCTGGGACAAGGTCGACGACTACGCGGCCCTGGCCGGGTACGCGCAGGAGCGCGGGATCCGGATCGGCACCGTGAACGCGAACGTGTTCCAGGACGACGACTACCGGCTGGGCAGCGTCTGCAACCCGGATCCGAGGATCCGCAAGAAAGCCGTGGCCCACCTGCTCGAGTGCGTGGACGTCATGGATACGACCGGGTCGCGGGACCTGAAGCTGTGGTTCGCCGACGGCACCAACTACCCCGGCCAGGACGACATCGCGGCTCGGCAGGACCGGCTGGCCGACGCGCTCCGGGCGGTCTACGAGCGGCTCGGCCCCGACCAGCGGATGCTGCTGGAGTACAAGCTGTTCGAGCCGTCGTTCTACACCACCGACGTGCCCGACTGGGGCACCAGCCTCCTGCACTGCACCGCCCTGGGCCCCAAGGCCCAGGTCGTGGTCGATACCGGCCACCACGCGCCGGGCACGAACATCGAGTTCATCGTGGCCCTGCTGCTGCGGGCGGGACGCCTCGGCGGGTTTGACTTCAACAGCCGCTTCTACGCCGACGACGACCTCATGGTCGGGGCAGCCGACCCGTTCCAGCTGTTCCGCATCATGCACGAGGTGGTCAAGGCCGGCGCGCTGGCCCCCGCCCAGGGGGTCGCGTTCATGCTCGACCAGTGCCACAACATCGAGCCCAAGATCCCGGCCCAGATCCGCTCGGTGATGAACGTCCAGGAGGCCACGGCCAAGGCCCTGCTCATCGACGCGGAGACGCTCGGCGAGGCTCAGCAGGCCGGGGACGTGCTGGCCGCGAACGCCGCCCTGATGGACGCCTACGACACCGACGTGCGCCCGCTGCTGGCCGGACTGCGCGAGGAAACGGGGCTGGAGGCCGATCCGGTGGCGGCTTATCAGCGGTCCGGGTACGCGCAGAAGATAGTGGCGGAACGGACCGGAGGAGCACCTGCGGGGTGGGGAGCGTTAGATGAGCGGCGGCAGTCCCGTCGGGGACCTGATCGCGCGGTCGAACCGGCTCGGCTCGGACCCGCGGAACACGAACTACGCCGGGGGCAACACCTCGGCCAAGGGCACCGCGGTCGATCCGGTGACCGGCGAGGACGTCGAGTTGCTGTGGGTCAAGGGCTCGGGCGGTGACCTGGGCACGCTGCGGCCGGCGGGCCTGGCGGTGCTGCGGCTGGACCGGCTGCGCGCGCTGGTGAACTCCTACCCCGGCGTGGACCGGGAGGACGAGATGGTCGCGGCGTTCGACTTCTGCCTACATGGCCTGGGCGGCGCGGCGCCGTCGATCGATACCGCGATGCACGGGCTGGTCGAGGCGCCGCACGTCGACCACCTGCACCCCGATTCCGGGATCGCCTTGGCCACCGCGGCGGACGGGGAGAAGCTGACCGCGCGGTGCTTCGGCGACCGGGTGGCGTGGGTGCCGTGGCGGCGGCCGGGCTTCCAGCTCGGCCTGGACATCGCGGCGATCGCCGCGGCCAGCCCGCAGGCGATCGGGGTGGTGCTGGGCGGGCACGGCATCACCGCGTGGGGGCGGACCAGCGAGGAGTGCGAGGCGCGGTCGCTGGAGATCATCCGGACCGCCGCGGAGTTCATCGCGGCGAACGGCAAGGCCGAGCCGTTCGGCCCGGTCATCTCCGGCTACGAGCCGCTGCCCGAGACCGAGCGGCTGGCCCGCGCCGCCGAACTGGCCCCGGTCATCCGCGGCCTGGCCTCGACCGACCGGCCGCAGGCCGGCCACTACGTGGACGCCGAGGTGGTGCTCGACTTCATCTCCCGGGCCGAGCACCCGCGGCTGGCCGCGCTGGGCACGTCGTGCCCGGACCACTTCCTGCGGACCAAGGTGCGGCCCCTGGTCCTCGACCTGCCGCCGGACGCCCGGCTCGACCAGGTGACAGAGCGGCTACGGCAGCTGCACGCGGCCTACCGGGCCGACTACGCCGCCTACTACCAGCGCTACGCCAGGCCGGACTCGCCGCCGATGCGCGGCGCGGACCCGGCCATCGTGCTGGTGCCCGGCATCGGGATGTTCAGCTACGGCGCGACCAAGCAGACCGCCCGGGTGGCGGGGGAGTTCTACGTCAACGCGATCAACGTGATGCGCGGCGCCGAGGCCGTGTCGGCCTACTCCCCCATTGACGAGGCGGAGAAGTTCCGGATCGAGTACTGGGCGCTGGAGGAGGCCAAGCTCCAGCGCATGCCCCCGCCCAGGCCGCTGGCGACCCGGATCGCCCTGGTCACCGGGGCCGGGTCCGGGATCGGCCGGGCCATCGCCCGCCGGCTGGCCGCCGAGGGCGCCTGCGTGGTGGTGGCCGACCGGGACGGTGACCGCGCGGAAGCGGTGGCGGCCGAGCTCGGGAACGCCGACGTCGCGGTGCCGTTCACCGCTGATGTGACCGACGAGGAGCAGGTGGCGGCGGCCGTAGCCGCGGCCGGGCTGGCCTTCGGCGGGGTAGACCTGGTGGTGAACAACGCCGGCCTTTCGGTCTCCAAGCCGCTGCTCGAGACCACTACCGCGGACTGGGACATCCAGCACGACGTGATGGCGCGCGGGTCGTTCCTGGTCTCCCGGGAGGCGGCCCGGGCTATGAAGGCCCAGGGCATGGGCGGTGACATCGTCTACATCTGCAGCAAGAACAGCGTGGTCGCCGGGCCCGCCAACGTGGCCTACGGCGCGGCCAAGGCCGACCAGGCGCACCAGGTCCGGCTGCTGGCGGCCGAGCTGGGCGGCGACGGGATCCGGGTCAACGGCATCAACCCGGACGGCGTGGTCCGCGGCTCGGGCATCTTCGCCGGCGGCTGGGGTGCCCGGCGGGCCGCGGTCTACGGCGTGGCCGAGGAGGACCTGGGCGCCTACTACGCCCAGCGCACGCTGCTGAAGAAGGAGGTGCTGCCCGAGCACGTCGCCGCCGCGGTGTTCGCCCTGACCGCCGGGAACCTGTCCCAGACCACCGGGCTGCACATCCCGGTCGACTCCGGAGTGGCCGCCGGGTTCCTGCGGTGAGCGGGGTCCGGGTCGCGGCCATCGATCTGGGCGCCTCCAGCGGGCGGATCGTCATAGGAGACGGAACGGACCGGGGTTTCCGCCTCCGGGAGGTGCACCGTTTCCCCAACCAGCCCAGACCGGTCGCAGGCGTGCTGCGCTGGGATGCCCGCGCGCTGTTCGCCGGGATCTGCGCCGGGCTGCGGGCCGCCGCCGCGGACGGCCCGCTCGACGCGGTGTCCGTCGACGGGTGGGCCGTCGACTACGGGCTGCTCGACGGCGACGGCGGTCTGGTCGCCGACCCGGCCAGCTACCGGGACCCGCGGAGCGGGGCGCCGTTCGAACGCGGTCACCGGGGGCGGCGTGAACGGCGTCGACGCCGTGCGCCTGTACCAGGCCACCGGGATCGCCGCGCAGCCGATCAACACGGTGTTCCAGCTGATGGCCGAGCGCGACCTGGACCGGGCCCGGCACGTCGTCCTGGTCCCGGACCTGATGACCTACTGGCTCTGCGGGCAGCTGGGCACCGAGCTCACCAACGCCTCCACCACGGGACTGCTCGATACCCGGGTGATGACCTGGGCAGACCAGGTCGCGGAGGCGCTGGCCGTTCCGATAAAGATGTTTCCCCCGCTGCGGGCGGCCGGCGAGGTGGCCGGGCCCGCCGTCCCCGACCTGGGCCTGGCGCGGCCGCCGCAGGTGATCGTCGGGCCGTCGCACGACACCGCCGCGGCGGTGGCCGGCGTGCCAGCCGACGACGAGGGCTTCGCCTTCGTGTGCACCGGGACGTGGGCGCTGGTGGGCGTCGAACTCTCGGCGCCGGTCATGACCGAGGCGGGCCGCCAGGCCGGCTTCAGCAACGAAGCCGGCGTCGACGGGACCACCCGGTTCCTGCGCAACGTGACCGGGTTCTGGCTGCTGCAGGAGTGCGCCAGGGAATGGCAGGCTTCGGGGCGGCATGTGGACTTGGATGAGCTGACCCGCGCGGCCGGGCGGGTGCACGGACTGCGGGCCCTCGTTGATGTCCAGGACCCCGCGTTCCTGCCGCCAGGCGGGATGACCCGGCGGATCATCCAGGCCTGCCTGCGGAGCACAGGGGTTGTTCTGTCGGCCGAGGCGGAGATCCTGCGCTGCATCCTGGACAGCGTGGCGGTGGCGATCAGGCACGCGGTCCGCGACGCGGTCCGGCTGACCGGCCGGCCGGTGCGGACGGTCCACATCGTGGGGGGCGGCGCGGCCAACCCGCTGTTCTGCCAGCTGGTCGCCGACGCCTGCCGGCTGCCCGTGGTGGCCGGGCCGACCGAGGCGGCTTGCTGGGGCAACACGCTGATCCAGGCCCGGGCCCTCGGCGCCGCGGGCGGACCGTGGCCGGAAATGCGGTCTCTCGTCCGGCAAGCCGTCCGGCTGACCCGCTACCAGCCAGCCGGCCCTGACCAGGCGTGGGACCGCGCGGAGCAGATCGTGCTGGCCAGCCGCTCATGACGCGCGGCGGGCGGCCACCCAGCGGAACGTGTTGACCAGCGTGACCACGCCGGTCCGGGGGTCCTGGAACTTCGCGAGGGCGCGCTGAAGGACGTCGCGGACCGCAGCCTCCCCGGCCGCTTCGACGGCCCGGGCGCCGCCCGCGGAGCAGAGCAGGGCTTTGACGGCGTCGTCCAGGTTGGCGTAACGCCAGTGGCACACCACCTCGCCGTGACCCGCCAGGTGCATGCCCGCGTCGGCCAGGGCGGCCTCGAGGTGACCCGGGGCCGACAGGGAGTACGGGGCGTGGTCGGCGGCTTGGTCGGGCGGGATGAGGGCGTTCATGGCCTCGTGCACGACGGTGCCCTGGGAGCGTTCGGGCGTGGCGAACAGGCTGGCCACCACGCGCCCGCCCGGTCGGGTAAGGCGTGCCGCCTCGCGCAGCGCCCGCCGCGGGTCACCGGCGAACTGGAACGCGTTGACGCCGATCACCGCGTCGAAGGTGTCGTCGTCGAACGGCAGGAACTCCATGTCGCCCTCGCGCAGGTCAGCCTCCGGCAGCCGCTCACGAGCGATTTGGAGGAGGCCGGGGCTGACGTCCAGGCCGGCCGGGATCGCGCCGCGCTCTTTGGCCAGCACGAGGGTGAGCCCGGAACCGCAGCCCACGTCGAGCAGGCGGGTGCCCGGGCCGGCGCGCGCGGCGTCGAGCACCGCCTCGAACAACGGCTGGTTGTGCGCCTCGGCCAGGTCCGCCCAGGCCCGCGGGTCGGTACCCCACAGACGGCGCTGGACCTGCGCGGCGGCGGTGAGCCTGGGCATTCAGCCTCGCAGGGCGGCGAGGCGCGCGTGCATGCCGGCGATGACGTCGTTGTGCTGGTGCAGCTCGACCGGGTGGGGGAACAGCGGGCCGCCGTCGTGCCAGGCGACGTCGATGGGGCCCGAGCGGGCGGTGTTGATCAGGCGGCAGCCCAGCCGGGCCAGGCGGGCGCTTTCTTCCTTCACGTCGGGTACCACCCACGACACGTGGCTGACCGCGCCCGGGGTTGGGTTGAGCGCCGCGGCCAGGCGGTCGTCGATCGCGTGGACCTGGTTGAGCTCCACGACGACCGGCCCCCAGGCGGCGAAGGCGGCCGCGTGGTCGAACACGACGTCGTCGTAGGCCTGATCGCCGACGGTCAGCACGAATTCCTCGAAGGTGACGTGCTCGATGACCTGGAACGGGCCGACGCCGAGGTCCTGGCCCCACCGCGTCATCGCGGAGTCCAGGTCGTCGACCCAGTAGCCGATATGGTGCAGGCTGGTCATCCTGCTTGGTCACGGCCCTGGAGCGCGCCGCCGCCGAACTGCCGGTCGTGGTCCATGGTCATCCGCATGAACGGGTAGACGTAGTCGCGCATCTCCTGTTCGTAGGCGCCGATGGCCGGGATCAGGACGACCTCGCCGCGGGCGGCGGCCGACAGCTGGTCCAGCAGGTGCGCGGCGTCGCGCAGCGCGAGGTTCGCGCCCAGGCCGAGGGTGGGGAGCATGGCGTGGGCGGCGTCGCCGACCAGCGTCACCCGCGACGGCTCCCAGGGCGGGGCGGGCTCGAGGAACCCGAACGGGATCACGAAGATCGAGTCGAGGTCGACGCCCGCGACCAGGGCCCGCGCGGTGGGGTGCCAGCCCTCGACGGCGGCCAGCATGGCGTCGCGGAGCATGGCCGGGGTGCCGGGCGTCCACTGGGCCGCGGGCGGGATCACCGTCCCCGGCGGCACGCTGCAGCTGATCATGACGTAGTCGTCGACCGGCTCGAGCATCACGTCCGGGGCGATCGCGGCCGCCGCCTCCTCCGGCCGCTGCCGGGGCCGGTAGACGGCGATCAGCAGCCGCGAGCCCTTGCGGTCCGCGGCGATGATCACGCCCTCGAACAGGTGCGGTGGCATCTGCGCGGCCAGTTCGGGAGTCAGGGGCGTGCGGCCGAAGACACCGAGGCCGCGGACTCCGGCGTCGATGACCGTGGTCCCGGGGAGCTTCTGGGCGCGGACGGCCGAGCGGATGCCGTCGGCGCCGACCAGGACGTCGCCCCGGGCGGTGCTGCCGTCGGCCAGCGTCACGGATACTCCGTCCCTTGTTTCCTGGTACGCGGTGACGGGTTTCCCGGCATGGAACGAGTCGCCCAGCCGGGCCCGCAGGATCGAGCGCAGCGTCCTTCGGTGGACGCCGGTGTGCGGCCGGTCGCCCTCGTTCGGCGGGCCCAGGTGCGGCTGCGAGCTGAGCTCGCGGAGCTGGTCGTCCAGGACGACCGACTCGCGCCGGTCGTAGGTCCGGCGGGAGGTCCGCGCGTACAGCTCGAACAGGTCACCGGGCAGGCAGCGCCGCAACGCCTCGCCGCCGTCGGCGTTCATGTGCAGGTAGTAGCCGATCTTGCGGCTGTCGTCGGCGTCGCGCTCGAAGACCTCGCAGGTGTGACCGTCCTTGAGCAGGCCCTGGGCCAGGGCCAGGCCGGACAGGCCGCCGCCGGCGATGAGGACGTGCAGCGGCTGGGTCATGTGCCCTCCATCAGGCTCTTTCATGATCGTGGCCAGTTTGGGCCAGATAGTGTCCGTTTCTGGCCACGATCATGGTGTTTCCGCTTCAGCCGCTCGAGGAGTACAGGTCGGTCGAGTACGGGGGGGTGCTGTGCGCCGCGCTCCAGGGCACCACGTGGTTGCGGAGCACGCCGACGCCCTCGATCTCGGCTTCGATGTTGTCCCCGGGCTGCAGGTAGAACTCGAACGGGTTGGGCTGGACCGCCGCCACGCCCGAGATGGTCCCGGTGGTGAGGATGTCCCCGGCCGAGTAGCCCTGCGCCGAGTGGTAGGCGACCAGGTGCGGGATCGAGATGAGCATCTGGGCCGTATTGCCGCGCTGGCGGACCTGGCCGTTGACGCGGAGCTCCATGGCCAGCGCCTGGGCGTCGGGCACCTCGTCCTTGGTCACGATCCAGGGGCCGATCGGGCAGAAGGTGTCGATCGCCTTGGAGAAGGAGAACACGCCGGACTGCATTTCCCGGCGCTGGATGTCGCGCGCCGTGATGTCGTTGAAGACGGTATACCCGGCAACGTAGTCCTCGGCCTCGTCAGGCCCGAAGAACTTGCCGCTGCGGCCGACGATGATGGCCAGCTCGAGCTCGTAGTCGAGCTCCTTGGTCAGGCCTTCGGGATAGACAATGGCGTCGTCCGGGCCGATGATCGCGTCGACGTTCTGGAAGAACACGATCCCCTTGTGCACCGGGTGCGACCAGTCGACGGCCTGCAGCTCCTCGTGATGCTGGTACGGGCCGAGGGCGGGCGGATGGACGCCATCGCGCCGGTCGACCTGGCCACCGAGGAGGGGGCCCGGCGCTGGGTGCAGGAGGCCGTGGCCCTGACGGGCGGGATCGACGTTCTGGTCAACAACGCGTCGGCGATCCGGTTCGGCCCTATCGATGCGCTTTCCTTCGCCGACTGGTCGTTCACCATCCGGCACGAGCTGGACATCGTCTTCCTGGTCACCCGCGCCGCCTGGCCGCACCTGGTGGCGGGCGGCGGCGGGTCGATCGTCAACGTCGCCTCGATCACGGCCTCGCGGGGCGCGTTCTTCATGCCGCAGAACGCGCACGGCGCGGCCAAGGGCGGCGTCCTCGCGCTGACCTACCAGCTGGTCGTCGAGGGCGGCCCGCACGGCATCCGGGTCAACGCGGTCAGCCCGGCGATGACCGAGACGCCGCACACGGCCCCGCTGCTGGCCGATCCCGACGGCCCGGGGGCGAGCATCGCCGCCCGCGTCCCGCTGGGCCGGTGGGGGCAGCCGGAGGATGTCGCCCACGCGATCTTGTTCCTGAGCTCGGACGAGGCGCGCCACGTGAGCGGCGCGAACATCCCGGTCGACGGCGGCGCGGCGGTCATCGGATGAGGGCGGCGCTCGGTGACCGCCTGTTCCTGCGTGGCGCCCCCGGGTACGAGGAGGCTCGCACCGGGCGCATCTTCAACGCGCGCCGACCGGACCGGTTTCCCGCGGCGGTGCTGCTCGCGGCGGACGACGACGACGTCGTGGCGGGCGTCCGGCTGGCGGCCGAGCGCGGGTGTGGCCGGTCAGCGTCCGGTCCGGCGGGCACTCGTGGGCGGCGTGGAGCCTGCGCGACGACGCGCTGCTGATCGACTTGGGCGCTATGCGCGAGCTGGCCTATGACCCGGCCACCGGGGTGGTGTCGGCGCGTCCAGCGGTGCGGGGCGGCCTGGAGCTCGCGCCGTTCCTGGCCGAACGGGGCCGGGCGTTCCCTGGCGGCCACTGCGCCTCGGTCGGCCTGGGCGGCTACCTGCTGCAGGGCGGGCAGGGCTGGGACGGGCGGGCGCGCGGCTGGGCCTGCCAGAGCGTGACCGGCCTGGACGTGGTGACGGCCGACGGCACGCTGATCCACGCGGACGCTTCGGAGAACTCTGACCTGCTGTGGGCGGCGCGCGGCGCCGGCCCCGGCTTCCCCGGGGTGGTCACGCGGTTCCGGCTGCAGACCTACCCGGCCCCGAAGGTGATGTGGCACGACACGTCGACGTTCGGGTTGGAGGACACGGTCGAGCTGCTGACCTGGCTGCACGACATACTGCCCGGGCTGGACCGGCGGGTGGAGCCGGTAGTCGCGGCCACCCGGCTGCCCGACGTCCCGCTGTACGACGGCACGGCCCGCCCAGACGGGACGGTGCTGCTGCTGCATACCACGGTGATGGCCGACTCCGATTCCGGCGCGCTCACCATGCTGGCGCCGCTGCAGCACGGTCCCCTGGCCGGGCGGGAGCTCGGGCACGTGCAGGGCCGGACGAGCGTGGCCGAGGAGAACCTGGCCCAGACGGCGCAGAACCCGGAGGGCTACCGGTACGCCGTGGACTGCACGTGGACCGATGCGCCGGCCGAGGTGCTGGCCCCGATGCTGCAGGAGCTATGGAGCGAGCTGGAGACCGAGCACTCGTTCTCGATCTGGTACGGGTGGGCGCCAACCGGCTCCCGGCCCGACATGGCGTTCTCGGTGGAGGCGGACGTCTACGTCGCGACCTACGTGCTCTACGCCGACCCGGCCGACGACGCGCGGTATGCCGAGTGGGTGCACTCCCGGACGGCCGCGCTGGCCGACGCCCACGGCGCCGGGGTCTATCTGGGCGACACCGACTTCACCCGGCGGCAGGACCGGTTCCTGTCCGACCACGCGTACCGGAGGCTGACCGCGATCCGCGCCGAGCACGACCCGTCCGGCCGCTTCGCGTCGTACCTGACCTGCGAGCAGGAAGGGCTGAACGCGCATGGCTGACCAGGGCGCCCGGCTGGATCACGTCGGGCTGGCGGTCGCCGACCTGGCCGGTGCGGCCGCGTGGTTCTGCGACGTGTTCGGGCTGGTGCCCGAGCTGGCGTTGCGGGTCGAGCCGCTGGAGCTGAGCATCCAGATGCTCATCCACCCCCAGCACGGCTACCGGATCGAGCTACTGCACCGGCCCGGATCGGGGGCGGGCGGCAAGCCGGACACGCCGGCTGCGGCCGCGCTGCGCGACGGGTACGGGCACGTGGCGTTCGACGTCACCGACCTCGACGCCGCCTACGACCGGGCCGTGGCCCGCGGGGCGCGGCCGGTCATGCCGCCATGCCCGTCGCCGGAAGCGGGCGTGCGGATGGCGTTCGTCGCCGACCCTGAGGGCAACCTCATCGAGCTCCTGCACCGCCCGGCACGCTGACGCGGTGGTGGACACCGGTCACCTCTCGCTGGTCCTCACCCCGGGCGGGCCACCTCCCCTCGCCGCCCGCCCGCAGCGAGCCCTACCCGATCGTCA